>NZ_JBVHEG010000003.1:38263-680593 GCF_055562975.1 Streptomyces sp. NPDC014907 | reverse complement strand
AAGGAACGGACGCTTCCTTCGTACTCACCCTTCCGGGCTTTCCTCCGGGCTTTTCCCTTCGGTCTTGCGTTTCCGACTCTACCAGACCGTTTCCGACCCGATTTCGGCGGTGCTTTCCGGCCCCGTTTCGCTTTCGCTCCGGGCCCTTCCGGCGGTTCCGACTCTATCAGATCCTTTCGGTGTCCGATTCCCGGTCAGCGGGAGTTGTCTTTCCGGCCGTTGGGCCGTTCCGACGAGTGAGACTTTAGCGGATTCCCCGCCTCCGACGCTAATCGGGGGCCTGCGTCCAAACCTTCGAACGCGGATTCCTCATTTCGCAAAAACACACGGAAAGCGCGACGGCGCGACAAAGCGCCGAAGGCTTCTGAGGATCTTGCGGAATGGCTGTCCGGGGCCGGCCGGGGCCGGTGCTCACGTCGGACAACTCGGAGAACACTACGGAGACGGATATCCCGTGTCAACCCCGCCCCGGGACACCCGGTGACGGAAGGCGTTGCGGTAGTCGCGGGGGCTGGTGGAGAGCTGCGCGGCGAAGTGCTGGCGCATGGTGACCTCGCTCCCGAAGCCCGCGCGGCGGGCCACCTCGGGGAGGGGGTGGTCGGTGCGTTCGAGGAGCTTCTGGGCGGCGGTGACCCGCCGGGCGACGAGCCAGTGCAGGGGGGTCGTGCCGGTGGTGGCCCGGAAGTGGCGCGCGAAGGAGCGGGGCGACATTCCGGCGAGGGCGGCCATGCTCGCCACGGTGTGGGGTTCGCCGAGGCGGGCGAGCACATGGGCGCGCACGACGGCGAGGGCGTCCGCGTCGCGGTCGGCGCGGGGCGTGGGGTGCTCGATGAACTGGGCCTGGGTCCCCGCGCGGAAAGGGGCGGTGACCATGGAGCGGGCGACGGTCGCGGCGGCCTCCGCCCCGTGGGCCGTGCGGACGAGGTGCAGACAGAGGTCGATGCCGGCGGCGGTGCCCGCCGAGGTCCAGACGCCGGAGTCCTCCACGAAGAGGGCGTCGGGCTCGACCCGTACGGCCGGGTACCGGGCCGCGAGGGTCCCGGCCAGCTGCCAGTGGGTGACGGCGCGGCGGCCGTCGAGAAGGCCGGCACGGGCGAGGACGAAGGCCCCGGCGCACAGCGAGGCGACCGGGACGCCGGCGGAGTGCGCCCGGCGGAGGGCGTCGAGGACGGGGGCCGGGACGTCGGCGTCCGGGTCCTCGACACCGGGGACGACCACCAGGTCCGCAGGGGTGAGGCCGTCCAGCCAGTCGAGCGGGCGGTCCGGCGCGAGGGAGAGGCCCCCGCGCAGGGGAACGGAGGCGCGCGGGTCGGCGGCGGCGCGGTGGAGCGCGAACGGGGGGACGCCCCGGAGGGTCCGGTCGCTGCCCCAGACCTCGGTGATGACGGAGACGTCGAAGGCGCGGACGCCCGGGAAGGCGAGGAGGGCGACGCGCTGGGGGCGGGTCCCCGGGGACGGCGGCATGGTGGCAGTAAACCATCGGTCGGTGGCATGCGGCCCCCTGGGAAGGGCCCCCGGGCGGCGGCAGGATCGTGGTCATGGACATCACCGGAAACGCGGCACTGGTCGTCGTCGACGTACAGAAGGGCTTCGAGGAGGAGTTCTGGGGGAAGCGGAACAACCCGGCCGCGGAGGAGAACATCGCGGCGCTGATCGACCTGTGGCAGGAGACGGGCCGCCCGGTCGTCTTCGTGCGGCACGACTCGGCGGAGGGGTCGCGGTCGCCGCTGCGGGCCGGGTACGGGGGGAACGCCTTCAAGGACTTCGTGGCGGAACGGCGGGGCAGGGGCACCGGTCCGGAGCTGCTGGTCACGAAGTCCGTGAACTCCGCCTTCTACGGGGAGCCGTCCCTGGACGCGTGGCTGCGGGGGCGGGAGATCGGACAGATCGTGATCGCCGGCATCCAGACGAACATGTGCAACGAGACGACGGCCCGGATGGGCGGGAACCTCGGGTACGACGTGGTGTTCCCGCTGGACGCGATGCACACCTTCGACCTGGAGGGGCCGCACGGCTGGACGGCGAGCGCCGACGAGCTGACGCGGGCGACGGCCGTCTCCCTCCACGGGGGCGGGTTCGCGCGGGTCGTGACGACGGAGGACGTGCTGCGGGGAGCGTCCGCCGGGGCCCGGTGACCCCGGCGGGGCGGATCAGCCGTTGCCGGAGGCCAGTTCGCGGCTGCGGTCGCGGGCCGCTTCGAGCGCGGCGATGAGGGCGGCCCGCACGCCGTGGTTCTCCAGTTCGCGGATGGCGCTGATGGTGGTGCCGGCCGGGGAGGTGACGGCCTCGCGGAGCTTGACCGGGTGCTCGCCGCTGTCGCGGAGCATCACGGCGGCGCCGATGGCGGCCTGGACGATGAGGTCGTGGGCCTGCGCGCGGGGCAGGCCCAGGAGGATGCCGGCGTCGGTCATGGCCTCGACCAGGAAGTAGAAGTACGCGGGGCCGGAGCCGGAGAGGGCGGTGGCGGCGTCCTGCTGGGACTCGGGGACGCGGAGGGTCTTGCCGACGCCTCCGAAGATCTCCTCGGTGTGGGCGAGGTGACCGGGGGTGGCGTGGCCGCCCGCCGAGATGACGGACATGCCCTCGTCCACCAGGACCGGGGTGTTGGGCATGACGCGGACGACGGGGGTGCCGGGGACGAGGCGTTCCTCGATGAAGGAGGTGGGGATGCCCGCCGCCGCGCTGACGACCAGGCGGTCGGCGGTGACGTGCGGGGCGAGTTCGTCCAGGAGGCGGCCCATGTCCTGGGGCTTGACGGCCAGGATGAGGGTGTCGGCGCGCCGGGCGGCCTCGGCGTTGGTGACGGTCTCGACGCCGTAGCGGGCGCGCAGTTCTTCGGCGCGTTCGGCGCGGCGGGTGGTGACCAGGAGGTTCGCGGGGCGCCATCCGGCGCGGATCATGCCGCTGAGGAGCGCTTCACCGATCTTGCCGGTGCCGAGGACTGCGACGGTCTGGGTCATGGCTCTGTTCACCTCGCCGGAGGGGGTACGGGTCGTCATCCTCGCACCGGGGCCGTGCCGGCGCGGCGGGTGTCCGAGGGGCGGTCACGGCCGGCCGGGCCGTGCGGCGGCGGGAACGGGGCGGGGCGGAATCAGCGGCGTCCGGGCTTCCCGCGGGCGGACGGGTTGCCCGTGCGGGAGGACCGGCGCTTCTCGTACCGGGCGAGGGCCGCCTCGTACTCGGCGCGGCGCAGCGCCTCGCCGGGGGCCTCGGTCAGACAGCGGACGCCGTACGCGAGGAGCGAGCCGACGAAGCCGATCGTCCTGAGGCCGCGCAGGGACTCCTCGCGGGCCGGGTCGCCGGGGCGGCGCCGGAAGCCCTCCCAGGTCGCGCGGCAGGCGAGGGCGCTGCAGACCGCGAACATGACGATCACCAGGCCCTCGACGATGCCGCCGGTGTCCGCGATCCGCAGTCCCTGGAAGGCGAAGCGCAGCACGAGGCAGGCCGCGACGGCGGCGGCGAACGAGCCGGCGGCCAGGCCGGCGCGGCGCAGCGCGTAGTGGCCACCGTGGTCGACCCAGGTCGTGCCGAAGAAACGGATCTCCTCGGGCCGTGGGCCGCCTGTCGTGCCGCCCGCCGTGCGGGGGTCCTGCTCGTCGTCGCTCACGGGACCGATTATCCCCGGAGCGGTGGGAGCCGGGGTCAGGCGCAGCGCGGTGCCACGAACCCGTCGCTGCCCGTGCGCACGTAGGCGTCGGAGACGTACTCCCCCGGCGCGACGCAGTCCCAGATCCGCGTGGTGCCGTACGGGCCGGTGATCCACTCGCCGTACTTCTGGCAGAGGATCGCCACCGTGGCGTCCAGGGGCAGCGAGCGGACGATCGGGTACTGGGTGCCCGGCCCCGACCGCACGTTGACCCGGTAGCCCGGCGCGACCGGGTAGCGGGTGCCCGCCGCCGTCACGGCCGCGGTCGTGACGGCCCCCTCCCCGTCCGCCGTGCCGTCCGTCGTGTCCCGCGTCTCCATGGCGTCCATGGTGTCCTCCCCCTTGGCGCACAAGCGCTCCGCCGAGTCTCACTCTCCGCGACGCGCAGGCTAGCAAGCCCCACCGACATCGGAGGCACCATCGACTAGGCTCCGTCGCGTCGCGCACGTGGCGCGACGCGACGGGGAA
Organism: Streptomyces sp. NPDC014907; assembly: GCF_055562975.1. Taxonomy (NCBI): domain Bacteria; kingdom Bacillati; phylum Actinomycetota; class Actinomycetes; order Kitasatosporales; family Streptomycetaceae; genus Streptomyces; species Streptomyces sp. NPDC014907. The sequence continues at coordinate 676,479 of NZ_JBVHEG010000003.1, read as the reverse complement.
TCACACGGGGGTGGGCGATGCCACCGTTGCGCGGTACCGGTGCCGGCCGGGAGGACCGGGAGGCGGAGGGCCCCGAGTACGCGGGCGACTACCGCCTCCAGGCGTGTCTGGGGTCCGGCGGCATGGGCGTCGTGCACCTCGCCTCCTCGGCCTCGGGACTGCGGCTCGCGGTCAAGGTCGTGCACGCGCGGTACGCGGAGGACCCGGAGTTCAGGGCGCGCTTCCGCCAGGAGGTGGCGGCCGCCCGCCGGGTCAGCGGTGCCTTCACCGCGCCGGTCGTGGACGCCGATCCCGATGCCGTGCGGCCCTGGATGGCGACCCTCTACGTGCCCGGCCCGACCCTCGCCGACCAGGTGAGGCGGAACGGCCCCCTGTCCCCCGCCGAGCTGCGCAGGCTCACGGCGGGGCTCGCGGAGGCGCTGCGCGACATCCACCGCGCCGGGGTCGTCCACCGGGACCTCAAGCCCAGCAACGTCCTGCTCACCGACACCGGCCCCAAGGTCATCGACTTCGGCATCTCGCGGCCCGTCGACAGCGACCTGCGCACCGAGACGGGCAAGCTCATCGGCTCGCCGCCGTTCATGGCGCCCGAGCAGTTCCAGCGGCCGCGCGAGGTCGGGCCGGCGGCGGACGTCTTCGCGCTCGGCTCGGTCCTGGTGCACGCGGCGACGGGGCACGGCCCGTTCGACTCCGACAGCCCGTACGTCGTGGCGTACCAGGTCGTCCACGACGAGCCCGACCTGACGGGCGTGCCGGAGGAGCTGGCGCCGCTCGTCGCGCGCTGCCTCGCCAAGGAGCCCGCCGACCGGCCGGGTCCGGCCCAGATCATGCGGGCGCTGCTGCCGCCCTCGTACGCGGCGGAGGCGTTCATACCGGCGCAGCGGCGGCGGCCCGTCCTTCCGGACGCCGGGGACGGGCGGGACGACGGCGGGCCGCCCCGCACGGGCGCGTGGGACGCGGACACGCCGGTACGGGCCCCCGCGCCGGCCGCGTCCCGGCGGGGCGCGCGGCCCGGCGGACGGTTCCGGCCGCGTCCGACGATCGCCGTCGCCGTCGCGCTCGCGCTCGCCGGGGCCGGTCTGTACGCGACGCTGGGCACGTCGGCGGACGGCGGGCCCCCGGTCCCGTCCCGCCCGGACGAGGTGGCCACCTCCTTCGCGGGCTGGCGCACCGTGCTGCGGACGCACGGCGCCGGGGCCGCTCCCGCCTGCGCGGACGGCGGGGGCGCGCTGTACTGCGCGGCCCGGGGCGTCGGCGTCGCCCGGCTCGACCCCGTGACGGGGAAGGTCCTCTGGTCGCGGACCGCACCCGCGGAGGGGGAGGCCCCCCGCGCGCCCGTGCCCCTCGCGGACGGCCTGGTGGGCGCCGCCGCCCCGGCCGGCCCGCTGCGGGCGTACGCGACCGGGGACGGCGCCCCCGGGTGGAGCGCCCGCGCGGACCGCCCCGAGACGTACCGGCCGGCCGGCTCCGCCGTCGTCCTGGCCGACGGCACCGGCGGCGTCCGCGCCGTCGACGCCCGCGGCGGCGGGGTGCTGTGGCGGCACGCCCTGAGCGGTTTCGGGGTGCCGCGTCCGGGCCCGTACGACGCCCGCTCCGGTCTGCTCGCGGTCTCCGAGACCTCGGCCGACGGGACGCGCACGCGCGTGGGGGCGGTCGAGCCCCGGACGGGTGAGGTCGTCGGGCGGCGGGACCTGGCGGGCGACCTCGACCCGCTGGCGTACACCGGGGACGGGACGCTGGTCCTGGCCTCCCTGTACCGGGGCTCGGCGGCGGACGCCCTCGTCCTGCTCGGTGCCGACGGCGGGGCGGCCGCTCCCGTGCGCAGGTTCGCCCTGCCGCACCGGTTCGACCTGCGGGGCGTCGCCGTGCGCGGTGCCGTCGTGTACCTCCTCGACGCGGGCGGGCACGTGACCGCCCTCGACACCTCCGTGCCGCGGGGGCGGGTGCTGTGGGACCTGGAGACGGCCGCGGGGAACGTCTCGGAGCCCGTCCTCGGCCCCGGCGACCGCCTGTACTTCTCCGTCCAGGACGGGCGGCTGCTCGCCGTCGACACCGCGCGCGGGGCGCTGGCCGGCCAGACCCGGCCGCGGCTGCGGGACGGGCGGCTCGGGTACGCGCCCCTGGTGCCCGCGCCGCTGGTCTCCGGCGGCCGGGTGTTCGGAACGGCGCCGGACGGTTCCGTCTTCGCGGTCGACGCGCGCGATCCGGCGTCCTGGTGAGCTCCGGCCCGGGACCGCCGGGCCGGACGTACGGAGGGGGAGCGGGTCCGGGACCCGCTCCCCCTCCGTACGCGCGCGGGGCTCAGCCCAGCTTCGTCACGTCCCGGACCGCGCCCTTGTCGGCGCTCGTCGCCATCGCCGCGTACGCCCGCAGCGCCGCCGACACCTTGCGCTCGCGGTTCTTCGGCGCGTACACGCCGCCGAGGGCCTCGCGGCGGGCCGCGAGGGTGGCGTCGTCGACGAGGAGCTCGATCGAGCGGCGGGGGATGTCGATGCGGATGCGGTCGCCGTCCTCGACGAGCGCGATCGTGCCGCCCGAGGCCGCCTCCGGCGAGGCGTGGCCGATGGAGAGGCCCGAGGTGCCGCCGGAGAAGCGGCCGTCGGTGACGAGGGCGCAGGTCTTGCCCAGGCCCCGGCCCTTGAGGAACGAGGTGGGGTAGAGCATCTCCTGCATGCCGGGGCCGCCCTTGGGGCCCTCGTAGCGGATGACGACGACGTCGCCGTCCCGGACCCGCTTGTTGAGGATCTTCTCGACGGCCTCCTCCTGCGACTCGCAGACGACGGCCGGGCCCTCGAAGGTCCAGATCGACTCGTCCACGCCGGCCGTCTTCACGACGCAGCCGTCGGCGGCGAGGTTGCCGTGCAGGACGGCGAGGCCGCCGTCCTTCGAGTAGGCGTGGGCCGCGTCGCGGATGCAGCCGTTCGCGGCGTCCGTGTCGAGGGCGTCCCAGCGCTCCGACTGGGAGAAGGCGGTCGCCGAGCGGACGCAGCCGGGGGCCGCGTGCCACAGCTCGACGGCCTCTTCCGAGGGGGAGCCGCCGCGCACGTCCCAGGTGTCGAGCCACTCCTTGACGGAGCGGGAGTGGACGGCGTGGACGTCCTCGTTCAGCAGGCCGGCGCGGTAGAGCTCGCCGAGGAGGGCCGGGATGCCGCCGGCCCGGTGCACGTCCTCCATGTAGTACGTGCGGCTGCCGGCGACGTTCGGGGCGACCTTGGCCAGGCAGGGGACGCGGCGCGAGACCTCGTCCATGTCGGGCAGGCCGTAGTCCAGCTCGGCCTCCTGGGCGGCGGCGAGCAGGTGCAGGATCGTGTTGGTGGAGCCGCCCATGGCGATGTCGAGGGCCATGGCGTTCTCGAAGGCCGCGCGGGTGGCGATCGAGCGGGGCAGGACGGAGGCGTCGTCCTCGTCGTAGTAGCGGCGGGTGATGTCGACGACCGTGCGGGCCGCGGCCTCGTACAGCCCCTTGCGGGCGGTGTGGGTGGCGAGCAGCGAGCCGTTGCCGGGGAGGGAGAGGCCGATCGCCTCGGTCAGGCAGTTCATCGAGTTGGCGGTGAACATGCCGGAACAGGACCCGCAGGTCGGGCAGGCGTTCTCCTCGATGCGGAGGATGTCCTCGTCCGAGACCTTCGGGTTCACGGCGTCGGACATCGCGTCGACCAGGTCGAGCGTGCGGACCGTGCCGTCGACGAGCGTCGCGCGTCCGGCCTCCATCGGGCCGCCGGAGACGAAGACCGTCGGGATGTTGAGGCGCAGGGCCGCCATCAGCATGCCGGGGGTGATCTTGTCGCAGTTGGAGACGCAGATGAGGGCGTCGGCGCAGTGCGCCTCGACCATGTACTCCACGCTGTCCGCGATCAGGTCGCGGGAGGGCAGGCTGTAGAGCATGCCGCCGTGGCCCATGGCGATGCCGTCGTCGACGGCGATCGTGTTGAACTCGCGGGCGATGCCGCCGGCGGCGGTGATGGCCTCGGAGACGATCCGGCCGACCGGCTGGAGGTGGGTGTGGCCGGGGACGAACTCCGTGAAGGAGTTGGCGACGGCGATGATCGGCTTCCGGCCGATGTCCGCGCCGGGTACACCGGAGGCGCGCATCAGGGCGCGTGCGCCCGCCATGTTGCGGCCGTGGGTGACAGTGCGGGACCTCAGCTCGGGCATCGTCGCTCGCTCCTCGTGACGGGTGTGCTTGCTTCCGAGCGTACGCCGGTGGACCAAGATCCGGACAGCTCGTCCGCATGCCGGACGGGCCGTCCGCCTTCCGGCCGGGTCACGGGCGCGGGGCGCCGGGCTTTCCGGGTGCCCCGACCGCGGTCGCGCGGGGGCCGGGACCGGGACGCCGGCGCGGGGCCGGCCCGGTCACGGGCGCGGGGCCCGGGAGGGGCGGCCCGCGGCGGAGGCCAGGTGGAGACGGGTGAAGGCGAGGGCCTCCGCGAGGTCGGCCTCGCGTTCGGCGGCGGACATCGCGCGGCGGGTGTTGACCTCGATGACCACGTGCCCGTCGAAGCCGGTGAGCGCGAGGCGTTCCAGGAGTTCCGCGCAGGGCTGGGTGCCGCGCCCGGGGACCAGGTGCTCGTCCTTGGCGGACCCCCGGCCGTCGGCGAGGTGGACGTGGCCGAGCCGGTCGCCCATGCGGTCGACCATGGCGAGGGCGTCGGTGCGGGCGGTCGCGGTGTGCGAGAGGTCGACGGTGAAGTGCCGGTAGTCGTCCTTGGTGACGTCCCACTCGGGGGCGTACGCCAGCATCTCGCGGTCCTTGTACCGCCACGGGTACATGTTCTCCACGGCGAACCGGACGTGGGTCTCGTCCGCCATCCGCCAGACGCCGGTCACGAAGTCCCGGGCGTACTGGCGCTGCCAGCGGAACGGCGGGTGGACGACGACCGTGGACGCGCCCAGCTTCTCGGCCGCCGCCCGCGCGCGCTGGAGCTTGACCCACGGGTCGGTGGACCAGACGCGCTGGGTGATGAGGAGACAGGGGGCGTGCACGGCCAGGACCGGGACCCCGTGGTAGTCGGAGAGCCGGCGCAGCGCCTCGACGTCCTGGCTGACCGGGTCGGTCCACACCATGACCTCGACGCCGTCGTAGCCGAGGCGTGCGGCGATCTCGAAGGCCGTCGCCGTCGACTCCGGGTAGACCGAGGCCGTGGACAGGGCGACCTTCGCATCCGGGACGCGCACCACTGGTTCTGCCACCCGGACAGGGTACGGGGCGGGGCCGGGGCGCCGTGGGGGGCCGGGGGGTGGTTCCGGTCACGCCGGGGCACGCGCGGGGCCCGTCGGGACTTCCCGCACGCCCCTCCACCGCCGGGCCTCCCCCGCCGGGCCTCCTTCGAGCCTCCGCCGGGCCTCCGCTAGGCCTCCGGCAGGTGGTCCAGGCGGCGCAGGATGACGCCCTCGCGGAGGGCCCAGGGGCAGATCTCCAGCTCCTCCACGCCGAGGAGGTCCATCGCCGCCTCCGCGACGAGCGCGCCCGCGAGGAGCTGGGCGGCGCGGCCCTCCGAGACGCCCGGCAGGGCCGCGCGTTCGGCGGTGGTCATCCCGGCGAGGCGCGGGACCCACTCCTCCAGGGACCGGCGGGACAGGAGCCGCTGGACGTGGAGGCCCTCGCCGGACCCGGGGGCCCCGGCGATCCTGGCCAGCTGCTTGAAGGTCTTGGAGGTGGCGACGACGTGGTCGGGGCGGCCGGAGCGGCTGAACCCGCCGACCGTGCGGGCGATCCGGGCGCGTACGTGGCGGCGCAGCGCCTTCACGTCGGCGCTGTCGGCCGGGTCGCCCGGCAGCCAGCCGGCGGTCAGCCGGCCCGCGCCGAGCGGCAGGGAGACCGCCGTGTCCGGGTCCTCGTCGATGCCGTACGCGATCTCGAGGGAACCGCCGCCGATGTCGAGGAGGAGGAGTTTGCCCGCGGACCAGCCGAACCAGCGGCGGGCGGCGAGGAAGGTGAGCCGGGCCTCCTCCTCGCCGGTGAGGACCTGCAGGTCGACGCCGGTCTCGTCCCTGACCCGGGACAGGACGGCGTCGGCGTTGCCCGCCTCGCGGACCGCCGAGGTCGCGAACGGCAGCAGCTCCTCGCACCCCTTGTCCTCGGCGGCGTGGAGCGCCTCCCGGACGGTCGCGATGAGCCGCTCGACGCCGCCGGGCGTTATCGCGCCCCGCGCGTCGAGGAGTTCGGCGAGGCGCAGTTCCGCCTTGTGCGAGTGGGCGGGCAGCGGGCGGGCGCCGGGGTGCGCGTCCACCACCAGGAGGTGCACCGTGTTCGAACCGACGTCGAGGACTCCGAGTCTCATGGGCGGAACGCTACTGCGCGCGCCGCATACGCTTGACTGCGTGCCAAAGACGAAAAAGGCGAAGCAGGACAAAGACAGCGGCGGCGTCCAGGACGTGAAGGCCGGCGGGGCGTCCGGGGCCGCGAAGAGCGCCGGGAAGCGGGGCGGGAAGACGGTGCCCGACGAGAAGGGCCTGGACTTCGCGCGCGCGTGGGTCGAGTTTCCCGACCCGGCCGACGAGGAGCAGGTCTTCCGCTGCGACCTGACCTGGCTGACCTCGCGCTGGACGTGCGTCTTCGGCAGCGGCTGCCAGGGCATCCAGGCGGGCCGGGCCGACGACGGCTGCTGCACGCTGGGCGCGCACTTCTCCGACGAGGACGACGAGAAGCGGGTCGCGGAGCACGTGGCCCGGCTCACTCCGGAGCTGTGGCAGTTCCACGGCGTGGGGACGGAGTCGGGCTGGGTGCAGCTGGACGAGGACGGCGACCGGCAGACCCGCCGCTGGAAGGGGTCCTGCATCTTCCAGAACCGTCCCGGGTTCGCGGGCGGCATGGGCTGCTCGCTGCACATCCTGGCCCTGAAGGAGGGCCGGGAGCCGCTGGAGACCAAGCCGGACGTGTGCTGGCAGCTTCCGGTGCGCCGGACGTACGACTGGATCGAGCGGCCGGACGACACCCGGGTCCTCCAGGTGTCGATCGGCGAGTACGACCGCAGGGGCTGGGGCCCGGGCGGCCACGACCTGCACTGGTGGTGCACCTCGGCCACGTCGGCGCACGGCGCGGGTGAGCCGGTGTACGTCACGTACCGGCCCGAGCTGACCGAGATGATGGGCGAGGAGGCGTACGCGGTCCTCGCCGGGCTGTGCGAGGCCCGGCTGGCCTCGCGGCTGCCGCTGGTGGCCCCGCACCCGGCGGACCCGGTGCGCCCGGCCGACTCCGTGTGATCCCCGCGGCGGGGCCGGTGCCCGCGCGGCCCTCACGGTGAGGGCGGCGGGCCCGGCTCCTCCGTCGGGGGCGCGCCCGGGTCCGTGGTGCCCGGCGGGGGCTCCTCCGTCGTCGGCGGCGGGGTGGTCGGCTCCGTCGTCGGCGGCGGGGTCGTGGCGGGCGGTTCGGTCGTCGGGGGCGGGGTCGTGGCGGGCGGCTCCGTCGTGGTGGGCGGCGGGGTCGTGGGCGGGGTGGTCGGTTCCGTCGTGGCCGGCGGCCGGCCGGTCGTCGCCGGGGGCCGGGAGGGACCCGCGGGCCCGGCGGCCCGGGGCGGCCCGGCCCGGCCGGGGCCGTCGATCCGCACCACCGCCCCCGAGGGGTTCACCCCGATCCGGGCGCTCCACGCGTCCGTGGGCTCGCGGCCGTGGTCGACGCGGACCGCGACCGTGACCGTCTCGCCGGGGCGCAGGGTGCCGGAGGCGCGGCTCACGTAGAGCCAGGGCGCGTCGGTCCACAGCGTCCACGCGACGGGCGCGCCCCCGGCGGCGGTGAGCGTCAGGAGGGTCAGGTCGCCGTGGCCGCGCGCGCCGACCGTGATCCAGCCGGCGGCGGGGTCGCCGGGCCGCGACGGGCCCCCGGGGCCGGTGGGCCCGCCGGGGCTGACCACCTCGACGGAGACGTCGGGGGCGCGGCTGCCCCGGGTGAAGCGGGGTTCGGGGGTGTCGCGGGCGCTGCCCGCGTTCTCGTACCGGTCGTACGGGCGGCCGCCCGGCCCGGTCTCCTCGCCCGTCTCGGCCGCGCTGACCCGGCCCCCGTCGTGGGCGCCGGCCTCCGGGGTGCCCCGGTAGGAGGACCACAGGGCGAGGACGGGGGCGGCGACGACGGCGGCGACGACGGTGGTGGTGACCGCCCGGGTCCGCAGCCGGTCGCGGCGGGCCGCGTGGTCCTTGGGGTCCAGGGGGAAGCCGGTGGGCGCGAAGCGCGGGCCGCCGGCGCGGGCGCGGGGCACGTGCGACATCGCCGTGCAGGCGGCGGCCCGGGGGGCCGCCACGAGCGGCAGCCGGTCCGGGGGGAGGGACGAGGCGCCGGGCCAGGGGCCGGTGGCGCCCACGCGTTCGGCCGCCCGGCGGCAGCGGGGGCAGTCGTCGACGTGCCGGACGAGTTCGGCGCGCAGGACGGACGAGAGGAGGACGCGGTGGTCGCCGGTGAGCCGGGCGACGGTGGGGCAGCTGCCGGTCTCCACGACGGCGAGGGCGGCGCGGGTGCGTTCCACCTCGCAGGAGGCCGCGGCGAGGAGTTCGCGGGCGGCGAGCGGGTCGAGGGAGAGGACGGCGGCGACCTGGCCGTGGTTGAGGCCGTGCCGTACGGCGAGTTCGAGCGCCTCGCGCTGCTCGGGCGTGGTGCCGGCGGCCTCGGGCCAGGCGAGGAGGGCGAGTTCGGCGCGGTGGCGTTCGGCGGTCTCCTCGGAGACCCGGGGCGGCGCGGGCGGGGTGACGGCGGGGCGGCCGGTGTGGGCGCCCTGGCGCTTGCGGCGCTGCTCGCCGAGGCTGCGCAGGCAGGCCCAGCGGGCGAGGGCGTACAGCCAGGCCGTGCGCCCGTCCTCGTCGGAGGGGCAGCGGGCCCGGTGGCGCTCGGCCGCGGCGAGGACGTCGCCGAGGACGGCGGTGGCCGTGTCGTGGTCGCAGAGCACGGAGAGGCAGTACGTGAAGAGGCCGTCGAGGACCGCCTCGTCACGGGCGGGGGACCGCCGGCCGAGCGTGCGCGGTCCCTGGTCCGTGGTGCGGTGCGCCCGGTGTGCGCCGGTGGTGCGTGCGGGGGATTCCAGCCTGCTGCTCGTCACCGGTCGACCCTAGGCAGGAGGGGGGGCGCTTTTCGTACCGGTCGCGTACTTCTCATCCCTACGGGTGAAGGTATCGCTCGAAAGGGGACAGGAATCCGTCATTCCGTGGACGGGACGGGCCGTTCCCGGGGAGCGCGGGCGGCGACGCCGGGACGGGTTCCGGCGCCGCCGGGGAGGCCCGGCGTCCTCTCCGGCGGGATGGTCCGGCGCCCTCTCCGGGAGGGGCCCGGCGCCCTCTCCGGCGAAGTGGTTCGGCCCGCCCTCCGGGGAGGGGAGGGCGGCTCCCGGCGGGGCGGACGGCCGCCGCCCGGCGGCCCGCGGTCCGTTGTCGGTGGCGGCGGTTACGGTGGGGCGCATGGCTGCCCGTACGAAATCCACCAAGGACCGTCCGTCCTACCGCTGCACCGAGTGCGGCTGGCAGACGGCCAAGTGGCTCGGCCGCTGCCCCGAGTGCCAGGCCTGGGGGACGGTGGAGGAGTACGGCGCTCCCGCGGTGCGCACGACCGCCGCGGGCCGGGTCTCCACCGCCGCCGTCCCCATCGGACAGGTCGACGGCCGGCAGGCGACCGCCCGCTCGACCGGCGTGGACGAGCTGGACCGGGTCCTCGGCGGGGGTCTCGTGCCCGGCGCCGTCGTGCTCCTCGCGGGCGAGCCGGGCGTCGGCAAGTCCACGCTGCTGCTCGACGTGGCCGCCAAGGCGGCCAGCGACGAACACCGCACGCTCTACGTCACCGGCGAGGAGTCCGCGAGCCAGGTCCGGTTGCGCGCCGACCGGATCCACGCGCTCAACGACCACCTGTACCTGGCGGCCGAGACCGACCTGTCGGCCGTCCTCGGCCACCTCGACGCCGTGAAGCCGTCCCTGCTGATCATGGACTCGGTGCAGACCGTCGCCTCCCCCGAGATCGACGGCGCGCCCGGCGGCATGGCCCAGGTCCGCGAGGTCGCGGGCGCCCTCATCCGCGCCTCCAAGGAGCGCGGCATGTCCACGCTCCTGGTCGGTCACGTCACCAAGGACGGGGCGATCGCGGGGCCCCGGCTCCTGGAGCACCTGGTCGACGTCGTCCTGAGCTTCGAGGGCGACCGGCACGCGCGCCTGCGCCTCGTCCGGGGCGTGAAGAACCGGTACGGGGCGACCGACGAGGTCGGCTGCTTCGAACTGCACGACGAGGGGATCACGGGGCTCGCGGACCCGTCCGGGCTCTTCCTGACCCGGCGTGACGTGGCGGTGCCCGGCACCTGCCTGACGGTCACCCTGGAGGGCCGCCGGCCGCTCGTCGCCGAGGTGCAGGCCCTGACCGTGGACTCCCAGATCCCCTCCCCCCGCCGGACCACCTCCGGCCTGGAGACCTCCCGCGTCTCCATGATGCTGGCGGTCCTGGAGCAGCGCGGCCGGATCAGCGCGCTGGGCAAGCGGGACATCTACAGCGCGACCGTGGGCGGGGTGAAGCTCACCGAGCCGGCGGCCGACCTGGCGATCGCCCTCGCGCTCGCCTCCGCCGCGAGCGACACCCCGCTGCCGAAGAACCTGGTGGCGATCGGCGAGGTCGGTCTCGCGGGCGAGGTCCGGCGGGTGACGGGCGTGCAGCGCCGCCTCGCGGAGGCGCACCGGCTGGGCTTCACCCACGCGCTGGTCCCCTCCGACCCGGGGAAGGTGCCGCCGGGCATGAAGGTGACGGAGGTCGCGGACATGGGGGACGCGCTGCGGGTCCTGCCGCGCGGCCGGCGCGCGAAGGCCCCGGAGGGCGCGGAGGGATAGGACCGCCCCGGGAACCGGGCGGCACGGCAAGGCCGTCGGGAGCGGGCCCCGGGGCACGGGCGGCCCGCGAGGCCCGCGCGCCCGGTCCCGGTTCCGAAGAGCCCGGCGGGGACCGCCGGGGCACCCCCGGAGAGACCGGAAGGAACCTGAGGAGTGCCCCCGGAGGAAAGGGACCTGAGGAGCGACCCCGGAGGAACCGGAAAGGACCTCGGGGACACCTCCCGGAGGGACCGGAAAGGGCCTCGGGGGCACCCCCGGGGGAAACCCGCGAGGTCCTCGGGGGCAACCTCCGGGGCCCCGCGGAGGTCTTCGAGGGCAACCCCGCGGGGACCGGCGAAGGATCTTCCGGGGAGAAGAAGGGTTGGCCCCGTCCCGGGGCGGGGACCCCTTTCTGACCACCCGCGATCGGTCGGGGGCGGAGTGCGGCGGGGTGGTGTCGCTAGACTTTGCCCTGGTCTCGCCCATCCGTACGAGCCGGAGGAGTGCAGTGGCAGCCAAGGACGGGGCAGCAGCTCCCGGAAAGTCCGGCGCGGGCTCCGGCAACGAAGCGCTGATGCGCGCCGCTCTGAGCGCGGTCGCGCCGGGCACCGCCCTGCGCGACGGCCTGGAGCGCATCCTGCGGGGGAACACGGGCGGGCTCATCGTGCTCGGCCTGGACAAATCGGTCGACTCGATGTGTACCGGCGGCTTCGTGCTGGACGTCGAGTTCACCTCCACGCGCCTGCGGGAGCTGTGCAAGCTCGACGGCGCGCTCGTCCTGGACAAGGACATCACCAAGATCCACCGGGCGGGCGTGCAGCTGGTCCCGGACGCCTCCATCCCCACCGAGGAGACCGGCACCCGCCACCGCACCGCGGACCGGGTCTCCAAGCAGTGCAACTTCCCCGTCGTCTCGGTCTCCCAGTCGATGCGGCTGATCGCGCTGTACGTGCACGGCGAGCGCCGCGTCCTGGAGGAGTCGGCCGCGATCCTGTCCCGCGCCAACCAGGCGCTCGCGACCCTGGAGCGGTACAAGCTCCGGCTGGACGAGGTGGCGGGCACGCTCTCCGCCCTGGAGATCGAGGACCTGGTCACGGTCCGGGACGTCACCGCCGTCGCCCAGCGCCTGGAGATGGTCCGCCGGATCGCCACCGAGATCGCGGAGTACGTGGTCGAACTCGGCACCGACGGACGGCTCCTCTCGCTCCAGCTGGACGAGCTGATCGCGGGCGTGGAACCGGAGCGCGAGCTGGTGATCCGGGACTACGTGCCGGAACCCACGGCCAAGCGCTCGCGGACGGTCGCGGAGGCGCTCACCGAGCTGGACGCGCTCACCCACACCGAGCTGCTCGAACTCCCCGTCGTGGCACGGGCCCTCGGCTACAGCGGCTCGCCCGAAACCCTCGACTCGGCGGTCTCGCCGCGCGGTTACCGGCTCCTCGCGAAGGTGCCGCGGCTGCCCGGCGCGATCATCGAGCGCCTCGTGGAGCACTTCGGCGGACTGCAGAAGCTCCTCGCGGCGAGCGTGGACGACCTCCAGGCCGTCGACGGCGTCGGCGAGGCCCGCGCCCGCAGCGTCCGTGAGGGCCTGTCCCGGCTCGCGGAGTCCTCGATCCTGGAGCGGTACGTCTAGCAGCCGTACCGGAGGTCCGCCCGCCCGGCGGGCGGACGACGTCACTTCCGGCGCGCGCCCCGGCGTTCCGCCCGTACGGGTGCGCCGGGTCCGATTCCGCCGGCTCGATTCCGCCGGAGCGGACGCGGCGGGCCGGGTAGTCTCGCCCCGTGGCGGATCAGGAGCAGTACGACCGGTACCGGGAAGACTCGAAGGTGCTGGCGGCGATCGGGGAGCAGGTCGACGCCCAGGTCGGCCGTGTCACGGTGCGGCTGCCCGGAGTTGTGGCCCGGGCCGCGGTGGCCGCCTGGGAGCGCGACGAGTCGGGTGACCTCGGCGAGGAGACCCGGGAGCAGCGCGCGCTGCGGGACCACGCCGCCGAACTGGCGCTGATCGGCCTCGCGATCGAGGAGCGCGGCCGACAGGAGGGCGAGGACGTGGTGGTCGACCTCCACGTCCACTCGGCGGGAGCGGCCTGGCTCCGGGCCGCCGAGCTGGGCAGGACCGGCCGCTCCTGAGTTCTCGCGGTGCGACCGCCGGGGAGCGAGGTCGCGGCCGGCCCGCGCGTCGCTCCCGTCCGGCCGGAGCCCCGGCCGCGTCCCGGGAGTCCCGCCCGTCCGGCCCCCGTCCGGCGGCCGGTCCCGGAATCCGGGGTTCGGGGTGCCGCTCCGGAGGAGCGGCCGGGCGTCAGTCCTCGGCGAGCGTGAACGAGACCGGGAGGATCTTCACTCCCGGCATCACGGCCTCCACCAGGTAGGTGCCGGGGCCGACCCGGCCCGCCGGGGCGGTGGCGCACTGCGGGGCGCTGCGCACGCGGTCCCACTCCACGGTGTGGGTGACGGTGGCTCCGGCGGGGAGCCGCAGCAGGACCGGTTCGTCGGGGCGCGGGCAGTGGGCGGAGGACCAGATCTCGCCCTGCTTGTCGACACCACTGATCGTCAGGACCGCGTTGCGGGGCCCGAAGTCCGCTTTGCAGGTGGTGTCCGAGGTGTTCCTGGCGACGAGGCGGAAGCGGGGCTTCTCGTCCGTCTCGTAGGTGACGTCGACGGAGCCGAGCGTCAACTGGAGTGCGCCGGCGGGGCAGTCGGGGAGCGGGGAGTTCGCCGGGACCCGCTGTCCCGCGCCGGTGCCCGCACCGCCGTCGCCGCCCGCGCCGTCGGTGTCGCCGTTCTTGCCGCCCGTACCGGCGTCCGTACCGCCGTTCGCGCCGCCGGAGCCCGTAGCGCCGTTCGCGCCGCCGGTGCCCGCGCCGGCACCCGTACCGGCGCCCGCACCCGTACCGCCGGCGCCGGTGCCGCCCGTGCCGGTGCCCCCGCCGTCGGCGGAGCCGCCGCCGGAGCCCGACTCGTCACGTCCGCCCGGCTGTTGGGTGATCACGGGGCCCGATCCGGAGGGCCCGGGGGTGATCGAGGGCGGTGTGGGCGACGAGCCGTTGGCGGAGTCGTTCGGCTTCTTCCCGCCCCCTCCCGCGGAGGTGACGGCCCATACGGTGAGCAGGGCGAGGAGCGCCACCAGGCACAGCGCCACCGCCCTCCGTCGCCAGTAGATGGTGGAGGGAAGCGGCCCGACCGGATTGCGCAAAGATCCCACGACCCGAACCCTACGAGAGAACCGGCCCAACTCCCGCCCCACCCGCCGCCCGAGACCTCAAGTTTTGCCGATGATCACACCCATCTCCCGGGAACTTTTTCCGGTGCCCCGGAAGGAAACGGAAGAACCGCATCAAATCGCCTCCTCCCCTCCCACCGGGACCCGTTCCGGCCGACGGGCCCGGGGCGGGGCGGCCCCGGTTCCGGTTAGCGTCGTCCCCCATGAACACCCTCCTCGGCTTCTCCGAGCGCCTGTATCTCGACGTCTCCGGCTTCGCCCACTCCACCCCCCACTGGTTCCAGTGGCTCGCCGAGGTCTGGACCGAGGCCGGACTCCTGCTCTTCGGCGCGCTGTTCCTGGCCGGCTGGTGGCGCTCGCGCGAGGGATCGGAGCGGGCGATGACGCTCGCGCTGCTCGCCCCGCTCGCCACCGCCTTCGGCTACGTGGTGAGCGAGGCGCTCAAGTCCCTGATCGACGAGGAACGTCCCTGCCGGGCGGTCTCCGGGGCGCCGGACCCGCTCGTCGTCTGCCCGCCGTACGGCGACTGGTCCTTCCCCAGCAACCACTCGGCCATCGCGGGCGCCGCCGCGATCGCGCTCGCCCTGTCCTGGCGCGGGATGGCCCGGCTGACCGTGCCGATGGCGCTGCTCATGGCCTTCTCCCGGGTCTTCGTCGGCGTGCACTACCCGCACGACGTGACCGCGGGCCTGCTCCTGGGCACCCTGGTCGCCTTCCTGGTGATGCGGGGCGCGGCGCGGCCGGTGGAGTCCCTGGTGAGGACGGCCCGGTCGAGCCGGAGCGCGGTGGCCGTGTGGTGCGTGGGAACGGGCCCCGGGACGCCCGCGGCCGGGCCCGGCCGCGCCACAGGCTCCCCCGCCGGCCCGGCGCCGTACGACGGCCCGGAACGGCACACCGACCCGTCGCGGTACGACGGCCCCGCGCAGTACACCGCCCCGGCCCCGTACGACGCCCCGGCCCCGTACGCTCCCGCCGATCCGCACACGGCGGCCTCCCCGTACCCCTCTTCCTCTCCGTACGCCCCGGCCGCTCCCCACACCCCCGCCGACCCGTACGCCCCCGCCCCTTCCGCCGCCTCCGGCAATCCGTACGCCTCCGGCGACCCGTACGCCCCCGGCGACCCGTACGCCTCCCCCACCCCGTACGCCCCCGGTGACCCGTACGCCTCCCCGTCCCCGTACGGGGCGGGCGACCCGTACGCCCCCGGCGCTCCCCACGCCCCCGCCGCCCCGGCCGCTCCCGCCGATCCGTACGCCCCCGGCGACCCGTACGCCCCCGGCGGCCAGGCCGGTCCCGGCTCCGGTTCCGGATCCGCGGACCCCTCCCATCCCGGGCGGGACCGGCGCGCCCCCGGTGGCTCGTACTGATCTCCCCCCGGTCGTGTCAGGATCGGAGGGCCATGACTTCCATCGACGCTCCCTCCGCCCCCGGACCCTCCGCCGTTCCCGGGGTCCCCGCCGACCCCGCCGAGCTGCACCGGCCCGTCCTCGCCTGGTTCGACCAGCACGCCCGCGACCTGCCCTGGCGCCGCCCCGAGGCCGGTGCCTGGGGCGTCATGGTCAGCGAGTTCATGCTCCAGCAGACCCCGGTCGTCCGGGTCCTCCCGGTGTACGAGCAGTGGCTCGCGCGCTGGCCCCGCCCGGCCGACCTGGCCGCCGAGGCCCCCGGGGAGGCGGTCCGCGCCTGGGGCAGGCTCGGCTACCCGCGCCGGGCGCTGCGGCTGCACGCGGCGGCCGTGGCCATAACGGAACGCCACGGCGGGGACGTGCCCGGCGACCACGGGCAGCTCCTCGCGCTGCCCGGCATCGGCGAGTACACGGCCGCCGCGGTGGCCTCCTTCGCCTACGGGCAGCGGCACGCCGTCCTGGACACCAACGTGCGCCGGGTCTTCGCGCGGGCCGCGACCGGCGTCCAGTACCCGCCGAACGCCACCACGGCCGCCGAGCGGCGGCTCGCCCGCGCCCTGCTGCCGGAGGACGAGACGACGGCCGCCCGGTGGGCCGCCGCCTCCATGGAGCTGGGCGCGCTGGTGTGCACGGCGAAGAACGAGGACTGCGGGCGCTGCCCGATCTCCGGGCAGTGCGCCTGGCGTCTCGCGGGGAAGCCCGCGCACGACGGCCCGCCCCGGCGCGGCCAGACGTACGCCGGGACCGACCGGCAGGTGCGGGGCCGGCTCCTGGCCGTCCTGCGGGACTCGGCGGACCCGGTGGCGCGGGAGGTCCTGGACGCCGTCTGGGACGAGCCGGTGCAGCGGGCCCGGGCCCTGGACGGCCTGGTCGCGGACGGGCTGGTCGAGCCGCTGGACGACGGCTTCTACCGTCTGCCGCTCTCCTGAGGCCGCGCCGGAACCCGCCGGTCCGCCGGCGGTCCGGGGCGACCTGATCCACTGTCCCGGCAGGACCGCGCCCAAACCCCTTCCGCCCCGGCTGTTACACAATCGATGGACAGCCGTGCGTCCACCGACGGCTGCCCCGCACAGCCCCGTGACAACCGCTCCGTAGCGTCGTCCACGACACGAGGGACCAGCAGGACACGGGGAACGGGAGGCGGTTCGGATGAGGCACGGTGAGGTGCTCGACTTCGAGGAGTACGTACGGACCCGGCAGGACGCCCTGCTGCGCAGCGCCCGCCGCCTCGTGGCCGACCCGGTCGACGCCCAGGACCTCCTCCAGACCGCCCTGGCCCGCACGTACGGCCGCTGGGACGGCATCGCCGACAAGTCCCTCGCGGACGCCTACCTGCGCCGCGTCATGATCAACACCCGTACCGAGTGGTGGCGCTCCCGCAAGCTCGAAGAGGTGCCGACCGAGCAGCTGCCCGACGCGAGCGTGTCCGACGCCACCGAGCAGCACGCCGACCGGGCCCTCCTCATGGACGTCCTGAAGGTGCTCGCCCCCAAGCAGCGCAGCGTCGTCGTCCTGCGCCACTGGGAGCAGATGAGCACGGAGGAGACGGCGACGGCGCTCGGCATGTCGACCGGTACGGTGAAGTCGACGCTCCACCGGGCGCTCGCCCGGCTCCGGCAGGAGCTGGAGAGCCGTGACGTCGACGCCCGGGCCCTGGGGCGGACCGGGGAGCGGACGGGCGTACGAGGGGACGAAAGGGGTCGGGAGCGGTGCGCGGCCTAGACGGCGGGAAAGACGACGGCGGAAGAGACGACGGCGGAGGGAACGGAGCCGGGGGAAGCGGCGAAGGGCCCGGTGGCTTCGGCCCCGGGCCCCGCTCCGGCGACGGCCCCGCCCCCGGGGGCCGCGGCGACCGGTCGTCCCCGGCCGGGCGCGGCCACCGGCGCCGTACCGTCAGGGCGGCGGGCGCCACGGCGACGGCCGGGATCGTCGCCGTCGGCCTGTCGCTGGCGGCCTGCTCCAGCGGCGGCACCGGCTCCCGCGACGAGGGAGCGGCGCGCACCGACGGGATCACCGCGGCCGCCCCCTCCCCGGCCCCGTCCACCGCGGGGCCGCGGCCGTCCGAGCGGGTGGACCCGATCAAGCTGCTCAAGGCCGACCCGAAGATCAGCGAGCGGTTCAAGGCCGACCTGAAGCCCTGCTCCGCGCACTCGTACCCGGTGGACACCTCCTACGGCAACCTCACCGGCGCCCCCGCCCCCGACGTCGTCGTCAACGTGATGACCTGCGGCGACGCCATCGGCATCGGCACGTACGTCTACCGCAGGCAGAGCGACCGGTACGAGAACGTCTTCATGGCCGAGGACGCGGCGGTCTACGCCACGATCGACCGGGGCGACCTCGTCGTCACCAAGCAGGTGTACGCGAAGGGCGACCCGGTCGCGTACCCCTCGGGCGAGGACGTGATCACCTACCGCTGGACGGGGAACCGGTTCACCCAGCACGACTGGGTGCACAACGACTACAGCCGGTCGGCCGGCGGCGCCGAGGCGCCCGCGCCGGCCGAACCCCACCCGAGCTGAGCCGCACGCCGAGGACACCGCCTCCGGGAACACGCCCCGGCAGGACGCACGACCCCGAAGGACACCCACGATGGCCGAAACCCATGTCCTGTTCGTCGAGGACGACGACGTCATCCGTGAGGCCACCCAGCTCGCCCTGGAGCGGGACGGCTTCCGGGTCACGGCCATGCCCGACGGGCTCTCCGGCCTGGACGCCTTCCGGGCGCGGCGGCCGGACATCGCGCTGCTCGACGTGATGCTGCCCGGCATGGACGGCGTCAGCCTCTGCCGCCGCATCCGCGACGAGTCGTCGGTCCCGGTGATCATGCTGTCGGCGCGCGCGGACTCCATCGACGTCGTCCTCGGCCTGGAGGCCGGGGCGGACGACTACGTCACCAAACCCTTCGACGGCTCCGTGCTCATGGCCCGCATCCGGGCCGTGCTGCGCCGCTTCGGACAGGCGGGCGGCGAGAACGGCGAGGGGCCGGCGGAGGACGGCGGCCTGCTCGTCTTCGGCGACCTGGAGGTGGACACCGAGGGCATGGAGGTCCGCAGGGGCGGGACGCCGGTGGCGCTCACCCCGACCGAGATGCGGCTGCTCCTGGAGTTCTCGTCCGCGCCGGGCACCGTGCTGTCCCGGGACAAGCTCCTGGAGCGCGTGTGGGACTACGGCTGGGGCGGCGACACCAGGGTGGTGGACGTCCACGTGCAGCGGCTGCGCGCCAAGATCGGCCAGGACCGGATCGAGACCGTCCGCGGCTTCGGCTACAAGCTCAGGGGACAGGGCGGGTGAGGCCGTTCCCCCTCCGTACCGGGGTCCGCTGGAAGATCGCCGTCGCCATCGCGGCGGTCGGCGCGCTCATCGCCGTCACCCTGAGCGTGGTCGTGCACAACGCCGCCCGCATCTCGATGCTCGACAACGCGCGCGAGGTGCAGATGGAACGGCTGCTCTTCGCGCAGCGGATGTACGAGACGTCGAAGCCCAAGGAGCCCCGCTTCGGCACCAAGATCAACGACTCGGCGCTGCCGCCCCAGCTCGACCGGCTGATGCGGTCCAAGCGGCGCGGCACCTACGTGCAGGAACACCGGCACGGCGGGCCGCCGGACGTGTGGGCGGCCGTGCCGCTCGCCAACGGCGACGTGCTGTCGCTGCACATCCCCTTCGCCGACCGCAGCGCGAAGATCATGCGGGATCTGGACCGGGCGCTCGTCGTCGGTTCGGTCTCGGTGGTCTTCGGCGGCTGCGCGCTCGGCGTGCTCATCGGCGGCCAGCTCTCGCGGCGGCTGCGGAAGGCCGCCGTCGCGGCCGGCCGGGTGGCGCAGGGCAACACCGACGTACGGGTACGGGACGCCGTGGGCGGGGTCGTGCGGGACGAGACCGACGACCTGGCGTGGGCGGTCGACGCCCTGACCGACGCCCTGAACGAGCGGATCGAGGCCGAGCGGCGGGTCACCGCGGACATCGCGCACGAGCTGCGCACCCCCGTCACCGGACTGCTCACGGCGGCCGAACTGCTGCCCCCGGGGCGCCCCACGGAACTGGTGCGGGACCGGGTGCAGGCCATGCGGACGCTCGTCGAGGACGTCCTGGAGGTGGCCCGGCTCGACAGCGCGTCGGAGCGGGCCGAGCTGCAGGAGATCACGCTCGGCGAGTTCGTGGAGCGGCGGGTGCGGAACCTCGACCCGGAGATCGTCGTCCGGGTCGTCCACGACTCCTGGGTGAACACCGACCCGCGCCGCCTGGAACGGGTCCTGGGCAACCTCCTCGCCAACGCGGCCAAGCACGGCAGGCCGCCGGTCGAGGTCACCGTCGAGGGCCGGGTGGTGCGCGTCCGCGACCACGGGCCGGGCTTCCCCGAAGCGCTGCTGCGGGAGGGACCGAGCCGGTTCCGCACGGGGACGAGCGACCGCGCGGGCCAGGGCCACGGCCTGGGCCTGACGATCGCGGCGGGCCAGGCCCGGGTCCTCGGCGCCCGGCTGACCTTCCGGAACGTGGCCTCCGAGGGGTCCCCGGACGGGGTGGGCGGCGCCGTCGCGGTCCTGTGGCTCCCGGACCACGCCCCGACGAACACGGGGACCTTCCCGGTGCTGCGGCAGCCGGAGCGGTAGGAGGGAACGGCGGGGGCCTGCCCCGGAGGAAACGGCACGGGGGCCGCCCCCGGAGGAAACGGCGGAGGGCCGGCCCCCGGAGGGACCGGCCCCTTGAACCGCCCGGACCACCCGGCCGGACCACCCGCCCGGATCAACCGGACCACCCGGCCCGGGCGTCCACCCGGACCTGGCGGTCCACCCGGCCCGGCCGCCCGGTGCGTTCCGGTCGCTCAGACCTTCTCGCCGGTCCCGGCCTTCACCGGGTCGCCGTCGGAGGGCTCCTTCGGGGCGGTGGCCGGCCCGGCGCCCCGGAGCGCCACCTCCTTGACGAAGAAGGCGAGGAGGAGGCCGAGGACGGCGACCGCCGAGGCGAGCAGGAAGGCCCCGTGGGTGCCGGAGGCCACCGCGTGCTGGTAGGCCTCGCGCAGCTCCGCCGGCAGCTTGGCGAGGCTCGCCGCGTCGAGCTGGGCGGTCCGCTCCGTGAGCCCGGCCCCGCCCCGGGCCGCCATCTCGTCCTGGACCCGGGCGGTGAAGAGCGCGCCCATGATCGCGACGCCGAAGGAGGAGCCGAGCGTCCGGAAGAGGGTGGTGGAGGACGAGGCGACGCCCATGTCCTTCATCTCCACGCTGTTCTGGGCGACCAGCATGGTGATCTGCATGAGGAAGCCCATGCCCGCGCCGAGGACGGCCATGTAGAGGCCGGAGGTCAGCCGCGAGGTGCCGGTGTCCATCGTGGAGAGCAGGAAGAGGCCGGCCGTCATGAGGGCCCCGCCCGCGATGGGGAAGGCCTTGTACTTGCCGGTGCTGGTGGTGATCCGGCCGGCGACCAGCGAGACGACCATCATCGAGAGCAGCATCGGCAGGAGCAGCAGTCCGGAGTTGGTCGCGGAGGCGCCCTGGACGGACTGCTGGAAGAGCGGCAGGTAGAGGACCGCGCCGAACATCACGAAGCCGGTGATGAAGCCGATCAGGGACATCAGGGTGAAGTTGCCGTTGCGGAAGATGTGCAGCGGCACGATCGGGTCGCCGGCCCGGGTCTCCACCCACAGGAAGGCGAGGAGCGCGGCGACGCCGCCGACCGCGAGGCCGACGATCGTGGCCGAGCCCCAGGCGTACTCCGTGCCGCCCCAGGTGGTGACCAGGACGATCGCGGTGATGCCGGCGGTCAGCAGCACGGCGCCGGGCAGGTCGATCCGGGTGTCCGTGCCGCGCGGCTTCTTCGGCAGGTGCAGCACGGTGGTGACCATGGCGAGGGCGACGGCGCCGAGCGGCAGGTTGATGTAGAAGGACCAGCGCCAGCCCCAGTGGTCGGTGATGCTGCCGCCGACGAGGGGGCCGCCGATCATGGCGAGGGCCATCACGCCGGCCATCATGCCCTGGTACCTGCCGCGCTCGCGGGGCGGGATGAGGTCGCCGATGATCGCCATCACGCCGACCATGAGGCCGCCGGCGCCGAGGCCCTGGATCGCGCGGAAGCCGATGAGCTGGCCCATGTCCTGGGCCATGCCGCTGAGCGCCGAACCGATCAGGAAGATCACGATCGAGGTGAGGAAGACGCCCTTGCGGCCGAACATGTCGCCGACCTTGCCCCAGAGGGGGGTGGAGGCGGCGGTGGCCAGGGTGTAGGCGGTGACGACCCAGGAGAGGTGTTCCAGGCCGCCGAGTTCGCCGACGATCGTCGGCATCGCGGTGCCGATGATCATGTTGTCCAGCATCGCGAGGAGCATCGCGATCATGAGGGCGAGCAGCACGACCCGGACGCTGCGTGCCGGTGGTGCCCCTTCCTCGTGTGTTCCAACGGTCCGTCGCGTCGCCATGTCGTTCCCTTACTTGCCGCCCGGCTGGTTACTACACTGGGGACGGTAGGCCCGTAACTTGTCGGTCGTCAAGTAAGTTCTTTGGAAAGTGGAGGGCACCCCCATGGCCCGCGGCAACACCCGTCAGCGCATCCAGGACGTGGCCCTCGAACTCTTCGCGGAGCAGGGCTACGAGAAGACCTCCCTGCGCGAGATCGCGGAACGCCTCGACGTCACCAAGGCGGCGCTCTACTACCACTTCAAGACCAAGGAGGACATCCTCGTCGGGATCTTCCAGGACCTGACCAGGCCGATGGACGAGCTGATCGAGTGGGCGGGGGAACAGCCGCGCACCCTGGAGACCCGGCGGGAGATCGTGCGCCGCTACCAGGTCGCACTGCTCGCGGCGGCGCCGCTCTACCGCTTCATGCAGGAGAACCAGGCGGCCGTGCGCGAGCTGAGCATCGGGCTCACCTTCAAGGAGCGCATGCTGTCCCTGACCGGTCTGCTGTACGACGACGACTTCCCCGTCAAGGAGAAGATCCGCTGCGTCGGCGCGATCTTCACGCTGCACGCGGGCACGTTCTTCACGCAGAACGTCGAGGGCGACCCCGAGGAGAAGCGCGAAGCCGTCCTCGAGGTCGCCCTCGATCTCGTCGACGAGGCCCATCGGGCCCCGTGAGTCCCGGGTGGGTCAGATGCCCACGCCGTGCGCCCGCAGGAAGGCGGCGGGGTTCACGGCGGAGCCGTAGTTCGGGGTGGTGCGGATCTCGAAGTGCAGGTGCGGGCCGGAGGAGTTCCCGGTGTTGCCCGAGAGGGCGATCCGCTGACCGGCGCCGACCTTCTGGCCGATCTTGACCTGGATCTTCGACAGGTGGGCGTACTGCGAGTAACGGCCGTTGGCGTGCTTGACGACGATGGCGTTGCCGTACGCGGGGCCGTCACCGCCGCCGTACGGGCCCGCCTTCACGACGGTGCCGGCCGCGGCGGCCTTGACCGGGGTGCCGACCGGAACGGCGAAGTCCTGGCCGGAGTGCTTGTGGGCCCACATGGCGCCGCCCTGGTTGAAGCTGGCGCTGAGGGTGTAGGAGCTGACCGGCTTGACCCAGGCCGGGGCCTTCTTGGCCACGGCGGCCTTCTTGGTGGCGGTCGCCTTGACGACCGTGACCTTCGCCTTCGCGGCGGCGGCCTTCACCTGGGCGGCGAGGTGGGCCTGCGTCTCCGCCTGGGCGGCGACGGCGGCGGACGCGGTCGCCGCGACCGGGGCGACCGCCTTGCCCTCGGCGGCGAAGGCGGACCCTGCTCCGGCCACCAGCGACGCTCCGAGGCCGGCGGCGGCGAGAGCGACGGCGGTGGCACGGGCGGCGGGGTTCATGACGCGCTTCGACATACGGGGGTGATCCTCCGGGGTGTACGGGACCCGGCGTGTTCGCCGGGGGTGCGGAACCCGACGCGCTTTCGGCGTGATGTCGGGCTTGCTCATCTTTGGTAACTCGGCACCCCACTCCGGCCAAAACACCCCATCTACGACATCTCTTCGTAGCGGACTCCTGGAAAGTTGACCCCTTGACGACCTGGAGCGAGGGATTGAAAAACGGACATAAACACCCATCGGGAGCGGTTTAACCGCACGTCGCGGCGGCCGGAACCGCCGGGAACACCGCCACCCGCCCGACCCGGCACCCCCGGCGCCCTCCGGACCGGGGGACCGCGCCCGGACGACCCGATTCGACCCCAATAGTCGCCACTATTCCGGTTAGTACCGGCCCGAAGGCCTGTGCGCCTTGTCACCAGAGGGCCGTTCCGGATGAGATCCGGGTCACGCGAAAAGGCATTCCGCGTGCGACCCGGGTCACGTGACCGGGGCCACGAAAAGGGATTCGAAGGGTGCGGAAAGGCGCCCGGAAGGGACCCGGGTCACACGTCCGGGCCCTCCGGAACCCCCTGCCCCACTACGCTGACCGCTCCGGGGAACCACAGGGGGTCACACATGGAACCGGCAGTCATCGGCACCCGCCTCGCCTCCGCCGCGATCGGGCCGCTCCTGAAGAAGCTTCTGGTCAGCGAGGGCCCGGGGGCGGGCCTCGTCAGCAAGGACGCCGAGGTCCGGCTCTCCGGACTCGTCTCCTTCCGCGGCGAGAAGCGCACGCTCACCGAGAAGGACGTGCGGAAACTCGCCGCCACCCTGGTCGAACGCTCCCGGCGGGGCCCCGGGGAGGAACCGTTCCCGGCCGACGAGACCGAGGCCGTCACCGACGCCCTCGCCGCGAACCTGCTGGCCCTCGGCGACCTCGACATGGACGACGTCCAGGCCGTCCGCCTCGGCCACCGCGACCTCGCCCGCCGGCTGCGCGCCGCCGCCCCGGCCCCCGACGGCCTCTCCACCGACGCGGTCCTCTACCTGGAGACGGTCACCGAGTGGTCCTGCCTCCACATCCTGGAGTTCTTCACCCGGCGCTCCTCCTTCGTCGCCCGCAGCCTCGTCGAACAGACCCGCGCCCAGGCCGAGATCCTCACCGGGGTCGACACCGTCCTCACCCGCACCCCGGACACCGGGAGCCGGGACGCGGCCTTCGAACGCCGCTACCTGGACCACCTCGCGAAGAAGCACGGCCGGCTGACCATCCACGGCATCGACCTGCGCCACTCGCCGGACGCGTGGCCGCTGGACGTCGCGTACCTGTCCCTGGAGGCCACGGGCGGGGAGGACGCTCCTGAGGCCCCCGGCCGGCGGGAGCAGGCCACCGGCCGCGCCGACCTCGCCCTCGCCCGCCACGAGAGGGTCCTGCTGCGCGGGCTCGCGGGCTCCGGCAAGACCACGCTCGTCCAGTGGCTGGCGGTCTCGGCGGCGGCCGGGGGCCGGACGGAGGGCATGGCGTACCTCCGGGGCCGGGTCCCCTTCGTCCTGCCCCTGCGCACCCTCACCCGCCACGGCGAACGGCTCCCCTCCCCCGACCGCTTCCTCCCCGCCGCCGGCTGCCCGCTCACCCCGCCCGACGGCTGGGCCGACCGGGTCCTCGCCGCCGGCCGGGGCCTGGTCCTGGTCGACGGCATCGACGAGATCCCCGAGGCCGAGCGCGGGCGGGCCCGCGCCTGGCTGCGCGACCTCCTCGGCGCGTACGACGGCAACCGCTGGCTCGTCACCTCCCGCCCCACCGCCGTACGGGACGACTGGCTGGCCCCGGACGGCTTCGCCGAACTGACCCTCGCCCCCATGAGCCGCACCGGGGTCACCACCTTCGTGCGCCGCTGGCACGAGGCCGCCGGACCGGACGCGGCGGCCTACGAGCAGCCGCTCCTGGACGCCCTGCGCACCGCCGCGCCCGTGGCCCGGCTCGCCACCAACCCCCTGATGTGCGGGCTGATCTGCGCGCTCCACCGCGACCGGCGCGGCTTCCTGCCCCGGGGCCGCAAGGCACTCTACGAGGCGGCCCTGTCCATGCTCCTGTCCCGGCGGGACCGCGAGCGGGACATGGGCGCCCCGACCGGGATCATCCTCGACGAGGCCCCGCAGATCCAGCTCGTCCAGCGCCTGGCGTACTGGCTGACGCTGAACGGGCGCGCGCAGATGGACCGCGCCCACGCCGAGTCGGTCGTCGCCGAAGCCGTACCGGCGGTGCCGGAGGCCTCCGCGTACCCCCCGGACCAGGTCTTCGCCCACCTCCTCCAGCGCAGCGGCCTCCTCCGCGAGCCGGCCGACGGCACGGTCGAGTTCGTCCACCGCACCTTCCAGGACCACCTGGCCGCCAAGGCCCTCGTGGACCGCTGGGACATCGGCGTCCTGGTCCGCCACGCGGCCGACGACCAGTGGGAGGACGTCATCCGCATGGCGGTGGGCCACGCCCGCCCGCGCGAGTGCGCGGAGATCCTGCGGGAACTGCTGGGGGCGGCGGACGCGGCCGGGGACCGCCGGGTCCGGCTGCGCCTCACCCTGCTGGCGGCGACGGCCCTGGAGCACGCGACGGAGGTGCCCCCGGAGATCCGCCGGGAGGTGCTGCGGCGGACGGAGGAGGTGATCCCGCCCCGCACGCCGAGCGAGGCGTGGCAACTGGCGGAGACCGGTCCTCTGGTGCTGGAGCTGCTGGGCGAGCCGCAGGAGCTGACCGAGGTCGAGGCACTGCACTCGGTGATCGCCGCGACCCATGTCGTGTCCGAAGCGGCCCTCCCCTACCTGTCCCGCTTCGCTCGGCACCCGAGCCTGCAGGTCCGTGCGCAACTCATCTGGTCGTGGCGCCGCTTCGAGGCGCGGCCCTACGCCGAGGAGGTCGTGGCGCGCCTCGACCTGGACGATCTCATCGTCACCCTCCAGGACGACTCCCAGGTCGACGAACTGGTCCGGCTCGGGATGCGTCCCTCCCTGCTGAACGTCGACCTCCCCGTCTCCGCCGATCGGACGAACACGCTCGTGTCCCTGTGCGATCCGATCGATCTGCACCTGGAACTCGGCACGCCGCCCGAACTGCCGTCCTTCTCTCCGCACGCGCGGCTGAAACACCTCGACCTGCACCGGGCCGCCTCCGAGGAGGTCTTGGACCTGGCACCGCTCGCCGCTCTGCCCTGCCTGGAGACGGTGGAGGTCTCCGGCCCCGTGGTCGGCGCCGAACTCCTTCCCTCGCGCGTCCGGCTCACCTGCCGCTGACGACGACGAAGGGGCGGCCCCGGAACCAGTCGGTTCCGGGGCCGCCCCTTCGTCGTGCTACGCGCTCGGCGCGGCGTCACGCGTCCTTCGAGAGGTTCGGGCCCGAGCCGCCCGCCGCCTCGACCGGGGGAGAGTCCGGCAGGGCCGCCTTCTCCTCGCCGCGGAAGGTGAACTTGCGCTCCTCGCCGTCGCCCTCCGTGTCCACGACCACGATGTGACCGGGGCGCAGCTCGCCGAAGAGGATCTTCTCCGAGAGCGTGTCCTCGATCTCGCGCTGGATCGTCCGGCGCAGCGGCCGGGCGCCCATCACCGGGTCGTAACCCTTCTTGGCGAGCAGCTCCTTCGCGGTCTGGGAGAGCTCGATGCCCATGTCCCGGTCCTTGAGGCGCTCGTCCACGCGGCCGATCATCAGGTCGACGATCTGGAGGATGTCGTCCTGCGTCAGCTGCGGGAAGACGATGATGTCGTCCACACGGTTGAGGAACTCCGGGCGGAAGTGCTGCTTCAGCTCGTCGCTGACCTTCGCCTTCATCCGCTCGTAGTTGGACTTCGTGTCGCCCTGGGCCGCGAAGCCCAGGTTGAAGCCCTTCGAGATGTCCCTGGTCCCGAGGTTGGTCGTCATGATGATGACCGTGTTCTTGAAGTCCACGACCCGGCCCTGGGAGTCGGTCAGACGACCGTCCTCCAGGATCTGGAGAAGGGAATTGAAGATATCGGGGTGGGCCTTCTCGACCTCGTCGAAGAGGACGACGGAGAACGGCTTGCGGCGCACCTTCTCGGTGAGCTGGCCGCCCTCTTCGTAGCCGACGTATCCGGGCGGCGAACCGAAGAGACGGGAAACCGTGTGCTTCTCGCTGAACTCCGACATGTCGAGGGAGATCATCGCGTCCTCGTCGCCGAAGAGGAATTCGGCGAGGGCCTTCGAGAGCTCGGTCTTACCGACACCGGACGGACCGGCGAAGATGAACGAGCCACCGGGGCGCTTCGGGTCCTTCAGACCGGCCCGCGTACGGCGGATGGCCCGCGAAAGACCGATGACGGCGTCCTTCTGGCCGATGACGCGCTTGTGGAGCTCGTCCTCCATGCGGAGCAGACGCGAGGACTCCTCCTCGGTCAGCTTGAAGACCGGAATGCCGGTGGCGGTCGCGAGGACCTCGGCGATCAGCTCGCCGTCGACCTCCGCGACGACGTCCATGTCGCCGGCCTTCCACTCCTTCTCGCGCTTGGTCTTCGCGGCGAGGAGCTGCTTCTCCTTGTCGCGCAGGGACGCGGCCTTCTCGAAGTCCTGCGAGTCGATCGCGGACTCCTTGTCGCGGCGGACGTCGGCGATCTTCTCGTCGAACTCGCGGAGGTCCGGCGGCGCGGTCATCCGGCGGATGCGCATCCGGGAGCCGGCCTCGTCGATCAGGTCGATCGCCTTGTCCGGCAGGAAGCGGTCCGAGATGTACCGGTCGGCCAGGGTCGCGGCCTGGACGAGGGCCTCGTCGGTGATGGAGACCCGGTGGTGGGCCTCGTACCGGTCGCGCAGGCCCTTGAGGATCTCGATGGTGTGCGGCAGCGACGGCTCGGCGACCTGGATGGGCTGGAAGCGGCGCTCGAGGGCCGCGTCCTTCTCCAGGTACTTCCGGTACTCGTCGAGGGTGGTGGCACCGATGGTCTGGAGCTCGCCGCGGGCCAGCATCGGCTTGAGGATGCTGGCGGCGTCGATCGCGCCCTCGGCGGCGCCCGCACCCACGAGGGTGTGGAGCTCGTCGATGAACAGGATGATGTCGCCGCGGGTGCGGATCTCCTTGAGGACCTTCTTCAGGCGCTCCTCGAAGTCACCGCGGTAGCGGGAGCCGGCGACCAGGGCGCCGAGGTCCAGGGTGTAGAGGTGCTTGTCCTTGAGGGTCTCGGGCACCTCGCCCTTGACGATGGCCTGGGCCAGGCCCTCGACGACGGCGGTCTTGCCGACGCCGGGCTCGCCGATGAGGACCGGGTTGTTCTTGGTGCGGCGGGACAGCACCTGCATGACCCGCTCGATCTCCTTCTCGCGCCCGATGACCGGGTCGAGCTTGGATTCGCGGGCCGCCTGGGTGAGGTTGCGGCCGAACTGGTCGAGGACCAGGGACGTCGAGGGCGTGCCCTCGGCGGGGCCGCCGGCCGTGGCGGCCTCCTTGCCGCTCTGGTAGCCGGAGAGCAGCTGGATGACCTGCTGCCGGACCCGGTTGAGGTCGGCGCCCAGCTTCACGAGGACCTGGGCGGCGACGCCCTCGCCCTCGCGGATCAGGCCGAGCAGGATGTGCTCGGTGCCGATGTAGTTGTGGCCGAGCTGGAGGGCCTCGCGGAGCGACAGCTCCAGGACCTTCTTGGCACGAGGGGTGAAGGGGATGTGCCCGGACGGGGCCTGCTGCCCCTGCCCGATGATCTCCTCCACCTGCTGGCGGACCGCCTCGAGCGAAATCCCGAGGCTCTCCAGGGCCTTAGCGGCGACACCCTCACCCTCGTGGATAAGGCCCAGAAGGATGTGCTCGGTGCCGATGTAGTTGTGGTTGAGCATCCGGGCTTCTTCCTGAGCCAGGACGACAACCCGCCGCGCGCGGTCGGTGAACCTCTCGAACATCGTTAATCGCTCCTCAGAGCGGTCAGTCAGTTAGGGGTCGATCCCCTCCCTGTCCTTCCGCAGCTTAGTCCCGCGAGCGGGGACCGCTCATTCCAACTGCCGACATCCGTCCGGATCACCCCGCTCTTCCGCGGGGGGACCTGCTGCCGAACAGCCGACAAATGCTCCAACCCGATGGTGCGAGACGATGTTCCCGCAGGCCAAGTAGTAAGCCGCGCCTTCAGTACGCCGATGGCGAACGCGAGACGCCCGGGTCCGCAGGGCCACCCCTCTCCACTAGGAATGTCTTACCCGTAAGTACGGACACTCCATGCGGCGAACCCCGGTTCCCTCCGCTACCAGCGAACACCCTTGCGTGCCCGAATGCACGCGTACGCCCCATCCCGGACACCGCGCGCGTCCGGCGGCGGACGGTGCGTCACGGCCGGGTGGCGTCCGGGGCGTAACCAAGTCGCCCCCGGGGCCGTTCCACGGGCATGGTCCCCGCCGTCCCGCCCCCCCGTGTGCCGCCCGACGCCGGTCCGGCGCGGTGGTACGAGGACGAACTCGGCTGGACGACGGTGGCGGGCCCGCCGGTGGAGCTGGTCACGGGGCTGCGCTTCGACGTCCTGGAGCTGCCCGCCGAGGCCGGCCGCGGCGTCCTGCGGCGGTTGGGCGGGGCGACCGGGCCGGTGGCCCTGGCGGGGAACCGGATGGCGCTGCTCGTGGCCGCGGGGAGCGCGGAGGAGCTGCCGGGGCTGCTCGACTGGCTGGAGTGGGGCGGGATCGCGCTGGACCTCACGGCCCTCGGCGCCGGTGGCCGGATGACCGCGCCCCTCCCGCCGGGGCAGGGCGGCTCCGGGGCGCCGGGTCCCGCCGTGTGGCTGCGGCCGCCCGTACCGGGTCGCGAGGCCGAGTCCTCGCTCCCCGCCCTGCGGGCCGCGCCGTGGGACGGTGGGGACGCCCCCGGCCTGGCGCGGCTCGTGGCCGCCGCCGCCGCGGAGTGCCACCGGGTGCGGCTGCTGAGTGCGCGGGCCCGGGGGCCGGCGGCCCAGCAGCTCCCGCCTCAGCGGTTCGCGTCCTCGTAGGCGGCCTTGACCTTCGCCGGGACGCGGCCGCGGTCGTTCACCTCGTAGCCGTTCTCCTTGGCCCACGCGCGGATCTTCGCGGTGTCGGCGTTGCCGCCGGCGGCGACCCGGCCCTTGCCGCGGGGGGCGGCGGCGCGGCCACCGGTGCGCCGGCCGCTCTTGGTGTAGGGCTCGAGAAGACCGCGGAGCTTTTCCGCGTTCGCGGTGGTGAGGTCGATCTCGTAGCTCTTGCCGTCCAGCGCGAACGTCACGGTCTCGTCCGCCTCGACGCCGTCGAGGTCGTCGACAAGAAGGACCTGAACCTTCTGTGCCACCGGTTTTCCTTTCATCGAAAATGCAGTACGCGGAAAGGAAACCGCTTTTCCCTGCAAAACACAAACCCCCGGGAGGGGTTCAGAAGCCCGGGAGTGCGGGAAACATGCGCGTTTCGGACATAGGGTTCGAGCGCCGTTCGGGCCGGTTCCCCCTCACAGGTGCAGAAGCATCCGGCTGTTGCCCAAGGTGTTCGGCTTCACTCGTTCGAGACCGAGGAACTCCGCGACTCCCTCGTCATAGGAACGCAGGAGCTCGCTGTACACATCCCCGTCGACCGGCGTCTCGCCGATCTCGACGAAGCCGTGCTTCGCGAAGAAGTCGACTTCGAAGGTCAGGCAGAATACCCGCCGCACCCCGAGCCATCGGGCGGTGTGCAACAACTTGTCGAGCACCCGATGTCCCACACCGGCTCCCCGGAACGCGGGATCGACGGCGAGAGTGCGCACTTCGGCGAGGTCTTCCCACATCACGTGGAGCGCCCCGCAGCCGACGACGACACCGTCCTCGTCGCGTTCCGCGACCCAGAACTCCTGGATGGACTCGTAAAGGGTCACGGTCGCCTTGTCGAGCAGGATGCCGCGCCGGACGAAAGGGTCGACGAGCCGGCGGACGGCGGTGACATCGGTGGTGCGGGCCCTGCGCACGGTGACGGCTTCGGAGGGGGCCGGGGAGGAGGACGGCGACATGGGGGGACGTTATCGCTCGCGGGCCCCGGTCCCCTCGCCGCCCTCCGCGGGCGGGGCGGACGGGGGCGTGTCGCGCTGGACGATGCGGATGGCGTCGTCGAGCGCCTGGCGCTGTTCCTGCGACATCATTCCGAAGAAGGCGACGAGGGCCGCCGCCGGATTGTCGCTCCGGGACCACGCCTCGTTCATCAGTGCGGCCGCGTAGGCGGCGCGGGTGGAGACCGCCGTATAGCGATAGGCGCGGCCTTCGACCTCCCTGCGGACCCAGCCCTTCTGGTGGAGATTGTCCATGACGGTCATGACGGTGGTGTAGGCGATGGAGCGTTCCCGCTGGAGGTCCTCCAGAACTTCCCGGACGGTCACCGGACGGTTCCATTGCCATACGCGCGTCATGACGGCGTCTTCGAGCTCTCCCAAGGGACGGGGCACAGCGCCACCCTAGTGCTCAAAACGCCAAAAAGAGTCGATTGACGGCATCAAACGAAACAAAAAGGACGCACGACCTCGAAAGGTCGCGCGTCCCCGGTGACCCGGAACCGGCGGGCTCAGGAGGCGGTGGAGCCCTCCGGCCGGTGGGCGGCCTCGGCGCGGGCGAGGGCGGCGTCCACGACGGCGTCCTCCTTGGCCTTGTTCGGGCCGCCCTGGCTCTTGACGATCGTGACGACGAGGCCGATGAAGAACGCGGCCATCACGACGGGGGGCAGGAGCGCGGATACGTAGTCCATGACGACCAGGGTAGCTATCCGGCGGCCCGCTCCTCGGGCGGGGGCGGCGGAACGGGCCGCCGGCGCGGCGGGAACACCTCGGAGGGCTTGGGCACCGGCCGCTCCTCCGGGCCCGGCGGGGCCGGGCGGGGCCCGTCGGCCGCCGCGCGCCCGCCGGGGAGGGCGAGCAGCCGGGCACGGGGGCTGCGGGAGGCGGGGACGGTGACCCGGGCCAGGCGGGCGCGCACGGAGCGTTCCGCGAGGCCCCGGCAGCGGTCCAGGAGTTCGGCGGCGGCCGGGTTGCGGCGCAGCGCGCGCAGGGCGGCGAGGTCGTCGGCGCCGGGGTCGTACCCGGCGGCCAGGGCCTCCCGGAGGAGCGTCAGGTAGCCGGCGAGGGAGCCGGGCAGCGCCTCGCGGTAGCGGGTCAGGTCGGCGAGGAGGAAGGCGCGCAGCCGGTCGGCCTCGCGTACCGCCTCGTCCAGGGATGCGGTCAGGCGCAGACAGTCCTGGACGTCCTGGTCCTGGAGGGGGGCGGGGCCGAGGGCGGCGGCGAGGGCGCGGCGGAGCACGCGCAGCTCGTCCGCGCCGAAGGCCATGCCGCCGCGAGATCCGTATGGCGTGGGCATGGGCCGACGATACGCGCCAATCGGACAACTTACGCTTAGCGATCATTTTCGGCGCGTCGTCGGCGGGACGTCCGGGAGGCCCGGCCGACGGCGCCCCGCACCGCGCCCCCGGGCCGCCGGGAGGGGGCTGGCGCGAGGCCGTCGGTGCGAGGCCGTAGACGCGGAGGGGCCGACGCGAGGCCGTCGGTGCGAGGCCGTCGGCGGGGAGCCGCCGGGGAGGCCGCACCTCACATGCGCGAGGCGTTCCGCTCGTACACCAGGCGCAGGCCGATCAGGGTCAGCCACGGCTCGTGCTCGTCGATCTCCTTCGAATCGGCGAGGACCATCGGCGCCAGGCCGCCCGTCGCGATCACCTTCACCGCGGACGGGTCGCCCTGGGGACCGGCCAGTTCCCGCTTCATCCGGCCCACGATGCCGTCCACCTGCCCGGCGTACCCGAAGACGATGCCGGACTGCATCGCCTCGACCGTGTTCTTGCCGATCACGCTGCGCGGGCGGACCAGCTCGATCTTGCGCAGCTGCGCGCCCCGGACGCCCAGCGCCTCCATCGAGATCTCGATGCCCGGCGCGATCGCCCCGCCCGCGTACTCGCCGCGCGGGCTGACCGCGTCGAACGTGGTCGCCGTGCCGAAGTCCACGACGATCGCCGGGCCCCCGTACAGCTCGACCGCCGCGACCGCGTTGACGATGCGGTCGGCGCCGACCTCCTTGGGGTTGTCCATGAGGATCGGGACGCCCGTCTTCACCCCCGGCTCGACCAGGACCGCCGGCACGTCCCCGTAGTACCGGCGGGTCACGTCGCGCAGCTCGTGCAGCACCGAGGGGACCGTCGCGCAGATCGCGATGCCCTCGATGCCGTCGCTCAGCTCGACGCCCAGCAGCGGGTGCATGCCCATGAGGCCCTGGAGCAGGACCGCCATCTCGTCGGCGGTCCTGCGCGGGTCCGTGGAGATCCGCCAGTGCTCGACGATCTCGTCCCCGTCGAAGAGGCCGAGGACCGTGTGCGTGTTGCCGACGTCGATGGTGAGCAGCATCAGGCCCGCACCTCGCGCAGGTCGAGGCCGATGTCGAGGATCGGGGAGGAGTGGGTGAGGCCGCCGACCGCCAGGTAGTCGACGCCGGTCGCCGCGTACGCCGCCGCGTTCTCCAGGGTCAGGCGGCCCGAGGACTCCAGGACGGCGCGGCCCGCGACGAGCGCCACGGCCTCCTCGGTCTCCTCCGGGGTGAAGTTGTCGAGCAGGATCAGGTCGGCGCCCGCGTCCAGGACCTCGCGGACCTGGTGCATCGTGTCGACCTCGACCTCGATCGGCACCTCCGGGAACAGCTCGCGCACGGCCTTGAAGGCCTCGGCCACGCCGCCGGCCGCCACCACGTGGTTGTCCTTCACCAGGGCCGCGTCGGAGAGCGACATGCGGTGGTTGACGCCGCCGCCGCAGCGGACCGCGTACTTCTCCAGGGCGCGCAGGCCCGGGGTCGTCTTGCGGGTGTCGCGGACCTTCGCCCCCGTGCCCTCCAGGGCGTCGGCCCACGCGCGGGTGGCGGTGGCGATGCCGGAGAGGCGGCACAGGATGTTGAGCGCGCCGCGCTCGCCGGTGAGCAGGTCGCGGGTGCGGGCGGTCACGCTCAGGAGCACGGTCCCGGCCTCGACGCGCTCGCCGTCCTCGACGTGCCGCTCGACCTCGAACTCGTCGGTGCAGACGATCGACAGGACCGCCTCCGCGACCCGCAGGCCGGCCACCACGCCGGCCTCGCGGGCGGTGAAGTCGGCGGTGGCGACGGCCTCCTCGGGGACGGTCGCCACGGTCGTCACGTCCACCCCGCCGTCGAGGTCTTCGGCGATCGTCAGGTGGGCGACGTCCTCGACCTGGACCGGGTCGAGGCCGGCCTCGGCGAGCAGCGCGGCGAGCGCCGGGTCGAGCCCGCACTCGAACTCCTCGGCGCCGCCGCAGCCGCAGCCGTCGCCGCAGCCGCCGGCCTCCTCTGCGGCCGGTCCGGAGGCGCTGATCTGGATGAGAGGGACGTCCACGGGTTCGGGACGGGCTTCCTCGGGCGTGCTCACGACTGCGTCTCCTCGGCTGGACGGGCGGTTACGGGGGGAAGGTCCGCGGTGGCGGTGGGGCGGACGGCGAGCGCGCCGCGGGGGGAGCGCCGCACGATCAGGTGGCGTCGCCACGCTTCGTCGTCGCGTTCGGGCCGGTCCTCGCGCCAGTGGCAGCCGCGGGTCTCCTCGCGGGCGAGGGCGGCCGTCACCAGGGCGCCGGCGACCTCCAGGAGGTTGGCCGCCTCCCAGGCCTCGGTGCACGGCTCGGCCGCCTTGCCCGGGTGGCCCGCGGCGGTGTCCGCGCCCAGGGACTCCAGGGCCCCGGCCGCCCTGCGCAGGCTCTCGCCGGAGCGCAGCACGCCCGCGTCCGCGCTCATGATCCGCTGGAGCACGGGGCGCAGCGCGGGGTCGGGCACCGGCACCGTCCGCGCCGGGGCGGCCGGGACTGGCGTCCCCTCGCGGTGCGGGCCGTTCGCGGCGATGTCGTCCGCGATCCGCTCGGCGAAGACCAGGCCCTCCAGGAGCGAGTTCGAGGCGAGCCGGTTGGCGCCGTGGACGCCCGTGCAGGCGACCTCCCCGCACGCGTACAGGCCGGGGACGGTGGTCCTGCCGTACAGGTCCGTGCGGACGCCGCCGGAGGCGTAGTGGGCGGCGGGGGCCACCGGGACCGGCTCGGTCACCGGGTCGATGCCGTGGGCGCGGCAGGCGGCCAGGATCGTCGGGAAGCGCCGCTCCCACATCCCGGCCCCGAAGTGACGGGCGTCGAGGTACATGTGCTCGGCGCCCCGCTCCCGCATCCGGCGCGTGATCGCCTTGGCGACGACGTCCCGGGGCGCCAGCTCGGCCAGCTCGTGCTGCCCCAGCATGAAGCGGACCCCGTCGGCGTCGACCAGGTGCGCGCCCTCGCCCCGCACCGCCTCGGAGACCAGCGGCTGCTGCCCCTCGGCGTCCGCGCCCAGGAAGAGCACGGTCGGGTGGAACTGGACGAACTCCAGGTCGGAGACCTCGGCCCCGGCGCGCAGCGCGAGCGCCACGCCGTCGCCGGTCGAGACCGGCGGGTTGGTGGTCGCGGAGAAGATCTGGCCCATGCCGCCGGTGGCGAGGACCACCGCGGGGGCGCGGACGGCGCCGACGCCGTCGTGCTGTCCCTCGCCCATGACGTGCAGGGTGACCCCGGCCGTCCGGCCCTCGGCGTCCGTGAGGAGGTCCAGGACGAGGGCGTGCTCGACGGTGCGCACGCCCCGGTCGCGTATCGCCCCGACCAGCGCGCGGGAGATCTCGGCGCCGGTCGCGTCGCCGCCCGCGTGGGCGATCCGGCGCCGGTGGTGGCCGCCCTCGCGGGTCAGCGACAGCTCGCCCCCGGAGGTCGTGTCGAAGTGGGCGCCGGTCTCGATCAGCCGGCGGACGGCGTCGGGGCCCTCGGTGACCAGGGTCCGCACGGCCCGCTCGTCGCAGAGCCCGGCGCCGGCCACGAGGGTGTCGTCCAGGTGCTGTTCGGGGGTGTCGCCCTCGCCGAGCGCGGCGGCGATGCCGCCCTGGGCCCAGCGGGTGGAGCCGTCGTCGAGGGTGGCCTTGGTGACGACGACCGTGCGGAGCCCGGCGGCGGTGCAGCGCAGGGCGGCGGTGAGGCCGGCGACGCCGGAGCCGACCACGACGACGTCGGCGTCGAGGGACCAGCCCGGTTCGGGGGCGTGCAGCCGGGTTCCGGTCACGTGGCGGCTCCGAGGGTGAGGGGGACGTTGTCGATGAGCCGTGTGCTCCCCACGCGCGCGGCGACGGCGAGGACCGCCTCCCCGGTGTGACCGTCCTCGACCTCGGTGAAGTCGGCCGGGTCGACCAGGGCCAGGTAGTCGAGGACGAGCGGCGGTTCGGCCGCGGCGGCCTCGTCCAGGACGGCGCGGGCCGCGGCGCGCACGGCCTCGGCGCCGCCGCACCCGGTGGCCTGGGCGACCGCGTGGGCGTCGGCGGCGGCCCGTGCCTCGCCGAGCCGGGAGAGCGCCTCGGCGCGGTCGCCGGCCCGGTCCCGTGCGCCGGGCAGGGCGGTGGCACGCGCGCGCAGCGCCTCCTGGGCGGCGAGCCGCTCCCGGCCGGCGAACAGGGCGCGGGACAGCGCGAGGGCCGTGCGGCGCTCCCCGGCGGACAGGTAGCGGTTGCGGCTGGAGAGGGCCAGGCCGTCGTCCTCGCGGACGGTCTCCACGCCGACGACCTCGACCGGGAAGTTCAGGTCGCGGACCATGCGCCGGATCAGGGCCAGCTGCTGGGCGTCCTTCTGGCCGAAGAACGCCAGGTCGGGGCCGGTGAGGTGGAGCAGTTTGGCGACGACGGTCAGCATGCCGTCGAAGTGGCCGGGCCGGGAGGCGCCTTCGAGGCGTTCGCCCATGGGGCCGGCGGTGATCCGGACCTGGGGCTCGCCGCCCGGGTAGACCTCCTCCGCGGAGGGCGCGAAGACGACGCTCGCGCCCGCGCCGAAGGCCAGCTCCAGGTCGGCGTCGAGGGTGCGCGGGTAGCGGTCGAGGTCCTCGCCCGCGCCGAACTGGAGCGGGTTGACGAAGACGGTGACGACGACGAAGCCCTCCTCCCCCACCCGCGCGCGGGCGGCGCGGATCAGGGTGGCGTGGCCCTCGTGGAGCGCGCCCATGGTCATGACCACGGCGTTGCGTCCGGGGGCGCCGTGGCGGGCGGCGGCGGTACGGAGCTGCCCGGCCGTGGAGACCAGTTCGGCCGGTTCGTGGCGGGCGGGCCGGCCGGTGGCGGCGCGGCCGGTGGCGGCGCGGTCGGACGGGCTCATCGGTCGTCTCCTCGCGGCCCGTCGCCGGACCCGGTGGTGCCGGTCGCGCCCGCCGATCCGTCGGCGAGCACCCCCAGCAGGTCCTCGGCCAGCTCGGGCTTGAGCAGGCCGTGCGCCAGCGCCCGGTCGGCGGTCGTCCGGGCCATCGCCAGGTAGCCGGCGACGGCGCCGGGGGCGTGCGCGCGCAGTTCGGCGACGTGGGCGGCGACCGTACCGGCGTCACCGCGCGCGACGGGGCCGGTGAGGGCCGCGTCGCCGGACCGCAGGGCGTTGTCCAGGGCGGCGCCCAGGAGGGGGCCGAGCATCCGGTCGGGGGCGGCGACCCCGGCCTTGTGGAGCAGTTCCATCGACTGGGCCACCAGGGTGACCAGGTGGTTCGCGCCCAGGGCGAGGGCCGCGTGGTAGAGCGGGCGGGCCTCCTCGGCGATCCACTCGGGCTCGCCGCCCATCTCGATCACCAGGGCCTCGGCGGCGAGCCGCAGCTCCTCGGGGGCGGTCACCCCGAAGGAGCAGCCGGCGAGCCGCTGGACGTCCACGGGGGTGCCGGTGAAGGTCATGGCGGGGTGCAGGGCGAGCGGCAGGGCGCCGGCCCGGAGGGCGGGGTCGAGGACCCGTGTCCCGTACCGCCCCGAGGTGTGCGCGATCAGCTGTCCCGGCCGTACGGCCCCGGTGTCCGCGAGCCCTTCGACGAGGCCGGGCAGGGCGTCGTCCGGCACGGTCAGCAGGACCAGGTCGGCGAGGGCGAGGACGCGGGCGGGCTCCACGACCGGGACGTCCGACAGGAGCACGGCGGCGCGCTTCCGCGAGGCGTCGGAGACGGCGGAGACGGCGACGGGACGGTGTCCCGCGAGCCGGAGGGAGGCGGCGAGGGCGGGGCCCACCCGGCCGGCGCCGACGACTCCGACGGTGAGCCGGGCGGGTCGGTCCCCGGCTCGGGGCTCTGGCGCTGCTGGTGCGTTCACGGTGGGGACGGCCTTCCGTTCCAGTCCTCGGCGGGTACCGGACGATTTCTGGTCATGCTACGCCAGCGGTGCGCGCCCCTCCGTGGCCGTCCACAGGGCGGGGCGGTGGTGTGATGATCGGCTCATGAATCCTGTGGACAGCGGAGACGCCGGGAACACCGCGGCCCCCGTGGGCGCCGTCGGCCCGGCGGACGAGGAGGCGGCCGGGCCGCACCGGGCGAAGGTCTGGGGCGGCGCCCGGCGCAAGCTGTGGCACGCCCCGACGGACGGCACGGTCGGGGAGCGGCTGCGCGAGCTGGCCGGCTGGGCGGAGGAGGCCGGGTACGGCGGGGTTCTGCCCGACACGTACGGGGACGGCCCGGTGGAGACGCTGGAGCGGCGGGTCGCCGGGGAGCTGGGCCTCCCCGACGCCGTCTTCTTCCCGACCGGCACCATGGCCCAGCAGGTGGCGCTGCGCTGCTGGGCGGGGCGCACCGGGAACCCGGTCGTCGCCCTCCATCCGCTGGCCCACCCGGAGGTCCACGAGGGCGGGGCGCTCGGGGCGGTCTCCGGGCTCCGCACCGTCCTCTTCCGCGACGCGCCCCGGCTGCCCACGGCCGAGGAGGTGCGGGACCATCCGGAGCCGTTCGGGACGCTGATGCTGGAGCTGCCGCTGCGGGACGCCGGTTTCGCGCTGCCCGCCTGGGAGGAGCTGACCGGGGTGGTGGAGGCGGCCCGGGAACGGGACGCGGTGGTCCACTTCGACGGTGCCCGGCTGTGGGAGTGCGCGGCGCACTTCGGGCGGGGGCTCCCGGAGGTCGCGGGGCTCGCCGACAGCGTGTACGTGTCGTTCTACAAGTCCCTCGGCGGCCTGTCGGGGGCCGCGCTCGCCGGGCCCGCGGACGTCATGGACGAGGCCCGGGTCTGGCGGCACCGGTACGGCGGCCAGGTCTTCCAGCAGTACCCGGCGGCGCTCTCCGCGCTGCGGGGGCTGGACGTCGAACTGCCCCGGCTGCCCGCGTACGCGGCCCACGCGCGCGTGGTGGCCGGCGCGGTCCGGGAGGCGCTCGCGGAGGCGGGCACGGGCTGGTTCCGGGTCCGTCCGGAGGTCCCGCACACCCACCAGTTCCAGGTCTGGCTCCCGTACGCCCCCGAGACCCTGACGGCGGCGGCCCTCGCCCAGACCGAGGCCACCGGCACCGCCCTCTTCCGCCGCTGGTCCGCCCCGGGGGCGGGCGGCCCGCCGGGGGTGGCCGTGACGGAGCTGACGGTGGCGGGGCCGGGCCTGGAGTGGACGGCGGCCGAGGTGCGGGAGGCGGTACGGGACTTCCTGTCGCGCGTCGGGCGCTGAGGGCCCGGGGGCCGGGGGCCGGGTCCCGGCAGCGCCGGAGGCCCGGCAGCGCCGGGGGCCCGGGACATCGGGACCCCAGGACGCCGGGACGCCGTCCCGTCAGCCCCGGCCCCCGCCGCCCGCCCTGACCAGGCCCGACTCGTACGCCAGGACCACGACCTGGACGCGGTCGCGCAGGCCCAGCTTGGTCAGGATGCGGCCCACGTGCGTCTTCACCGTCGCCTCGGAGAGGACGAGACGGGCGGCGATCTCGCCGTTCGACAGGCCCTGCGCGACCAGCATCATCACCTCGCGCTCCCGCTCCGTGAGGCGGCCCAGTCCGCTGTGCTCGGGCTCCTTGCCCGCCGACGGCAGCAGGGGCGAGAAGCGGTCGAGGAGCCGGCGGGTCGTCGAGGGCGCCACCACGGCGTCCCCGCTGTGCACCGAACGGATCGCGCCGAGCAGCTCTCCCGGCGGCACGTCCTTCAGCATGAAGCCGCTCGCCCCCGCCTTCAGACCGGAGAAGGCGTACTCGTCGAGGTCGAAGGTGGTCAGGATCAGCACCTTCGGGGCGTCGGGGTCGGCACAGATCCGCCGGGTCGCCTCCACCCCGTCCAGCTTCGGCATGCGCACGTCCATCAGGACGACGTCGACCGCCGTGGTCCGCAGCGCCTCCAGGGCCCCGACCCCGTCACCCGCCTCGGCCACCACCTCCATGTCCGGCTGGGCGGCGAGCACCATGCGGAAGCCGGTGCGCAGCAGCGCCTGGTCGTCGACGAGCATCACGCGGATGGGCTGCATAAGGGCGGTTCCTCAGGGGTCGGGGTGCGTCAGTGGGCGGGTTTGAGGGGGAGCAGGGCGCTGATCCGGAAGCCCCCGCCGGGGCGCGGGCCCGCGTCCAGGGTGCCGCCGACCATGCCGATCCGCTCCCGCATGCCGATCAGGCCGTGGCCCCGCCCGTCGGCGCCCCCGTCCTCGTACATCCCCTGGGGCGCGCCCCGGCCGTCGTCCTCGACGAGCAGGCCGAGACCGTCGTCGAAGTAGACCAGCCGGACGCTGGCGCCCACGTCGGGGCCGCCGTGCTTGCGGGTGTTGGTGAGGGCTTCCTGCACGATCCGGTACGCGGTGAGCTCGACGCCGCTGGGCAGCGGGCGCGGGCTCCCCTCGATCGCGAAGTCGACGGTGAGGCCGGCGCCGCGGACCTGCTCGACCAGGTCCTCGATCTGTTTCACGTCGGGCTGCGGCACGTACTCCCCGGCCTCCTCGTGCTCCCCGGTGCGCAGGATGCCGAGGAGCCTGCGCATCTCCGCGAGCGCCTGCCGGCCCGTGCCGGAGATGGTCTCCAGGGCCTGCTTCGCGGTCTCCGGGGAGGCGTCCATGACGTAGGCGGCGCCGTCGGCCTGGACCACCATCACCGACACGTTGTGCGCGACGACGTCGTGCAGTTCGCGGGCGATCCTGGCCCGCTCGGCCGCGACCGCGACCTTCGCCTGGGCCTCGCGCTCCTGCTCCAGGCGCGAGGCCCGCTCCTCCAGCTGCGCGAAGTAGGCGCGGCGGGTGCGCAGCGAGTCGCCGAGGACCCAGGCGAGGACGAACGGCACGGCCATCATGACCGTGAAGAAGACCCGGACCGCCCACGAGCTGAACTCCGTGGACGGCCAGCGCAGCTGGGAGAGGGGGGACGCGCTCAGCCCGCCCACGAGGGCGAGCCGGGACGCCCAGCGCGGCCCGGCGTGCGCCGCGACCGTGTGGATGATCACGAGCATGGCGAAGTCCGCCACGAACGGGACCAGGCCGAAGGCGAGCTGGACGAGGCCGAGCGCGACGGTGAGCAGCAGCATCTTCTCGGGGGCCCGCCGGCGCAGGGCCACGACCAGGGAGAGGAGCGCGGCGACGCCTCCGTACGCCACGGGGTGGTCGATCGCCGGGTAGGTCGACCCCACCCACAGCAGGGAGAACCCGAAGAGCACGAGGGCCCAGAAGCCGTCGACGCCCGTCGGGTGTCTGCGGAGGAAGTCGTAGAGGCGCTGCACGTCACCCAGAGTAGGCAAAGGAGGCGGGCGGGGGATCAACCGTGGGGGCGATCCTCGGCTCCGGACCTCTACTCCCGGAGGTGGAGACTGGGACGCGTGACGGATGAGACGTGTCGGTGGCGGGGGTGGCGGGCGGCCGCGGAACGGGCGCTGTACGGCCCCGGGGGCTTCTATCTGCGCCCCGGGGGGCCCGCGGGGCACTTCCGGACCTCGGTGCACGCCTCGCCCCTCTTCGCGGGGGCCGTGGCCCGGCTGCTCGGCGAGGTCGCCGGGGAACTGGGGACGGACCGGGTGGACCTGGTGGACGTGGGCGCGGGACGCGGGGAGCTGCTCACGGCGGTGCTCGCGGCGGTCTCCGGCAGTGGCCTCTCGGTGCGGGCGGTCGCGGTGGAGCGCGCCGCCCGCCCGTCCGGGCTCGACCCCCGGGTGGAGTGGACGGACCGGCCGCCGCGCGGGACGCGCGGACTGCTGTTCGCCAACGAGTGGCTCGACAACGTGCCGGTGGACGTGGCCGAGGCGGACGCGGCGGGCACGGTCCGGTACGTGGAGGTCCGCCCGGACGGCGCGGAACGGCCCGGCGCGCCCGTCTCCGGCGCGGACGCGGAGTGGCTGGAGCGCTGGTGGCCCCTGCGGGAGCCCGGTGCCCGGGCCGAGATCGGGCGGCCCCGGGACGAGGCCTGGGCGGCGGCGGTGGCCTCGCTCGCGGAGGGCCGCGCGGTGGCCGTGGACTACGCGCACGTGCGGGACGCCCGGCCGCCCTTCGGCTCCCTGACCGGCTTCCGCGCGGGCCGCGAGGTGCCCCCGGTCCCGGACGGCTCCTGCGACCTGACGTCCCACGTGGCCCTCGACGCGTGCGCGGCCGCCTGCGGCGGGGCCGCCGGGGAGGACGTGGAGCTGGTCACCCAGCGCGAGGCGCTGCGGCGGCTCGGGGTCTCCGGGGAACGGCCGCCCCTCGCGCTCGCCTCGTCCGACCCCGCCGGATACGTCGCGGCCCTCGCCTCCGCCGGCGCGGCGGCCGAGCTCACCGCCCGCGGGGGCCTGGGGGACTTCCTCTGGCTGACCCGGCGGGTGCGGGGGACGGACGGGCCGTAGGGGGCCTCCCGTACGGGAGATACTGGCCGCATGACGGAGACGACGGTCGGAATCGGCGGCGCGGCGGAGAGCACCGACATGGTGCTGAACATCGGGCCGCAGCATCCCTCGACCCACGGCGTGCTCCGGCTCCGGCTCGTCCTCGACGGAGAGGTGATCCGGTCGGCGGAGCCGGTGGTCGGCTACATGCACCGGGGCGCGGAGAAGCTCTTCGAGGCGCGGGACTACCGGCAGATCGTCATGCTGGCCAACCGCCACGACTGGCTGTCCGCCTTCTCCAGCGAGCTGGGGGTGGTGATGGCCGTCGAGCGGATGCTGGGCATGGAGGTCCCGGAGCGCGCCGTGTGGACCCGTACGCTCCTCGCCGAGCTGAACCGGGTCCTCAACCACCTCATGTTCCTCGGCTCGTACCCCCTCGAACTCGGCGGCATCACGCCCGTCTTCCACGCCTTCCGGGAGCGCGAGGAGCTCCAGGCGGTGATGGAGGAGGCGTCCGGCGGGCGGATGCACTACATGTTCAACCGGGTCGGCGGCCTCAAGGAGGACCTGCCCGCCGGGTGGACGGAGCGGACGCGGCGGGCCGTCGCGGACGTGCGGTCGCGGATGGACGTGTACGACCGGCTCGTCCTCGGCAACGAGATCTTCCGGGGCCGCACGCGCGGGATCGGGGTCCTGTCGGAGGCGGCGGTCCACTCCTACGGGGTGTCGGGGCCCATCGCCCGCGCGTCGGGCGTCGACTTCGACCTGCGCCGGGACGAGCCGTACCTGGCGTACGGGGAGCTGGGCGACGTCCTGCGGGTCGCGGTGCGGCGGGAGGGCGACTGCCTGGCCCGGTTCGAGTGCCTGCTCGAACAGACGCACAACTCCCTGGACCTGGCGGACGCCTGCCTGGACCGGATGGAGGAGCTGCCGCCGGGGCCGGTCAACCAGCGGCTGCCGAAGGTGCTCAAGGCGCCGGAGGGCCACACGTACGCGTGGACCGAGAACCCCCTCGGCGTGAACGGCTACTACCTGGTGTCGAAGGGCGAGAAGACCCCCTACCGGCTCAAGCTGCGGTCGGCCTCGTTCAACAACGTCCAGGTACTGGCCGAGCTGCTGCCGGGGACGCTCGTCGCCGACATGGTGGCGATCCTGGGTTCGCTCTTCTTCGTCGTCGGCGACATCGACAAGTAGGGGCCCGGCGCTCAGTCCTCGCGGCGCATCACGGCGTACGCGCGGCCCGGGGTGCCGGGCGTCCGCCGGCCGACGACGGCCCAGCCCCAGCGTTCGTACCGCTTCGTCAGTTCCGGCACGTCCAGGGTCATCAGGAGGCGGGAGCCGGGGGCCAGGCCCGTGAGGAGCGCGTCGTGGAGGGCCCGGCCGAGGCCGGCGCCCTGGTGGGCCGGGGCGACGACGAGTTCGGCGAGCTCGAAGGCGGGCTCCCGGCCGGTCAGGGCGGTGTCGGTCCAGCCCGCCGCGAACCCCCGCAGTCCGCCGTCGGGCCCGAACGCGGCGACGGCCCGGAAGTCGGGCCGCCCGACCGCCGAACCGAGCAGCCGCTCCACGGTCCGCACGGTGCCGGACCGCGGTTCGTGCCAGGGGGCGCCGCCGAAGGCCAGGGCGCACAGGCCGAGGAGTTCGTCCCGGCGGCGGGCGACCTCACCGGCGGGGAAGGCGGTGAGGCGGTGCGTCACGAGTTCACGGCCCCGCGCAGCTCCGCCAGGTCGAGCTGTTCCGTCTCGTCGTGCGCGGTCAGGTCGATGACCTGGCCGATCGTCCGGGGCGGCGCCGGGGTGCGGGGGACGGCGGGGGCGGCGGCCGGGGTGAGGGACGGGGCGCCGGGCGCGGTCCCCTCGGCCAGCACCTCCTCGCCCACGACGTCGGCGAGGTCCGTGTTCTGCACGGCCTCGATGGCGTCCGCCGTCTTCTGCGTGCCGAAGAAGTCGAAGCCGCCCTCGGGGCGCGGGGCGGACCTGCGGGCCGTGTACGGGACGATCGCGGCCGCGACGGGCACGCCGACGGTGCCGACGGGCGGGAGCGCGAGGACGGCCGGACGGGCGCCCCGCCCGGTGCCGGTGGCCGCCGCGTGCCTGCCCCGCTGCTCGTCCGTCTCCCGGGCGCGCTCGGCGAGGTCACGGGCGCGGGCCGCCCCGGTGGTGCGGCGGGCCTGCTGGGCGGCGGCGTTGCGGGGGAGGTCGCGGAGCGCCTCGGCGGCGCGGCGGAACGTCTCCGGGGTGGGCGTGGAGCCGCCGGCCGGCAGCGCGCGGGC
Organism: Streptomyces sp. NPDC014907; assembly: GCF_055562975.1. Classification (NCBI taxonomy): domain Bacteria; kingdom Bacillati; phylum Actinomycetota; class Actinomycetes; order Kitasatosporales; family Streptomycetaceae; genus Streptomyces; species Streptomyces sp. NPDC014907. The sequence continues at coordinate 631,592 of NZ_JBVHEG010000003.1, read as the reverse complement.
TCCTCCGCCCGGTGAGCCGGACGTGCCGTGGGCCTCCAGGGCGAGGACGCGGCGGCCCTCCAGGGCGCTGGCCCGCTCGGTCTCGGCGGTGGCGTACCGGCGGAGCAGGTCGGCGTGTTCGCCGCGCAGTCCGGCGAGTTCGACGCGCTTGGCGCGGAGCTTGGCGTCGAGGCGGGCCCGCAGCGCGCGGGCCTCCTCCAGGTCGGACTCCAGTTCGGCGACCCGCTCCTCGGCCTTCCACTGGTCGGCGGCGCGCGCCCGGGAGAGTTCGGCGACCCGCAGTCCGGCGCTCCGGTCCCAGCCGCGCATGAGGACGGCACCGGTGACGGCGGCGGCGGCCGACGCGGCCGCGAGCAGCCGTACGACGGTCAGGTCTCCGGGCAGCCAGGCGACCGCGGCGCACACGACCGCGGTGCCGGCGACCGCGGAGGGCGGCAGCAGCTTGTGCAGAGGCGGGGAATGGCGGTGGCGTCCACGTGGCATGGCCTGAAATTTACCGTGCGTAGGCGACTTGTGGGGGGTCGGCCCGGCAATCTCTTGGCCACTTCTCGTCACCGGAAGTGGATATCAGTCGTTCCGGTTCCGTTTCGGGCCGACTCCCCCCGCCCCGCGCCTACTTCTTGAGCAGCCCCTTCGCCGTCAGATACTCCTTGGCGGCGTCTTCCGGCTTCGCCCGCTCGGCATCCACCTTGCGGTTGAGTTCGGCGAGATCCGCTGTGGTCAGCACCGCGGTGACCTTGTCGAGGGCGGCGGCTATCCCGGGAGAACCGGCGTCCTCGGCGTTGACCACGGGCAGCACGTTGTCGGCGTTCTGGAGCTTCTTGTCGTCGGCGAGGAAGACGAGGCCGTAGTTCTCGATCGTGGCGTCCGTGGTGGTCGTCAGGACCAGCTGGTCCACCCCGTCCTTGACGGCCTGCTTGGCCTGCGGGGTACCGACTCCCTTGGGGTCGATCCCGGCCACGTCGATCCCGTACGCCTTCTTCAGACCGGGCGCGCAGAAGGGGCGCACCGCGCATTCGTCACCGGCCGCGATCTTCACCCTCAGCTTGGCGGCACCGAGATCCGAAAGGGTCTTCAGCCGGTTCTTGTCGGCGAATTCCCGCGACACCGCGAAGGCGTTCTGGTCGACCGCCTCCCCGGCCGCGAGCACCTTCAGACCGCGCGGCTCCGCGAGCTTCCGCAGCGCCTCCACCGTGGCCTTCGCGTCGCCCGAGGCGACCGGCTTCTCCTCGGGCGCCTTCGGCCCGTTCGCCTTCGCGTTGAGGAATTCCGCGATCGTCGCCGCGTATTCCGGTACGACGTCGATCTCGCCGCTCTCCAGAGAGGGTTCGTACAGTTCGCGGTTCTTCACGGTGGTGACGGACACGGAGTATCCGGCGCCCCGCAGCACCTGGGCGTACAGCTCGGCGAGGACCTTGGACTCCGTGAAGGCCGCCGCGCCCACCACCAGCGACCCCTTGGAGCCGTCGCCGGTGCCCCCCGGGCCCTTCTTCCTGCCGTCCTCCAGGCTGTCGCCACCGCACGCCGCGAGCGCGGCGGTCAGCGCCGCCGTGCCCAGCAGCGCGCCCGCGATACGCGAGACCCTCTTCACGAGATCACCCATCCAGTCGGCTTCTTCGGTTCTTCAAGTCTTCGGTTCTTCAAGTCTTCGGTTCTTCACGGCTTCGGTTCTTCACAGCTGCGCCCCTTCACGGCTGCGGCTCTCCGGCCCCTCCGGCTCCCCGGCACTCCGGCCCCCCGGGCCCCCAGGAGCCGGTCGGCGCCCACGAGCGCCCCCTCCACCAGGAGGGCGAGCAGGGCCACGAGCACGGCACCCGCCACCACCTGCCCCGTGTCGTACGTGGCGAACCCCGTCGTGATGATCCGGCCCAGACCGCCCTGGCCCACCATGGCCGCGACCGTCGCCGTGGCGACCACCTGGACCGCGGCCGAGCGGACGCCGGTCATCACCACCGGCCGGGCGAGGGGGAGTTCGACCCGCAGGAAGAGCTGGCCCCCCGTCATCCCCATGCCCCGCGCGGCCCGCACCGCCGCCGGGTCCACCTCCCGCACGCCCACGTACGCGTTGGTGAGCAGCGGGGGCACCGCGAACAGCACCAGGGCCACCACGGTCGGCAGGTACCCGGCGTTCCGCAGCGGCGACACCATGAACAGGGCGAGCACCGCGAAGACGGGCACCGCCCGCCCCGCGTTGGACACGTTCACCGCGAGCGCCCCGCCCCGGCCCAGGTGGCCCAGCCACAGGCCCAGCGGCAGCGCCAGCGCCCCGGCCACCAGGAGCGACACCCCGCTCACGTACACGTGCTCCGCGAGCCGCTGCCCTATGCCGCCCTCCCCCGTCCAGTGCGCGCCGGTGGTCAGCCAGCCCCAGGCGTCCGTCACGGCCCCCACCTCACCCGCCTCCCCGCACGGCCCGCACCCGGGTCCAGGGCGTCAGCAGCCGCTGGAGCCCCAGGAGCAGCAGGTCGGCGGCGACGGCGAGCAGCACGCACAGCACCGAGGCGGCGAGGACCTGCGCCCGGAAGAAGGACGGCAGCGCGTCCTCGATCAGATTGCCCAGGCCGCCGCGCCCGACGACCGAACCGATCGTCGTCAGGGCGATCGTGGAGACCGTCGCCATCCGCACCCCGGCCATCAGGACGGGCAGCGCGAGCGGCAGTTCGACCGACCAGAGCAGCCGCAGCGAGCCGTACCCCATGCCCCGGGCCGCCTCCCGCGTCTCGTCCGGCACCGCGGCGAGTCCCGCCAGCGTGTTCCGCACGAGGATCGTCAGGGCGTACAGCACGAGGCCGGTCACCACGAGCGCCGCCGAGAGCCCGAAGAACGGCAGCAGCAGCGAGAACATCGCGAGCGACGGCACCGTGTAGAGCAGGGTGGTCAGGCCGAGGACCGGCCCCGCGAACCGGGGCCTGGCCCGCACGAGCAGCGCGAGCGGCACCGCGACGACGAGCGCGATCAGCACGGACGCCACCGTGATCCCCACGTGCTGGAGCAGCGCCTCCGTCAGCTCCTCGCGGCGCGTGCGGAGGTACTCCCCGCAGATCCAGTCGTTCGTGACCAGACAGTTCGACCCGCTCATCGGCCCTCCCCCCGGAACTCCCGCCTACCCGAACGCTCGTGTGACGACACTAACCCCCGGCACCGACAGTCCCCCGGGACCGCCACAATGCGGCAACACGCCCTTCACACACCTCCGGCGCCCGGGGGACAGAATGGGGAACCATGATCCGGTTCGAGCACGTGACCAAGCGGTACGCCGACGGCACCACCGCCGTGGACGACCTCTCCTTCGAGGTCGCCGAGGGCGAACTCGTCACCCTGGTGGGCCCCTCCGGCTGCGGCAAGACGACCACGATGATGATGGTGAACCGGCTCGTCGAGCCCACCTCGGGCCGCGTCCTCGTCGACGGCCGGGACGTCGCCGGCACCGACCCGGTCGCCCTGCGCCGCAAGATCGGCTACGTCATCCAGCAGGTCGGGCTCTTCCCCCACCGGACCGTCCTCGACAACACCGCGACCGTCCCCGCCCTCCTCGGCTGGAAGAAGACCGCCGCACGCGCGCGCGCCGCCGAACTCCTCGAACTCGTCGGCCTCGACCCCGCCGTCCACGGCCCCCGCTACCCCGCCCAGCTCTCCGGCGGCCAGCGCCAGCGCGTCGGCGTCGCCCGCGCCCTCGCCGCCGACCCGCCCGTCCTCCTCATGGACGAACCCTTCGGCGCCGTCGACCCCGTCGTCCGCGAACGCCTCCAGAACGAGTTCCTCGCCCTCCAGGCCACCGTCCGCAAGACCGTCCTCCTCGTCACCCACGACATCGAGGAGGCCGTCCGCATGGGCGACCGCATGGCCGTCTACGGACAGGGCCGCATCGAACAGTTCGACACCCCCGCCACCGTCCTCGGCGCCCCCGCCACCCCGTACGTGGCGGACTTCGTCGGCAGCGACCGGGGCCTCAAGCGGCTGGCCGTCACCCCGGTCACCGAGGCCGACCTCGACCCCGTGCCGGCCGGGGACCCCGGGCGGGGACCCTCCGGCGGCGAGGACGGCGCCCCCGTCCCCCTCGGCACCCCCCTCAAGGACGCGCTCGCCGTGCTCCTCCAGCACGACACCGGCCGCCTCACGGTCACCGGCCCCGACGGCCGGCCCCTCGGCGTCCTCACCCCCGCCGGCGTCCACCGCGCCCTGCGCCGGGCCACCCCCTCCCCGCGGGAGGAGGCGGACCCGGTCCCGCCCGCGTGACCGGCCCCCGGACCGGCGGAACGGAACCGGGCGGCCGCAGGGGGCGGACCCCGCCCCCGCGCCTCAGGTCGCGCTGAGCCGGCCGCCCATCCACACCAGGCCCGCCGGGATCTCCCGGTTCCACGTGTTGAAGTTGTGGCCGCCGCTCTCCAGCGTGATCGACGAGACCCGCGCCGGCCGCTTCACCTTCTTGATGAACTCCCTCGTCGCCCTCAGGTTGTCCTCGCCCCGCTCCGACGTCGTCACCAGGAACGACGACTTCCCCTGCGGCAGGTGGTCCAGGCTCCACAGCAGGTCCGACCGCTTGCGCAGCCGGTCGTCCCCCCGGAAGAGGTCACCGGTCGTCACGTCCTCCGCGGCCCGGTAGTACGCCGAGAAACCGGCCCCCGCCGCGAACCGGTCCGGGCGGTGCAGCGCGAACTTCAGCGCGCAGTACCCGCCCGTCGAGTTCCCCATGAACCCCCAGTTCCGAGGCTCCTTCCCCACCCGGTACGCCTCCGAGACCGCCTTCGGCAGGTCGTCCGTGAAGAACGTCTCCGTCTTCGGGCCCCCGGGCACGTCCAGGCACTCGGTGTCCCGCGGCGGCGCCACCGTCGGGCGCAGCATCACCAGGACCATCGGCTGCATCCGCCCCTCCTTCGCCTGGAGGTACGCCGTCCGGGGGTACTTCAGCCCCTTGATCAGGTTCTCCGCCGTCCCCGGATACCCGGTGAGCACCACCGACGCCGGAAAGGTCCGCTTCGCGTACCGCGTCTGGAAGTACTCCGGCGGCAGGTACACGTAGGCCGACGAGACGATCCCCGACCGCTCCCCCGCCACCACGACCTTCTGGATCTGCCCGCCCACCTCCGGACGCCCCGCGCCCGGCACGTCGAGCGCCCGCGTCCCCACCACCCGCACGTCCCCGGAGCCGCCCGCGTGGTCCACCACCACGCCCGGCTGCTGCTCCTGCCCGAACAGGTCCGCCCACGACCCGTAGAAGAGGAACGAGCGGTTCGCCGCGAGGCCCACCGCCGCGAACAGCGCCATCTGGGTCACGAGCAGCAGCCCCACCCGTCCCGCGACCGCACGCCATCCGCCGCGCGCCAGCCGCGGCCACAGCCACACCGTGGCCGCGAACAGCGCCACGGCCGCCACGACCGCCAGCACGAGGACCTTGGTACTGGTGAGTCCCATGAGCCGACCGAGCCTTCTTTCCGAGAATTTCCCGTACGCCGATGAACCCGCCTCCCCGCGGTGCCGTCCTAGAAGGCGCACCAGCCGGAACGGCCCGCCGGAAGCGCCGCGGGACCCGGCCGGAACCGAAGCCGCCGCGCAGGACCACGAGAAGTACGGGAAGTCATGTCTGTCACGGTAGATGGGGACAAAAGAGGATTGGTTCCGGACCGGGCACGCCGGATTCTCCGCGGCCCCCAACCCGCGAAGGTCCCCTCCCTCGTCGGTACGGCCTGCACCCTCATCGGCCTCATCGACATCGCCGCCGGAGTCTTCCCCCGCTTCCGCGCCAGCCGCGTCCACGCCCTCGCCGAAGTCCTCCCCGGCACCCTCGGCCCCCTCTCCGCCGCCCTCTCCCTGAGCGCCGGCGTCCTCCTCCTGCTCCTCGCCCACGGACTCAAGCGGCACAAGCGCCGCGCCTGGCGCGCCGCCGTCGTGCTCCTGCCCCTCGGCGCCGCCGCCCAGTTCGTCTGGCGCCACTCCGTGCTCGGCGCCCTCCTCTCCGTCGTGCTCCTCGCCCTCCTGCTGCGGCACCGCGGCGAATTCGCCGCCCTCCCCGACCCCCGCAGCCGCTGGCGCGCCCTCGCCAACTTCGTCGTCATGGGCGCCGGCTCCCTGGGCCTGGGCCTCGTCATCGTCAGCGCCCACCCGCGCCGCGTCCTCGGCAGCCCCAGCCTCACCGACCGCCTCGAACACGTCCTGTACGGACTCTTCGGCTTCGAGGGCCCCGTCGAGTACACCCACGGCGTCGACTGGACCGTCGGCTACTCCCTCGGCGCCCTCGGCATGCTCACCGCCCTCACCACCATCTACCTGGCCTTCCGCCCCGAGCACCCCGCCGCCCGCCTCACCGACGACGACGAGGCCCGGCTGCGCGCCCTCCTCGACCAGCACGGCGGCCGCGACTCCCTCGGCCACTTCGCCCTCCGCCGCGACAAGGGCGTCATCTTCTCCCCCAGCGGCAAGGCCGCCGTCTGCTACCGCGTCGTCTCCGGCGTCATGCTCGCCAGCGGCGACCCCATCGGCGACGTCGAGGCCTGGCCCGGCGCCATCGAGCGGTTCATGGACGAGGCCAAGATCCACTCCTGGACCCCCGCCGTCATGGGCTGCTCCGAGACCGGCGGCCAGGTCTGGACCCGCGAGACCGGCCTCGACGCCCTCGAACTCGGCGACGAGGCGGTCGTCGACGTCGCGGATTTCTCCCTCTCCGGCAGGGCCATGCGCAACGTCCGCCAGATGGTCAAGCGCATCGAACGCAACGGCTACACCACCCGGGTCCGCCGGGTCCGTGACCTCGACGCCGACGAACTCGAACGCGTCCGCCAGGCCGCCGCCGCCTGGCGCGGCACCGACACCGAACGCGGCTTCTCCATGGCCCTCGGCCGCATCGGCGCCCCCGGCGACGGCGAGGCGGTGATAGCGACCGCCCACAAGGAGGACGACGACGCGGACTCCCCCTACGGCGACCTCAAGGCGATCATCCACTTCGTCCCCTGGGGCCCCGACGGCATGTCCCTCGAACTCATGCGCCGCGACCGCTCCGCCGACCCCGGCATGAACGAGCTCCTGATCGTCGCCGCGCTCCAGGCCTCCCCCGGCCTCGGCATCGCACGCGTCTCCCTCAACTTCGCCATGTTCCGCGCCGCCCTCGCCCGCGGCGAGAAGATCGGCGCCGGACCCGTCCTGCGCCTCTGGCGCGGGCTCCTCGTCTTCCTCTCCCGCTGGTTCCAGATCGAGTCGCTCTACAAGTTCAACGCCAAGTTCCAGCCCCGCTGGGAACCCCGCTTCGTCGTCTACCGCGCCAGCCGCGACCTCCCCCGCATCGGCTTCGCCGCCATGCAGGCCGAGGGCTTCGTGAACCTCTCCTTCCCCCGCCCCTTCGCCCGCCGGCGCCCCGCCCGGGCCCCCCGCCCCTGCGCCCACCTCGCCCCCGCACCGGCCGAGCGGGGCGTCCACGCCGCCTGATCCCGGCCCCGGCAGGCCCTACGCTGGAACCATGCGTACGACGACCGACCGGGGCACGGCCCGGGGCCTGCCGGAGTGGGACCGCTGCGCGGTCATGGGCGTGGTCAACGTGACCCCCGACTCCTTCTCCGACGGCGGCCGCTGGTTCGACACCACGGCCGCCGTCAAACACGGCCTCGACCTCGTCGCCCAGGGCGCCGACCTGGTCGACGTCGGCGGCGAGTCCACCCGCCCCGGCGCCACCCGCGTCGACGAGGAGGAGGAACTCCGCCGGGTCGTCCCCGTCGTCCGCGGCCTCGCCGCCGAGGGCGTCACCGTCTCCGTCGACACCATGCGCGCCCGTGTCGCCGCCCGCGCCGTCGAAGCGGGCGCCACCCTCGTCAACGACGTCAGCGGCGGCCTCGCGGACCCCGCCATGGTCCCCGCCGTCGCCGCCGCCGAGGTCCCCTTCGTCGTCATGCACTGGCGCGGCTTCAGCCAGGACATGAACCGGCTCGCCGTCTACGACGACGTCGTCACCGAGGTCGTCGCCGAACTCCGCGCCCGCCTGGAGGCCGTCGTCGCCGGCGGCGTCGATCCCGACCGCGTCGTGATCGACCCCGGACTCGGCTTCGCCAAGCACGCCCCGCACGACCTGGCCCTCGTCGCCCACCTCCCCGAGCTGCGCGCCCTCGGCCGCCCCCTCCTGGTCGCCGCCTCGCGGAAACGGTTCCTCGGCCACGTCCTCGCCCACGAGGGCGCCGCCCCTCCCCCCGCCCGCGAACGCGACGCCGCCACCGCCGCCGTCTCCGCCCTCGCCGCCCACGCGGGCGCGTGGGCCGTCCGCGTCCACGAGGTCCGCGCCACCGCCGACGCCGTACGGGTCGCCCGGGCCGTCGAAGGAGCCAGGTGACCCCCGCCACGGACGAGGCCGCCGTCGAAGCCGCCAACACCGCCCTCTACGAAGCACTCGAGAACGGCGACTTCGAGACCGTCTCCGGCCTCTGGCTCGCCGACGACACCCCCGTCACCTGCGTCCACCCCGGCTGGCCCGTCCTCACCGGCCGCGGCGAGGTGCTCCGCTCCTACGCCCTGATCATGGCGAACACCGAGTACATCCAGTTCTTCCTCACCGACCTGCGGATCTCCCTGGCCGGCGACACCGCACTCGTCACCTGCACCGAGAACATCCTCAGCGGCGGCCCCGCCGAGGACGGCGACGACCTCGGCCCCCTCGTCGGACAGCTCGTCGTCGCCACCAACCTCTTCCGCCGCACGCCCGACGGCTGGCGCCTCTGGTCCCACCACGCCTCCCCCGTCCTCGCCGAGACCACCGGCCAGGACCCCGCCGGGCCCGCCCCCGACGACACCGAACCGCCCCTCTGACCCGCGACCCCAGCCGTCCCCCGCCCCCCACGGGCACGCCCTGTCGGTCCTCGCGGGTAGATTCGACGCTGGACACCCGGCCGTCCGCACCCGGCTGCGTGGCCACCCGAACTACGACAGCAGGAGTGATTCGCGTGGATCGTGTCGCGCTGCGCGGCCTCAAGGCCCGGGGCCACCACGGCGTCTTCCCCAAGGAGCGCGAGGAGGGGCAGACCTTCATCGTCGACCTGGTCCTCGGCCTGGACACCCGTCCGGCCGCCGCCGAGGACGACCTCACGAAGACCGTGCACTACGGAATCGTCGCCGAAGAGGTCGTGGAGATCGTCCAGGGCGAACCCGTCGACCTCATCGAGACCCTCGCCGACCGCATCGCCCGGCGATGCCTGGAGCACACCGGGGTACAGGAGGTGGAGGTCGTCGTCCACAAGCCGGACGCGCCCATCACCGTTCCCTTCGACGACGTCACCGTCACGATCACCCGGAGCCGACGATGAAAGCGACGCAGAGCGACCCCACCGTCCAGCCCGTGCCGGCCTCCGTCGTCGAGACCGTCGACGCCGCCGACACCACCCTCTCCAACCCCCGCCGCGCGGTCATCGCGCTCGGCTCCAATCTCGGCAACCGCCTGGAGACCCTCCAGGGGGCCCTCGACGCCCTCGCCGACACCCCCGGCCTCCGGGTCAAGGCCGTCTCCCCCGTGTACGAGACGGAGCCCTGGGGCGTCGACCCCGGCACCCAGCCCTCGTACTTCAACGCCGTCGCCCTCGTGAAGACGACCCTGCCGCCCTCCTCCCTCCTGGAGCGCGCCCACGCCGTCGAGGAGGCCTTCCACCGCGTCCGCGAGGAGCGCTGGGGCTCGCGCACCCTCGACGTCGACATCGTGGCGTACGCGGACGTGGTCTCCGACGACCCCGTCCTCACCCTCCCGCACCCCCGCGCCCACCAGCGCGCCTTCGTCCTCGCCCCCTGGCTCGACGTGGACCCCGGAGCGGACCTCCCCGGCCGCGGCGCGGTCGCCGACCTCCTCGACACCGTGGGACGCGAGGGCGTGACCGTCCGTGCCGACCTGGAACTCCGTCTGCCCGAATAGTCGTTAGGCTCGTGACGGAACGGACCGACCGCGACCACGTGAAGGACACCCGGTGAAACAACTGCGGCTCAAGGTGCTCGCCGGGCTGTTCCTGGCGGCCGGCGTCCTCTCCTGGGGCGGCGCCCGGCTCTGGGACTCGGTCGGCACGCTGCCGAGCGTGCCGGTCGCCGCGCCGGTCGTCCTCGCCGTGATCGCCGCCGTCCTCACGGCGACCGCCCTCTCGATCCGCTCCCGCCTCAGGGCCCAGCGCGAGCGCCGCCCCGGCGCCAAGGGCATCGAGCCCCTGATGGCGGCCCGCGCGGTGGTCTTCGGTCAGGCCAGCGCCCTGGTCGTCGCCCTCGTCGCCGGCATGTACGGCGGCACGGGCGTCTTCCTCCTCGGCTTCCTCGACGTCCCGGCCCGCCGCGACCAGGCCCTTTACGCGGCCCTCGCGGTCCTGGCGGGCCTCGGCGTCATCGCCGCCGCCCTCTTCCTGGAGCGCGTCTGCAGGCTCCCGGACGACGAGGACGACAACCGGCCGTCGACGGCCTGACACCGCTTCCGCTCCCGGCGGCCCCGGGAGCGGGACGGGCGGTCCGTTACCGGCGGGCCAGTATCAGGGACATGGCCTCGGCGCGCGTGGTGGCGTTGCGGAGCTGTCCCCGTACCGCCGAGGTCGTCGTCTTCGCGCCCGGCTTGCGGACGCCGCGCAGGGTCATGCACATGTGCTCGGCCTCGATGACGACGATCGCGCCGCGCGCCTCCAGGATCTCCATGAGCGAGTCCGCGATCTGCGTCGTCAGCCGCTCCTGGACCTGCGGGCGGCGGGCGAAGACGTCGACGAGACGCGCCAGCTTGGACAGGCCCGTGATCTTGCCCGATTCGGCGGGGATGTAGCCGATGTGCGCCACGCCGTGGAACGGGAGCAGATGATGTTCACAGGTGGCCATCAGTTCGATGTCCTTCACCAGGACCATCTCGTCGTGCCCCAGGTCGAACGTCGTCGTCAGGACGTCCTCGGGCTTCTGCCACAGCCCCGCGAAGAGCTCCTTGTACGCCCGCGCCACCCGGGCCGGCGTCTCCCTCAGGCCCTCGCGGTCCGGGTTCTCGCCGACCGCGATGAGAAGCTCGCGTACGGCGTTCTCGGCGCGCTTCTCGTCGTACTCGCCGATCGTGCCTTCGCCGGCCGGCGTCACCGGGTCGGTCATCTGTGCCTCGTTCCGTGTGAACCTGTGCGCGAAAGATGCCGCGCCCCCACAGGCTAGAACCTGTGGGGGCGCGGCATCCATTCCGGGTCCGCCGGGCGGTCAGTCCTCGGAGGGGGGGTCCACCGGGGCGATGTCGATGCCCTTGGTGGTCTCCACCTGGGTGGACGAGCCGTTCGCGCTGTTCGTCAGGGCCAGCTCCTTGGGGGAGAGGACCGGCGGGCGCGTGGAGGGGGTGCGGCGGGACGAGCCGGTCCACGCCGGGCGGGCCGGGCGCTTCACGATGGGGCGGAAGATCTCGGCGATCTCCTCCTTGCCCAGCGTCTCCTTCTCCAGGAGGGCGAGCACCAGGTTGTCGAGGACGTCGCGGTTCTCGACCAGGATCTCCCACGCCTCGTTGTGCGCGGTCTCGATGAGCTTCTTGACCTCTTCGTCCACCAGCGCGGCGACCTCTTCCGAGTAGTCGCGCTGGTGTGCCATCTCACGGCCGAGGAAGGGCTCGGTGTTGTCGCCGCCGAACTTGATGGCGCCGAGCCGCTCGGTCATGCCGTACTGGGTGACCATCGCGCGGGCCGTGGCGGTGGCCTTCTCGATGTCGTTCGCGGCGCCCGTGGTCGGGTCGTGGAAGACCAGTTCCTCGGCCGCGCGACCGCCCAGCATGTACGCGAGCTGGTCGAGCATCTCATTGCGGGTGGTCGAGTACTTGTCCTCGTCCGGGAGGACCATCGTGTAGCCCAGGGCGCGGCCGCGGGACAGGATGGTGATCTTGTGGACGGGGTCGGAGTTGGGCGAGGCCGCCGCGACCAGGGCGTGGCCGCCCTCGTGGTACGCGGTGATCTTCTTCTCCTTGTCCGACATGATCCGGGTCCGCTTCTGCGGGCCCGCGACCACGCGGTCGATCGCCTCGTCCAGCGCCTTGTTGTCGATCAGCTTGTGACCGCCGCGGGCGGTGAGGAGCGCCGCCTCGTTGAGGACGTTGGAGAGGTCCGCACCGGTGAAGCCGGGGGTGCGGCGGGCGACGGCGCCGAGGTCGACGTCCGGGGCGACCGGCTTGCCCTTCTGGTGGACCTTGAGGATCTCCAGACGGCCCAGCATGTCCGGGCGGTCGACGGCGATCTGCCGGTCGAAGCGGCCGGGGCGCAGGAGCGCCGGGTCGAGGATGTCGGGCCGGTTGGTGGCGGCGATCAGGATGACGCCGCCCTTGACGTCGAAGCCGTCCATCTCGACCAGGAGCTGGTTGAGGGTCTGCTCGCGCTCGTCGTGGCCGCCGCCGAGGCCGGCGCCGCGGTGGCGTCCGACGGCGTCGATCTCGTCCACGAAGACGATGGCGGGCGCGTTGGCCTTGGCCTGCTCGAAGAGGTCGCGGACCCGGGAGGCGCCGACGCCGACGAACATCTCGACGAAGTCGGAGCCGGAGATCGAGTAGAACGGCACCCCGGCCTCGCCGGCGACGGCGCGCGCGAGGAGCGTCTTGCCGGTTCCGGGGGGGCCGTAGAGCAGGACGCCCTTGGGGATCTTGGCGCCGACGGCCTGGAACTTGGCCGGCTCCTGGAGGAACTCCTTGATCTCGTGGAGTTCCTCGACGGCCTCGTCCGAGCCCGCGACGTCGGCGAAGGTGGTCTTCGGGGTGTCCTTGGTGATGAGCTTCGCCTTGGACTTGCCGAACTGCATGACGCGGGAGCCGCCGCCCTGCATCTGGTTCATCAGGAAGAGGAAGACGACCACGATGAGGACGAAGGGGAGGAGGGAGAGCAGGATCGAGACGAAGGGCGACTGCTTCGTCGGGGAGACGGTGTAGCCCTTCTCGATCTGCCCGGCCTCGAACTTGTCCTGGAGCTTGTCGGCGAGGGCCACGCCCTGGCTGCCGATGTAGCTGGCCTGGATCTTGTCGCTCTTGTCGATCTTCTGGCCGTCGACGAGCTCGATCTTGATGAGCTGTTCGTCGCCGGTGGTGATCTTTGCCTGCTTGACCTGGTTCTTGTCGATCGCCTGGACGACCTGGCCGGTGTCCACCGTCTTGTAGCCCTCGGACGAGCCGACGACCTGCATCAGCACGACCACGGCGAGGACGGCCAGCACGATCCACATGACCGGCCCACGGAAGTATCGCTTCACGTCCATCCATACGGAGCGATGACGCTCCGTCCCTCCTGCCCGTAGGAAAATGCTGCTGTGTGAGCTGCTGTGTGAAAAAGCTGTTCTTCGGACGGTACCTCAGCATCGTCGCCCGCGACCGCCTTCCCGTGGTTCAACGGTGGGAAGGCGGTGCGGGTTCCCCGTGCGGCCGTGGGATCAGCCGCCGTAGACGTGGGGGGCGAGGGTGCCGACGAAGGGGAGGTTCCGGTACTTCTCGGCGTAGTCGAGGCCGTAGCCGACGACGAACTCGTTGGGGATGTCGAAACCGATCCACCGGACGTCGATGGCGACCTTGGCGGCCTCGGGCTTGCGCAGGAGGGTGCAGACCTCCAGGGAGGCGGGCTCCCGCGAGCCGAGGTTCGACAGGAGCCAGGACAGCGTGAGGCCGGAGTCGATGATGTCCTCGACGATCAGGACGTGCTTGCCCTTGATGTCGGTGTCGAGGTCCTTGAGGATGCGGACGACGCCGGAGGACTGGGTGCCGGCGCCGTAGGAGGAGACGGCCATCCAGTCCATGGTGACGGGGGTGGACAGGGCGCGGGCCAGGTCCGCCATCACCATCACGGCGCCCTTGAGGACGCCGACGATGAGCAGGTCCTTGCCCGCGTATTCCGTGTCGATCTTCGCGGCCAGCTCTGCCAGCTTGGCGTCGATCTCTTCCTTGGTGATGAGCACCGACTGGAGGTCGGTGCCCATGTCCTTCTCGTTCACCCGGGTCACTTTCGTTGCAGCGTGCGTCAGCCTTGCCGGATGACCAGTCTGCCACCCTGGCGGCGGGCTTCGACGCGGCCGGGCAGGTTGATGGCGCCCTGGCCGTGCCAGCCGGTGACGAGCCGGTCGACTTCTTCGATGTGGCGCGCGAAGAGGGAGCCGGCGGGGGCGCCCTCGGCGATGACGGCCCGGCGCAGGACGCGGCGGCGTACGGCGGGGGGGAGTCCGGAGAGTTTGGCGCACTCCAGGGCGCCCGCCTCGTCGCGCACGGCGGTCTCGGCGTCGGCGGCCCAGGTGTCGAGGGCGTCGGCGTCGTCGCGGGAGAGCCGGGCCGTGCGGGCGAGGGCTTCGACGACGCCCTTGCCGAGGGCCTTCTCGAGGGCGGGGAGGCCCTCGTGGCGGAGCCGGGAGCGGGTGTAGGCGGGGTCGCTGTTGTGGGGGTCGTCCCAGACGGCGAGTTCCTGGGCGACGCAGGCCCTGCGGACGGTCTGGCGGTCGAGCTGGAGGAAGGGGCGGCGGTAGCGGCCGGTGGCGCCGGAGACGGCGGCCATGCCGGAGAGGGAGCGGATGCCGGAGCCGCGGGCGAGGCCGAGGAGGACGGTCTCGGCCTGGTCGTCGCGGGTGTGGCCGAGGAGGACCGCGGCGGCGCCGTGGCGTTCGGCGGCGGCGTCGAGGGCGGCGTAGCGGGCGTCGCGGGCGGCGGCTTCGGGTCCGCCCTCGCGGCCCACGGTGACGGCGACGGCCTCGGAGGGGGTGAGGCCGAGGGCGGTCATGCGTTCGGCCACTTCGGCGGCCCGGGTGTCGGAGCCTTCCTGGAGGCCGTGGTCGACGGTGACGCCGCCGGCGCGCAGGGGGAGCTTGCGGGCCTCGAAGGCGAGGGCGGAGGCGAGCGCCATGGAGTCGGCGCCTCCGGAGCAGGCGACGAGCACGAGGGGGGTGTGCGCGCCGGGTGCGGGGGCGGGGTCGGTCGTCTGGTGCTCGGTGAGGATGTCGTGGAGTACGCGGCGGACCGCCAGGCGTATCGCCGCGACCGCAGGATGGGGACCCATGTCCGGTGCCCTTCGTGATGGGGTGGGGTGCCTCGGTCGGAGTCTTAACGGTCGGGAGGGGGGGTTCGGTCACTCAGAGTGCGTCGATGGTGACAGAAACCCGCCCGTCGACCGAGCATTGCACGCCTCGCCCCGGGGGCAGGGTCCCTCGGACGGGTGATTGGGGGGCGTTCCGGTGTGTTCCTCCCGCGTTCGCGTGCCGTCCGTCACTCCTGTCTCAGGAGTCCGTCCTGCCGTGGACGCGTGCGATCCAGTCGGCGGGCGCGGCGATCTCGGCCTTGGTGGGGAGCGTGTTGGGCGAGGTCCAGACGCGGTTGAAGCCGTCGGTGCCGACCTGGTCCACGACGGCGCTGACGAAGCGTTCGCCGTCGCGGTACTGGCGGAGCTTGGCGTCGAGGCCGAGGAGCTTGCGGAGGGCGAGGTCGAGGCGGGAGGCGCCGCGGGCGCGCCTGGCCTGGAACTTCTCGCGGATCTCGGCGACGGAGGGGACGACCTGGGGGCCGACGCCGTCCATGACGTGGTCGGCGTGGCCTTCGAGGAGGGACATCACGGCGGTGAGGCGGCCGAGGATCTCGCGCTGCTCGGGGGTCTGGACGAGTTCGACGAGGGAGGGGGAGGGTTCGTCCTCCTCGCCCTCGGGGCGGCCGCCGACGAGGGACTGGGCGGCGTCGCGGAGGCGTTCGGCGAAGGAGCCGGGGTCGATGTCGGTGGCGGCGAGGAACGACTGGATTTCGCCCCTGAGGTGGTCGCGGAGCCAGGGGACGGCGGTGAACTGGGTGCGGTGGGTCTCCTCGTGGAGGCAGACCCAGAGCCGGAAGTCGTGCGGGGAGACGTCGAGTTCGCGTTCGACGTGGACGATGTTGGGGGCGACCAGGAGGAGGCGTCCGCCGCCGGCGTCGCCGGCGGGGAGGTCGCGGGTGGCGGGGGCGAAGGTCTCGTACTGGCCGAGGATGCGGGAGGCGAGGAAGGACAGCAGGACGCCGAGTTCGACGCCGGTGACCTTGCCGCCGACGGCGCCGAGGACGGCGCTGCCGGGGGCGGTGGAGCGGCGTTCCCTCATCTTGCCGAGGAGGGGGGTGAGGAGTTCGCGGAACCCGGCGACGTTGGCCTTGATCCAGCCCGCGCGGTCGACGACGAGGACGGGGGTGTCGGGGGGTTCGTGGCCCTCGGGGACCATCCGGGTGTAGGCCCGGACGTGTTCCTCCGAGGCCTTGGCGTGCCTGCGGAGTTCGGCGACGACCTCGCGGGCCTCGTCGCGGCCGACTTCGGGTCCGGGCCGCACGAGGCGGGTCGCGGTCGCGACCGCGAGGTTCCAGTCGACCATCCCGGATGTGCCTGCTCCACCGATGCTCGTCATGCGTCAACCGTACGGCCCCGGCGCCCGTTCGGTGCGTGTTCGGTACGGACGGGGCCGGAGCACGTCAGGCGCCGGTCCGCCGGGCGTGTCCTGGGGCGTGTGTCGGAAGTGACGTCGTCTGCCCGGAGGGCGGGCCCGGCGGTGTCCGGTGCGTGCGATCCCGACAACGCGGCTGGGGGCACCCCCGGGCCCGAAGGGCCACGGGGGGTGCGTGCCGGGCGCCGCCGGGCAGACGGGACTTCCGACACACGCCCTACGGCCGGTCCTGGCCGGCGAGGGCGGCGGAGAGCCGGTCGAGGGCGGGCTGCGCCTCGTGGGGCGAGGGGGTGCGGCCGGCGAGGAAGGCGAAGGCGAGGAGGCGGCCGTCGGGGGCGACGACGGTTCCGGCGAGCGTGTTGACGCCGGTGAGGGTGCCGGTCTTGGCGCGGACGAGTCCGGCTCCCGAGGTGGCGGGGGCGGTGTCGAAGCGGTCGGCGAGGGTGCCGGTGAAGCCGCCGACGGGCAGTCCGGTGAGGAGGGGGCGCAGGGCGGGGCGGGCGGGGTCGGCCGCTCGGGTGAGGAGGGCGGTGAGGAGGGCCGCGGAGACGCGGTCGCGGCGGTCGAGGCCGCTGCCGTCGGCGAAGCGGGCCCCGGTGACGGGGAGGCCGAGTGCGGCGAGTTCGTCCCGTACGGCCTTTCCGGCGCCGTCGAAGCTCGCGGGGAGCCCGCGGGCGAGGGCGGTCTGCCGGGCGAGGGCTTCGGCGAGGTCGTTGTCGCTGTGGGTGAGGGTGCGTTCGACGAGGTCGGAGAGGGGGGCGGAGTACGTGCGGGCGAGGGGGGCGGTGGCGGGGGCGCGGCCGGGGGCGGGGTCGCCGGTGACCCGGACACCGGCGCGGGTGAGGAGGGCGGCGAAGGCGGTCGCGGTGTCGCGGGCCGGGTCGTCGCCGCGGTCCGCGGGGCCGGTGGTGCTGCCGTCGAGGCGTCCGCCGCGGGTCATGAGGGCGGTGACGGGGGCGATGTTCTCGTTGCGGCCGATGGGGTGGCGGACCGGGCCGGAGTAGAGGCCGGTGTCGTGGGCGAGGCGTACGGAGGTGAGGCCGCGGGTCCTGAGGGCGCGGGCGGTGTCGGTGGCGAGGGCCTCCAGGCGGGCGGGGTCGAGGGTGGGGTCGCCGCCGCCGGTGAGGGTGACCGTCTTCCCGTCGGGGGACGCGGTCGTGGTGGTGGGGATGCGGTGGTCGGGGCCGAGGGCGGAGAGCGCGGCGGCGGTGGTGGCGATCTTGACGGTGGAGGCGGGGGTCATGGGGGTGGTGGCGCCCTCGCCGTAGAGCTGTCTCCCGGTGGCGGCGTCCACGACGGAGGCGGTGCGGAGGGGGCCGAGGCCGGGGTCGGCGAGGAGGGGGGCGAGGACGGCGGCGAGGTCGGCGGGGCGTCCGGCGGCGGCGGGCCGGGGGGCGGCGAGGACGCCGGGGGCGCTGGGGGCGGGCGCGGGGCGGCGGGGCGCGGCGGGGGCCGGGGGCGGGGCGTGACGTGCGCCACCCGCCGCGGGGGCGGTGGCGCGGGCCCGCTCGGCCGTACGCTGGCCGGAGTCCCAGGGGCCGGCCAGGGTCACCGCCGTGGCGGCCACGGCCAGACCGAGGGCGGCGGAGCCCGCCGTGAGCTGCCAGGTCCTCGGCTCGGGCATTGCTGACCAGCCCCTTTCGCGATCACACACGTGCGTGAGGGACACTTAATCACCGCGCGCCGTCGCGAGCGTTCACTTGTGCTGATTCAGGAGGAGCCACCCGTGGAGTTCGACGTTCTCATCGAGATCCCCAAGGGATCGAGGAACAAGTACGAGGTCGACCACGAGACCGGTCGCATCCGTCTGGACCGTCGCCTCTTCACGTCGACGGCCTACCCGACCGACTACGGGTACGTGGAGAACACCCTCGGCGAGGACGGCGACCCGCTGGACGCGCTCGTGATCCTCGACGAGCCCACCTTCCCGGGCTGCCTGATCAAGTGCCGCGCGATCGGCATGTTCCGCATGACGGACGAGGCGGGCGGCGACGACAAGCTGCTGTGCGTCCCGGCCACGGACCCGCGCATGGAGCACCTGCAGGACATCCAGCACGTGCCGGAGTTCGACCGCCTGGAGATCCAGCACTTCTTCGAGGTCTACAAGGACCTGGAGCCGGGCAAGTCGGTCGAGGGCGCCGACTGGGTCGGCCGCGCCGAGGCCGAGGCCGAGATCGAGAAGTCGTACGCGCGCGCCAAGGAGCAGGGCGGCCACTGAGCCGGTTCCCCCGTGACCGTGTGACGGGCGGTGTGCCCCCGGGAGTTCCCCGGCGGGCGCACCGCCCTTCGTGCGTCCTGCGCACGCCCATACTGGAGGCCACGGTTCCAGATGTGCGAGGAAGTGAGGCGGGCAGAGTGGTGGCGGAGCCCGACGGCTCGAAGGACGTGCGGGAGAAGGCTGCCGGGGAGGGTCCGGAGGACCGGAAGCCGGTGTCGGACGAGGCGCGGAGCGCGTTCGTCCCGCCGTCCGGGGTGGAGCCGGCCGCGCCGCCGGAGGAGGAGCACCCGACCTCCGAGTTCGCGCTTCCGCCGGGGACGAGGACGGAGACGGAGCGGGAGCCGGAGGGTTCGGCGTTCGCGCCGCCCGCCACGTACTCGGCGAAGAACTCGCCGCCCGCGTTCACCCCCGCGTACGGGGTGCCCCTGGTGCGGCTGTCGAAGGACGCGCCGTGGCAGGACCGGATGCGGACCATGCTGCGGCTTCCGGTGGGCGAGCGGCCGGTGCCGGAGGCCGCGCGCAAGGCGGACGAGGCCGGGCCCTCGGTGCCGCGCGTGCTCGACCTGACCCTGCGCATCGGGGAGCTGCTGCTCGCGGGCGGGGAGGGCGCGGAGGACGTCGAGGCGGCGATGTTCGCGATCTGCCGTGCGTACGGGCTCGACCGGTGCGAGCCGACGGTGACGTTCACGCTGTTGTCCGTCACGTACCAGCCGTCGCTCGTGGACGATCCGGTGACGGCGAACCGGACGGTGCGCCGCCGGGGCACGGACTACACGCGGCTCGCGGCGGTCTACCAGCTCCTCGCGGACATCAACGCGCCGGCGCACGACGACCAGGCGCACGAGGTGACGACCGAGGAGGCGTACCGGCGGCTCGCGGAGATCCGGCGCAACCGGCACCCGTACCCGGGGTGGGTGCTCACGTCGGCGGCGGGGGTGCTCGCGGGGGCGGCGTCGGTGCTGCTCGGCGGCGGCGCGACGGTGTTCTTCGTGGCGGCGCTCGGCGCGGTGCTCGGCGACCGGCTGGCGTGGCTGTGCGCGGGGCGGGGGCTGCCGGAGTTCTACCAGTTCCTGGTGGCGGCGATGCCCCCGGCGGCGATGGGGGTGCTCCTGACGCTGCTGCACGCGGACCTGCGTCCGTCGGCGGTGATCACCGGTGGCCTGTTCGCGCTGATTCCGGGGCGGGCGCTCGTGGCGGCGGTGCAGGACGGCCTGACCGGTTTCTACATCACGGCCTCGGCGCGGCTCCTGGAGGTCGCGTACTTCTTCGTCGCGATCGTGGTGGGCGTGCTGTCGGTGCTGTACGTGGCGGTGCAGTTCGACGCGCAGCTGAACCCCGAGGGGGCGCTGCGGGCGGTGGAGCGGCCGGTGACGCAGATCCTGGCGTCGATGGTGCTGTGCGCGACCTTCGCGGTCCTGCTGCAGCAGTCGCGGGCGACGGTGCTGTTCGCGACGCTGAACGGCGGGGTGGCGTGGGTGGTGTACGCGTCGATAGCGGTGACGGCGGAGGGGTCCGCGGTGATGGCGACGGCGGTGGCGGCGGGCCTCGTGGGCCTCTTCGGGCAGCTGATCGCCCGGTACGAGCACACCTCGTCGCTGCCGTACGTGACGGCGGCGATCGGCCCGCTGCTGCCCGGTTCGGCGACGTACTTCGGGGTCCTGGCCATCGCCCAGAACAACCTGGACCAGGGGTTCGCCTCGCTGGCGAAGGCGTCGGCGCTGGCCCTGGCGATCGCGATCGGGGTGAACCTGGGGGGCGAGCTGGCCCGCCTCTTCATGCAGGCCCCCGGCGCGGCCGCGGCCCGGCGGGCCGCGAAGCGCACCAGGGGCTTCTGACGGGTGCGGCGCGGGGCGTCAGCGCTTGGCGTGACGGCCCCGGGACGAGGGGGAGTCCGGGGCGCCGGGGGCGTCCTGGTCCTCCTGGGCGCGGGCCTTCCTGGACTGGGCGCGGGCCCGGAGGTACTCGATCACGATCGGGACCACGGAGATCAGGACGATGCCGACGAGGATCATCTCGATGTGCTTGTGCACGAAGTCGATCTTGCCGAGGGAGGCGCCCAGCAGGGTCACCCCGGCGCCCCACAGGACGCCGCCGATGACGTTGAAGGTGATGAACGAGCGGTAGTTCATCCGGCTGACGCCCGCGATGATCGGCGTGAACGTCCGGACGATGGGGACGAAACGGGCCAGGATCAGGGACTTCGGGCCGTGCTTCTCGAAGAACTCGTGCGCCTTCTCGACGTTCTCCTGCTTGAACAGCTTGGAGTCGGGGCGCTTGAAGAGGGCCGGCCCGACCTTGCGGCCGAAGAGGTACCCGACCTGGTCGCCGATGATCGCGGCGGCCACCACCAGGGTGCAGACCAGCCACAGCGGCGTGTCCAGCTTCCCCGTGGTGACGAGCAGACCGGTGGTGAAGAGGAGCGAGTCACCGGGCAGGAAGAACCCGATGAGGAGTCCGGACTCGGCGAAGACGATCACCAGGACACCGATCAGACCAAAGGTCTGGATCAGATAATCCGGGTCCAGCCAGCTCGGTCCGAGGGCAAGCGTGTTCACGGGTTCCGGACTCCTGCGGTCGGTGGGGGCTCGGGGACGGCTGCCCCAAACTATCAACGCGGTGCGGCCGCCCCCGGTTCCACCCGGTTCCCACGGCTTCCCGGGGACCTTCCGGACCTTCACCGGGACCTTCCCGGCCTCCTCCGGGCCCTTCCCCGAGTCTTCTCCGAGGCTTCCCCGGAGTCCTCCCCGGGCCTCCCGCGCGGCGCGGACGGGGCGCGGACGGGGTGCGGGAGGCGCGCGCGGGGCGGAAGGTGGGGGCAGGAGGTGCATGCCGATGGGCATCGAGGAGTACGGAGGCGGCCAGGGTCCGCATCCCGACGTGCTGGTCGTGACCACGAACGACGTCCCGGGCCACGAGGTCCGGCACGTGATCGGCGAGGTCTTCGGCCTCACCGTGCGGTCCCGCCATCTGGGCAGCCAGATCGGCGCCGGCCTGAAGTCGATGATCGGCGGGGAGCTGAAGGGGCTGACGAAGACCCTGGTGGAGACCCGCAACCAGGCGATGGAACGGCTGGTGGAACAGGCGCGGGCACGCGGCGCGAACGCCGTGCTCATGTTCCGCTTCGACGTGACGGAGGCGGCGGACGTCGGGACCGAGGTCTGCGCGTACGGCACGGCCGTGGTGATCGAGCCGAGCCCCTGAGGGGAAGACGGCTCGGGGACGCCCCGCCCCGTCCTGGCCGTTTGCGGGGTTTTGGGTCCTTATGGTGGGGCGGTGTCCAGCGATCAGGCGCCGCCCGCGCCGTCCCCCGCCGCCGACGAGGCCCCGCTGCGGGTCCTGCTGCCGCAGATCCTGCCCGCGATCGTGGTCGGCGTGGGGGCGGCCCTGCTGTTCCTGGGGATCAGCGCCCTCGCGGAGGAGTTCAAGGACGTGCTCTGGGAGGACCTGCCCGGCACCCTGGGCGTCGGCGCGTACTCCGCGCTCTGGACGGTCTCCGTGCTCACGGCGACCGGCGTCGCCGTGGGCCTGGTCGTGTGGAAGGTTCCCGGGCACGCCGGGCCCGATCCGGCGACCACGGGGCTCGGCGGGACGCCGATCGCCCCGGGGGCGGTGCCGGGGCTGCTGGTCGCCGGCACCCTCGCCCTCGCCGGCGGGGTCAGCCTCGGCCCCGAGAACCCGGTCATCGCCTCCGCCGTCGCGCTCACGTACGGGCTGGGCCGCAGGGTCGCGCCCGCCGTGCCGGCCGTCGCCTGGGTGTCGCTCGCCTCGGCCGCCACGATCGGCGCCCTCTTCGGGACCCCGGTCGCGGCCGCCCTCGTCATCTCCGAGGCCCTGGCCGGGCATCCGGGCCCCGGCTCCCTCTGGGACCGCCTGTTCGCCCCGCTGCTCGCCGCCGGCACCGGCGCCGTGACCACCCAGCTGCTCGCCGAGCCCACCTTCGCCCTGGGGCTGCCGCCGCTGACCGACCCCGGCGGGGAGGACCTCCTGGCGGCCCTGGTGATCGCCTCCGCCGGGGCCCTCCTCGGCCTCCTGGCCGGTCACCTCTTCCCGTACGTCCACGCCGCCGCGCGGCGTCTGCGGCACCCCCTGCTGATGCTGCCCCTCGGCGGCCTGGTCCTCGGCCTCCTGGGTGCCCTCGGCGGGCCCCTGACCCTCTTCAAGGGCCTGGAGGAGGTCAAGCAGCTCACCGCGAACATCGGCGGCTGGCCCTCGGGCGAACTGGCGAAGCTGACCGCCGTCAAGCTCCTCGCGCTCCTCGTCGCCTCCTCCTGCGGCTTCCGGGGCGGCCGGATCTTCCCCGCCGTCTTCGTCGGCTCCGCCCTCGGGCTCCTCGCGCAGGCCCTCGTCCCCGAGGTCCACCCGGCCGTCGCCGTCTCCTCCGCCGTCCTGGGAGTGCTGCTCGCCACCACCCGGCAGGGCTGGATCAGCCTCTTCGTCGGCGCCGTCCTCGCCGCCTCCCCCGCGATGCTCGCCCTGCTCTGCCTGGCCTCGCTGCCCGCCTGGCTGATCGTCACCGGCCGCCCGCAGCTCGAACTGGACGGGGCCGGGAAGCCGTTGCGCTGACGGCACGGAGGCGCCGCGCCCGCGCCGGCCGGAAGCGGGCCCCGTCAGGTCGCGTACGGGTTCTCCTCGCCGTCCGCGAGCACCCCCACGAAGGGGTCGCCCTCGCCCGCGAACACGTACGCCCCGCCCTCGATCCGACCGATCAGGCCGAGCGTCCACTCCTTGCCCGCGTCGGCCGAGGCGAGCCACATGTGCATGATCTCGCCGATGTGCCCGAGCCCGCCCGGGCCCTCCGCCGGCGTGTAGTACTCCGTGACGGACGTCCGCCACTCGTCGAGCGCCCGCACCCGGCGGCGCAGCAGCTCCACCACCTCTTCCCGGGGCAGGTCCACCATGAAGCCGATGCCCGCCGACAGGACGTCCGTCTTCTGGTCGAAGGTGGTCAGCGCCTCGCGGAGCAGCGCGAAGTACTCCTCCGTGCCGGCTTCCGTCAGCTCGTACTCGACGCGCGGCGGGCCGCCGACCGCGCTCGGCGCGACCTCGTGGGCGTGCAGCAGTCCCTGCTTCGCCATCTGCTTCAGCGCGTGGTAGATCGACCCGGGCTTGGCGTGGGACCACTCGTGGGCGCCCCAGTACTCCAGGTCGTTGCGCACCTGGTAGCCGTGGGCGCGGCCGTGCTGCCGCACCGCGCCCAGGACAAGAAGACGGATCGCCGACATTCCACGTACCTCCTGGTCGATCCCGACCAGGGTACGCGCGGCGATCACCGGGTCCGCGCCTCCGCCTCCTCCGCGATCAGGTCGAAGGAGCCCTTTCCGTCGATGGTCTCGCGGACGATGTCCGCGTGGCCGGCGTGCCGCCCCATCTCCTGGACGAGGTGGAGCAGCATCCAGCGGACGGTGACCCGCCCGTCCTTCGGGAACCAGGGCGCGGGCGGCAGCGGGAAGGTGTCGTCCAGGCTGGGCGCGGAGCGGACGAACTCCTCCGTCTGCTTCGCCACGTCGGCCCAGAACGCCAGGGTCTCCGGGATCGTCTCGCCGTCCACGAGCCGGAAGCCGTCGCCCCAGGTCTCCTGGGACCGCTGCCGCTCGTTGGGCCGCTGCTGGGCGAGCCGGAGCCAGTTCAGCTCGACCTCGGCGACGTGCTTGACCAGGCCGGAGAGGCTCAGCTCGCTGGCGCTGGGGGCGCTCGCCGCCTGCTCCTCGGTGAGGCCGAGGAGGGAACGGCGGAGCGCGGCGCGCTGGGCCTCGACGAAGTCGAGGAGCGTGCCCCGCTCGTCGCCGGGGGTTCCTGGGGAAACGAGGGCAACCATGGTGTACGCCTCCTGCTGCTGGCTTCTTGTGACACCGTTCACGTTACGGAGGCTTGCGGACAACCGCTGTCCTCAAGCCGGTTCGGCCGGTTCAGAAGGGGAAGCGGCTGCGGCCGTGCTGGACCGAGATCCACTTCTGGGTGGTGAAGGAGTCCACCATCGAGTCGCCGTTCAGCCGTCCGACGCCCGAGTTCTTCTCGCCGCCGAAGGGGACGATGGGCTCGTCGTGCACGGTGCCGTCGTTGATGTGGATCATGCCGGTGCGGATGCGCTTGGCGATCCGCACGCCCCGCTCGACGTCACCGGTGTGGACGGCGCCGCTGAGCCCGTACGGGGTGTCGTTGGCGATCCGCACGGCCTCGTCCTCGCCGTCGAAGGGCACGATCAGGGCGACCGGGCCGAAGATCTCCTGGCTCAGGACCGGGGAGCCGGCGGTGATGCCGGTGAGGACGGACGGGGAGACGAGGTTGCCGTCGACCGTGCCGTGCAGCAGCGCCGTGGCGCCGGCGGCGACCGTCTGGTCGACCAGGGAGGAGACGGACTCGGCCTGCTGGGAGTTGATGAGCGGGCCGATGTGGGTGGCGGGGTCGGCCGGGTCGCCGACGCGCAGGGTCCTCACCTTCGCCACGAACTTCCCGGTGAACTCCTCCTCCAGGGAGCGGTCCACCAGGATGCGGTTGGCGGCCATGCAGACCTGGCCCTGGTGCACGAAGCGGCTGAAGACGGCCGCGTCGACCGCGTAGTCCACGTCGGCGTCGTCCAGGACGATCAGGGCGCTGTTGCCGCCGAGTTCGAGGACGGCGTGCTTGAAGTTCTGCGCGCAGACCGTGGCGACGTGCCGGCCGACCTTGTCGGAGCCGGTGAAGGAGATGACCTTCGGGACGGGGTGGGTCAGGAGGGCGTCGCCGATCTCCGCGATGTCGGTGACGACGACGTTCAGCAGGCCGGCCGGCAGGCCCGCCTCCTCCATGACCTTGGCGACGAGGGTGCCGCCGCAGATCGGGGTGTTCTGGTGCGGCTTGAGGACGACCGCGTTGCCGAGCGCGAGGGCGGGCGCGACCGACTTGAGCGAGAGGAGGAAGGGGAAGTTGAAGGGGGAGATGACCCCGACGACGCCGACCGGGACGCGGTAGACGCGGTTCTCCTTGCCGTCGACCGGGGAGGGCAGGATGCGGCCCTCGGGGCGCAGCGCCAGGTGGACCGCCTCGCGCAGGAACTCCTTGGCGAGGTGCAGTTCGAAGGCCGCCTTGAGGCGGGTGCCGCCCAGCTCCGCGACGATCGTCTCCGCTATCTCCTCCTCGCGGTCCTCGACGATCCGCAGCGCGCGTTCGAGGACGAGCCGGCGCGCGTACGGGTTGGTCTCGGCCCACGCGGCCTGGGCGCGTTCGGCGGTCCGGTAGGCGCGGTCCACCTCTCCGACGGTCGCGACGGTGATCGACGCCAGCTTCTCCCCGGTGTACGGGTTGAAGTCGATGATGTCCCACGAGCCACTGCCCGGCTTCCACTCGCCGTCTATGTACTGGTGGGCCAGGTCGGTGAAGTGCGACATGGTGGAGACCCCTCTACCCGCTGCCTGAGGCGCGCCCGGTGCGCGACTGAGCACGACCGCCGCACGACCGGACGCGACTGGTGCACGACCGGGTGCGACTGGTGTGCGACTGATGTGGCGTCATCGTACTGATGGATCAGGAGAGTTGAAGGAGGCCCCGGAGGATGTCCCGGCTTTCGGCCGAATCCGGCCCGTCCTGCTGGAGCCGCTCCATCACCCGCCGGTACTGGGCGACCTCCTCGCGCTTGTCGAGGTAGAGGGCGCTGGTGAGCTGTTCCAGGTAGACGACGTCGGAGAGGTCGGACTCGGGGAAGCTCAGCACGGTGAAGGCACCGCTCTCGCCGGCGTGGCCGCCGAAGCTGAAGGGCATGATCTGGAGCGTGACGCCGGGGTGCTCGGAGATCTCGATGAGGTGCCTCAACTGGCCCCGCATGACGTCGCGGTCGCCGTACGGGCGGCGCAGGGCGGCCTCGTCGAGGACGGCGTGGAACCGGGGGGCGTGCTCGGAGACGAGGATCTTCTGGCGTTCGAGCCGCAGGGCGACCCGGCGGTCGATCTCGGCGCGGGGGGCGCCGGGCATGCCCCGGGAGACGACGGCCTGGGCGTACTCCTCGGTCTGCAACAGGCCGTGCACGAACTGCACTTCGTAGACCTGGATGCGGGAGGCGGCGCCTTCGAGCCCGATGTACGTCTGGAACCAGCCGGGCAGGACGTCGCCGAAGCTGTGCCACCAGCCGGCGACGTTGGCCTCGCGGGCGAGCCCGAGGAGGGCTCCGCGCTCGGCGTCGTCGCTGACGCCGTAGAGCGTGAGCAGGTCCTCGACGTCCCTGGCCTTGAAGCTCACCCGTCCCAACTCCATGCGGCTGATCTTGGATTCGGACGCGCGGATCGAGTAGCCGGCCGCTTCGCGGGTGATCCCGCGCGACTCCCGCAACCGCCTGAGCTGGGAGCCCAGCAGGATGCGCCGCACCACGCTCCCGCTCGCTCCGCCCGTTTCGCCTGCGGTCACGGCCCCAGCCTCCCCTTTGGTGTCGAACCCCCGTCCGGCCCCCGTCGAGCCCCGGATTCTGCCACCAAACGCTCCGGGGCGTACACAGGCGATTACAGATGAGTGGCGACTTCTGGGTCTTCGTGCGCACAGTGCGTGCAGATAGCGGAAAGTTTCCTTCCAGGTCCGGATGACTTATGCATAGATTCAGCATGGGAACGGACAGGTCCGGCACGTGCACGTGCATCTGCCCTTGCATCCCGTGGGCGCATTCGGAACCATGGGGCCCGCGCAGCCGCGTACTCGTTCGTGTTGTCGTGTTGTCGCACCACAGTCGCGATTCCCGGGAGTGCCTCGCATGGGGACGAATGGATCGACCGTGCTCGAGCCTTTACGGCAGGGCCTTCCGCCGCTCGATCCCGGCGCCGTCTCCACCTCCGCCTCCTGCGCGCTGCCCGCGCGGTACGAAGCGGTGCGCGGGGCACGGAAGTTCACCAGCGCGACGCTCGACCGCTGGGAGCTGTCCGAGCGCTTCGACGACGTGTCCCTCGTCGTCTCCGAACTCGTCACCAACGCCCTGCGCCACGCGGTGCCGGCGGAGGCGTGCCGGGACGACGACCGGAATCCGCCGGTCCGGCTGCACCTGATGCGCTGGGCCTCGCGCCTGGTGTGCGCCGTGCGCGATCCCAGCACCGAGAGCCCGGAGACGCGCGACGGCGAGGAGGACTTCGCCGCCGAGTCGGGGCGCGGCCTGTTCCTGGTGGACTCGTTCAGCGACAGCTGGGGCTGGCACCCGCTGGCGGGCACGCTCCGGGGCAAGGTCGTGTGGGCGCTGTTCCGCGTCGGCCCCGAGTAGCCCCCGGCGGCCCCGAGCGGTCCCGGGTCGCCACTGACGGCCCCGGCCGGTCCCGGGCGGAGACGGACGGTCTCGTACGGAGACGGGGAAGAGGCCCCGGCGGTCACCGCCGGGGCCTCTTCCGTGCCGGACGCGCCGTCGGCGCGCGCCGTCCGCGTTCACACCAGGTGGTCGAACTCCCCGTCCTTCACGCCCAGCAGGAGCGCCTCGATCTCGGCGGGCGTGTAGACCAGCGCGGGCCCCTCCGGATGACGGGAATTGCGGACGGCAACGTTTCCCCCCGGAAGTTTCGCGAATTCCACGCACGATCCCTGCGAATTGCTGTGCCTGCTCTTCTGCCAGACGACACCCCGCAGTTCCTCGGCCGCCATGCCGTTGTACGCGTGATGCGCAGGATGCACTGGTAGCTCCCGGGTTGTTTGATGCAGGGGTCAACTTCCTCGGATCATAGCTGTGTTCACATGCCGATGCGTGAGCAGATGCACGTGCACGAGGGGTGGCGTAGCGGCTACGCGACAGAGCGTGCGACCGGTCGGCGCGACCCGCCCGCAGGGCCTCCCACCTGGCCGCTTTCCGGCCCGGGGGCCGGGGCGGCGGCGTCCGGTCAGGGTGTGCCGGACGGGCCCCCGCGGCTCCGGGCGGACGCCGTCAGGGCCGTCGTCAGGTCGTCCAGGGCCTCCAGGAGGAGGACGGCGCCCTTGTGCAGCAGGAAGTGGTCCGGCGGCTCGCCGGACCAGGCCCCGACCGTCTCCCGCAGCTCCTCCCAGGCCGGGTCCCCCCGCTCCCGCACCTCCTTCGCGCCCCGCTCCGTCGACCGGCGCAGGGACTCCGCGAGGACGGCGGCGTACGGGAGGGGCGCGGCGCCGTGGTCGGGCAGGTGCGCCTCCATGAGCATCGCCACCCGGCCGAACTCGCCGAGCGCCTCCTCGGCCTGCTCCACCGCCGCGTGCGAGAGGCCCCGGTGGCGCACCGGTTCGTGGGTGGCCCGCGCCAGCGCCTCCTGCCAGGCGACCCGGGCGGCGCGGGTCCGCAGGAGCGCCTCGCGGACCACCGGGTCGGCCGGTCCGGCCGGGTCGGCGTACCCGGCGGCGACCACGGCCGCGTACCGCCCGATCGCCTCCAGCCAGTCCGCGAGCCGGCCGCGCAGCCGGGGCGTCTCCCAGGCCGGGTAGACCGCGTACGCCAGCATCGCGAGGACCCCGCCGACCAGGGTCAGCAGCACCCTCTCCCGCACGGTCTGGTCCACCCCCGCGCCGCCCATGCCGAGGAGGAAGACGACGTAGGCGGAGACGCAGACCTGGCTCACCGCGTACCCCGTCCGCATCAGCAGGTACATCCCGAAGGCGCACAGCACCGCGAGCCCGGCGGAGGGGTACGTGCCCGGGTGGGCCCACCGCACCACCGCCGTCGCGAGGCCGACGCCGACCAGGGTGCCGCCGAACCGCGCCACCGAGCGGGCGTACGTCTGCGAGAAGTCCGGGCGCATCACCATCACCGAGGCCATCGGCGCCCAGTAGCCGTGGCCGAAGGGGAGCGCCGTGCCGAGGAGGTAGCCGGCGGCCGTGACCGCCGAGACGCGGACCGCGTGGCGCAGGACCGGGGAGCCGGGGCGGAGTTCGGCGCGGACCTCCGCGAGGACGACCGGGGCGAGGCGGAGCAGGGTCGGCCGGGAGCGGAGGGCCGTCCCGGCCGGCGCGTCCGCGCCCGGCTCGACCGTCTCCAGGACCTCGCCGAGGAGCGCGGCGAGACGGCGGGCGGCGCGGTGGGAGGGGCCGGCGAGGAGGGAGCCGGTGTCCGGGGTGCGGAGGGCGGCGAGGACGGACGCGGGCACGTCGGCGGGGTCGCCGTGCCGGACCGTGTGCGCGGCGGCGTCCAGGACGGAGGCGGCCGCGGCGAGCAGCTCCCGCACCCGGTCCCGCTCCGGCCCCTCGGCGGGGACGCCGACCGCCGGGTCCGCGAGCGAGGCGAGCACCGGGCGGACGCGTTCCGCGAGGCCCCGGACCCCGTGCAGCTCGGCCGGGCGGCGGCGGGCCTGCCGGGGCGTCACGGCGGCGGCGTTGCGGGCCGTCATGAGCGGTACGGGGTCGAAGGGGGCGACCGGGTCGCGGCACAGGCGGCGGGCGTAGTCGGCCTCGGCGGCGAGCGCGTCCGCGAGGGCGTCGCGCTGGGCGCCCCAGCGGCGGGACGGGAGGAGGACGACCAGGGCGGCCTGGACGAACCCGCCCGCGAAGATCACCAGGGCGTGGCCGGCGGCGGTGGCGACGGAGGTCGGGAGGGTGACCGTCACCAGCATCATCGCCACGTTGGAGGAGGCGATGAGGCCGGCGATCGGCCCCGCGGCCCAGGCGAGCCCCGCCAGGAACGTCCAGAGGAGCAGCAGGGCGAGGAAGAGCGCGTCGTGGGCGGCGGTGAGGTAGCCGAGGAACGTCGACACGGCGAGGCTGGCGCCGGAGGCGAGGGCGAGGACGGGGCGGGGGCGCCAGGAGCGCTGGAAGGTGGCGATGGCCGCCTGGAAGGCGCCGAAGGCGGAGGAGGCGGCGACGGCGGGGCCGAAGAAGGCGAGCGAGAACCCGACGACGAGCGCGAGCCCCAGGGCGCCCCGCGCCGCCCCGGCGGGCTCCAGCCGCCGCCGCTCGACGGCGAACCCGGAGCGGGCGGTCTCCTTCAGGGCCCGGAGCCAGCTCATGCGGGAAGCCTAACCACGATCCGCGCCGAATCGTCCGTTCGCCCCGTTCCGTCCCCCCGGCGGCCGCCCGCTACCGCCCGCCCTCCACCCGCCGCCGCTCCGGGTGGAGGGCCGCCCGGTCGGCCGCCGACGCGCCGTGGGTCCAGCCCGCCTCGTCCCAGGCCGCGCGGACGCGGGTCGCGCGGGTCTCCGGGAAGAGTTCGTCCGTGCGGGTGGTGACCGCCGCCTCGCGCGAGGCGAGGGCCGGGAGGAGCGTCGGCTCCCCGGCGGCCACCCGGCGGGACGTCGCCGAGAGCCGGGCGCCCAGCCGGTTCGCGTACGCGAGCAGGAAGGACTGCCGGAAGGACTTCGTGCGCCTGCGGCCGCCCGCCCGCTGCTCCGCCTCCGCCCGCGTCATCGCCGCCGTCCCCTGCACGAGCAGCGACGTGTACAGCAGTTCCACCGGGTCCAGGTCCGTCTCGAAGCCGACCACCGTCGAGAAGCCGTACGCCTCGTTCCACACCGCCCGGCAGTGGTTGGCCGTCGCCACCGCGTCGAGCAGGATCGCCTTCGCCTGCTCGTACGGGGGTTCCACCCCGATCCGGATCGCACCGGGCGTCTCCGGGGACGGCGCCCCCGCCGCGAGTGCCGCCCCGTCGAGGCTGTGGCGGGCCATCAGCTCCTGCGCCTTGGCCGTCAGCGCCTCCGCCTCCTCCGGGTAACCGGTCGCCTCCGCCTTCGCGAGCAGCGCCCTGATCCGGGTGAGCATCCGGGGCTCCCCCGCGGCGGCCGGGGGCAGCGTCTCCCCCGGCACCGGCCCCACCGCGTCCAGGCGCGGCAGCCGGACGAGCAGCCGGTACAGCTCCAGGACGGCCGTCGCGCGCGAGAAGCGGTCCGCCGGCCGGCCGGCCCCCGTCTCCAGCCCGTCCAGCTGCGCCCGCCAGCGGTGCGGCAGCCGTCCGTACCCCGCCGTCTCCGTCCTGATCAGGCCGGAGAGGAGCCGTACGTGCTCCTCCGCGAGGTCGCGGCGGGCCGCGCGGACGAGGTCCGCCGGCTGCCAGCCCCGCTCCCACAGGGTCCGCACGAACCCCTCGCCCCGCCGCGCGAGCTCCGCGTCCGCGCCCGGGTCGGCGGCGAGCAGCGAGGCCGCCGTGTCGAGCGAGTCGTCGTCGCTCGCGTACAGCGCCTCGAAGGCCTTGTCGATGGTGGTGCCCACGCCGTCCTCGCGTCCCGTTCCGCGTCCCCGCCGGGCGTTCCGCCGTCCGGCGGGGTCGTGCCGGCTCCCTGGCGGCCGGCGCGTACCCGTCCCTCCGATGGTCTCAGCCGCCGCCGCGCGTCCGCGAAGGGCGGGGGGGCGGGGGGGCGGGGGGGGCGGGGGGCTGGGGGGCGTGCGGGTGTCCGGGGGTGGGTCTGGCCCCACCCCGGGGACGCCCCTCAGCGGTCGTGCCCGGCGGCGCCGGAAACGGTTCGATCGATCCATGACCCCGACTGCCACCACCGCCGCCGCCCCGACCGCCGTACGGCTCCGCGGGCTCGTCCGCCACCACGGGGAGGTCCGTGCCCTCGACGGCGTCGACCTCGACTTCCGGGCCGGGACCTTCACCGCCGTCATGGGGCCCTCGGGCTCCGGCAAGTCCACGCTCCTCCAGTGCGCCGCCGGGCTCGACCGGCCGGCCTCCGGGACCGTGGAGGTGGACGGCGTCTCCCTGGAGGGACTGGGCGAACGGCGGCTGACGCTGCTGCGGCGGGACCGGATCGGTTTCGTCTTCCAGTCCTTCAACCTGCTGCCCTCCCTGACCGCCGCGCAGAACGTGGCCCTGCCGCTGCGGCTCGCGGGCCGCCGCCCGTCCCGTACGGAGGTGCGGGAGGCCCTGGCCCGGGTCGGCCTCGCCGGGCGCGAGCGGCACCGGCCCGGTGAGCTGTCCGGCGGGCAGCAGCAGCGCGTCGCGCTCGCCCGGGCGCTGATCACCCGGCCGGCCGTCCTCTTCGGCGACGAACCGACCGGCGCGCTCGACTCGGTGACGAGCCACGAGATCCTCGGCCTGCTGCGGGACCTGGTCGACCGGGAGGGCCGGACGATCGTCATGGTCACCCACGACCCGGTGGCGGCGGCCCGCGCGGACCGCGTGGTCTTCCTGGTCGACGGCCGGGTGGCGGGCGAACTGTCCGCCCCGACGGCGGAGGCCGTCGCGGCCCGGACGGCCTCCCTGGAGACGGCCGCGGCCCGGACGTCCTCCCCGCGGACGGCCTCCCTGGAGACGGCCGCCGTCCGGACGCTCCCCCCGCGGACGGCGGCCCTCCCGCACGCCCCCGGAGGCATCACGTGCTGACCGTCGTCCTCTCCGGCCTCCGCACCCGCTGGGCCTCCTTCCTCGGCGGCTTCGTGGCCCTGGCCCTCGGGGCGGGGCTGCTCGCCGCCACCGGGCTCTGTCTCGACGCCACCTTTCACGCGCCCGAGCGTTCTCCCCAGAGGTTCGCCTCCTCGCCCGTCGTCGTCCGGGGCCACGACCGGCTGACCCTCGACGTGCGGCGCGGGCCCGGCACCGTCCCGGTGGAACGGCGGCTCGACCGTCCACAGCCTGTGGACGCCGGACTCCTCCGCGCACTCCGCGACCGCTGGACCGTGACCACGGCGGGCGGCCCCGACGCCGTCGGCGTCGACGCCCCCGCCGAGGAGGTCCGGGCCCTCGCCGGCGACCGGGCGCAGGTCCTCACCGGCGCCGACCGGGTGCGCGCCGACCCCGACCCCGAGCGGGACGCCCGTGCCCTGACCTCGCTCAACGCCCTCCTCGGCACCTCGGGCGGCGTCACCTCCTTCGTCTCCGTCTTCGTGGTCGCCTCGACGTTCGCGTTCGCCGTCGCGCTGCGGCGCCGCGAGTTCGGGCTCCTGAGGACCGCCGGGGCCACCCCCGGCCAGGTCCGGCGCCTCCTCCTCGCCGAGGCCGCCGTGCTCGGCGTGCTCGCCTCCGCCACCGGGTGCGCGCTCGGCGCCCTGGGCGCTCCCCCGCTCGCCCGGGCACTCGTGGACAGCGGCCTCGCGCCCGCGTGGTTCACGGTCGGCGACGCCTCCTGGCCCTTCCACGCCGCCTTCTGGACGGGCACGGCCGTCGCCCTCGCCGGGGCGGCCGCCGCCTCCCGCCGGGCCGGCCGGATCGGGCCCGCGGCCGCGCTGCGCGAGGCGGACCTCGACACGGACGTCCTGCCCCCGGGCCGGGCCCTGGCCGGCGCGCTCCTCCTCCTGGCCGGCCTGGGGCTCCTCGTCCACACCTGGGCGACGGAACCGTCCGAACTGCTCAAGCGGAAGACGTACACGACCCTCCCCATGCTCCTGATCACGGGCGTGGCCCTGCTCTCCCCGCTCCTCGTCCGGCCCGTGGCACGGCTGGTGCGCCTGCCGGGGGCCGTGGGAACGCTCGTGCGGGAGAACGGCGCGGCCTCCGTGCGCCGCACCGCCGCCGTCGCCGCGCCCGTCCTGGTGACCGTGGCGCTCGCCGGGACGCTCTTCGGTTCGGCGGCGAGCGTCACGCGCGCGAAGGGCGTCGAGGCGCGGGAGCGGACGACCGCCGCGTACGTGGCGCGCGGGGCGGACCTGGGACCGGTGACGGCGCCGGCCGGGGCCGTCGTCTCCGCCACCGGGCCGACCTCCGTCTTCGTGCGGGACGGGGAGGAGGCCCTCGTGAAGTACGGGGCGCGGGCGGTCGCCGATCCGGCGGCCTTCGCGGAACTGTCCCGGCTCCCGGTGGTCGCGGGGGACGTGCGGGACCTGGACGACCGGTCGATCGTCGTCAACGAGGAGTTCGAGCGGCGGCGGGTCGGGGAGACCGTGGAGGTGTGGCGGGCGGACGGAAGCGGCCCGGTGCGGCTCCGGGTGGCGGCCGTCCTGGCGCTCGGGACCGGCGACAACGGCCCGTACGTCACCCGGGCGAACGCCCCGGGCTCCGTCCTCGACCGGATCGAGGCGCGCGGGGGCGGGGCGGCGACGGTCCGGGCCCTGGAGGCGGGCGGCGGAACGGTCGCGACCGCCGACGCGTGGGCGGCGGCCGAACGCCCCGCGAGCGGCCCGCAGACCCGGCTCGGCCTGCTCCTCGTCCTCGGCATCGCCCTCGTCCACACGGTGATCGCCCTCGCCAGCACCCTGCTCATGGCGGTCTCGGCACGGGGCGGGGAACTGTCCTCGCTGCGGCTCGCCGGGGCCACCCGGACCCAGGTCCTGCGGGTGGTGGCGGGCGAGGCGTCGTTCGCCGTGGCGATCGGCGCGGTCCTCGGCCTGGCGGTGACGGCGGTCGTCCTCGGCACCCTGGGCGCGGGCCTGGCCGCCCTCTCGGCCCCGGTCGCCCTGGTCCTGCCCTGGACCGCGGTCGGCGCGGCGGCGGGCGTGTGCGCGGTGGTGGCGGTCGCCGCGTCGGTCCTTCCCGCGTGGCGCCTGACGCGCTGACCGGCCATGGTGGGACGACGGGGCGGTGACCGGGGTCGGAGCCGGGTCGCCGCCCCGCCCCGTGCCGCCGCCGTACCCCACCTCCTGGGCCGCGCGCCGCCGTCCCCGGGCCCCGTACCCCGTACCCCGTGCCGCGCGCCGCCGTCCCCATGGCCCGGCCCTCCTGCCCCGTACCGCCGTGCCCGCGCCCCGTCCCCGTGTCCCGCGTCGCCGGGCTCCGGCCTGTCAGTGGCTGCTGCCAGACTCGCCCCATGAGCGAGAGGTGGGCGCTGGCGGCCGAGGCCGAGGGGGACGGGGCGCTGCTGGCGCCCCTCGGCCCGGACGGGGCGCCCGCCGGTCCGGTGCGGCGCGAGCCCGACCTGGTGGCGGCCGTGCGGGCCCGCCCGGAGGTGACCCGCTGGGTGTGGCGGTCGACGGCCGAGGTGTACCCGCGGCTCCTCGCCGCGGGGGTGCGGGTCGAGCGGTGCTACGACGTGGAGGGCGCCGAGCAGCTGCTCCTCGGCCACGAGGGACGGCTCGGCGAGCCCCGCTCGGCCGCCGCCGCCTGGGCGCGCCTGCGGAACGCCCCCGTACCGCCCGACCCCCCGCAGCGCGGGGCCGCCGGGCCCGGTCCGCAGGACTCGCTCTTCGAGCCGCGCCCGGTGGCGTCCGTGCCCTTCGAGGGGCTGCTCGCGGTCTACGCGGAGCAGCTGCGCCGCCACGACCGGGCCGAGCACCCGGGCAGGATGCGGCTGCTCACGGCCGCCGAGTCGGCGGGGACGCTGGTGGCCGCCGAGATGCACCGGGCGGGACTGCCCTGGCGGGCCGACGCGCACCGGGAGCTGCTGACGGAGCTGCTCGGCGAGCGGTACGCGGGCGGGGGCGAGCCGCGCCGGCTCGCCGAACTGGCGGACGAGGTGTCGGCGGCGTTCGGCCGCCGCGTCCGGCCCGACCTCCCGGCCGACGTGGTGAAGGCCTTCGCGGGGGCCGGAATCCGGCTGCGGTCCACGCGCCGCTGGGAACTGGCGGAGATCGACCACCCGGCGGTGGAGCCGCTGATCGCGTACAAGAAGCTGTACCGGATCTGGACGGCGCACGGCTGGTCGTGGCTGGCCGACTGGGTGCGGGACGGCCGCTTCCGGCCGGAGTACCTGCCCGGGGGCACGGTCAGCGGGCGCTGGACCACCAGCGGCGGCGGGGCCCTCCAGATCCCGAAGGTGATCCGGCGGGCCGTGATCGCCGACGAGGGGTGGCGGTTCGTCGTGGCCGACGCCGACCAGATGGAGCCGCGCGTCCTCGCCGCGATCTCCCGCGACCCGGGCCTGATGGAGGTCGCGGGCCACCCCGACGACCTGTACACCCGGCTCTCGGCCCGCGCCTTCTCCGGCGACCGCGACCACGCCAAGCTCGCGCTCCTGGGCGCGATCTACGGGCAGACCAGCGGGGACGGCCTGAAGAACCTGGCGGCCCTGCGCCGCCGCTTCCCGCGCGCGGTGGCGTACGTGGACGAGGCCGCGCGGGCGGGCGAGGAGGGCCGGCTCGTCCGGACCTGGCTCGGCCGGACCAGCCCGCGCGCGGCCGGCGCGGGCGACGCGGAGGAGGCGGGCCTGCCCCAGGAGGACGGCGCCGCGGCGGACGGCGGGCCCGTCCCCGGGTACGCCTCCGGCGACGCCCGGGCGCGCGGCCGCTTCACCCGCAACTTCGTCGTCCAGGGCAGCGCCGCCGACTGGGCGCTCCTGATGCTGGCGGCCCTGCGGCGCTCGCTCGCCGGGATGCGGGCGGAGCTGGTCTTCTTCCAGCACGACGAGGTGATCGTGCACTGCCCGGCGGAGGAGGCGGAGGCGGTCACGGAGGCGGTCCGCGCGGCGGGCGACGAGGCGGGGAGGATCACGTTCGGCGACACGCCGGTGAGGTTCCCGTTCACGACGGCGACGGTGGAGCGGTACGCGGACGCCAAGTAACGGCGGGGCGGTGGACACCGGACGGGGGCGCCGGGTGGGGGCGGGCACGGGGGCGGTGTCCGCCGGACGGGGGCGGGGGAACGGAGGCGGCGGACCCCCGTACCGCCACCCCCGTTCCCCCGCGTGACCGGCCTATCCGGCGTACTTCAGCCACTTCGGGCTGAGCGCGACGTCCTTCAGCTCCTTCACGCTCAGCGCGGGCTCGGCGCGCGTGGCGTCCTCGTGCTGCGCCCCGGTGTTGAAGGCGGAGACCACGACCCGGAAGCCCCCGGGCGTCAGGGTGTCGACGGTCCACATGACGACGCCGGCGCCGCCCTTCTCGCCCGGTCCCCGGCTGACCCCGACCATGCGGCCGTCGGGCAGCGTGGTGACGTCCCCGCTGTCGGACAGGTGCCCGGCGACGTCCTGCATGCGGGACTGGACGTTGATCTGGACGAAGCTGCGGCCCTTGCCGTCGTCGACGACGACGTAGGCGTAGCCGTCCTGGCCGCCCCGGTCCTCCACCTTCACGTCCCGGGGCAGGAGGGAGCGCAGGATCGCCTGCGTGGCGGCGGCGTCGGGCCCGGCGGGCGTCCGGTACGTGTCCGGAGCGGGCTTCCGCCGCGGGAGTGCGGGCAGCTTCGCGAGGAGCGGGCGCCAGGCGTCGGCCGTGACGAGGGCCTTGAGCTGGGCGGGGGTGAAGGGCGGGTTCGGGCGGCTGACGGGGGACCCCTTCTGGGCCGGGGCGTTGTACTCGCTCACGTCGACGAGGAACCCGTCCCGGGTGAGCAGGACCGCCCGCCAGCTCTTGGTGTCCTCCCGCCTGTCGGGGTACTCGTACCCCTGGAGGACCATGAGCCGGCCGCCGCCCGGCAGCCTCTCGGTCTCGCAGGCGTCGAAGGGCGTGAAGACCTTTTCGGGGCACGTGACCTGTTCCTCGCCCGCCTTCCCCGAGCCGGCGGCGCGGTAGAGGCCGACGGTGACGGCCGCCTCGCCGCGGCCGTCGTCGTAGACGCCGCCGGCGCTCTGTCCCGTGCCGTCGGGGTTGTCGATCCGCCACGTGCCGGCCGGGGTGTGGGCCCGGAGGACGGCCGCGATGTCCTTCACCGGGATGCGCGCCTCCTCCGGCTCCCGGTCCGCGGGGGCGCTGGTGGCGGGCGGCTTCGGGGGCGCCGCCACGGTGGCGGTCGTCGTTTCCCCGGCGGGGCCGAGGAGCGAGCCGCCGTACACCCCGCCGACGGTGACGGCGGCGAGCGCGAGGACGCCTCCGGACACCGCGAGCCGGCGGCGCACCAGCCGGCGCCGGCCGCGCCGGAGCCCGCCGTCGACCAGTTCGCGTCGGTCGTCGGCGGGGAAGCCCTCGCCGGCGCGGCGCAGCACCGTGCCGAGCTCCTGCTCGAAGCCGTCGGGCCGGAGGTCTTCGGGCCGGGACCCCCCGTGCTGGGGGTCTCCGGACTGGGGGTCTCTGTGCTGGGGGTCTCTGTGCTGGGGGTCTCTGTGCTGGGACATGGGGGATCACCGATTCCGGTTCGTGGCGGGAGCGCGGAGGAGGGGGATGGCCGGCCGGACCGCCGGAGGGAAGGGAGGAAGGAAAGGGAAGAGGAGGAAGAAGGGGGCGCGGGGCGGGCGGGTCAGCGGGTGGCGAACTCGGCGATGCCGCCGCCGAGCCGTTCCCGCAGCTTCGCGAGGGCCCGTACGGACCGGGTGCGGACGGCGGCGGAGCTGACGTGCAGGACGTCGGCGGTCTCCTCGATGCTGCGGTCCTCCCAGTAGCGCAGCACCACGACCGCCCGGTCCTTGGGCGCGAGCGCGGCGAGCGCGTCGAGGAGGGCGATCCGGAGCGCCGGGTCCTCCCCGGTGTCGGAGGCGCGGTCGGGCAGTTCGCCGAGCGGGCGTTCGGTGGCGGAACGGCGCCGCCGGTGGCTGAGGAACGTGCGGACGAGCACGGTCTGGGCGTACGCGGCGGGGTTCCCGACCCGCGCCATACGGCCCCAGTGGACGTACATCCGGCCGAGCGTCTCCTGGGTGAGGTCCTCGGCGAGGTGGGTGTCACCGCTGGTCAGCAGGCATGCCGAGCGGAACAGGTGTCCCGTGCGTGCGGACGCGAACTCCAGGAACGCGTCCGCGCGGGCCTGTCTCATGCCCCTCCCCCGTTCTCCGGCCACCGGTGTGGTCGCCGTACACCTCATAGACGCGCCGGGGAGGGCCACATGTTTCAGGTGAATCCGAAGAGATGTCCGCCGAGCGCATCCAAAGAAGCGGAATCGGGTAATCCGTAGACATGAACACTCTCAGCGCAGCAGAGAACCTGGCCGCTGGGGTTTGGCAGTCAGGCCTGGCACAGGTTCTCGGCGGTCTCGTCGTCGTCGCCGTCCTCATCGGCGCGTTCGCCTTCGGCATCCGGCTCCGCAACCGCGAACCGGCGCCGCCGAAGGCGGAGGAACAGCCGCACCGGCCCGACGACGCCGGACTGCCCGGCGAGGCGACCGAGTACCGCAGGCCCACCGAGATGCCGCACACCGACAGCGAACACCGGCTCATGCCCTACCAGCTGAACGGTCCCGGCAGCTCCGGGTCGGAGACCTCTCCCGAGCCCCCGAACGAGGAGAAGCGCAAGTGGGGCGGGATCTCCAGCGGCGGCTTCGGCAGCGGGGGCACCGGCCACGGCGACTGACGCGGGACGGACGGCCGGACGACCGGACGGAAGAGCCGACCGGACGGACGGAAGAGCCGACCGGACGACCCGGACGGACGATCCGGCGGCCGGGACACGACCCGGCCGCCGGATTCTCCATGCCGTCCACCGGCCCCGGCCGCCGGATTCCCTCATGACGCCCACCGGCCCGGCCGCCGGATTCCCCGTACCGCCCACCGGCACCGGCGAACGGGGCCGGTGATTCTCCCCGTCCAGGGTTCGTGAATGCGCAGTGCGCATTCACGAAGCCTGGACGCCCTTCTCCCGGAGTGCCCCGCCGGGCGAGAGTTCCTGCGTGAAGCGATTTCCGTGAGCGTAGGGACCCGGGAGGTATGGAGGCATGACCACCACGGCGCAAGCCACTGCTGACATCGAGGAGCTGCGCACGCGGCTCGACCGGATCGACGAACGATTCCTGGAGATCGTGCGGGAACGCGTCGGGATCTGTGTGGAGATCGCCCGCGTGAAGAAGGAGAACGGCATTCCGATGATGCAGCCGCACCGCATCGGACTGGTCCAGGAAAGGGCGGCGGCCTTCGGCACGGAACACGGAATGGACCTCGGTTTCCTGCGCCGGCTCTACGACCTGGTCATCGAGGAGACCTGCCGGGTCGAGGACCTCGTCATCGCGGGCGCCTCCCCGGCCCCCGGGTCCCCCGCCCCCGCCGCTTCCGGGAGCGCGATATGAGGACCCTGCTGATCGACAACCACGACTCGTTCACCTACAACCTCTACCAGCTCCTCGGGGAGGTGAACGGCCGCCCGCCGGTCGTCGTCCCCAACGAGACCGACTGGTCCACCCTCGACATGGCCGACTACGACGCCGTCGTCGTCTCCCCCGGCCCCGGCCGCCCCGAGCGCGAGCGCGACTTCGGCATCAGCCGCCGCGCCATCCTGGAGAGCGG
This sequence comes from Streptomyces sp. NPDC014907, assembly GCF_055562975.1. Classification (NCBI taxonomy): domain Bacteria; kingdom Bacillati; phylum Actinomycetota; class Actinomycetes; order Kitasatosporales; family Streptomycetaceae; genus Streptomyces; species Streptomyces sp. NPDC014907. The sequence continues at coordinate 591,203 of NZ_JBVHEG010000003.1, read as the reverse complement.
ACTGCCCGTCCTCGGCGTCTGCCTCGGCCACCAGGGCATCTGCCACCTCTTCGGCGGCGAGGTCGGCCACGCGCCGCTGCCGATGCACGGCCGGATCTCGTCCGTCACCCACGACGGCACCGAACTCTTCGCGGGCATCCCGTCGCCCTACGACGTGGTGCGCTACCACTCGCTGGCCGCCGTCCGGCTGCCCGACGAACTGGAGCCGACCGCCTGGACCTCCGACGGCGTGGTCATGGCCGTCCGCCACCGCAGCCTGCCGGTGTGGGGCGTGCAGTTCCACCCGGAGTCCATCAGCAGCGAGTACGGCCGCGAACTCCTGGCCAACTTCCGCGACCAGGCGCTGGCGCACGGCGCGCGGCGCGCGGCCGCGGGGACCCGGCACGACGCGTCACGGCCCCGCGAGCCGTACCGGACGCACGTGAGGAAACTGTCCCTGCTGCCGGACACCGAAGTCGCCTACCGGGAACTCTTCGCCGGCCGGGAACACAGTTTCTGGCTGGACAGCAGCCGGGTCGTGGACGGCCTTTCGCGTTTCTCCTTCATGGGCGACGGAACCGGCCCGCTCTCCGAATACCTCACGTATCAGGTGCTCGAACAAACGGTCCGCGTGCACCGCCCCGGAGGGCGGGACGAACTCGTCGCGCAGAACGTCTTCACCTATCTGGAGGAACAGCTCGCGCAACGCCGCGTTCCGGTTCCCGAAGGCCTTCCCTTCGCCTTCAACCTCGGATACGTGGGATATCTCGGCTACGAACTGAAGGCCGACAGCGGGGGCCGGCAGGCGCACAAGGCCGACACCCCCGACGCCGCCCTGCTGTTCGCGGACCGGATGGTGGCCTTCGACCACGCCGGGGGCGAGACCTATCTGCTCGCCCTGTCCGCGGGCGACGACGACCGCGACGCCCGCGCCTGGCTGGACCGCACCGCGGCCCGGCTGCGCGCCCTCGGCCCGGCGGCCCCCGCCGCGCGGCCCGGCGGCCGGAGCGCCTTCGCCACCACCGGGATGACCGACCCGGCGCTCGACGGGATGATCCGCATGCGCCACGACCGCGAGGGCTACCTGGACCGGATCGCCGAGATCCACCGGGAGATCCGCGACGGCGAGAGCTACGAGGTCTGCCTGACCAACCAGGTCGGGATGGACGCGCGGATCGACCCCGTGACGACCTTCTCCGAACTGCGCCGGATCAGCCCCGTCCCGTACGGCGCGCTCCTCGACTTCCCCGGGGTCGCCGTCCTCAGCGCCTCCCCCGAGCGCTTCATGACGGTGGGCACCGACCGGACGGTCGAGTCCAAGCCGATCAAGGGCACCCGGCCGCGCGGGGCGACGCCGGCGGAGGACGAACTGCTCCGGCGGGACCTGCTCGGCAACGAGAAGGACCGCGCCGAGAACCTGATGATCGTGGACCTGATCCGCAACGACCTCAACGTCGTCTCCGAGGTCGGCTCGGTCCACGTGCCCAAGCTGTTCGACGTGGAGACGTACGCGCCCGTGCACCAGCTGGTGTCGACCATCCGGGGCACCCTGCGCGACGGCGAGTCCGCGGTGTCGGCGGTGCGGGCGGCCTTCCCCGGCGGCTCGATGACCGGGGCGCCGAAGGAACGGACGATGGAGATCATCGACCGGCTCGAAGAGGGCGCCCGGGGCGTCTACTCGGGGTCGCTGGGCTGGTTCTCGCTGGGCGGCGCCGCCGACCTGAACATCGTCATCCGCACCCTGGTCGCCACCGGGGACCGGGTCACGTTCGGCGTCGGCGGCGCGGTGATCGCGCTCTCCGACCCGGACGAGGAGTTCGAGGAGACGGTGGTCAAGTCGCGGGCCATGGTCCAGGCGGTGGTCGGCACCGCGCTGGAGCGGCCCGCGGCGGGGCGGGCCCGGTCCGCCGCCCTGGCCCCCGCCGGGAGTCCGGCGTGATAGGCAGCGCGGTGATCGCCGGGGGCCGCGGCGCGGTCGGCCGGCTGTTCGCCGAGAAGCTGCTGGGCAGCGGCGTCCGGGTCCGCGTCGTGGACCCGGCCGGGGCGGGCCCGCCCGTCCCCGACGGCGTCCGCGCCCTCCCCGGCGACATCACCGACCTCTCCCCCGCGCTGGCCCGGGAGCTGGGCGAGGCCGACATGGTCGTCCTGGCCGTGCCGGAACCGGTGGCGCTCGCCGCCGTCGAGGGGGTGGCCGCCGCGCTGCGGCCCGGCGCCCTGCTCGTCGACACGCTGTCCGTGAAGCAGCGGATCGACGAGGAGTTCCGGAAGCACCTGCGCGGGGTGGAGGGCGTGGGCCTGAACCCCATGTTCGCCCCGGCGCTCGGCTTCGAGGGGCGCGTGGTCGCCGCGTCGGTGTCGTTCGACGGACCGATGGCCGCCGCCCTGCTGAAGCTGGTGGAGTCCTGGGGCAGCCGGATCGTCCGGGTGGACGCGGCCGAGCACGACCGGCTGACGGCCGTGTCCCAGGCACTCACCCACGCGACCGTCCTCTCCTTCGGGCTCGCCCTGTCGGGCATGGGCACCGACGCGGAGGAGGTCGCGCGGATCGCGCCGCCCCCGCACAAGACGCTGGCCTCACTGGTGGCCCGGGTCTCCTCCGGCACGCCGGAGGTGTACTGGGACGTGCAGGCGGCCAATCCGCAGGCGGTGGCCGCCCGCACGGCCCTGGCGGAGGCGGCGCGCCGCCTCGCCGACACCGTCAGGGACGGCACCGAGGAGGACTTCACGTCGCTGATGTCCACGGTCCGCGGGGCCCTGGGCGCCGAGCTCGACAACTACCGCGACCTCTGCGCGCGCCTCTTCTCGTCCGTCTGACTCGCGGGGTGCGCCGAAAGGCCCGCCCCCGCGCCACCGCCGCGCACCCGCGCGCACTCCGGCCCCGCGCCACCGCCGCGCATCCCGGCCCCGCACCACCGCCGCGCACCCGCGCGCGCACTCCGACCTCCCCATCAAGAGAGGCACGACATGACCGACTCCCGCACGGGCTTCGCCGCGACCGTCCTCGACCCCGAGCAGCGCGCGGCGCTGGCCGCCGACACCACCGTCGGCGGCGGCAACCTGCTGCGCGCGGCCCTCGCCGCGAGCCCGAGCCCCACGACCCCCTTCGTCCACTCCACCCGCCCGCTCACCAACCTGGCGGGCGCCGAACAGCACGACTGGAGCCTGGCCGAGGTGGACCGGCTGGCACAGGCCTGGTCCGCCTGGTACCTCGCGCGGGGCGTCCGGCCCAAGGACCGGGTCGCGGTCTGGTTCGAGGACTCCTTCGCGTACTCCGTGCACTTCTACGCGCTGGCCCAGATCGGCGCCGTCGCCGTCCTCGTCAACAGCAAGGCCACGGCGCCGATCGCCGCGTCCCTCATCGAGCAGACCGCCCCCGTGGGCCTCTACGCGGACCGGGCCCGGCTCGCCGACCTGCGCGCCCACGGCGGGGTCCTCGACCGGCTCGTCTGGACCCAGGAGGAGGAGGACCTGCCGTCGCCGCCGGCGGCGGCGCTGCCCCCGGGCGCGTACTGGCGGCACGTCAAGGAGGACCCGGTCGTCGTCCTGCACTCCTCCGGCACGACGGGCCGGCCGAAGCCGACGATCCACACCCACGGCACGATCGTCGCCGGGCCGCAGTTCCGGCTGGTGGACTTCGTGGAGCAGCCGAACTCGCTGATGCTGACGGCGCTTCCGCAGTCGCACCTCGGCTGCATCGCCTTCACCGTGTACGCGGTCCTGGCGGGGACCCCGATCGTCGCGCACAGCGACCGCAGCGGCGAGGAACTGGCCGAGGCGGTGGCCGAGCACAAGCCGACCGCGGTGATGGCGTTCGCGCACTCCTACGCCGAACTGGCCGCGCTCGAGAACGCGAAGGGCCGCCTCGACAGCGTCGGCACCTGGGTGTCGATCGGCGACGCCGTGCACCAGGCGCACATCACCCGGACCCTGGAGCACCGCTCCCCGCACCTGCCGTCGGCGCAGTTCTTCGACCGGCTCGGCACGACCGAGCTGGGCTGGGGCGTGCTGCTGAAGATCCGCACGAAGGAGACCGAGCGCAACGACCGCTGCGCCGGGAAGCCGGTCGGGGTCGCCGAGGTGACGATCCTGCGCGAGGACGGCAGCCACGCGGACGACGGCGAGGTCGGCTTCCTGGCCGCCCGGGGCCCGGCGATCACGCCCGGGTACTGGGGCGACTCCGAGACCACCTACCGGTACAAGCTGGCCGGGTACTGGCTGCCGGGCGACATGGCCTACCGGGACGCGAACGGCGACTTCTACCTGGTGGACCGGACCGCCGACCAGATCCGGACCGCCACCGGCCCGGCGTACTCCACGCTCATGGAGGAGGTGCTGCTCAACGACGTGCCCGAGTTCGACGACGTCGCCGTGGTCGCGGGCGGCGAGGGCGGGGCCGCGGTGCCGGTCGCCGTGGTGACCACGCAGGACGCCGGGGCCGACGCGGAGAAGCTGCTGCTGCGCGCCAACGAGGCGCTGGCGGCGGCGGGCCAGCCGGCGCTGCGGCTCCTCGAAGTGGCCCTCGGCGCTGAGGACTTCCCGGTCGGGGTGACCGGGAAGGTGCTGAAGCGGAAGCTGCGCGACAAGTACGCCGACCTGGGGGCGTACGCCGCGGACGGTGCCGCCGCCGGGAAGGTGCTCGCCCTCGCGGCGGGCTGACGGACGGCCCCGTACCGGCCCGGCGAGGGGCGGGCCGGGACGGGGCGGCGCCCCGCGCGCGGACGGGCCGCGAGGCCGAGGGGCCGGCTCCCGGCGGGAGCCGGCCCCTCGGGTCCGGGCGGGGCGGAGGATTCAGACGACCGACGGGACGAAGGAGGCGGCCACCGTGAGGAGGACGTCGTTGGCCTCGCGGGTGCCCACGGTGACGCGGACGCCCTCGCCGGGGAAGGCGCGGACCGCGAGGCCCGCGTCGGCGCAGGCCGCGGCGAAGGACGCCGTGCGGCCGGCCAGCGGGAGCCAGAGGAAGTTGGCCTCGCTCCGGGGGACCGCGAGGCCCCCGGCCCGCAGGGCGGCCGCGACCCGCTCGCGCTCCCGGACCAGTGCCCCCACCCGCTCCAGGAGTTCGTCCTCCGCCTCCAGGGAGGCGACGGCGCCCGTCTGGGCGGCCGAGTTGACGCCGAACGGCACGGCGGAGGAGCGGATCGCGGCGGCGAGGGCCTCGTGGGCGACCGCGTAGCCGACGCGCAGGCCGGCCAGGCCGTACGCCTTGGAGAAGGTGCGGACGACCACCAGGTGGGGGCGGTCGCGGTGGAGCTCGACGCCGTCGGGCGAGTCCGGGTCGGTGACGAACTCGCGGTAGGCCTCGTCGAGGACGACGGTCACCCCGGCCGGCACCCGGTCGAGGAAGCGTTCCAGGGCGGCCCGGCCGACCACCGTGCCGGTCGGGTTGTTCGGGTTGCAGACGAGGACCACCCGGGTGCGCGGGCCGATCGCCCCGGCCATGGCGTCCAGGTCGTGGGCGGCGTCCGCGCCCGACAGGGGCACCCGGACCGGAACCGCCCGGTTCACCTCCGTCAGGTGCGGATACGCCTCGAACGACGGCCAGGCGAACAGCACTTCGTCGCCGTCGCGGAGCAGGGCGTGCAGCAGGTGCTGGAGCACCGCCACCGAACCGGCGCCGACCGCCAGATGGGCGGCCGGCACGCCGAGGCGGCGGGCCAGGGCCTCCGTCAGGCCGGTGGAGAAGCGGTCGGGATAGCGGTGGGCGCGGCCGGCCGCCCCGGCGAGGGCCGCGCGGACCGAGGGCAGCGGGGGGTAGGGGTTCTCGTTGGCGTCGAGCCGGTGCATGGTCGGGATTCCTTCAGTCGATGGCGGGCAGGGCGCTCTCGCCCCGGCCCACCAGGTAGCCGAGCTGGAAACGGTGCTGTGCTCCGTACTGGTCGCGCAGGCACGAGACGTGGCCCTGGACCGACCGCAGGCTGACCCCGAGCCGGCGCGCGATGGCCTTGTCGGAGCAGCCCTCGATGAGCAGCTTGCGGATGGCGAGCCGCATGTCCGGCACCACCTCGGAGGCGGCGCGGACGGCCCGCACCGGGCGGTAGGGGAAGGGCTCGGCCCGGTCCCAGGCCTTCTCGAACACGTCGGCGAGGAAGCCGGTGACCGCCCGGTCGCGGATCACGACGGCGGAGGTCCGGGTGGCGTCCGCGGGGATGAAGGACACCTCGCCGTCGATGACGATGAGCCGGTCGAAGAACTCGGGCAGGGTACGGACCTGCGCGCCGTGCTTCTGGACCGCCTGGACGTAGCGCCGGGTGTCCTCGTGGAAGCGGGAGCTGTGCTGGTAGAGCGTGCGCATGGAGACGCCCCGGGAGAGGTGGTCCCGGACGGCCGTGTAGGCCTCGTCGAGGACGGCGCCCGGGCGGGGGCCGTCGGGCTGGGCGGTGAGGATCTCCTCGCGGGCCCGGCCGAGGGCCTCGCGGATGGCGTGCGCGATCCGGTCGGCGCCGTGGACGTACTCGACGCGGGCCGGGCCGGGGCCGGGCGCGGGCCCCGGGGCCGGGACCGGCTCGGGTGGCCGGGCCTGGGTGCGGGCGGCCTCGGCGGCGTACCGGGACAGGTCCTCCAGGGTGTCGGCCATCCGCCGGAGGGTGTCCTGCGGGGAGACCGCGGGTTCGGCCGGCGGGGGGACCAGGGCGAGGTTGCTGCGCATGCGATTCCTTCCGGGAGGGGGGAACACGGGGGTGGAACGGGCGGAGGGCCGCGGGGAGACCCGCGGCCCTCCGCCCGGTGCGGTCACGCTCCCCGCCGCCCGGTGGCGCCGGAACCTCCCAGCGCCACCAGGACGAGCAGGGTGGCGAGGAGCGAGGCCCCGCCGAGGACGAACCAGAACGAGTGGCCCAGCCCGGCGAGGAGCCAGCCGCCGGCCACCGGGCCGACGGCCGAACCGAGGCCGAAGGCGAAGTGGAAGCTGCCGAGGTAGTGGCTCTTGAGGTGGGCGGGGGCGACGACGGCGGGGTACGAGAAGATCGCCGGACCGCCGATGATCTCGCCGAGGGTCCACACGAGGGTGCCCGCGACGATCACCGCCGGGCCCATCGGCAGCCCGTACAGGGCGACTCCGGTGCCCAGCAGGGCGAACGCCACCCCGATGGTGACCCGCACCGGCCACGCCTGGGTGATCCGGGTGAGCACCAGCTCGAAGGCGATGACCAGGAAGCCGTTGAGGGAGACCGCGACGGTGTACCAGAAGACGGCCAGGCCGGCCGCCGCCACGTCGAGCGGGAGCGTGGAGAGGTACTGGGCGTAGACCGCGGTGTGGACGAGGGTGGCGACCAGGTAGAGGGAGAACCTCCGGTCGCGCAGGACCGCGAGGTAGCTCCCGGTGGCCTCCCCGGTCTTCCGGGCGCCGCCGGCCCGGTCGGCCGGCAGGGTGCGCCAGGCGAGCACGGCGAAGGCCAGGGCGATCACCGCCTCCCCCCAGAACAGCAGGTGGTAGCTGTCGCCGCCGAGGCGGAACAGTCCGAAGCCGACCAGCGGCGCGGCCATCGCGCCGAGGTTCAGGCCGAAGCGGTACATGGCGAAGACCATGACCTGCCGGTCCTCGCCGGCCAGTTCGGACAGCAGCGCCGCGGAGGCGGGCCGGAACATCTGCCCGGCCAGGCCGGCGAGGACGACGACGGCCAGCAGGGTGCCGTAGTCGCCGAGGTACAGCAGGGCGGCGGTCAGCACGGCCGAGGCCGCCATGCTGACCGCGGTGGTGTTGCGGGCCCCCATCCGGTCGGAGAGGGAACCGCCGATGAGCACCCCGAGGACGGTCCCGGCCCCGTAGGCGCCGAGCGCGAGGGTGGCCCGGCCCGGGGAGTGGCCGAGGGAGGTCAGGTAGAGGACCAGGAAGATGTTCAGGAAGCCGCCGAGGCGGTTGATGAACACCCCGGCGAGCAGCGTCTTGACGGCGAGCGGCGCCTCGGCGAACGCCCGGCGCGCGGACACCGCTTCCGGGGCGGGGCGCGCGTCCTGGGTGGTGTCCGCGTCCGGGGTGGGGACCGCTTCCGGAGGAGCGACCGCTTCCGGGGCGGTGTCCGCGTCCGGGACGGCGGCGGTGTCCGGCGTGGTGTCCGCGTCCGCCGTCCGTACGGGTGAGGAGGGCCCTCCGGCCCCGTGCGCACTCATCCGGCCGGCTCCGCGGGTGCGGTGCGCACGGTGACGGCCGCGCGGACCCTCGCCTCCAGCTCGTCCAGCTCGGCGGGCCCGGGGGCGTCGATGAAGAAGTTCGCCACCCGGTCCTCGCTGCTGTGCAGCGGGCCGACGTAGGAGCCCTTCTCCTTCTGCGTGAAGACGGCCCGCAGGGTCGGCGGGTCGTCGGCACGGCCGACGCGCACCTCGGGCCAGAGGTCGCCCTCGCCCGCCCACTCGACGCCGACGCCCGGCCAGTCGACCGACACCTCCTCCAGGATGCCGGGCTCGTGCTCCACGTACACCTGGCGGGCGTAACGCGTCGGCGCGGGGTACTCGGCGGTCTCGCCGAGGGCGATGCGGATGATCTCCGGTTCGACGGGCCGCCCGGTGGCGAGGTGGTAGAGGACGGTGAGGCCGTCCCCGGGGGTGCGGGCGGCGATCTCCATCAGGCGGGGGCGGCCCCCGGCGTCCAGGCGCCACTCGGAGTGCGTCATGCCGTCCCGGAAGTCCAGCAGGCGCAGCAGGCGCTCGTTGACGTCGAGGAGCGCGTCGCGTTCCGGGCCGGGGGCGCCGGAGACGGTGTGGGACAGCTCCACGAAGGTGTCGGCGTGCGCGTCGGTGGTCTGCTTGACGGTGACGGAGCTCCACACGGGCCGGCCGTGCTGGACGAGCGCCTCGACGGAGAACTCCTGGCCGGGGACCTTCTCCTCGACCAGGACCGTCTCGTGTGCGGGGTACTCGGCCAGGGCCGCCGCCAGCGCGCCGGCGTCGGTGACCGTCCGCACGCCCGAGCTGGAGTGCCGGGTGGCGGGCTTGACGACGGCCGGGAAGGGGACGGCGGACAGGTCGGCGCCGGCCCGGCCGCCGGGCGGGACGACCAGCGCGCGGGGGCTGAACTCGGCGAGGTAGAGCCGCTGGAGGTACTTGCTGCGGCAGACCCGGCTGGCGCGCAGCCCCGGGGAGGGCAGGCCGAGGGCGTCGGCGACCAGGCCGGTGGGTTCGACGAGGGTCTCCCCCGCCGCGTAGGCGCCGGTGATCTCGTAGCGGGACTGCCAGGCGCGGACGGCGGCCACGACGCCCGCGTTGAAGGAGCCCTCGCGGTCCACGGAGCCCTCGACGAACGCGAAGTCGTCGATGGCGGCGGCCGGGTGGCCGGGCTCGGACCGGGAGGCCAGGGCCTGCTCCCGCCACGCGGCGGGGGTGATCAGCAGGATTCTCAGACCGCGCCGGGTCAGTTCCTCCAGGTAGAGCGGGGCGCGGCAGACGGCGAGGAAGGAGCCGGTGAGGAGGAAGGCGGCGGGCTTGCCGGACGCCGGGGACGGACCGGACGCCGGGGCGGGACCGGGGGTGGGGGCCGGGGCGGAGCCGGACGCCGGGGCCGGTCCGGGCGTCGGGGTCGGGGCTGTGTTCATCGGTCGGGCCTCCACAGGTCGGCGGCCAGGAAGGCCAGGTCGAGGGCCTGGCCGCGGTTGAGGCGCGGGTCGCAGGCGGTGGTGTAGCGCAGGTCGAGGTCGTCGAGGGCCACCGGGTCGGTGCCGCCGACGCACTCGGTGACGTGGGCGCCGGTGAGTTCCAGGTGCAGGCCGCCGGGGTGGGTGCCGAGCTCCCGGTGGATCTCCACGAAGGCCCGGAGCTCGGCGGTGATGTCGTCGAGCAGACGGGTCTTCCGGCCGCCGGGGGCGACCCGGGTGTTGCCGTGCATCGGGTCGGACACCCACAGCGCGGGCGAACCGGCGGCGGTGACCTTCTCCACCAGGCCGGGCAGCACGTCGCGGACGGCGCCCGCGCCCATGCGGGTGATGAAGGTGAGCCGGCCGGGCTCGTTGTCGGGGTCGAGGACCTCGGCGAGGGCGAGCAGTTCGTCGGCGGTCGCGGTCGGGCCGACCTTGACGCCGACGGGGTTGGCGATCCGCGCGGCGAACGCCACGTGCCCGCCGTCGAGCTGGCGGGTGCGCTCGCCGATCCACACGAAGTGGCCGGAACCGGCCCAGCGGCGGCCGGTCTCCTCGTCGGTGCGCACCAGCGGCGTCTCGTAGTCGAGGAGCAGCGCCTCGTGGCTGACGTGCAGCGGGAGGCCGTCCGGGGCGTCGGGACCGCCGAGCAGGCGGATGCGGTCCAGGGTCCGGGCGGCGGTGTCGTAGGCGGTCGTCATCCGCCACGGGTCGGCGGCGCGCTCGGCGGCGGTGAACCCCAGGCCGTTGACCGCGGCGCCCCGGTAGGCGGGGAGTTCGGTGCCGTCGCGCGACTCGGTGGGACTGGAGCGCGGTTTGGCGTACTGGCCCGCCATCCGGCCGAGCGGCACCACGGGCACGGCGGCGCCGTAGGAGACGATCTCGGCCATCTGGCGCAGGGTGGTGGCGGTGCTCTCGGCCTCGCCGAGGGCGCGTTCGCCGAACTCCTCGGCGCAGTGGCCTCCCTGGAGCAGGAGCGCCTCGCCGCGGGCGGCGGCGGCCAGCCGCGCGCGCAGCGCGTCGCTCTCCGCGAGGGGTGTGAGCGGGGGGAGTTCGCTCAGGAGGCCGACGACCGTGGCGAGGGCGGCGGGATCGGGCCAGTCGGGCTGCTGCGCCGACTTCAGTGCCTCCAGGGCTGTACCGGTCATGACGTGTTCGCTCCTCGTCTCAGGGCCCGGTCGGTCAGGGGACCGGCCGCTCCTGTGTAGTGGGCGGGTTCCAGCAGGTCGCGCAGTTCCTCCGGGCCGAGGACGCCGCGCAGCCGGGGGTCGGCGGCGAGGACGTCCCCGAGGGGTCTTCCGGTGGCGTGGACGGTGAGGGAGGCCTCGGTCAGCAGGCGGCGGGCCGCCGCCCTGCCGAGCCTCGGGGCGAGGACGGCGGCGACCCGCTCGGTGACGGACAGGCCGCCGGTCAGGGCGAGGTTGGCCCGCATCCGGGCGGGGTCGACGGTCAGCCCGGCGGCGAGCTCGGCGGCGGTGTGCGCGGCGCCGCCGGTCAGCCGGAGGCATTCGCGCAGGGTGTGCCACTCGCTGTGCCAGACGCCGGCCGACCGCTCGTCCTCGGTGACGAGCGCCTGGGCGAGGGTGCCCGCCAGGGCCGGGACGACCAGGGCGGCGGACCGGATCATGGTGGCGAGCACCGGGTTGCGCTTGTGGGGCATGGCGGAGGAGGCGCCCCGGCCGGCCGGGGCGGGTTCCGCCACCTCGGCGGTCTCGGTGCGCGCCAGGACCAGGACGTCCACGGCGAACTTCCCCAGCGCGCCGGCCGCGTGGGCCAGTACGGCGCCCAGATCGGCGACCGGGGTGCGCAGGGCGTGCCAGGGCAGGGAGGGCGCGCAGAGCCCGGTCTCGGAGGCGAACGCGGCGCCGAGGCGGGCGGCGTAGTCGTCCCCGGTCCGGGACGCGTCCGCGCCGGGGCCGGCGGGACGGCCGTCCCCGGCCGGGGGCGCGTCGAGGCGGGCGTACTCCAGGTACCCGGCCAGGGTGCCGGCCGCGCCGCCGACCGACACCGGCAGCCGGAGGCGGTCGACGCGCTGGACGGCGTCGAGCAGCAGGTGCCGCCAGCCCGCCGCCTTCAGGCCGAAGGTGGTGGGGACGGCGTGCAGGGCGAGGGTGCGTCCGGCCAGCGGGGTGTCGCGGTGCCCGGCGGCCAGGACGGCCAGCGATTCCGCGGTGCGCAGCAGGTCGGCGCGGAGCAGCCGCAGGGTGCGGGCGGCGACCAGCATCATGCCGGTGTCCAGGATGTCCTGGCTGGTGGAGCCCCGGTGCACGTACTCGGCGGCGGCGGGGTCGCGCTCGGCCACGAGCCGGGTGAGGGCGGCGACCAGGCCGACGACGGGGTTGGCGTTCTCCCGCGCGGCCAGGGCCAGCGCCCGGACGTCGAGCCGCCGGGCGTCGGCCGCCTCCGTGATCACCCGGGCGGCCTCCCCGGGCAGCGTCCCGAGCCGTGCCTGTGCCCGTGCCAGTGCCGCCTCGGCGTCGAGCATGGCCTGGAGCCAGGCCGTGTCGCCGGTCGCCGCCTCGGCGGGCGTGCCGGCCCGTACGGGTGACAGCAGCCCGGCGTCGGGCGCGGCGGGCGGCACGGAGTCCGGCGCGGAGTCCGGCGGGTGCGGCACGGAGTCCGGCGCGGAGTCCGGCGGGTGCGGCACGGAGTCCGGCGCGGGGGCGGACGGAGCCGCCGACGGGTGCGGGGCGGGGCGGGCCGGGGCGGTCATGAGCGGACCTCGGCGCGGGGGGCGGCCGGGGACAGGGCGACGGCGGGGAGGGCGAGGGCCGCGCGGGCGATGGCGTCGGAGTCCTCCAAGGTCACCGAGCCGACGCCGGGCCGGATGCCGGCGGCCGTGACCCAGTGCACGCCCTCGGTGGGGACGCCGTAGGCGAACCGGCGCGGGTGCGGGACGCCCGCCGCGTCGACCAGCCGGTAGGGCCGCTCGGAGACGGCGAGGCCGCCGGTCTCGTACGCGGTGCCGTCGCGGCCGGGGACCGTGTACGGGCGGCACTGGCCGGTCTCCAGGAGCTGCGTCAGCAGCGGGTCGGTGGTGCGGCGGACGTCCGGTTGCGGCAGCCGGGCCTCGATGAGCGCGGTCAGCCGGATGTCGTCGCCGTCCACCCCGTCGGCGGCGGCCACGAACACCGGCCCGTCGGGTCCCCCGGCCTCGGTGCGCACGCGCAGGCCGGGCCCGGTGAACTCGACGACGCCGGCCGAGGCCAGCGCGATCAGCTCGTCGATGCGGGAGACCGGCGGGCCGATGGACAGGAAGGCGTTGAGCGGGGTGTACCAGCCGTCGAGCTCCTCGCGGTGCGAGCCGGCCTCCAGGCCGCCGTGGTCGACGGCGAGTCGGATCTCGTTGCGCAGGTCGCGCAGGACGTCGAGGGCGGCCTTCAGCGGGCCGTTGACGTTGCCCTCGCGGGCCTCCTTGGCGTCGCGCAGCAGGTAGGCGAGCATCCAGCGCCGGAAGTCGTCGCGGTCGGTGAAGCGCAGGTCGCCGTAGGGGCGGGAGAGGGTCCGCCAGTTCCACCGCTCCTCGCCGTCGATGCCGGCCCCGGCGAGCAGGGCCTCCTCGGCCTCGTCGTCGGCGGCCAGGTAACGGGCGGTGAAGTCCTCGATCCGGCCGGGCGTCCAGGAGCCGCCGCGCGCCGCGAGCAGCCGCTCGTAGTAGACGCTCTGCACCTCCTTGCGGACCAGCGGCCAGATGTGGACGCCGAAGTCGATCCAGTCGCCGTCCCTGGCGGCGGCGCGCATCGCCGCGACCCGTTCGACGGTGAGCAGGCGCGGCGCGTGACGGCCGTGGGCGCCCTTCTCGTTCTCGCCGCGCGCCTGGTGGGGGACGCCCCGGCGGGAGCCGACGTACATCCGGGGCTCGAGGCCGGAGGGGCGGTAGACCAGCCGGCCGTTGGCCCCCCGCTCGAAGAAGCCGCCGCGGCCGTGGGTGAGCAGGGCCATGTAGTCGAAGAAGTTCAGGCCGAGGCCCCGCAGCAGCACCGGCCGGCCGGGGCCTATGCCGCCGAGGTCGACGTCCGCCGGGTTGGCGGGGCCGATGTACGTGAGGCCGTGCGCGGCGGCGAACTCCGCGAGGTGCCGCTCCTCGGGTTCCGGCCCGGCGGGCAGGTGGCCCTGGGCGAGGACGACGGCGGAGAGGCCGGTCAGGCGGGCGCCGTCGGCGAGGTCGAGGGTCTGCGGGCCGTCGGGGGTGCGCGCGTCGTGCAGGGCGACGGCCCGGGTGCGGTGCACGTGGAAGGTGATGTGCCCGGGGGCCTCGCCCAGCACCCGCTCGAACGCCCACTGGAGGTAGTGGCCGTAGAAGGCGCGGGTCGGGTAGGCGTCGGGCCCGAGTTCGCGGGCCTCGGCGAGGGTCTGGGCGCCGAAGCGCCGTTCGGTGGCGGCGGGGTCGGCGGCGATCCGGCGCGCCCACTCGTGGAGGCTGGGCCCCTCCTCGATGGGCCCCTCGACGGTGACGCTGTCGTCCGTGTACAGGGTGATCTGCGAGGAGACCGTGTTCATCAGCAGGTGGCGCGACTGGGCCGGACGCCACACCGCGCCGGAACCCGGTGGGGAGGGGTCTATGACGTGGACGGTCAGCGCGTCGTGGGCCGGGGACTTGCGTTCCTGGGCGCAGATGCGCTCCAGGACGGACAGGCCCCGGGGACCGGCCCCGACGAGGGCGATCCGGGCATGGCTGTGCTGCGGCATGTGTTCCTCTCCCGCCGGCGGAAAAAGGTTTCTGGTGGACTGGCCCGCGCCGGAACGGCGGGGCCGGGTCAGACGGAGGTGTTCCAGCCGACGTCGGACAGCGCGCAGGGGGTGTGCACGGTCCTCTCCTCTCGGTCGTGTGCGGTCGTGGGCGGTCGTTCGTGGTCGTGGGCGGGCCGCCGGTCGTTCGCGGTCGGACGGCCGGTCGTTCGCGGTCGGGCGGCCGGTCGTGGCCGGCCCCGGCCGGTCGCGGGAGGTCGCGGTCGGTCGTGGTCAGTCGCGGATCACGGTCTTGGCGCGCATGAGGAACTCCGCGAGGTACCCGTCGTGCGGGAGCCCGGGGCCCATCCAGTACGTGGGGTGGTCCCCGGCGTGGACGTTGCCGATGGAGGGTTCGTCGATCAGGTCCCCGAGGAGCCGCCGGTCGGCGGTGAGGGCGGTGACGACGAGGCTGCCGCGCAGCGGGGCGGTGCCGGCGGACCGGTCGTAGGGGGCCACCCACACGCAGGGGAAGGGGAGTTCGGTGCCGGCCTGCGGGGCGTCGGCCCGGTCGAGCTGGTGAACCGCCGGGCGCAGGACGGCGCTTCCGTCGCCGAGGTCCTCCGCGACGCCGTCCCCGCCGAGCCAGGCCCGGGTCCCGGCGGCCCGGGAGAGCAGGTGGGCCTCGAGCGCGCGGGCGGTGGCGGCGTTCTGCACGGGCAGAACGGCCCTCTCGTCCTCGGGCGGGAGGACGGGCAGGGCGGCGAGGCGCTCCGCGAGGGCCTCGGCCAGGGGGGCCGGGTCGCCCTCGACGAGGACGGCGGTGGTGTTGACGCAGCCGGTGCCGCCGTGACCGGCGACGGAGGCGGTGATCGTGTCGAGGTGGTCGCGCCAGTCGGTGTCGGCGGTGACGAGGATCTTGCTGCGGCCGGGCCCCTGGGTCAGGACCCCCGGGTCGGAGCCGTACTTCCGCACCACGTCGTCTCCGCCGTAGACGAGGGAGCGGTCGGCGGCCCGCAGCAGGACGTCGGCCTCGGTGTGCCCGGTGGGCAGGTAGGCGACCCGGTCGTCCCCGAAACCGGCCGCGCGCAGGGCGGTGACCAGCCGGAACGGGGTGAAGGGCTCGCGCCGGGAGGGGCGCAGGGCGACCCGGTAGCCCAGGGCGAGGGCCTCGGGCCACAGGCTGTGGGTGCCGGGGTGGTTGCCGGCCGCGAGGACGGCGAGGGTCTCGGCGCGCCGGGTCCACACGGCGCGGCCGGTACGGGTGAGCGGGGAGCGCCAGTCCTCGGCCGCGCCGGCGGGGCGGGCCTGGGAGAGGCTGTCGTAGACCCGGGTGAGGCGGGCGCGGATGTTCTGGACGGTGGCGCGGACGACACCGATCGGGACGCCGCCGACGCGGCTGACGGTGTGCTCGTACTCCGCCGGCCCCTGCCCCCCGAGTTCGGCGGTGGCGAACAGTTCGGCGGCGCGGACGAGGGCGGCGATCCGCTCGTCGGGGGCGAGCGGGCGGGCCCGCCGCAGGGTCGTGACGGTGCGGTCGACGAAGAGGGAGGGGACCAGGCCGAGTTCGGCCACGGGCGTGCCGGAGACGTCGGTGACGACGGTGCGGCGGCGGGGCCGGAAGGCGCCCCGGGGGCCGAGCGCGTCCAGGTGGACCGCCCCGGAGGAGGGCGGGGCGGACGCGAACGCGGATGAGGTGGACGCGAACTGGGTGGCCGTGGACGGGGTGGCCGTCGGCGGGCCGGACATCGGCCGGGAGGGCACGGGCGGGGCGGCCGTGAGCGGGGCGGACGCGGGCCGGGCGGACATCAGTAGACCCCCTCGATCACGGCCTCGTTCTCGAACGTGGCCACGGGGGCGATGTCGGCGACGGCGTCGCCCACCCCGCCGGGGAACGGGACCCGGGTGGCCAGGTCGCGTTCCAGGTTGTTGGGGAGCAGGAACGTCTTGCTGACGTGGCTGACGAGGACCCGGCCGCGCTCGCCGTACGCCACGGGCTCGCGGGTGGCGGGGTCGACCACGGAGAAGGTGACGTAGGGACTGAGCGGGTCGAAGACGCACGGGTCCTCGTCCGACAGGCCCGGCCGCTCGCCGGCGAAGCCGAGGATCATCGTGCTGCCGTAGTTCCCGCAGAAGACGGTGTCCGGGAAGATCTCCGTCCGGTACAGGTGGCGGGAGTCGGGGTCGAGCTGGGTGCCGCCCCAGCGGATCGCCTTCACCTTCTTGTGGACCAGCTCCACCAGGTCCTCGCGGCCGGCCAGCCGCTCCAGCACCGAGGGGGTGATGGTGAGGACTTCGACGTCCTGGGTGGCGAGCACGAACTCCGCCTGGTCCAGGAGGTGTTCCGCGTAGGCACCGGCGTCGGCGCCGCGGCCGGAGGCGATCAGCTTCTTCACCCAGCGCGGGTCGAGGTCGATGGTGAAGCCGCGGCGGCCGTGGGTGGCGGCCGAGCGGCGGAAGAACTCGCCGACGATGTGCGGGCCCGTCGGGACCAGGCCCAGCCAGTCGGCGCCGCGCGGGAAGCCGTGCGCGTCCAGGTTGGCGTTCGACCAGGCGATCATGCGGTCGAGCCAGTCGCGGGTGAGGACGACCCGCTTGGGCGCGCCGGTGGTGCCGCCGCTCTCGAAGACGCCGACCACGTCGGGGCGGGCGCCGTAGCCGCGCGGGACGAGGTCCTCGGCGCGGACGTGGCGCAGTTCTCCGGTGACGTCGGGGAAGCGGGCGAGGTCGGCGTGGGTGCGGATGTCGGTGCGCGGGTCGAAGTCCAGGGTCTCCGCGCGCCGCAGCCAGAACGGGGAGCCGGTCTCCGGGTCGAAGTGCCACGCCATCGCCGCCCGCAGGAACTCGTCGGGGTCGGGCCGCGCGTCGTACGGGAGGTCCAGGATCGGGTGGTCGGGCGAGGGCACGGTGTCTCCTTGTCGGGGCGCACGGCGGACGGACACGGGGCACGGCGGGTGGGCGGGGCCGGGCCCCGGGAGGGCACGGTGGACGGGCAGGAACCGGGCCCCGGGGGGCACGGCGGGCGGAAGCGGTCGGGGCGGCGGGTACGCCGACGGGACCCGGCACGGGGGGTGGGTTCGGTCCCGTCGGCGTACCCGCCGGTCTGGGGGGAGGGCGGCCCGGAAGGGGGCCCTAGATCCGGATCAGCGTGGCGCACCAGCGGCCCGTGGAGATGCCGCACAGGGCGACGAGGTCTCCGGGCGCCAGTTCGCCGCGTTCCAGCTGGAGTCCCAGCGAGATCAGCTGGTCCGCGCCGCCCATGTGCCCGTGGTCGGGCGCCAGGGCGGCGTTGGTCCGTTCCAGCGGGACGCCGAGCGGGGTCGCGACGGCGGCGATGCTGGTGGGGACGTCGTTGAGGTAGATGACGTGGTCGATGTCCTCCCGGCCGACGCCGGCCCGGGCGGCGGCCCCGTCGACGACCTCGACGAGCCGGGTGTAGCGCTCGCCGATGAACCTGCGCAGCTTGGCCGGGTCCCCGGCGAACTGCTCGCGCACCTGGTCGTAGGCGGACGGCGCGTCCGCGCTGGTCCAGCCGGCCGGCGGGAGCGGGGCGACCGCGCCGCCGAAGTCCAGGCGCAGCAGGTCGCTGTACTCGGGGTCGGTGAACTGCTCGCTGGACAGCCACCGGACGGACCCGTGGCCGCGGCTGACGACGACGGCCACGGCCGCGTCGCTGAGCACGGTGTTGATGACGTTCATCCGGTTGCGGTGGAACTCGCTGACCCGGTTGACGACCACGAACAGCGCGTGCCGCGCCTCGGGCTGCATCGCCAGCGTCGAGGCCACGTAGAACAGGCCGTTGACGCCGGAGCCGCAGCCCTCGTTGAGCAGCAGCGTCTGGGTGCGCTCGATCTTCAGCTCGCGGGCCAGGGCCGAGGCGCTGTCCCAGTAGGCGTACTCGGGCATGTCGGTGGTGGCGACGACCACGAGGTCCAGGGCGTCGGCGGTGATGCCGGCGCGGTCCAGGGCCTGCTGAGCGGCCTCCCGCGAGAGGTCGGTGGCGGTGACCCCGTCCGGGGCCCGGTGGAAGGTGCGGTAGCCCCACTTGAGCACGCGGCCGGGGTCGGGCACGTAGTCGGCGGCGACGGACGCGACGTCCTGGTCCTCGCCGAAGGCGTAGCCGAAGGCCGCGATGCCGATGTCCGGGGCGGCGGTGGCCGGGGTGGCGGTGTCCGGTGCCATCGTCACGCCGCCTCGGGGGCGGCCGCCGCGGCGAGGCGGGCGGCGAGTTCGTCGGCGGCCTCGGCGAGGGTGCCGTCGAAGAGGACCATGATGTCGTACTCGTCGCCGAAGCGTTCCCGGGCGTACTCGCCGAGCTGGAGGGCGAGGGCCGAGTGGCCGCCGAGCTCCAGGAAGCCGTCGCCGGGCTCGACCTCCGGCTCCTCCAGCAGTTCGGCGACCCACCTCAGGGTCTGTGCGCGGATCTCCTCGGCCTGCGCGGAGGGTGCGGGTGCGGTGCTCATCGGGTCCGGCTCCTCTCTTCTTCCCAGATCCGGGCCACGGCGGCCCGGTCGACCTTTCCGTTGACGGTGCGCGGCAGGTGGGGCACCGGCAGGGCCCGGTAGGACGACGGGTGCATGTACGAGGGCAGCAGCCCCCGCACGTGGCCGCGCAGCGTCCGCGCGCCGGGGTCCCCGGCGTCCCCGGCGACGACGTAGGCGCAGACCAGCCGGTCGTCGCCGGGCTTGAACGTGTGGACCCAGACCACCGCGTCGGCGACGTCCGGGTGGGCCTGCACGGCGACCTCGACGTCGCTGAGCTCGATGCGGTGGCCGCGCAGCTTGACCTGGAGGTCGGCGCGGCCGACGTAGAGGTAGGTGCCGTCCGGGCGGGGCACGACCAGGTCGCCGGTGCGGTAGTGGCGGACGCCGTCGACGACCGGGAAGCGTTCGGCGGTCAGCTCGGGGCGGCCCAGGTAGCCGTCGGCGACCTGGGGCCCGGCCAGCCAGAGTTCGCCCTGCTCGCCGGGGGCGGCGTCGCGGCCGTCGTCGGTGACGACCCGGGCGGAGCCGGAGAGCAGCCGCCCGACGGAGAGGGTGTCGCCGTCGAGGTCCGCGGCGGTCACCGTGTGGTGGGTGCTGAGCACGGCCGCCTCGGTGACCCCGTACATGTTGACCAGGTACGGGGCGGTGAAGCCGAACCGGGCGGTCCAGCCCCGGACCGTCTCCGGGGTGAGCTTCTCCCCGCCGAAGATCACGTAGCGCAGGGCCGGCAGCTCGGTCCGGTCGCGCAGCACGACGCCCGCCATCGCGCCGAACGCCGTCGGGGTCTGGTTGAGCACGGTGACGCCCTCCGCCGCGACGAAGCGCGCGCACGCCTCCGGGGAGCGCGAGGTGCCCGGAGGCAGCACCACCAGGCGGGCGCCGGTGGCCAGCGGCCCCCAGATCTCCCACACCGAGAAGTCGAAGGCGATGGAGTGGAACAGGAGCCAGCTGTCGTGCTCGTCGAAGGCGAACGGGCCCCGCGCGGAGGCCAGCAGGGCCGTGATCGCGCCGTGCGGGACCAGGACGCCCTTGGGACGGCCGGTGGTGCCCGAGGTGTAGATGATGTACGCGGTGTCGTGCGGTTCCGGGGCCCGCCGGTCCGGCGCGGCGGACGGCGGCGCGTCCGCCAGGGCGGCGACGCGGTCCCCGGGCACGAGCGGGACGTCGCCGAGGTCGCAGCCGTCGGGGTCCCCGACGAAGGCGGTGACCCCGCTGTCGGCGACGATGAACCGGTTGCGCGAGGGCGGGTTGCGCACCTCCAGCGGCACGTACGCGGCGCCCGCCTTCATGATGCCGATCATCGTCGCGACGGCGGCGGCGCCCGGCGGCATCCGCAGGGCGACCCGGTCCCCGCCGCCCACGCCCAGGTCCTCCAGGAGCGCGGCCACCGCGTCCGACCAGGCGTCGAGCCGGCGGTAGCTGTACGAGGTCCCGTCCGCGGTGAGCGCGGGACGGTCGGGGAAGCGCGCGGCGGAGGCGGCGAACAGCGCGGGCAGGGTGCGGTGGTCGGCGGGCGGCTCGGTGCGCGGCGGGCTGATCGTGGGCAGGGTCATGGCGTCCTCCGGGGAGGTGGGCGGTTCGGTTCGGGTTCGGGGCGGGGGCCGGCGGTGTCCGTGGTCGCGGGCGCCCTCACCAGTCGGCGATGTGCGAGGCGCGGATGTCCCGCTCGGCCCGGTCCGGGGCGGGCTCGGGCCGGGCGAAGCCCCGGTTGTAGTAGACGAGCGGGGTGCGGTCGCTCGTGTGGGCCTCCTCGACGAAGCCGATGAGGATGCTGTGGTCGCCGGCGTCGACGACGGAGTACATGGAGCAGGCCACCCGGACGCTGGTGTGGTGCAGGCCGGGCAGGCCCAGTTCGCAGCGCTCCATGGCGCCGTCGGCGAACCGGTCGATGCCGGAGGTCGCGAACCTGCGGGCCACGCCGTGCTGTTCCTCGGCCAGGACGTTGATCAGGAAGCGCCGCGCCGTGCTGAACGCGGCGTGCGTGCTGGCCTCCTTGTCCAGGCAGACCGAGACCAGCGGCGGGTCGAGCGAGACGGAGCTGAACGAGCTGGCCGTGAAGCCCCAGGGCCGGCCGTCGGCGTCGACGGTGGTGACCACCGTCACCGGGGCGGGCACCAGGGCCATCGTGCGGGTGAGCAGGGAGCGCTCCATGAGGGGTCCACTCTCCGATCAGGGTTGCAGTCGGGCGGTGCGCCACCGGGCGCCGTCCCGCGTGTAGGCGAGCCGGCGGTGCAGCCGGTCCGAGGCGGCGCTCCAGAACTCCGCCTCGGCCGGTGCGAGGAGGTATCCGGTGAAGCGGTCGGGGCGGGGCAGCGGCCGCCCGGTCTCCAGGAGCCGGTACGCCTCGGCGCGCATCCCCTCCGGGTCGTCGAGGGGTTCGCTCTGGCGGGAGACGGCCGTCATGGAGTGCAGCGGGACCGGGCGGGCCGCCCACAGCGCGTCGGACGCGGCCGGTTCCAGGGGGGTGACCGGGCCGGAGAGGACGATCTGCCGCCCGGTCTCCCGCCAGTACAGGAGGCCCGAGGCCCAGCCGTTGGCGGCCAGTTCGCGGCCCTTGCGGCTGGTGCTGTGGGTGGCGAAGACCAGCCCCTCGCCGGTCTCGCGGACGACGGTGACGATCCGGTTGGAGGCGCGGCCGTCGGCGGTCGCGGTGGCCAGCGCCATCGAGCGGGGCTCGCGCACTCCGTGCCGCACCGCTCCGGCCAGCCACCGCCGGACCAGGTCCATGGGTTCGGCGGGCGGGTCGTCGTACTCGGGGAAGGCGAGGTCGGTGTCCCCGGAGAGGGACTCGAACCTGCTGGTGTCGACGGCGGGTCCGCCGGTGCTGGTGGTCATGGGGTGCCGCTCCCTAGACGTAGAGGGTTCCGCGGGCGACGACGGCGCCGTGGCCGCCCACCCGTACGCCGTCGGTCCGGTCCGCCGCGCCCCGCGCGACGGCGTGCATGCGGGACGGGCGGCCCATCTCCACCCCCTGGGTGATGTCGACGCGCCGGCCGTACGGGACCAGGCCGTGGCGGGCGAGGTGGAGGGCGAGCGGGCCGGCGGCCGAGCCGGTGGCCGCGTCCTCGACGACGCCGTACGCGGGCGAGAACATCCGGGTGCGCCAGTGGGTGCCCCCGCCCGCGAAACAGTTGGCGGCCATGTCGGGGAAGCGGGACAGGGCCCGGTGGTCGGGCCGGAGCGCGGAGAGCGCCTCGACGCTCTCCAGGCCCACGAAGACGTGCCGGGGGCCGTTGCGGTAGGCCTCCACCGGGACGGTGGACTCCTTCACGCCGAGCGCGGCGAGGAGTTCGTCCGCGTGCTCGTACGGCTCCCGGGACGGGTACGGCTGGCGCATCTCCACGCCGACCGCGCCGTCGTCGCCCAGGGTGACGTCGAACGGGACGACGCCCATCCCCGTCTCCAGCCGCAGCCGCTGCTCCTCACCGGCGGCGCCCAGCGCCCGGCGGCTCAGCCCCAGGGCGACGGCGGTGCCCAGCAGCGGGTGCCCGGCGAAGGGCAGTTCGTTGACGGGCGTGAAGATCCGGACGCGGGCGTCCGCCTCCTCCGACCCGGCCGGCAGGACGAAGGTCACCTCGGAGAGGTTCATCTCCCGCGCGATGGCCTGCATCCGTTCCGGGTCCAGGTCCCCGGCGTCGAAGAAGACGGCCACCGGGTTGCCCTGGAGCGGAGTGCGCGCGAAGGCGTCCACCACCGTGTAGTCATGCATCGGAGAGGGCTCCTCGGTCGTGTGCGGGGGCCGTGGCGGGCGGGTGCCCGCCCGCCACGGCGGCCCCGACCTCGAACACGGAACGGTGCGTCGGCGGGCGGCCGATCAGCTCGGCGGCCCGGTTGGGCGGCAGCGCGGAGTCCGCGGGACGGTCGGTCCAGAGCATCACCGCGCCCCACCGGTTGGCCGCCCGGTCGGACAGCCACAGCTTCAGGACCAGGCCGGGCACCCCGGCCCAGGCGTCGGTGCCCTCGTCCCGCAGGTGCGCGGCCATCGCGTCGACGTCCGGGTCCGTCCCGTCCAGGTCCCACCAGGCGATGTCCATCCTCATGACACCCGCACCCCCACGACGCCGAGGAGGGCCTCGCCGAGGATGCGCGGGCCGTCGACGGTGAGCACCGACTCGGCGTGGAACTGCATGGAGGCGAAGTGCGGGCCGCGCAGGGCGTGGACCTCGCGGGTCCGCCGGTCCCGGCTGACCTCGACGGTGCCGAGGGTGCCGGCGTCGAGCTCGTCGACGGCGCACCGGGCGGCGTAGGTGTTGTAGAAGCCGACCCGTTCGCGGTTGCCGAAGAGGTCGATCACGCGCTGCGCGCCCTGGTTGGGCACGTCCCGGCGGACCAGGTCCAGGCCGAGCCGGGTGCAGAGCACCTGGTGGCTCAGGCAGACCGCGACGAAGGGCCGCCGCTCGGCGAGGAGCCGCTGGGCCGCCGCGTGCAGCCGGACGATCCGCGGGTCGCCGAGGTCGCGGGGGTCGCCCGGGCCGGGACCGAGGACCACCACGTCGTGGGCGGCGAGGTCGTACGGCTCGTCGAAGCGGCGCACGGTGACGGCGAGGCCGAGGGACTCCAGCTGCTGGCCGATCATCGCGGTGAAGGTGTCCTCCGCGTCGACGACCAGGGCGTTCAGGCCGGCCAGGCCCGGGACCGGGGCGCACGGCGGCCGGGTGGCGTCGCGCAGCCAGAAGTCGGCGATGCCGGCGTTCCGGGAGGCCAGGGCGGCCCGCACCAGGGGGTGCTGGGCGAACCGCGCGGGCCGGTCGGGCTCCAGGACGCTCAGCAGCCCGGCGGCCTTGGCGCGGGTCTCGGCGACCTCGGACTCGGGGTCGGAGTGCCGGACGAGGGTGGCGCCGACGCCGATGCGCAGGTTTCCGGCGGCGTCGATGTCGGCGGTGCGGATGAGGATGGCGGAGTCCAGGGTCCGCTCGCCGCCGGCGTCACGGCCGACGAGGGCGGCGACGCCGCCGTAGTAACCGCGTCCGCCGGGTTCGTGGCGGGCGATGACCCGGGCCGCGCTCTCCAGCGGGCTGCCGGTGACGGTCGGCGCGAACATCGTCTCGCGCAGGATCTCGCGCACGTCGCGGCGCGTGGTCCCCTCGATGAAGTACTCGGTGTGGGCGAGGCGGGCCATCTCCTTGAGGTAGGGGCCGGTGACCCGGACGCCCGCCCCGCAGATCCGGGACATCATCTTCAGTTCCTCGTCCACCACCATGTACAGCTCGTCGGCCTCCTTGCGGTCGGCGAGGAAGCGGGTGACGCCGTCGAGGGTGGGTCCGGTCGCCGGGTAGCGGTAGGTGCCGCTGATCGGGTTCATCACGGCGGTGCCGCCGTGCAGCGACACGTGCCGCTCGGGGGTGGCGCCGACGAAGGTCCGGCCGCCGGCACGGATGACGAAGGTCCAGTACGCGCCCTGTTCGCGGGCGAGGAGCCGGCGGAAGAGGGCCAGGGCGGTGTGCGGCCCGTAGGAGTCGATCCGGGCCAGGTAGTCGCGCTTGACGACGAAGTTGGCGCCGGCGCCGGTGCCGATCTCGTCCTCGACGACGCGCCGCACGGTGGCGGCGTAGGCCGGGTCGTCGACGTCGAACCGGCCGCCGGTCAGGGTGACCGGGGTGTCCGCGATCCGGCCGGGCACCGCGTCCAGCGGCAGGCTGTCCTGCTCGGAGACGGAGAGGGCCAGCAGCGGCGCGCCGTCGTCGGGCGCGGCGAACCCGCGTTCGGCGAGCTGCCGGTGGGGGACGAGGACCAGGACCTGTTCGGCGTCGAGGGGGACGTCGGCGAGGGTGCCGGGGCGGGTGACGCGGCCGGTGAGGACCGTGACGGTGCCCGGGGCGGCCTCGGGCCGGTGCAGCAGGGCGAAGTCCGCGACCTCGCCGGCCAGGACGCGGTCCAGCAGGTCGGTGCGGCGGGCACGGCTCATGCGAAGACCTCCTGGGCGGTGACGACGCTGCCGCAGCGCTGTGCGACGTAGGTCAGGGCGAGCATGTGGTGGGCCTCGGAGAAGTCGCCGACCGCGTCGGCGACGAGGAACGTCCGGATGTCGTGGCTGTAGGCCTCCATGGCGGTGGCCAGCACCCCGACGTGGGCGTACACCCCGCACAGGAGCAGCTGGTCGCGGCCGGCCGCGCGCATCCGCTCCAGCAGGTCGGTGCGGAAGAAGGCGCTGTAGCGCCACTTGGTGAGGAGCCAGTCGCCCTCCCGGGGGGCCAGCTCGGGGACCACCTCGCGGTCCGCGACCTCCGTCCGCATGCCCGGGCCCCAGAAGTCCTTGAGCAGGCCGCGCTCCTCGTCCGTCATCCGGCCCGGCTGCGCGGTGTACGCGACGGGCACGCCGAGGGACGCGGCCCGTTCGCGCAGCAGTGCGGCGCGGCGCACCAGGGCGGAGCGCAGCGGGTCGGGCAGGGCGGCGAGGAAGTAGCGCTGCATGTCGTGGACGAGCAGGACCGCCCGGTCCGGGTCCGGGGTCCAGCGGGCGACGTTCTCCGGCAGGGCCCCGGGGGAAGGCAGGGGGTAGGACTCCACGGTCGGCAGGCCGGCCATCGGGTTCTCCTTAGGTGGGGATTCCTTCGCGCCGGACCCGCGGGACGTCGATCCCGAGGGCGCGGAACTGGTTCGTGGGGTTCATGAACTCGCGCTGGAGCTTGATCCGCCCGTTCTCGAACTGGAACGAGTGGATGAAGTGGTTGCGGTAGTGGCCCACCGGGTAGCCGGGGTAGACGATCTTGCCCTCGCCCCGGCACTCGACCCAGAAGCGGTCGGGGTCCTGGGTGTCGTGGATCTCGATGTCGGTCCAGACCCAGTCGGGGAAGCAGCGCAGCGACCACACCGCGTGCTCGCCGAGCCGGTCCCGGCCGGTGATGGTGATCGGCTCGCCGGTCTCGGTGGTCCACAGGCCGCCGACGCCGTCCTCGGTGAAGAGGAGGTGGCGGCGCAGCCGGTCCTCGCCGCGGGTGTTCATGTACTGCTCCACGACGGCGCGGTTGCGGGCGCGCACCGCCTGTTCGTCCTGGGGGCCGGCCTGGTCCTCGGTGGTCGCGGGGTCGCTCACGGGAGTGCCTTCCTCGGGCGTCGGGGTGGTGGGGTCGTCCTGCCGGCGGGTCAGACCAGCAGGCTGATGTCGCGCGGGTCCTTGCCGACCAGCGCCCGGCCGTAGAGCTGGGCGGGGATGCCCATGCCGAAGCCGGCGTGGCGGCTGCCGACGTTGACGTCGCGCCAGATCCGCTGGAGGGGGTTGGACTCGCTGAACGCGGAGGAGCCGTAGGCCGTCATCAGCCGGTCCACCGCCTCGCGGCACAGCTGGGCGACCCTGGTGGAGTTCTGCCGGGCGGCGGCCCGGGTCAGCACGTCGGGGAACTCGCCCGCGTAGGCGGCCTCGTCGACGCCGTCGGCGATCCGCGCGGCCAGCAGCCTCGCGGTCTCGATCGCGGTGGCGGCCTCGGCGAGGTCGAGCTGGAGGGTGGGCGACTCGGCCTGGCGGGAGAACGTCGACCCGGCGGCGGGCCGGTGGGGCGCGGCCTCGCGGACGAGGTCGAACGCGGCGGTGGCGCCGCCGACGAGGGAGCCGAGCAGGCCGATGGAGAAGAGCCCGACCAGGCTGTTGCGGTAGCGGTGGGAGGCGTCGACCAGGCCGTCGGTCTCGCCGTCGAGCAGCGGCGCGTACGGCAGGAGCCGGCGTTCGGGCACGAAGACGGAGGCGGCGGTGACGGTGTTGCTGCCGGTGCCGCGCATCCCGGCGAAGTGCCAGGTGTCCTCGATCCCCACCTCGTCGGCGCGCAGCAGCGCGAAGTGGACGGCGCTCTCCCCGGCCGGGGTGGGCACGGCGACCAGGACGCCCACCCAGTCGGCGTGCAGCGAGCCGGAGACGTAGCCCCATTCGCCGGTGACGGTGACGCCGCCGTCGGCGGGCTCCACGCCGCGGGCCGGCCTGCCGAGCACCAGGGCGGTGCGGGCGTCCGGGTTCGTACCCCACACCTCGTCCTGGACCTCGGCGGGGAAGAGGGAGGCCACGAAGTTGCCCGCGTTCAGCACGCCGGTGATCCAGGCGGCGGAGGAGCAGCCCCGGCCGATCTCGGTGGCGACATCGAGCAGGGTGCGCACGTCCGCCTCGTAGCCGCCGAGGCGGCGGGGGGTCATCAGGCGCATCAGGCCGGCGCCGGTCAGGGCGGTGACGCCCCGCTCGGTGAGGCGGCGGGTCCGGTCGCTCTCCGCCGCGTCCTCCCACAGGACCTCGCGCAGTCCGGCGGCCCTGGCCACCAGTTCGTCACGGCCCGGGACCTGGTTCCCGGGGGCCGTCGTGCCGTTCACCGCTGTCGTCAGCACGGTGCTGTTCCCTTCGCGTCGGATGGTTCGGTGTGGTGCCGGACGGTGTGTCAGGCGCCCTGGGCGGCGCGGGCGAGCGCGTCCCACTGCTTCCAGCCGGCCAGCCGCTCCTCGTACGAGGCGGTGACGGTGTCGAGCACGGAGGAGCCGAGCGGCAGCCGGAGCGGCGGGTTCGGGGTGTCCACCAGTTCGAGGACCGCGCCGGCGGTGGCGGCCGGGTCGCCGGGGGCGGCACCGGCCGAGGGCGCGTGGGCGAACTCCGCGTACGCCTCGCCGGGTTCGGCCCAGACGGCGGAGGCGCCGCGCCAGTCGGTCCGGTACGGGCCGGGCTCGACCAGCGTGACGTGGATGCCGAAGCGGCCGACCTCCTGGGCCAGGGCGTCGCTCAGGCCCTCCACCGCCCACTTGGAGGCGTGGTACAGGCCGAGCATCGGCCAGGAGGCGAGGCCCGCGATGGAGGACATCTGGAGGATGTGGCCGCCGCCCTGGGCCCGCAGGACGGGCAGGACGGCCTGGGTCACCCACAGCGTGCCGAAGAGGTTGGTGTCGATCTGGTCCCGGGCCTGGGCCTCGGTGACGTCCTCGACGGCGCCGAACAGGCCGTAGCCGGCGTTGTTGACGACGACGTCGAGCCGGCCGAACCGCTCGTGGGCGGCGGCGACGGCCGCGAAGGCGGCGTCCCGGTCCCGGACGTCGAGGGCGAGCGGCAGGACCGCGTCGCCGTACGCCGCCACCAGGCCGTCCAGGCTCGCGGTGTCGCGGGCGGTGGCGGCGACGAGGTCCCCGCGCTCCAGCGCGGCCTCGGCCCAGACCCTGCCGAATCCCCGGGACGTGCCGGTGATGAACCAGACCTTGCCAGCCACAGTCGAACTCCTTCTCCGCACGGCCCTTTCGGGTTTTCCGGTCGTCCCGCAGTGCCCCTTATTCACCCCGAAGGGCGCGGGGGTGTCCATGTGTCCGGATGCGGACAGACGGTCCGGTGCGCGTTTTCCGGTGTCCGTCCGAGGAAATTCCTCGGACGGACACCGGGAAGGGACCGGTCCGTTCCGGAAAAGGCGCGGGGAGAGGGGCGCGGAAACCCTCCGGACATTCCTGGACGGCCCGGCGGCGCGCCATACTGCGGCGGATACCGCGAGCCATCGACGCCAAGGAGATCCGCGTGAGCGCCACGGAACAGTCCTTCGACTACGCCGCCGCCGACTTCAACGCCGTCTACACGGGCGGGGAGCTGCTCGAAGGGGCCTCCATCAAGGTCGTGCCCTGGGACATCGGCGAGCCGCAGCCCGCCGTCGTCGCCCTGGAGGAGCGGGGCCGGTTCCGCGGCGCCGTGCTCGACATCGGCTGCGGGCCGGGCGACAACGCCGTCTTCCTGGCCCGCCGCGGCCACCGGGTGACGGCGATCGACGCCGCCTCCGCCGCCATCGAGCAGGCCCGGCTGCGGGCCGGCGACCTGCCCGTCGAGTTCGCCGTCGCGGACGCCACCGACCTGTCCGGCTACGAGGGCCGCTTCGACTCGGTGCTGGACAGCGCCCTGTTCCACACCCTGCCCGGCCCGGCCCGGCCGCTGTACGCGGCGGCCCTGCACCGGGTCACCCGCCCCGGCGCGCTGCTGAGCGTGCTGTGCTTCGCCGACGTCCCCGGGGGGATGCCCGCCCCCCTGTCGGTGTCCGGGGACGAGCTGAGCACCACGCTGACGGAGGCGGGCTGGCGGATCACCTCCATGGACCTGTCGGAGTACGCGGGCGTGGCCACCGGCATGGAGAAGTTCTTCGAGCGCACCGGCCGGCGCCCCGAGCTCGACGCCAGGGGACGCACCCGGCTGCCGGTCTGGAAGGTCTTCGCCGACCGCGCCGGGGCCGCCGGTCCGGCCGCCGGCGGGGAGGCCGCGTGAGCCCGGCGGCCGGCGGCGGCCGGGCCCCGGCGCGGCGTGCCTTCCCGGTCCTGCGCACCCGCCGGGTGGCGGCCACGGCCGCCTTCTACGAGCGGCTCGGCTTCGCACCCGTCCACCGCCATCCCGCCGCGGGCGAGCCGGACTTCGTCGCGATGCGCCGGGACGGCGCGGAACTCGCGGTGAGCCGGGACGACGACGCCCCGGACGAGCCGGCCGGCGCCGTCGACCTGTTCGTCTTCGTCGGGTCCGTGGACTCGGCGGTGGAGGAGCTGCGGGCCGCCGGCACGCCCGTGCTGCGGGAGCCCGCCGACACCTCCTGGGGCGAGCGGGTGGCGTACGTGCGGGACCCGGCGGGCAACCGGGTGGGGCTCGGCCGCCCGTCGGCGTGACGGCCCGTTCCCGGGCGCCCCGCACCCCCGGGGCGCCCGGGAACGGGGCCGGGACCGGTGGACGGCGGACGGCGGACGGCGGACGGCGGACGGGGAGAACGGGAGGCCGGGAGAACGGAAGGTGCCCCGGGGCCGACGCGGCCCCGGGGCACCTCCGTACGGGCGGGCGCTACGCGGCCGGCGCGATGTTGAGGTTGCTCCGGAACAGGTTGCCCGGGTCGTACACGGCCTTCAGACGGGCCAGCCGGGCCCGGGTCGCCGGGTCGTAGAGCTCATCGGCGAAGTCGCCCGCGGAGCGCTCGCCGTAGACGAAGTTCAGCGAGCGGCCCAGCGTCCAGGGCCGCACCGCCTCGTCCAGGGCCGCGTGGGCGGCGCGGACGTCCCCGGCGGGCGCGTCGTCGGAGCCGGACAGCACCCGCAGGATGTACCGCGCCTCCCGGTACGGGACCGCGTTGGGCACCCGGGGCTCGCGGGACAGGGCCCCGCCGAGGTGGCGCAGGTCCACGACGCAGGGCACCGGGGCGCCGGGCCCGGCCAGGGTGCGCACGGCCTCCAGGACGGTGTCGTTCAGCTCGCTGAGCAGCACCGCGTTGCCGTCGTAGGCGTGGCTGAAGGAGGGCTCGGCGTAGATGGAGCCGACCTCGGTGAAGTCCATCTCGCCCAGGTGGTCGTGGAGGACCTCGACGCCGCACTCCCGCCAGGAGCGGGCCAGCCCGGGCCCGGCGGCGAGGTCGGTGGTGGCCAGGCGGACGTGCACCACGTGGCGGCCGCGCAGCGGCTCCGGGAAGACCGGGATCGGCGGGTACTCGATCATGCCGACGGAGGCGGTGACCGTCTCGGGCACGGTCTCCGTCCAGGTCCTGAAGTGGGCGAGGACCTCCTCCGCCCGGCCGGCGTCGAAGTACAGTCCGCCGCCGTAGACCCGGGCGACCGGGAGCAGGTCGATCTCCAGGGCGGTGACCAGGCCGAAGTTGTCCCGGCCGCCGCGCAGCGCCCAGAAGAGGTCGGGGTCGTCGTCGGCGGTGACGGTGCGCAGCCGCCCGTCGGCGGTGACCACGTCCAGGGAGCGGACCAGGTCGGCGGCGTAGCCGAACTCGCGGGCCAGCAGGCCCAGGCCGCCGGCCAGGGTGTAGCCGGCGACGCCGACGTGCCCGGCGGAACCGCAGAGCGGGGCGAGGCCGTGCGGCGCGGTCCGCGCGACGACCTGTTCCCAGCGGACGCCCGCGCCGATCCGCGCGGTGCGGGCGTCCGGGTCGACGGTGATCCCGTCCAGGCGCCCGGTGGTGATCACCAGGCCGCCCCGGTCGAGGACGGTGACGCCGTGCCCGGTGGACTGCACGGCGACGGGGAGCCCCCGTCCGGCGGCCCAGGCGACGGCGGCGCGCACGTCCTCGGCGGTGGCCGCGCCGACGACCACGGCCGGGTCGTGGCGGTAGCCGGCCTGGAATCCGGTGAGTTCCTCCTCGTAACCCTTCTGCCCCGGTGTCAGGACGGGCCCTGTCACCTTTTCCGCGAGGGAGGTGACGTCGATCCGTGCACGGTCGCCAGACATCAGCCGTGTTCCTTTCATGGTGTTTCAGAATTGCTTCGTGCTGCGTCGACCGACCTTTTCGAGGCCGGAATTCTCGGTGGTTCCCTCCGGTGTTCCGGAAACCGGCGCGTGGTCCTTTCCGGACGGGTCGGAGGGCATGAGGAGACACGCGGCGGCACCGACGAGGAGGACGGCGACGGGCAGCAGCAGGGTGGTGCCCGCGGCCCGGCCGAGGTCGTCGGGGAACCGCTCGACCCGCGCCTGCGTCAGCACGCCGACGGCGGCGGCGCCGATGACGCAGCCGACCTGCCGCACGGCGTTGTACACGCCCGCTCCGGCGCCGATGACCTCGGCGGGCAGCGCGCCGGTGGCGACGTTCGCCATCGGCCCGAACGCCGCCCCCGTGCCGATGCCCGCGAGGAACAGGGCCCCGGCGGTCGGCCAGACGCCCGCGTGGGCGTCCATCGCGAGGGCGAGCAGGCCGAGGCCGGCGGCGAAGACCAGGAAGCCGCCGAGGACCACCCACTTGCCGGGGACCCGGTCGGAGAGCGTGCCGGCGAAGGGGCCGGTCAGGCCGCTGGAGACGGCGATGGGCACCATCAGCAGGCCCGCCTGCTGCGGGCTGAGCCCCATGACGTCCTGCATGAACAGGGTCAGCGGCAGGTAGAGGCCCGTGACGGAGAAGCCGATGGCGGCGGCGGCGAAGGCGGCGGAGCCGAAGTGGCGGCGGCGGAGGACCGACAGCGGCATCAGCGGCTCGCGCGGGTTGACGCGCTGCCACACGACGAACGCCGCGAGCAGCACGAGGCCGGCGGCGATGACGGTGACGACGTCCAGCGGGCCGGTGATCGTGCCCCAGTCGTAGTGCTGGCCGTTCTGTAGGCCGAAGACGAGGGCGAACAGGCCGAGTCCGGAGAGCAGGGTGCCCGGCAGGTCGAAGCGGCGGTGGTTGCGGGGCTGGCCGCCGGGGACCAGCCGCGCGGTCATGACGAGGCCGGCCAGTCCGATCGGCACGTTCACCAGGAAGATCCACTCCCAGCCGGCGGAGCCGGTGAGGAAGCCGCCGAGCAGCGGCCCCGCGGTGGTGGCCAGGCCCGCGACGGCCCCCCACACGCCGAGGGCGGCGCCCCGGCGGTGCGGCGGGAAGAGAGTGGTGACGAAGGCCATCGTCTGCGGCGCCATGAGGGCCGCGCCGAACCCCTGGACCGCGCGGGCGGCCATGAGGGTCCCCGCGGTGCCGGAGAGACCGCACCCCAGGGAGGCGGCCGTGAAGACGGCCATGCCGGTCAGGAAGACGGGCTTGCGGCCGAAGCGGTCGCCGAGCCGGCCGGCGACGAGCAGCGGGACGGCGTAGGTGAGCAGGTAGACGCTGTGCACCCAGGTGATCTGGTTGAGGTCGGCGTCGAGGCCGGCCATCATGCCGGGGATGGCGACGGTCACGATGGTGGTGTCCATCATGATCAGGAAGAAGCCGACGCAGAGGGCCGACAGCGCGGCCCAGGGGTTGCCGGGGGCGGGGGCGGTGTTCGGGGCGGCGTCCGTCATCTCATCATCTCCCGGGGGTGGTTACGGGTGGCGCGCGTCGCGCCGTTCCAGCTCGGTGGCTATCGCCTCCCAGTAGGCGGCGCAGGCGCGGGCCATGGCGGCGATCTTCGGGGCCTGGTGGGCGGGGGCGCGCAGCGGCAGTCCGCTCTCCTCCTCGCGCACGATCCGGTGCTCCAGCCAGCGGATCAGCGCCCGGCCCTCGTCGCTGTACTTGAGGGCGGGGTCGCGCCTGAGCGAGTCCAGGACGGTCGGCAGGTCGGCGGGCGCCACGCTTCCGGCGCACCCGCGCGGTTCCCGCGCCCGCGCGCCCCGGGAGCCGGTGCCGCCGGGGGGCAGCGGGCCCTCGCCCCGGCCGAGCCGGTCGCGCACGTCGCGGGCGGTCTCCACGGAGATGCCGGCGGAGCGGGCGATCTCGCGCAGTGAGGCGTCGGGCCGCACGGCGAGGTAGTCCACGGCCCGCAGCCGCCCCTCGGTGGCGCTCAGGGGCCGGGCCCGGCCGTCGCAGCCCACGCGCACGGCGGGCGTCTCGCCGGTCCCGGCGTCGGCGCGGCGCAGCACGCCGACGGTCTTGCCGGAGAGCCCCACCTTCGCCGCGACCGCCCGGTCGGACCACTCGGGCCAGAGGCGCAGGATGCGGCGGGCCGAGGCGCGGCGGTCGGCGAGGGTGAGCGGCAGGCCGTGCCCGTTGTTGGCCTCGACGGCCAGCAGGAACGCCTCCCGCTCGGTGCCGTCGAACCACTGGACGGGGATCGTCTCGCGGCGGTTGAGGCGGGCCGCGCGCAGCCGGTGCGCGCCGTCGACCACGCGCATCGTGGGGCGGTGCACCACGATCGGCGGGAGGGCGGTCTCCAGTCCGGCGAGCAGCAGCACGTGGTCGTGGTCGATCCCGGCCAGCCGGGGGGAGTCCGCCTCCAGGAGCGCGTCGACCGGCACGTGGTCCACCTCCGCGGCCGGCGCCGGTGTCCCGGGGGCGTGTACGGACGGGTGGTGCGGGGCGGGCGGCGGTACGGACGGGTGGTGCGGGGCCCCGGAGGGGCCGGCCGCCGTCGGCACGGCGTCGCGGGCGGGGGTTTCCGCCGTCAGGACGTACATGTCGGCTCCTCGGGTCAGAGCGCGGTCGGCAGGACGGAGTCCCGGCCCAGCAGCCGGTGGGCGGCGGCGGCCGCGACGAAGGTCATGTGGCGGTGCCAGCCGGGGAAGGAGCGCCCCTCGAAGTCGTGCAGCCCGCACTCCTCCAGGACCTCCAGGGGGAGCGCGGCGGCGGCGAGGCGGACGAGCGGGGCGGAGGCGCCGTCGGTCCCGGTGATCCAGTACCGCGCCGGCCCCCCGGACCCGGCGGTCCGCTCGGTGAGCAGCGCCAGCGGGACGGCGACTCCGGGCAGCCGGACGACGGCGGGGACGCGGCGCGCCCGGCTCCCGGCGGGGCCGGCCGGGGCCGGGCCGAGGCGGCGCACCAGATCGGCGAGGGGGGCCGTGCGCGCGGTCCGGTCGCAGGGCGGCCCGCACAGCGCGGGCGTGGCGGCCGGTACGGAGACGGCGAAGGGCAGGGACCGCCCGGCGAGGCCCGCGACGAGCCGGAGGGCCTCGTCGGGCGCCTCCGCCCCGGCGAGGACCGGGAGGCCGGCGGTGACGGGGTGGGCGGCCGCGGCGTCGATCAGGTCGAGGCCGGGCCGGCCGGGTAACCCGTCGCGGACGGTCTCCGGTATCCGGGCGCGCTCGCGCAGTCCGCCGTCCTCGCTCCAGCGGCCGGGCAGGCTCAGGCGCCAGTCGACGGGGACGGTGCCCCGGTCGGTGACGAGGAACGCCCCCAGGGCGAGCTGGCAGGTGAGGGACCGTCCGCCGGCCGGGTCGAAGCGGCGGTGCACCCCGGCGGAGTGCTCCCCGCGCTTGGGGACGGTCACGGGGGCCACCCGCAGGGCCCGCACCCGGGCCCGTTCCCCGCACCAGCCGGCCAGTTCGCGGCGCACCGGCTCCCACGCCCAGGGGCTGGAGTTGACGATCTGGTGCAGCGACTGCGCGGCGGTCTCGAAGGCACCGGCGGAGCGCGCCATGTTGCGCACGGACTTCCTGCCGGGCGTGGTGACGAGCCCCGACAGGTAGGCACCGGCCCAGCGGCGCTGGTCGGCACGCGGCAGGCGGTGGAACAGACGCCGGGCCAGCGGATCGGTCGGCACGGTCTCCGGCACGCGCGCGGCCTGCGGTACGGGCATGACGGGCTCCCTCCGGCGAGCGGGTCGTGTGGCCAGAGCCCAAGAATAGCGAGTGTTCTCTTTGTTTTGGGAGCCCGGGGACCCGGCCGGGCGACTTTGGCAAGTTCCCGCCGTGGCACCGCCACGGACACGGGAGGCGTACGGCACGGCGGACCGTACGGCACGGCGGGCCGCGCGAAGTCCCGTACGCCGCACGGGAGTCACGGCGTGGCGGGCCCCGTGGCACGGCACCCGCGACGCCCGGGCCCCCGGCACGGCGGACCGCGCCGCACCGGGCGGCGCACGGCGGCCGGCACGCGCGAACCCCGGCCGGGCGGGTCACCCGGCCGGGGTTCCGGAGCGCGCCCGCCTCAGGCGGCGAGTTCCGCGAGCACGGGGGCCCGCCGCGTCAGATCGGCGCGGTTGCCGCTGTACAGGCTCTCCATCGGCAGCCAGCGCAGGACGACCGGCCCCTGCGGGGCCCCGTCGTGGCCGATCGCCGCCGCCGCCGTGTGGCGCGGGCCGGCCGGCACGTCCACCACCGACCACCCCTCGGGGTGCTTCTCGGTCTCCCACCCCAGGTAGTCCAGGGACAGGTCCCGGCCCAGGCCGGTGCCCAGCCCCTTCAGATAGGCCTCCTTACGGGTCCAGAGCCGCCCGAACGCCGCCGTCCCCGCGCACTCGGGGACCCCGGCCAGCTCCGCGCGCTCCTCCGGGTGGAAGGCCTGCGCGCACACCCGCGCGGTCTCCGCGCTCGGGGTCCTCTCGACGTCCACGCCGATCGGCACCCGCGCCACCCCGATCAGCACCATCCCGCTGCTGTGCGACAGCGAGAAGTGCAGGTCGGACTCGGGGTTCACCAGCATCGGCCGCCCGTGCCGCAGATCGCAGCACGGGCACGGGCCCCGCCCGAAGACGAGGTCCTTCGCGGGCTCGCCCACGTAGGCGGACAGCACCCGCCGCAGCGCGATGTGCGCCGCCGCGTACAGGTACCCGCCGGCCTGGCGGCGGCAGGCCCGCGCCCGCTGGAGCTCCGCCTCGTCCAGCTCCCCCATCTCCAGGACACCGGTGATGCTGTCCGGCCCGGGCTGCCGCAGCAGCCACACGTCCGCGCCGGCCGGCGGCGCCAGGGTCGCGGTCATCCGCCATACCCGAGCCGGTCCACCAGCATCGAGGCCAGCGCGCGCGTGTCCTCCGCCGTCAGGATGTCCTTCAGCTCCGGCGCGACGCCCAGCGCGTCCAGGAGCCGGTACCGGAGTTCGCAGCCGAGCATCGACCCGACGCCGACGGCGGCCAGCGGCCGTCCGGTGTCCAGGTCCTCCGGGGCGAGGCCCACGGAGCGGGCCACCTCCCGGCGCACGTACGCGAAGACGATCTCCCCGCGCTCCGCCGGGTCCGCCGCCGCGAGCGCGGCCGCCGAGGGGGCGGTCACGTCCACGGCGAGCGGGCCTTCGGGGCCGGACTCCGGGAGATCCCAGTCGGGATCGGTATGGAGCCAGTCGAGCACTCCCTGGTCCACGGTCACGGTGCCTCCTTGTTCTCGTTGTTGTTCTCGTTGCTCCGGTTTTCCCGGTCGTCCCGGTCGTTCCGGTCGCTCCGCCCGTTCCGGCGGGACCGGACGAGCGACCGCACCCGGGCGGGGTGCAGGGGCAGGGCGCCGACGTCGCCGGTGAGCCCCAGGGCGTCCCGCACGGCGCCCGCGAGGACGGCGCCGCTGCCCGCGGTGCCCCCCTCGCCGGCGCCGCGCAGGCCGAGCGGATTGCCCGGTGCCGGCGCGTCCTCGTAGACCAGCACCCGGATCTCGGGGAGGTCGGCCGCGCGCGGCCACAGGTAGTCGTCGAGCGTCGGCGTCAGCGGGACGCCGTGCTCGTCGTAGCGGAACTCCTCGGACAGCGCGCCGCCGATGCCCTGCACCGCGCCGCCGAGCAGCTGGCCCCGGACGGACTCCGGGTGGACGGCGCGGCCGACCTCGTAGGTCACCGCGTAGCGCAGCAGCCGGACCGCACCGGTGTCCGGGTCCACCTCGACCTGCGCGAAGTGGGCCCCGTAGGGGTACGTCATGCCCTGCGCGGCGTACGTGGACCGCCCGATGAGACCGGGCTCGTCGCCGGTCGCCGTCCAGCGCGGCCCGAAGCTCGCGGCGGCGATCCGCCCCCAGTCCAGCCGGCGCCCGGGGTCCCCGGCGACCGCAAGGCCGCCGTCCCGGGGGACGAGCGACTCCGGTGCGGCGCCGAGCAGTTCGGCCGCCACCGCGCGCGCCTTCGCCAGGACCTTCAGGGCCGCCCCGCGCACCGCCGTCCCGCCGACCACGGTCGAGCGGCTGCCGAACGTGCCGCCGCCGTCGGACAGCAGGTCGGTGTCGGACAGCACCACGTGCACCGACCCCGCCGGCACGCCCAGCTCCTCGGCGGCGATCTGCGCCATGACGGTCTGAATGCCCTGGCCGACGCTGGCGCCGCCCATGACCACCCGGACCGCGCCCGTCACGCCGATGTCCACCACCGCGCTGTCGTAGCCCAGGCCCGCCTTCTCCAGGACGACCGCGCAACCGGTGCCGACCAGCCGGCCGGCGGCGCGCGCGGTCCGCGCCTCCGCCCGCCAGTCCTCGTAGCCGACGTCGGCCAGGGCCTTGTCGAAGTGCTCCAGGTGGTCCTTGCCGTCGAGGACCATCGGGGAGCCGAAGACCTCCATCGGGCGCCGGTGCGGGAGTTCGTCCGCCGTCAGCAGGTTGCGCCGGCGCAGCTCGACCGGGTCCAGGCCGAGCCGGCCGGCGGCCACGTCGAGGGCCTGCTCGCGCACGAAGTTGTGCTGGAAGCGGCCCGGGGCCCGGTAGGTGCCGATCGGGGTCTTGTGGGTCTTGACGATGTGCACCCGCGAGCGGCAGGCCGGCAGCCGGTACGGCCCGGAGATCATCGAGGCGGTGAGCGCGGCGACGACCGCGCCGTGCGTGCGGACGTAGGCGCCGTTGTCGAGCCAGGCCTCGTCGCGCAGCGCCAGCAGGTTCCCGTCGGCGTCCAGCGCCAGTTCGATCCGGTGCCGCTGCTCGCGGGCGTGGTTGGCGGCGGTCATGTGCTCGGCGCGGTCCTCGCTCCACTTCACCGGCCGGCCGGTGCGCAGCGCGAGGAAGGGGACGAGGAAGTCCTCGGGATAGAACTCGCCGCGGATGCCGAAGCTGCCGCCGGCGTCCGTCTCCCGCAGGTGGATGCGGTGTTCGGGCAGGTCGAGCAGGCCGGCCAGGACCCGCCGGTTGATGTGCGGGATCTTGGCGGCGCCCCAGACGGTGAGCCGTCCGGTGTCGCGGTCGGGTTCGGCGACCAGGCCGCGCGGCTCCAGCGGGGTGCCGCTGTGCCGTCCGGTGCGCAGGTCGGCGGCGACGACGTGGGCGGCCCCGGCGAAGGCGGCGTCGACGTCCCCGTACCCGAACTCGACGGTGCCGACCCCCTCGCCGGGGGGCGCGGTACGGGCGTCGAGGACGGGCTCGCGCGGGTCGAGGTCGAGCCGGACGAGGTCGGCGGCGTCCTCGGCGAGGTAGGGGTCCTCGGCGAGGACGGCGGCCACGGGCTCACCGGCGTAGCGGACCTCCCCGGTGGCCAGCGGCGGCTGGAGGTGGGGCGTGAAGTCGAGGCCGGGGTGCGGCTGGCGCACCGGTATCCGGGTGCCGGGCGGCAGGTCGGCGGCGGTGATCACGGCGACGACGCCGGGCAGCGCGGCGGCGCGCGCGACGTCGGTGCCGAGGAGCGCGGCGTGCGCGACGGGCGACCGCACGACGCGCATCCACAGCTGGCCCGGGCGGACCACGTCGTCGTGGAAGCGGCCGCGTCCGCGCAGCAGCCGGTCGTCCTCCAGGCGGGGCACGGACCGTCCGAGGGCGCTCACCGGCCCGCCGCCTCGATCGCGTCGATCACGGGCTGGTAGCCGGTGCAGCGGCAGAGGTTCGCGGACACGCACTCCCGGACGCGCGCCCGGTCCGGGTGCGGTTCGCGGCGCAGCAGGGCGGTGCCGAGCATGAGGAACCCGGGGGTGCAGAAGCCGCACTGGAGCGCGAAGTGGTCCCGGAACGCCCGCTGGAGCGGGCCGAGCGGCCCGTCGTCCCCGGCGAGCGACTCGACGGTCTCGACGTGCTGCCCGTCGGCCTGCGCCGCGAGCACGACGCAGGACCGTACGGGCTCCCCGTCCAGCAGGACGGTGCACGAGCCGCACACCCCGGTCTCGCACCCGACCCGCGTCCCGGTCAGCCCCAGGTCGCGCCGCAGCACGTCGGCGAGGCTGCGCCGGGGCTCGACGCCGAGGGTCCGGGGCGCGTCGCCGTTGACGGCGAGCACGACCGGAACGGTGCCGGCGGTGCCGCGACCGGGCGGGGGCGCGGGGTCGCCGTGTGCGGGCGAGGGCGCAAGGGCGCCGTACGCGGGCGGGGTGGTGCCGCCGTACGTGGGCGGGGGCGCGGGGTCGCCGGACGCGGTAGGGGTGGCGCCGCCGGACATGGGCGGGATGACGGGCGCGGCGGCGGGGCCGGGGCCGCTCGCGGGTTCCGGGAAGCCGTTCGCCGGAGGGGTGCCGGTGCTCATGCCGCCACCGCCTCGGGACGGCGCGCGGCCGCCGCGCGGGCCCGGCCGGCGGAGACGGCCAGGGCACGCCGCAGCAACGCCCCCGCGAGAGAGGCCAGTTCACCGCTCCCGAAGTGGCCACCGGGCGCTCCGGAGGAACCACCGGACGACTCGGAGGGACCGCCGGACACGCCGGAGGAACCACCGGACGGCTCGGAGGGACCGCCGGACGGGCCCCCCGCCGCGACCGCCGCGACCGCCGCCCCGGCCGCCGCCGCGAAGGCGTCCGGCTCCGGGCGGGCGCCGGTCAGCAGGGCCTCCGCCGCGTGCGCACGCACCGGCACGTCCCACGGGCCGGCCACCGCGATCCGGGCCGCCGCGATCCGCCCGGCGGCGTCCAGGGTCAGCGCGGCGGAGGCGGCCGCCTCCGGCAGCCGGCCCGCCTGGACCCCGTACTCGACGAGGGCGGCGGACGGTTCGGCGTGCGGGAAGCGGACGGCGGTGAGGATCTCCCCCGCCCGCAGCGCGGTGCGGTGGCGGCCCCGCAGGAACGCCGGCGCGCCCACCGTCCGCGTGCCGTCCGGCCCGAACAGCGTCAGCTCGGCGTCGAGCAGCACCGCGAGCAGGCACCACTCGGCGCACGGGTCGGCGTGCGCGAGGCTGCCGCCGACCGTGCCGCGCACCCGTACGGGCGGCTGCCCGATCAGGGCGGCGGCCTCCGGCAGCACCGGGAGCCGGTGGCGCAGCACGGGGTCGGCGCCGTGTTCCAGCACGGCATGGGGGGTCATCGCCCCGATCCGCACGCCGGTCCCGTCCGCCCGCAGGCCGGAGAGGCCGGGCAGCCGGCCGAGGTCCACGAGCAGGTCGGGCCGGACGAGGCGCCGGTTGAGGAGCGGGACCAGGGACTGGCCGCCGGCGAGGACCCGGGCCTCACGGCCGTCGCGGGCCGCCGCCGCGAGGTGGTCCACCGCCTCCGCGGCGGTGCGCGGGCGGACGTAGGAGAAGGGTGCGGGCTTCACGGCCGGTCCACCTCGGGCACCCGCAGTTCGGTGTGGCCGTACTTGCGCATCAGGTCGGCGAGGTCGAAGTGCGCCGAGCGCTCGATGACCTTGTCGCCGCGGAACCGGTCGATGCCGAGCGCCGCGAAGGTGGCCCTGCGGCCGCTCGGGGGCAGTCCCCGGAACGGTCCGAGCTGGGTGGCGGTGCACTCCACGCGGGTGATGACCGTGTCGCCCTCGGCCCACTGCTCGACGACCCGGTCGACCATGTCGGGGAAGGCCGTCCGGAAGGCGCGCACCCACTGCCGCACCCCTTCGGGTCCGCGCAGCCCGAACTGGGGCCAGGTGAAGTCCTCGTGGAACAGCTCGTCGGCGAGGT
This sequence comes from Streptomyces sp. NPDC014907, assembly GCF_055562975.1. Taxonomy (NCBI): domain Bacteria; kingdom Bacillati; phylum Actinomycetota; class Actinomycetes; order Kitasatosporales; family Streptomycetaceae; genus Streptomyces; species Streptomyces sp. NPDC014907. Next base: position 550,739 of record NZ_JBVHEG010000003.1, on the reverse strand, counting down.
CGAGGTCGCCGTGGGTGATGATCCGCTCGAAGAGCAGGGCGATCTTCTTCTTCCGCGCTTCGGCCGTGTCCCGGGCCGGGTCTCCGGCCGGGCCCTCGGCGGACCTCCCCGCCGGGCCCTCGCCGAACGCCCCGGCCGGTCCTTCGGCGGGCCTCCCGGCCCGGTCTTCGGTGAGCGTTCCGGCCGGGTCCTGGGTGGGTGCCCCGGCCGGGGTCTGCGTCCGGTGCCGCATGTCATGCCTTTCCGGTGGTCTGGGGGACGGGGGCCGCGGCGGGTGCCGCGGGGCGGGGCAGCGAGCGGGCGGCCGCGGCCGCCACCAGCACCAGGGCGAACCCGATGCCCACGACCCAGCGCAGCGCCTCCGCGTGGGCGGCGGGTCCGGTCCGGCCGTCGAGGACGGCGAAGAAGACGGAGCCGATCAGCGCGACGCCCACCGCGCTCGCGAACTGCTGGGCGGTGGTGAGCACACCGGCGGCGGCACCGGCCTGGCCGGGCCGCACGCCGGACAGCACGGCGCCGGTCAGCGCGGGGACGGCGAACCCGTTGCCGAACCCGATGAGCACCATCGGCGGCAGCAGCCGCGCGAGGCCCGGGTCGCCGGGCAGGGCGAGGAGTTCGGCGAGGAGGGCGAGCAGTCCGGTCGCGGCGACGGCGATCCCGGTCAGCACGGTGCGGGTGCCCCTGCCGGGCGGGGTGCGCCGGGCGGCCATGGAGGCGACGGCGAACGCCACGCCGAGCGGCGCGAAGGCGAGGCCGGCGCCGAGCGGGGAGAGCCCGAGGCCGGACTGGAGCACCAGGGTGAGCGCGAACAGGAAGCTGAAGAAGGCGCCGAAGACGGCCCCGCTGACCACGAGGCCGCGGCGGAAGGAGCCGGCGGAGAACAGCGCCGGGTCGAGCAGCGGGGACCCGCCGCGCCGCCCGAGCCGCCGCTCCCACGCGAGCGTCCCGGCCAGTACGGGCACGGAGGCGGCCAGGCAGGTCCAGGACCAGGCGTGCCAGCCGCCGGACCCGCCGGTCATCAGCGGGACGAGGGCCAGTGCGAGGCCGGCCGGGACCCCGAGGGCGCCGACCGGGTCGAGGCCGGTGCCCGACCGCACCCTCGGGGGGCCCGGCACGACCCGCCGGGCGAGGAGGAGGGTCAGCAGCCCGGCCGGCACGTTGACCAGGAAGACGATCCGCCAGCCGGGCCCCGAGGACCCGGCCTCCAGGAGCGCGCCGCCGAGCACCTGTCCGGCGACGGCGCCGACCCCGATGGTGACCCCGAACCAGGCGAGCGCGCGCGGGCGTTCGGCCGGTCCGAACACGCCGGTGATCAGCGCGAGCACCTGCGGCACCATGGCGGCGCCGGCCAGTCCCTGGAGCAGCCGGGCGGCGACCAGCTGCCCGGGGCTCTGGGCCAGGCCGCACAGCAGCGAGGCCGCGGTGAAGGCGAGCGTCCCGCCGAGGAACATCACGCGGTTGCCGAGGAGGTCGCCGAGCCGGCCGCCGGTGATCAGGCCACCGGCGTAGGTGAAGGCGTAACCGGCGACGACGAGTTCGAGGGCGACGGGGCCGGCACCCAGGCGGTCCCCGAGGGTGGGGGCGGCGACGTTGACGACGTACAGGTCGAACTGGGCCATGAACAGGGCGGCCAGGACGACGGGGAGCATCAGCCGGCGGCGTTCGTACGGCACCGCGCCGCCGTTCACCGGGTCCTCGCCGCGGCCAGCGAGGCGGTGCTCTGCGTCCGGTCCCGCTCCAGGCGCCAGTCGATGGCGGCGTACTCCTCGGCGGCCAGCGCGAGGGCCTCCTCGGCGGGGCGGACGGGAGCGAGCCCGTACAGGACGGCGATGGTCCGCAGCCGCTCGGCCCGGTCCGGTTCCGCCACGACGTGGTACGGGAGGCCGAGGCCCTCCAGGGTCCGCAGCAGCATGTCGTCGCAGAACGCGCGGAAGGCGGGGTGCATCCTCCGGTGCCCTTCGGGCCTTCCGGCGGCGCCCGGCGGGGCCGTCAGGTGCACGAAGCCGTCGTACGTCTCCCGCACGTGCTGGCGGAAGGCGTGCCCGAGCTGGTCGACGGCCTCCGCGAAGAACTCCATGGCGGCGGAGCGCGGCGGGGCGGGGGCGGGGGCGGCCGGGTCCATTCCGAACCGGACGCGGGCGGCGGCGTAGATCCACTCCTGGAGCGAGGACCCGTCGGAGATCAGCCGCTCGCCGAGCCGCGCCTCGTTCCGCACCCGCCCGGCGTGCCGCCGGACCGCGAGCTGGAGGTACTCGGCGGGGGTCACCTCGGCGAGCGCCTTGCCCGGGACCGCGTCGGGCAGGATCTCCCGGATGGAGCGGGCGGGGGCGAAGGGGATGCCGGTGTAGTGGGAGAGCGCGGTGGCCGTGGAGGTCTTCCCCGCGGCGTAGGTCCCGGAGACGGCGAGACGCATCTGCTGGTGCTCCTTGGTCGGTGGGTGTACGGGGAGGCGGGTCGTTCCACGGCCGTGCGGGGGGGGGCGCCCGGCCCGGCCCGGCCCGGGAACACGGCACGGCGTGTTCCCGGGCACGGGGGGCGTCGGGTCCGGCGGGGGGAGGCGCCGGACTCCGGTACGGGGGTCCGGGACCGGTACGGGGGGTCCGGGACCGGTACGGGGGGTCCGGGACCGGTACGGGGGGGGTCCGGGACCGGTACGGGGGGGTCCGGGACCGGTACGGGGGTCCGGGACCGGTACGGGGGTCCAAGACCGAGAGGGGGGCCCGGGGCCGGTACGGGAGGGCCCCGGACCCGGAGCCGGGCCCCCGGAGTGGGACCGCCCGGGGTCAGACCGCCCGGGCGGCGGCCTCCGGCGGGAGTTCGTGCGCGAAGGAGCAGCGCACCCCGACCCCGGCCAGGTCCGCCTCGATCTCGACGCTGCGCCAGATGCCCCCGCGCAGTGGCAGCAGCCGCTTGGAGAGCAGCCGGGCCGTGGCCCGGGCCGGTTCCGAGGGGTCGGTCGGCAGCGGCGGGGCGGTGTCCGCCGCGGTCAGCACCGTCTGCATCATCCACAGCGTGTTGCTGTTGGCCCGGTCGATCCGGTCCAGTTCGTACATCAGCACCTGGACGAGCTGGAGGTTGACCACGAACGCGTCCACCGGCGACACCGCCGGCCCGGCGGCCGCGTCCACGCCGAGGGACACCCCGCCGGCGGGCCGGTCGTCCCGGAAGTGCACGTCCGCCCCGGCGGTCAGCTCCTCCATGTCGACCTCGACGTCGCTGATGACGTGCCGGCGCCGTTTGAACCCCTCGCCGTAGAAGCGGAACCGGCCGTCGCCGAGGCCCTCGTCGAGGCTGCCGAAGCGGCCCTCGCCGGTGGCCCGTCCGCCCGTGTCGTGCTCGATCTCGCAGCGCACCCGCAGGGAGCCCACCGCGCCGTCGTGGACGGACAGGAACCTGCCGGGGGCGCCCGGCACCTCCTCGGTGCGCACCAGGCGGGAGGAGGCCGGAATCCCCCGCAGCTCCTCCTGCGGCGCGCCGCCCGCCCGCAGCACGACCCGGCGCAGCCGCATGGTGGACCGGGCCGCGCCCCGCAGGCCGTACGCGTGGACCAGGTGCAGTTCGGCGAGCTGGACGCCGAGGACGAGGGCGTCCACGGTGCTCAGGTGCGGGCGCAGGTCCGTGCCGTCCTTCTTGCGGGACCAGTCGGCGGGGTAGCCGACGTCCACGGTGGCCCGGATGCCGGGCCGTTCGGTCCCGGCGGGGGTGGCGACGACGTCCCGGACCAGATAGGAGGCCCGTTGGTACCCGCGGGAGAAGAAGCGGCCCTCACCCGGCCCCAGGTAGTCGTCGATCGACTTCAGGGTCAGTGCGGAAACGGCGGCGGTCACGGCTCACGCACCCACCGTCGCACCGGTCGCCGCCCGCTCCAGCGCGGCCTCGTAGGCGCCGACCAGCTCGCGCAGCGTGCGGACCTCCGTGATGGAGAGCTGCTCGCCGAACGGGTCCACGCCCAGCTCGGTCTCCAGCTGTATCAGCAGCTGCGCCAGCATCAGGGAGTTGACCCCGGACTTGAGCAGCTCGTCGTCCAGCGACAGCTCCTCCTGGTCCGAGCTCAGCACCACGGACTGGATCTCGCGCTCGATGATCTCCTTGACGTTCTGGTCGTTCAGCATGTGATTCCTCCGTCGATGACCAGTGACTGACCGGTGATGAAACGTGCCTGCGGGGAGGCCAGGAAGAGGACCGCGTCCGCGATCTCCTCCGCCGTGCCGAGCCGCCCCAGGGGGGTGCGGTGCTGGATCTTCTCCCGATTGCGATCGGTGACGTCCGAGGTGAGTTCGCTGTCGAAGAAGCCGGGGGTGACGGTGTTGACCCGGATGCCGACCGGCCCCAGCTCCCTGGCGAGGGCGCGGCCGAAGCCCTCCAGGCCGGCCTTGGCCGCCGCGTACACCCCGACGCCGCGGTAGCCCCGGACGGCGTTGATGGACGAGATGTTCACGACCGCCCCGCCGTCGCGCATCATCAGCCGCACGCACGCCTGGGTCAGGTGGACGGGCGCCGTCAGGTTGGCGGCCAGCAGGTCGTCGATCTTCCGGGGGGCGATCGTCGCGAAGAGCTCCTGGTGGAGCACGCCCGCGTTGTTGACGAGCAGGCCGACCGAACCGAACCGTTCCCGCACGGTCTTGACGAACCGCCGGAGCGCCGCGGTGTCGTGGAGGTCGACCGGCTCCCACAGGAAGTCCTCCGGCCGCTCCCGCTCCGTCGTCTCCGTGAACCCGCTGGGCTTGCGGCTGAACGTCGCCACCCGCCAGCCCTCGGCCAGCAGCCGTTCCACCAGGACCCGGCCCAGTCCCCGGCTGCCGCCGCTGACCACCGCGACCCGGGGCCCGCTCACGCCGCGACCCGGATCTTCTTGAAGCGGTCCGAGTGCGTGTCCGTCTCGGTGACGTCGACCACGACCGGCACCTTGAAGGCCTCCAGGCGCCGCGCGCAGTGCTCGCGCACCCGGCGCGCGGTGACCCTCGGGTCGTCGCAGGGCCCGGTGAGCTTGACGACCGCCTTGACGACCTGGCCGGTGACGTGGCTCGGGCGGCCCGAGACGACGGCGTCGGCGACGTAGTCGAGCTCCAGGAGCACGTTCTCGACCTCGTTGGGGTAGACCTTCTCCCCCGCGACGTTGATGAGTTCGGACGTGCGGCCCAGGATGCGGACGTACTCGCCGTCCGTCTCCACCGCGTCCTGCGTGTTGAAGTAGCCCTCCTCGTCGAAGGGCGCCGGCGCGTTGAGGTAGCCGAGCATCGCCATGTCGGAGCGGATCCACAGGATGCCGTCGACGATCCGGTACGAGAACCCCTCGCCGCCCAGCTTCACCCACAGGCTGCCGTCGTCGCGGGACTTGGTGGGCATGATCCCCAGCTCGGAGAGCCCGTAGGTCTGCTTCAGCCGGACGCCGGGCAGCGCCTTGGCCAGCCGGGTCAGGGTGCCCTCGGGCATCGGCTCGGTGCCGTAGGTGATCAGCTTCAGCGAATCGAGGTCGTACCGCTCGTAGGCCCGGGATATCAGCAGCATGTTCAGGAACGTCGGCGTGGTCGGCAGGATCTGGATGCGGCTCCGCTCGATCTCCGCGCAGACGGTCTCGGGGGTGCGCTCCCCGACGGTGACGAGGGCGCCTCCCTGGCTGAGGGTGTGCAGCAGGGTGTTGATGCCGCCGATGTGGTCCAGGCTGAGGAAGCCCAGGGTGCGGGCGGGCCGGACCGGCGGGCCGTACTTGGCGAGCACCTTGGAGAAGTCCAGGACGCTCGCCTTGCTGCGGCCGGTGGTGCCGGAGCTGAAGAGCACCAGGCCGGGCACGCCGTCGGCGCGGAGCCTGCCGTAGAGCTCGTGGCCGGCCTCGCGGCCGGTGGTCTCGACGGCGCGCCGCCAGTGCGTGGAGTCGATCGAGATGACCGTCTCGACCTCGGCGACCTCCAGGAACTCGGTGCGCTTGGCGGCCGGCAGGGGGGTCAGCGGGACGACGATCGCGCCGCGTGCGACGAGCGCGAGCAGCCCCGCGCAGGCCTCGACGCTGCTGATGCCCTCGATCGCGACGACCCGGCCGGCCCGGACGTCGTGCCGGTCGAGGAACCGCTCCCAGTCGCCGGTCAGCCGCACGAGCTCGGCGTAACTGTGGGTGACGCCGTCGAAGACGATGGCGTCGGCGTCGCCGAAGCTCCGCATCCGGTCGAAGAACCAGGAAGTCATACGCTTTCCACCTCTTTCACCTCGTTCGTCACGGCCTCCGGGAAACCGGTCGGGCCGGTGTGCCACAGCGGTAGGTCGAGCGCCGGCGGGACCGGCGCGGCGGGCAGCAGGGACCACCCGTTGATGCGTGCGTGGGCGCGCAGGACCTTGTCGCCGCCGACGACCACCGCGGTGCCCGCGGCCCTGAGCATCGGCAGGTCGGAGACGTGGTCCCCGTACGCGACGCAGCGCTCGGGCCTGGTGCCGTGCGCGGCGGCGACCTTCCGCAGCGTCTCGGCCTTGCGGCCGGCGAGCATCGGGGGGCGGTACAGGTTGCCGGTGTAGCGGCCCCAGACGATCTCCGGCTCGGTGCACCAGACCTCGTCGGCGCCGAGGTGGTCGGCTATGGGGTCGAGGACGGCGGGGAAGGAGCCGGAGACGAGGACGACGCGGGTCCCGTCCTGCTGGTGGCGGCGCAGTGCCGCGACGCCGTGTTCGTGGAAGAAGCCCCCGGCGCGCAGTTCCTCGCGGAACCAGTCCTCGGCGAGGACGTTGACCTCGGCGGCCCGGGCGCCCTCCAGGTTGGCGAAGTAGGCCCGGTTGGTGGCCTCGCGGGGGCAGCCGATCTCGTTCATCGCCTTCAGTTCGCGGCGGCGGCCGATGTACTCGTGGGGCGGGTGTCCCCGCGCGGAGAGGTAGTGGCGCAGGAAGCGGAACATGCTCGGGACGGTGGTGAGTGTGCCGTCCACGTCGAAGAATGCGGTGCGGTGGCCGTTCATCTGCGTCCTCAACCTTTCCGGGCGTGGTCGGGCCGGGGGCCCCGGCGGGGCCGGGGCGCCCTGGCCGCGGTGGGAGTGGTCCCGGCGCACCGCGCCCCTCCCCCCGCGGGGGTCTGTGGAGGGAGGGGCCGTGCGACGGGCGTCCGGCGCGAGGGGGAGCCGCGTCAGACGCCTTCGGTGACGGCCGGGGCCGGCTCGGCGGTCACCGTGTTCGCGTCACCGGCGGCGACCCGCGTCGCGGCCGGCTTCTTCAGGCCGAGCGTCGCGAGGAAGGTCAGCGCGATGCCGGCGGCGGTGGCCCAGGTCGCGACGAGGATGCCGTCGGTGAGCCGGGCCGGGTCGGTGGTGTCGCCTCCGGCGGCGGTGGCCGCGACGGCGATCAGGACGGCGAGGCCGACGGCGCCGCCGATCTGCTGGCCGGTGGTGGCGATGCCGGAGGCGATGCCCTGCTCCTCGTCGGCGACGCCGGTGGTGGCGGCGGCGAACATGGCCGTGAAGATGACGCCCTGGCCGAGCGAGAGGACGATCAGCGGGACGGCGATGACCGCGTACGAGGAGTCCCGCGTCAGGGTCAGCGCGAGGGCGACGGTGCCCACCAGGCCGACGGTGAGGGCGAGCAGCAGGGTCTTGCGGGCGCCGTAGGCGTTCATCAGCTTCCCGGCGGCGACGGTTCCGATCAGGACGCAGCCGGAGGGGAGCAGGAAGGCGAAGCCGGTGGCCCAGGCGCTGTAGCCCTGGACGACCTGCCAGTACTGGGTGAGGAAGTAGGCGTAGGCGCCGAACGTCGCCATGAAGAGGAAGGTGACCGAGGTGCCGACCGTGACGTTGCGGTTGGCGAAGAGGCGCAGCGGCATCATCGGCGCGCGCGTCCTGGACTCGATGCCGAGGAAGAGGGCGAAGAGCGCCAGCGAGCCGATCAGGCTGCCGACGGTGGTGAGCGAATCCCAGCCCGCCTCGGGCCCGTTGACCAGGGTGAAGACCAGGAGGGTGGAGGCGACGGTGCCGGTGACGGCGCCGGGCAGGTCGAAGCCGCGGGTGCTGGCCTTCGCGGTCTTCGGCAGGGCGCCGATGCCGTAGGTCATGGCCGCGCCGGCGGCGATGACGTTGACCCACATGACCGCCTGCCAGCCGAACCAGTCGGTGAGCAGGCCGCCGAGGATGGCGCCGAGGACCATGCCGAAGCCGCCGGCACCGCCCCAGACCGCCAGGGCCCGGTTGCGCTCGGTGCCCTCCGCGAAGAGGGTCGTGACCAGGGACAGGGTGGCCGGCGCGAGGAACGCGCCGCCGAGGCCCTGGACCACCCGGGCCGCCACGAGCAGCCAGGACTCGGTGGCGAGACCGCCGAGGACCGAGGAGGCCGCGTAGAGGAAGAGGCCGAAGAGGAACATGTTCTTCCGGCCGAAGAGGTCCGTGGCACGGCCGCCCAGGAGCAGGAAGCCGCCGAAGGCGACGGAGTAGGCGGAGATCACCCACTGGAGGTTCTGGGCGGAGAATCCGAGGTCGCTGCCGATGTCGGGCAGTGCCACGAACATGATGTTGTAGTCGATCGCGATGATCATCTGGGCGAAGGCCAGGAGGCCGAGGATCGCTCCCAGACGACGCGGCTTGGCCTGCACGCTCGTGGGCACGCCGGTTTCCTTCCGGTCGGGTACGGGTGGGGGGGTGGATCAGTAGCGGAAGGCGTAGGCGAGGCGGCGTCCGAAGGACTTCCGTCGCTGCGCCTCCATGTAGGCGAGGTTCGCCTGGAGGTCCTCGATGTCGGCGGCGACGCGTCGCTCCGCCTCCTCGATGGCCTCGGGGATCGGGACGACGACCGGCAGGCCGAAGATCTCGACGATCTTCTCGATCCGCTCGGGGATCGGGCCGCCGACGATGCGGTAGGGGATCTTGATCTCTTCCAGGGCCTCGACGAGCAGGTCGTCGGAGAGCCGGCGGAACGGCTCGGACACCGGGCGGTGGCCGTCGGCGTCCATGTCGAACTCCACCGGCAGGTGCACGTAGGCGTCGTACGAACGCTTGGCGCGGTCCTTCTGGATCTCGCCGAGGGTGTCCGTGTACTTCTGGTAGAAGCGCTTGGACGTCACGCCCATGGCCTTCTTGACGCCCTGGAACCACCACGGCATGCCCGGGTTGATGCCGACCCGCATGCGGGCCTCGAAGTACACCCACTCGTGGAAGACGCCGCCGTCGGATATGAAGGCCCCGGTGCCGGACTCGTTGGCCAGGCGCTCCTCGTAGCGGCGCAGCCCCAGCTTGACGAGCTCCATGGCGTTGAGCTCCATCACCGTCTTGCCCGGGACGAGGTCCACGAGCAGTTCGCGGGAGGTCTTGGCGTGGGTGCGCGGTATGCCGGTCGCGATCGAGAGTGCTTCCGTGGTGGTCGACTTACCGGACGAGTACGTACCGGATATCGCCAGCTTGAGATCGGGCTTGTCGCTCCACTGGGGAACATCGAGCTTCATTTTCTCGTGCCTTTCTCTGGTGGCGCTTCGGATGCTTCGAGGTGAGTGGAACGGAGCCGTGACTACTTTCCCTGTACGGCGTCGAGCGCCTTGTCGATGTCGACGACGGCGGGCAGCCCGGTGATGTCGAGAACCTTCTGGAGACGCTCGGCCGGCGTGCCGGTGACCGTGTGGACGGGAAGCCCGGTGTCCGCGAGCGCGGGCAGCAGGACCTCGTCGGAGAGGGTGCGGAAGATGTCGTTGATCGGCGGGTTCTGCTCCGACATCGGGAATTCGATCGGGAGGTGGAAGAACGCGTCGTACGCGGTCTTGGCGTGCCGCACGGCCAGCTTGCCGATGTTGTCCGCGACGTCCTCGTAGGCGGCGGTGACCTCGTCGCGGAAGCGGCTGTCCACGGGGGCCTCGGTGCCCGGGGTCGGGCCGGTGACCAGGCGGAGCTTGGCGAAGACCCACTCGTGGACGATCGAGCCGTCGCTGATGAAGCCGGCCGGGTGGGCGGCCTCGTTGAGGGTGCGCTCGGCGTAGCGCTTGACCGTGAGCTGGAGGAGCTCCCCGGGGGTCCAGTTCCAGATGTGCTTCCCCTCGCCGCCGATGGGCTCGCGCATGGCGGTCCCCTGCGTGTAGGGAAGTCCGGTCGCCTCGGAGAGGGCCTTGGAGAGGAGCGTCTTCCCGGAGCCGTAGGCGCCGACGATTGCGATTCTCTGAGTCATGCCGAAATCATTTCAGCCGACTCGCTCCTGTCCCAGCCCTTATTGGTGGTGCTGTTGCGGCACCTATTGCCGCCGGCAACAGGGAGGAAAGAAAAGGAGACATGCGGAGGTCCCGGCCCCGCGAATACCGGGGCCGGGCCGAAGGAAAGGAATTCCTGTCGCGGGCGTCATGTCATGCGCGAAGTTCTTCCAGGGGCTCCCAGCGGGCGGTTCCGGATTTCTCGGAAAGGCGTCCGAAGACGACGTCGGAGAAGTGGTTGGCGAAGGCGAGGGTGCCGGGCTCGGCCAGTTCCGCGAGCATCGCCCGCCGGGTGGCCACGCCCTGCTCGGGCAGGGCGTCCATGGAGACCTTCCACTCCGGCCGGGCGAGCTGCGCCGGGGTGTGGAAGACGTCGCCGAAGGCGATCAGCCGGCCCTCGTCCGTGTCGAGGACGTACGAGGTGTGACCGGCCGTGTGGCCGGGGGTCACCCGGGCCGTCACGCCGGGGAAGACCTCCTCGCCGTCGTCGATCACCCGGACCCGGGGCGAACCTCCCACCGGTTGCGGCCAGTTCGCCCATTCGGGCGCGGAGGCCGCGAACACGGCGGAGGAGAAGGGGGACGCGGCACCCTCACCGGGCCGGAAGGCCCAGCCGAAGTGGTCGTCGTGCAGATGGCTGAACGCGACCAGCTCGATGTCGGCCGCCCGCACGCCGGCCCCCTCCAGCGCCGCGGGCAGCTTCCCGCCGACGAGCACGCCGAGGGCGGGGTGGGTGTGGGCGGCGGGGATGTCATGGGGGCCGAAACCGGCGTCCACCAGCATGGCCCGGTCCCGGTACTGGACGAGCAGGGCGCCGATGGAGGCGGCGAGACAGCCCTCGGGGTCCAGCAGCCCGGCGTTCTCCCCCGCCCAGTCGGCGGCCGTGGTCTCCGGCAGCCAGCGGCGCGGGTCGAGCTGCACGTAGCCGTCGGGGAGCCAGGTGACCGTGTGGTCGCCCAGCTTCAGCGAACGGGCCGTGCGGGCCGGGGTGTTCCACGGGGTGGCCATCGCCATGACGGAGGGCTCCTCTACTGGTCCGGTGGGACGGGGTCGGGGCGGGGGTGGGTCAGGAGTGGGGGCCGGTGCCGGGCCGGAGCCGGAGCCGAGTCCGGGGCGGTGCCGGGTCCGGGGCGGTGCCGGGTCCGGGGCGGTGCCGTACGGGCGTGGGCCGTTCGGGCACGTGCCCTTCAGGCGCGGGGCGTTCATCCGTGGGCCGCTCGCCCGCGGGCCGTTCGGTCACGCACCGTTCGGCCGCCGGTCGTCCGGGCGGGCGCCGTTCGGTCGTGTGCCGTTCAGGCGACGGCCGTTCGGGCAGGTGCCGTCTGGTCATGTGCCGTTCATACGGCGGCCGTTCGGGCGGGAGCGCGGGACGCCCACAGCCCGGTCAGTTCCGCAGTGTCGTACTGCGGGGTCAGTAAGATCACCTGCACTCCGGGACGGCCGCCCACGCACATCGAGACCCGGGTGAACTCCAGCTCGCCCAGCTCCGGGTGGCGCACCGTCTGGGTCTCGCCGCCGCTCCCGGCGACCAGGTGCCGGGCCCACAGCGAGGCGAACACCGGGCTGCGTTCGGCGAGTCCGCGCACCAGCGCGGCCAGCCGGGCGTCGGTGAGCATGTCCCCGCTCTGCACCCGGAAGGCGGCCACCGCGGCGGCGGCGTCCCGCTCCCAGTCCGGCAGCCGCTCGCGTGCGGCCGGGTCGAGGAAGAGCGTCTCCAGGTAGTTCGGCCGCTCGCCGGTCAGGCCCAGCAGCCGGGTGGCGGAGGAGTTCGCGACCATCACGTCCCAGTAGGGGTTGAGGACGTAGGCGGGGCTGGGCAGGAAACCGTCCACGATCCTGAGGAGCAGCGGGAGTTCGTCGTCCGCGCAGGACTGCGGGCGTCCGGCGCCCGCGTACCCGGCGAGCCGCAGGGCGTACCGCTGCTGGGCCTCGTCGAGCCGGAGCACGCCGGCGATGGCGCCGAGGATCTCCGGGGAGACGTTCCTGGCGCGGCCCTGCTCGATCCAGGCGTACCAGGACACCCCGATGCCGGCCAGCATCGCGACCTCCTCGCGGCGGAGTCCGGGGACCCGGCGCGCGGCTCCTCCGGGCAGTCCGACCTGCTGCGGGGTGACCTCGGCACGGCGCTCCGCAAGGAAGTTGCCGAGTTCGGCCAGCCTGGGATCCACGCATCTCCGGGGCCGCGCGACAGCGGCGGAGGGCGCCGTTCCGTTACGAGTCATCGTGCATCTCCTCCTCACTCCAACGGAAGCGTAGAGAACGCTCGCTCTTTTTTCTACATCATAGAGAGTACTCTCTTTGTTTTTCTGGGATGCTCTTTACCCATGAGGACCACGGCCGGGGGGCCGGAAGGACGCCGACCACCGTGAAGGGCCAGGCATGACGAACTACGGGCGATCAGCAACCAAGCAGGAGCGGGGCGGACGCACGCGCGCGCTCCTCATCCAGGCAGCGGGCCAGGAGTTCGCGCACCGCGGGTACGCGGGCACCTCCCTGACCCGGATCAGCCGGGCGGCCATGGCCACCATCGGCGCCCTGACCTTCCACTTCCCCGCGAAGAACGAACTGGCGGAGGCCGTGTGCGAACGCGGCTGCGCGCTGACCCGGCTCGCCGTCGAACGGGAGATCCGCGAGGCCCGCTCCCCCGCCGAGGGGATCGCCAGGGTCACGGAGGCGCTCGCCGGACTCCTGGAGAAGGAGGACGTGGTGCGGGCGGCGGCGCGGCTCTCCCGCGAACTTCCGGTGGAGCACGACTGGCGCGACGCCTGGGCGCCGGCCGTGCGCTCGCTGCTCTCCGCCGCCCACCGCGGCGGCGAACTGCGCGAGGAGGACCTGGAGATGGTCGGGGTGTTCGTCGTCTGCGTCGTGTCCGACCTGGAGGTCTCGGCCCTGCGCGCGCACCGGCCCCCCTTCGGGGGCGGGGGCCGCGACGGCGCCCCGGGCGCGGGCGGGGGGGACGACGGACGCGCGGGGACCGGCCTCCCCGGCGCGGGGCTTCCCGGCACGGGGCTCCCCGGCACGGGGCTTCCCGGTGCCGACGGCGCGTGGGGCGTGCGGGGCCGGCTGGCCAAGGTGTGGGAGGTGGTCTGGGCGGGAATCCCGGGGCGGCACGGCCGCCCGCTGCCGGAGACCCCCGGGACGGAACGGCACGGCAGCGCCCGGGCGGAGGCCCCCGGGGCGGAACGACACGGCAGCGCCCGAGCGGAGGCCCCCGGGGCGGAACGACACGGCAGCGCCCGAGCGGAGGCCCCCGGGGCGGAACGGCACGGCAGCGCCCGGGCGGAGGCCACCGGGCCGGGACCGCACGGCCGCCCCCTGCCGGAGGCCCCGGGGGCGGGGCCGGGGCGGCGCGCGCCGGAGGGCGTCCTGCTCCCCGGCGGACGCGACGACGACCCCTCCATGGCCTGAAACCCACCGCCGGACTTCACCGCGATCGCACACGATCCCCCAACTCCGCTCTTGCTGAAGGGAGTTGGGGTTAAGTTCGAACGGTCCGCCCGGGGCCGCGGGCCCCGGCCCCGGGCGGGCCGGCCGGGGCGCGACGGCGGCACCGCGCCGGCGTGGGACCGGCGCCCGCACCCCCGGGCGGGCCGGTCAGGAGCTGTTCGCGGAACTCTTCCGGCGGCTCTCGGCGACGACTTCACGACCGCGCAGGTCGAGGCGCTCGATCACCTCGGGCGTGGCGATGGAGGGCAGCAGGTACCGCCAGAGCGTGGCGATGCGCTCCATCAGGTCCTCCCGGCCGGTGGTGATGTTCGACATCAGCTGGGTGCCGGTGTAGGCGCCGACGAGGATCTCGGCGAACTCGGCCGTGTCCACCCCCGGCAGCAGCTCGCCCCGGCGCGCGGCGGCCTCGAGCTGCTCCCGGAACACCTCCGCCCACAGCTCGTACGGGGCGGCGTCCCGCATGCCGAAGTCGCCCTGCTCCACGGCCAGCCGGACGCCGGCGCGGAAGAGGACGTTGGTGCGCATCTGGTGGGCGACCTCGAGGTTGATGTCGAAGAGCCGCTGCAGCCCGTCCTCGCCCTCGGGGAACGTCAGGTCGGACGCCTGCTCGCTCATGACCGTCTGCGCTATCTCCTCCTTCGAGGCGAAGTGGAAGTACATCGCTCCCATGGTCGTCTCCGCCCGGCGCATGATCTTGTTCATGCTGGCCCCGGAGAAGCCGCTCTCGTCGAACACCTCGGCGGCAGCCCGGATGATCTTCTCTCGGGTCCGGATGGCACGGGTTTGCCTTGGCTGCGGCACGATCACTCCAACTACCCCTGGGACGAATGTCTGACGGCCCCCCGTCGAAAGAAAGCGAACACCCGCTATGTTATGCGAAGGGGTCGCCTGAGGCCCGTTCAACGATCAACGCATCCTCCGGCAGTCAGATCAAGCCACTCTCGGGTTTCGATCGTTCTCCTCTCGACAAACAAAACGAGCACTCTCTACTTTAATCCCGAGCAGCCAGCCGCGAGGGGAACCCGGGCTTCGCCCCTCGTCCTGTCGGCACCACGCCTGTGCGACGACCGCGCACCACGAACTGCGCCACTCCAGCACATGCTCCAGCACCCGGCACAGCACCCGCACCGCGTCAGCTTCAGTACTGGACCTGTACCCGCGTCAGCACTTGCCGTCCGCACCCGTGCTCGAACCCGGGCCGCCCTCGCGGCCTCCGGGGCTCCGCCCCGCCCTGCCCGAGCCCGTCCGTGCCAGGCCTGTGCCCATCACACATCTTCCAGGGGGATCACATGGAGATCGAGTACGCCCAGCGCACGTCCAGCACCGCCCTCCGGGCCGCGTTCGGCGGGCCGGCCGAACCGCCCGCCACCGTCACCACCACCGTTCCCCGCGAGTACGTCCACAAGGCCGCCCTCGCCGAGGTGCTGCTGACGGGCTGGTACCGCACCGGTGAGGACGCCTTCACGGTGACCGCCCAGTGGCCCCGCTCGCACAGTGTCCTGCGGTCCCGGCACGGCGTCCACGACCCCCTGCTGTTCGCCGAGACGGTGCGCCAGGTCTTCCCCCTGCTCTCCCACGCCGCCTACACCGTGCCGTTCGGCCACCACCTCATCTGGGAGCACTTCAGCTACACCACCGACCCCGCCACCGAGGGGCTGCGCGCCGGCCTGCTGCCCGCCGAGATCACCCTCGACATCACCTGCCACGACATCGTGCGGCGGCGCGGCGGCCTGTTGGCCCTCTCCCTGCGCGTGGAGGCCCACCGCGACGGAGTCCGCCTGGGCAACGCCGAGACCCGTTTCACCAGCCACGCCCCGGCCGTCTACAACCGGCTGCGCGGGGCGTACGCGGACAAGGAGGCCGCCCTGGCGGCGGCCGTCCCGGTCCCGCCGCCCGTCCCCGCCCACCGGGTCGGCCACAAGCTGCGCGAGAACGTGGTGCTCGCCGCCACCCGGACCCCGCGCCGCTGGCAGCTGCGGGTGGACACCCGCCACCCGGTGCTCTTCGACCACCCCGTCGACCACGTCCCCGGCGCGGTCCTCCTGGAGGCGGCCCGCCAGGCCGCCCACGTGGTCGCCGGTCCGCTGCCGACCGCCGCCACGGCCATGGAGACCCGCTTCACCCGCTTCGCCGAACTCGACTCCCCCTGCTGGGTGGACGCCGAGCCGGAGGCGGACACCGGCCGGGTGCGCGTCACGATCCACCAGAACGGCCGGGAGCTCTTCACCGCGGCCGTGACCACCACCCGCCTGACGGCGGACGGCCCGCTGGTGGCGGCCTCCCGCCCCGCGTACGCCCACTCCTGACCCCGGCGGAACCCGGAACGGGGCCCGGGCCGGTCACCGGCCCGGGCCCCGTCGGGGCGCGTCACGCGGCGGTCACCGCCGGCGGGACGGGTCAGCGGCGCAGGGTGAGGAGCCCCGGCCGGTACGGCAGCCGGTCGTAGGGCCCGGTCGCCGTCGGGGACTTGCCCTGGTAGAGGAACTGCAGGTTGCAGGGGTCGACGGTCATGGTCTGGTCGGGGTTGCCGCGGACCAGGTCGCCGTGGCTGATGTCGTTGGTCCAGGTGGCACCGCTGTTGGCACTGCCCGCGAAGGGGTTGCCCTCGGTGGCGGCCTGCGGGGTCCACGAGCCGTTCAGTGTGGTGGCCGTGAACGAACGGAAGTAGCGCCCGTTCGCCCCCATCGCCTCGACGATCATGAGGTACTGGTTCCGGCCCTGCACCTTGTAGACCTGCGGCGCCTCGAACAGGTTGTTCTTCGTGTCGCTCATGACCGTCGTGTACGAGGAGCCGAAGTTGCCCGGGAAGTTTCCGATCGGCATGCTCGCCCGGTAGATCTTGCCGTTGTCACCGGCGAAGAACAGGTACATGTTCTGCCCGTCGGCGATCAGGGTCTGGTCGATCGGGCCGGTGTCGGAACCGGAGACGCTTCCGGTGAACAGCGGCTGCGGCGCGGACCAGCCGTTGGGGTCGGCGGGGTTGCTCGACGTGCGGTAGACGAAGGGCCACGCCCCCCACTGGTACGCCAGCACCCATGTGTTCTTGGGCGCGAAGTAGAACAGCGTGGGCGCCACCGCGGGCCGGCTCATCCCGGTCTGGGCGGCCGACGCCATGTCCGACCAGTTCGTGAAGGGCCCGAACGCCATCGAGCCGTACGACGAACCCGACGCGTTCGACCCGTAGACCAGGTGCTTGCCGTTGTGGACCACGTGGGTGAAGTCCTTCAGCGAGGCCCATCCGTTCGCCGGCTGCGCCAGGGCGCCCGTCGAGCTCCACCGGTACGTCGCCGGAAGGGCGCACCCGCCCGCCGGCGGAGGGGTCGCCGCCCCCGGGCCGGTCCACTTCTGGTTGGCGCCGCCGGACCAGCAGGAGTACAGCTGGAGCCCGGTGCCGTCGGTGGTGCCCGCGCCGACGGCGTCGAGGCACAGGCCCGACTGGACGCCGGTGATCGTGCCGTCGGCGTTGACGTTCCACTGCTGGTTCGCGCCGCCGTTGCAGTCCCGGACGACGACCTCGGTGCCGTTGACGGTGCCCTTGCCCAGGGCGTCCAGGCACTTGTTCCCGTGGACCGTCAGCTGCTTGCCGGAGGTGTGGGTCCAGCGCTGGCCGGTGCCGCCGTCACAGCCCCACAGCCGCGCCCGGGTGCCGTTGGCGGGAACGGAGTCGCCCGCGCCGACGCAGCGGCCGGAGGGAACGCCCCTGATCTCCCCCGTGCCGGAGGCGGAAGCGGAGTCGAGGGCGTTCCTGACGGCGGCACGGGCGGGCTTGGGCTTGCCGCCCCCGTCGAACAGCAGGGGTTTCTCGGCGCTGCGCCAGGAGTCGCTGTCCCGGACGCCCCACACCGTGACGCCGGTGCACCGGGCCACGGACAGACAGGCCCCGACCGCGTCGGCGTAGTGGACGGGCGACGCCTGGGCGATGTCCAGCTCGGTGATCTGGACGTCGACGCCCAGGGCGGCGAAACGGGACAGGGCGGTCCGGAAGCCGGCCGGCGGTCCGGCGGTCCCGAAGTGGCTCTGGAAGCCGACGCAGTCGATGGGCACGCCGCGGGACGTGAAGTCCTTGACCATCCTGTACACGGCCTGCGTCTTCGCGTCCGGCCAGTTCTCGATGTTGAAGTCGTTGTAGCAGAGCCTGGCCGAGGGGTCGGCCGCGCGGGCGGTGCGGAACGCCTCCTCGATGAAGCCGTCGCCCAGCACGTTCTGGAAGACCGAGTCGCGGCGCTGGGCCGAACTGTCGCCGAACGCCTCGTTGACCACGTCCCAGGCGTAGATCCTGCCCTTGTAGCGGGACATCGTGGTGGTGATGTGGTGGTTCATCACGGCGCGCAGCGTCCGCGCGTCCTTGATGGACCTGACCCAGGCGGGGAGCTGCGCGTGCCAGACCGTGGTGTGGCCGCGCACGCGCTGGCCGCGGGCCGCGGCGTGGTTCACGATCCGGTCGGCGGAGCCGAAGGTGAAGTTGCCCCGGGACGGTTCGACCGCGTCCCACTTCATCTCGTTCTCCGGGGTGACCACGGTGAACTCCCGGTCCGCGATCGCGGTGTACGCCGGGTCGCCGAGCCGGCCCGCGGCCACGGCGGTACCGAGGTACCTGCCCGCGGTCGCGGCGGTGGCGGAGTACGGGCCCGCGGGGGCCGCCCCCGTGCCCGCGCCCGGGGCCGAGGCTCCGGCGGAGCCGGGGAGGAACGTCGCGGCGCCGGCGATCAGCGCCGCGGCCGCCAGTCCCGTCGTCAGTGCCCGGCGGCGCCGGCCGAGCCGGTGCAGGCCCTTCATGACTCTCCTCGGGGGTCTCGGGGCACCGCGGGTGCCGTGGTCGCGCGCGAACCGGCCGCGCGGGGTTCTCGGGTGTGTCGCGTCATCGGAGCGGCTTTCTTCGGGGGATACGTCACGGGGGAGGCCGGAACCCGCCGCACCGGCACGTCGTGACGAGCGGCGGGAAGGACACCCCCGTGAAAGGAGGCCGCCGGGCCCCCGGCCCCGTAACGGAAAAGTCGCGCCGCCCGGGAGAACGCCCGGTGACACATCTCGCAGCCGGAAAGCGTTACGCCGGACCCCCCGGCGTGGTCGTCACCGCGGAGGGGCGCGCGGCGGCGGGGGCCCACCGCCGTGGAGAAGTAGAGGTACGCCGGACGGGGAACGGCGCGGCACGGGAGCACGGCGCGGCACGGACGCGCGCGGCACGGACGCGCGACGCGATACGGGAACGCGGCACGGTACGAACGCACAACGCGGTACGAGAGCACGGCACGGTACGGGAACACGACGCGGGCGATCGGCGGCCCGGCCGGGCGCCGCGCGGCCCGGCCCCGGAGGGCCGGGGGACGGCTCTCAGGCCCAGGGGCCTCGGACGAGGAAGGAGGCCTGGCCGGCGAAGGCCCGGGTGCCGTCGGAGCCGTCGAGCCGGATGCCGCCGTCGCGGTGGCGCAGGACCGAACCGGGATAGTTGTGCGCGCGCAGCGTCACCGACCCGGCGACCGCCCCGGGCCCCGGGCAGAAGGTGGCGTCCTCGCGGAACAGTTCGCTGCCGTCGTCGGGGCTCAGTCGCAGCCGCAGGTCGCGGTGGCGCAGGTAACGGCCGTCGGCGGCGCGGAAGGTGACGCACCGCGCGTCGGCGAGTCCCCGGACGACCGAGAAGGTGGCCCGCTGCCGTGCCCGCGCGCCGCTGGACGCGGAGACGCGGCCGAGCGTCGCGAAGTCACCGGCGTACGTGAGGTACAGGGCGGGCCGGTCTGCGGACTCCAGCGCGTGCGCGCCCGGCGGAACGGTGACCGCGGTGGCGGACGGGCTCACCGGGGACGGCCCGGCCGGCGGGGCGGTGCGCGACGGAACCGGCGTGGGGCCGCCGGTCGTGGGGGCGGCGACGGGGCCGTGCGCCGGACGCGCCGGTTCGGGCCGGGTCGCGTAGGTGGCGGCCCCGCCGATGAGCACCGCGCCGGCGGTGAGGCCCACCAGCGGATGGGCGGCCGTCGCCCACAGCTTGCCGGCCAGCGAACCGTGCAGGCCGCCTCCCCCCGCCGCCGTGCCGGCGGCGGCCTGGGCCGCAGCCGGCACGGCGGTGCCGAGGGCCGTGCCCGACAGCAGGCCCTTGGCGGCCAGCGCGGTGACGAGAGCGGCCGGGACCGCCAGCGGCGCGAGGTCGAGGAGCAGCCGCTCGGCCGGGACCCGCTCCGCCGCCGTCGCCGCGCAGACCGGGCATTCCCGGACGTGCCGCGCGATCCGCTTGCGCCACACCGACGCGGGGAGGCCGTCCCAGCCCGTGACGGTCTCCTCCAGGCGCGGGCAGCGCGGTTCGGCCTCCAGCGCGGCGACGATCGTCCGGCCCAGTTCGAGCTGCTCGCGCATCCGCTGGAGCCGCACGCCGGCGTGGGGGACCGTGAGCCCCGTCGCGGCGGCGATGTCCTCGCGGCTCAGCAGGCCGGCGTTCTCCTGCCACCACAAGGCCAGCAGGGCCCGGTGGTCCGGGTCGAGCCACCGGCCGGCCTCGACGATCCGGCGGCGCTCGTCCGACATGCGCAGGCGCAGGATCGTCGCGTCGTCGGGTCCGGCACCGGCGTCCGGCACCTGGTGCGCCTCGTCGAGGACTGCGGTCCGGCGGACGGAGGCGTGCTGCCGGTGCCGGTGGGTGCTGATCTGACGGAGCGCGATCGACACCAGCCAGGACCGGAAGCTCTCCGGGGCGCGCAGGGAGGGCAGGTCGCGCACCACGCGCAGCAGGGTCTCCTGGACGACGTCGTCGACGTCGGCGTGCCCTGCCAGCGCCCGCCCGACGATGTTGTAGAGCAGCGGCAGGTACGCGGCGATCAGCTCCTCGCGCGCCCGCCCGTCACCGGCCTGCGCCGCCACGACCAGCCGCGCGTGCTCCGCGTCCGTGAGCCTCATCCCCACTCCCTCAGGGGAACGATCCACCCCGTACGGCACCCCCTCGGCGCCGGTACACGTATCCGACACGCTGCGACCGGGTCCGCGCAAGATCCGACCCCCACCGAAGCCGCCCCCAACCGGCACCGCCCGGCCCCCGGGCAGCCCCGCACCCCACGACCACCCCCGGAAAGCACAAAACCCCAGGTCACGGCGAGTGAGTCCTGGGGTTTCGCAGAGCCGCCTTCGGGATTCGAACCCGAGACCTACGCATTACGAGTGCGTTGCTCTGGCCAACTGAGCTAAGGCGGCATGCCGTGCGTTCCCATGGTGGGTGCAGCGGCCTCGCCAAGTCTACACAGTTTCCGGGGGTGGTCCGACCACCCCCGGGGAGGGCCTACGAGCAGCGCTTTCCGTCCGTGGGAGGGGTGCCTTCCAGGAGGTAGGTGTTGATCGCCGTGTCGACGCAGTCGCTGCCCCGGCCGTACGCGGTGTGGCCGTCGCCCTCGTAGGTCAGGAGGGTGCCGGAGGAGAGCTGGGAGGCGAGGGACCGGGCCCACTTGTACGGGGTGGCCGGGTCGCGGGTGGTGCCGACGACGAGGATCGGGGCGGCGCCCCCGGCGGTGACGCGGTGCGGGCGGCCGGTGGCGGGGGTGGGCCAGTACGTGCAGTTGAGGGCGGCCCACGCGAGGCCCGCGCCGAAGACCGGGGAGGCCTTCTCGAAGGACGGGACGGCCTTCGCCGCGTCGGCGGGGCCCTGGTAGGCGGGCGGCAGGTCGAGGCAGTTCACGGCGGCGTTGGCGTACATGAGGTTGGCGTACGTGCCGTCCGGCTCGCGCTCGTAGTAGCTGTCCGCGAGGGCCAGCAGGCCCGAGCCCTCGCCGCCGATGGCCCGGGTGAGGGCCTCGCGGAGCTGGGGCCAGGCGCCCTCGTCGTACATCGCCGCGATCACCCCGGTGGTGGCGAGCGACTCGCCGAGCTTCCGGCTCTCCCCCGTGGGCAGCGGCGCGGCGTCCACGACGCGGAAGAACTTCTTCAGCGCCTTCCCGGCCGCCGCGACGGACTCCGTGCCCAGCGGGCAGTCCTTCCTGCGGACGCAGTCGGCGGCGAAGGCCCGGAAGGCGGTCTCGAAGCCGGCGGTCTGGTCGCGGTTGAGGTCGAGCGCGGAGAGCGAGGGGTCCATCGCGCCGTCGAGGACCAGGCGGCCGACCCGGTCCGGGAAGAGTTCGGCGTAGGTGGCGCCGAGGAAGGTGCCGTACGAGGCCCCCACGTAGGTGAGCTTCTCGTCGCCGAGGACCGCCCGGAGGACGTCCATGTCGCGGGCCGTGTCGACCGTGGAGACGTGGGGGAGGATCTTGCCCGAGCGCCGGGCGCAGCCGGCCGCGAAGTCCTTGAAGGCCGTGCCGAGCGCCCTGGTCTCGGCGGCGTCGTCGGGCGTCTGGTCGACCTGGGTGAACGCGTCCATCTGCGGGCCCGTCAGGCACTCGACCGGTTCGCTGCGGGCGACTCCGCGCGGGTCGACGGCCACCATGTCGTAGCGGGCCCGGACGGGCGCCGGGTAGCCGACGCCCGCGTACCCCTGGAGGTAGCCGACGGCGGAGCCGCCCGGTCCGCCGGGGTTGACCAGGAGCGAGCCGAGCCGCTTGCCGGGGCCCGTGGCCCGTACCCGGGAGACGGCCAGCTTCACCTCGCCCGCGTCGGGCTTCGCGTAGTCCAGGGGGGCGCGCAGGGTCGCGCACTGGAAACCCGTCACTCCGCAGTCGCGCCACGTGAGCTTCTGCGTGTAGTACTTCTCCGGGGCGGCGGAGGCGGAGGGGGCCGCCACCTGCGCGCGGGTCGTCGTACGGGGCGCGGCGGCGTCGCTTCCGCCCGAGCAGCCGGAGAGGATGAGTCCGGCGGCGGCCAGGGCCGTGGCGGACGTGCGGAGCAAACGCCTGGAATCCATCCCCGGAGCGTATCCGGACCGGTACGTACCGTGTCCAATCGTGACGGGTCGCCCGGACGACCGGCCGCTCCGCGGGCCCGTGGCTCCCGGGGGTCACTCCGCGGGGCCCGTGGCTCCCGGGCCCGCCGTCTCCGTCCCCCTACCGCAGCGCCATCGTCATCGCCTCCACCGCGAGGAGCGGTGCCACGTTCCGGTCGAGCGCCCTGCGGCAGGCGAGGACGGCCTCGATGCGGCGGAGGGTGCGCTCGGGGGTGGTGTCGCGGGCGATCCGTTCCAGCGCGTCCCGCACGTCCTCGTTGGCCAGGGCCGTGCGGGCGCGGAGCTGGAGGGCCAGGACGTCGCGGTAGAAACCGGTCAGGTCGGTGAGGGCGAGGTCCAGGCTGTCGCGCTGGGTGCGCGTCCTGCGCCGCTTCTGCCGCTCCTCCAGCTCCTTCATCGCCCCGGCCGTGCCGCGCGGCATCCGTCCGCCCTGGGCCGCGCCGAGGGCGGTCTTCAGCTCGTCGGTCTCCTTGACGTCGATCTCCTCCGCGGCCTGCTTCGCGTCCTCGGCCGCCGCGTCGACCAGTTCCTGGGCGGCCCGGAGGCAGCCGCCGATGTCCTCGACCCGTGAGGGCAGCTTGAGGACGACGGACCGGCGCGCGCGGGCCCGTTCGTCGGTGGCGAGCCGCCGGGCCCGGTCGATGTGTCCCTGGGTGGCGCGGGCGGCGGCCCGCGCCGTCTCGGGTTCGATGCCGTCGCGCCGTACGAGCACGTCGGCGACCGCCTCCACCGGCGGGGTCCGCAGGGTCAGGTGCCGGCAGCGGGAGCGGATCGTGGGCAGCACGTCCTCCAGGGACGGCGCGCAGAGCAGCCAGACCGTGCGCGGCGCGGGCTCCTCGATGGCCTTGAGGAGGACGTTCCCCGCGCCCTCGGTGAGCCGGTCGGCGTCCTCCAGGACGATGACCTGCCAGCGTCCGCCCGCCGGGGAGAGCTGGGCCCGCCGGACGAGTTCGCGGGTCTCCTTCACGCCGATGGACAGCAGGTCGGTGCGAACGATCTCGACGTCCGCGTGCGTGCCGACGAGGGTCGTGTGGCAGCCGTCGCAGAAACCGCAGCCCGGGGCGCCGCCGAGGGCCCGGTCGGGGCTCACGCACTGGAGGGCGGCGGCGAACGCCCGCGCCGCCGTCGCCCTCCCGGCCCCGGGAGGGCCGGTGAAGAGCCAGGCGTGGGTCATCTTCGAGGTCTCGGGGTCGGGCGCGCCGGCGGAGTGGGCGGTCACGAGCGCGTCGGCGTCGCGCGCGGCGGCGGCGAGCTGTTCCTCGATCCGGGTCTGTCCGACCAGGTCGTCCCATACGGCCATGTCTGCCCCTCCTCAGGTACGCCCTCCATTGTGGGGCAGGGCTCCGACAGTCCCCGCCGGACCGGGAGCGGGAGCGCGGCGGCGGCAGCAGCCACGTCGCGCGGCCTCACGGGAAGAGCCGGGAAGAGCCGGGACGAAGGCGCGGGAGCCGGTCCCCCCGCCCGGAAACCGGCCCCCCGCCCGGGACGGGGGGGCCGGCTCCGTCCCCGGGCCGGGGACCGCGCGTCAGCCGCGGCGGCGGAAGTCCTCGTCCTCGTCCCCGTGCGGGCCGAACAGTTCGTCGGCCAGCGTCGGCAGGTCGTCGAGCGGGGTCTCCTCCGCCCAGTCGGAGCGCCGGCGCGGGCGGCCGTTCTCGTCGAGCTGGGGCAGTTCCCGGGTCCGGTCGTTCGCGCCGTCCGGCTCCTCCCGCCGCGCGCCACCGGACGCACCGGTCCGCTCGTCGCGGAAGAACCCCTTCGGCACCCGGGGGGCCGGCCCGGTCGTCCGGGCGTCCCGTGCGGCCGCCGGGCCGGACGGCGTCCGGGGGTCCTCGACGGCGGGCAGGACGGCGGTCTCGTCGGCGTCCCGCTCCTCGCGGATCTGCGGCAGGACGGCGGTCTCGGCCTCCGGACGCACGATCGGCGTGGCCACGGTGACCTCGTCGGGCGAGACGGTCGGGGCGTCCGGTTCCGTACGGTCCCGCTTCCCGGCCGTCCCGGCGTCCCGTGCTCCGCCGGGCCTTCCGCCGGGCTTCACGACCGGGGTCGGGACGGTGACCTCGTTCGGCGAGACCTCGGCGGCACGGACGGTCCCGGCCTCCCCGGCCTTCCGCCGTTCCGCCCGCTCGGCCTCGGCACGCTCCCGGGCCGCCCGTTCCCGGTCCTCCCGCTCGCGGGTCTCCTTCGCCTCGGCCGCGCGCCGGGCGGCCTCCCGCTCCGCCGCCGCGCGTTCGGCGGCGGCGCGCTCGGCCGCCGCCTTCGCCGCGGCCTCGGCCGCGAGCCTCTCCGCCGCTTCCTTCGCGGCGGCCTCCTCGGCCGCCTTCGCCGCCGCGGCGGCCTCGGCCGCCCTGCGGGCCTCCTCCGCGCGGAGCAGCGCCTCCTCGGCCTTGCGCTGCTTCTCCAGACGGCGGGACTCGGCCTCGGCACGCAGCCGGGCCTCCTCCTCGGCCTGCCGGCGGAGCCTTTCCTGCTCCACCTGGCGGGCCTTCTCCTCCGCCTCGCGCCGCCTGCGCTCCTCCTCTGCGGCGATCCTGGCCTCCTCGGCCCTGCGGCGGGCCTCCTCCGCCTGCCGCTCGGCCTCCAGGCGGCGCGCCTCCTCCTCCTCGCGGCGCTTGCGCTCCTCCTCCTCGGCCCGCAGCCTGGCGAGCTGCTCCTGGCGCTCGCGCTCCAGGCGCTCCTCCTCGGCCTTGCGGGCGGCCTCCTCCTCGGCCTTGCGGCGCGCTTCCTCCTCCGCCCTGCGGCGGGCCTCCTCCGCGGCCCTCACCTCGGCCTCGGAGAGGGGCAGCATCCGGTCGAGCCGGTGGCGCACGACGGTGGTGACGGCCTCCGGTTCCTGGCCGGCGTCGACGACGAGGTAGCGGCTCGGGTCGGCGGCGGCGAGGGCGAGGAAACCGGCCCGCACGCGCGCGTGGAACTCCGGCGGCTCGGACTCGAGCCGGTCGGGCGCCTCGGTGAACCGTTCCCTCGCGGTCTCCGGGGAGACGTCGAGCACGACGGTCAGGTGCGGCACGAGGCCGTCGGTCGCCCAGCGGGAGATGCGGGCGATCTCGGTCGGGGACAGGTCCCGGCCCGCGCCCTGGTAGGCCACGGACGAGTCGATGTACCGGTCGGAGAGGACGATCGCGCCCCGCTCCAGGGCCGGCCGGACCAGGGAGTCGACGTGTTCGGCGCGGTCGGCCGCGTAGAGCAGGGCCTCGGCCCGGTTCGAGAGCCCCGCCGACGACACGTCGAGGAGGATCGAGCGGAGCCGCTTGCCGATCGGGGTGGCACCGGGCTCGCGGGTGACGACGACCTCGTGCCCCTTGGCGCGGATCCAGTCGGCGAGCGCCTGGACCTGGGTCGACTTCCCGGCCCCGTCACCGCCTTCGAGGGCGATGAAGAAGCCGGTCGGGGACGGCGCCTGGGCCGGGTCGGAGCCGCGCAGCGCGTCGCGCAGGTCGCGCCGGAGCGGAACGCCCGCCCGGTCGTCGGTCTTCGCGAGGACGAGCGCGGCCACGGGGAGCAGCAGGGCGCCGGCCAGGGCGAGCGTGAAGGCGGCGCCGCCGTGCGCGAGGACGGAGTCGCCGGGGGCGATCCGGTGCGGGCCGATCGCGGCGGCGAGCAGCGGCGCGGCGAGCGCTCCCGCGCCCGTCGCGACCCGGGCGGTGGCCTGGAGGTGGTCGGTGGTCCGGGCCCGGCGGGGCTCCTCGGTCTCCTGGTCGATCAGGGTGTGGCCGGTGTGGGCGGCGACCCCGGCCGCGTATCCGGTGAGGACGGCGAGGAACAGCACGGTCGCCGTGTCCGGGACCAGGCCGACCGCGATCAGGGCGACGCCGGTCACGGTGATCGCGAGGGCGAGCAGCCGGCGCCGGGACAGGGCGGGCAGGACGGAGCCCGCCGTGCGGATGCCGGCGGCGGTGGCACCGCTGAGGGCCAGGATCAGGAGGGCGTACGTGACGGGTCCGCCGCCCAGGTCGTACGCGTGGAGCACGGCGACGGACGCGGCGGCCGCGACGGCCCCGGCGACGACGGCGCAGGCCAGGACGAGGAGGGAGAGGATGCCGGTGCGGCCCCTGTCGGCCTCCCTGCCGGGCTTCCCGTCCCTGCCGGGCTTCCCCGGCTTCCCGGTGGACGGCCGGCGCAGGCCCTCCAGGGGCGAGCGGGGCCGGGGCGTCTCCCCGCCGGGGAGCGCCATCGCGTAGAGGACGGTGACGGAGGCGGCGAACAGTCCGGCGGCGACGTACGAGCCGAGGGCGGCCTGGTGCAGCGTGAACCAGTCGAGTCCGACGCCCAGCAGGTGGCCGATCAGGGTGGCGACGAGCAGGACGGCGGCCGCGGCCGGGACGGCGAGGAAGCCGGTGCGCTGGGACAGCTTCCGCAGCGCGCCGAGGTGGTCGGGGAGCGGCCGTACGGCGGCGCCTTCCAGCGGTGGCGCGGGCAGCAGCGCGGGGGCGGCGCCCTCGCGGCTGATCGTCCAGAGTCGTTCGGCCGCGCCGGTGACGAAGACGGTGCCGAGCAGGTACCAGAGGGCGCTGCCGGGCGTCCAGTCGATCCACAGGGGTGCGACGACGAGGAGCGCGATCCGCACGCCGTCGGCGCCGATCATGGTCCAGCGCCGGTCGAGTTTCCCTCCGGGCCCGGTCAGCGCGGTCAGCGGGCCCAGGAGGACGGCCCCGAACAGGACCGAGGCCACCAGGCGCGTGCCGACGACGGCGGCCACGGCGAACGCCGCCCCCCGGTAGTCGCCCCCGAGCGCGCCCTCGGCGACGGCCGCCTGGAACCCGAGGAGGACGAGGACGAGGAGGGAGAGCGCGTCGCCGGTGGCGCCGAGCAGGTGGGCGCTCCACAGCCGGCGCAGCGGCTGGTGGCGCAAGAGGGCGCGTACGGCACGCTCCCGGGAATCCGCGACGAGTGCGGCGTCGGAATCGCCGAGACGGTCTGGCTGCTCTGCTCGCGTCATCCGTCCACCCTATCCGGACGGCCTTCCTCCCCGCGGCCTCCGCCCGAACATCCGGACGAGGCCGTGACGGGGGGCGGTGGCGGGGCGGACACGGCGAAGGGACGGAGGCCGTCCGCCTCCGTCCCTTCGCCGTGTATCCCGTCGCGCCCGGTCTATTCGGCCTTCGCCGACGCCGACGTCTTCTTCGCGGCGGTCTTCTTCGCCGCCGCCGTCTTGGCCGTCGTCGTCTTCTTCGCGGCGGTCTTCTTCGCCGCCGTCTTCTTGGCGGTGGTCGCCTTCTTCGCGGGCGCCTTCTTCGCCGGGGCCTTCTTGGCGGTCTTCTTCGCCGGCCCCTTGGCCCGCTTCTCGGCGAGCAGCTCGTAGCCGCGCTCGGGCGTGATCGTCTCCACGCTGTCGCCGGTCCGCAGCGTCGCGTTCGTCTCGCCGTCCGTCACGTACGGGCCGAACCGCCCGTCCTTGACGACCACGGGCTTCTCGCTGACCGGGTCGGTGCCCAGCTCCTTCAGCGGCGGCTTGGCCGCGGCCCGGCCCCGCTGCTTCGGCTGCGCGTAGATCGCGAGCGCCTCTTCCAGCGTGATCGTGAAGAGCTGCTCCTCGTCGGTGAGCGACCGCGAGTCCGTGCCCTTCTTCAGGTACGGGCCGTAGCGGCCGTTCTGCGCGGTGATCTCGACGCCCTCGGCGTCCGTGCCGACGACCCGCGGGAGGGACATGAGCCGGAGCGCGTCCTCCAGGGTGACGGTGTCGAGGGACATCGACTTGAAGAGGGAGGCCGTGCGCGGCTTCACCGCGTTCTTGCCGGTCTTCGGGGTGCCCTCGGGCAGGATCTCCGTCACGTACGGGCCGTAGCGGCCGTCCTTGGCGACGATCTGGTGGCCGCTGACCGGGTCGGTGCCCAGCTCGAAGTCGCCGCTCGGCCTGGCGAGCAGTTCCTCCGCCAGCTCGACGGTCAGCTCGTCGGGCGCCAGGTCGTCGGACACGTCCGCCTTCTGGTAGCCCTCCTGGTCCTTCTCGCCGCGCTCGATGTACGCGCCGTACTTGCCGACGCGGAGCACGATGCCGTTGCCGACGGGGAAGGAGGAGATCTCCCGGGCGTCGATCGCGCCGAGGTCGGTCACGAGCTCCTTGAGGCCGCCGAGGTGGTCGCCGTCGCCGTTCCCGGCGTCCGCCGCGCCACCGGATGCGGCCGAACCGCCCCCGGTCTCACCGAAGTAGAAGCGCCGCAGCCACGGCACGGACTGGGCCTCGCCGCGCGCGATGCGGTCGAGGTCGTCCTCCATGCGGGCGGTGAAGTCGTAGTCGACGAGCCGCCCGAAGTGCTTCTCCAGGAGGTTGACGACGGCGAAGCTCAGGAAGGACGGGACGAGCGCCGTGCCCTTCTTGAAGACGTAGCCGCGGTCGAGGATGGTGCCGATGATCGAGGCGTACGTCGACGGGCGGCCGATCTCGCGCTCTTCCAGCTCCTTGACCAGCGAGGCCTCGGTGTAGCGGGCGGGCGGCTTGGTCGCGTGGCCGTCCGCCGTGATCTCCTCGGCGGACAGGGCGTCGCCCTCGGCGACCTGCGGCAGGCGCCGCTCGCGGTCGTCCAGCTCCGCGTTCGGGTCGTCGGCCCCCTCCACGTACGCCTTCATGAAGCCGTGGAAGGTGATCGTCTTGCCGGACGCGCTGAACTCGGCGTCACGGCCGTCGGACGCCCGGCCGCCGATCTTCACGGTGACCGAGTTCCCGGTCGCGTCCTTCATCTGGGAGGCGACGGTCCGCTTCCAGATCAGCTCGTACAGCTTGAACTGGTCGCCGGTCAGACCGGTCTCCGCCGGGGTGCGGAAGCGGTCGCCCGAGGGCCGGATCGCCTCGTGCGCCTCCTGCGCGTTCTTGACCTTGCCCGCGTGGACGCGCGGCTTCTCCGGCAGGTAGTCGGCGCCGTACAGCTGCGTGACCTGGGCCCGGGCCGCCGAGACGGCGGTGTCGGAGAGGGTCGTGGAGTCCGTACGCATGTAGGTGATGAAGCCGTTCTCGTACAGCTTCTGCGCCACCTGCATGGTCGCCTTCGCACCGAAGCCCAGCTTGCGGCTCGCCTCCTGCTGGAGGGTGGTGGTGCGGAAGGGCGCGTACGGGGAGCGGCGGTACGGCTTCGACTCGACCGAGCGCACGGAGAACGCGGTGCCGGCGAGCGCGGCGGCGAGCGCCCGCGCGTCCGTCTCGTCCAGGTGGAGCACGTTCGCGCTCTTCAGCCGCCCGTCGGAGCCGAAGTCACGGCCCTGCGCGACGCGCCTGCCGTCGACGGTCGCGAGGCGCGCGACCAGCGAGGACGGGTCGGAGGCGTCACCGGTGCGGCCCGTGCCGAAGGTGCCGGTGAGGTCCCAGTACTCGGCGGAACGGAAGGCGATGCGCTCGCGCTCGCGCTCGACGACGAGCCGGGTGGCGACGGACTGCACGCGGCCGGCGGAGAGCCGGGGCATGACCTTCTTCCACAGGACCGGCGAGACCTCGTAGCCGTACAGGCGGTCGAGGATGCGGCGGGTCTCCTGGGCGTCGACCATGCGCTGGTTCAGCTCGCGCGGGTTGGCGACGGCCTCGCGGATGGCGTCCTTGGTGATCTCGTGGAAGACCATCCGGTGGACCGGGACCTTGGGCTTCAGGACCTCGCGGAGGTGCCACGCGATGGCCTCGCCCTCGCGGTCCTCATCGGTGGCGAGGTACAGCTCGTCGGAGTCGGCGAGCAGCTCCTTGAGCTTCCTGACCTGCGCCTTCTTGTCGGCGTTGACGACGTAGATGGGCTGGAAGTCGTGCTCGACGTCGACTCCGAGGCGGCGCACCTCGCCGGTGTACTTCTCGGGCACCTCGGCGGCGCCGCTGGGGAGGTCGCGGATGTGCCCGACGCTCGCCTCGACGACATAGCCGGGGCCGAGGTAGCCCTTGATCGTCTTCGCCTTGGCAGGCGACTCGACGATGACGAGTCGGCGGCCGCCGTGTGCGGTCTCGCTGGTCGGGGACAACTTCGCTCTTCTCTCCGGTTCGGCTCTCTCTGGGCACGTACGGGGCGCACGCACGGGACGCGTACGGGGCACGTACGGCGCCGGCACGCACGGCAGCGGCACGGACGGTGTCGCTCCCGTCGCTGCGGAGTGTGACGGTACAACCCGCCCCCGTGTCAAACGGCGAAAGCCCGCAACGGCCACTCGAACGGTAACCCGAGTCCTGGCATTCCTGCCGCCCGGACTCCCGGTCCGGCGGGGCGGAAGGAACCGCGTCCCTCCCGGCCGGAGGGGCCCGGAGGTGTCCGGAACGGGTTCGGGAGCGGGGCCGGGGCGGGTGCGGCGGCGAGGACGGGGGCCCGGAGGCGGGGCCGGGCGGGAAGGTCAGAGGCGGCCGAAGCACCAGACGCCGAGGACGAGGGAGAGGAAGCCGAAGAGGCTCGTCAGCACGACCGCGACGCGCGGGGCGACCCCGTGCGCGACGGGTTCGCGGTGGAGGGACCGCAGGGTGGTCCACAACAGCAGCGCGCCCCCGAACAGCGTGAACGCCGTTCCCGCGAAGATCGCCGGCCCGCTCTCCATCCCCGTACCCCGTTCCGTTCGCGTGCGGTGTCCCGCCCCCCGGGAGCGAGGCTGACACCCCCGGAAGACGCGGGTGCGAATTCCGGATGAACGGCGCGGGCCCTTCCCCCGGGGGCTTCCCGAAGATGGCCGGTAGTGGCCTTCTCCACGCCCGGGGTCCCTCCGTCCGCCCCGCCCCCACCCGGCGCCTCCTCCCCCGCTCCCCCGCCTGTCGCCCATGTCACTTCCTTCGCGTCGCCGGACGCGACGGGCCGTCCGGTCCGCGACGGCGTTCGGTGGCGGGGCGAAGGCGGGACGAAGGCGCGGCGAAGGCGGTACGGGAACGGTACGGGCCGGGGGCCGCGGCGACGGCTGTCGGCACCGGGCGGGGTGGCGGCGTGGCGGGGTGGCGGCGTGGCGGCGTGGCGGCGTGGCGGCGTGGCGGCGTGGCGGCGAGAACGTGCCATCGTGTGCGCGGGAGGCGGAAGCCCCGGGGACGGCGTTCCCGGCGGGACGGAAGCGTCCGTCGGCGTCACCCCGTTTCCGGTCCGGGAGGACGCGAGGGGAACCCGGGGAAATGGCCCGACCAGCGGTGTTGCGACGGGTGGCGGCGCGGCGGTCCCGCCGGGCGGCACACGGCGGCGAGCCGTCCCGCCGACGGCCACGGCAGGGGGCCACGACGAAAACGGAACACGTCGGCCGGGCCCCGTACGATCCGGGGCGGGGGCCGGGGGCGGGGCCTCCGGCCGGGCCGGGTCGGGTCGTGCCTGCCGAACGCCGGCCCCTCCCCGGGACGTCCCGGCCCGCGTCAGGCGTCCTCTTCCCCGGTCCCTTCGCCGACGGGCAGCAGGAAGCCCTCCTCCACGAGGAGCCGGATCGCCTGCGGGGTGCGGTCCCGCAGCAGGACCGGGTCCTCACCGGTCAACTGCCCGATGGCGTCGAGGATGCGGCCCGCGCTGAGGGTTCCGTCGCAGACCCCGGCGAATCCGGCGCCCACGTGGTCCACCCGGGTCGCACGGCGCATGCCCCGGTTCTGCCGGAGCACGACGTGTTCCGGGTCCTCCGCGCCCGGCAGCCCGACCTGTTCCTGGAGCACCTCGGGCGCGAGCGTGAACCGGTCGGCGAGGAGGGCGGCGTCGTCGCGGGTCCGCAGGTAGTCCTGGCGCTCGAAGTGGGCGCGGACGGTGGGGCCGAGGGGCTGTTCGACCGGGTGCGGCCACTCCTCGATGACGATCGAGGGTTCGACCTCGCCGGAGGCCACGGCTCCGTTCCGCCGGATCGTGATCCAGCCGAAGCCCACCGCGCGCGTCCCGCGGGCCTCGAACTCGTCGAGCCAGCGGTCGTACGCGGCCCGGTACGCCGCCGGATCGCCCCGGTGGTCGCCGCTGTCCCGCAGCCACAGTTCGGCGTACTGGGTGACGTCCTGGACCTCCCGCTGCACGATCCAGGCGTCGCAGCCGCGCGGCACCCAGGAACGCAGCCGGTCCTGCCACTCCTCACCGTCCACGTGCTGCCAGTTGGCCAGGAACTGGGCGTAACCGCCGTCGTTGAGCCGCTCGCCCGCCTCCTGCACGAGCGTCCGGCACAGGTCGTCGCCGCCCATCCCGCCGTCCCGGTAGGTGAGCCGGGCTCCGGGGGAGATCACGAACGGCGGGTTGGAGACGATCAGGTCGTACGTCTCGCCCTCGACCGGCTCGAAGAGGGAGCCCGCGACCAGCTCGGCCTCCTGGGCCCCCGAGAGGGCGAGGGTGAGCCGGGTGAAGTCCAGGGCTCGCGGGTTGAGGTCGGTGGCGGTGACCCGGGTGGCGTGCTGGGCGGCGTGCAGCGCCTGGATGCCGGAGCCGGTGCCGAGGTCGAGCGCGGAGGAGACCGGCGTGCGGACGGTGATGCCGGCGAGGGTGGTGGAGGCGCCGCCGACGCCGAGGACGACGCCCTCGTCCTTCTGCCCGATGCCACCGGCACCGCCCACGGCACACCCCAGGTCGGAGACGATGAACCAGTCCTCACCGGCGGGCCCGCCGTACGGCCGGATGTCGACGGTGGCGCGCACGGTGTCGTCCTGGCGGACCACCCAGCCGTCGGCGACGGCCTCGTCCAGCGGGAGGGCGACGGCCGCGCGGGCCCGTTCGACGGGTTCCTGGAGCAGGAAGAGCCGGACGAGGGTCTCCAGCGGGGAGTCGCCGCGGGTGGCCCGCAGGGCCGGCACGGTCTCGCTGCGGGCGAGCGCCGCGTAGGCGGGGGCACCGAGCAGGTCGAGCAGGCCGTCCGCGGTGAAGGCGGCGGCGAGCAGCGCCTCGCGCAGACGGTCGGCGTGCGCGGGCACCGGGAGGCGGGAAGACAGGCTGGTCGTACTCACCGCTCCATTGTGACGGCCGCCACCGGCATCCGGGCGGGCGACCCGGCGGCGAAGGGCGGATCACCCCCGGGCCCACCGTTCCGGCCCCGGGGCGCGGAGCCCGAAGGCTCAGGAGCTACGGGAGGGTTGCGGGGGCCCGGTGCCCGGAGGCCCGGAAGCTCGATGCCCGAGGGCTCAAGGCCCCGGCGGCCCGAGGCCCCGGTGGCCCGGTGCTGGTGGTCCGACGCCGACGGTCCGACGCCGACGGTCCGGCGCCGACGGTCCGGCGCCGACGGTCCGGCGGCCCGGGCGAGGGCCCGTCGGCCGCCTACTCGGTCTTGGCGTCCGGGCTCTCCCCGTCCGGCTTCGCGGACGGCTCCCCGGCGGGCCGGGAAGCCCCGGCGTCGGCGGTGGCGCCGGCTCCCGGAGCGGCGGAACCGGAGGACTTCGGCGGGGTGGAGGCCGTGGGCTTCTGACAACCGGGCTGCTTGGCCATCGCCTTGCCCAGCTCGCCCCCCTCCAGCTTGGACAGGGCGTTCTGGTCCATCTTCTCGATCTTGGTCAGGCCGTTGGCGACGCCCTGGAGGCCGTCCGCGAACTTCTGCTGGTTCGTCGGGTCGAGCGCGTCGACCTGCTTCTTGAGCCCCTCGTACGCCACGGCGGTGTCGTTGAGCTCCTTCATGGCGTCCTGCTTGACCTTCTCGCCGTTCTCGACCGGCGGGGCGCCTGAGCTCTCGACGGCCTTGGCGAGGGCCCGGTCGGCGTCGGCGATGTCCTGGAACGCCTTCGAGTCGGCGGCCTGGATGTCGGCGGGCTTGCTGTCGGCCGCCGTCGAGATGATGATCTGGTGGGCGTCGGCCCGCTTCTGGATCTGGGGCTTCGCCCGGTCGCAGAACGACTTCGCCCAGTCGTCCACCTTGTTGCCCTCGTCGTCGCTGCAACCCGACAGCGCGAGCACCAGTACCGCGCCGCCGGACAGTGCGGCCGCAAGCTTCTTGTTCACCGGATCGGTCCCTTCCAAGGCTCTCGGCCCCGGAACATACACGCCGAACGGGCGACTTCCACCTTTCGTACGACTGGTTACTGCCGTATTGAAGCCTTTTGAACCAAGGGAGAGGCCTCTCACGCACCCCTCGCGGTCCTGCGGAATGAGACGGACGACACGTCAGAACACCCCTGCGAAGAGCTTCTTGGGACGGGGCCGGGCGGGCGTCGGTACGCGGCGGCGGCCGGGGCAGGCACCCGCGTACGGGCGAGCCGTCGTCGTTCTGCTTCGCCCGCGGCGAAGGAGGCGGCCTCGTCACTCCCGGGAGGGAAACGCACGCCGCCGTGGGCCGGCCGCCTCCCCCGGGCGGGCGGCCCGTCGCCGGAAAGGGCCCGTCTTCAAAGA
Organism: Streptomyces sp. NPDC014907; assembly: GCF_055562975.1. Classification (NCBI taxonomy): domain Bacteria; kingdom Bacillati; phylum Actinomycetota; class Actinomycetes; order Kitasatosporales; family Streptomycetaceae; genus Streptomyces; species Streptomyces sp. NPDC014907. Next base: position 516,124 of record NZ_JBVHEG010000003.1, on the reverse strand, counting down.
AAAAGGGTCCGTCTTCAAGGAAAACGAAAGGGGCCCCGCTCGGCGGGGCCCCTCCGTCACTGCCGCTGCCACTCCCGGGGTCCGCGCGGCACCCCGGTCAGGACAGGACGCCCACCGGGCTCACCGGCCAGGTCATCCGGATGGTGCCGCCGTCCGCCCCGGCGCTCACCTCGACGTCGTCGACGAGCCCACGGATCACCGCGAGGCCCATCTCGTCCTCACCGTCGGCGTCGTCGAATTCCTCGGCCGGCGCCGCGGACCGCGCGCCGGGAACCCCGACGGCATCGGCCGCCGCCACTCCCGCGCCCGGCACCTCGTCGCCGACCTCGATGGAGAACGTCTTCTCCTCCTCGGTCAGAACGACCCGGATGGGGGTCGTGACGTCGTTGCTGCGATGCAGTCCGACGGCACGGGAACACGCCTCGCCCACGGCGAGGCGCACCTCGTCGAGGGCCGCCTCGTCCACCCCCGCCCGGCGCGCCACCGCGGCCGCCACCAGGCGGGCCGTCCGGACGTGCTCGGGCTGAGCGCTGAAACGGAGTTCAACGGTGGCCATGCGAACCCCCTGGGCTCAGTCGACGGCGTTGACGGCCTCGTCGACCGAGGTGTGGATCGGGAACACCTTGGTGAGACCCGTGATCCGGAAAATCTTCAGAATGCGCTCCTGGTTGCAGACCAGACGCAGCGAGCCCTCGTGGGCCCGCACGCGCTTCAGGCCGCCGACGAGCACGCCGAGGCCGGTGGAGTCGAGGAAGTCCACGCCCTCCATGTCGACGACCAGGTGGTAACTGCCGTCGTTCACCAACTCGACCAACTGCTCGCGCAGCTTGGGCGCGGTATACACATCAATCTCGCCACCGACCTCGACGACCGTACGGTCACCGCCAGCACCGGTCACATTGCGAGTCGACAGGGACAGGTCCACGGATCCTCCAGCACCTTGCTATCGGGCGATCATCCTCTCGGGTCTCCGGGACGGAGCCGAGGAACGGATCGCCAGCCGCGATGGCATTCAATCACTTACCAGCAGCCATGCACGACGCCTTGGAAGCATTGTCCGTCATGGCAGTGACACACTCGATGCCAATGCCCAGGAATCACCGATCCACTCGCCCCGCCGAGGACAAAGGCGGCCGCCCTTCTCCCGGCCTGGTCCTCGACCGGCTCTCCTCGGGTGAGAGCCGGGCCGCGCGCATCACTCATACGGAGCACATGCCCGCCCGGGCGGGCCGTCATGCGGTCTGGCCGCACCGCATCCGCCCGGAGGTGATCGCCGCGATCGAGGAGGCCGGGATCGAGCACCCCTGGGCCCATCAGGCGGAGGCCGCCGAGCACGCCCTCGACGGCGAATCCGTGGTGATCGCCACCGGTACCGCCTCGGGCAAGTCGCTCGCCTACCTCGCCCCGGTCCTCACGACCCTCCTGGACGGCTCCGAGGCCCCCAACGGCCGGGGGGCGACCGCCCTGTACCTCGCTCCCACCAAGGCCCTCGCCGCCGACCAGCGGCGCGCCGTGCGGGAGCTGTCCGCCCCGCTCGGCCATCGCGTCCGCCCCGCCGTCTACGACGGCGACACACCGGTGGAGGAACGCGAATGGGTCCGGCAGTACGCGAACTACGTGCTGACCAATCCCGACATGCTGCACCGGGGCATCCTCCCCTCCCATCCCCGGTGGTCCTCCTTCCTCCGTGCCCTGCGCTACGTCGTCGTCGACGAGTGCCACACCTACCGGGGCGTCTTCGGCTCCCACGTCGCCCAGGTGCTGCGGCGCCTGCGGCGGATCTGCGCCCGGTACGGCTCCGAACCGGTCTTCCTCCTCGCCTCGGCCACCTCCGCCGACCCCGCCCGGACCGCCGGCCGCCTCACCGGCCTTCCGGTCACCGAGGTCTCCGACGACGCCTCCCCCCGGGGCGAGCTGGTCTTTGCCCTGTGGGAGCCGCCGCTGACCGAGCTGCACGGCGAGCGCGGCGCCCCCGTGCGCCGCACCGCCACCGCCGAGACCGCCGACCTGCTGACCGACCTGACCCGGCAGGGCGTCCGCTCGGTCGCCTTCGTCCGGTCCCGGCGGGGCGCCGAACTGATCTCGGTGATCGCCCAGGAACGACTGGCCGAGACCGACCGCGCCCTGTCCCGCCGCGTCGCCGCCTATCGCGGCGGTTACCTGCCCGAGGAGCGCCGCGCCCTGGAGCGCGCCCTGCACTCCGGGGAACTCCTCGGCCTGGCCGCCACGACCGCCCTGGAACTGGGCGTGGACGTCTCCGGCCTGGACGCCGTCCTGATCGCGGGCTACCCGGGCACCCGGGCGTCCCTGTGGCAGCAGGCGGGCCGTGCCGGCCGCTCCGGAGAGGGAGCCCTCGCGATCATGGTCGCCCGGGACGACCCACTGGACACCTTCCTGGTCCATCATCCGGAGGCGATCTTCGACCAGCCGGTCGAGTCGACCGTCCTGGACCCCGACAACCCCTACGTCCTCGCCCCCCATCTGTGCGCCGCGGCCGCCGAGCTGCCGCTGACCGAACCGGACCTGGCCCTCTTCGGCCCGGCTGTCCCCGACCTGCTGCCCCAGCTGGAGGCGGCCGGCCTGCTGCGCCGTCGCTCCACCGGCTGGTACTGGACCCGCCGCGAGCGCGCCGCCGACCTCACCGACATCCGGGGCGGCGGCGGCAGCCCCGTCCGCATCGTGGAGGCCGGGACCGGCCGCCTCCTCGGCACGGTCGACGAGGCCGCTTCCCACACCGCCGTCCACGAGGGCGCCGTCCACCTCCACCAGGGCCGCACCTACCTGGTGCGGGAACTCGACCTCGAGGACTCCGTGGCCCTCGTGGAGGAGGCCGTCCCGCCGTACTCCACCACCGCCCGCGACACCACCTCCCTCTCCGTGCTCGACACCGAGGCCGAGATCCCCTGGGGGGCCGGCCGCCTCTGCTACGGCTCCGTCGAGGTCACCAACCAGGTCGTCTCCTTCCTCCGCCGCCGGCTGATCACGGGCGAGGTGCTGGGCGAGACCAAGCTCGACCTGCCGCCCCGCACCCTGCGCACCCGGGCCGTGTGGTGGACGGTCACCGAGGACCAGCTCGACGCCGCCCGGATCAACCCGGAGATCCTCGGCGGCGCCCTGCACGCCGCCGAGCACGCCTCCATCGGCATGCTGCCGCTCTTCGCCACCTGCGACCGCTGGGACATCGGAGGCGTCTCCGTACCGCTCCACCCCGACACCCTGCTCCCCACCGTCTTCGTGTACGACGGGCACCCGGGCGGTGCGGGCTTCGCCGAGCGGGCCTTCCACACGGCCCGCGCCTGGCTGACCGCGACCCGGGAGGCCATCGCCTCGTGCGAGTGCGAGGCGGGCTGCCCCTCCTGCATCCAGTCGCCGAAGTGCGGCAACGGGAACGACCCCCTCCACAAACGCGGCGCGATCCGCCTCCTCACGGAGTTCCTCCGGGAGGCCCCGGGCGGTCCGGAGAGCCCGGGAGATCCAGGTGACCCGGCTGGTCCGGGACACCCGCGGGAGCCGGGGGGACCGGCACGGCCGGGGGGCCGGGAGTAACCAGAGGGTCCGGAACGGCCGGGAGGTCCGGAGCGGCCGGAGGGCCCGGGAGCCCCAGCGGTTCCAGGGGCTCCGGCGGTGCCGCCGGGCCCGGAAGCGCCGCCGGGCGGGACTCCGACGGGCCCGCCCGGGACCTGACCTCCGGCCGGTACGGACCGCGTACGACGCGCGCGGTCACCTCGGCCAGCTCGCCCCGCACCGCACACCGCACCAGTTCGGCCCCCTGTGCGCCGGCCACCCGGGAAGCGGCGGCACACGCCTCTTCCTCCCCCCGGAGAGCGCGGTCGGCGGCGGCGAGGGCAGCCATGTCGGCGGCCCCGCCCGCCCGGTGTCTGGCCGCCACCGCCTGTCCCAGCGCGAGCACCGTCCCGAACACCACGCACAGCGCACAGGCCGCGAACGCCGTCCACACGGTCGCCGCGCCCCGGTCACCGGCACGGGCACGGCTCCGGTCCCGGTGCCGAACCCGGATGCCGATGCGAATGCGGATACGAATGCGGACACGCCCGCCGTCCCGTTCACCGGTCGTCACGAGCGGCCTCCGCCCCGGGGCCGCCGGGCCGGGGAACCCCGAACTCCGCTCCTTCGCCCTCCACCGGCTCCACGGTCTCCACCGGCTCCGTGTCCTCCGCCAGCGCCGCCGCGTCCGCCCGCAGGGTGAGGCCCAGGCCGCGAGGCCCCGGGGCCCTGGCCTCCACGGTCACCCGCCACAGTTCCCCCGCCCGGATCACCGACACCCGGGCGCCCTCGGGCGCGGCGGCCCGCGCGGCTCCCTCGGCGGAGGCCACCGGTTCCGAGCGGGCCGCCATCCGCGCTCCCGCCCGCGCCGCGTCCACGCACCGGATCTGCGCGGCGGCCGCGGCCAGGGCCCAGAGCAGGGTCACCGTGAACAGTGCCAGGACGGGCAGGACCATCGCCGCCTCCACGGTCACGAAGCCCCGGTCGGAGGAGCTCCGGTCAGAACGGCGCATCGAGGGCCTTCCCGATCACCGATTCCAGGGCTCCCGAGACCGCTCCGCTGGTCACGATCTTGTAGAGCACCGCGGCGAACGCCGCCGCGGCGATCGTCCCCACCGCGTATTCGGACGTGGTCATCCCCGTGTCACGACGCGCCGCTTCCCGTCGTGCCCGCCACCAGCCGCCGACCCGCGCCCTGACCGTCGTCGCCGTCACTGTCGTCGTCACCGTTGCCATGCCGTTCTCCTCGTCCCGTTTCGTCTCGTCGTGTTCGTCGTGTTCGTCGTGTTCGTCGTGTTCGTCTTGTCCGGACGTCATGTCCGTCGTCGTGTGCGTCTCGTGCTCATCGGTCCAGCAGGCCCGTCGCGAGGCCGATCACCACCGGGGCGACCCCCACCGCCAGGAAGGCGGGCAGGAAACAGAGCCCCACGGGCGCGCTGATCAGGACCTGCGCCCGGCGTGCTCTCGCGGCCGCCGTACGGGAGCGGGCCGCTCGCAGCGCGGTGGCGTACCGGGCCACGGCCTCCGCCGAGGGGGCTCCCGAGGAACTCGTCCGCTCCATGCAGCGGGCGAGTCCCGCAGCGCCCGGTATCGCGCCGAACCTCCGCCACACCTCGGCCGGCTCACCGCCCAGGTGCAGTTCGGCAGCCGTGCGGGTGAGGCGCGCTCCGAGTGGGCCACCCAGCGACCGGCCCACAGCCTCCGCCGCCTCTCCGGGGCCGGCACCCGAAGCGGCACACGCCGCCAGCAGGTCCGCCGCCAGCGGAAGGTGGCGCACCGCCTCCTCCCCGTCCGACGCCCCCGATGTCCGCGGTCGAGGAATCCGGCCGCGTACCCCGCAGGCCAGCAGAGCCCCGGCGCCCGGGCCGGCGATCCCGCCGAAGAGGGCCCAGCCGAGTCCGGCCGCCGCGAACGGCACCGCCCAGTGCCCCACCCACGGCGGCACCCCCGCCCGGACCCGTCGAAGACGCGGGGACGGCATCCCCAGGAGGCTCCTCACCCGTCGGCGTGTCCGGCGCGCCCGCACCTCGCGCAGCACCTCCCGGACGCCCCGCGCGCACAGGTACACCACCACCGTCATGAGCACCACGGGCCCGGTGCCGTCCGCCGTCATGCCCGTTCCCCTCCCCGTACGATCCGCGCGGCCCACCACAGTCCGGCCGCCTCCAGAGCGCCGCCCACGGCCAGACAGCCCAGGCCCGCCGGGGTGTGGAGCAGGACGCGCAGCGGTTCGGCGCCGAGTGCCGATCCGAGGGCGAGTCCCGCCGCCGGGAGCAGCGCGAGGACGGCCACCGTGGCCCAGGCTCCGGCCAGCTCGGCCCGCAGCCGCTCGCGCTGCTCGTGGTGGCCCCGCAGGGCCCCCTCCAGGCGGTCGAGTCCGGCGGCCAGGCCCGCGCCGCCGTCCACGGCCACCTGCCAGCAGGCCGCCATGCCCGCGAGGCCGTCGGCCCCGTCCTGCCGGGCCGCTCTCCGCAGCGCCTCCGGTACGTCTCCGCCGAACCGCGCCGCCGCGAGCACCCCCGCCTCCTCTCCGCCCAGGGCACCCGTCTCCCGGGCCGCGAAGGACAGCGCCTGTGCCGGTTGCCACCCGGCCCTCAGCTCCCCGACGACCGCCCCGCACAGGGCGACCACCCGTTCGGCCCGTGCTTCGCGTTCCCTCCGCAGAGCGGCGGCCCGCAGACGCCGCCCGACCAGGGGCACCGCGAGCGCTCCCGCCACCAGGGGCAGCGGCGACTCGCCGAGCAGGGCGAGGGCCCCGGCGAACGGCAGACACAGCCACGCGCGCCGTTCCCTCAGCAGGGCCCACCGCCGTACGGCCGCCGCCCGCCAGGCCACGCCCCTGCCGGTGCCCTCCGGCATTCCATCCGCCAGCACCGACCTCACCCGGCCCGTTCCGCGCCGCCGCTCGGCCGCCCACCACAGGGCGAGGCCCGCGCAGAACACCGCCGCACCGCGCGTCGGCTCCAGTACCGTCGTCACCGCGCTCCCCCTCCGATCAGCGAGTCCAGCCGTCCCCAGCCCCGCTCCCGCTCGAACCCGGACGCACTCCAGCGCAGTGCGGGAACCGTCCGGACCAGCCCGTCCCGGTCGCGTTCCAGGACGTGGATCTCGGCGATCCGCCGCCGGCCGTCCCGGTCCCGTGCGAGGTGGAGCACCGCCGAGAGCCCGGCGCCCAACTGGCTGTGCAGCGCGGCCCGGTCGAGTCCGGCCGCCGTGCCCAGCGCTTCGAGCCGTGCCGGAACGTCCGCCGCCGTATTGGCGTGGAGGGTTCCGCACCCGCCCTCGTGGCCCGTGTTGAGGGCCGCGAGGAGGTCCACGGCCTCCCCGCCCCTCACCTCGCCGACCACCAACCGGTCGGGTCTCATCCGCAGTGCCTGCCGGACCAGGTCCCGCAGGGTGACGAGTCCGGCGCCCTCCTGGTTGGCGGGCCGCGCCTCGAGACGCACCACGTGCGGGTGGTCCGGCCGCAACTCGGCCGAGTCCTCGGCGAGCACGATCCGTTCCCGTTCCCCGACCAGTCCCAGCAGGGAGGCGAGGAGCGTGGTCTTCCCCGTTCCCGTGCCGCCGCTGACGAGGTACGACACCCGGGAGTCGATCAGGGCCCGCAGGACCGGGGAGCCGCCGGGCGGCACCGTGCCCGCCGCGGCCAGTTCCTCCAGGGTGAAGGCGCGCGGGCGGACCACCCGGAGCGACAGGCAGGTCGAGCCGACCGCCACCGGCGGCAGCACCGCGTGCATACGGGTGCCGTCGGGAAGCCGGGCGTCCACCCAGGGCCGGGCGTCGTCGAGTCTGCGTCCGGCGACGGCCGCGAGCCGCTGCGCGAGCCTGCGCACGGCGGCGGCGTCGGGGAAGGACACCGGGGCCCGTTCGAGACCGGCTCCCCGGTCCACCCACACCAGATCGGGTGCGGAGACCAGGACGTCGGTGACCGCCGGGTCGGCGAGCAGTGGTTCCAGCGGGCCGGTACCGATCAGCTCGCACCGCAGCTCCTCCGCGGCCCCGAGGACTTCCGCGTCACCGAGCAGCCGGCCCTGGGCCCGCAGCGCGGCCGCGACCCGGGCCGGGGTGGGCTCGGCCCCGCTCGCCGCGAGCCGCTGTCGCACGGCGTCGAGGAGGCCCGCCCCGCCGCTCTCGCCCCAGGTCCCGGTCATGCCGCACCGCCGGGCGCGAGCGCACGCTCCCAGAAGGCGGTGCAGAACCGGCCGAGCGGCCCCCGGGGTTCGGCGCCCGGGGGAACCCCGGCGTCCTGGTCCGCCACGATTCCCGGGTCGTGGGGGAGTTCTCCGGCGAGGGGCAGTCTCAGCGCGTCGGCGATCCACCGCTCGTCGAGTCCCCCCGCGTACGGGCCGCGCACCACGGCCCTCAGGTCGCGCACGGTCACGCCGAGGACGGACGCCATCCGGTGGGCCGCCGCGACGGCCCTCAATTCCCCGGGGACCACGAGCAGCCCGAGGTCGAGCTGGGCCATGGCCTCGACGGTCGACTCGTCGCCGCCGCGCGGCAGGTCGACCACGACGACCCCGCCGCGGCGGCGTGCGGCGGCGAGCACGGACCGTACGGCCACGGGCGGCACCGGCGTCGTGGGGTCCCTTCCCCAGCTGAGCACCCGGACTCCCCGCACGGAGGGCAGGGATTCCTCCAGGGCGCCTCCCGCCAGCCGGCCCTTCGAGGCCGCGAAGTCGGACCAGCGTCTGCCCTCCTCGCGCTCGCCTCCGAGCAGCACGTCGAGACCGCCGCCCAACGGGTCGCCGTCGACGAGCAGGGTGCGCCGTCCGGCCCGGGCGGCGGCGAGGGCGAGGGCGCAGGCCAGGGTGGAGGCACCCGCTCCTCCCCGTCCTCCGGCGACGCCGACGGTCAGCGCCTGCCGGCCCGCCCCCTCGGCCGCGTCGGCGATGCGGTCGACGAGAAGGCTCTCGGCGTCCGGGAGCCGCAGCACGCACTCCGCGCCGATCTCGACGGCCAGCCGCCACATCCCCGGATCGTCCCGTTCACGGCCGACGAGGACGACTCCGGGCCGCCGCACGGCCCCCCGGCACCGGGCCGCGGAGTCGTCGCCCACCAGGACGAGGGGCGGGTCCGTCCAGTTCGTCCGCCGTTCGGGCACCCGGTGGTGCACTTCGGGGTCGACCCCGGCCGCCGCGCAGAGCCGGAGGAGGTCGTCGAGCAGGCCGAGGTCCTCGGTGACGATCAGCGGTCCGGCCCGGCGCGCCTCGCCGGCCTCCGGGGACTCCGTGCCGCCTACTCCCGCGTCCCGGGCTCGCACGGCTCTCCCCGCCGTGCCGCGCGCCTCCGTCGAAGCCGCTCCGTCCGGCGCCGGGCCCGGTGGAGAGCCCCACCCCGTGGTCCCGGTCCTCCTGGTCCCGGCGCCGGAAGTCCTGGATGCCCCCATGGCACACGCTCCTCTGGTGATTCCTGCCGTCCGCGAACTTCGCGACAGGAATCACCGTGGGGCCGCCCCGGAAATCATGGGGACCTCGCCGAAAAACTGTGGATAAGGGCGGCCCTGTGAATAACTTCGCCACCCTGCCGGAACCTGCCCGGAACGCAGCAAGTCAGTTACTCTGAGTGAGTATTCAAGGCCGCGCCACCCTCTCGTCCGATCCGCGGCCGGGAGGCGTGAAGGAGGGAGAAGGCCATGCCGCACCTGCCGAAAACGGCTCCGGACATGCGACGACCCCCGCCGGGGGGGAGAGCGGGGGTCGTCTTCTCCGGCCGACTCGGGGGGGGGAGGAGTCGGACCGGGGTAGCACGGTCGCGAACGATCCGTGACTTCCATGGTGTACCCGAGAGCCTTCTCAGGCAAACCCACGCGCTCCAGCGTACGCCGAATGGCGGGCACCTATGCTCGGGGTCGTGGAAAACCACTCCTTGCCGCGCGCAGCCGCCTTCTTCGACCTGGACAAGACGGTCATTGCGAAGTCCTCGACGCTGACCTTCAGCAAGTCCTTCTACCGGGGCGGGCTGATCAGCCGCCGCGCCGCCCTGCGAACGGCCTACATCCAGTTCGTCTTCCTGGTGGGCGGGGCCGATCACGACCAGATGGAGCGGATGCGTGAATACCTTTCCGCGCTCTGCAAAGGCTGGAACGTCGCCCAGGTGAAGGAACTCGTCGCCGAGACCCTTCACGACCTGATCGACCCGATCATCTACGACGAGGCGGCCTCTCTCATCGAGGCCCACCACGCCGCCGGCCGGGACGTCGTCATCGTCTCGACCTCCGGCGCCGAGGTGGTCGAGCCGATCGGCGAGATGCTCGGAGCCGACCGGGTCGTCGCCACCCGCATGGTGGTCGGCGAGGACGGATGCTTCACGGGAGAGGTGGAGTACTACGCCTACGGTCCGACGAAGGCCGAGGCGGTCCGGGAGCTGGCGGAGTCGGAGGGCTACGACCTGTCGCAGTGCTACGCCTACAGCGACTCGGCGACCGACATCCCCATGCTGGAGGCCGTCGGCCACCCGCACGCGGTCAATCCCGACCGGACGCTGCGCCGCGAGGCCGTCGCCCAGGAGTGGCCGGTCCTGGTCTTCGACAAGCCGGTCCGGCTCAAGCAGCGGCTTCCCGCGTTCCGGATGCCGCCCCGGCCCGCGCTCGTCGCCGCGGCGGCCGTGGGAGCGGCGGCGGTCGGGGCCGGGATCGTCTGGTACGCCGCCCGGCGCCGCCAGGTCACCTCCGCCGCCCGTCGAACGGCCGCTTCCGCCCGGTTCTGAGCCCGGGGAAGAGAAGCGGAATCAGCACTTTCGCTTCCATCCCGGGAGGAGTACAAAGGAAGCAGGCCCGCGAGACCTGAGGCATCCGAGAGGATCACCTGTTGAGCAAGAAGGCCCCACGGACCTAGCACGGAAATCCGGCACCCACGCGACGTCGACCCGTCGATTACGGGCCAGCCGCACCAGGCCACGGGCAAAGCACCCGGCCTGATGGGCACCTATCGAGGACGCTTGGTAACTGGACGGACGTGCCGGCGGCGGTACCTGAAGAGGTGCCGCCGCACCCCTTTCCGGGAATGAGGGCGGGCCCGGGAGCAGATCCGGCGTCCACACCCCGGGCCGGGGTGGTCCGCGGGAGGGTCCTCAGGCCGCGCCGCGCTGGAGCGCCTCGCAGACGGCCGTCGATTCCCGGACCCCCAGCCCGACCGAACGCCCGCAGTGCGCGATCCATCCGCCCACGCCGTCCGGGGTGCCGGACAGGTATCCCTCGAACGCGGCGAGGTACGCCGCCCGTCCCTGTTCCGCGTGACCGACCTCGGCCGGGCAGATCGCCTTGGGGTCGAGACCGCTGCCGACCAGCACGATCCGTTCCGCGGCCCGGGCGACCAGGCCGTTGTACGAGGTGAAGGGGCGCAGTGCGAGGAGTTCGCCGTGGACCACGGCGGCCGTCACGAGCGCCGGGGCCTCACCGCCCGCGACGATCAGCTCCGCGAGGCCGTCGAGCCGTCCGGCCACCTCCGCGGGCGTCGGGACGGGGCCTTCGACCAGCGGTTCGTCGACCTCCTCGCCGTCCAGCCGGGGCCGGCCCACCGAGTCGCCCGGTTCACCTGCGGCGACCAGGTGGAGACGGGCGAGCACCCGCAGCGGCGACTGACGCCAGATGGAGAGGAGCTGCCCGGCCTCGGCCCCCAGGCGCAGGGCTGCGCCGACCGTGCGGGCCTCGGGGTCGCCGCTGAAGTCCGTGCGCCGCCGGACCTCTTCCAGCGCCCAGTCGGCACCGGACAGGGCCGCCGAACCGCGCGCCCCGCGCAGCGCCGCCTCGGAGGAGATCTCGTTGCTGCGACGGCGCATCACGCGGTGGCCGTAGACCCGGTCGACGGCCTTGCGTACCGAGTCCACCGCTTCGGCGACGCCCGGGAGGGAACCGAGGGCGGCCAAGGGGTCAGAGGCGTGCGTACTCATAAGTAGGGAGGCTACGCGCCCGGGGGCCCCGCCCCACGATGGAGTGGTCTTCTTCACGCACTCCGGCCACACCGAGCGATCATGCCGCTACCCTAGGTGAACATGAAGATCGCTTTCGTGGGGAAGGGCGGCAGCGGCAAGACCACGCTGTCCTCGCTCTTCATCCGCCACCTCGCCGCCAATGAAGCCCCCGTCGTCGCCGTGGACGCCGACATCAACCAGCACTTGGGCGCCGCGCTCGGCCTCTCCGAGGCCGAAGCCGCCGCGCTGCCCGCGATGGGCGCGCACCTGCCGCTCATCAAGGAGTACCTGCGGGGCACCAACCCGCGGATCGTCTCCGCCGACACGATGATCAAGACGACGCCGCCCGGGGAGGGTTCGCGGCTGCTGCGGGTCCGCGAGGACAATCCGGTCTACGAGGCGTGCGCGCGCCCGGTCCCGCTGGACGACGGAGAGATCCGGCTGATGGCGACCGGACCCTTCACGGAGTCGGACCTCGGGGTCGCCTGCTACCACTCGAAGGTGGGAGCGGTGGAACTCTGCCTCAACCACCTGGTCGACGGTGCCGACGAGTACGTGGTCGTCGACATGACGGCGGGCTCGGACTCCTTCGCGTCCGGCCTGTTCACCCGTTTCGACATGACCTTCCTGGTCGCCGAGCCGACCCGCAAGGGGGTCTCGGTCTACCGCCAGTACAAGGAGTACGCACGGGACTTCGGCGTCGCGCTCAGGGTCGTCGGCAACAAGGTGCAGGGCCAGGACGACCTCGACTTCCTGCGCGAGGAGGTCGGCGAGGACCTCCTCGTGACCGTGGGCCACTCGGACTGGGTCCGCGCGATGGAGAAGGGCCGCCCGCCACGCTTCGAACTCCTGGAGGCGGAGAACCGCATGGCGCTCCAGGCCCTCCAGGACGCGGTGGACGACTCGTACTCCCGGCGTGACTGGGAGCGCTACACGCGCCAGATGGTCCACTTCCACCTGCGCAACGCGGAGAGCTGGGGCAACGCCAAGACCGGGGCCGACCTGGCGGCGCAGGTCGACCCCGGTTTCGTGCTCGGTGAGCCGGTGGCCGTCTCGCAGTCCGGCTGACGGCTTCCGCCCGGGTGGCCGGCCCCGGTCAGCCCGCCGACCGGGGGGCCGTGCCCGCCGGAGCCCCCGCGGGGACGGCGGGCGACGCGGGCTTCGCCGGCTGGGGGGCGAGGAAGTCCTTCCAGCCGGCCGCCGGGGCCTGGCCTACCTTGAGGGTCCGCATCTTGGCGATGACGTCGGGGTCCTGGGCGTCGAGCCAGTCGGCGAGCTGGCGGAAGGAGACGCACTTGACGTCCTTCTGCACGCAGACCTTGGCGATCGTCTCCTCGACGGCCCGCATGTACGTGCCGCCGTTCCAGGACTCGAAGTGGTTGCCGATGATCAGCGGCGCGCGGTTGCCCCGGTAGGAGCGTTCGAAGGCCTGCACCAGGCCGTCCCGCATCTGGTCCCCCCAGTGACGGTGCTGGGAGGGATCGCCCTGGGTGGTGCCGGGCGACTGGTTGACCAGGAAGTTGTAGTCCATGGACAGCGTCTGGAAGGCGCGGCCCGGGACGGGCACGAGCTGCAGCGACAGGTCCCAGAGGCCCATGTCCTTCTTGGGCCAGATCTGGTCGTTGACGCCGCTGGTGTCGTAGCGGAAGCCCATCTGCGCCGCCGCCCGGACGAAGTTCTTCCGCCCCTCCAGGCAGGGGGTGCGGGCGCCGACGAGTTCCTTGTCGTAGTCGAAGGGGAGCGGCTGCTCGGTGCGCAGGCCCGCGTTCGTCTTCCAGCTCTTGACGAAGGACTTGGCCTGGTTGATCTCGCTCTTCCACTCCTCGACGGACCAGGTGCCCACGCCGCCGTCGGCACCGCAGAAGTGCCCGTTGAAGTGGGTGCCGATCTCGTTGCCGTCCTGCCACGCCCCGCGGAGTTCACGGACGGTGGCGCGGATGCCCTCGACGTCGTTGAAGCCAATATCAGAACGGCCCGCGCTGTGCTGGGGCGGGTCGTAGAGGTTCCGCTTCTCCTCGGGCAGCAGGTACACGCCGCTGAGGAAGTACGTCATGGTGGCGTCGTACTTCTTGCCCACCTCGCGGAAGTGGGAGAACAGCTTCTGGCTGTCCTCGCCCGCGCCGTCCCACGAGAAGACGACGAACTGCGGCGGGGTCTCCCCCGGCTTGAGGCGCTGCCACACGGGCTGGCGGGGCTGGGCGCCGGTGAAGGCGGTCGATCCGTCGCCGATCAGGCGGGGCGCCGTCTGCGGGGCTGCGGCCTGGCCCTTCTTGGCGCCCGCACCTCCGGCGGGCGTGCCCCGTGCGGCGTCGTCGGAGCCCGAGCACCCGGCGAGACCGGTGATCAGGGCGACGGTGAGGGCGCCGGCGGCGAGCGCCCTCCTCTGGGCAGTGGTCCTTCTCCCGGCGGCTGTCATCCGCCCACCTCTCCTCGGTTCCGTGCGAGCGGCGCCAACGTCGCACCGCGACAGCCGGAGAGATGAAACGACAAGCTGAAGAATGGCCGCCTACCACCGGATCGGGTGAACAGTTGCCCTGTTTGCCCGTATAGTCCCACCTCGATCTTTACTCTCCATTACGATTCATTTACCGAGCGTTGATCCTCCATTCGAGAGGCCTCGCCGGGTATCCCGCCGCTGTACGCCGTGACCCCACGGCCGCGAGCCCCCGCGTCCGTCGCGCACGAGCCGCGACCGCGCCGCCCCGGAGGAGACGGGAACATGACCCTCTGCACCCCTGACCGCACGACCACCAGGCCCCGCGTCCAACGGCCCCACAGCCCCCCGGGCGGGCCGCGTCGCTTCCGCGTCGCGGGCGCCGACCTGTCCGCGTCCATCGCCGTCTTCCTGATCGCGCTGCCGCTCTCGCTCGGCATCGCACTCGCCACCGGAGCCCCGCTCCAGGCCGGTCTCGTCGCCGCCGCCGTCGGCGGCCTCGTCGCCGGCCGCCTCGGAGGCTCCCCGCTCCAGGTGAGCGGTCCCGCCGCCGGCCTCACCGTCGTGACCGCCGAACTCATCCAGCTCTACGGCTGGCGCACCACCTGCGTCATCACCGTCCTCGCCGGCCTCGCCCAACTCGGACTCTCCGTCCTGCGCGTGGCCCGTTCGGCTCTCGCCGTCTCGCCCGCGATCGTGCACGGCATGCTCGGCGGCATCGGCGTCACCATCGCCCTGGCCCAGCTCCACATCGTGCTCGGCGGCACCCCCCAGAGTTCCGCCGTCGACAACGCCCTCGGGCTGCCCGCCCAGTTGGCGCGCGTCCAGCCGGCCGCGTTCGCCGTCAGCGCGCTCACCGTGGCCGTACTCCTGTGCTGGCCGCGGCTGCCGGGCCGGGCGGGAAGACACGCCCGGAAGGCTCCGGCCGCGCTCGTCGCGGTGGCGGGCGCGACGGCCGTGGCGACGCTCGCCGGACTCGCCGTACCCCGCGTCGACCTGCCGTCCTGGAGCAGTCACGCCCTGCCCGGCCTGCCCGAGGGACCGGTTCTCGGCATCGCCGCCGGCGTCCTCACGATCACCCTGGTCACCAGCGTGCAGTCGCTGCTCTCCGCCGTCGCGGTCGACAAGCTCGTCGCCGCCCGCCCCGACCACGGCCTGGGCATCCCGCGCACCGCCCTCGACCGGGAGCTCGCGGGCCAGGGCGCGGCCAACGTGGTCTCCGGCGCGCTCGGCGGACTGCCGGTGGCCGGAGTCGCGGTCCGCAGCGTCGCCAACGTCTCGGCGGGCGCGGTGAGCCGCGCCTCCACCATGCTGCACGGCCTGTGGGTGATGCTCGCGGCCCTGCTGCTCGTGCCCGTGCTCGACCTGATCCCGCTGCCCGCGCTCGCCGCGCTCGTCATGGTCGTCGGCATCCAGATGGTCAGCATCACCCACATCCGCACGATCACCCGCCACCGCGAGGTCGTCGTCTACGCGGCGACGCTCTCCGGGGTCGTCCTCGTCGGCATCCTGGAAGGGGTCGCCCTCGGCATCGCCGTGGCCGTCGCGGTCGCCCTCCACCGGCTCTCCCGCACCCGGATCACCCGTGAGGAGCGGGACGGGCACCACCTGCTGCGCGTCCGGGGCCAGCTGACCTTCCTCGCCGTGCCCCGGCTGAGCCGGGCCCTGCACCAGCTGCCGCCGGGTTCCGACGTGGTGGTCGAGCTGGACGGGTCCTTCATGGACCACGCGGCCTACGAGACCCTGAGCGACTGGACGGCCGGGCACCTCGCGCACGGCGGCACGGTCGAGACGACCGGCTCCTCCGGCGCCCGGATCGCCGCCCCCTCTCCCGGCACCGTCCCGCACCCCTGCTGCCGCCCCTGGACCCCGTGGCACAACCACCAGTGCGGGCAGCCGCCGGGGAAGGCGGACGGGACCACCGGCCGCGACGACGAACGGCCCGCGCCACGGACCGCACCGGGACTGAAGCTGGCGAGCGGGATCGGCAACTTCCAGCGGAACACCGCCCCGCTCGTGCGGGACGAACTCGCCCGGCTCGCCCGGGAGGGCCAGCGTCCCTCACAGCTCTTCCTGACCTGCGCCGACTCCCGTCTGGTCACCAGCATGATCACGGCGAGCGGTCCCGGCGACCTCTTCACCGTGCGCAACGTCGGCAACCTCGTCCCGCTCCCCGGCGAGGAGAGCGGGGACGACTCGGTGGCGGCGGCCATCGAGTACGCGGTCGAGGTGCTGCGGGTCGAGTCGATCACCGTCTGCGGCCACTCCGGGTGCGGCGCGATGCAGGCCCTCCTGAACGGCGGTCCGGACGACGCGCCGTCCCCGCTCCGCCGCTGGCTCCGGCACGGCCGGCCCAGCCTGGAACGGATGGCGAGCAGGCGCCACGCCTGGGCCCGGATCGCGGGACGCCTCCCGGCCGACGCGGTCGAACAGCTCTGTCTGACCAACGTGGTGCAGCAGCTGGAACACCTGCGGGCGTACGAGTCGGTGGCACGCCGGCTCGCCGACGGCAGCCTCACGCTGCACGGCATGTACTTCCACGTGGGCGAGGCCCAGGCGTATCTGCTGGGCGGCACGGCGGAGCCGCAGGGTTACGACGACGTCTTCACCCGGGTCGTGCCGGCCGAACCGGAGGCGGCGCACGCGTCCTGAGCGTCCGCCCCGCCGCACCCGGGCCCCGCGTGTTCCGAACCGTCCGCTCCGGCCGGCCGTGAGAACGTGTGGCCCCTTCTCCCCGCCGCTCGGGAAGAAGGGGCCCCGCGCCGGTTCACTCATAGGTCTAAACCAATTTCCTGGTTGCTCTTGTCACCCGGGCATCTGACTGATGAGCTATGACGCGGGACACATACGCACAGAGGACGCCCTGGGAAAGGGAGATGTCGTGAGCAACGAAAGCCTGGCCAATCTGCTTCGCGAGGAGCGCCGCTTCGCGCCGCCCGCCGAGCTGGCGGCGGACGCCAATGTGACGGCGGAGGCGTACGAGCAGGCCGGGGCGGACAGGCTGGGCTTCTGGGCCGAGCAGGCCAAGCGCCTGACCTGGGCCACCGCGCCGACCGAGACCCTCGACTGGTCGAACCCGCCGTTCGCCAAGTGGTTCGCGGACGGCGAGCTGAACGTGGCGTACAACTGCGTCGACCGGCACGTCGAGGCCGGCCACGGCGACCGGGTCGCCATCCACTTCGAGGGCGAGCCGGGCGACAGCCGCGCGATCACCTACGCCGAGCTCAAGGACGAGGTCTCCAGGGCCGCCAACGCCCTGACCGAGCTGGGCGTGCGCAAGGGCGACCGGGTCGCCGTCTACCTGCCGATGATCCCCGAGGCGGCCATCACGATGCTGGCCTGCGCCCGCGTCGGCGCCGCCCACTCGGTGGTCTTCGGCGGCTTCTCGTCCGACGCGGTGGCCTCCCGCATCCAGGACGCCGACGCCAAGCTGGTCGTCACCGCCGACGGCGGCTACCGGCGCGGCAAGCCGAGCGCCCTCAAGCCGGCCATCGACGAGGCCGTCACCAAGTGCCCGCAGGTCGAGCACGTCCTCGTGGTCCGCCGCACGGGCCAGGACACCGCCTTCACCGAGGGCCGCGACGTGTGGTGGGACGACATCGTCACCCGCCAGTCCGCCGAGCACACCCCGGAGGCGTTCCCGGCGGAGCACCCGCTCTTCATCCTCTACACCTCGGGCACCACGGGGAAGCCGAAGGGCATCCTCCACACCTCCGGCGGCTACCTCACCCAGACCGCCTACACCCACCACGCCGTCTTCGACCTCAAGCCGGAGACCGACGTCTACTGGTGCACCGCCGACATCGGCTGGGTCACCGGCCACTCGTACATCGTCTACGGCCCGCTGGCCAACGGCGCGACGCAGGTCATGTACGAGGGCACCCCGGACACTCCGCACCAGGGCCGGTTCTGGGAGATCGTGCAGAAGTACGGCGTCACCATCCTCTACACGGCGCCCACCGCGATCCGCACGTTCATGAAGTGGGGCGACGACATCCCCGCGAAGTTCGACCTGTCCAGCCTCCGCGTCCTCGGCTCGGTCGGCGAGCCGATCAACCCCGAGGCCTGGGTCTGGTACCGCGAGCACATCGGCGCGGGCAGGACCCCGGTCGTGGACACCTGGTGGCAGACCGAGACCGGCGCGATGATGATCTCGCCGCTGCCGGGCGTCACCGAGGCCAAGCCGGGCTCCGCCCAGCGCCCGCTGCCGGGCATCTCCGCCACCGTCGTGGACGACGAGGCCAACGAGGTGCCGAACGGCGGTGGCGGCTACCTGGTCCTCACCGAGCCGTGGCCGTCGATGCTCCGCACCATCTGGGGCGACGACCAGCGTTACGTCGACACGTACTGGTCCCGCTTCGAGGGCAAGTACTTCGCGGGCGACGGCGCCAAGAAGGACGAGGACGGCGACATCTGGCTCCTCGGCCGGGTCGACGACGTCATGCTCGTCTCGGGCCACAACATCTCGACCACCGAGGTCGAGTCGGCCCTCGTCTCCCACCCGGCGGTGGCCGAGGCGGCCGTCGTCGGCGCCGCCGACGAGACGACCGGCCAGGCGATCGTGGCCTTCGTGATCCTGCGGGGCACGGCGAACCAGGACGACGGCCTCGTCGACGAGCTGCGCAACCACGTCGGCGCGACCCTCGGCCCGATCGCCAAGCCGAAGCGCATCCTGCCGGTGGCGGAGCTCCCGAAGACCCGCTCGGGCAAGATCATGCGCCGTCTGCTGCGCGACGTGGCGGAGAACCGGGAGCTGGGCGACGTCACCACGCTGACCGACTCCTCGGTCATGTCCCTCATCCAGACCCAGCTGCCGGCCGCCTCCAGCGAGGACTGAGCCCCGGCGGTACGACGTGAGGAACGCCCGTCCCGGTCCGGGGCGGGCGTTCCCGTGTGCTCACGCTCCCGGAGGTACAGAAGAGACGAAACAGGACAATCCGCATAGGCTGCTTCTCGCCGGATGCCCCACCGCCTCCTTGGGTAGGGTGTGAGTCGCGTCAAAGGCGCGACAGAAGGACCTAGGTGCGCCGGGAAGTCTGGTCGGCATGTGCTTCGCCCTGCCCGCCCGACGGAGGTTCCCACATGTCCGCCCCCACCGACCGCAAGCTCCTCGGGCTTCTGCCCCTGCCGGAGCGTCGCCATCTCGCCGACGCCCTGCGCACCGAGACCGTCGGCGGCGTGCTGCTGCTCCTCGCCGCCGTCGCCGCCCTGATCTGGGCGAACACCCCGCTGAGCGGCAGTTACGAGTCCGTACGGGAGTTCCATCTCGGCCCCGCCGCCCTCGGCCTCGACCTGTCGGTCCAGCACTGGGCCGCCGACGGCCTCCTCGCCGTCTTCTTCTTCGTCGCCGGTGTCGAACTCAAGCGCGAACTCGTCGCGGGCGAACTGCGCGACCCCCGGGCCGCCGCGCTCCCCGTCATCGCCGCCCTCTGCGGCATGGCCGCGCCCGCCCTGGTCTACACCCTGGTCAACGTCCTCGGCGACGGCCCGCTCGACGGCTGGGCCGTCCCCACCGCGACCGACATCGCGTTCGCGCTCGCCGTCCTCGCGGTCATCGGCACCTCACTGCCGTCCGCGCTCCGCGCCTTCCTGCTCACCCTCGCCGTCGTCGACGACCTCTTCGCGATCCTGATCATCGCGGTCTTCTTCACCGGCGACCTGAACTTCGCCGCGCTCGGCGGCGCCCTCGCCGGCCTCGCCGTCTTCTGGCTGCTGCTCCGCAAGGGGGTCCGCGGCTGGTACGTCTACGTACCGCTCGCCCTGGTGATCTGGGGCCTGATGTACAACAGCGGCATCCACGCCACCATCGCGGGCGTGGCCATGGGCCTGATGCTGCGCTGCACCACCCGGGAGGGCGAGGAGCACTCCCCCGGCGAGCGCGTCGAGCACCTCGTCCGCCCGTTCTCGGCCGGCGTCGCGGTGCCGCTGTTCGCCCTCTTCTCCGCCGGCGTCAGCGTCTCCGGCAAGTCGCTCGGGGACGTCTTCACCCAGCCGGTCACCCTCGGCGTCGTCCTCGGTCTCGTCCTCGGCAAGGCGATCGGCATCTTCGGCGGAACCTGGCTCGCCGCCCGCTTCACCCGCGCCGAACTCAACCCCGAACTGAACTGGCCCGACGTCTTCGCCCTCGCCACCCTCGCCGGGATCGGCTTCACCGTCTCCCTCCTCATCGGCGAACTCGCCTTCACCGGGGACCCGGTCCTCACCGACGAGGTGAAGGCCTCCGTCCTGGCCGGCTCGTTCGTCGCGGCCGTCCTTGCCACCGTCCTGCTGAAACTGCGGGTGCGGAAGTACGCCGCCCTCTGCGCCGAGGAGGACCGCGACGAGGACCAGGACGGCATCCCGGACATCTACGAGGAGAACAGCCCCGAGTACCACCTGCGGATGGCCGAGATCCTCGAGAGGAAGGCCGCCGAACACCGTCAGCGCGCCCAAGTGGCGGGGGCACCGAGCGACGGGGCCGACCGTCCGGCATGATCTGAGTCGGACCGTAGACGAGCAGAGGGAGCAGCGATGAGCGACCTGTACGACAAGGCCGAGCCCAGCCTCGGTCAGCTGGTCGCCTCGGCGACCGCCGAGATGTCCGCACTGGTGCACGACGAGATCGCCCTGGCCAAGGCCGAACTGAGGCAGGACGTCAAGCGCGGCGCGATCGGCAGCGCGGCGGGCATCTCGGCCGCCGTGGTCCTGCTGTTCTCGCTGCCGATGCTGAGCTTCGCCCTCGCCTACGCCATCAACACCTGGACCGGCGGGCACAACGGCCACGGGGGCTGGAACCTCGTCTGGTGCTTCCTGCTCTCCTTCGCCGCGAACGTCCTCCTCGCGGGCCTGCTCGGCGCCCTCGCGTACTCCAAGTTCAAGAAGGTCAAGCCGCCGGAGAAGTCCATCGCGTCGGCCAAGCGGACGGCCGCGATCGTCCAGAACGTCAAGCCCCACCCGCGTCCCGAGCAGCCCAAGGCCCTGGACAAGGCCACCGCTGTGGGACGCTCCTCGGTATGACCCTCCCCGAGAGCAGCACCGCCGGCGGGCCCGTACGGCTCGACGGGCCGTGGACCCATCGGGACGTGGCCGCCAACGGCGCCCGCTTCCACATCGCCGAGATGGGCGACGGCCCGCTGGTGCTGCTCCTGCACGGCTTCCCGCAGTTCTGGTGGACCTGGCGCCACCAGCTGCCGGCCCTCGCCGAGGCGGGGTTCCGGGCCGTGGCGATGGACCTGCGCGGAGTGGGCGGCAGCGACCGCACGCCGCGCGGTTACGACCCCGCCAACCTGGCCCTCGACATCACCGGGGTCGTCCGCTCCCTGGGCGAGCCGGACGCCGCCCTCGTCGGCCACGACCTGGGCGGCTACCTCGCCTGGACGGCGGCCGTGATGCGGCCCAAACTGGTGCGCCGGCTGGTGGTCTCCTCGATGCCGCACCCGCGCCGCTGGCGCTCCGCGATGCTCTCCGACGTCGCCCAGTCGCGGGCCGGTTCGCACGTCTGGGGCTTCCAGCGTCCGTGGCTGCCGGAACGTCAGCTCGTCGCGGACGACGCCGCGCTCGTGGGCCGGCTGATCCAGGACTGGTCGGGACCGCGTCCGGACGTGGACGAGGAGGACATCGACGTGTACCGGCGGGCGATGCTCGTCCCGTCGACGGCGCACTGCTCGATCGAGCCGTACCGCTGGATGGTGCGGTCGCTCGTCCGTCCGGACGGCGTCCAGTTCAACCGGCGCATGAAGCGCCCGGTGCGGGTGCCGACGCTCCATCTGCACGGCTCGCTGGACCCGGTGATGCGGACCCGCAGCGCGGCCGGTTCGGGCGAGTACGTGGAGGCGCCGTACCGCTGGCGGCTCTTCGACGGCCTCGGGCACTTCCCCCACGAGGAGGACCCGTTGGCCTTCACCACGGAGCTCGTCGACTGGCTGAAGGACCCCGAGCCCGACCGCTGACGCGCCGTCTTCCCTCCCCGCCCCACGCGGAGTTGCCCCGGCCGGCCATGTGCCCCGCGCATACTCCAATTGGCGGGCCCCGGAGGGGTTACCGACCTTGGGCCACGGGCACACGTCGGGTATGGGCTGGACGCACGACTACGGTGACACGACAGCACGCGACCACGGCTCGGCAGCCGGGTCGGGGCCCCTCGGAAGAGGTGGTTCTCCGGAGGAGATCCGGGCGCACGCCGTGCAGGGGGTGGGGATCTCGCGCATCCTGCGCCGCCGGGCCCGCTGGGTCTCGGCCCGGCTGAGGCATTCCCGCGACTGACCTCCGGCGGGGGCCGGGGTGACGCTTCCGCACCGGCGCCCCGGGTTCTCCCGGGGCGCCGGCGGACGGAAGGGACGGAGAGGTCAGAGGGCGCAGCCCTGGGTGTCGACCTGCTGGGCGGCGGTCCGGCCGAGTTCGATGTCCTCGTGGATCTCGTCGGCCGTCAGGGCGTAGCCCGTGTTCGCGTCGTCGCGGGAGCGGGCGAAGATCACGCCGTACACCTCACCCTTCTCGGTGAGGAGGGGTCCGCCGGAGTTGCCCTGACGGACCGTCGCGTACAGCGAGTACACGTCCCTGTTCACCGTGCCCCGGCTGTAGATGTCCGGGCCGTCCGCGCTGATGCGGCCGCGCACCCGCGCCGAGCGCACGTCGTACGAACCGTTCTCGGGGAATCCGGCGACGATCGCGCCGTCACCGCTGCGGGCGTCCCCGTCGGTGAAGGCGAGCGGGGTGGCCTTGAGGTCCGGCACGTCCAGGACGGCGATGTCGCGCTGCCAGTCGTAGAGGACGACCTTGGCGTCGTAGAGCCTGCCCTCCCCGCCTATCTGGACGGTCGGCTCGTCGACGCCGCCCACGACGTGCGCGTTGGTCATGACGCGGCGATCGGCGAAGACGAAGCCGGTGCCTTCGAGGACCTTGCCGCAGCTCGGTGCGGTGCCGACGACCTTCACGATGGAGCGCTGGGCGCGCGCGGCGACGGGGCTGTCCATGAGCGCCGGGTCGGGCGGCAGCACCGGGGTGATCGGCTCGTTGACGAAGGGGCTGAAGACCGGCGGGAAGCCGCTGCGGGCCAGGGTGGAGCGGAAGTCGGCGAACCAGCCGGACGACTGGTCCGGCATCACCCGTTCGATGCCGAGCAGGACCCTGGAGTTCCGCACCTCCTTGGCCACGGTGGGCAGCGAGGTGTTGGCGATGAGCGACCCGATCAGCCAGGCCACGAGCAGCATCGCGACGACGTTGACCAGGGCGCCGCCGGTGGCGTCGAGTGCGCGCGCGGGCGACCAGGTGATGTGCCGGCGCAGTTTGTTGCCGAGGTGGGTGGTGAAGGCCTGGCCGACCGAGGCGCAGACGATGACCACCATCACGAAGACGACCGTCGCCGTGGTGGAGACCTCGCTGTTGTCGGTCAGCTCGTTCCAGAGGACCGGGAGCAGCAGAACGGCGACGAGGCCGCCGCCGAGGAATCCGATCACCGAGAGGATGCCGACCACGAACCCCTGGCGGTAACCGATGATCGCGAACCACACGGCGGCGAGCAGCAACAGGATGTCCAGCACGTTCACCGTCAATAGCCTCGCAGATTCTTTCCGGTCGCCCGGGGGTCCGGCCCGCCGGGGGTCCGGCCGCCGGGAGTCAGCCTGTCATGAGCGCCGGTCGAGCGGGACCTGCCGGGACCTGTCCCAGGGCAGCTCCCAGCCGGCGAAGTGGAGCAGCCGGTCGATCACCCCGGCCGTGAAGCCCCACACCAGGGTGGACCCGACCAGGAACGCGGGGCCCCGGTGGCCGCTCGGGTGGAGGGAGGTCACGCGGTTCCGGGGGTCCGTGAGGTCCGCCACGGGCACGGTGAAGACGCGGGCGGTCTCGGCGGGATCGACGACCCCGACCGGGCTCGGGTCCCGCCACCAGCCGAGGACGGGGGTGACGACGAAGTGGCTGACCGGGATGTAGAGCGGGGGCAGCACGCCGAAGAGCTGAACGCCGTCGGGGTCGAGTCCGGTCTCCTCGCGGGCCTCGCGCAGGGCGGCGCGCAGCAGTCCGCCGTCCGCCGGCGGGCCGTCCTCGGGATCGAGGGCGCCCCCCGGGAAGGAGGGCTGTCCCGCGTGCGAACGGAGGGTGCCGGAGCGCTCCATGAGGAGCAGTTCGGGGCCGCGCGCGCCCTCGCCGAAGAGGACGAGCACGGCGGACTGGCGGCCGTCCCCGTTCGCGGGCGGCAGGAAACGGCTCAGCTGCTCGGGCCGGACCGTACGGGCGGCCCGGTCGACGGGGGCGAGCCAGGCCGGCAGGCCGTCCCGGCTGATCAGGCCGTCGGCCACGGCCCCCGGGACCGTACGGCCGTGGCTCTCCTGCCCATGGGCCCGTCGCTCATGGGCCTCTTCGTCAGTGCGCGTCATAGGCACCCCCAGTGGTTCACAACGCGGTGGGTGGACGGGTTCGTTCCCGGCGCCCCGGCCGATACGGACCGGGGGCCTGACGGACCGGACGGCCGATACGGAACGGGTGGGACCGGGCGGCCGGGCGGGACCGGGCGTTCGAGCGGGCCGGGCGTTCGAGCGGCCAGGCGGGGTCGGGCGGTCGGGCGGGACCGGCCGGGGCAAGGCCGAACGGCCCGGACGGGGGCTCAGCCGCTCGCGCCCAGGGGCGGCGCCGGACGGCCCGGGTAGTCGGGCGGCGGGTTGAGCCGCTGGCCCGGGAAACCGCCCTTCTCGTACTTGAGCAGCTTCCTCGCCTTCTCGGGATCGGTCTCGCCCTCCCCGTACGACGGACAGAGGTGGGTGATCGGGCAGGCGCCGCACGCGGGCTTGCGGGCGTGGCAGATGCGGCGGCCGTGGAAGATCACCCGGTGCGAGAGCATGGTCCACTCGCCCTTCGGGAAGATCGTGGCGACCTCGGCCTCGATCTTCACCGGGTCGTCGGACGTGGTCCACCTCCAGCGCCGGGCGAGACGCATGAAATGGGTGTCGACGGTGATGCCGGGCACCCCGAAGGCGTTGCCGAGGACGACGAAGGCGGTCTTGCGGCCGACGCCGGGGAGTTTGACGAGGTCCTCCAGGCGGCCGGGCACCTCGCCTCCGAAGTCGTCCCGGAGGGCGGCGGAGAGCCCCATGATCGACCTGGTCTTGGCGCGGAAGAAACCGGTCGGCCGGATCAGCTCCTCCACCTCCTCGGGGACGGCGGCGGCCAGGTCCTCCGGCGTGGGGTACTTCGCGAAGAGGGCGGGGGTGGTCTGGTTGACCCGCAGATCGGTGGTCTGGGCCGAGAGGACCGTGGCGACGAGCAGTTCGAAGGGGTTGCGGAAGTCCAGCTCGGGGTGGGCGTACGGATAGACCTCGGCCAGCTCGCGGTTGATGCGGCGCGCCCGGCGGACCATCGCGAGCCGCGACTCGGGCTTGGCCGAGGACTTGGCGGCGGGCTTGGTTGCGGGCTTCACCGGAGACTTGGCCGACGGTCCGGCCGGGGCCGGGGCGGTCGACGGCGCGTCCGGTCGCCCGCCCGACGGCTCGGCGGATTTCCGTTTCGCGGCTTTTGCCCGCTTCGACACACCCTGTTCGCCCACAGCGGAATTACTTTCGGCCGTCACTCTTCCAGCCCCCTTGGCCTGCGCTCTCACCGGCGAGTTGGACACGCGGCCAGCCTAGGGGCCGCCACCGCCGTCTGCCCCGGGCACGGCCGATCAGCCCCCGATCGGGTCCCCGACGTACGGAGGGGTGGCGCGGTGCGTCAAACTTGTTGTGATTGATCGCACTGTTTTGTGCGTCCGGCATTATGGGATGCGGGTCCCATGAGCAGGTCGACAGTATGGAGAGAACTCGTGGACGACGTTCTGCGGCGCGCCCCGCTCTTCGCGGCGCTCGATGACGAGCAGGCTGCCGAGCTGCGCGCCTCGATGAGTGAGGCGACGCTCGCCCGTGGCGACGCCCTCTTCCACGAGGGCGACCCCGGCGACCGCCTGTACGTGGTCACCGAGGGCAAGGTGAAGCTGCACCGCACCTCCCCCGACGGCCGCGAGAACATGCTGGCCGTCCTCGGCCCCGGCGAGCTCATCGGCGAGCTGTCCCTCTTCGACCCGGGCCCGCGCACCGCCACCGCGACCGCGCTGACCGAGGTCAAGCTGCTCGGCCTGGGCCACGGCGATCTCCAGCCCTGGCTGAACGCCCGCCCCGAGGTGGCCACCGCGCTGCTGCGCGCGGTCGCCCGCCGGCTGCGCAAGACCAACGACCAGATGTCCGACCTGGTCTTCTCCGACGTGCCGGGCCGTGTCGCCCGCGCGCTCCTCGACCTGTCGCGCCGCTTCGGCGTGCAGTCGGAGGAGGGCATCCACGTCGTCCACGACCTCACCCAGGAGGAGCTGGCCCAGCTGGTCGGCGCCTCCCGCGAGACGGTCAACAAGGCGCTCGCGGACTTCGCCCAGCGCGGCTGGCTGCGCCTGGAGGCCCGTGCCGTGATCCTGCTGGACGTGGAGCGCCTCGCGAAGCGCTCGCGGTAGGCGCGGTACCCCCTCGCGCACGCGGAAGGCCGCCCCCGACCGACGGGGGCGGCCTTCCGCGTGCGTGTGCGCGTACGGGCGGGTCAGCGCTTCGTGCCGTCCACGATCACCGGGGCCGAGCCGCCGTTCGCGCAGGGCACGGTGTAGACCGGGTTCTTCTCCGCGGCCTCCTTGAAGGCGTCGATGCACTGGTTCATCAGGACCTTGTCGGTCAGCGAGTCGTTGAGGATCTTGTTGGCGCGGGCGATGCCCTCCGCCTCGATCCGGCGCCGGTCGGCCTCCGCCTTGGCGGTGCGGGAGGCCTCGGTGGCCCGCTCGGTGGCCTGCTGCTGCTGGATCTTGCGGTCGATCTGGCCCTGGAGGGCCTCTGAGGGCTTCACGTTGCGCAGGTTGACCGTGGTCACGTCGATGCCGCGCGGCGCCAGCCGCTCCTTGACCAGGGTGGCTATCTCGGCGTTGATCTTCTCGCGGTCGGAGGCGTACCCCTGCTCGCTCGTGTAACGGGCGAAGACGTTGCGGACGATCTCGCGGCTGTCCGGGAAGACGAGCCGCTGCTGGATGGCGTCCTCGCTGCCCGCGAGCTTGTAGAGCTCGACGGACTTGGCCGGGACGACCGCCCACTTGACCGTCACCTCGGCGTACATGACGCCGCCCTGGGAGGAGCGGACCTCGACCACGTCCTTGTCGGAGAGGTTCAGGTCGACGGGGCGGGTGGAGAAGGTGGTGACGCTGGTGAACGGCGACTTCAGGTGCAGGCCCGACGTCATGGGCGAGCCCACCTTGCCGAAGGCGACCGGTACGCCGACCTCGTACGCGCTGATCACGTACGTCATGCTCGCGATCAGCGAGAGGAGGCCGGCGACCACGGCGCCGAGGGCGCCCAGCTTCAGGCCCTTCGACTCGTTGGAGCGGCCGACGAAGTAGAGCACCACTGCGGCGACGAGCAGCAGGACGGCGATGACGAACACGGGCGTTCCCCCCAAGAACCACGGCCATGAGTAAGCGGAACGTAAAGGTAGAACACGGTCCGGACCGGGTGTAGGGGCGGGGGCCGTCTCGGGACAGGATCGTGACGCCGTCGGCCCGCCCGGCACGCCGGCCCACCGACACGCCGGTCCACCGGTCCACCGACACTCCGGCCCACCGGTCCCCCGGCCGGACGGTCCGAGCCAGGGGGGAGCCCGGGAGCAGCCGGCTCGTCCCGACCTTCCCGTCTAGATCAACCCGCGCTCCCGCAGGTACTCCAGCTGCGCCCGTACCGACAGCTCGGCCGCCGGCCACAGGGAGCGGTCCACGTCCGCGTACACGTGGGCGACGACCTCGGGCGCCGTGCGGAGGCCGTTCTCGGCCGCCGTCTCGACCTGGGCGAGCCGGCTCGCCCGGTGCGCGAGGTAGAACTCCACGGCTCCCTGCGCGTCCTCCAGGACCGGTCCGTGGCCCGGCAGGACCGTGCGCACCCCGTCGTCCACGGTCAGCGAGCGCAGCCGCCGCAGCGAATCCAGGTAGTCGCCGAGCCGCCCGTCCGGATGCGCGACCATCGTCGTCCCGCGCCCCAGGATCGTGTCCCCCGTGAGGACCGCCCGGTCGGCGGGGAGGTGGAAGGAGAGGGAGTCCGCGGTGTGCCCGGGCGTCGGGACGACCCGCACCTCCAGCCCTCCGACCGTCACCACGTCCCCCTCGCCGAGTCCTTCGTCGCCGAGGCGGAGGGCCGGGTCGAGGGCCCGTACGGGCGCACGGGTCAGCTCGGCGAAACGGCCGGCGCCCTCCGCGTGGTCGGGGTGGCCGTGGGTCAGCAGGACGAGCGCGATCCGTTTGCCCAGCTCTCCGGCGGTCTCGACCACGCGGCGCAGGTGGCCCTCGTCCAGCGGGCCGGGGTCGACGACGACGGCCAGCCCGGAGCCGGGTTCGGAGAGCAGCCAGGTGTTGGTGCCGTCGAGGGTCATCGCGGACGGGTTCGGTGCCAGGACGTTCACGGCGCGGTCGGTCGCGGGCCCGGAGGTCACGCGTCCGCGCGGCTGCCCGGGCAGGGCGGCGGCGTCGCTCATCACGCACCCCCGGCGGGAATGATCTTGGTGAACTCCTCGTGCCCCGGCCAGCTCAGGACCAGCCCCCCGTCCTCCAGGCGCGCCCGCGCGAGCACGGGGGCCAGGTCCCGCGTCTCCGCCGCCGCGAGCGCCTCCGCCACCGTGGCGTACGGCTCCAGGGCGCGCAGGGTCGAGATCGTCGGCGGCATCATCGTCAGCTCGCCCCGGTCGTATCCGGCCGCGGCCTCCGCCGGGCGGATCCAGACCGTGCGGTCCGCCTCGGTGGAGGCGTTCCGGGTGCGCTGCCCGGCCGGGAGCGCGGCCACGAAGAACCACGTGTCGTACCGGCGCCGCTCGAACTCGGGCGTGATCCAGCGGGCCCACGCGCCGAGCAGGTCCGAGCGCAGGACGAGCCCGCGCCGGTCGAGGAAGTCGGCGAAGGACAGGTCCCGGGCGACCAGCGCCTCCCGGTCCCGCTCCCACTCCTCGCCCGTCGTGTCCCGGACGATCCCTTCCCCGGTCTCCCCGGCGAGCAGGACGCCCGCCTCCTCGTACGTCTCGCGCACGGCGGCGCAGACCACGGCCTGGGCCTGCGCGGGGTCGTCGAGGCCGAGACGGGCCGCCCAGGTCTCCAGGGACGGGCCGGCCCACCGCACCGGCTGTTCGTCGCGCGGGTCGACGCCGCCGCCGGGGTAGGCGTACGCGCCTCCCGCGAAGGCCATCGAGGTGCTGCGGCGCAGCATGTGGACGTCGGGTCCGGCGGCGGCGTCCCGCAGGAGCAGGACGGTGGCGGCGCGCCGGGGCGTCACCGGGGTCAGCTCACCGGCGGCGAGGGCCCGGATGCGGTCGGGCCACTCCGGCGGGTACCACTGACCGTTCGACTGCTTCGACTGACCATTCGACATGGCCGGATGCTATGCGCAAGGACACGAATGCACGAGGGCCGACCGCCCCGGGAGGCCGGCCGGCCGCGCGCGTACGGGCCGGGGTCAGTCCTCGACCAGCTCCACCTGCACCTCGACCTCGACCGGGGCGTCGAGCGGCAGCACGGTCACGCCGACGGCGCTGCGCGCGTGCACGCCCTTCTCGCCCAGGACGGCGCCGAGCAGTTCGCTGGCGCCGTTGATGACGCCGGGCTGCCCGGTGAAGTCGGCGGCGGAGGCGACGAAGCCCACGACCTTCACGACGCGCTTGACGCGGTCGAGGTCACCGGCGACGGACTTCACGGCCGCGAGGGCGTTGAGCGCGCAGGTGGCGGCGAGCTGCTTGGCCTCCTCGGCGGTGACCTCGGCGCCGACCTTGCCGGTCACCGGAAGCTTGCCCCCCACCATCGGGAGCTGGCCCGAGGTGTAGACGTACGCGCCCGACCGCACGGCCGGCTGGTAGACGGCCAGCGGAGGCACGACCTCCGGCAGGGTCAGGCCCAGCTCGGCGAGCTTCGCCTCGACGGCCCCGCTCACGACTTGGGCCGCTTCAGGTAGGCCACGAGCTGCTCGGGGTTGTTCGGCCCGGGCACGACCTGGACGAGCTCCCAGCCGTCCTCGCCCCAGGTGTCCAGAATCTGCTTGGTCGCGTGCACCAGAAGCGGCACCGTGACGTACTCCCACTTGGTCATGGCCCGACTGTATCCGCTGCCGGTGGACGGGTCCCCGGAGGCCGTCCCCGAACTCCCCCCTAGGGATCTTCTCCGGGGCGGCCTCCTGATTGGGCGCCGCCGCCAATGGTTAGGCTCGACAGCGTGAGCAGGCTCCAGGTCGTCAGTGGCAAGGGTGGTACCGGTAAGACGACGGTCGCCGCCGCCCTCGCCCTCGCCCTCGCGACGGAGGGGAAGCGGACCCTCCTCGTCGAGGTCGAAGGCAGACAGGGCATCGCACAGCTCTTCGAGACGGAGGCCCTTCCGTACGAGGAGCGGAAGATCGCCGTCGCACCGGGCGGCGGCGAGGTGTACGCGCTGGCGATCGACGCCGAGCGCGCGCTCCTCGACTACCTCCAGATGTTCTACAAACTGGGCAGCGCGGGACGGGCCCTGAAGAAGCTCGGCGCGATCGACTTCGCGACGACGATAGCGCCGGGCGTACGGGACGTCCTGCTGACCGGCAAGGCGTGCGAGGCGGTCCGGCGGCGCGAGAAGGACGGCCGTCCCGTCTACGACCACGTGGTCATGGACGCGCCGCCCACCGGCCGCGTCACCCGCTTCCTCAACGTCAACGACGAGGTGGCCGGCCTGGCCAGGATCGGCCCGATACACAACCAGGCACAGGCCGTCATGCGGGTCCTCAAGTCCCCCGAGACGGCGGTCCACCTGGTGACCCTCCTGGAGGAGATGCCGGTCCAGGAGACGGCGGACGGCATCGCGGAGCTCCGCGCGGCCGAGCTGCCGGTGGGGCGGATCGTGGTCAACATGGTCCGGCCCCACGTCCTCGACGAGGCGGCGGTACGGGCCGCCTCCGGCGACCACCGGGAGGCGGTCGCGAAGACCCTGGCCTCCGTGGGCGTCACGGGCGCCGCGACGCTGGTCGAGCCGCTCCTCGACCAGGCGGCCGAGCACGCCCGGCGGGTGGAGCTGGAACGGACCCAGCGCACCGCCCTGGAGGGCGTCGGCGTGCCCCTGCACGAGCTTCCCCATCTGGGGGGCGGGGTGGACGTCGCGGGTCTCTACCGGCTGGCGAAGGAACTGCGGAGGCAAGGGGTGGGCGCGTGACGGACACGGAGAGGACCGCCCCGGGCGGGTTCGGCACGAACCCCGCCCCCGGCGGGCCCGGTACGGACCCCGGCGGGCCCGGTGCGGTCACCGGCGGGGGCGGGGGCGGCACCGTGCCCGTCCTGGAGCTGGACCCGCTGCTCGACGACCGGGGCACCCGCATCATCGTCTGCTGCGGCTCCGGCGGGGTCGGCAAGACGACGACGGCGGCTGCCCTCGGCGTCCGGGCGGCGGAGCGCGGGCGGCGCGTCGTCGTCCTCACCATCGACCCGGCCCGTCGCCTCGCCCAGTCGATGGGGATCGACTCCCTCGACAACACCCCCCGCAAGGTGGAGGGCATCAAGGGGTCCGACGGCGGCGAGCTGCACGCGATGATGCTGGACATGAAGCGGACCTTCGACGAGATCGTCGAGGCGCACGCGGACCCCGCGCGGGCCCGGGCGATCCTGGAGAACCCCTTCTACCAGTCCCTGTCGGCCGGGTTCGCCGGCACGCAGGAGTACATGGCGATGGAGAAGCTGGGGCAGCTCCGGGCGCGCGACGACTGGGACCTGATCGTCGTCGACACCCCGCCGTCCCGGTCCGCGCTCGACTTCCTGGACGCGCCGAAGCGGCTCGGGTCGTTCCTCGACGGGAGGTTCATCAAGCTGCTCATGGCCCCGGCGAAGGTGGGCGGCCGGGCCGGGATGAAGTTCCTGAACGTCGGCATGTCGATGATGACGGGGACGCTCGGGAAACTGCTGGGGGGTCAGTTCCTGGGCGACGTGCAGACGTTCGTGGCGGCGATGGACACGATGTTCGGCGGTTTCCGGACCCGTGCCGACGCCACGTACAAGCTGCTCCAGGCCCCGGGCACGGCCTTCCTCGTGGTGGCGACGCCGGAGCGGGACGCGCTGCGCGAGGCGGCGTACTTCGTGGAGCGGCTGGCCGCCGAGAGGATGCCGCTGGCCGGCCTCGTCCTCAACCGCGTGCACGGCAGCGCGGCCGCCGGCCTTTCGGCGGAGCGGGCGCGGGCCGCCGCGGAAAATCTTGAGGAGGGGAGCATGGTGGATCAGGGGGACGGGAAGAATCGCCTGGGCGGCTCCCCGGCCACCGGCCCCGAGCCGTCCGAACTCGCCACCGCCGCCACCGCAACACCCGGTGAACCCGCCGGACCCGCCGGACTCGAGGCTGCCCCCACAGCCGACCCGGCCGCACAGCACGACGACGTACACGACGACACCGGTACAGCGAACGAGGCGCCTCACGACGTCGCGACCGACGAAGTTCCGGCGCACCCCACCACGGGAGACCTGGCCCCCGCGGACGACGACGGCGTGGACGCGGCCGTGGACGTACGCCGTCTCACCGCGGGTCTTCTGCGCCTGCACGCCGAGCGCATGCGGGTGCTCACCCGCGAACAGCACACGCGTGACCGCTTCACCGCACGCCACCCCGAAGTGGCGGTGGCCGAAGTGGCCGCCCTGCCCGGCGATGTGCACGACCTCGCCGGGCTGCGGGCCATCGGTGACCGTCTCACGGCCGGACGAACGTCTCCGGTCTGAGCGGATCACCCTCTCGCACGTCGGGACGACCGGCCCTCTGCGCGTCTCCCACGCGCCGGGGCTCCGTCCCCGTGCGCGCCCTTCCGCACGCCGGGCGCCTGTACCGGGCGTCCGCGCCTCTACCGAGCGTCCGCGCCGGACGCCGTGTGCCGGCGCCGTGCGCCGAAGGCGGAGTTCCGGTCCCGGTGCGCCTGCGCCTCGCGCCTGCCCGCCAGGAGCGCACTCCCGGCGCGTTCAGCCGACCGCCGCGTACTCCTCGTACGTCGCGTCGTCCTCCATCGCCACGGGCAGCAGGCCCGCTCCCCGCTCGTACTCCGTACGCGCGGTCTCCAGGAGCCGGCGCCACGAGGTGACGGTCGGCCTCCTGCGCAGCAGGGCACGGCGCTCGCGCTCCGTCATGCCGCCCCACACGCCGAACTCCACCCGGTTGTCGAGAGCGTCCGCAAGGCACTCGGTCCGCACCGGGCACCCGGTGCACACCGCCTTGGCCCTGTTCTGCGCCGCTCCTTGCACGAAAAGTTCATCCGGATCGGTAGTGCGGCAGGCCGCCTGCGCACTCCAGTCAGCTACCCAGCCCATACCGGCGCCGTCCTCTCCCGAATCGAGGCTCCCCCACGGCGGCAGCGGCATATTCACCGCTGCCAGTTGGGACGTTACGGAAGGCGGGCACAGCACAACACCCCCTTCGGGCCCAATCTTGGATGGCCCGAACGGACTATGCGTGCGCGTGAGATCACCCAGGGGAGTGATCGATGGACATGCGTGGAATAACGGACATACCACGTGGATATGCCCTTCCTCTCCGGGGTCACTTGGGACGCCGGGTGACGCACGTGCCGGAATCGGACACGGAGCTTCCGCGTTTCGGGTTCACGGGAGTCCATGTCGCCGTCACACCCGGGTCCTGACGCCGGACCACACCGCTGTGACAGTTGTGAGCAGCTTAGGCCAAGGCATATACGCGTGTCCGGCGAATGAGAACGTAGGGTGCTCCCATGCCAAAGAAGCGCTCGGGCGGCGGTCTGACCGGGACCCAGCAGGCCGCCAAGTTCCTCGGTGTCAGTGTGCTCTCCGGAGCCGTCCTCGCGGGCATCGCCCTGCCCGCGGCCGGCGCGCTCGGACTGGCCGCGAAGGGCACGGTGGAGGGGTTCGACGAGATCCCCTCCAACCTCAAGACCCCGCCGCTGAGCCAGCGCACCAAGATCCTCGACTCCGCGGGCGGGTTGATCGCCACGGTGTACTCGCGGGACCGGACGGTCGTCCCGATCGAGAAGATCTCCCCGTACATGCAGAAGGCCATCGTCGCGATCGAGGACGGACGCTTCTACGAGCACGGAGCGGTCGACCTCAAGGGCGTGCTGCGCGCGATCAACCGCAACGCCCAGTCCGGCGGGGTCTCCGAGGGCGCGTCCACCCTCACGCAGCAGTACGTGAAGAACGTCTTCGTCGAGGAGGCCGGTGACGACCCCGAGAAGGTCGCACAGGCCACCCAGCAGACCATCGGCCGCAAGATCCGCGAGCTGAAGTTCGCGATCCAGGTCGAGGAGGAGCTGGGCAAGAAGAAGATCCTGGAGAACTACCTCAACATCACCTTCTTCGGCCAGCAGGCGTACGGCATCGAGGCCGCCTCCCAGCGGTACTTCTCCAAGCACGCCGCCGACCTGACCCTCGGCGAGGCGGCGATGATGGCCGGCCTCGTCCAGTCGCCCAGTCGCTACGACCCGATCAACGACGTCCAGGAAGCCACCAAGCGCCGCAACGTGGTCCTCCAGCGGATGGCCGACGTGAAGGACATCAGCCAGGCCGAGGCGGACAAGGCGAAGGCCGCACCGCTCAAGCTGAAGGTGAAGGCCCCGAAGAACGGCTGCATCACCGCCGTCAACGGCGCCGGCTTCTTCTGCGACTACGTCCGCAAGACGATCCTCAGCGACCCCGTCTTCGGAAAGACGTCCGAGGAGCGCCAGAAGCTGTGGAACCTGGGCGGTCTCACCATCAGGACCACGCTCAGCCCGCGCGCGCAGGCCGCCGCCAACGAGGCCGCCACCGCGAAGGTCAACAAGGACGACCCGGTCGCCACCTCGGTGGTGCAGGTCCAGCCCGGCACCGGCAAGATCCTCTCGATGGGCCAGTCCCGCCCGTACGGCCTGGACCCGAAGAAGCACGAGACGACGCTCAACCTCGCCGTCAGCAACCGGATGGGCGGCAGCACCTACGGCTTCCAGGTCGGCTCGACCTTCAAGCCGATCACCGCCGCGGCGGCCCTGGAGAAGGGCATCAGCCCCGCCCAGACCTATACGACGCCGTGGAAGATCGAGCTGGACAAGAGCTCCTTCCGCACCTGCAAGGGCGCCCCCACCGGCAGCGACAAGTGGAAGCTGCAGAACGAGCTGGAGTCCGAGGCCGGCACCTGGGACATGACGGGCGCGCTCGGCAAGTCCATCAACACCTACTTCGCGCTCCTGGAGCAGCAGGCCGGTCTCTGCGAGACCATCCAGATGGCGAAGAAGCTCGGGTACGAGCGCGGTGACGGCCGGGCGATCGAGGAGAACGCCTCGATCACCCTCGGCGGCGAGGTCAGCACCCCCCTGTCGATGGCCTCCGTCTACGCGGCCTTCGCCAACCGGGGCCTGTACTGCACGCCGGTCGCCATCGAGTCGGTCAAGGCCGCCAACGGCGACAAGCTCAACGTGCCGCAGACGAAGTGCTCGCGGGCGATGAGCGACCGGACCGCCGACACGATCAACCAGATGCTGAAGGGCGTCGTCGAGGACGGCACCGGTACGAAGGCCGGTCTCAGCGACCGCGACAACGCGGGCAAGACCGGTACGACCAACGAGCGCATGGACGCCTGGTTCGTCGGCTACACGCCGAACCTGTCCACCGCGGTCTGGGTCGGCGACGACATCGGCAAGAAGGACACGTCGATGTTCCGGATCACCATCGGCGGCGAGTACTACGACAAGGTCTGTGGTGGCTGCCTCCCCGGCCCGATCTGGAAGATCGCGATGACGGGCGCGCTGGACGCCGGTCAGACCCCGTCCTTCGTCCCCGTCGACGTGCCGAGGGCCGAGACCCCCGCGGACAAGGACAAGGAGGGCGGCCAGGGCCCGAACAAGCCCGGGAAGCCGAACAAGCCCGCCAAGCCCAACGACGGCAAGCCGGGTGACCGGAAGCCGAACAACCCGTTCCCCGGCATCTCGTTCCCGCCGGGCATCTTCGACCGCTGACGGGACTCCGGGCCCACCGGGCCCGTGGACACGAGGAAGGGCGCCCCGCCGTGCGGGGCGCCCTTCCTCGTACTTTCGCGCGTCCTGCCGCGGCTCAGCCCGCGAGCAGCCTCTTCACGGCGGCGGCGACCCGGCCGCCCTCGGCCCGGCCGGCCACCTTCGGGTTCACGATCTTCATGACGGCGCCCATGGCGCGCGGCCCCTCGGCGCCCGCCGCCCTGGCCTCCTCGACGGCCGCCGCGACGATCCCCTCCAGCTCCTCGTCGCCGAGCTGCTTCGGCAGGTACGCGTCGAGGACGAGGCCCTCGGCCCGCTCCCGCTCGGCGGACTCGGGGCGACCGCCCTGGGCGAACGCGTCCGCGGCCTCGCGGCGCTTCTTCGCCTCCTTGGCGATCACCTTGCGCACCTCGTCGTCGGAGAGTTCGCGCTTGGTCGTGCCCGCGACCTCCTCCTTGGTGATCGCGGTGATGGTCAGCCGCAGGGTCGAGGAGCGCAGTTCGTCGCGCTCCCTGATCGCGGCGTTGAGGTCGTCCTGGAGCTTCGCCTTGAGCGTGGTCATGGGGCCAAGTGTGGCAGGTGCCGCCCCCGTACCGCCCGCGCATTTCCTCCGCGCGGGTCTGCGACGATGGGGAGATGCGCGCACGGTACGGGATTCCCCTGAAGATCACGGCAGGCCTCACGGCGACGGCCGCGGCCGGGCTCGTCTACGCGGCGGGCTTCGAGGCCCGCTCCTTCCGGCTCCGCCGGGTGACGGTCCCGGTCCTCCCCCGCGGCATGGGCGACCTGCGGGTCCTCCAGGTCTCCGACATCCACATGGTGAGCGGTCAGCGCAAGAAGCGGGCCTGGCTCCAGTCGCTCGCGGGGCTCCGCCCGGACTTCGTCGTCAACACGGGCGACAACCTCTCCGACCCGGAGGCGGTGCCGGAGGTCCTGGACGCGCTCGGGCCTCTGATGGAGCTCCCGGGCGTGTACGTCTTCGGCTCCAACGACTACTACGGCCCCAAGCTGCGCAACCCCGCCCGCTACCTGATGGAGAAGGCGCAGGGCCGCCACGGCCTCAACGGCAACAAGCCGGCCGTCGGCGCCGTCCACAACCCCTGGGAGGGCATGCGGGACGCCTTCGACGCGGCGGGCTGGGTGGACCTCACCAACACCCGGGGCCGGCTGAAGCTGTCGGGGGCCGAGCTGGCGTTCACCGGCCTGGACGACCCGCACATCAAGCGCGACCGGTACGACCGGGTGGCGGGCGGCCCGGACCCCGACGCCGACTTCACGGTGGGCGTGGTCCACGCGCCGTACCTGCGCTCCCTGGACGCCTTCACGGCGGACGGGTACGAACTGATCCTCGCCGGCCACACCCACGGCGGGCAGCTCTGCGTCCCCTTCTACGGGGCGCTCGTCACCAACTGCGACCTGGACACGGACCGGGTGAAGGGCCTCTCCACCCACACGGCCGGGAACCGCACCTCGTACCTGCACGTCTCGGCCGGCTGCGGCACCAACCGCTTCACCCCGGTCCGCTTCGCCTGCCCCCCCGAGGCCACCCTCCTCACCCTGACGGCCCGCCCCTGACCACGGGCCCCGCCCGACCTGCGGCGCCGCCCCCCGAATACCGGATTTCGCCTGAGCGCGCGCGTGGGCTAAAGTAATCGATGTCGCCGCGACGTGAACACAGAGCAGCGACATCGGGGTGTAGCGCAGCTTGGCAGCGCGCTTCGTTCGGGACGAAGAGGTCGTGGGTTCAAATCCCGCCACCCCGACTTCGTAAACGCAGATCAGGGCCGGTCTCCCTTCGGGGAGACCGGCCCTGATCGCGTTGTATCCGGGTGTCATCCGCGTGTGGTCCTGAAACGGGGTGTCACCGCTCGGCGGCGCTCTGCTGCAACAAATACGAGGAGACGAGCCGCACGGACCAGATGTGGGACGGCGTGCGAAAGCTGCGCGGCCGGCTGGACGAGGAGGACCAGACCGCGGCCGGCGACGTGCGCCTGCCGCGCGTGCTCAAGATCGGTGAGGAGTCCGGGGAGGCGGCGGAGGCCATCACAGGGGCCATCGGCGCCAACCCGCGCAAGGGCAACAGCCACACCCGGGGGAACGTCGAGAAGGAGCTGTGCGACGTCATCGTGACTGCCCAGGCGGCCCTGCTCACGATCAACCCGGAGGCGGAGAAGGTCCTGGACGCGCGAGTGCAAAGGCTCCTGGAGCGGCTGGACCTCGGCTACCCCTCAGCGCGAACGCACCGCCGTCCCGGAGTCCGGAGACCGGGCCCCGGGCAGCGGCATTCCCCGGCCCGGTCTCAGGCGGCGGGGCGCTCGGCCGTGACGAGGAGGGCGGCGGCAGGCCGGGGGCCGTCGCCGGCGGGCAGCTCCTCGACGCGGATGCCGGTGAATCCGGCCCGGTCCAGGACCTTGGTCCACACGTGCTCCTGCAGCACCCACCGGCGCATGGTGGCGCTCTCGCCCGCCGGGGTCTTCGCCGGCACCTCGGCGGCCGTGACGTCCGGCTGCGCGGCCTTGCCGGACAGGTACTGGGCGAGGGTGGAGAAGACCAGGTGTCCACCGGGGCGGAGCGCGTCAGCGGCGGCCGGGAGCAGCTCGCGGGGGTCGGTGAAGTCCACCGCCCCGAAGTGGCTGTAAAGCACGTCGTAGGCGCCCGGGTTCGCGCGAAGGTGGGCGACGACGTCCGCGTGGACGAAGTGCAGGCGCGGGGCGAGGTCGGCGTACAGGGCGGTGGCCATGCCGTGCTGGGCCGGGGACGCGTCCACGGCGTCGATCCGGTTCGGGGCGTGGTGCACGGCCAGGTGCGCGGCGTGCCGGGCGGCGCCGGCGCCGAGATCGGCCACGGTCTTGCCGGTGAGGTCGCCGAGGACTTCCGGGCCCGGTCCGTCCTGCTGGTCCCAGGCCCAGCGGAAGAAGTCGGGGACGGCGCGGTCCTGCGCTGCGCGGGCCCGGCCGTAGTGGTGCCATAGGTCTGTGGTCGTGGTCGTCACCCGCGTCATCCTGGCGGCGCCGCGCGGGGGCTGCTGCCGGTTCGGGCGAAAGTCACCCGGGCGTGCCTCGGCGGCCCGAGCCGTGGGCCCGGACCGCCGAAGGCGTCACGTGGGGGTCAGTGCGAGTCGTTGCCCGGGTGGCAGGGGCCGCAGTCGGCGGCGTCCTCCCACAGCGGGAGGACCACCTCCCGACCGGCGCGGGCGACGAGGTGGGCGGTCTTGATGACCGACCCGTCGTTCTTCATCTCGACCTCGGGCACGTGGTGCAGGAAGTGCCCGCCGTTGTACTTGTCGCACAGCTCGGCGTAGGCGACGGTGTCCAGGGTGATCGTGTGGGCGCCGATGTCGACCAGCTTGCCCGGGGCGAGTCCCAGGCCCCGGCCCCGGAGGGGCATGGCAGTGAGCAGGTAGGCGTAGCCCTGGCCGAGGACGCGGGTGGCCATGACGGAGTCGTACGGGCAGTCCCGCATCAGCAGGCCGACCTGCTTCTCCCAGAGGTCCGCCGGCACGATGTCACGGGGGGAGCGGACCGGCCCGGTCACCGGGTCGGTGGTGACGGGGGTGTCGGCTGCGGTTGCCATGGTGCCTCCCTTGGACGGTGCCCCACGAGATGAGGGGCGGTATGACGAGAACACCTCGTCCGGCACCCGGTCGGAGACCAACTGGCTTTTCCTGCAAGGCGTTTGCACGTTGTGCAAGCGGCCTCGACGGGTGCCGTTCCGCGCCCGTACCGTGGTGACCCCCGGTCGTGCAGCAGGGGGAGGGACCAGTGCCCGGTGACCCGCTCTGGAACAACGCGAAGGTCAGGGAGCTGGTCGCCCGGCGACAACCGGGCGGACTCGTACGGTTGGGCCGTGAACACCGAGGATGGACGCTCGCCGAACTCGGCGAGCGTCTGGGGTGCTCGGCGGCGACGGTCTCGCGGATGGAACGCCGTACCCGGGCGACCGACCTGACGCTCGTCCACCGGGCCGCCTCCACGGTGGGCGTCCCTCGACACGTCCTGGTGAGTTCTCTGGCGCCCCCCGCTCCTTCCGGACAGGCCGGCACTAGAGTGACGGCCCGTCCGGACGCCGAGGAGGACCCGATGCGCCGCCGCTCGTTGCTCGCCGCCACGGCTACCGTCCCGGCCACCATGCTGCTCGGCATGGACCGGGCCCTGGCCGACACCCCGCCACCGACGGGCAGGGGTGCCCTGGACGCCCGTGTGGCCTCCGCCCGCGACCTCTACGACAAGAGGGGGCCCACACGCAGCTCCTCGGGCTGCTGCCGGGCCTCCTGGCCGACGGGCACGCCGCTGCCTCCTCGCGCCGCGAGCTGGACCAGGCCCGCATGTCCTCCGTCTACAGCCTGAGCGCCGCCCTGCTGATCAAGCTCGGCTCGTACGAGCAAGCCCG
The DNA here is from genome assembly GCF_055562975.1 of Streptomyces sp. NPDC014907. Lineage (NCBI taxonomy): Bacteria > Bacillati > Actinomycetota > Actinomycetes > Kitasatosporales > Streptomycetaceae > Streptomyces > Streptomyces sp. NPDC014907. The sequence continues at coordinate 475,948 of NZ_JBVHEG010000003.1, read as the reverse complement.
CCTCACCGCCGACCGCGCGCGCACCTGGGCCGAAGTGTCCGAGTCCCCGCTCGCCGCCGCTGCCGCCTGCCGCTCCAGGCGCCTGCCGGGCGTCTCTTCCCCATCGGCCCGGCCGCCGTGGATCTCTACGCCGTCGGCGTCCACTGGGCCCTCGGCGACGCCGGCGCCGCCTTGGAGGCGGGGCGGAACCTTCGGCCCGAGCATTTCCCCACGGCCGAGAGGAAGGCACGCCTGGGCACGGACATGGCCCGTGCCTGGTGGGCGTGGGGCCGCCCTGAGCAGGCCGCCCGCGCCTTGCTCGACGCCCACCGTGCGAGCCCCGGCGAGGTGAGGGACCGCCCCGCGATCCGCGGCATCGTGACCGAGTTGGCGCGGCGGCACCCTCGTGCCGTTGGCGTGCGGGAGCTGCACGTCGCCGTGTCCGCCCCGGCGAGCTGAGAACGCCGCCCGTCGGACCCCACCGGGTCCGGACAAGCCTCGCTTCCGGCGCCGAGGGGACCCGGTCGGCCGTCGATCCGGTCCGAGTCGGCACTCGCCCGGGGGCGGGCCGGACGTCGGAGGGGACGTCCGGCCCGCGGTGGCCCGGGTCAGATGACCGGGGGGCGGCCCAGCTTCGTCATGCGGAGGACCGTGGACCAGCGCATCGGGGTGCGGGGGCCGCCGGAGCGGCGGACGCCCTCCGCGAAGCCGGCGAACCAGGCCCTGAGGCCCGTGAGGGAGCGGGTGCGGGCCAGGGTGAGGAGGGTCCAGACGCCGAGATAGACGGGGACGAGGGGGGCCGGCAGGTTGCGCTTGGCCAGCCAGACGCGGTTGCGGGCGGTCATCCGGTAGTAGACGGCGTGCCGGGCCGGGCTGGTCCTCGGGTGCTGGAGGAGGAGTTCCGGCGCGTACACGACCTTCCAGCCCGCGTCGAGGGCGCGCCAGGCGAGGTCGGTCTCCTCGTGGGTGAAGAAGAAGTCCTCCGGCCAGCCGCCGATCCGGTCGAGCATCCGCATCGACAGGCCGTGGCCGCCGCCGAGGAAGGTGGTCACCTCCCCGCCGCGCAGGGGGTCCTTCGCGCCGAGCCGGGGGACGTGGCGGCGCTGGGTCTCACCGGTCTCGTCCGCGATGCGGAACGAGACGACGCCGAGGTCCGGGTCCGCCTCGTACAGGTCGGCCAGGCGGCGGAAGACGTCCCGGTCCACGAGGAGGCCGTCGTCGTCGAGGTCCACCACCACGTCGACGTCGCCGAAGCCGCGCAGCGTCTCGATCGCCACGTTCCGGCCGCCCGACACGCCCCGGTTCTCCGGGAGTTCTACCCCGATCACGCCTTCGGGCAGCTCCGGCAACGACCCCGTGCCGTTGCCGACGACCACGATCCGGGCGGCCGGTTCGTCCTGGTCCGCCACGGCGTCGAGCAGCGCCCGCAGCTCGGTGGGGCGCGTGCCCATCGTCAGTACCGCCACACCCATACGGGGTCGTGCCACGTTCCACTCCGTCCCGTGTCCGCCGTCCGTCGACAGCAGTCCCGGAGCGCGATGCTAGCCGCCCGGCGACACCTTCCGTTCATCCGTGCCACGGGCGCCGTGCACGGCGGGGGCCCCGGGACGGGGGAGGGCGGCGAGGACCGGGGCCGCTCGGCTCTACGCTGGTCCTCTTCCGAGAGGTTGATCGATCTTCGAAAGGGTGGTCTCCAGGTGCTGGTCGCGGACCGATATCGGCTTCACGTGTGTATCGGCCGGGGCGGCATGGGCGAGGTGTGGCAGGCCACCGACGAGGTCCTCGGCCGGGACGTGGCGGTGAAGCTGATGCTGGCGAACGCGGCCGACCCCTCCGCGGGGGACCGGTTCCGCCTGGAGGCCCAGACCGCCGCCCGGCTGAGCCATCCGCACGTGGTGGGCGTCTTCGACTTCGGCACGTGGGACGGGAAGCTGTTCCTCGTCATGGAGCTGGTCGAGGGCGACAGCCTCGCCGGAAGCCCGTCCGAGCCCCTGGTCCTGCCGCCCGAGCGGGTCGCCGTGGTCGCCGCGCACGCCGCCGCCGGACTCGCGGCCGCGCACCGCCAGGGCGTGGTGCACCGGGACATCAAGCCGGGCAACCTGCTCGTCGACGCCGAAGGCACGGTGAAGCTGGCGGACTTCGGCATCGCGCGTTTCGTGGACGACCCCTCGGCGGCGCTCACGACGACGGGACAGATCGTGGGCACGGGCCTCTATCTGGCGCCCGAACGGGCCCTCGGCCAGCCCGCCTCGTCCGCCTCCGACGTGTACTCGCTGGGCTGTGTGCTCTACCAGCTCCTGACCGGCAGACCCCCGTTCCGGGCGGACACCGCGACGGCCCTGCTGTACCAGCACATCGACACCCCGCCGACGCCGCCCGCGCACCTCGGGGTGGCGCTGCCGCCCGAGTTCGAGTCGTACCTGCTGAGCCTGCTGGCCAAGCAGCCCGAGCAGCGGCCCTCCGCGCAGGCGATCGCCGACTGGTTCTCCTCCGGCGCCTGGCGCTCCTACGGGCACCCCGCCCCGGCCCGGTCCCACGCCCCGCGGCACCGTCCCGCCGGGCCGCCCGCCGCCACCGGTCCCTCGCCCATGCCCCTGCACATGGCCGCGCCGACCCCGCCGCCGGCGACCGCTCCCGGGTTCGCCGCCGCGCCCCCCGCCCGGCGGCGCGAGCGTCCCGCCGCCCCGGCCACCGGTACCGGCGGCGGGCTCGCGGAGCTCTCCCGGCGCCGCCCGCGCAAGACGGCCGCGGTGGCCGGGGTCATCGCCTTCGTGGTCTTCCTGCTCATCGGGATGTCCTGGCTCTCCTGAGTCCCGCGACCGGCCGGCGGGCGGGCGGAACGCCGGGTCCGGGCGTTCCTTCGCGGTCACCGGCGACGGCCGGGCCGCGCACGGGGGTACGTACGGAGCGGGGCGGGTCCGCTGGAGGCCGTCCGGCCCCCGGGACGCGTGGCCGGGCACCCGCCGGGCAGGCGGGGCTTCCGGCGCGCGCCCTAAGGGGCTTCCGCGAGGGCGAACAGGCCCAGGCGCGCTCCCTCCTCGTACGCCCGGCGCAGTTCCGTCCCGTCGAGCGCCTCCCCGAGCGCCCGCCGGCTGCGGTCCCGTGACGCCGCGCAGGACGCCGCCGGACGGTACGCGTCCCCGAAGACGGAGGTCCGCAGCACGTCCACGGCGCCCAGGAGACGGGCGGCGGAGACGGGCTCCCCGGTCATGAGGCGCAGTTCGGCGAGGAGTTCGGCCGCGCCGGACGCGCCGGACGCCGAACCGAGCGTCAGGTGGTCCCGGAGCGCCCGCCGGGCGTGCCCGACGGCCCGCTCCCCCTCCCCGTCCCAGGCGAGGAGTCCGGCACGCGCCTGGTGCGCCCAGGCGTCGGCCCACAGGTCCCGGGCCGCCCAGGCCCGCCGCCCCGTCCGTTCGAGCGGCAGCCGGTCCAGGGCCTCCTGCGCCGCCTCCGGGTCGGTGCGGCCGAGGGAGAGGGCGAGCGCGGACCAGCACAGTTCCCGGGTCGGCCCGATGTCCGGGTCCTCTCCCGTCAGGGCCAGCGCCTCCCGGAACTCGGCCGCCGCCGCGCGCGTGCGTCCCTGGAAGAGGGCGGCCGAGCCGCGCAGGTGGGCGAGCAGGCCGAGGCAGCGGCCGTCGCCGTCCCGTACGGCCGCCGCCCAGGCCTGGACGAGGAGCGGGTCGGCATCCGCCGGACGGCCCGCCTCCAGTTCCAGGTAGGCGGCGAGCCACAGGGCGCGGGCGGGCGGTGGTCCGGAGTGCAGGGCGAGGGCGTGGCGCAACCGGGCCCGGCCCTCCTCGACCCGTCCGCAGGCCACCCACAGGAACCACAGGGTGACCACGATCTCGACGGCCGTGCCCGCCTCGGCGCGCGGGGACAGGGGCGCGGTCGTCGGGTCCATGGCGACGGCCAGGTCGGGGAGTTCCCGCAGGGCGAGGTCGCGGGCGTCGAGCTGCCGGCCGCTCTGCCAGCGGTCGGCGGCCCGCCGGGCGAGCCGTACGCACCACCGGCGGTGGTGGAGGACGACGGTCCGGCGGTCGCCGCGTTCGGTGAGCCTGCGGGCGCCCACGGCGCGCATGGGGTGGGGCATCCAGTAGCGGGGCACGGCCTCCTCGCCGTCGAACAGGTCGTCGACGGGCAGGAGCGCGAGGGGGGCGAGCCGGTCGAGGGCCGCCCGCACCCGGGCCGGGGGGAGCGCGTCGGAGGCGCACACCGCGCGGACGGCGTCCCGGCCGAAGGCGCCCTCGAAGACGGAGAGCCGTTCCCACAGGAGCCGCTCGTCCGGCCCGCAGCCGGCGTATCCGCTCTCGGCCGCGGCGAGCTGGTCGGCGGACACGGGCTCGCCCCACACCAGCTCGCCCCTCGGGTGCGGCCCGGCCCCGGACACCGTCCCGGCCCCGCCTCCGGCCGGACGTCCGCTCCCCCGTGGCTGTCCTGTCATCCTCCGCCCTTCCCCCGGTACGCGCGTCGTGGTGTTCCCGGAACCCCGATGGCCCGGAACCGACCTCCCGGGTTTACCAGGGATCGGCGGAGGAGACGCGGGGACAGCGGGAAATTCGTCACGGGAGGGGTGCGCGCGGCGGCGATTCGCGCGCCGGGGGCGCTCCCGCATCGCGATCAACCCCGCATCACGGACATTCCCGCCGCCGGGGCGTTCCGGCGGCGGGGCGCCCCGGCGGGGCCGGGCGGGGCCGGGGCGTCCCGGTGGATTCGGGGGGCCGGCGGATTCTGGAGGGGCCGACGGGTTCGGGCGGGCTCCGGGGCCTCAGGCCGGGCGGGAGGCCTTGACCGAGTACATCAGGGGGACGCGGGGGCGGTCCGCCGGGAAGCGGTAGTAGCCGTCCTCGTGCCGCTGGAGCGTGTCGTAGCGGGGGACGAGCGAGACGTCGTGCTCGTGCAGGAACTCGATGCGCAGGCCCGCCCGCGCGAGCGCGGTGACGACCTCGCCGACCGGGTGCACCCACTCCACGCTGCGGTTGTGGACGGTGGGGGCGGCGAGGTCGGCGTACGTGCCGGGCGTGGTGTCCACCCACGGGTCGCGGACGAAGTAGTCGTGCACGACCCGGCCGCCGGTCTCGTCGTCCAGCGAGTCGGTGAAGGGGTGGAACTCGGCCACGTAGAGGAAACCGCCGGGGGCGACGAGCGAGGCGGCGGTCTCCGCCCAGCGTTCGAGGTCGGGAAGCCAGCACAGGGCCCCGACGCCGGTGTAGACGATGTCGTACGAGTTGTCGGGGACGGCCCCGGCCGCGTCGTACACGTCGGCGGCGACGAAGGCGGCCCGGTCCTGGGTGAGGCCCAGGTCGGCGGCGAGCGAGCGGGCCGTCTCGACGGCCGGCTCGGAGAAGTCCAGGCCGACGACGCGGGCGGCGCCGTGCCGGGCCCAGGAGAGGGTGTCGAGGCCGATGTGGCACTGGAGGTGGAGCAGGGTGCGGCCGGTGACGTCGCCGACCTCCGCGAGCTCGAAGTCCCGGAGGGCGTCCTTGCCCGCGCGGAAGGCGTCGAGGTCGTAGTAGGGACTGGCGGCGTGTATGGGGACGCGCTCGTCCCACCTGGCACGGTTGGCCGCGTGCCAGTCGTCGGGGGTCGGGGAGTACATGCCGGGAGGTTATCCACAGGCTGAGGAGGCCGCGACCCGTTTGTCGGCCGCGCGGAGCATGATGGTGGCCATGACTACCGAGAGCAAGGAATTCGACACCCCCGTCTGGGAGCAGCGTTTCCGGGCACCCCGCGTCTCCCTGCCCGAATGGGCCGAGGAGGCCCCGGACCGTTCACTGTTCGTGTCCAACGCGACGGGGACGTACGAGCTGTACGCGTGGGACCGGGCGACCGGGGAGCAGCGGCAGGTCACGGACCGGCCCAACGGGACGACGGACGGAACGCTGTCCCCGGACGGCGAGTGGATCTGGTGGTTCGCGGACACCGACGGGGACGAGTTCGGGGTGTGGATGCGGCAGCCGTTCGCGGGCGGCGCGGACGAGCCGGCCGTGCCGGGCCTGGCCCCCTCCTATCCGGCGGGCCTGGCCATCGGCCGGGAGGGCACGCTCGTGGTGGGCCGCTCCACGGACGAGGACGGTTCGACGGTCCACCTCGTGCGGCCCGGGGCAGGCGCCCCGGTCGAGATCTACCGGCACCGGGAGTCGGCCGGGGTCGGGGACCTGTCGTACGACGGTTCGCTGATCGCGATCGAGCACACCGAGCACGGGGACGCGATGCACTCGGCGCTGCGGGTGCTGCGCGCCTCGGACGCGAGTGTGGTGGCGGAGCTGGACGACACCAAGGGCGGCACGGAGGAGCTGGGGCTCACGGTCCTCGGCTTCGCGCCGGCGGCCGGGGACACCCGCCTGCTCGTCGGCCACCAGCGGCGCGGCCGGTGGGAGCCGATGCTCTGGGACGTGGCGACGGGCACCGAGACGGACCTGCGGCTCGACCTGCCGGGCGACGTGTCGGCGGAGTGGTACCCGGACGGCTCCGGCCTGCTGATCGTGCACGGCTACGAGGCCCGCAGCGAGCTGTGGCGGTACGAGATCGCCACCGGCGCGCTGGTGCGCGTGGAGACCCCGGCCGGTTCCGTGTCGAGCGCGACGGCCCGGCCGGACGGGAGCGTGGAGTACCTGTGGTCCTCGGCCGCCGAGCCGCCGGTGGTGCGCTCCACGACCGGCGCCGTCGTCCTCGACCCGCCCGGACCGAAGGCGCCGCCGTCGGTGCCGGTGGAGGACGTGTGGGTGGACGGGCCCGGCGGCAGGGTCCACGCGCTCGTGCAGCGCCCGGCGGAGGGCGAGGGCCCGTTCCCCACGGTCTTCGAGGTGCACGGCGGCCCGGCCTGGCACGACAGCGACGCCTTCGCGTCGGGCCCGGCGGCCTGGCTGGACCACGGATACGCGGTGGTGCGGGTGAACTACCGGGGCTCGACGGGCTACGGCCGGGAGTGGACGGACGCGCTGAAGCACCGGATCGGCCTGATCGAGCTGGAGGACATCGAGGCGGTCCGCGCGTGGGCGGTGGCGAGCGGGCTCGCGGACCCCGAGCGGCTCGTCCTCTCCGGCGGCTCGTGGGGCGGTTACCTCACGCTCCTCGGCCTGGGCACCCGGCCGGACTCCTGGTCGGTCGGCCTCGCGGCGGTCCCGGTCGCGGACTACGTGACGGCGTACGAGGACGAGATGGAGGCCCTGAAGGCGCTGGACCGGACGCTCCTGGGCGGTTCCCCCGAGGAGGTGCCCGAGCGGTACGCGGCCTCGTCGCCGCTGACGTACGTGGACGCGGTGAAGGCGCCGGTGCACATCTCGGCCGGCGTCAACGACCCGCGCTGCCCGATCCGCCAGATCGACAACTACGTCGACCGGCTCGCGGCCCGGGGCGCGGTCCACGAGGTGTACCGGTACGACGCGGGCCACGGTTCCCTGGTGGTGGAGGAGCGGATCAAGCAGGTCGCCCTGGACCTCGCGTTCGCCGCGAAGCACCTGGGGACCCGGCCGGTGGACACGGGGACCCGGGCGGCGGGGAGCTGAGTCGTCTTGCGTACCGTGGGGGGGGTGTACCGGTTCCTGAGAACACCCCGCTGGTGGGGGATCAACGTCTTCGTCCTCCTCGCGATCCCGTTCTGCGTCTTCATGGGGACCTGGCAGCTGGGGAAGTTCGAGGACCGCGTCGACTCCCACCGGGAGGCCGGGGACCGGCCCTCCGCGAGCACGCTGAGGCCCGCGCCGCTGGACTCCCTGCTGCCGGTGGACAAGGAGACGTCGGGCCGCCCGGCCGAGGCGCGCGGGCGGTTCGGGGAGCAGTTCCTCGTGCCGGACCGCGAGCTGGACGGCAGGAACGGCTCGTACGTCCTGACGCTGCTGCGAACGGACGGCGGCCGGTCCCTGCCGGTGGTCCGGGGATGGCTGCCCACGGGCGCGAAGGCGCCCGCGCCGCCGCCCGGCGAGGTCACGGTGGTGGGCGCGCTCCAGGCCTCGGAGAACCCGGGCACGAAGGGCGTGCGCGCGGCGGGCGGGCTGCCGGAGGGGCAGCTCGGCATGATCAGCGCCGCTGCCCTGGTGAACGTGGTGCGGGACGACGTCTACGACGCCTGGGTCACCCTCACGGACTCCCCCGCCGGCCTCACGCCGGTCCCGGCGGCGGCCGCCGCGGGAACGGGCCTGGACGCGAAGGCGTTCCAGAACCTCGGCTACACGGCGGAGTGGTTCGTCTTCGCCGGCTTCGTCCTCTTCATGTGGTTCCGTCTCGTGCGCCGCGAGGCCGAGGCCTCCCGCGACGAGGCCCTGGGCCTGTAGGAGCCTGACGGGCGACCCCGCCCGGAAGGCCCGGGTGCTCCGCGACGGGACCGTCCGGACGCGGGACCGACCGGGCACGGGAGCACCTGGAGACGGGGCCGCCCGGACACGGGACCGATCGGGGACGGGAGCACCGGGGACGGGAGCACCCAGGCACGGGGCCGCACGGGCACGGGGCCGCACGGACGCGGGAGCCCACGGATGCGGGAGCGCCGGAGGCTCAACCGCCACAGGGCCCCATCGGCTCACCACAACGGGAGCCCTGGCAGTTCACCGCCACGGAGCCCCGGAGGCTCACCGCGACGGAGGCCTGGCGGCTCTTCGCGATCGAGCCCCGGCGGCTTCCCGTGACGGAGCCCCGGGCCCGTGGGGTCCGGGGCTCCCGTCTCAGGAGGCGTCCAGGAGGCCCGTGCGGTAGAGGGTGCCGGAGCAGGCGGAGGGGACGGTCACCGACGCCGAGGGGCCGCCCGGCTCGGCGGTGTGGCTGACCACGACGCCGCCGGCCGCAGGGGCCTCGTCCGCGCGGATCAGCTGGGGGGCCGGGCCGCCCTCCGCACCCGCGCCCGCGCCCGCTTCCGGGCCGGAGCCGGGTCCGGCACCGGAGCCGCCGGAGTCGGTGCCCGGGGTGGGGTCGGGTCCGCCCGGTTCCGTCGGCGGGGTGGTCGTCGGGGGCGGAGTGGTCGGGGGTTCGCTCGGTTCGGTCGGTGTCGGCGTGGGGGTGACCCCGGTCGTCGGACAGGACCCGCTCGGGACCCAGACGAACCTCACCTCGTAGGAGCCGTTCGGCTTCAGGAGGAGCGCGGACGACTCCCGCGACGGGTCGGGCAGTCCGCTTCCGTCGCCGGAGGAGTGCCGGACCACCGCGATCCGGCCCGGATCGGCCGCTCCCCGGGCCGTGAAGCCGACGAGGCCGGCGCCGTCCACGCGGCAGGACCGGCCGGAGACGTTGGCGACGCGGAAGCCGCCGCGCACCCTGCCGCCGGCGTCGGGCCCGCCGGCGTACGCGGCGCTGACGCCGAGCTGGCCCGCGGTGCACCGTCCGGAACCGGCGACCGGGCTCTGCGCGTTGTCCGGGCCGCCTCCCGTGGGGCCCGCTCCCGGCTGCCGCGGCTTGCCGGAGGGGTCACCGGTCCCGGTCCGCGTCGGGGAGGCGCTGCTCGCGGGGGTTCCGGCGCTCCGGCCGCCCTCGACACCGGTCTCGATGCCGGTGCCGCCCTGGGCCTCCTCGCCGTGGCCCGCGTTCACGGGGCTGGCCGCGGTGGTGCCGCCGGAGGCGGCGACGTGCACGAGGGCGGGGACGGCCGTTCCGATGAGGACCGCGGCGGCCGCGGCGCCCACGACGGCCTGCCGCTTGCGGGCACGCCGGGCGGGCACGGCGCGGTGCAGGTGCTCCAGCGAGCCGGGGGAGGGTTCCAGCCCCGCCACGGCGCCCTGGAGCAGCAGCCGCAGCGCCAGCTCCTCGTCGCCGTCGCCCTCGCCGGGCCCGGGCTCGATGTGCACCATGCGCCGTCCACTCAGCTCGTCACGTTCTCCACGGGCACGGGGCCCGGAAGTGTCGTCCTCGCGTCCCTCCGCCGCGCCGTCCCCGGCCGACACGCCGTCCCCCGGTGACACTCCGTCCCCCGGGGCGGACCCCTCCTCGGGGCCCGTGCCGTTCTCGCCGCGTACCCGGCTCATGTCGTCGCTCCCATCACGACGCGCAGCGCCGCGATGCCCCGCGAGCCGTACGCCTTCACCGAACCCAGGGATATCCCCAGCGTCTCGGCCACCTGGACCTCGGTCATGTCCGCGAAGTACCGCAGGACGAGCACCTCGCGCTGCCTCCGCTGGAGGCCGCGCATCGCCTTGATCAGGTCGTCGCGCTCCAGCAGGTCGTACGCCCCCTCCTCCGCGCTGGCCATGTCCGGCATCGGCTTCGAGAGGAGCTTGAGGCCGAGGATGCGGCGGCGCAGCGTGGACCGGGAGAGGTTCACGACGGTCTGGCGCAGGTAGGCGAGCGTCTTCTCGGGCTCGCGCACCCGCTTGCGGGCCGAGTGGACGCGGATGAAGGCCTCCTGGACGACGTCTTCGCAGGAGGCGGTGTCGTCGAGGAGCAGCGCGGCGAGGCCGAGCAGCGACCGGTAGTGGGCGCGGTAGGTCTCGGTGAGGTGGTCGACGGTGGTGCCGACGGCCGGGGAGCCTTCGGCGCCCGTACGGGGCGAGGGGATGCCGTCCACCTCCGTGGCCCGGGAACCGGTGGACACGGGGACGATCACCGGCGCTCCGGCGTGTGCGCGCGGGCGCCCGGACGGACCGGTCGCGGAGCGGCGCACGGCACCGACGGGGACGCTCCGCGCGGGGAGCACCGCCGTGCCCCCGCCGCGCGGCGGGGCGATGGTCGCGATGTCGAGTACCTCTGCCACGCCTGTTGGACCCGCTTCCCCCCGGCGGGGTTGTACGCGCGCGCCGTCTTTTCCGACGGCGGGTTGTTCGTCCTCATGCGTCACCGTTCTCCCCCGATGCCCCGATGCTCCGCCCGCCCCGCTTCCCGGCCGTGCGGCCCGTGCCGTGCGGCGCGTGCCGTGCTCGGGGTGCCCGCAGAGACGCGTCCCGTTCGGCTTCCGGTTGCGGGAGGGGGAAAGAGCATCGTCAACCACGACATCACCGCAGTTCAAGGGGTTTCTGACGCCTTGTTGCTCACAGCTCGTTCACAGATCCCACAAATCCATGACGAGTGGTTCCGGGGTCCACGACCCGCGACCCGGAGTGCGCGATGCGCGGGCGCCGGGCGCGGGCGGCCGGGGCGGTGGGAAAAGCCGACCGCCCCGGCCGGCGGGCGAACCGTCGGGCGGGGCGGGGCGGGGCGGGAGGGCGGCGGGCGGGCCGCTCACCGGGGCGCGGACGTCACGGTGCCGGTGTCCCCGGTCGTGCCACGACCGGGGACACCGGCGTCCGGATCAGCGTCCGGTGCCTCCGTAGACGACGGCCTCGTCCGAGTCGCTGTCCAGGCCGAAGGCGGTGTGCACGGCGCGCACGGCCTCGTTGACGTCGTCGGCGCGGGTGACGACCGAGATGCGGATCTCGGAGGTCGAGATCAGCTCGATGTTCACGCCCGCGTCGGAGAGCGCGCGGAAGAAGTCCGCGGTGACGCCCGGGTTGGTCTTCATGCCGGCGCCGACCAGGGAGATCTTGCCGATCTGGTCGTCGTAGCGCAGCGAGTCGAAGCCGATGGCGCCCTTGGCCTTCTCCAGGGCGTCGATGGCCTTGTGGCCCTCGGCCTTGGGGAGGGTGAAGGAGATGTCCGTGAGGCCGGTGGCGGCGGCGGACACGTTCTGCACGATCATGTCGATGTTGATCTCGGCGTCCGCGACGGCCCGGAAGATGGCCGCGGCCTCGCCCGGCTTGTCCGGCACCCCGACGACGGTGATCTTCGCCTCGGAGGTGTCGTGGGCGACACCCGAGATGATGGCCTGCTCCACCTTCTGGGCTCCTTGCGGTTCGTTGCTGACCCATGTGCCCCGGAGTCCCGAGAAGGACGAGCGGACGTGGATCGGGATGTTGTAGCGGCGCGCGTACTCGACGCAGCGGTGCAGCAGCACCTTGGAGCCCGAGGCGGCGAGCTCCAGCATGTCCTCGAAGGAGATCCAGTCGATCTTCTTCGCCTTCTTCACCACGCGCGGGTCGGCGGTGAACACGCCGTCGACGTCGGTGTAGATCTCGCACACCTCGGCGTCGAGCGCGGCGGCGAGCGCCACGGCCGTGGTGTCGGAGCCGCCGCGGCCCAGGGTGGTGATGTCCTTCTTGTCCTGGGAGACGCCCTGGAAGCCGGCGACGATGGCGATGTTGCCCTCGTCGAGGGCGGTGCGGATGCGGCCCGGCGTGACATCGATGATGCGCGCCTTGTTGTGGACCGAGTCGGTGATGACACCGGCCTGGCTGCCGGTGAACGACTGGGCCTCGTGGCCCAGGTTTTTGATCGCCATGGCCAGCAGGGCCATGGAGATCCGCTCTCCGGCGGTCAGCAGCATGTCGAACTCGCGCCCGGCAGGGATCGGGGATACCTGCTCGGCGAGATCGATCAGCTCGTCCGTCGTGTCGCCCATCGCGGAAACCACGACGACCACCTGGTGGCCGTTCTTCTTGGCGTCCACGATCCGCTTGGCGACGCGCTTGATGCCTTCGGCATCGGCAACGGAGGAGCCTCCGTACTTCTGCACGACAAGGCCCACGTGCGCTCCTCGCTCAGTCTGTGCCGCAGCCGGCGCTGCGATCGGCTCAGTCTATCGGGGGACTCGAAAACGCCTACGAGGTGCCGCATGCTGAGACATGCCGCTCAGTACGTGATCACCCGCGCGAAAGGCGCCCGACGGACGGCCTCCGGCTCCCCGGCGGCTCCGGTTCCGGCTCCGCGGCGCTTCCGGCTCCCCGGAGGCCGGGGCCCCCGCGGCGGCCTCAGCTCCGCAGCGACTTCAGCCCCAGCGGTCCCGCGATCTCCTGGATCATCACCCGGCCCGCCTCCTCGGCGAGGTCGTCCTCGGCCAGGTCCTCGTCCGTGTCGAGGCCGTCCAGGGCCGCCAGCGGCTGGTCGAGGCGGACGTGGGCGACGAGGGACTGGAGGGCGCGGAGGGTGGCGGAGGCGGTGGGGCCCCAGTTGGAGAAGTAGGAGAACTGCCACCACCACAGGGCCTCGCTGGTCCGGCCCGCCCGGTAGTGGGCCAGGCCGTGGCGCAGGTCGGCGACGATGTCGGCCAGGTTGTCCGAGATCCGGGCCGGGATCGGCGCCTTGCGCGGCTCGTACGGGTCGAAGACCTCCGAGAAGACGTCGACCGGGTCCAGGAGGGCGGCGAACCGTTCCCTCAGGTCGTCCACGTCCGGCTCCGGACCGGTGTCCGTCTCGTACTCCTCCTCCGGGAGGATGTCCTCGTGGGCGCCGAGACGGCCGCCCGCCAGGAGGAGCTGGGAGACCTCCAGGAGCAGGAAGGGCACCGCGCTGTCCGGTTCGTCGCCCTTGGCGACCTCGGTGGTCGCGACGATGAAGCTCTCGACGGAGTCGGCGATCTGGACCGCGAAGTCGTCCGGGTCCTGCGCGACGGAGTGCAGTGTGGGGTCAGACATCGAGCCGCCTTCCTCGGGCACCCACGCGTGGGCTGGTTCGTCGTCATACATCCAGCAGCCTCCGCCCCTCGAAGGCGCGGCCGAGCGTCACCTCGTCCGCGTACTCCAGGTCGCCGCCGACCGGGAGCCCGCTCGCGAGCCGGGTCACCCTCAGCCCCATGGGCTTGATCATCCGCGCCAGGTACGTCGCGGTGGCCTCGCCCTCCAGGTTCGGGTCGGTGGCGAGGATCAGCTCGGTGACCGTGCCGTCGGCGAGCCGCGCCAGCAGCTCGCGGATGCGCAGGTCGTCCGGGCCGACCCCCTCGATGGGGCTGATCGCCCCGCCGAGGACGTGGTAGCGGCCGCGGAACTCACGCGTCCGCTCGATCGCCACGACGTCCTTCGGCTCCTCGACCACGCAGATGACGGTCAGGTCCCGGCGGGGGTCCCGGCAGATGTTGCACTGCTCCTGCTGCGCCACGTTGCCGCAGACCGCGCAGAACCTGACCTTCTCCTTGACCTCCAGGAGGGCGTGCGCGAGCCGGCGGACGTCCGTGGGCTCGGCCTGGAGGACGTGGAAGGCGATCCGCTGCGCGCTCTTGGGACCGACGCCGGGCAGCCTGCCCAGTTCGTCGATGAGGTCCTGAACCACGCCTTCGTACAACGGAACGCCCTTCTCGGGGGTGCTTGATTCTTACGGTAGTGGCTGGGGGCGGGCCTTAGTAAGACCGGCGTGGGCCGGGGCTCAGAAGCCCAGGCCCGGCATGCCGCCCATGCCCTGCGCCAGCGGGCCGAGCTTGGCCTGCTGGATCTGCTGGGCGTTGTCGTTGGCGGCCTGCACGGCGGCGACGATCAGGTCGGCCAGCGTCTCGGTGTCCTCCGGGTCGACCGCCCGGGGGTCGATCACCAGGCCGCGCAGGTCGCCGGAGCCGGTGACGGTCGCCTTCACCAGGCCGCCGCCCGCCTGGCCCTCGACCTCGGTGGCGGCGAGCTCCTCCTGGGCGCGGGCGAGGTCCTGCTGCATCTTCTGGGCCTGCTGGAGAAGCTGCTGCATGTTGGGCTGGCCACCACCGGGAATCACGGTCACTCCTGAGGGTCGGTACGTCGTCGCGTCCGCACGGTTACGTCCGCATGTGTCGGTACGCCGAGCCTACGTGTTCCCCGGCCGCCCCGCCTCCACCACTCTTTCGGGTGAGAGAGGTCGGGCGCCTCTACCTGATCAACGCCCTCTTGCGGGCGGAAATCCTGGGATTCCGCGCCCATCGCCCACCATTCGGCGGTAGGAAGGGCGGGCACCACGTGCACCGCACGGCACAGCAGGACACGAGCGACACGAGCGCCGGGCCGAAACAGCGGCGCTGAGCTGAACAGAGGAGTCCCCCGGTGAGCCAGCAGCCGGAGATGCAGCCACCGGGGCACCCCGGGGAAGACGTCCACCGCGATCTGACCGGTAAGCCCTTCCCCCTGGGTGACTGGGGCGAGCCGGCCGAACGGCTCGACGAGCTGTACCGCTGGGTGGAGGCCCATGCCCTCCGCACCGCCGAGTGGTACCTGGCCGACCGGGTCCGGAAGCGCCGGGGCGCCCGGTTCCTGCGGATCGGCACGGCCGCCGGCGTGATCGCGGGCGCCGCCCTTCCCCTGCTCGACCTGACCGGGGTGGTGACGGGCGCCGCCGGCTGGGGCTATCTGTCGCTGCTCCTGGGCGCGGCCTGCATCGCCTGCGACCGGTACTTCGGTCTCACGTCCGGCTGGATGAGGGACGTGGCGACGGCGCAGGCGGTGCAGCGGCGGCTCCAGGCGCTCCAGTTCGACTGGGCCTCGGAGAGCGTCCGGGAGGTCCTGGGCCCCACGGAGGGCACCGCGAGCGAGGCGGCCGAGCGCTGCCTCGGCGTGCTGCGGCGCTTCTCGGAGGACGTGACGGAGCTGGTGCGGGCGGAGACCGCCGACTGGATGGTCGAGTTCCGTTCGGGTCCGGCGCCGCTCGCCCTCCAGTCGGTGGGCGTGACGCCGCCCCGCACCGAGCCCGTCCACCCGGCGGGGCGCTTCCCGATGCCGCCGGTGGCCCGGCCGAACATGCCGCGCCAGCGGCCCCCGGAGGCCCGCTAGGTCCTGCCGGAAGCCCGCCAGGTCCCCGCCGGGGGCCCGCCAGGTCCCGCCGGAAGCCCGCCGGGGGCCCGGGCCCGGGACCCGGGAGACGCCGTCCCGGGCCCGGGAAGCACCGGCCGGGGCCCGGGAGACGCCGTCCAGCACCGTCCCGGCCCTGGAAACACCGGCCGGGCGTCAGCTCAGGACGATCATCGAGCCCTGGGCCAGGCTCCGGGTCGCCGCCGCGTGCAGCCCCAGCCACACGTGCCGCTCCCGGGCGAAGGGGCCGTCGTCGTACGGGACGGACCCGGCGGGCTCCTCCAGGGTGGTCGGCCGCTCCGGGGGCGACGGCGCCGGGGGCGGGTTCATCGGGTCGATGCCGATCGAGGGCGCCACGAACTGCAGCTCCCGCAGCAGCCCGTACGAGGAGCCGAGCGGCCCGCCGCCCTCCAGGAGCTCGTCGCTGGCGAGCGGCACCGGGAAGTCCACCGGCACGTACGCGCCCGCGTAGTCGTAGTGCCACACCAGGTGCGACTGCTGGGCGGTCGTCTCGAACATCTCCAGGAGCTGTTCGTAGTCCCCGCCCAGCTCCCCGACCGGCTCGACGGGCAGTCCGCACACCTGGAGCAGGTAGGCGCGGCGCAGGAAGTGCAGGGCCTCGTAGTCGAATCCGGCGACCGGGGCGACGTCGCCGGAGAGCCCCGGCATGTACGCGTAGACGGGCACGGTCGGCAGGCCGGAGGCGCTGAGGACGGCGTCGTAGGCGGCTATCTCTTCGGCGAAGGGGTTGTCGGGGCTGTGGCACAGCACGTCGACGAGGGGGACCAGCCACAGGTCACAGGCCAAGGGAGACTCGCTCTCCGTCAGTCACGGGGACGGCGGTTGCAGGGACGGGTGGGCACGGGGACGGCGGGTGCGGGGACGGCCGTCACGGCGGGGTCGCCGGGACGGTCGGTCGCGGGGACGGTCGGTCGCGGGGACGGTCGGTCGGGGTCGGCGCGGTGGGCGGGGCCCGCCCGCCGGGCACCTGCCTGAGGACCTGCCCCCGGAGGCGGGGCCTCAACCCGCGAGGGACCCGGCCCGCCGTGCGGGGAGCCGTCACCCGGACCGCCGCTCCAGCCGGTCCGCCCACTCCAGCGCGTGCGCGTCGTACTGCCGCACGACCTCCACGGCCCCCTCCGCGTCGCCGCGCGTGACCGCGTCGACCAGGTCCACGTGGCCGCTCCACAGCCACCCCAGGAGGTCCCGCTCGGAACGCAGGTACGGCACGGAGAAGGCCCAGGTCTGGACGCGGAGCCGGTGCAGGAAGTCCACGAGGTGGTCGTTGGCGGCGAGCAGGTGGCCCAGCTCGCGCCAGTAGCGGATGTCGTATCCGATGAGGACGTCCAGGTCCCCGGCGCGGGCCGCGCGGGCGGCCGCCTCGCCCCGGCGCCGCACGGAGACGAGCGCGACCCCGGCGCCGGGGGTGAACACGGCCCCGGTGCCGGGGACGGGTTCCGGTCCCGTGCGGGGCGGCGGTACGGCGGTGCGGCGGCGGAGGACGCCCTCGACCACGAGCATCCGGGCCTCGACCATCCGCCGGTAGTCGTCCACCGAGTACGCGCGGACGCGGAAGCCGCGGTGCTGGTCGGAGTCGAGGAGTCCCTGCCCGCAGAGGTCCACGAGGGCCTCCCGGACGGGCGTGGCCGAGACCCCGTACTGCTCGGCGATCTGCTTGACCGTGAACTCCTGGCCGGCCTTGAGACGGCCCGCGAGCACTTCGTCACGCAGCGCGTCCGCGATCTGCTGTCGCAGGGTGCTGCGGGTGACGGCTCCGCTCGCGGGCATGGTGGTGGGTCCCCCTCCGTCCGGCTGCGGACACCCTAGTCCAGACGGAGGGGGGCTCCCCGGCGCGCGGTCAGACGGTGTGCTCGTCGGCCACCGAGAGGGCCGCGTCCAGGGCCGCCAGGCCTTCCCGGGCCTCCGCCTCGGAGACGTTGCAGGCGGGGACGGCGTGGGTGCGGTTCATGTTCACGAAGGGCCACAGGCCGTGCTTCTTCGCGGCGGCGGCGAAGGCGGCCATGGGGGCGTTGGCCTCGCCGGCGGCGTTGTAGGGGACGAGCGGTTCGCGCGTCTCCTCGTTCCTCACCAGGTCGAGCGCCCAGAAGACGCCGGTGCCGCGCACCTCGCCGACGGAGGGGTGGCGTTCGGCCAGTTCGCGCAGGCCGGGGCCGAGGACGGTCTCGCCGATGTGCGCGGCGTGCTCCACGACCTTCTCGTCCTCCATGACCCGGAGGGTGGCGACGGCGGCGGCGCAGGCCAGCGGATGGCCGGAGTAGGTCAGGCCGCCGGGGTAGGGCCGCTTGTCGAAGGTGGCGGCGATCTCGGCGCCGATGGCGACGCCGCCGAGCGGCACGTAGCCGGAGTTCACGCCCTTGGCGAAGGTCATCAGGTCGGGCACGACGCCGAAGTGGTCGGCGGCGAACCACGCGCCGGTGCGGCCGAATCCGGCCATGACCTCGTCCAGGACGAAGACGATGCCGTACCGGTCGCAGATCTCGCGGACGCCGGGGAGGTAGCCGGGCGGCGGGATCATGATCCCGGCGGTGCCGGGGATCGTCTCCAGGACGATCGCGGCGATCGTCGCCGGGCCCTCGAAGACGATCGTGTCCTCCAGGTGCTGGAGGGCCCGCGCGCACTCCTCCGCCTCGGTGGTGGCGTGGAAGGGCGAGCGGTAGAGGAAGGGCGCCCAGAAGTGCACGACGCCGGCGGAGGCGGTGTCGGAGGGCCAGCGGCGCGGGTCGCCGGTCAGGTTGACGGCGGTGGAGGTGGCGCCGTGGTACGAGCGGTAGGCGGAGAGCACCTTGGTGCGGCCGGTGTGCAGCCGGGCCATGCGGACGGCGTTCTCGACGGCCTCGGCGCCGCCGTTGGTGAAGAAGATCTTGTCCAGGTCGCCGGGGGTGCGCTCGGCGATGAGGCGTGCGGCCTCGGAGCGGACGTCGACGGCGAAGGCGGGCGCGAAGGTGGCGAGCTTCCCGGCCTGTTCCTGGATCGCGGCGACGACCCGGGGGTGCTGGTAGCCGATGTTGGTGAAGACGAGGCCGCTGGTGAAGTCGAGGTAGCGGTTGCCGTCGTAGTCCCAGAAGTACGAGCCTTCGGCGCCGGCGACGGCGAGCGGGTCGATCAGGCCCTGGGCGGACCAGGAGTGGAACACGTGCGCGCGGTCGGCGGCCTTGACGGCGGCACCGGCCTGGGGGTCGGGTGCGGCGTGAGGGGTCATGCGCCCGAGGGTACGGACGCGCGGCCGGGGAGGACCATGGCCATCCTGTCCACCGGGGCCGGGAGGGACGCGACACGTTGCCGGGCCGCCGGACGGGGTCCGGGCGCGTCCGGCCCCGGCGGCGCCGCTGCTCCCCGCGCGGCGGCGCCCGTCCGCGCCGCCGGTCTCAGCCCTCCTGCGGGATCTGGGCCGGGAGCAGCGGGCGCCGCTCCAGCAGTTCCGTGACGGCGCTCCGCAGGAGCAGCGGGTGCACGAACCGGTCGGGTCCCGTCGGGAGGCACCGCCACGCGAGCGGCCAGGTCCGGCCGGTCAGGGCGGGCACCGGCACGTAGCTGACGTGGGCCGGTCCCGAGTTGAACCGGGTCACCCCGCGCGGCCACGACTTGTGGGACGTGGACCCCGGCGGCACCAGGAAGTACACCCCGCGCCGGCCGTTCGCCTCGATGACCACCGGTCCCGGATCGCCGTCCGTGAGGGCCTCCATCCAGTCGGCGAGCCTCCGCCCGTCGTCACCGTCGACGCGAACGGCGTCGAATTGCACGCCCGCCTTACGGAGCTGAAATCCGGAAACCGGAATCCAGCCCGCGTTTACTTCCCGGTTCTCTTCGTTCACGGGGACATGCTCCCGCGTCGGCGCTAGCGTTTTCCAGGACTGCTGAGGGTGCGTCGGCAACCGCTTGACCTGCGCCAACCCGCCCTGTGAGCAGTTGAATTCGGCGGGGATCAGTTGAGACCGGTTGAGTCCGGTTGAGCTCGAATGGGGAGCACTGTGGCGCGAGCGGAGAACAAGGAAACGGCGGGCCCGGCGGCACGTACGGTCGCGGCGGTGGCGAAGAAAATGCGGATGCGCAAGGGGCTCACCCAACCGCAACTGGGGTCGCTGATGGGGTACACCGGAGCGGCGATCAGCGCCATGGAGACCCTGGCCCAGCCGGTGAGCGACGGCATGCTGGTGCGGCTGGAGGTGGTGCTCGGGGAGGGGACGGGCATCTTCGAGGAGCTGCGTCCGCTCGTACGGCTGGAGAAGCTGCCGGAGCTGTTCAGGGACTACGCGCGGATCGAGCAGACGGCACGGAGCTTGTGCCTGTACTCGACCCCCAACATCAACGGATTGTTCCAGACGGAGTCGTACGCGCGGGCGCAGATCGCGGGCGGCTACCCAACACCCACGGACGAACGGGTCGAGGAACTCGTCAAGGCCCGGATGGACCGCAGGGCGATCTTCGACAAGAAGCCACTGCGGCTGATCGAACTGATCCTGGACGAGGCAGCGCTGCTCCGGAAGTACGGCAGCGAGGAGGTCATGCGGGAGCAGTACCGCCACTTGGCTGAGTGCGCCCGGCGCAATAACGTCACGGTCCAGGTCCTGCCCCTGGACATCGGCCTGTGTGGTGAGAACGCCGGGGCAAGGGGCGAGTTGAATCTGGTGGAGACCGACGAACACACCCGACTCGTCTACCTGGAGGTCCAGGACGAGAGCGTGCTGCTCACCGACCCTGTGAAGGTGAGTACGTACGCCCAGCGTTATGCGAAGATCCGGGCACAGGCCCTGGACCCTCGTGCCTCCCTGGGCCTCATCGAGCGGTTGGCGGGAGAGGGAACATGAGCGAGACCCTGCACTGGTTCAAGTCCAGCTACAGCAATGACAACGGGGGCAACTGCGTCGAGGTCGCCTTCGACTGGCGCACGTCCTCGTACAGCAACGACAACGGCGGTGACTGCGTCGAGGTGGCCACCTGCTCCCACGCCGTGCACCTCCGTGACTCCAAGCAGCGGGACGGCGGACCCACGTTCGCCGTGGAGCCCGCCGCCTGGTCCGCGTTCGTCGCGTGGCAGAGCTAGGACACGTTCCTGCGCTCCTGCCCGTGGAGCGGGCCGGGCCGGGCTGTACCTTCTGACCCACCATACGAACGAAACCGTGTGCGAGGAGCGGGAACGCCCTCGCACACGGCCTTGGGGAGGGGAAGTTTGCGTACGGTGATGAAACGCGGCCTGGCGTCCTTGCTGGGTCTGGCGGCCGCGGGGGTTCTCGGCACGGCGACGGCCGCCCCCGCGCAGGCGGCGAGCAGCGACTGCCCGAAGGGCTACTTCTGCGCCTGGAAGACGGACAACGCCACGGGCACGATGTTCAAGACGAACAAGTCCCTCGCGACCCTGGGCACGTGGAACAACACGTTCAGGTCCCAGGTCAACCGCACCTCGAAGTTCGCCTGCGTCTACGACCTGCCGAACTACGAGCTCGGCACCTACTGGTCCCTGGAACCGGACGAGAACCTCCGGAACGGCTACGACATCGTCGTGAACCCGCACGCCGGCTCGGTGAAGCTGGTCGGTACGGAACGCGAGTGCACCGGCGACGCGTACCCGACGTGGTACGCGGAGAAGTCGCCCAGGGCCGCCGGGTTCGGTGACCTGAACGGCGACCTGAAGGCGGACGTCCTCGTCCGCGACCGCGTGGGCCGGTTGTGGTACCTGCCGGGCGGCTTCGACGGCAGGCTCGTCGGCTCCGGCGGCTGGAACGCCATGAACACCCTCGTCCGGCACGGCGACTTCAGCCGCGACGGACGCGAGGACGTCATCGGCCGCGAGGCGTCGACGGGCAGGCTGTGGCTGTACCCCGGCACGGGCACGGGGTCGCTCGGCGCCCGCAAGCTGCTCGGTTCCGGCGGCTGGAACGCCATGTCGAGGATCGCCGCCGTCGGCGACCTCTCCCGCGACGGCCGCGCCGACCTGCTCGCCGTGGAGAAGTCCACCGGGAAGCTGTGGCTGTACCCCGGTACGGCCTCCGGCACGCTCGGGGCCCGCAAGCTGCTCGGCTCCGGCGGCTGGAACGCCATGAACGCCCTGACCGGGCCGGGCGACATGAACGGTGACGGCCGCGTCGACCTGATCGCCCGCGAGGCGTCGACGGGCAGGCTGTGGCTGTACCCCGGTACGGCCTCCGGCACGCTCGGGGCCCGCAAGCTGCTCGGCACCGGCGGCTGGAACCTGATGGGCACGTTCCTCTCCGTCGGCGACTTCACCGGCGACGGCAGGGCCGACCTCGCGACGATCGCCAACGACCCCCGGCTGACGCCCGAGCACCAGGGCGAGCTGCGCACCTACCGGGGTCTCGGCACGGGCGCCCTGGTGTGGGACGGTACGGGCGACGGCAACTGGTGGGGTCTGAACGGCGCGTTCTGACCCGCCGGACCCGCACACGAAGGGCCTCCACCCCGGAGAGGGGCGGAGGCCCTGTGCGCGTGCCGCCCGCCCCGCGCGGGGCCGGCCGGACGTCAGCAGTACAGGTTCGCGCCGGTCGGGACGCCCAGGATCTGGGTGAACTGCTGGTACTTGGTGACCCGGCTCTGCACCTGGGCCGGGTTGCCGCCGTTGCACTCCAGGGAGCCGTTGATCGAGCGGATCGTCTCGCCGAAGCCCGCGCCGTTGACCATGGCGTTGTGGGGGGTCATGGTGCCGGGGCCGTTCTGGGTGTTCCAGTACCAGAGGCCGGTGGCCATGGCGACGGCCGGGTCCTGCTCGACACGCCAGGGGTTGTTCAGGAGGTCGATGCCGAGGGCGTCGCCGGCGGCCTTGTAGTTGAAGTTCCAGGAGAGCTGGATGGGGCCGCGGCCGTAGTAGGCGGCCTGGCCGGCGGGGCAGCCGTAGGGCTTGCCCGCGTCGCAGTAGTGGGGGTAGTTGGCCGTGTTCTGCTCGACGATGTAGTAGAGCCCGGCGGTCTCGTGGGAGACGTTGGCGAGGAAGGCCGCGGCCTCCTGCTTCTTCACCGTGTCGCCGCCGGTGGTGGCGAAGGCGGGGTACGACTTCAGGGCGTTGACCAGGCCGGCGTACGTGTAGAACGGGTTCCGGTTCGGGAACATCTGGTTGAACTGGGCCTCGGAGACGACGAATCCGGTGTTCTGGCCGCCGTCGCCACCGCCGCCGCCCGTGCCGCAGACGCCCTCGTCGCGCCAGACGCCGGAGGCGCCGCCGGGCGTCTCGTTCTGCGTCCACCACTGCGCGTACCAGTTGTGGCCGTTGTACGAGGCGGTCTTGCCGCCGGTGTAGACCGTGGCGGGGTTCCAGGCGGTCACGCAGGCGGGAGCCGCGCCGGCGGAGGCGGCGGGGAGGAGCACGGTGACGCCGAGGGCCGTACAGAGTGCGGCGAACAGCGTGAGCAACTTGCGGAGCATCGCTCGTCCTTCCGGGTGGGGGCCGGGTACGGGAAGGGCCAGCGAAGCGCGATTGGTCTGGACCTGTCAAGGTCTGGACCAGGAAACGTGACAAGGGGTCGAGGGGTCGGTGGACCGGAAGGGCGGAGGACCGTCGGACCGGAGGAGCGGTGGGGCGGAGGAGCGGTGGACCGGTGGGGCGGTGGACCGGTGGGGCGTCGGGCCCGGGGCGGACGGAAGCCGTCCGCCCCGGGCGCGCCGCTTACAGCAGGTTGAAGTTCTGGAAGCCGTAGCCGATCTTGGCCGGCGCCTTGAACGGGGCCTTGGCGCTGCCCGTACCCGAGTAACGGAACAGGTCGCCGTTCTTCTTGCGCGCGATCAGGTCCGTCCTGCCGTCGCTGTCCATGTCACCGACGGAAAGCAGGCGGTCGTACACGTTCCACCCGCCCCCGACCTTCGTGCGGCCCGCGAAGGGGGCCTTGTAGTCGCCCGTGCCCTTGTAGAGCCACAGGACGCCGCCCTTGTCCAGGGCGACGATGTCGGCCCTGCCGTCGCCGGACAGGTCCCCCTGGCCGGCGATCTGGACGTACTGGCCCCAGCCGCCGCCGACGCGCACGCGCGGGGCGAGACGGCCGTCCGGGTACGCGAGGTACTCCCACAGGACGCCGGACCTGTCGAGACCGAGGAGGTCGGCCTCCTTGGCCCCGCCGAGGTTCCCCGGCGAGAGGACCGTGCCGTAGATGTTCCAGCCGGTGCCCACGGTCTTCACCTGGACGTCGTCCCCGACGACCGAGATGTGGTCGAGCGAACCGTCCTTGTAGAGGTGCCAGGAGCTCTCGGCGAAGCCGTCCTTGTCGTTGTCGGCGTCGAACGAGCCGGCGACGAAGGAGAAGTCTCCTTCGAGCTTCTCACCGGGCTCGAAGCCTCCCCGGAGGTTCGGGATGTAGAGGTGCAGATTGGCGGTCTTCTTGTGGACCGCGACCATCGGGAAGGTGGGCGTCCGCACCTGGCCGTCCTGGGCACCGAACGTGCCCGCCGCCGGCGCTCCGGCGGCCCGCTGGGCGGCCTTGGCCTTGGCCCGCGCCAGGTCCGTCCCGTCCGGAGCGCCGGCGGCGAAGGCCGTGCCGGCGGCGGTCGCCGCCGCGACGGTGACGGCGGTGGTCACGAGCGCCCCCCGGAGCACGTGACGGTGTCGGTTGATCTTCATGAGGTGTCCCCCCTGTGATGTTCCCTCGGCGGCGCGTGACGCGAACCACCGGTGTCCCCACCTTCTCATGCGCCTCCGACAGACCACTCGGGAGTTTCTTCGCCCCTTCTCCCTTCACCAGCGGCCTTGTTGGGCGTACCGGGACGAGTCAGTCGAACCGAATGTGCCGGACCCCGACCGCCACCCGGCGCAACCGCCCCCGGAGCGGGCCGTCGGTGCCGGGCGTGAGGCGCAGCCCGGCCGAGGCGGCGACCCGGTCCGCCACCTGAGGGAGCGTCAGGCGGTCGGTGCGGACGTGCTCCGCGAACTCCTCGCCGCTCAGGCGCTCCAGGCACAGGTCGAGCCGGGACACGGCGAAGCTCTCCCGCCGCCGCGGGGCGTCCTTCCCCGCGACGTACCGCACCACGCGGCCCACGCCGCGCTCGCGCAACCGGCGGAGCACCGTCCCTCGCTCGGCGAGGAGCGTGAAGTGCCGTACGTCGTGGCCCTGTTCGCGCAGGCGTCCGACGGTCTCGGCGAAGTACTCCGGCTCCACCACCGTCATCGGCACGATCACCGTGCCCGGGTGCTTCCGGAGGACCAGGTCCAGCACGTCGTGGACGCCCCGCCGCCAGACCGGAAGGTCCTGGAAGTCACCACGGAGGTCCGGGGGCATCATGCGGTGCAGGCCGAAGCCCAGGTGCTCGGGATCGCAGACGACGCTGCCCGGGAGCCGCCGCCGCAACTCGTACGCGGTCTGCGTCTTGCCCCCGCCGAAGGGTCCGTTGAGCCAGATCAGCATGGACCGACCCTAGGGGGCGGCCCGGGGGGTGCGACCTCGGTGCCGCCGGGAGGACGTACCACCGCGAGGACGTACCACCGCGAGGGCGTGCCGCCGCCGCTACACGCGTGCTTCCGGCCTGGCGGCGGCAGCGGCCGCGACGGCCGTGGGCAGCGGATCGCGGACCACCCGGCCGAGGAGGTTGGTGAGATCAGGCGTGGTTCCGTCCAGGAAGCCGTGCCGGACGCCCGTGGCCATCGAGGCGAGCATCGGCGGCTGGAACGGCAGCAGCCCCGCCGTCTCGTCGAGGAGCCGGCGCCGGTACTCGCCGAGGCCGATGGGACGGTGCGCGACGCCGAGAGCGCCGGCCACCTGCCCCGCCGTGATCGGCGTGCCGACGAGGTCGTAGACGCGCCCGCGATGAGGCGCGGGACGCGACGCCACCACCGCCGCGGCCTCGGCCAGGTCCTCCCGGGGGACCGCGGCCAGGGCGCCGTCCCCGAACGCGGACTCCACACCGTCGCGGCCCCACATCAGCAGACCGCCGAAGAGTTCGGCGTACAGGCCGTTGCGCAGGATCGTCCACGGCAGCCCGCTCGCCCGCACCAGGCGCTCGGTCGCACGGTGCGCCAGGGCGAAACCGAGGTGATCGCCGGCGGTGGTCAGGCTCGTGTAGACGACGTGGCCGACGCCGTCACGGACGGCGGCGTCCAGGACCGCCGCGTGCCGGGCGACGACCCGGTCGTCCTCCGCGTAACCGGCGGAGACGAGCACCAGGGTCGACACGCCGGTGAGGTCGAGGCTCGCGCGGTCGTCGAAGTCGAGACGCCGCATCCCCTCGCCCGGCGTGCGGCTGCCGCCCGTCGCGACGGCCCCACGGGCCCGCAGGGCCGCAAGAGTGGTCGAGCCGAGATTCCCGTTCGCTCCGGTCACCAGAATCATGATCAATCGCAGTCTTCCGCAGTGGTTCTCATCAGTAACTACGCTTGATCCTCGACCGCGCACCCACCGGCCACAAGAAGGCATTCCGATGTCACTCACGCACACCGGGGTAACCACCACCCCCGCCGACCTCGACCCGTGCGGGCGCGAGGACCACCCCGACTGCGGCATCCGCGACGTCCTGGACCGCATCGGGGACAAGTGGTCCGTGCTCGTGGTCGTCGAACTCGCCGGCGGGCCGCGTCGCTTCCGCGAACTCCAGCGCGCCGTCGAAGGCATCTCCCAGCGCATGCTCACCCTCACCGTGCGCAGGCTCGAACGCGACGGCCTCGTGCTGCGCACCGTGTACCCGACCGTCCCGGCCCAGGTCGACTACCGCCTGACCGAGACCGGGGCGGGCCTGACCCACCTGGTCAAGGCGCTCGCCGACTGGTCCCTCGCGCATCGTGCCGTCATCGCCGAGGCACGGCACGCGTACGACCGGTCCCACCCCGGCCACGACATCCACTGAGGTCCACCGGCGTTCGCCGACGCGGACGGCCGCCGTCGTGGCTCGGACCGGGGTGGGTCGGGTCGGGCTGGGGCGGGCTGGTCTGGGCCGGCCGGGTCGGGCCAGATCAGATCAGGTCAGGTCAGATCAGGTCAGGTCAGGTCAGGTCAGGTCAGATCAGCAGCACGATCCGGCCCGGGCGGTGGCCCGCCTCCGCGCGGCGGTGGGCCTCGGCGGCCGAGGTCAGGGGGAGGACGTCCGCCGTGCGGGTGGCCAGCTCGCGGGCGGCGACGCTCTCCAGCATCTGCTTCAGGCGCGGGGCGTCCGGCCGGGGGCGGATCGCGGTGACGGTGATGTCCCGGTCGGCGGTCGGCAGTTGCTCGCCCGAGGCCGAGACGAAGACCCCGCCGTCCCGCACGGCGGGCAGCAGCGCCTCGCCGATGAGCGCCGCGTCGAGGACGGCCGCGACCCCCTCCGGGACGTGGCCGAGCACTCCGGGGACGACCTCGGCCGGGTCGCCGCGCGGGACCAGCTCCTCGGCGCCGAGGGAGCGCAGTTCGTGCCGGTCGCCCTCGTCGGCGAGGGCGATCACCCGGAGGCCCACGGCGGTGGCGTGCTGGACGGCGAACCGGCCCACCACCCCGCCGGCTCCGCTGACCAGGACCGGGGAACCCTTCGGAAGGTCCAGGAGGTCGACGGCCTGGGCCGCCGCCATCGAGGAGAGCGGCACCGAGGCGGCCGTGGTGAAGTCCATGTCCTCCGGGAGCGGTGCCAGCCAGGACGGGTCGGCGCGGATCACCTCCGCGTAGGTGCCCTCGCCCGTCCCCTCCGTCACCCAGGGCACGAAACCGGCCACCCGGGTGCCCTCGGGGAGACCGGGCGCGTCGTCGAGGAGGACGCCCGCGAAGTCGAAGCCGAGGACGAAGGGCGGGGCCAGTTCGCCCAGGAGGGCGGCCCACCGGCCGGAGCGGATCCTCAGGTCGGCCTGGTGCACGGCGGCGGCCTTGAGCCGCACGCGCACGCGGCCGGGGACGTCCCCCGCCTCCGGGTCGGGGCGCTTGGCGATACGGAGGACCTCGGGTCCTCCGTAGGAGGTCACTTCGATGACGCGCATGGGGTAACTCCTCGGACGGAAGGCCCCCTCGCGGCCCCGGACGAAGGCCCCCTCGTGGCCATTACACCCAGGCTCCCCGCCCCCGGCAACCTCTGATGACCCGCCCGCGCGACGCCCCGGCGCGCCCCGGGCACCGCGCGTCCCGCGCCGCCCGGCGGAGGACCGCGCCCCGCCCGTACTCCGCCCGCGCCCCGCCCGTGCCCCGCCCGCGTCCCGACCGCTCCCCGGCCCCGGGAGGCCCGTGCCCCTCCCGCTTGCGGAAGGAAGAACTCCAGGTGGCGGGTCGCGACGTACCCCCCACGACCGCACACACGTCCGTACCGTCGCGCCCATGGAATGGTTCACCGCCGAGAACCTCATCGCCGTGGTCACCGCGCTCCTCGGCGTCCTCGTCTCGGTCGGCGTCGCCTGGTACCAGTGGTGGATGCTGCGCCAGCGGCGGATCGGCTACCGCGTCCAGCTCGACACGTACATCGGCGACGGCGCGACGGCCGGCGCCACCGGAGCCGGCGCGGCCGTGCGGCGCGGTTACTTCGACACCAGCCCCGACCTGGAGGACGCCACCCTCGTCCTGCTCAGGATCGAGAACGACGGGGCCGTGTCCGTCACCGCCGACCACTACACGGACGGGGACGACCACGGGCTCACGGTGGAGTTCGAGGACCGGCACGTGAAGGCGGTCGTCGTCACCGCCCCCGACCACCCCCGCCTCCTGAGCCACTTCCCCGCGACCTGGACGGGTCCGGCGGAGGGTGCCACCAGCATCCTGCTGCCGAAGGTCCCGCTCAACCGGGGCGCCTCCTACAAACTGCTCGTCCTGCTCGGCGGGGGCCCCACCGGCAGCCCGGTCACGGTCGACGGCAGCATCGCCGAGGGCCGCGTCCACCCCAACCGCAGCATCACCCCCGACGACAAGCTCCCCGTCTTCAGCCGGGCCGCGCTGACCGTCACCGTCCTTCTCACCGCGTGCGTCGTCGCCCTCGCCGCGATCATCGTCCGGGAGGAGACCCCGCAGCCGATCGGCTGCGCCCGGGGCGCCCTCACGGTCACCGGCTCGACGGCCTTCGCACCCGTCCTGCGGGACGCCGCGAAGAAGTACGAGGAGGACTGCCCGGGATCACGGGTGACCGTGGACGCGCGGGGCTCGGCCACCGGGGTCCGGGAACTGGCCCTCACCGGGGAGAAGGCGGCCGGGAGCCCGCCCGCCGTCGTCGTGTTCTCCGACGGGCGCAAGCCGAACGGCTTCCCCCGGCTGCGGGAGAGCGCGGTCGCCCTCTCCCTCTTCACCCTCGTCGTCAACGACGGGGTGCCCGTCGACAACCTCAGCAGGGCGCGCGTCCGGGACGTCTACCGGGGGAGGATCACCAACTGGAGCGCGCTCGGCGGCCCGGACCTGCCGATCCGGCTGGTGAGCCGGAACGCCGGCTCCGGCACCAGGGAGGTCTTCCAGCGCCGCGTCCTCGGGCGGAACGAGCCGGGCGCCTCCTCCTTCGACTGCGAACACCGCACCGACCCCGACGCGAGGGTCACCCTCTGCGAAGTCGACTCCACCGAACAGGTCCTGGCCACCGTCGCCCGGATTCCCGGCGCCCTCGGCTACAGCGAACCGCGCGCGGGCAGCACCCTCCGGGGCGTGCGCCGGGTGGCGATCGACGGCCGCGACGCCGACGCGGCCGATCCGGACGGGAACGGCTACCCGTACCGGGAGGTCGAGTACGCCTACACCTGGGACGAGCCGCCGGCCGGCTCCCTGGCCGCCGGCTTCCTCGCCTACCTCGTCCGGGGCGCCGGCCAGGACCTCGTCCGCCTCCACGGCCACCTGCCCTGCGCGACCCCGAAGGGGCTGCGGCTCTGCGGGGAGGACTGAGGGCCGGGGCCCACGGCCGGAGGGCGGACGAGAGGGGCGGACGACGGCGGACGGCAGTGGGTGGCAGGCGGCCACGGACGGCGGGCGGACGACGGTGGGTAGCGGCGGGTGGCGGCGGGTGGCGGCATGGAGACGCCCGGCGACCGGTCTGGCATGCTCTGACGGCGTGGAGCCATTGACCGAGGAAGACCCCGTCGCCATCGGCCCGTTCCGTCTGATCGGCCGGCTGGGGGCCGGGGGGATGGGCCGGGTGTTCCTGGCGCGCTCGGCCGGCGGCCGGACGGTCGCCGTGAAGGTGGTGCACGCCGAACTGGCCGGCCGGGACGAGTTCCGGCGCCGGTTCGCCCGCGAGGTCGCCGCCCTGGAGCGGGTCGGCGGCACGGGCACGGCGCCCGTGCTCGGCTCGGACACCTCCGCCGACCCCCCGTGGGTCGCCGTCGGCTACGTGCCGGGGCCGTCGCTGCGGACCGTGGTGGGCGACGAGTACGGGCCCCTGCCGACCGGCACCGTGCGGACCCTGGCGTCCGGCCTCGCCCGCGCCCTCGGCCACATCCACGCCGCCGGGCTGGTCCACCGCGACCTCAAGCCCTCCAACGTCCTGCTGACCGTCGACGGACCGCAGCTCATCGACTTCGGCATCGCCCGCGCCGTCGACACGGTCGCCGAGGGCGGCGACCTGACCACCACCGGGGCCGTCGTCGGCTCGCCCGGCTTCATGTCCCCGGAGCAGGTGCGCGGCGAACGCCTCACGCCCGCGTCGGACGTCTTCTGCCTCGGTTCGGTCCTCGTCTACGCGGCGACCGGCCGCGCCCCCTTCGGCTCGGCGGACAGCGGCATCCACGCCACCATGTTCCGCATCGCCCACGACGAGCCCGACCTGACCGGCCTCCCGCCCGAACTCTCCGGGCTGATCCGCGCCTGCCTCGCCAAGGACCCGGCGTCCCGCCCCGCGCCCGGGGAGATCACCGCGACCCTGCCGCTCTCCGACCCCTGGCTCCCGGCGGACGTCCTGGCCCGCCTCGGCCGCCACGCCGCCCGGGTCCTGGAGGCGGAGGCATCGGGGCCGGGCCCCGGGGCGGGACCGAGTACGGGTACGGAGACCGGCACGGGTACGGAGACCGGCGGCCCCGGCACGGAGACCGGCCCGGACCACGGCGGGGCCGGGGAGGGGTCCCGGCCGACGGCCGCCGTCCCGCGCCCCCGGCGCCGGACCCTGACCGCCGTCCTCACGGCCCTCGCGGTGGCCGCCGCCGCCACCGTCACGTACGTCCTCTGGCCCGGCCCGGACACCGGAACCGGCGCCGACGGGCGGAAGGACCGGGGAAAGGGGCGGACCGGCAGCTCCCCCGCCCGCCCCGCCGGGGTCGTCCCGGCCGGTTTCCTCGGTGCCTGGGAGGGCGTGCTCCAGGGCGGGGTGGACTCCCCCCGGGAGACGTTCCGGATCGAGATCACCCAGGGCGCGGCGGGTACCAAGAACGCCGTCTACACGCACGTCACCCCGAACCGCCTGTGCACGGGCCGCTCCCGGCTCGTCTCGGCCGACGAGGACGAGGTCGTCTACGGCGAGTCCGACGTGACGTCCGGCGTACCCGCCGGACGCTGCACCCCCGCCGCCCACCAGACCCTCGCCCTGCGCTCCCCCGACGTCCTGGAGTGGTCCTCGGGCGCCGTGAGGGCCACCTTCCGCAAGGCGCCCACCGGCACCGCCGTCGTCCCCGCCCGCTTCCTCGGCCGGTGGGAGCAGGTCCCCCTGCCGGGGACGGACAAGGACACCGAGCGGCGCTACACCTCGACGATGACGATCGCCCAGGGGCCGGTCGGCACCCGGCTGGTCGAGTTCCTCGACTCCTTCCCGCGCACGGACGAGACGGGCGCCCCCACCCGGGAGAACGTCACCTGCGGCTCCACGGCCGTCCTCGCGGGCGCCGGGGGCCTCCTGGTGATCGGCCCGCAGGTCCGCGACCCGGCCCTCTGGAGCACGGAGTGCGCCGAGAACGACTCCGCCTACCTGACGGTCGGCAAGTGGAAGGGCGAGGACATGCTCCTCCTCTACCCGATGGCGGACGCGGAGCCGGGCGAGTACCGGCGTTCGTAGCCGGACGCGCGGGGGACCGGACGCGCGGGGTGCGGACACGCGGAGGCCGGACACGCGGGGTGCGAAGACGCGGAGGCCGGACACGCGGGATGCGGAGACGCGGAGGGCCCGCCGTCCCGGCGAACCGGGAGGGCGGGCCCTCGCACGTCCTCCCGTCAGATGAAGGAGTTGATCTCGATCGTCTCGGTGCGGCCGGGGCCGACGCCGATGGCGGAGATCGGGGCGCCCGACATCTCCTCCAGGGCCTTCACGTACGCCTGCGCGTTCTTCGGCAGGTCGGCGAAGGTCTTGGCCTTGGTGATGTCCTCGGACCAGCCCGGCAGCATCTCGTAGACCGGCTTCGCGTGGTGGAAGTCGGACTGCGAGTACGGCAGCTCCTCGACGCGCTTGCCGTCGATCTCGTACGCGACGCAGACCGGGATCTGCTCCCAGCCGGTGAGCACGTCGAGCTTGGTGAGGAAGAAGTCGGTCAGGCCGTTGACGCGGGTCGCGTAACGGGCGATGACCGCGTCGAACCAGCCGCAGCGGCGGTCACGGCCGGTGGTGACGCCCCGCTCGCCGCCGATGCGGCGCAGGTCCTCGCCGTCCTGGTCGAACAGCTCCGTCGGGAACGGTCCGGCGCCCACGCGCGTGGTGTACGCCTTGAGGATGCCGATGACCCGGGAGATCTTCGTCGGGCCGACGCCCGTACCCGTGCAGGCGCCGCCCGCGGTCGGGTTCGAGGAGGTGACGAAGGGGTACGTGCCGTGGTCGACGTCCAGGAGCGTGCCCTGGCCGCCCTCGAAGAGCACGACCTTGTCCTCGTCGAGCGCGTTGTTGAGGATCAGGGTGGTGTCCGCGACGAACGGCCTGATCTGCTCCGCGTACTGGAGCATCTCCTCGACGATCTGCCCGGCGTCGATGGCCCGCCGGTTGTAGAGCTTGGCGAGGAGCTGGTTCTTGCCCTCCAGCGCCGCCTCGACCTTCTGGGTGAGGATCGACTCGTCGTAGAGGTCCTGGACGCGGATGCCGACGCGGTTGATCTTGTCGGCGTAGGTCGGGCCGATGCCCCGGCCGGTGGTGCCGATCTTGCGCTTGCCGAGGAACCGTTCCGTCACCTTGTCGAGGGTGACGTTGTACGGGGTGATCAGATGGGCGTTGCCGCTGATCAGGAGCTTCGACGTGTCCACGCCGCGTTCGTTCAGTCCGCTCAGCTCGGAGAGCAGGACCGCCGGGTCGACGACGACACCGTTTCCGATCACCGGGGTGCACCCCGGTGAGAGGATTCCGGAAGGGAGAAGGTGCAGCGCGTACTTCTGGTCGCCCACGACGACCGTGTGGCCGGCATTGTTGCCGCCCTGGTAGCGCACCACATAGTCAACGGACCCACCGAGCAGGTCGGTGGCCTTTCCCTTGCCCTCGTCACCCCACTGAGCACCGAGCAGCACAAGTGCGGGCACAGGCGTACACCCCTTCCGGGTGGGGCATGTCCAAGGTCAGGGGGCGTACGCCGCCTCACCGGTGTGCCCCGGAATAGACGAAGCCCCTGGCGCAATAGCGCAAGGGGCTCTTGCACAAAGATGCTACCCGAGGAAGGACCGAGGTGTCGGATCACGACCAGCTGCTGGTCATCGTCGACCCGGTCGCCCGCCGAAGTGACGGCGAGTCCGTACGGATCGCGAAAGATGTGCTGTGCGCAGGCGCGGAAGCGAAGATCTGCCTGCCGGACGGCCCGGAGGAATTCTCCCGGGCCCTGGCCCGGCGCGGCTCCCGGCGCCCGGTGGTGCTCGGCGACGACCGGGCGCTGCTGCGCACGGTGGCGCTGCTGCGCCGGGAGCGCGACCTCGCCGGAAGGTCCCTCTCCCTCGTCCCGATCGGGGTGCCGGGGGCCCTGGAAGTGGCCCACGCGCTCGGCGTGCCGCGCTCCACCCCGGCGGCGGCGCGGGCGGCCCTGGGCGGGACCGTCCGCCGCCTGGACCTCCTGGTCGACGACAGCGACGGCATCGTCCTCGGAGACCTCCTGGTCCCGGCCGCGCCCGTCACGGACCCGGGCCCGTCGGTCTGGGGCACCTGCCGCTCCCTCGTCCGCACCCTGGTCCGGCCCGCCCCGGCGGCCCTGGCGGTCCGCACCCACCGGCTGCGGGTGGAGGCGGACGGGATACTCCTCGCGGACGTCGACACCCCCCTGGAGGCCCTGACGGCCCGCTCGGTCGCGGGCGCGGCCGAGGTGACCGTCCACCCCCCGTCGTCCCCGCCGCGCCGCGCGACCGCCCACACCCTCACCGTCTCGGGCCCGGACTTCCGCTACCGCGCGGACGGCCGGCTGACGGGCCCGGTCCGGCGGCGGACGTGGACGGTGCGGGAGGGGGCGTGGGGGCTGACCCTGCCGGGCGCGTGACGTCGCGGAGGGGGCGACGTTGCCGGAGGCGCGAAGGGAATCCCGTACGGGAGACGGATAGCGTCACGGGTGGTGGGGGACACCGGGGACGACGGGGGCACGATGACGCGCGCACTGGACACGGCGGGGACCGCCGAGGCGCTGGACCGGTACCGGAAGCGGGCCGGACGGACGCTGGCCGGGGGTGTCGCCGCGCTCGCCGGGGGCGTGGTCGTCGGGCTCCCGCCGGGGCCCGCGTGGACCGGCGACGTGGTCGCCTGGGCCGTCTGCCTCGGCGTCGCGTTCGTCTTCACCGGGGCCGGGGCCCTGGTGACCGCCCGCAGGATGCGGGCCGTCCTGGCCACCGGGGAGTGGTCGGCGCACGCCGCCGTGCCGGTGGCCCGCAGCCTGCACTCCCCGGTGATCGTCCTCGCCTCCCCGGCGTCCGGCGAACTGTGGCCGCTCACCGTCGTGGCCGTGCGGTGGCGCCAGACCGGGGCCCTGCCCGGTCCGGACGGCGTGCTGTGGTGGTGCGGCGACCCGCGCACGGGCGGGGTGTTCACCCGCCCCCACAGCGGGGAGCTGTTCTGGGCGCTGCCGGTACGGGGCGGGAGCGCGCGGCGCCGGATCGCGAGGCGGGCCGAGGAACGGGGACTGCCCGTCCTCGTGGCCCCGGGACGCCCCGGGCCGGCCGGGAACGGGACCGCTCCCCCGCCGAGGACCCGCCGTCGGAGCCGCTGGCGTTGGCTGGTCCTGGCGTCGGTCCTGGCCCTCGCCCCCGCCGTCCACTGGGGCCTGGCGTCGGTCGACGACCCGCAGGTCGAACTGACCGTGCTGAGCGAGGAGCCCGACGGCGACTGCGTGGTCCGCTGGAAGGACCCGTGGGACGGCCGGGAACGCACCGGTCCGTTCCGGTGCGACCCCGACCGGGACCCGCTGCTCGCGACGTGGGAGACGGCCTTCGTCGTGTCGTACGGCCCCTGGAAGGGCGAGCTCTACGGCTGGGTCGGCGACGAACGGCACGGCTCCCCGGCCCAGACCGTGACCGACGGCCTCGCGGTGGGCGGCGCCCTCGGACTCGTCGCGGGGCTCGGCGGCGGCGCCGTGAGCCCGTGGTGGCGGCGCGGGGCGAACGCCCCGGTCCCGGCCGGACTCCCCGGGGGGACGGACTCCGCCAGGCCGTAGCCCGCCCGGCCCCGGCGGAGGCGTGGCCCCGTGCTCGCCCCGTAGACTTCCGCACCGCCCAGGCCGGCGAGGCGGGCCGGGGCCCGTCCCGTACCGCTGCCGGCCGCGGGACCGTACGGGCCGGGCCCGGCCGCGCCCTCCCCTCCCTCGGGGCGGCCCTCACACCTCCACCAGCACCTCCTCGTACCCCCTGATCACGAACCCCGGTTTCCGCACCGGTTCCGCCACCAGGCGCATCCCCGGCGCCTGCCTCAGCAGCTCCCCGAAGACCGCCCCCAGTTCGAGGCGGGCCAGCGGGGCGCCGAGGCAGTAGTGGATGCCCGCGCCGAAGGTGACGTGGGGGTTGTCGGCGCGGGTGAGGTCGAGGGCGTCGGCGGTGGGCCCGAAGCGGGACGGGTCGCGGTTGGCGGAGCCGAGGAGGAGGGCCACCTCCGAACCCCGGGGGACGACCCGGCCGCCGATCTCGATGTCGTCCAGGACCCAGCGCTCGAAGAGCTGGAGCGGGGTGTCGTGGCGCAGGAGTTCCTCCACGGCCGCGGGCAGGTTCCCGGGGTCCGGGCGGAGGCCTTCGCGGAGCAGCGTGCACCACCCGTTCACCGTGGTGTTCACCGTGGCCTCGTGGCCCGCGTTCAGGAGGAGGACGCAGGTGGAGATCGTCTCCTGCTCGGTCAGCTCCGGGACCCCGGCCAGCGCCGAGAGCAGGTCGTCCCCGGGGTGCGCGCGGCGCCTCGCGATCAGTTCCCGCAGGTAGTCCGAGAACTCCACCGACGCCTCGACGGCCCGCCGTGCCGTCTCCTCCGAGGGGTTCAACTCGTACATTCCGCAGATCGCCGCGGACCAGGGCCGCAACCGTGCCCGCCCCTCGTCCTCCTCCGGGATGCCCAGCATCTCCGCGATCACCGCCACCGGCAGGGGTTCCGCGACCTCGGCCTGGAGGTCGCCGCCGCCCGCCGCCACCAGTCCCCCGACCAGATCGGCGGCGAGCCGCCGCACCGTCGGGGCCAGGCCCTCCACCGTCCTCGGCGTGAACGCCTTCGAGACGAGCCGCCGGATGCGGGTGTGGTCGGCCCCCTCCAGGTCGAGCAGCCCGTGGTCGTTGAGCGTGTGGAAGGGCTCGTGGGCGGCGTCCGGGGGCTCCTGCCCGAACTCCTCGTGGGTGAACCGGTGCGTGTAGGTCCGGCCGAGCCGCCGGTCCCGGAGGAGCGCCGAGACGTCCTCGTGGCGCGGGACCAGCCACTGGCGGGACGGTCCGTACCAGTGGACGGGGCCCGCGGCCCTCAGCTCGGCGTAGGCGGGGTACGGGTCCGCGACGAACTCGGCGGACCAGGGGTCGTACGCGGTGTCGGTGGCGTCCATGGACGGACGCTACCCACCCGCGGGCGCCCCCGACCCCCGCCGGACGGCGCCCCCGCGCGGGTCCGGCCGCCGGGCCGGGCCCGTACGGACCGCGCCGCCGGGACCCGCCCCGGCCGGGTCCCGGCCCGGTCCCGGCCGGGCCTCAGCCGCCGACCCTCACCAGACCCGCCTCGTACGCGAAGACCGCCGCCTGCGTCCGGTCGCGGAGGCCCAGTTTCACCAGGACGCGGCTCACATGGGTCTTGATCGTGGACTCCGCGACGACGAGGTGGTCGGCGATCTCGGAGTTCGACAGGCCCTGCGCGATGAGGACGAGGACCTCCGTCTCGCGTTCGGTCAGCTCCCCGACCCGTGCCATCACGGGCGGGCGGGGGGAGGAGCCCGGCGCCTTCGCGAACTCGGTGATCAGCCGCTTGGTGACGGTCGGCGCGAGCAGTGCCTCGCCGGCCGCGACGACCCGCACGCCGTCCGCGAGCTGCCGGGCCGAGGCGTCCTTGAGCAGGAAGCCGGAGGCGCCGGCGCGCAGCGCCTGGTACACGTACTCGTCCAGGTCGAACGTGGTGAGGACCAGCACCTTCGCGTCCGCGTCGGCGGCGACGATCTCCCGGGTGGCCTCGATGCCGTTCAGCTCGGGCATCCGGATGTCCATGAGGACCACGTCGGGGCGGAGGGCCGCGACCTGCGCGATCGCCTCCCGGCCGTTGACGGCCTCCCCGACGACCTCGATGTCCGGCATCGCGCCGAGCAGCACCGAGAAGCCCTCCCGGACCATCATCTGGTCGTCGACGATCAGCACCCTGATGCTCATTCCGCCGTCTCCTCGCGGCTCACGGGGACGAAGGCCGTCACTTCGTAGCCGCCGTCGCCGGCCGGCTCCGCCGTCATCTCGCCGCCCAGCATCGCCACCCGCTCCCGCATGCCGGTGATGCCGTGCCCGGCGCCCGGGGAGGGCTTCACCAGCCCGCGCGCGGGCCCGTTGACGACGCGCAGGCCGAGGCCGCCGAGGACATAACCGACCTCGACCCTCGCCGCCGCGCCCGGCGCGTGCCGCAGCACGTTCGACAGGGCCTCCTGGACGATCCGGTACGCGGAGAGCTCCACGCCCTGCGGCAGTTCGCGCACCGCGCCGGTCACCGTCTTCTCCACGTCGAGCCCGGCCTCGCGGACGTTGGCGACGAGGGCGTCCAGGTCGGCGAGGGTCGGCTGCGGGGCGTCGGGCGCCTCGTAGTCCTCGGCCCGGACGACGCCGAGGATGCGGCGCAGCTCGGTCAGCGCGGCGACCGCGTTCTCGCGGATGGTGAGGAACGCCTGCTCCAGCTCCGGCGGCGGGTTCTCGACCCGGTACGGCGCGGCCTCCGCCTGGATCGCCACCACCGACATGTGGTGGGCGACGACGTCGTGCAGCTCCCGGGCGATGGTGGTGCGCTCCTCCAGGAGGGTCCGCTTCGACCGTTCCCGCTCGGTGACGGTCTGCTGGGCGGTGACCTCGCGGTCGGCCTCGCGGCGGACCTGGAAGACGGTGACGGCGAGCAGGACCAGGGCGGAGACGAAGATCATCGCGACGGCCTCGGAGTCGTCCCCCGTGCCGAGGAACATGCCGGTGAAGAGGCCGAAGGCCGCCGTCACCAGCCACATCCACACCGCCGCGCGGGGCCGGGTGCGGGCGGCGACCACGGCGAGGACCACCAGGTGGGAGAAGAACGTCGTGTGCGACCAGGGCCAGCCGGCGTCGTAGTCGGTGAGGTAGCCGATGAAGGGGGCGGAACCGAGCGAGGCCCAGAAGGCGAGGACCGGCCGGACCAGGGTGAGCAGCACGATCGCGGGCGGCGCGCAGGAGACCACGAGCGTCAGCGGGGGGAAACGGATGTCGGCGCTCTCGTACCCCGCGACGAAGGCGATCGCGGCGAGGAACGCGACGACCGCGTGCGGGAAGAACCCCGCGCGCGCCCGTATCCGCTTCGGCAGGAGGCGCGCCGGCCTGCTGGTGACCTCCACGGGAGGCAGCGGCCGGTAGGCGAGGGCGTCGTGGAAGAGTTCCTGCCGCAGCCCGCCGAGGACGACCTGTACCAGGTGGAACTCGGGGGCGCGGCTCGTCCCGGGGGTCTGTGTCTGAGTCACCCGGATCACGGTACGGGGGCGGGGGGACCGGGTCGTCCCACCGCGTACGGATTCTCCCCCGTCCCCCCTGAGTACTACGGAGTCCCCCGCGCCGCCGCCGGGGCCGGCGCGGGGCCGGTCCCGTCACCAGGCCAGCTGGGCGATCTCCTCCGCGACCACCGCG
Organism: Streptomyces sp. NPDC014907; assembly: GCF_055562975.1. Taxonomy (NCBI): domain Bacteria; kingdom Bacillati; phylum Actinomycetota; class Actinomycetes; order Kitasatosporales; family Streptomycetaceae; genus Streptomyces; species Streptomyces sp. NPDC014907. The sequence goes on along the minus strand of NZ_JBVHEG010000003.1, from coordinate 437,478 downwards.
CACGCGTCCGCCGACGGGTCGATCGGCGGGAAGTGGCCGGCGTCCTCCAGGAGCGTCAGGCCGACCGTCTCGCCCGCCGCCGCGGCCGCCTCCGCGAACGCGTCGGCGACGGCGTACGGCACGACGACGTCCTCGCGGCCCTGGACGACGGTGGTCGCGATCCCGGTCGGGAGGAGGCGGGCGGGGTCGGCGGAGGCCGCCCGCTCCTCGTACGCGCCGGGTCCGCCGAGGAGTTCGGTGACCGCGCCGCCGCACACCCCCAGCTCGGTCGCCCTCCCGAAGTGGGCGATCGGGGCGAGGGCGACGACGCCGCGCAGCGCGGGCGGGGCCGGGAGCCGCCACGGGGAGCCGGCGGGCAGGACGTGCCGGGCGGCGGCCCACAGGGCGAGGTGGCCGCCGGCCGAGTGCCCGGTGAGCACGATCCGGCCCGTGTCGGCCCCCGGCAGGTGCGCGGCGGCGAGTTCCGGCACGGCGTCCAGGGCGGCGGCCACGTCGTCGAAGGTCTCGGGCCAGCGCCCGGCGACCGGGGCCGCGCCACCCTGACGGGGGAGGCCGCCGCCGCGCCGGTACTCGACGCTGGCGACGGCGAAGCCGCGCCGGGCCAGGAAGTCCGCGAACGGGGAGAGGTGCCGCCGGTCGTACGGTGCCCGCCAGGCGCCGCCGTGCAGGGCGACGACGAGCGGGGCCCGGACGCGCCCGTCGCGCGGGGCGTAGAAGTCGACCACCTGGTCCGGGTGGCCGCCGTACGCGGCGGAGGCGTCCGGGGCGACGGCCGGGTGCGAGAAGGCCGACGCCTCTTCGGCGGCGTCGCGCGCGGCGGGGTCCATGGGCTCTCCAACCTCTCCGGTACGGGGCCGGTCCGGCCTGACCTGCGGGGACGGTACCAGGACCGGGGCCCCCGGTCCTGACGGTCGCCGGTCCGGGGCGCCCCGGGCTCCCGGGGGCCCGCCGGGCGGCCCCTGGGGACCTGCCGCGGGCGGCCCCTGGAGACCCGCCGGGACCTGCCCGGCCCTCCGGGACCTGCCGGGGACCTTCCGGGACCTTCCGGAACCCGGTGGTCCCGGAAGGTCCCGGCGTGGTCACGCCTCCGGAGCCTCCGGAGTGCCCGGGGCGCCCGTGCCCGCCGGCACGTCCGTCAGCACCTCCGCGAGGGTCCGCGCCGCCCGCTCGGTGTCCGCGAACCCGACGTACAGCGGCGTGAAGCCGAACCGCAGCATGTCCGGGAGGCGCAGGTCGCCCACGACGCCGCGCCGGATCAGCTCGGCCATCACCGCCGGGGCCTCGGCACAGCGCAGCGCGACCTGGCTGCCGCGCTCGGCGTGCGCCCCGGGCGTGACCGACGCGACCCTGCCCTCGGGGGCGTACGCCCGGACGCACTCCAGGAAGAAGTCCGTCAGGGCGAGGGACTTGGCCCGCACGTCCTCGATCGCGACCCCGTCCCACACGTCGAGCGCCGCTTCCAGCGCCAGCATGGAGAGGATGTCGGGGGTGCCGACCCGGCCCCGCACGGCGCCCGGGGCCGCCTCGTACCCGGGGACCATGGCGAACGGGTCGGCGTGCGAGTTCCAGCCGGGCAGCGGCGAGTCGAAGGCGGCCTGGTGGCGCTCCGCGACGTACAGGTACGCGGGGGAACCGGGCCCGCCGTTCAGGTACTTGTACGTGCAGCCGACCGCCAGGTCGACCCCGTGGGCGTCCAGGCCGACCGGCAGGGCGCCCGCGGTGTGGCACAGGTCCCAGACGGCGAGCGCGCCCGCCGCGTGCAGGGCGGCGGTGATGCCCGGCAGGTCGTGGAGCCGGCCGCTGCGGAAGTCGGCGTGGTTGACGAGGGCGGCGGCCGTGCGCGGGCCGGCCGCCTCCGCCATCCCCGCGGGGTCGACGGGCACCATCCGGTGGCCCGTCATCCGCGCCGCCGATTCCGCGACGTACCCGTCCGTGGGGAAGGTCGTCGCGTCCACCAGGATCTCGTCGCGTCCGTCGCCGGCCAGGCGGGCGGCGGCGACGACCGCCTTGAAGACGTTCACGCTGGTCGAGTCGCCGACCACGATCTGCCCGGGACCGGCGCCGACGATCGGCGCGATCCGCTCGCCGATCCGCTCGGGCGCGGTCCACCAGCCGGACTCGCTCCAGGAGCGGATGCGCAGCTCGCCCCACTCGCGGGAGACGACGTCGGCCACGCGGGCGGGGACGTGGGCGGGCAGCGCGCCGAGCGAGTTGCCGTCGAGGTAGACGGTGTCCGCGTCGAGGACGAACTTCTCCCGGTGCTTGGCCAGTTCGTCGGCCGTGTCGAGGGCGAGGGCCTTGCCCTCCAGCGACTCAGACATGGCTGCGGGCCGTCCACAGCTCGGGGAACACGTTCTTCTGCGCCCGCTTCTCCAGCCAGGCCACGCCCGCCGAACCGCCGGTGCCGGTCTTGGCGCCCATCGCGCGCCGGGTCGCCACCAGGTGGTCGTTGCGCCAGCGCCAGACCAGCTCGGCCACGTCGCTCAGGGCCTCGCCCAGGCGGACCAGCTCGCCGTTCTGGTCGGGGTCCGCGTAGATCCCGGCCCAGACCGCCTCGACCTCGGGCGAGGGCTCGTACCGCTGCGAGAGGTCGCGGCCGAGGACGGCGGCGGGCACGGGCAGGCCGCGCCGGGCGAGCAGGCCGAGGACCTCGTCGTACAGGCTCGGCTCGTGGAGCGCCTTCTCCAGCTCGGCGTGGACGCGGGGCGCGCCCCGGTGCGGGACGAGCATGGACGCGGACTTGTCGCCGAGCAGGAACTCCATCCGCCGGTACATCGCGGACTGGAAGCCGGACCCTTCGCCCAGGGAGCCCCGGTAGGCGTTGAACTGGGCGGGGGTGAGCTGGGCGAGCGGCCGCCAGGAGTGGTTCAGCGCCTCCAGCTCGCGCACGGAGCGCTTGAGCGCGTCCATCGCGACCGGCACGCGGTCCTCGCGCAGGGCACGGCTCGCGGTCTCCCACTCGTGGACGATCACCGTGAACCACAGCTCCATCACCTGAGTGGTGACCAGGAAGACCATCTCGCCGGGGTCGTCCGAGCGGAGGTGCTGGAGGTGGGTGAGGACGTCCGCCCGGACGTAGTCCTCGTACGGTGTCGTGCCCGCGAAGTCGAGGTTCGGATCGTCGGCGGCCGAGTCGGCTGCGGAGGCGTCGGGAGAACCCGGGAAGGTGGACATTTCTGTCTCCTCGAAACGTTCTACCGGGTAGCGGTCCGCTCCTTCCGTGCGGCACCACGTACGGCACGGGAGCTCCGGTCCCCTCGGGAGGCGCGCTGCGTCGCGTGCCGTCCCAGACGCATCATGGCACGATCGGACCCGTGATGTAGCTCCCGTCTTCGTCGTACGGATAGGCGTTCGACCGGCAGCCGTTCAGGCCCTTGATCTGCTGCATCATCGCGGGGGCGAGCTTGCCCGGACCCGGGCAGGCCATGTGGGACCGGATGCCGATCTCGTGCCCCACCTCGTGGTTGATGATCAGGTGGCGGTACTCGGCGGCCCCGCCCGTGAAGGTCGGCGAGCCCAGCATCCACCGCTTGAGGTTCACGACGACGCCGTCGGTGGTCTCGCAGTTCAGCTCGCCGTGGGTGTCGAGGCCCTGGCGGAGGCAGAGGGCGTCCGCCGTGTCCGGGGTGGCGATCCGGATGACGAAGTCGGCGTTCTCCGAGACCAGCTGGAAGCGGCCCCGGCCGTGCGCCGCCCAGCTGCGCGGATGGGCCAGGATGCGCTGGATCTCGTCGGCCGCCTGGCGGGCCGAGAGCGCGATGCCGTCCTCGACCTGGACCCGGTAGCGGCGCAGGACCCCGCTGTCGCCGGTGGGGGCGCCGGCGGCCCGCGCGGTGGTGAAGGTCCCGGGACCGGACCGCGGCACCTCGGGCTTCTTCGGGGTGGGCTTCGGCGTGGGCGTGGGCGTCGGTGTGGGCGTCGCCTTCGGCTTCGGCTTCGGCGGGGTGGTGGCGGGCGCGGCCGTCGACGGGTCCGCCTCCCCCGCCGGGGGCCCGGACGCGGGCGGGGCCGCCGTGGCACCGGTCCCCGTGCCGTGGAAGTGGGCGAGGGCGGCACCGCCACCGAGCGCGAGGGACGCCAGGAGCAGGGCGGGGAGGACGAGCCGGCGCACGGGGCCGCGCCCGCCTCCGCTCCGTCGCCGGCTCCGTGTTCGTCGCTGTCCTGCGGATGCGGCACGCTTGCCCACGACAGACTTCTCCCCTGCTCGGCCGGTGTGGGGGAAGAGGGGGTGGGGCCTCGGAACCGGCTTTTTCTTTCCTGCGGTCCCGGGGATCGTACCGGCCCGTTCGAACACGCTCGAATGACGCGGGGCGGTATGTACGGGTCCGTTCCCCGGGAGCGGAACGCCCGGCCCCCCGGGGCGCTCCGGACGAAAGCCCAGGCCGGAGCGCGTGGGCACCCGCGACGAGGCGCGCACGAGTCCGGGGCGCGGCACGCGGGAGCCCGGACCGCGCCGCACACGCGCCCGGAACGAGACGCACGGAAGCCCTGGCCGCGCCGCACACGCGCCCGGAACGGAACGTGCGGGAGCCCGGGGCCACCGCCCCGGGCTCCCGCACACCGCTCACGCCGCTTTCGCGGACGTCAGCCCAGCGTCTCCGCCGCCGTCTCCGAGGAGTCCCGCAGGAACGCCGTGCAGCGCTCGTGCTCCTCCTTCTCGCCGATCTCCCCGGCCGCCCGCGCCAGGGCGTGCAGCGCGCGCAGGAAGCCCCGGTTCGGCTCGTGCTCCCACGGCACCGGGCCGTGGCCCTTCCAGCCGTTGCGGCGCAGCGCGTCCAGGCCCCGGTGGTAGCCGGTGCGGGCGTAGGCGTACGACTCGACGACCCGTCCGCCCTCGTAGGCGTCGTCGGCGAGGCGCGCCCAGGCGAGCGAGGAGGTCGGGTACTTCGCGGCGACCTCCGCCGGGTCCGTACCGTTCGCGAGCAGTTCGCGCGGTCCCGGCTCGTCGGGCAGGTGGGTGGGGGCCGGTCCCCCCAGCAGGTTCTCGTGGATGGCCATGGGGCCAGTCTGCCTCAGTGCGGGGCCGGACCCGGCGCCCGGCGGCCCCTCCGGGCCCGGCGCCCGGCGCCTCCGGGGCCCGGTCCCCGGGCCGGCCGCTCCGCCCGCTCCCCCGGTCCCGCCCCGGAACCGGCCGGCCTCAGGCCGTCCGCAGCCGCGCCGCCGCCCCGACCAGCGCGTCCACGCCCCGTTCCGCCTTGGCGCGGGGGCAGCCCACGTTCAGCCGGACGAAGCCCGGGGTGCCGTACGTCCCGCCCGGCATGATCGCGACCTTCTCCGCCGTCACCAGCTCCTCCTGGAGCCGGGCCTCCCCGATCCCCAGGGGCCGCAGGTCGATCCAGGCCAGGTAGCCGGCCTGCGGCGGCTCCCAGACCACCCCGGGGAGACCCTCCGCCAGCCGCTCCCGGACCAGCTCCATCGTGCCCGCGACGTAGCCGCGCAACTCGTCCAGCCAGGCCGCGCCGTGCCGGTACGCGGCGATGTGAGCGGTCAGCGAGAGCACGGCGGGCGAGGCGAGCCCCTCGCCGGTCTCCACGCGCCGGACGAAGGCCTCCCGCTCGGCGGGGTCGCCGAGAACCCCGTAGGAGCCGGAGAGCGCGGGGAAGTTGAACGCCTTCGTGGCCGAGGTGATCATCGCCCAGCGGCGGCCCCGGCCCGGTTCCGCGATCCGGGCCCACGGCACGTGCCGGTGCCCCTCCGCGGTCAGGTCCGCGTGGATCTCGTCGCTGACGACGCTCACCCCGTGACGGTCGGCCAGCGCGGCGAAGCCGGTCAGCTCCTCCTCCGTCCACACCCGGCCGGTCGGGTTGTGCGGGGAGCAGAGCAGCAGCATCCGGCTGTCCGGCCGGGCCAGCTCGCGCTCCAGGGCCTCCGCGTCCCCGACCGGGACCCCGCGCGGCTCGCGCCCGAGCCCGGTGACGGCCTTGCGGAAGCCGTCGTACGTGGGGGTGTGGACGACCACGCCGTCACCGGGCCCGGTCCACATCCGGAGGAGCTGCGAGAGCTGGCTGAGGACCGAGGGCGCGTACACCAGGGAGTCCGGGTCGATCAGGGTGCCGTGCCGGCTCGCGTACCAGTGGCACACCGCCTCCCGGAAGCCGCCGAGCCGCCAGTCCGTGTAGCCGAGGACCCCGTGGTCGACGCGCTCGCGGAGGGCGGCGAGCACCTCCGGCGGGGAGGCGAAGTCCATGTCGGAGATGGTGAAGGGGAGCAGGTCGGACACGCCGAAGCGGGCCGCGGTCCCGTCCCACTGGACCGACCAGGTGCCGCGCCGGTCGATCTCCCGGTCGAAGTCGTACATCAGGCCCTCCCTCCGGCGCGCGAAGGGTCCGGTGCCCCGCGGGGCACCGGACCCTTCGTTCACACGACCGCTTCGTTACTTCAGCTTCGTACCGGTCGAGCGCAGCGCGGCGCACGCCTCGGTCACCCGGGCGGCCATGCCGGCCTCGGCCAGCTTGCCCCAGGTGCGCGGGTCGTAGGTGGACTTCTTGCCCACCTCGCCGTCGACCTTCAGGACACCGTCGTAGTTGCGGAACATGTGGTCCACGACCGGGCGGGTGAAGGCGTACTGGGTGTCGGTGTCGAGGTTCATCTTCACGACGCCGTTCTCCAGGGCGGTGGCGATCTCCTCGGCCGTCGAACCCGAACCGCCGTGGAAGACGAAGTCGAACGGGTCGGCCTTGCCGAACTTCGCGGCCACGCCGGCCTGGAGGTCCTTGAGCAGCTCGGGACGGAGGACGACGTTGCCCGGCTTGTAGACGCCGTGCACGTTGCCGAAGGAGGCGGCGAGCAGGTAGCGGCCCTTCTCGCCCAGGCCCAGGGCCTCGGCGGTGCGGATCGCGTCGTCCACGGTGGTGTACAGCTCGTCGTTGATCTCGTGGCTGACGCCGTCCTCCTCGCCGCCGGTCGGGGTGATCTCGACCTCGAGGATGATCTTGGCGGCGGCGGCCTTCGCGAGCAGCTCCTGGCCGATGGCCAGGTTGTCCGCGAGGGTCTCGGCGGAGCCGTCCCACATGTGCGACTGGAACAGCGGGTTGCCGCCGGCCTTGACGCGCTCGGCGGAGACGTCGAGCAGCGGGCGGACGTAGCCGTCCAGCTTGTCCTTCGGGCAGTGGTCGGTGTGCAGGGCGACCGTGATGTCGTACTTCGCGGCGACGATGTGCGCGAACTCGGCCAGGGCGACGGCGCCCGTGACCATGTCCTTGTTGTACTGACCGCCCAGGAACTCGGCACCGCCGGTCGAGATCTGGATGATGCCGTCGCTCTCGGCCTCCGCGAAACCGCGCAGCGCAGCGTGCAGGGTCTGGGACGAGGTCACGTTGATGGCCGGGTAGGCGAACTTGCCTGCCTTCGCCCGGTCGAGCATCTCGTTGTAGACCTCGGGGGTTGCGATGGGCATTCGTCCGCTCCTTGTGATGTGCGGGGTGTGTGCTGTTGCTGTCCCTGACCTGGGGGCGACGTCATCGTCGCCCCCATCCTTCCAGACTCTTCCCCGGGCTCCCACGGGCCCGGCACGCCGAGGGGCGGGGTGTTTCACGTGAAACACCCCGCCCCGGGGCAAAGCAGCAGGTCGGAGCCGAATCCGGCGCGGCCGGAGGCCCACTTCACGACTTCGCGGCGGTTACGCCAGGCCAAGATCCCCGAGCTGGTAGGCGGTGAGGTACGGAAGCTCCGCCTCCGCGATGGCGCCGGCGGCGCCCCGGTCCACGATCGTGGCCACGGCGACGACCTCGCCGCCCGCCTCGCGGACGGCCTCGACGGCGGTCAGCGGCGAACCGCCGGTGGTCGAGGTGTCCTCCACGACGAGGCAGCGGCGGCCCTTGACGTCCGTCCCCTCGATGCGGCGCTGCATGCCGTGCGCCTTCTGCGCCTTCCGCACGACGAAGGCGTCGAGACGCCGCCCGCGCGCGGCGGAGGCGTGCAGCATCGAGGTGGCGACCGGGTCGGCGCCCAGCGTCAGACCGCCGACGCAGTCGAAGTCCAGGTCGGCGGTGAGGTCGAGCATGACCCGGCCCACCAGTGGCGCGGCCTCGCCGTCCAGCGTGATCCGGCGCAGGTCGATGTAGTAGTCGGCTTCCCGACCCGAGGAGAGGGTCACCTTGCCGTGCACCACGGCCTTGTCCTTGATCTGCTGGAGCAGGTCAGCGCGTACGTCAGTCATGCTCCCGAGCTTAAGGGGCCGCCCGTCCGCCGGCGCCTCCCGGCCGGGGGGCCGCTCACGGGCGCCGCCAGCTCCAGGTGCTCTCCATCTCCAGGGGGTCGATCGGGGTGACCAGGCGCGGAAGGGTGTTGAGGCCGTTCGGGGGGCCGGACTGCGGCTCGACGCAGACCGCCTCCGCCGGCTCGTCGTAGACCACGACCCACTCGGAGCGGGAGGTGATCCTCAGCTCCAGCTCCTCCGGCCAGGTGAGGGTGACGTCGACGCCGCCGGGCATGCCGAAGCAGTCGTCCCAGGGGCCGGGCAGGGGGGCGATCCGGCGGCCGGTGGGGAGGTGGTTCTCGCCGCGCTCCTCCTGCCAGGCGGGCGTGAAGTCGAGCCGCACGTCCTGGCCGCCCCGACCGAGGTTGCGCAGGAACCACGGGTGCCAGCCGGCCTGGGCCGGGAAGGAGTCGTCGTGGGCCTCGACGCCGAAGCGGAGCGTGAGGGAGTCCCCGGTCAGCTCGAAGACCTGGGTGACCCGGCCCGCGTACGGCCAGGGGTCGCCCAGCTCGCAGACGAACACGGCCTCGGTCGCGGAGGCGCGGGCGGTCTTCCAGGCGAGGTCGCGGACGGTGCCGTGGATGGCGTGCGGGGGCGCGTTGAGCGGGAGCCGGTGGAGGGTGGCGCCGTCGCGGAAGCGCCCGTTCTCGGTCCGTCCGCACCAGGGCACCATCGGGAAGCACCCGTACCGCTCGCCCTGGCGCAGCACCTCGGTGCCGCCGACGCGCAGGCTCTCGATCCGGCAGCCGTTCTCGGGGCTGATGGTCAACTCGGCGTCGCCCGCCGACAGTCGTGTCTGCATGCTCACCCCCCGACCCTAATCCCGCGGGGCACGGAACGCGGCCGGACGCCTCAGCGGCGTCGCCGCAGGGCCCGGCCGACGACGACGGCGGAGGCGAGCGCGAGGGCCGCGGCCGGCGCGAGCCAGCGCAGGGTGGCGCCGGCGCCGATCGCCTCGGGGGCGGGAACGGGGGCGTACCGGCCGCGCGGCGGGGCGTGGTCGACCTCCTCGGCGCTCCTCCCGATCATGGTCCGGCGGGCGTGGGCGGCCTCGGCGGCGGGCTGCGGGGCGGGGAACGCGACCGGCGCCCCGTCGGGGTCCCCGTCGGGAAGGGGGCCGGGCACGGACGGCGGCACCGGCGCGTCGAAAAGGCCGGCGGGCTCCTCCACGCCGTCGTCCACACCGTCCTCGTCGGCGGTGCCGGCGGTGCCGGGGCCGTCGGTGGCCCGCCCGGAGCCGGGGAGGGAGGGTTCCTGCGCGCCGCCGGCCGGGGCCTCCGCCGTCCCGGGCTCCTCCGGAAGGGCCGTCCCGGGCTCCTCCGGAAGGGCCCCGCCGGACTCCTCCGCGACTCCCGCCACCGCCTCCACGAACCGGCCGAGGAGACGGGCGGCCGCCGTGGACCGGGCCTCGTCCGTCGCGTCGGCGAGCCGGCCGGTCGCCGTCAGGGCGCCCGTGAAGAGCATGCTCGTGCCCTCCGCCACCGGGGTGAGGACGACGGTGAGCGACAGCTCCGCCCCGCCCTTGCCCCGGACCTCGGCGCCCTCGCCCTCGTAGGTGATGGCGCCGTCCCGCTCGACGATCCGCAGCGCGCCCCGGTAGGTGATGGTGTTGCCGCCGGTCCTGACCTTGAGCCGGCCCGTGAGGGGGTCCGCCTCCGCGTCGGCGTCCCGCTGGAAGCCGGGGACGCAGCGCACCACGCGGGCCGGGTCCGTGAGCGCCGCGCGCAGGGCCTCGGCCGGTACCGGGACGAACACCTCATGCTCCATGGGAGCCGAGCCTACTCAGGCCGGGGCGCCGCGTCGCCCGTTCGCCCCGTACCGCGTCACCCGTTCGCCCCCGCACCGGGACGCGCGCGTCCCGTCCGTTCAGCCGCCGTACCGCGGATGGACCAGGGTGGAGGGCGGCTGCGCGGCGCCCCGGGTCCGTTCGGCACGGCGCGCGGCGGCCTCCAGGGCGTCCGCGTCGAGCGAACGCGGCCGGGGCGCGTCGGGGGCGAGGCCGAGGGCGGGCGGCCGGATGCCCGGAGCCGCCAGGAGGAAGCCCCAGTCGCCGGGCCCCCGTCCCGTGCCGCTGCGCCGGTCGGCGCGGTCGGGGCCGGCGGCGAAGCCGGGGGTGCGGCCGCTCGCGCTGTACGGGCGGGTGGCGAAGCCGGCGGCGCGCAGGGTGGCGTCGACCGTCCAGTAGGCGCGGGGGCGGTCGGTGACCGACCCGGCGTGGACGGAGAGCCGCCCGGAGCCGGAGAGGACCCGGGCGACGAGCCCGTAGAACTCCTCCGAGTACAGCTTGGTGCTGGGCGTGATCCCGGGGTCCGGCAGGTCGGAGACCACCACGTCGTACCGTTCCCGCGCCCGGTCGGCGGCGCCGCGCAGCCAGTGGAAGGCGTCCGCCCGGACCACCCGGACGCGCGGGTCCCCGAACGCCCGCCCGTTGAGCCGGGCGAGCGCCGGGTCGGTCCGGGCGAGGCGCACGACCCCGGGGTCGAGTTCCACGACGGTCACCGAGCGGACCCCGGTGTGGCGCAGCACCTCGCGGACGGCCATCCCGTCCCCTCCCCCGACGATCAGCACGCGCGCGTGCGGGCCGTTCATCGCGGGGTGGACGAGCGCCTCGTGGTAGCGGTACTCGTCCTGGCCCGCCACCCGGAGCCGGCCGTCGAGGAACAGGTCCGGGGGCCCCTCCGGGCCCCCCGTCACCACGACCTCCTGGACGTCGGTGTGGACGGCGACCCGCACGTGCTCCCCGTACACGGCCCGGCGCGCGGCCCGTTCGAAGTCGTCCACGAGCACGGTCGCGGTGGCGAGGAGGGCCAGGACGCACAGGTTCACGGCCAGGAGCAGGGTCCGGGAGCGGGCGGTCAGGTCGCGGCGGAACACCCAGAGGACGAGGCCGCCGCCCGCGACCGCGTTCACCGCCCCGGTGACGAGCGCGCCGGTGAGCTGGCCGAGCCAGGGCAACAGCAGGAACGGGAAGGCGAGGCCGCCGGCCAGCGCGCCGACGTAGTCGGCGGCGAAGAGGTCGGCGACCGTCCCGGCGGCGTCGTCCGGTTCTCCGGGAGCCGCCTTCCCCCCGGCCCGCTGCATCAGCGACATCAGGAGCGGGATCTCCGCGCCGATGAGCACCCCGATGGCGAGCGAGAACGCGACGACCACGTACCGCGATTCGCCGAGCCAGGCGAAGGCCGCGTACAGCGCCATCGCCGAGCAGCCGCCGACGAGCGCGAGCCCGGCCTCGACCAGGCCGAAGCCGACGGCGGCGCGACAGCGCAGCCGTTTGGCGAGGAGCGAGCCCACCCCCATCGCGAAGACCATCACGGAGAGCACGACGGAGGCCTGGGTGACCGAGTCCCCGATCAGGTAGGAGGCGAGCGCCACCAGTTCGAGTTCGTAGACCAGGCCGCAGGCTGCGCAGACGAAGACCACCGCGAGGACCGGGAACCGCACCGTCCCCCGGGGTCGTACGGGCCGTCGGGCGGGCGGCCGGGTGGGCGGCCGTCTCACCCGCCCGGGCGGCATGGTCACGGTCGGCTCGATCATGGTCGTAACGCTACGTCACTCCCCGTACGCCTCCTGTCACCCATGCGAGTGCACCGGGCGCACCGGGGGGCGCACGGGGGTGTGCCGCGCATGGGTTCCGGAGGAGGCGCACACGGCCGCCCGGGGCGCGGTCCGGGCGGCCGCCGGACCACCGGTCCCGGCTTTCGTCCGGCGCGCACGGGCGCCCGGGGCGCGGCCGGCGGCACCTCGGCCCAGGACACGGCCGACGGCACCTCAGCCCAGGACACGGCCGACGGCACCTCGGCTCAGGACACGACCGACGGCATCCGCGCGCCGACCCTGGTCCGGGTCACCACCAACTGCCCTTCCTGCGGGTAGGCGTGCCAGGTGCGCCAGCGCACCTGGCCCTCGTGGCGGTGGGCCAGCATCGCGGTGAAGGCGTGCGGGGAGCCGGGGAAGGTGCCCGCGAGTCCGTGGGGGTGGTCGGCGACGAGGGCGAGCAGTTCCTGGGCCCGGCCCGCGAAGGAGCCGCTGGAGAGCGTCTCGACGCGCGCGGCGAACTCGTACTCCCAGCCGTTGACGCGCTTGGACACGCCGAGCGGGAGCGGGGTGCTGCTGCCGGGCATGCACGCCACGGTCTCCGAACAGGTGCGCCCCTCCTCCTCCAGGAGGACCTGGTGGGAGGCGCCTAGGAGCCTCAACTGAATCTTCGCGCCGGTGAGTTCGAGGTCGAGCACGGCGAGCGAGGGCAGTGGTTCCCGCCCGAGGGCCCAGGCCAGGTCGGCCGCGCGCGTGTCGGTGTAGGAGGTCTTCAGGGTGGTGAGCATGGGTCGGCTCCGCAAACACGGTTTGGCGGGTGGGCCGGGGGCGCCCCGGTGAAGGGTTCAGCGGGAGTGGGGAATCGCCGGCTCGGGTCCACACACGGTCCGAGGGCTGTCTCTGTCAGGAGCGAGAGAACCACGCTCGTCGGACGAGTCGCAGTGTTTTTACCCAACTTGCTGTGTTTTCCAACCCCTTCGGGGCCCTTACAGTTCACTTGTTCAATCAAAACCGGTCGGCGGCCGGTCGGCGGCCGGTCGGCGGCCGGTCGGCGGCCGGCCGGTGGCCGGCCGCCCGTGTGCTCAACTCCCGCCGCAGCCGGAGCCGCAGGAGCTCCCGGAGCTGCACGAGCTTCCGGAGCCACAGGAGGTGCCGGAGCCGCAGGAGGTGCCGCCGCCCCCGTCGGCCCAGCTCCTGCCCTTCCGCTTCCCGCGCCGCGAGCCGGTGCCCCGGGCGGACACGGCGTGGTAGTCGGAGAGGGCGCGGCGGATGACGGCGCGCCGGGCGGCCGACGCCTCGCGGCGCCTCTTCGTGGCGGAGACGAGACCGATGGCGACCAGGGCCCCCACGACGACGATGACGATTCCCATGTGTGTTTCCCCCCATTCTTCTGTGCGGGGGAGATTCCCACGCCGCTCGCGCGCCAAAGCGCACTTGAGCAAGTCCAGAGCTTGACCCCAGGATGACGGACATGACACGACCGCCGCTCAACCGCCGCCTCGCCGGGTTCGGCACGACGATCTTCGCCGAGATGTCCGCGCTCGCCGCCAGGACCGGGGCGATCAACCTCGGCCAGGGCTTCCCCGACACCGACGGCCCGGAGGAGATCCGGGAGGCGGCGGTGCGCGCCCTGCGGGACGGCCGGGGCAACCAGTACCCGCCCGGTCCGGGCGTCCCCGAGCTGCGGACGGCGATCGCGGACCACCAGCGGAAGCGGTACGGGGCGGAGTACGACCCCGACACGGAGGTCCTGGTCACGGCGGGTGCCACCGAGGCCATCGCGGCGGCGCTGCTCGCCCTGGTCGAGCCGGGCGACGAGGTCATCGCCCTGGAGCCGTACTACGACTCGTACGCGGCCTGCGTCGCGATGGCCGGCGGCACCCGCGTCCCCGTCACCCTCCGCCCCCGCGGGGGCTCCTTCGTCCTCGACCTGGACGAGCTGCGGGCCGCCGTCACCGACCGGACCCGGCTGCTCCTGCTCAACACCCCGCACAACCCCACCGGCACCGTCCTCACCCGGGCCGAGCTGGCCGCCGTCGCGGAGCTGGCGGTCGAGCGGGACCTGCTCGTCGTCACGGACGAGGTCTACGAGCACCTGGTCTTCGACGACGCCGAGCACGTACCGCTCGCGACGTTCCCCGGCATGCGGGAACGCACGGTCACCCTCTCGTCGGCCGGCAAGACGTTCTCGTTCACCGGCTGGAAGGTCGGCTGGGCCGTGGCGGACGCCCCGCTGATCGCCGCCGTCCGCACCGCCAAGCAGTACCTGACGTACGTGAGCGCGGGTCCCTTCCAGTACGCGGTCGCCGAGGCGCTGCGCCTGCCGGACGCGTACTTCGACGGCCTCCGCGCCGACCTGCGGCGCAAGCGCGACCTGCTCGGCGACGGCCTGCGGGCGGCCGGGTTCGAGGTCTACGTGCCCCGGGGCACGTACTTCATCACCACCGACATCACCCCCCTCGGGGAGGAGGACGCCCACGCCTTCTGCCGCTCCCTGCCCGAACGCTGCGGCGTCGTCGCCATCCCCAACTCCGTCTTCTACGACGATCCCGGCGCCGGACGCGGCCAGGTCCGCTTCGCGTTCTGCAAGCGGGACGACGTCCTCGCCGAGGCCGTCGCCCGGCTGGGGCGCCTGGCGGCCTGAGCCCGGACGCGCCGGCGTCCGCCGCCGGTTCCGCCGTGTCCACGGGTCCGCTCCCCGCGCTCCGCGGCCCGTCCCCCCGGTGGGGCCGGTGCGGCGGGCGCCCCGGGACGCGAAGGAGCCCGGCCCCTCCTGACGGGAGGGACCGGGCTCCTTCGCGTGCGCCGGGTGGCGGAGGCTCAGGCCTCGTCGCCGCCGGCCTTGTCCTCGGGGGACTCCAGGCCGAACTGCTCCACGATCCACTTGTCGAACTCGATGGAGGCGCGGACCCAGCTCACCGTGGAGGACACGAAGTGCTCCAGGGCGACGCCGGTGCCGATCAGCATCTGTGCCTCGCCGATGAGGCGGAGGGTGGCGGAGCCGTCCTCCTCCTCGTGCAGGTGGGTGTAGACCTTGGGCCACAGGGTGCGGCGGTTCCAGTCGTCGATCGCGTCGAGGATCTTCGCGCGGTCGTCGGCCGAGTGGGGGCGGTCGTAGAACGTCCGGACCGAGAAGACCTGCTGCTCCTCCTCGCCGCGGAACATGAAGTAGGTTCGGAACTCCTCCCACGGAGCCGCGAGGTCGCCTTCGTCGTCGACGACGTACTTCAGTTCCATCTGGTCGAGGAGCTGCTTGACGAGGTCCTGGTCGGGGACGACGGGGCCCGCCGGTCCTGCGGCCTGAGGCTGGGGCTGGCCCCCGAAATTCGGAATCGAGGACGGGTCGATGCTCACCGTGTATTTCCCTTCGTACGGATGCTCGCCATCCTCCCCCATCCCGGGCGGTCCGTGGCAACCCCGGCTTCCGGCGATCCGCTGCGGGCTGACAGGATCCGGTGCCCATGGGGGACGACGGGAACACGGAGCGGAAGCCGGCGAAGCGGCGCGGGCGGACCTGGATCTGGGTGTCGGCGCTGTCGGTGGTGTTCTGCGGCGGGCCGACGGCCCTGCTGTTCTGGGGCGCCGCGGCCTGGGACGACGCCGGGAAGCCGAAGCCGGCCGACTGCGCCGAGGTGATGGCCTTCGCCCGGGGGTCGCTGCCGGCGGACGTCCGGGACGCCCGGTGCACGGCCGCCCACTGGCAGGACACGCTGGCCGTGGCCGAATTCCGCACGGGGCGGGCCGGGGTCGCGGCCTGGCTGGCCGCGACCTACCCGGCCGGGAGGCCCGCGTCCTCCTGCGAGCGGGACGTGTGCGTGGACGTGGCGTACGGCCAGGAGCTGTACGTCCGCGTCCTGGTCGCGTACGAGGACGGGAAGACCGCCCTCGTACGCGTCAGGGCCTTCGACACCTGACCCGGCGGGCTCACCGGGCCGGGCCCACCACCAGACCGTCCCCGGAGCGGTCCACCCGGACCGTGTCGCCGTCCTGGATCTCGCCCGCCAGGATCTCCCTGGCGAGCCGGTCGCCGATCGCCGTCTGGATGAGGCGGCGCAGCGGCCGGGCGCCGTACGCGGGGTCGTTGCCCTCCTCCGCCAGCCACTCCAGGGCCTCCGGGGTGACGTCCAGGGCGAGGCGGCGGTCGGCGAGCCGCTTGGCGAGCCGGTCGATCTGGAGCCGCGCGATCCGGCCCAGCTCGGTCCGGTCGAGGGCCGAGAAGACCACCAGGTCGTCCAGCCGGTTCAGGAACTCCGGCTTGAAGCTGGCCCGCACCACCTCCATGACCTGCTGCTTCTTGACCTCCTCCGAGGTCGTCGGCTCGACCAGGTACTGGCTGCCCAGGTTCGAGGTCAGGATCAGGATGGTGTTGCGGAAGTCCACCGTCCGGCCCTGCCCGTCGGTGAGCCGTCCGTCGTCCAGGACCTGGAGCAGGATGTCGAAGACCTCCGGGTGCGCCTTCTCCACCTCGTCCAGGAGGACCACGCTGTACGGGCGGCGGCGGACCGCCTCCGTGAGCTGGCCGCCCTCCTCGTAGCCGACGTAGCCGGGGGGCGCGCCGACGAGCCGGGCGACGGAGTGCTTCTCGCCGTACTCCGACATGTCGATGCGGATCATGGCCCGCTCGTCGTCGAAGAGGAAGTCCGCGAGCGCCTTCGCCAGCTCGGTCTTGCCGACGCCGGTCGGGCCGAGGAAGAGGAAGGAGCCGGTGGGCCGGTCGGGGTCCGCGATCCCGGCGCGGGTGCGGCGCACGGCGTCGGAGACGGCCCGCACGGCCTCGGTCTGGCCGATGAGCCGCCTGCCCAGCTCGTCCTCCATGCGGAGCAGCTTCTGCGTCTCGCCCTCCAGGAGGCGGCCGGCGGGGATGCCGGTCCAGGAGCCGACCACGTCGGCGATGTCGTCGGGGCCGACCTCCTCCTTGACCATCGTGTCCTTCGCGGACTCCTGCCGGGCCTCGGCCTCGGAGGCCTCCTCCAGCTCCCGCTCCAGGGCGGGGATCTCCCCGTACAGCAGCTTGGAGGCGGTGTCGAAGTCGCCGTCCCGCTGGGCGCGCTCGGCGCGGCCGCGGGCCTCGTCCAGGCGTTCCTTCAGCTCGCCGACCCGGTTGAGGGACTGCTTCTCCTTCTCCCAGCGGGCGGTGAGGCCGCGCAGCTCCTCCTCGCGGTCCGCGAGGTCCCGGCGCAGCTTCTCCAGGCGCTGCTTGCTCGCCGCGTCCGTCTCGTTCTTCAGGGCCAGCTCCTCCATGCGGAGCCGGTCCACCGCGCGCTGGAGCTCGTCGATCTCGACGGGGGACGAGTCGATCTCCATGCGGAGCCGGGAGGCGGCCTCGTCGACGAGGTCGATGGCCTTGTCGGGGAGGAAGCGGGAGGTGATGTACCGGTCGGAGAGGGTCGCGGCGGCCACCAGGGCGGAGTCGTTGATCTGCACCTTGTGGTGGGCCTCGTAGCGGCCCTTGAGCCCGCGCAGGATCGCGATGGTGTCCTCGACCGTCGGCTCGGCCACCAGGACCTGCTGGAAGCGGCGCTCCAGGGCGGGGTCCTTCTCGATCCGCTCGCGGTACTCGTCCAGGGTGGTCGCGCCGACCATGCGCAGCTCGCCGCGGGCCAGCATCGGCTTGAGCATGTTGCCCGCGTCCATGGCGGAGTCGCCTCCGGCGCCCGCGCCGACGACGGTGTGCAGCTCGTCGATGAAGGTGATGATCCGGCCGTCGCTCTCCTTGATCTCGGAGAGGACGGTCTTCAGGCGCTCCTCGAACTCGCCGCGGTACTTGGCGCCGGCGACCATCGCGCCGAGGTCGAGCGAGACCAGCCGCTTGTCCTTCAGGGACTCGGGGACGTCGCCCTTCACGATCCGCTGGGCGAGGCCCTCCACGACGGCGGTCTTGCCGACGCCGGGCTCCCCGATGAGGACCGGGTTGTTCTTGGTGCGGCGGGAGAGCACCTGGACCACGCGCCGGATCTCGTGGTCGCGGCCGATGACCGGGTCCAGCCTGCCCTCGCGCGCGGCGGCGGTGAAGTCCGTGCCGAACTTCTCCAGTGCCTTGTACTGCCCTTCCGGGTCGGGTGTGGTCACCCGGCGTCCTCCCCTGTTCGTCTCGAAGGCGGCGAGCAGCCTCTCGGCGCTCGCGCCCTGCTCGCCGAGGATCTCACCGGTCCGGCCGCCCTTGGCGGCGATGCCGATGAGCAGGTGCTCGGTGGAGACGAACTCGTCTCCCAGTTCCCCGGCTCGCCGCGTGGCGTCCGCGACGACCGCGAGCAGTTCCCGGTCGGGCTGCGGGGGCGCGACCGTGGAGCCGGTGACGCTCGGCCGGGCGGCGAGCAGCCGCTCCGCCCCGGAGCGCACGGCGGCCTGGTCGGCGTCGACGGCGGCGAGCAGGTCGGTGATGTTCTCGTTGTCCCGGCCGGCGAGGAGGGCGAGCAGCAGATGGGCCGGGGTCAGGTCCGAGTGCCCTTCGGTCACGGCACGGCTGCTCGCCGCGTTGAGCGCGTCCCGGCTCCTGTTGGTCAGTTCGGCGTCCATGTGCGGTGCTCCTCCTCGGCGTGCGGTCGCTCCGTGGGCCCCTTGCCGGAGCCACGATTTCCATGACCCTCACAGAGTACACAAACTTGAGCCTGGTTCGCTCAAGTCGGCGGAGGGAATCCCGCCCGGGTAGTTTCCGGTCATGGCAACGGACCCCAGGAACCCCACCGACTCGTACCTCGCCTTCTGGCGCGAACGTCACATGTGCACCCTCACCACCCCCCGCCCGGACGGCACGCCGCACGTGGTGGCGGTCGGCGTCACGTACGACCCCGCGAACGGGTACGCGCGCGTGATCACCAACGGGAAGAGCCGGAAGGTCGCCAACGTCCTGGCGGCGGGCCCGGAGGGCGCGCGGGTCGCGGTCTGCCAGGTCGACCGGGGGCGCTGGGCCACCCTGGAGGGCGTCGCCCGCGTCCGCACGGAGCCGGAGGCCGTGGCGGACGCCGTCGCCCGCTACGCCGAGCGGTACGGGCGCACCCCGTCCCCGAACCCGGACCGGGTCGTCATCGAGATCGCCCTCACCCGGGCGATGGGCCGCGCCTGACCCCGCGCGGGACCGCGGAAGGGCCTCCCGGCCCGGCGGACACACGGGGACGGGCTGCGGCCTCGGCCCGGGACGTACGGGCGCGGGGGACGTCGGCGGGCCGGGACGTACGGGCGCGGGGGCGTACGGGCGCGAGGGGGACGTCGGCCGGGAGCGTACGCGCGGGGGCGCCTCCCGGTCGGGGGCGCACGGGCGCAGCACAGCGGCGCCATCGCGTTTCAGGTCCGCGATGGCGCCGCTGTGTGGGGGAAGTGCCTGGGCGACCTATGACGACGGGGGGATCGCTCAGGCACTGCGGGGGGTGGCGGTGATGGTCTCGGGTTCGATCAGCTGGTGGTCCCGCTGGTCGAGGTTGACGAAGATCATGCCGTACCGGACGGCACAGCGGATGGGCTGCGGCGCGCCGCGCGGGCGGCGCAGGCACCGGTACGCGCGCACGTCCTCGTCCTGTTCTCGCGCGACGACGACCGGCTCGCCGAAGAGGGTGATCCTCAGCGAGTCGCCACGGTGGGGGATGGCCGTGGCGAGATCGACGAAGTGCCAGCCGGAGCGGTAGGCCGAAGCCATCTCCCGGCGGAACCTGCGGTCGTCCGGCGGGACGGTCACGCTTCCGCACCCGCCCGGACGGTGTCCCAGGTCGGCTCGTCCTTGGCCGGCGCGACGTCCCACGTCGGCTCGGGGAAACCGGCGGAGACGACGTCCCACGTCGGCTCCGAACCCCTGGCCGGCGCGACGTCCCACGTCGGCTCGGGGAAACCGGCGGAGACGACGTCCCACGTCGGCTCCGAGCCCCTGGCGGGCGCGACGTCCCAGGTGGGCTCACCCGGAAGAGCGACGACGTTGCCCGCGGGCGGCGTGTCCCACGTCGGCTCCCCCACGGCGAAGACTCCGAGAGTAGCCGCGGCAGCGAAAGCTATGCCGCCAAGTGCACGAACCATCCTGGTCATGGCCGATCTCCACCTCTTTTGATCATTACCTCCCCCGCAGATAAGACGATGGCTCACTCCGAACCCTTCCACCAGAAGCACCAGGCATCATGTTCCTGTAATTCAGGACCCTGAGGGGGGCGCAAATGGAGCCCAAACGCTGCGAAACGGGCAGCGCGCACGGCCCGGAAGAGCTGTGCGACGCGGGAAAGCTCCTCTACGCCGCCGCGCTGAGAGCCGGCCGCGTGTCCCGGGCGGACGCCGAACGGGCCCCCTGCCTGGTCGACCTCGCCCTGCTGCACCCCGACCCGGACGAGAGCCAGTGGCTGCGGCCCGTCCCGCCCTCCATCGCGCTCAACAAGCTGATCCACCCCATCGAGCAGGAGATACAGAAGCGGCGCCAGGAGGCCATATCCCTGGCCGACACGTTCGAGCCGTTCATGACGATCCACGCTCCGGACCCGGCCGCCACCCAGGTCATCACCGTCCTCGAAGGCCTCAGCCTCATCAACGCGACCCTCGACCGGGTCATCAACGAGTGCGCCGAGGAACTCCTCACCATCCAGCCCGGCAGCGGGCGCAAGCCCGAGGTCGTCCAGGCGGGGCTGCGCCGCGTGGAACCGCTCGTGGCGCGCGGCATACGGATGCGGACCCTCTACCAGCACACCGCCCGCCACCACTCCGCGACCATGGGGTACGTCG
The DNA here is from genome assembly GCF_055562975.1 of Streptomyces sp. NPDC014907. Classification (NCBI taxonomy): domain Bacteria; kingdom Bacillati; phylum Actinomycetota; class Actinomycetes; order Kitasatosporales; family Streptomycetaceae; genus Streptomyces; species Streptomyces sp. NPDC014907. Next base: position 417,056 of record NZ_JBVHEG010000003.1, on the reverse strand, counting down.
AGCGCATCAGCCCCCACGGCCTGGAGGTCCGCACCCTCGAGGAGATCATCGACCGCCTGATCATCGTCGACCGCAAGGTCGCCTTCGTGCCGGCGCGCAGCGACCGCCAGGTCGCCCTGGAACTGCGCCACGAAGGGCTCGTGCAGTACCTCGTCGGCGTCTTCGACCAGTTCTGGCTGCACGGCGTGCCCTGGGAGGAGGAGATCCCCTACAGCCCGTCCGTGGACGGCATAGGCGGCGTCCAGCGCTCCATCGCCAAGCTCCTCGTCGAGGGCCACGTGGACGAGGCCATCGCCCGCCGGCTCGGCATGAACGTGCGCACCTGCCGGGCCCACATCGCCAAACTCGCCGCCGCCCTCGGCAGCGGGAGCCGGGCCCAGCTGGGCTACCTCATCGCCCAGTCCGGCCTTCTCGAACGGGAGGACTGACCGCCGTGTACGTACGCGTCGACCTCGACGGGCCCGCCGGCACCCTCCGGGTCTCCGGACACGGGCTGCCCACCGTGGAACTCGTGCGGGCCCCCGGGACCGCCCCCGACAACCACACCCCGATAGGGACCCGGAAGGCGGCCCTGCTGACCCTGACCGTCGACGGGGAGCCCGCCGCGATCCGGCCCGCCCGGGGACGGCTGCTGCGGCGCTCCTACCGCGTGGACGTGCGGACCGCCGGCGGCGTCCGCCACCGGCTGACGCCCTGCGGCCACACCGACAGCCGGCTCACCCGGAACGGGCGGCGGACCGGCACCCTGACCTCCTCCGGCGACGGCCGGGTCACCGACGCGTGGGAGCCCGGCGCGGCCCCCCTCGACATCGCCCTCGGCACCGCCCTGGCCGCCGCGTTCGGCACGGGGGCCGCGCCCTGGTTCGAGACGGTCGGCGAGATCGTCGCCGAGCTGATCCCCTGACCCGGACGCGCGTGAGGCCCCCTCCACCGTCGTGGAGGGGGCCTCACGCGTACCGCGGGGACTATTCGCCGCGCTTGGGGCGCCAGACCACCAGCGCGCTCGCCTGCTGCACGTCCTGGTACGGCACGAGGTCGCGCCGGTAGGAGGCGTGCACCTGGGCCTCGCGCTGCCGCATCGCCGCCGCCGCGCCGTCGAGGGCCGCCGACAGCTCGGCGATCCGGCTCTGGAGCGCCGCGACCTGGTTCTCCAGCTCGATGATGCGCTTGATCCCGGCCAGATTGATCCCCTCGTCCTGCGACAACTGCTGCACCTGGCGGAGCAGTTCGATGTCACGGGCCGAGTAGCGCCGTCCCCGGCCGGCCGTGCGGTCCGGGGAGACCAGGCCGAGCCGGTCGTACTGACGGAGGGTCTGGGGATGCAGACCGGAGAGCTGGGCCGCCACCGAGATGACGTACACCGGCGACTCGTCGGTCAGTTCGTACGGATTGCGTCGGCGCCCTTCCACCGGGTCACGCTCCCTTCGCGGCCTGGAACAGCTCGGCCCGCGGGTCCTCGGAGGCGGTCGCCTCGCGGTAGGTCTCCAGGGCCTCGCGTGCCTTGTCGTCCAGCTCCTTCGGCACGGCGACCTCGACCGTGACGAGGAGGTCGCCGCGCGTACCGTCCTTGCGGACCGCGCCCTTGCCCCGGGCGCGCATGGTGCGGCCGTTCGGCGTGCCCGCGGGCAGCTTGAGCGTGACCGCGGGACCGCCGAGGGTCGGCACCCTGATCTCGCCGCCGAGCGCCGCCTCCGTGAAGGAGACCGGCACCGTGACGGTGAGGTTGTCGTCCTTGCGGCCGAAGACCGGGTGGGCGTCGACGTGCACGACGACGTACAGGTCGCCGTTGGGCCCGCCGCGCTCGCCCGGGGTCCCCTTGCCGCGCAGCCTGATCCGCTGCCCGTCGGAGACGCCCGCCGGGATGCGGACCTGCATGGTGCGGGAGGACTTGGCCCGGCCGCTGCCCTTGCAGACCTCGCAGGGGTCCTCGGCGATGAGGCCGCGCCCCTTGCAGTCGACGCAGGGGTCGGTGAGGGAGAAGCCGCCGCCGCTGCCGCGCGACACCTGGCCGGTGCCGACGCAGGTCGGGCACACCCGGGGCGTGCCGTTCTTGTCGCCGGTGCCCGAACACGCCGCGCACGGCTGCTGGCTGGACATCCGCAGCGGTACGGTCGCGCCCTCGATCGCCTCGGTGAAGCTGAGCGTCACCTCGGACTCGATGTCCTGGCCGCGCCGCGGCTGGGTGCGCGCCCCGCCCCCGCCCCGGTTGAACAGGCCGCCGAACACGTCCCCGATGCCGCCACCGCCGAACCCGCCGGACCCGCCCTGGGCGCCTCCGAAGAGGTCGCCCAGGTCGAAGTTGAACGAGCCGCCCCCGGGACCGCCGCCCCTGAGGCCGCCGTTCCCGAAGAGGGCGCGGGCCTCGTCGTACTCCTTGCGCCGCTTGGGGTCGCCGAGGACGTCGTTCGCCTCGGAGATCTCCTTGAAGCGCTCCTCGGCCCTGGTGTCGCCCTTGTTGGCGTCCGGGTGGTTCTCGCGTGCGAGCTTCCGGTACGCCTTCTTGATCTCGGCCTCGGTGGCGTCCTTGGGGACGCCGAGAACCTTGTAGTAGTCCTTCTCGACGAAGTCCTTCGTGCTCATCGACGTCCCTCCTTCCGGACGATCGTTGCGTCACCCCTCCTCGGGGGCACCGCTCTCCTCGTCGGCCGACTTCTTCTCGTCCTTGGCCGGGGCCGCGCCCGGCTGGGGCTCGGCGACGGCCACGCGCGCGGGCCTGATGGTCCGCTCGCCGATCCGGTACCCGGGCTGCAGGATCGCCACGCAGGTCGTCTCGGTGACGTCCGGCGCGTACGAGTGCATCAGGGCCTCGTGGATCGTCGGGTCGAAGGGCTCGCCCTCCTTGCCGAACTGCTGCAGACCCATCTTGGCGACGACGGTCTCCAGCGATTCGGCCACCGACTTGAACCCGCCCACGAGTTCGCCGTGGTCCCGGGCCCGGCCGACGTCGTCGAGCACGGGAAGGAGCTCGGACAGGAGGCTCGCGACGGCGATCTCCTTGACCGTGACCCGGTCCCGCTCCACGCGGCGGCGGTAGTTCTGGTACTCGGCCTGGAGCCGCTGGAGGTCCGCGGTGCGCTCGTCGAGCGCGGAACGGGCCTGGTCCAGCTGGGCGGTGAGGCCCGCGGCGGCGGCCGTCTTCTGGCTGTTCGCGTCCCCGGCCGGGGCCGTCGCGTCCTCCTGGGCGGAGTTCTCGACGGCCTCGGCGGCGTCGTCAGGGGTGGCGCCGGAGGGGACGTCGGGCTTCTCCTCGAAGCCCGGGGTCTCCTCGGTCACGCCTGGCCACCCTTCTTGGGCTCGTCGTCGACGATCTCGGCGTCGACGACGTCGTCGTCCGCCTTCGCCTGGCCGGCACCGGCGTCGCCGCCGGCGGCCTGCGCGCCCTGGGCGTCGGCGTACAGCGCCTGGCCGAGCTTCTGCGAGACGGCGGCGACCTTCTCGGTGGCCGTGCGGATCTCGGCGGTGTCCTCGCCCTTGAGCTTCTCCTTCAGCTCGGCGAGAGCGCCCTCGACCTCGGTCTTGACGTCACCGGGGACCTTGTCCTCGTTGTCCTTGAGGAACTTCTCCGTCTGGTAGACGAGCTGCTCGCCCTGGTTGCGGGACTCGGCGGCCTCGCGGCGGCGGTGGTCCTCCTCCGCGTACTGCTCGGCCTCCTGGCGCATCCGGTCGACCTCGTCCTTCGGCAGCGAGGAGCCGCCGGTGACGGTCATCTTCTGCTCCTTGCCCGTGCCCAGGTCCTTCGCGGTCACGTGCATGATGCCGTTGGCGTCGATGTCGAAGGCGACCTCGATCTGCGGGACGCCGCGCGGGGCCGGCGGCAGACCGGTCAGCTCGAACATCCCGAGCTTCTTGTTGTACGCCGCGATCTCGCGCTCGCCCTGGTAGACCTGGATCTGCACGGACGGCTGGTTGTCCTCGGCCGTCGTGAAGATCTCGGACCGCTTGGTCGGGATCGTGGTGTTGCGCTCGATGAGCTTGGTCATGATGCCGCCCTTGGTCTCGATGCCGAGGGACAGCGGGGTGACGTCGAGGAGCAGGACGTCCTTGACCTCGCCCTTGAGGACACCGGCCTGGAGGGCGGCGCCGATGGCGACGACCTCGTCCGGGTTGACGCCCTTGTTGGCCTCGCGGCCGCCGGTCAGCTCCTTGACCAGCTCGGCGACGGCCGGCATGCGGGTCGAGCCGCCGACGAGGACGACGTGGTCGATCTCGGAGAGCTGGATGCCCGCGTCCTTGATGACGTTGTGGAACGGCACCTTGCAGCGCTCCAGGAGGTCCTGGGTGAGCTGCTGGAACTGGGCGCGCGTGAGCTTCTCGTCCAGGTGCAGCGGGCCCTCGGCGGAGGCCGTGATGTAGGGCAGGTTGATCGTGGTCTCGGTCGAGGACGAGAGCTCGATCTTGGCCTTCTCGGCCGCCTCGCGCAGGCGCTGGAGCGCCATCTTGTCCTTGGCCAGGTCCACGCCGTGGCCGTTCTGGAACTGCGTCACCAGGTAGTCGACGACGCGCTGGTCCCAGTCGTCACCACCGAGGTGGTTGTCGCCGTTGGTGGCCTTCACCTCGACGACGCCGTCGCCGATCTCCAGGAGGGACACGTCGAAGGTGCCGCCACCGAGGTCGAAGACGAGGATCGTCTGGTCGTCCTTGTCGAGGCCGTAGGCCAGGGCGGCCGCGGTCGGCTCGTTGACGATGCGCAGGACGTTGAGGCCCGCGATCTCGCCGGCCTCCTTGGTGGCCTGGCGCTCGGAGTCGTTGAAGTAGGCCGGAACGGTGATGACCGCGTCGACGACCTTCTCGCCCAGGTACGCCTCGGCGTCGCGCTTCAGCTTCTGCAGGATGAAGGCGCTCATCTGCTGCGGGTTGAAGTTCTTGCCGTCGATCTCGATCTTCCAGTCGGTGCCCATGTGGCGCTTGACCGACCGGATGGTCCTGTCGACGTTGGTGACCGCCTGGCGCTTGGCGACCTCGCCGACGAGCACCTCGCCGTTCTTCGCGAAGGCGACGACGGACGGCGTGGTCCTGGCGCCCTCGGCGTTGGTGATGACGGTGGGCTCGCCGCCTTCCAGAACGCTGACGACGGAGTTAGTCGTGCCCAGGTCGATGCCGACCGCACGTGCCATTTCGATTCCTCCAGCTGCCTGACTTGAGTGGTACTGGCTCAAGGATGCACCACACCCGGCATCGAGTCAACAGACGTGAGTCGATGCGACTCAACTCTTCGGTCTTCCCTCCACTCAAAGGGCCGTCACGTCATCCGAAGAGCCGCCACGCCACTCGAAGAACCGCGACGCCCCGGGGAGCCGCCACGCGCCCCAAGGACCGCCGCACCGGGAGGACGCGCGTCATTCCCCGCTCCGGCGGGGTGCCCCGTGAGAGAGTCCGGGTGCCCCTTCCCGGGCATAGCAGGCATATTCCATGAATGTCCGACGATTCCCGTTCGTCCCACCCCGAAAGGGGCGGGCGGTGCCCGTACCGCCCGGAAGGGTGCGGCGAACGCTCGTCCCGCGCGGTAAAGGGAGCGGCGCATGACGGCCAAGCGCGCGTTCGACGTCCTGGGCGCCCTCGCCCTCCTCGCCGTCCTCTCCCCGCTGCTGGCCGCCGTCGCCCTCTCGGTCGCCCTCGGCTCGGCGTCCCCCGGCGGCGGGGTGCTGCGCCGCCGGACGGTGGCGGGCCTGGAGGGGCGGCCCTTCACGATGCTGACCTTCCGCACGAAGAGCCCGCTGGCCGCGCTGCCCCTGCTGCTGCACGTCGTGACGGGACGGATGTCGCTGGTCGGCCCGTGCCCGCTGACACCGGGCCACCGCGAGTGCGCGGGCGAGGGGCGCCGCCGGCTCTCGGTGCGTCCGGGGCTGACCGGACCGTGGCAGATCAGCGGGCGGTCGGACCTGCCGTGGGAGGAGCGCGAGCTGCTCGACCTCCACTACGTGGACCACCACTGGCTCGGGATGGACCTGGCCGTCCTGGCGCGTACGCTTCCAGCAGTCCGCCGACGCCGGGCGGCGTCCCGCGCGGGCGCGCGCGGCAAGGGTCGCCTGAGCGACACAGATCACCGCGAGGGCCGCTGCGCCACGGGCCCCGAACGGGTAATCTCAGCACGGACTAGATAAGTTACCGCTTAGTAGGCTCAGCTCAGGCACTGAGCGGGCCCGCTCGAGGAGCCCGTCATGCAACTCGCCGCGATCATTGTGTCGCTGACGCTGACCGTGGTCGGCGTTGCCCTGCTCGCTCGCGCCGTCGGCCAGTTCGTCCGCCACTTCAAGCTCGGCCAGCCCGTCCCGGCCGGCACCCGGACCGACAACCCGTACCAGCGGAGCGTGACCCTGGTCAGGGAGTTCCTCGGCCACACGCGCATGAACCGCTGGGGCGTCGTCGGCTTCGCCCACTGGTTCGTCGCGGTCGGCTTCCTGACCCTGCCCCCGACGATCGTCACCGCCTACGGCCAGCTGTTCCGGGCCGACTGGACGCTGCCGGTCATCGGCGGGTTCCTGCCGTACGAGCTGTACATCGAGTTCATCGGCACGATGACCATCCTCGGCATCGCGACCCTGACCGTGATCCGGCTCCTCAGCCTCCCGGGCCGGGCGGGCCGCAAGTCGCGCTTCGCCGGCTCCAAGGCCGGCCAGGCGTACTTCGTCGAGTACGTCATCCTCACCATCGGCCTGGCGATCTACGTGCTGCGCGGCCTGGAGGGCGCGCTCCACCACGTGGACCACTACGAGGCCGCGTACTTCGCCTCGTACCCGCTGGTCCTGGCCTTCAAGGGCCTGAGCGTCGCCGCGCTGCAGAACCTGGTCTACCTCTTCGCCATGATCAAGCTGAGCACCACCATGATCTGGATGATCGTGGTCTCGCTCAACACGAACATGGGCGTCGCCTGGCACCGCTTCCTGGCCTTCCCGAACATCTGGTTCAAGCGCAACGCCGACGGCTCCACCGCGCTCGGCGCGCTCCGGCCGATGACCAGCGGCGGCAAGGAGATCGACTGGGAGGACCCGGCCGAGGACGCCGTCTTCGGCGTCTCCCAGGTCGAGCAGTTCTCCTGGAAGGGCCTGCTGGACTTCTCCACCTGCACCGAGTGCGGCCGCTGCCAGTCGCAGTGCCCCGCCTGGAACACCGGCAAGCCCCTCTCCCCCAAGCTCCTGATCATGTCGCTGCGCGACCACGCGCACGCCAAGGCGCCGTACCTGCTCGCGGGCGGCGGCAAGACCATGGAGGGCGACGAGAAGGCGACCGAGGAGCAGCTGAAGGACGTCCCGGCGTCGGCCCTGGCCGAGGCCGAGCGCCCCCTCGTCGGCACCGTCGAGGAGAACGGCGTCATCGACCCCGACGTCCTGTGGTCCTGCACCACCTGCGGCGCCTGCGTCGAGCAGTGCCCGGTCGACATCGAGCACATCGACCACATCGTCGACATGCGCCGCTACCAGGTGATGATCGAGTCCGCGTTCCCGTCCGAGGCGGGCACGATGCTCAAGAACCTGGAGAAGAAGGGCAACCCCTGGGGCCTGGCGAAGAAGCAGCGCGTCGAGTGGACCAAGGAGGTCGACTTCGAGGTCCCGATCGTCGGCAAGGACGTCGAGGACCTCACCGAGGTCGACTACCTGTACTGGGTCGGCTGCGCCGGCGCCCTGGAGGACCGGGCCAAGAAGACCACCAAGGCCTTCGCCGAACTCCTCCACATCGCGGGCGTCAAGTTCGCGATCATGGGCGGCGAGGAGAAGTGCACCGGTGACTCCCCCCGCCGCCTGGGCAACGAGCCGCTGTTCCAGCAGCTCGGCCAGGAGAACGTCGCCATGCTGAACATGGCGTTCGGCGAGGACGACGAGGACCCGGAGACGAAGAAGCCGAAGTCGGCCAAGAAGATCGTCGCCACCTGCCCGCACTGCTTCAACACCATCGCCAACGAGTACCCACAGCTCGGCGGCGAGTTCGAGGTCATCCACCACACCCAGCTGCTCCAGCACCTCATCGACGAGGGCAGGCTGACCCCGGTGACCCCGGTCGACGGCCTGATCACCTACCACGACCCCTGCTACCTGGGCCGCCACAACAAGGTCTACACGCCGCCGCGCGAGATCATGTCCGCCGTCCCCGGCCTGCGCCAGCAGGAGATGCACCGCCACAAGGAGCGCGGCTTCTGCTGCGGCGCCGGCGGTGCCCGGATGTGGATGGAGGAGCGGATCGGCAAGCGCATCAACAACGAGCGCGTCGACGAGGCCCTCTCCCTGAACCCGGACATCGTCTCCACCGCCTGCCCGTTCTGCCTCGTCATGCTGACCGACTCGGTCAACGGCAAGAAGAACGAGGGCAAGGCCAAGGAGTCCGTCACGGTCGTGGACGTCGCCCAGCTGCTCCTCGACTCGGTGAAGACCCCGGTCGACCCCGAGCCGGCGGAGGAGCAGGAGCCCGAACCGGCCGCCTGACCCGCCCGCCGAGAAAACGAACGGCCGCCCCGCACGCGTCACGCGGGGCGGCCGTCCCCGTTCCCGCGCCCCCGCCCCTCCCCCCCTCTCCCCTCCCCTTCCCCTCTCCCCGCCCCTCCCGCGTCCCCTAGGGGATGTCACAGGTCAGCCGCAAAGGAGCACCCCGGCGGCGGAAGCGGGTACGTTCATTGACGTGGCTGGATTCAGGAACGGACGCGGCCGGGACAACCGCCCCCCGCAGCAGCAGGCGCAGCAGGCGCCGTACGGGTACGACGCGGCCCCGCCGCCGCCCCACGCGCGGCAGCCGTGGCCCCCGCAGGGCCAGGGCCCCGCGCCGTACGGGCAGCAGGGGTACGGACAGCAGGACCGGCAGGGCCGGCCCGGGCAGCAGCCCTACGGCGAGCCGGAGTACTTCGGCGACCCGTACGGGCACCAGCCGCAGCACCCGCACGCGGCCGCGGCGAACAACCCGGGCCACACGCAGATGTTCAGCGTGGACGACCCGTACGGCCCGGCCGCGGGCCCCCCGCCCGGCGCGGCGCCCGCCCCGGTGGGCCCCCGGCTCCCCTGGAAGGCGCTCCTGAGCGGCATCGTGCTGCGCCCGGCGGACACGTTCCTGCGGATGCGGGACCACGCCGTCTGGGGACCGGCGCTGATCGTCACCTCCCTCTACGGCCTGCTGGCGATCTTCGGCTTCGACACGGCCCGCGAGGAGGCGATCAACGCCACCCTGTCGACGGTGATCCCGTACGTCCTGATGGTCGCCTTCGGCTTCGTCGTCGGCGGGCTAGTCCTGGGCGCGGTCACCCACACCCTCGCCCGCCAGCTCGGCGGCGACGGGATGTGGCAGCCGACCGTCGGCCTGTCGATGCTGATCATGTCCCTCACGGACGCGCCCCGGCTGGTCTTCGCGCTCTTCCTGGGCGGCGAGAACGGCCTGGTCCAGGTCATCGGCTGGCTGACCTGGCTGGCGGCGGGCGTGCTCTTCACCGCGATGGTGAGCCGCTCCCACGACCTGCCCTGGCCGAAGGCCCTGGGCGCGTCGGCGATCCAGCTGGTGGCGCTCCTGAGTCTGATCAAGCTGGGCACGCTGTAGCACGCGGGCGGCGAGGACGGCGAGGACGACGGAAAGGCCCCCACCGGGTGCGGTGGGGGCCTTTCGCGCGTCCGTGACGTCCGTGGCCGCCCGTGGGCGTCCGTGACGTCCTGGCGTCCGTGGGCGTCCTGTCGTGGGCTCAGGCGTCGAGGATCTGGCCCTCGCGCTTGACGACGGGCGGCTCGACCGACCAGGGGAAGTTGATCCAGTCGTCCGTCTTCTTCCACACGTACTCGCACTTCACGAGGGAGTGCGACTTCTCGTAGACGACGGCCGAGCGGACCTCGGCGACGTGGTCGACGCAGAAGTCGTGGACGAGCTTGAGGGTCTTGCCGGTGTCGGCGACGTCGTCGGCGATCAGGACCTTCTTGTCGGAGAAGTCGATCACGTTGGGGACGGGCGCCAGCATGACGGGCATCTCCAGGGTCGTCCCCACCCCGGTGTAGAACTCCACGTTCACGAGGTGGATGTTCTTGCAGTCGAGGGCGTAGGCCAGGCCGCCGGCCACGAAGACGCCGCCACGGGCGATGGAGAGGACGACGTCGGGCTCGTAGCCGTCGTCGGCGATGGACTGCGCCAGCTCGCGGACGGCGCGCCCGAATCCCTCGTACGTCAGGTTCTCGCGTACTTCACTCATGACTGCGACCGCCTCACACCTGGGTCCGATGGAAGTTCATGTACGAGCGGGACGCCGTCGGCCCCCGCTGGCCCTGGTACCGCGAGCCGTACCGCTCGCTCCCGTAGGGGTACTCGGCGGGCGAGCTGAGCCGGAACAGGCACAGCTGCCCGATCTTCATCCCCGGCCAGAGCTTGATCGGCAGGGTGGCGAGGTTCGACAGCTCCAGGGTCACGTGCCCGGAGAAACCGGGGTCGATGAACCCGGCGGTCGAGTGGGTCACCAGCCCGAGCCGCCCCAGGGAGCTCTTCCCCTCGAGCCGGGACGCGATGTCGTCCGGGAGGGTGATGACCTCGTAGGTGGAGGCCAGGACGAACTCGCCCGGGTGCAGAATGAACGCCTCGTCGCCCTCCGGCTCGACCTCGCGCGTCAGGTCGAGCTGCTCGACGGCGGGGTCGATGTGCGGGTAACGGTGGTTCTCGAACACCCGGAAGAAGCGGTCAAGCCTCACGTCGATGCTCGAGGGCTGCACCATGGATTCGTCGTACGGGTCGATGCGCACCCGCCCGGCATCGATCTCGGCCCGGATGTCCTTGTCTGAGAGAAGCACGCCCCCACGATACGCAGAGGGCGCGGACCTGCCCCAATCGGCAGGACTCCGCGCCCCCGGACGCTTCCCCGGCACCGCCGGCGCGGTCAGCGCCGTTCGAGTTCCACCGGCACCGCGTGCCGCAACCGCGCACACCGCGGACACCGGATGAGCCGCCCGGGCCCGATCCGTCCGGCCCCGAGCTGCTGGAGCGGGAACGAGGCGGTACTGAACACGTGCCCTTCGGCACAGCGGACGACGGTGCGCTCCATCGGACCCATCAAGTCCCTTCCCCTACACGTGCGGCGAACGAGAAGCCACCCTAGGGGATCGGGACCCTCGCCCCCGGACGGCACTCCGCACGCGCCCCCGGGACCGGCGGCTTCGCCCGCTGGGGAGCATGGGGTACAGTGTGCAACGATGCGGCAGGGATCATCCGGCCGCTGCGCGGATGTAGTTTAATGGTAGAACATGAGCTTCCCAAGCTTATAGCGCGGGTTCGATTCCCGTCATCCGCTCCATGACAAAGCCCCAGGTCAGAGACCTGGGGCTTGTTTGTTGCCCGATCCAGATCCGAGCCTCGCACCACCTGTGCACCGCATGGGCCCCCGCATGGCCCTCAGTTGGTGCTCGGCTGACGTGGGGATCCGCGTCAGATCCGGTCAGGGCGCCGCATCGCGCAGGCCGGGGCGGTTCCTGGGCGGTCCGAAGCCCGCCATCTCCTGTTCCTCGTACGGCAGGAACCCCGAGCTCCGACGCCGCTCCTCATGCCCGATTCGACACCCTGCCCGACTCCACGTCCGCCGGACCGGTACAGATCGGCACCTCACTCTGCGCCGCGCGCGAGTGCTTCGCGACACGTCAGGTTGAGCCCGCTCCCCTCTCGGACGTCCCGGCAGCCGTGAAGATCCGGTCCAGGTGGTGGCGGAGCACCGCGATCGCCGACTCCGGACTCCGCTGGCCCACGAGGATGCTGGTACCCATGGTCGCCGCCATCGCGAGCAGGCTGATCGCCTCCGTGCGCGCGTCGGCGTCCGGGTCAGCCAGGCCGGCCCCCTGCGCCTGCTCGAGGAGTCCCGTCATGGTGTTCTCCGCGGCGTCGGGGTTGTCGATGAAAGGCTGGGCGGCCAGCGCTTCGTCGGTCACCGACAGGATCGCGTAGGAGCTGTACAGCAGGTGGAACGCGCGGCTCTCCTCGTCGGTCGGCAGCGAGGCCAGCAGCAGCGCCTCCACCGTGACGCGAGGGCCCGGGTCCGGGCCGACAGCGGCCAAGTGGGCACCCACCCTCGCGGTGAAGCGGTCGGTCAGGTGCTGGAGGCCGTAGAGGAGAAGCTTCTCCTTGGTATCGAAGTAGTACTGCACGAGCCGGAGCGACACACCGGCCTCCGCAGCCACGTCGCGCATGCCGACGGCATGCAGCCCCCGCCGCGCCGCGACCCGGATGAGGGCCTCGGCGATCTGGGCGCGCCGCTCCTCGTGATCCACACGCTTCGGCATGTTCCCGCGTCTCCGCCTGTCGATGGTGGGTTCGTGCTCCGCTGCCCGAACCCCTTCATGATACCGATGTACCACATTGGTGATACGGTCGTACCACGAAGAACGGATCTTCACCGGAGGCGCCGCCGTGCCCGAGAACACCGCCCGCGTACGCCGCGACGTCGGCCGCTACGTCAACGACACCCTGCGCGACCGCTACTTCGCCGCCGCCGACGTCCTCTACGCAATGGGGGCACCCGCCCGCTCCGAGACGGACGTCGAGACGAGCTTCGGCACCACCCACGTCTACCGGTACGGCCCCTCGGACCCCGCCGCCGGCTCCCGGACCCCGATCGTCCTGATCCACGGCGCCGGCTACAGCTCGGCGATGTGGTACCCCAACACCCCCGGCCTCAGCCTCGACCGCCCCGTCTACGCCCTCGACACCCCGGGCGACGCGAACCGCAGCATCCACCGCGAGCCCATGTGGCAGCCCGAGCGCGCCGCCCAGTGGATGGACGAGGCCCTCGACGCACTCGGCCTCGACCGGGTCCACCTCGTCGGCTCCTCCTACGGCGGCTGGCTCGTGCTCAACCAGGCCCACCTCCGACCCGGACGGCTCGCCTCGGTCACCGCCCTCGACCCCGGCGGCCTGGAGAAGGTCGGCCTGCGCTTCTTCGCCTGGGTCTTCGTGAGCCTGTTCGCCACCCTCGCCCCCAAGGCGCTGCGCCCCCGGCTCGCCAAGTGGCTGGACCAGCCGGTCATCGCCGTCCCCGAGATGCGCAAGTGGATCCAGCTCGGCGCCCGCGCGTACCGGATCCGCCGCCCCGCACCGCTGCCGCTGGCCGAGGAGGCGCTGCGATCCATCCGGACCCCGCTCTACGTCATCATGGGCAAGCACAGCCTGCTCGTACACCCCAAGCGGCAGCTGGAACGCGTTCCGCGCCTTGTTCCCGGAGCCCGCGCCGAGATCATCACCGCGACGGGGCACGGCCCGCAGATCGACCACCCCGACGTGGTCAACGCCCGGATGCTGTCCTTCATGGAGGACGTCGACTCCCTCGACCCTGCTGCGGCCGACGCATAGGGCTACGACAGGGGGAAAACGCGTCGGCGACGCCCGCGCCGTGCCACAACGTGCCAGTAGGGGCGGTGAACAGCGGTCAACACAGGAGCCGCCAGGACCGACCGGCACAACTCGGCTGGGGGTGTTTCCGCAGGTCAGAACCCACACGCAGGCCCAAGCACCGGGTGATTCCCAAGCTTATGGCGCGGGTTCGATTCCCGTCGTCCGCTCTCGGGAGAAGGCCCAGGTCAGAGACCCGGGCCTTCTTCATGGTCCGATGCCGACCGTTACGGGGCGCCTCTGGCTGTTCGCCCGGTGAGTCACGCAGGCCACCGCGCCCCCGGACGCATGTCCTGGGGGCGCGGTGGCCACGGGGCTGAAACGGGTCGTCGCGGCCATCACATCACGGGTCAGGACAGCGTCTTGTACACCTGCCAGCCGCCGCCGATCTTCACCCGCGCGGAGAACGTGCCCACGCCGGTCCCGTTGTAGCGCCACAGCACTCCAGCCGTGTCCCGGGCGACCAGATCCGCTCTGCCGTCGCCGGTGATGTCACCGACGCCCGTGAGCGCGTTGTAGATCTGCCAGCCGGTACCCACCTTCACGCGGCCGCCCAGCGTGCCCTTGCCGTTGCCGTAGTACCGCCACAGGTCACCGGCGGCATCGCGGGCCAGCAGGTCACCTGCCTTGTCGCCGTTCAGATCGCCGGTGCCGACGAGCGAGTTGTAGATCTGCCAGCCGCCGCCCAGCTTCACGCGCCCCTTGAACTTCCCCGCGCCGTCGGCGGCGTACATCCACAGCTCACCGGCCGGGGTCCGGGCGAGGAGATCCGTCCGGCCGTCGCCGGTCAGATCGCCGGGCACGGTCAGCATGTTGTACATCTGCCAGCCCGACCCGATCGTCAGCCGGGGCCCGCCGGTCGAGAAGGCCTTCCCACAGCTTCCGTCGTATCGGGTCAGCACACCCGCGGAACTGCGCACGAGCACGTCGTTGCACCGGTCGCCCGACAGGTCCCCGAACGGCACGACCGTCGACGTCGCCGGCCATCCGGTCGCCGAGGCCCCCGTCCCGAGCCCACCAGTCCCCGTACCCGTACGTACGGTCAGTGCCCCGGCCGAGGTCAGCGCGAGCAGGTCGCCCTTGCCGTCACCGCTGAAATCACGCCATGCGGGAAGCGGCTTGGGTGCCGGAGCGCCACCAGTCACGGTCACCGAACCGCTCACCGTCAGATCGGCGCCGACCCCATCGGCAGGCTTGGCGGTCAGGGTCCAGCTGTACGAACCGTTACGCACGACCTGTCCAGAGGCGTTCTTGCCGTCCCAAGCGGCATTGATGCGGCCGCGCGCCTCGGCGCCGGAGACGGTGCGGACCACGGTCCCGGTGGCGGACTCCTTCAGCGACAGGTTCCATGCACCGGTGGGCTTGGAGGTCCACCAGGTACCCGACCAGCGCGGGGCGGGGGCGGTCAGGTCGAGCGCCGTGCCGCTGACGACGGAGTCGATCACGTTGACGGCCGGAGCGGGAACCCCCGTGCCGACGATACGGGCGCGCTGATCGTCGCCGGCGTAGGCGACGTGGCCGCCGAAGCGGTCCACGGTCCAGCCCCCGCCGGGCCAGTTGTTCGGCCCGAGGTCGGCGGGGCTCACCAGAATGCGCTGGGGCACGGTGGAGCCGGTGGCGGGAAGCCCGGCGTGCAGGTCGTAGAGCCGCAGGCCCTCGCCCTTGACCTGCCGGACGAGGTAGCCGTCGCCGAGCAGGACGTTGCGGATGTTGCGTCCCGGAATGGGCATGGTCCGCCTGGTCAGGCGGTCGTAGACGCCCGACCCCTTCTCAGGTCCCCACTCGCTGTCCTCGCAGGACCAGTACACCCAGCGTCCCGCCGCCTGGAGGCTGGTCGGAACGCACGCGTTGGGCGTGGTGAAGGACGCGCCGACGGCACCGGACGGCAGCGTCTTCGACGTGATCTTCGGGCTGTCCTTGGTGACGCTCCACAGGGTGGAACCCCACAGCGCGGCCAGAGCGTAGTCAGTCCGTTCCAGGACGGTCCCGCCCTCGGGCTCCTTGAACTCCACGACGGACGGCGAGTCACCAGGGACTCCGCTGACGACCACACCGAACCGGCCGGAGAGGTCGTTCAGCCGCTCTCTGTCCGCGTCGACGCGCGGGCCCCAGCCGCTCTCGCCGTTCTTGTGGAGCAGCGCGTACCCCTGGTCGGTGACATCCATCTGTCCGTGGAAGCCGTCACCACTCGCCCACATCCGCACACAACGCTGTGCGGAATCCATGTCGCAGCCCCCGCCGCCGATGCCCAGCAGCCCGTCCACGGTCGTGCGGACCGGCTGCGGCCGGCCGGTGGAGCTGAGCCAGGTACTCCGGTACACGCCGTAGTAGTCGCCGGGCTGGAAGTAGGTGCTGTTCTCTGCCGTGGTGAGGATGCCGCTGCCCAGGGAGAGGCCGTAAATGCGGGCGGGCATGGGATCGACGGTCCGAAGGCGGCGAGCCTCCACCCCGCCGTCGGCGGTCGGTACGAGCCGATGCACGGCCCAGTCGATGTCGCCCTTCGGGTCCGCGGTCTTCGCTCCGGCGACGAGTGCGGTGCCGTCGGGTGCGAGGACGACCTGCGCGTAGGCCTGTTGCAGCACGGGCGCGCTCAGGCCCTCGTCCTCCCCCGGAAGGCTCCACAGCTCCGAACCCCGGTACTCGCTGTCGCCGGCGTTCTGCGGCCGGACCGCCAGAACAGCCGTGCCGACAGGGACGAAGGTCGCGTTGTACGAGACGACGCCGGAGTTGACGGTACGGATCACGGTGTCCGGAGCGGCACGGTCCAGGAGATCGGTCCCACTCCGCAGGATCGTCCCGGCGCCGAGCCGGAAGCCGTCCACCCTCCACGGCTGGTCGGGAACCGGACGATCGGGGAGCGGCTTCGCCACCCCGTCCGCAAGGTCCACGATCCTCCAGCGCGCCCATCCGTCCTTGGCCGGCTCCGAGTACCGGAGGATGAGCGACTTCGCGTCGGCGTCCTCCACCCTGATGAGCACAGACCCCTCGGGGAAGCCGGTGACCGGCGTGTCCGTCACCTTGCCGGCCTCGTGGCGCAGCAGGTGGTAGCCGGTCGGCGCGTCCGCCTCGCCCGTGCGGGTCAGGACCGTGTCGCCGAACGTTCCGACGTACGACTGCCCCTCGGGCAGCACCACGTCGGCGAACACGACGCCCGCGCCCTTCTGGAGCGTCACGTGCGGTACGGGTGTGGCGGAGTAGAGGGCGACGGTGTCCGAGCCGTCGCCGTAGTAGCCGCCGCCCCCGAGGGGCAGCCGCTGGCGGTAGTCCCAGTAGCCGTTCTCGAAGTCGTAGCGCGGCTTCTCGGGTAGCGTGACGGCGAGAGGTGTCGCCGAGCCCGTCGCGTAGTCGATCCACAGCAGGCGGTCGTCGTCTTCCTGCGCCAGCAGGTAGCCGGTCTCCCCCGCGTTGAGGATCGAGGTGGCGCGAGGCGAGAAGCGTGGGGCCGCCGGCAGGACGGTCACGTCCGAGGCCGAGTCGGCGAACGCCGACGGTGCAGTGATTCCCGATGCCGACACCGTCAGCGTCGCCAGCGCCAACGCGAGAGCGGCACGGATGCGGCCGTTTCCACGCAGCCGGGCATTGCTCGTACGAGCCAAAGCGAGGTCCCTCCCCAGGGCATAAGGCAGGAGGCGCACGGCGTCGGCTCATCCAGCCACGCGAGTACGGACGAAAGGCCCCCCAGCCGTACCGCCTCATGCAAACGCCGCGATGCTAACAGCAGAACCGAACAGTGCCCGGAGGGCATCCACAGGGCGCGCGAAGGCTCATTCGGAGGCCCTGGCCCACTCCTTCTCGGCGCGATCACGGCGACCCGGTGGGCAACGAGGAGCAAGGATGGTCGTCGGCCCCTCGTGCCCCAACCGTGTCCTTCAGGACGGACAACAGCGGTCGACACGGGTGCCCACGAGCCTGCGGAATGAGCGCCGTCTGAACATGTTCTCGCAGGTCAGAGGCAGGATATCCCGGCCGGGCAACGGTGATTCCCAAGCTTATGGCGCGGGTTCGATTCCCGTCACCCGCTCTTGAACGAAGCCCCAGGTCAGCGACCTGGGGCTGTTGTTTTCGGCGAGCCCCTCCTCGGCTGCCGCGCGCTGCGGACGCGAACGGTCGCAGCACGTGCGCGTGGGCGCATACTGGCAGCAATGACAAAGCCCAGTGCACCGAAGCGCTTTTTGCCCACCAGCCCCTTCAAAGCCCAGGTCGCGCCGCCTCCTCCGCAGTTCGCCGTAGGCGACCAGGTCACACACGACGTGCACGGCCTCGGCCGGGTCATCGGCATCGAGGACGGCATCGCGGCGGCCGTGGATTTCGGCTCGGCGCAAGAGCGGATCCTGAGTCCGTACGCCAAGATGAGCAAGCTGTAGGACCGCCGTGCCCGGTCACGGCACACCAGATCCGTTCATGGCCCCACGTTGAAGAGGACCCCTCCCATCGATCTGACCTCGCCGTTCTCCGCTCCGGAAGGGGCGTCCCCCTGTGCCGCCGCGACATCGCCGCAGCCCACCACGACCCCCTTCCGGGCGCCTGACTTCGAGGAGGTCGACGCCTTCCCGCTCGACGAGGACGCGCAGGCGTCCGCCTCGGATCGAGCATGGATCGAGCACTCTCACGTGTGACGATCCGGAAGTGCGGCCTCGGCAGAGGGGATGCGCCGGGGCCCTTGCGACGAACACCGCCGTGAGGCCGCTCCCCCCGACCACCGCTTCGACGGTCGGGCGGGCCGTGCGTCCCAGCGAGGCCGTCACCGCGCTCCTCGTGGACGAACCCGTCGTGGACGAGAAGGACCGCGGTCGAACCGGCCAGGAGCCCGCCCACCCCGGAGACCGTCGAGGTCCGCCCCCTCCTCGCGTCCGCCTGGACGACACGGCTCCGAAGCCCTCCGGCGAAGAGCGCCGCGCAACAGGCCGGAACGGCCCGCCCACCGGGGCCGGAAGGCCGTGCCGCAATGTGCCGGCGGGGATGGTGGACAGCGGTCGACCAGGGGCAGGACGAAGCAGCCCAGCCGTAGCCACCGCAGAACGTTCGTGCAGGTGAGGGGCCATCAGCGGGTTCAAGCACCGGGTGATTCCCCCGCTTGTGGCGCGGGCTTGATTTCCGTCATCCGCTCGCGAATGGAGGCCCTGGGCCGAGACCAGGACCTTCTCCTTTATTTTCTCGTTCTTGAAAAAACCGCAGGCGAACTCATATCCTCTTGCACACAGAAGCGGAAAATCTTCACCGAGGAGTGACGGTGTCCAAAAGTCACGAGCTTTTCGAGTTCCTGAAGGCCGAGAGCAAGATAGCCGGAGTTCCCGCCTCGTCCGAAATGTCGGCGACGTACTTCCTGGCGAAGCTCTCTTCCGAATGCGACCCTTCGGACGTCGAGCACGACATCTCCCACAAGGTGCCGGGCGTGGCCGTCATCGACACGCGCAGCGCGGAGTCCTACGCGGAAGCCCACATTCCTGGCGCGCTCAACCTTCCGCACCGGGATCTTTCGCCCGAACACGTCGCCGGCCTCGACCGTGACGTCACTTATGTCACCTACGGCTTCGGACCCGACTGCAACGCCGGCACCAAGGGGGCCGCGAAGCTGGCCGTGCTGGGATTCCGGGTCAAGGAGATGATCGGCGGATTCGAATACTGGAAGCGCGACGGGTTCCCGGTCGAGACCGGAAACCCGAACGCCGTCTAGGATCAGCCTTCCGTTCCCCGGGGAGCCCCCGGGGGACGGGCTTCCGCCCCGGTGAGGAACGGTGCCGAGAACCGGCTGAGGTCGACGCCGGCCTCCGTGATGAAGACGGCACCGAGGTCGCGCACCGAGTCCTCGACCGGGTCGGTGTAGCCGAGGATCAGGCTCGGGTCGGACAACCGGGTCAGGTCGAGGACGAGATCCGCCTCGTCGCACCCGGTCGGGTCCGCGAAGTCCTGCGACGGGACCGCGGTGAACCCCATGCTGACCTTGAACGAGAAGAGCCCCGCCCGCGTCAGGTGGCCGTACAGGTTCGGCTCGTCGCCCAGGGTCACCCAGGTGTAGCCCTTCCGCCGCGCGGTCCGCATGGCCGCGAAATAGAGGGTGCGGGCCAGGCTCGCCTTCCGCCAGGTCTCGCTCACCGCGGAGAAGCGGATGCGGACCGCGTCCTCCTCCGGGCATTCGAGCACCAGGCAGCCGCCCACCAGTTCGTCGCCGTCGAAGGCGAAGTGGGCGAAGTACTTCTGGGGCCCGTGCAGCACGGCCTCCCGGTGCCGGCGGGCGTAGGGCACGCCGAACCGCATGGTGGAGACCCGCTCTTCGTAGACGGTCAGGAACCGGTCCAGGGTGTCCGGGTCGACGACGTCCTGCTCCTCCTGCCGCAGCACCGCGTCGGCCCGCCGCCGGGCCCGCCGGATGTCCTGGCGCGACTTGTTCTCCAGGCGCTCCAGGAAACGCTCCTCGTCCTCCTCGAGCCGGGCGCGCCACGTCAGCATCTCGGGCTTGCGGACGAATCCCCGGGCCGCCAGTTCCGCCCGGACCTCCACGGGCGGCTTGAGCATTCTGACCACGTCGATGTGGCGGTCGGCCGACGTCCAGGGGGCCGTCCCCAGATCGGCGGGCTCGATCAGGGCGACGGAGAGTCCGTGCTCGTCGATGATCTTCATGCGGTGTCCTCGGAGTTCGGTGCCTCGGAGGTCGGCGCCGCCGGATCGGCGCTCTTCCTCCACCAGTCCCGGCCGCTCGGCGGCAGGGTCGGGATCGGGTCGTAGAAGGGGAAGGCCTGGTGGACGGTGGAGGAGGTGTCGGTCTCCAGGGGGGTCCGGTAGTTCTTCGTCCAGTACGAGATCCCGCGCTCGCGGTCGTACGCGTCCACCTGGTCGATCCAGCGCTTGCCGACGAACGGGACGTCGCAGACGATGCGCGGGGTGGCGAATCCGGGCAGGTAGCCCATGATGCCGCGCTGCAGGGCCTGTGCCTCCCAGACGGCGACCCGCCAGTGCTCGCTGTTCGGGACCATGTCGCAGAGGTAGAAGTAGTACGGCATGATCCCCGCGCCGTCGAGCAGGGCGAAGCTCAGGTCGAGGAGGGCCTCGACGGAGTCGTTGATGCCGCGCATGAGGACGCCCTGGTTGCGCACGTCGCGCACGCCGGCCTCGAACAGCGCGGTGGTGGCGCGGGCCACCGCCGGGGTGACGGACTGCGCCGCGTTGGCGTGGGTGTGCACGGCGATCTGGACGCCCCGCCGGCGGGCCTCGGCGCAGACGGCGGCCAGTCCGTCGAGGATCTCCTTCTGGAGCCAGTGCTGCGGGAGGCCGACCAGGCCCTTGGTCGCCAGCCTGATGTCACGGATGCTCGGGATGTCCAGGAGCGCGTGGAGGAAGGCCTCCAGCCGGGGCCAGGGCACGTTGGCCACGTCCCCGCCGGACACCACGACGTCGCGGATGTTCCGGCTGGACCGCAGGAACTCCAGCATCCGCTCCAGGCGGTCGGCCGGCTTGAGCTCCAGGCGCGCCTTGGTGAACTGGGGCGTCGAGTTGCCGACCAGGTCCATCCGGGTGCAGTGCCCGCAGTACTGGGGGCAGGTCGGGACCAGTTCCGCGAGGACCTTGGTCGGGTAGCGGTGGGTCAGGCCCTCGACCGCCCACATCTCCGCCTCGTGCAGCGAGTCGCGGCTGGCGTAGGGGTGGGAGGGCCATTCGGTGTGCCGGTCGCTGTGGACCGGCAGCATGTAGCGGCGTACCGGGTCCGCGTAGAGCCGGTCCTCGTACCCCGGATCGCCCGGGGCCAGGTCCGGCACGACGGTGTTCAGCATCTGCGGCGTGACGAGCATGGACATCGTCGCCCGGTCCCTCTGGTCCCGGGCGAGGTCGGCCACGAAGGACGGGGCGAGCCGGGGGCCGAGGACCGCTTCGAGCTGGCCGATGTTCTTGACGCAGTGGGCGCGCTGCCACTGGCTCGACGCCCACTCGGCGGCGGTCACGCCGGCCCAGCCGGGGAACCGTGTCCAATCCGGTTCGACCAGTGGGCGGAATTCGTACTCGTATGGCTGGGATATCCGTGTGACCCGCTCGTACCCTTCCGAAACATGCGAAAGGGCGTCGGGGTCGGGCTGAGTGTTCATGCTCTGCAGTCCCCATGCTTTAGGCAGCCCAGGAGCCGGTCCTGCGATGCACCGTGCCGGCCGCCTCGTCGGAAATTTGAATCGCTCGACGGAATCTACTGAGGAGAGATCTGCGACGCCCCCTTACACGATCCACCAATCTCTACCCGACGCCGTCTCCGGCGGGCAAGGGGTTGATTTTCATTTTGGCGCGTGTTAACGAGCACCCTCATAGCGGATCGGAGGGGAAATTGACGACATTGCGCCGCACTCGGACAAGCGCCCGCTTCGCCGGCGGCACTGGCCGGATTCGACTGGCCGAAAACAATCGGTGGCGTTTGCCGGATGCTCCTTGACAGGCCGTTGCTCGATGCCTGTAGGTTCACGAACCGGTGGCGGGAGGGGGGACCACACCTATCCCCTTCTCCTGCCCATACGGGTGCAGATTGTCGGGAGGGACATGCCGTGGCGATCAAATGGGCCGATCAGCATGATTTTCAGGCGCTTCTGAAGCGCTCCGAGGTGGAGGACAAGCCCGTACTGCTCGACCTCCATTCACCGGAATGTACGGGCTGTACGGGGCACGACCGAACCATCTATTCCGATCCCGAAATCGCTCGGGACATCATGGAGCACACACTTCCGGTACGGGTTGTCACGACAAATCCGGACGCGGCGAGCACGGACATCATCAACAACCACATCTTCATCTGGTCGCCGACGGTGCAGCTGCTCGCACCCGACCAGACCCGCTACCACGAGTGGAACGGCGCTCCGCGCCGCACCCGGCTCTCCGTGGGCTACCAGTCGGTCTTCCACGACACCCCCGGCCACCTGACCCCCGATTCCTTCCGGGCCCAGATGCTGGTCGGACGGGCCAAGGCCTCGCTCCGCAAGAAGAAGTACGGGGAGGCGATCCGTCTCTTCGACGAGGCGATCGCACGTCACCCGCACGACCGCGTCACCGTCGAGGAGGCGGAGCGCTGGCGCAAGGTCGCCCGCGAGAACGGCACGATCGAGTCCTCGTGGGACATGCGGCAGCAGGTCACGACGTCGCCGCTCGCCGCCGCGGTGGAGCGCTTCGCGCAGACGGTCGCCGCCCTGCCGGACAGCGTCCTGATGAAGGACTGGATCGGCAAGCCCGGCCCGGGCGACTGGCAGTGGTACTCCGACTGCCTTCGCGAGGTCGTGCTCCAGGCCTACCAGGAGCTGTGCGACTTCGCCGTCGTCGCCGAGCGCGAACGCGCCAAGCACGGCCCCGAGTTCAACGACACCCACCGGCTGCTGGGACAGCACCGCTTCGCCTACCGCGAGTTCCAGTCGCTCTTCGTCGGCGTCCCGGACTCCCTCCTGGACAAGACCCCGCTGCGTTCCGAGCGGTCGATCCGGGAGAACCTCGCCCATGTGATCATGGCCGAGTGGTGGGCCTACCGGCCGCAGATCCTGCACGCGCTGGACCGCGGACGCCAGGGCCTCTCGCCCGAGGTGGTGCCGGCCACCGACACCGTCGCCGAGCACGGCGAGCCGCTGGGCAGCCACGAGAGCCTGCACGAGCTCCTGGCCCTCTACGAGCGCCTGCACCTGCAGAACACCGAGGACTACTCGGGCATCACCGAGAACGAGCTCGGCATCCGGTCCGCCTGGTGGGAGCTCGGCCCCGTCGAGCTGCGGTTCCGCCTCAAGCGGTACATCTGGCACCCGCGGGACCACGCCGTCTCGATCGACAAGATCCTCGACGCCGCGGGTCACCGCCACACGGCCAACCACCGCTTCGCGTCCCGCCTGTTCAGCGGCCTCGGCACGGCCGAGGCGGCGCTCATAGGCGCCGACGGCTTCATGTCCGACCGGCTGGCCGCGCTCACGGCGACGATCGAGGAACGCGCCGACGAGGCCGCCCGCCTGCTCAGCCAGGTCGCCCCGTCCTGACGTCCCGCCCGGGCCGTTCCCGCACCGTCACGGCGCGGGAACGGCCCGTCCACCCCCACCCGCGGGCCGAAGCGACGCCTCCGGGCCGCCCGCCACGACCCCGGCCCGTACCCACGCCGTCGACAGAGAAGGCTGCACAACATGACCCACCTCGAGGTGGACGTCCTCGCGATCGGGGCCGGCCCGGCCAATCTCGCACTCGCCGTGGCCCTTGAGGAACTGGCCCCGGAACTGGCCCGGAACACCCTCCTCGTCGAGCAGAGCGAGGCCACCGTCTGGCAGCGCGGGCTGCTGCTCCCCTGGGCGCAGAGCCAGGTCTCCTTCCTCAAGGACCTCGCCACGCTGCGCAATCCGCGGTCCCGCTTCACCTTCGTCAACCACCTGCACGAGACGGGCCGGCTCGACGACTTCATGAGCATGGGCACCTTCACGCCCTACCGCAGGGAGATCTCGGACTACCTCCAGTGGGTGGTGGGCGAGCTGGAGCACGTGAAGGTCCACTACAACCGCCGGGCCGTCGGCATCGCGCCGGTCCGGAACGCGGCCGGCCGGCCGGCCCACTGGGACGTCGCCTTCGCCGACGGGACGTGCGTACGGGCACGTCACCTGGTGACGGCGTGCGGCCGCGCCCCGTACGTGCCGGAGGTCTTCCGGGACCTGCCGGACGGGCGGGTCGTACACAGCAGCGCCTACTCGCAGCGGATATCCGCGCTGCCCGGCGGGGGCCCGCGGCGGATCGCGGTGATCGGCGGGGCGCAGAGCGCGGTCGAGATGGTCCGGGCCGTCCAGGACGACCTGCCGGGCTGCTCCCGCGTGCTGATCACCCGGGGGCTCGGCCTCACCCCGTACGTGACCTCCAAGTTCACCAGCCGCCACTACACGACCGCCGCCTCGCGGGAGTTCTTCGGGCTGGGCGACCGGGGACGCGCGCTGGTCCTGGACGAGATGGCGCGCAGCAACTACTCGGGGGTCACGCCCGAACTGCTCGACAGCCTCTACGACGAGATGTACCGCGACCGGCTGGAGGGCAAGGAGGGCCTGCGCATCCTCACCTCCCGCGAGGTCGTCTCGGCGGCCGAGAACGAGGACGGCGTCGTCCTCGGCCTGCGCGACCGGCTCACCGGCGAGACCTCCGAGCTGGAGTGCGACGCGGTGCTGCTCGGGACGGGCTACGACAGGGCGATGCCCGCCCTGGTCCGGCGGCTCGGCGACGCGCTGGGCCTGCCCGGGCTCCGGGTCCTGCGCAGCTACCGGGTCGACACCGGCGACCCCGGCGACCCGGCCCGCCTCTACCTCCAGGGGGTCAACGAGTCCACCCACGGCATCGCCGACTCGCTCCTGAGCACGATGGCGGACCGTGCCGCGGACATCGTCGCGGACCTGACCGGGGAGGCGGCCGCGGGGGCGCCGGCGGGCGGGGACGGAACGGCGCCCGCCTGATGGACGTCACCGAGCTCCGGGCGCGGACCCCCGGGTGCGACCACGCCGCGTACTTCGACAACGCGGGCTCCGCCCTCCCCTCCGAACACATCACCCGGACCGTCGTCGACCACCTCATGCTGGAGCGGCGCGTCGGCGGATACGCGGCCGCGGACCTCGCGGCCGGGCGGACGGAGGCGGTGTACACCTCCGTCGCCGCCCTCCTCAACGCGCACCCGGACGAGATCGCCCTGGTGGACAGCGCCACCCGGGCCTGGCAGATGGCCTTCTACGCCATCCCCTTCCGCCCCGGCGACCGCATCCTCACCTCGCGGAGCGAGTATCCGAGCAACGCGCTCGCGTTCCTGCACGCGAAGAAGCGGTACGGGGTCCGGGTCGAGGTCGTCCCGGACGACGAGGACGGGCAGCTCTGCGTCGACTCCCTCGCCGGGATGCTCGCCGAGGGCGACGTCCGGCTGGTGGCCGTCAACCACGTGCCCACGTACAACGGGGTGGTCCATCCGGCGGCCGCCGTCGGCGAGCTGGTGAAGGGCACGGACACCCTGTTCCTCCTCGACGCCTGCCAGTCCGCCGGGCAGATCCCCCTGGACGTGCGGGAGATCGGCTGCCACCTGCTGTCGGCGACCGGGCGCAAGTACCTGCGGGGACCGCGCGGCACCGGCTTCCTCTACGCCTCCCGGGAAGTCGTCGAGAGCCTGGACCCGCCCCTGCTCGACCTGCGGGCCGCCACCTGGAAGGACCCCGACGGCTACGAGGTGCGGCCGGACGCCCGGCGCTTCGAGACGTGGGAGAAGAACGTGGCGGGCCTGCTCGGCCTCGGCGCGGCGGTCGACGAGGCCCGCGCGCTCGGCCTCGACGGCATCCGGGCCCGCGTCGCGCTCCTCGCCGACCGGCTCCGGGACGGGCTCTCGGGGGTCGGGGACGTGGAGGTCCGGGACACCGGCACGGTACGGAGCGGCATCACCACCTTCACCAAGCGGGGCCGCGGCGCGGAACGGCTCGTGGCCGGCCTGGCCGCCGCCGGCGTGAGCGTCGCGGCCTCCTTCCCGTCCCGCGCCCGCTTCGACACCAGGCCGGCCAAGCCGGACGAGGTGGTGCGGGCCTCGGTGCACTACTACAACACCGAGGCGGAGGTGGACAGGCTCGTCGACGCCGTCGCCGGGCTGTAGGCCATGGCGGACCCGCGCGCGGCCGTGCCCGCGCCTTCCGGAGCGGCCGGACGGCCGCCCGGAACAGTCAGGAACAGAACGAACGGCCCGGGAGCCTCCCGGGGCCCGACCCGGGTGCCGTCGCGCGACGGCGGCGTCGGGGAAGAACGGAAGGATACGCGGATGCCCATGGAGACCCCTCGCCGGAGGCAGCCGGTCCGATGAAGACTTTCTGGCTGTTCACCGGCGCTTCCGCGATCTCGACGATGGGAAACACCTTCCTGTACGTCGCGATCCCCCTGGCGCTGCTGGAGTCCACCGACTCCGCCTTCCTCGCCGTCCTGAGCGTCGCCGCGCAGACCCTTCCCTACCTGCTGGCACCGCTGCTCGGCCCGCTCATCGACCGCTACGACCGCCGTGTCCTCTTCGCGCTCGGCGAGCTGATCCAGGCGGCGGCGGTCGCCCTCATCCCGCTGGCGCTCGCGTACGACCGGATTCCGGCGGTCTTCGTCGCGCTCTTCGTCATCGGCCTGGCGAACGTCGTCTCGGACGTGGCGGGCGACTACGGGCTGATCCCCATGCTCGTCCCGAGGGACCGGCTCGACCGCGCCTCCAGCCAGTTCACCTCGCTGCTGCTGACGGCCCGGTTCGTCGGCCCCGCGCTCGCCGGCCTCGTCGTGGCCGGCCTGGGCACGACCTGGGCCCTGGAGCTCAACGCCGGCACGTTCCTGCTGACCGCGCTCACCACCGTGGTCATGCCGTACGTCGCCCAGGAGCCGACGCGGTCCTCGATGGTGACGATGCTCAAGGAGGGCTTCGCCTACTTCAGGTCCCGGTCCGACCTGCGCCGGCTCGCCCTGGTCCTCGCCCTGTACAACGTGGGCGCCGGCGCCCTGGAGTCCACCCTGCTGACCGTCGGCGGCGGCGCATGGAAGTGGTCCGCCGGGGAGCTGGGCGTCGCCATGTCCGTCGCCGCCGTCGCCGCCGCGGCCGGTGCCGGGCTGAGCTCCCGCACCCTGAAGGGCGGCGACAGGAAGCGCCAGCTCACGATATGGCTGGTGATCTGCGGCGTCGGCGCGGCGGCCCTGCTCACCCCGTGGCCCCTGGTCATCGTCGCCGGCTTCGCGGTGCTCTGCTTCGGCGAGGGGGGCATCAACGCCTCGACGATGGCCTACCGGCAGCAGGTCATCCCCGACCAGCTGTCCGGACGCGTGAACGCGGTGATCCGCACCTTCATCACCGGAGCCGTTCCCGTCTCCTCCCTGGTGCTCGGATTCACCGTCACCCTCGGCACCTCGGCGTGGGTCTTCGTCCCGGTGCCCCTCATGGTCGGCTCCGCGATCCTGCTGTGGTCGCGGATGCGGCCCTCGGAACCGACACAGGCCGGCGAACCCGCCGCCTCCGACGAAAGGATCGCGGGATGAAGAAGGTCCTCCTGGTCAACACGAGCGGCGACGTCGCGGCCCGCCGGCTGCAGCGGCGCACCGACATCCGGCTCTCCGTCATCACCAGCCCCCACTACTCCGGCTTCTACGACGAGGGCACCGACGTCACCTACGTCGACGACGTCGAGGACCTGACCCAGGTCCGGCTCGCCGCCCTGCGGATACGCCGGCACAACCCCTTCGAGCACGTCGTCGCCCCGTCCGAGTACAGCCTGCAGGCGGGCGGTTACGTCCGCTCCTACTTCGGAATCCCCGGCATCGGCTACGAGGCCTCCAACGCCTTCTCCAACAAGCACGTCATGAAGCAGCGGCTCCGGGCCGCCGGACTGCCGGTCGCGGCCTTCCGGCAGCTGGCGCAGCTGAGCGACGTCCCCGGGGCCGCGCGGGAGATCGGCTGGCCGCTGGTCGTGAAGCCCGTCATCGGCGGCGGCAGCGAGGACGTGTTCGCCATCGGGAGCCCCGAGGAGGCCGCCGAACTCGAGACGGCGGAGCGGTCCGCCTCGCTGCGGCGCTCGCCCTACCCGATGCTCGCCGAGGAGTTCGTCGACATCGAGACGGAGTTCCACTGCGACGGCGTGGTGATCGACGGCGAGGTCCGCTTCGCCTCGGTCTCCAAGTACTTCGCCCCGCTCCTGCAGAGCGTGGGCCGCCTGGTCGGCTCGTACACCGTCCCCCTGGACGCCCCGGACGCGAAGGAGGTCCGGCGGCTCCACGAGGAGGTGGTCGCGGCGCTGGGGCTGCGCGACGGCGTCACCCACCTCGAGGTCTTCAAGGTCCCGGGCGGCTTCCTGGTCGGCGAGGTCGCCTGCCGGCCGGGCGGCGGCGGCATCGCGGACCTGGTCCACCGCCACCACGGCGTCGACCTCTGGCACACCCTCATCGAGACGTCCCTGGGAGAGGCGCCGGAGGTCTCCCCCAGGACGATGCCCGGCTGCTCCGCCGTGTACTTCCTGCCCCGGCCGCAGGGCACCATCACCGAGCTGAGCACAGCCGACGAACTCCGGGCCGTCCCCGGCGTGTCCCACGTCGAGCTGCGCTCGCGTCCGGGCGACGTGGAGACGGGGGCCCTCCACTCGGCGTCGCAGGCGGGCTTCGTCCTGCTCAACGCCGGCACGGAGGAGGAGGTCGCCCGGCGGGTCGCGGAGCTGACCGACCGCTACCGGATCAGGACGTCCTGACCTCCCCGGCCAGCCGGGCCGCCACCGCCGCCGGCCAGGTGTACTCGATCACGGGAAGCTCGAAGCCCGGGGGGAAGCGCGCCGTCAGCTCGGCGGTGGGGCGGCCGCCCCGGCGTTCGTAGAAGGCGATCGCCCGGGCGTTGGCGGCCAGGACCTCCAGGTACACGGGGCGTCCCGGGCACGCGGCGGCGGCCCAGCCGAAGGCGCGGAGCAGCAGGCGGCGGCCCGTGCCGGTGCCGATGAGCGCCGGGTCCACGTGGAGGTTGTCCAGCAGGACCCGGCCGTCGGCCTCCGGGACGAGATAGGCGAACCCGCGCACCGTCGCCGCGTCGTCGAGGGCGACCAGCAACCGGGGCGCCGGGGAGCCGTCCGCCGGCGCGGTGAGCCGGGTCCGCCACAGGTCCGCGAATTCCTCGTGCAGCGGGCCGTCCAGATACGCGGCGGGCATGATGCCCGCGTAGGCCGACCGCCAGCTCTGGGCGTGCAGGGCGGCGACGGATGCCGCGTCGGCCGCTCCTCCCGTTCTGAATCTCATGTGCCAAAGGTTCGCAGGTCCACCCGGCCGGTCCCGCGGGCGGGCCCCCGGTGACGCGTCGCCCCACCGGGGGCGGGTCACCGGGGGCGGGTCATGCGACGGGGCGCCCCGGGTGTGCTGGACCGCGGCGGTGTCTCAGTCCTGCGCGGTGTCGTCGTCCGCCCGTCCGGTGCTCCCGGTCGTGCCGGTCTTCTCGCGCATCTTGCGCACCAGCTCGGCCTTCCGGTCGGCGGCGCTCCGGCGGTCGAGGTTGCGGTGCGGGCCGTTGTTCTGCCGTTCGGCGCGGGACAGCTTCTTGCGCTGGCCACCGCCCTGGCCCACGGGGTTGTTGATGTTCTTGCTGTCGGTCACGGGTTCTCCCGGTGCTGAGGTGGAGTGCGGTGCGGCGGTGGGGACGGGCGCGGCGGCGTCGGAGGACGCCGGCGAGCGTGCGTGCCGGGCGCCGCCGGGCAGGCGGGACCTTCGGCACACGCCCCGGGGCCCGTCACGCCCTCACCCGCGGAGCGGCGTCCGGAAGAAAAGGACGTTACCCGGTTCCGCGCGCCTCGCACGCCGGGCCCCTCGCCGTCCCGGGGCGCCCGGCCCGGCGCCGGCTCCCGTCGCGGCCCGCCGGGGCGGGTGTTCACCGCCCGGTCCCTCCCGCGTCGAGGGAGGACAGGAACCGCCGCTGGTCGGCCAGGAAGCCCTCGGCGAAGAGGGCCCGTGGCGCGCACAGCGCGGTCAGGGTCAGGCGCAGCGGCGAGCGCTCCACGTCGTGCCGGACCAGGCCGTGGGTGGCGTCGGGGTAGTGGGCGACGCGCAGGGCCGGCGCGGGGAGCAGCCGGCGGTAGACGGCCTCGGTCTCGGCGGTGTCCACGTTCACGTCGTGGCCCGCGAGCACCAGCAGGACGGGGATCCCGCGCAGGGCCGGCAGGCCGGCGGTGGCGTCGGCGGTGTGGTTCCTGGAGACGAACCGCCAGCGGGCGGCCGTCATGCCCTGCGGGTCCCCGACGGCCCGTACGTACTCCTCGTACGGGGCGCCCCTCCGGAGCAGTCGCAGCCCGGTCTCGCGGCGGCGCAGGGCGGCGGCGGTCTCGGCGTCGGAGGCGCCGTCGCGCCTCAGTTCGGCCAGGAGGTTGTAGCGGCCCTGGCGGTGCCAGTTGACGGCGGGCGAGACGGCGACGACGAAGCGGACGCGCCCGTCCCGCGCGGCGATCCCGGGCAGCACCCAGCCGGCCTGGCTGGCGCCCCACAGGCCGATCCGGTCGCCGTCGACGTCCGGCCGCAGCCGGGCCCAGGCGATCGCGTCGGCGGCCTCCCGCGCCCGGTCCTCCATCGTCTGGTCGAGCCAGTCGCCCGGCGCGCCGTCCACGCCCGGCTTGTTCCAGGACAGCGAGGCGTACCCGGCGCGGGCGAAGGCCTCCCACATCGGCCGGTAGAAGCCGTCGTGGGTGGCGTCCACCGGGCCGTCCCCGTGGACGAACACCACCAGGGGGAAGGGTCCCTCCCCCCGCTCGGGCAGGGCCAGCACGCCGTGCAGGGTCCGCCCTCCGTGCCGCACGGTCACCGTCTCCTCCCGCAGGTCGTAGGTGTTCCCCAGGATCACCGTCCCGCCCAGGCCGGCCGCGACGGCCACCAGTGCCGTCACGGCCGCGAGGAGGGCCCGCAGCGTCCGGCGGCGGCGCGCCGGGGTCCCGCGTCGTGCTCTCTCCGTCATCCGTCCCCCAAAAAACTAACGAATCCAAAACGCTCGTTTGCGTTGCGACCGTATCCGGTTCGTTCGTAGAATGCGAGGGCAGGGGAAGGGACACGGAGGAGGAGCCATGGACACGACGGCCGTCATCAGGCGCGGGGTGCCCCGGGGCGCCGAGGAGCGGGTGGCCGAGCTGTACTGGGAGGCCTTCGGCCGCAAACTCGGAGCCGCCCTGGGACCGGCCGGGCGCGGCCGCGCCTTCCTCGCCCGCCACCTCCACCACGACCGCGCGGTCGTCGCGCTCGCCCCCGGCGGCGAACACGTCGTGGGCGTGGCCGGCCACCGGCTCGGCGGGCGCGGCCTGACCGGCGGCGGCGCGCGCGACGTGCTCGCCGCCTACGGACCGTTCCGCGGCCTGCCGCGACTCGCGGTGCTGGCCCTCCTCGAACGCGCCCCGGCCCCCGGGGAACTCGTCATGGACGGCATCGCCGTCGACCCCGCCCACCGCGGCGCGGGCATCGGCGGCCTCCTCCTGACGGAGACCGCCGCCGTCGCCGCCGAGCACGGCCTCTCGCGGATCCGCCTGGACGTCGTCGACGTCAACCCGCGCGCCCGCGCCCTGTACGAGCGGCACGGCTTCACCGCCGTGCGCACCGAACGGACCCCGTACCTCCGCGGCCCGATGGGCTTCGGCGCCGTGACGACGATGCATCGCGCCGTCCCGGACCGCCCGGACGGCGGCGCACCCGGCGACACCCTGGAGCGACGGCGATGACCAGCAGGCCCGAGGGCGTCCCCGGGACGGAACCCGGCACGACCGGGATCGGCACCCGGACCCTGGTGTTCGCCCTCGTCCGCGAGGACGGCACCGTCGACGCCGGTGAGCTGTACGCCGTCGCCGGAGCCCTCGGCATGACCGACCAGCAGGTCCGGCTCTGCCTCAAACGGCTCGTCGCCGAGGGCCGGTTCGCCCAGGAGGGACGGGGGCGCAAAGCGGTGCTGCGCGCCACCGCCGACGCGACCGGCGCCGTCGCGCCGGACGTGGAGTACGTCCGCCACGCCTACCGGCAGGACCAGGGGCTCGCCCCCTGGGACGGGACCTGGCACCTGTTCGCCTTCGCGATCCCCGAGACCGCGCGGCAGGCCCGCGACGCCCTGCGCGACACCCTCCTCCACCTCGGCGCGGCCCCCCTCCAGGGCGGCCTCTACGTCAGCGCCAACCCCATCGGCGAGATCGTCGGGGCCCACGCCCGCCACCTGGACGTCCTGCCCTCCCTCACCCGCCTCACCAGCCGTGACCTGCGGGTCGGGGACGAGACCGCCCCGGACCGGCTGGCCGCCCTGCTCTGGCCGCTCCGGCGGATCGCGGACCGCCACGAGGCGCTCGCCGCCCTCGCCACGGACCGCCTGGCCCGGCTGTCCGGCGCGGACCGCCCCACGGACACCGAGCGCCTGACGTACGCGATCGAGCTGGCGGCGGCCTTCACCGCCGCCATGGAACCCGACCCGCTGCTGCCCCCCGAACTGCTCCCCCGGCCCTGGCCCGGCACCCGCGCCCGCGCCCTGGCCGCGCGGTGCTGGCGGGCCCTCGACGCCGGGGGCGACCGGGACCCCCACCGGCTGCGCCTGTTCCGCCTCTACGACGGCGCCCTCCGGTCCGGGCCTCCCCCCGCCCCTCCGGCACCCCCCGGGCCGCCCGGCCCGGGCTGACGCGGACACCGGCACCGGCACCGGCACCGGCACGGCCGGGAACTCCTCCGGCCGCCGGACCGCATCCCTCCGGCCGGGCGGCCCGGGCGGGGGGGGAAGGCCTTCGCCCGCATCCCGCACACCCGCCGCCTCCCCTCCGGCCGGGCGGCCCGGGAGAGGTGTCCGGCCTCACCCGTCCCGTCGCTCCGCGCGGGGCCCGGCCCCCGTCGTCGTGGAGGACCGCGAGTGGGCACGGGATCGGCCCAGGGCGAGCCGGCGGATGCCGAGCCGTTCGGCCCGCGCGGCCTCCGCTTCGTCCAGGGGCTCCCGCCCGGTGGCCTTGCGCAGGAGGCGGGGCCGGCTCCACCCCAGCTCGCCGGCCGCCGTGGCGTGCTCCGGGCCGAGCAGCAGTTCCGCCACGGCGTCGCCCGCCGGCGGGGTGAGCCAGGGCTCGCGGCCGAGCGCGTCGGCCAGGTCGAGACCGTGGACGGCGACCTCCACGACGCGGGTGAGGAGGAACTCCGACAGGAGCATGGCGTCGCCGTGGCGCGTCCGCACGGTCCGGCCGTCCGGCTGGGCCCGGCACAGCCGGTCGACCCGCCGCCAGGTCGCCGCGAAGTCCCCGGCGACGGCGGCACCGTCGGCCGGCTCCGCCGCGCGGTCCCGGGCCAGGGCGATCCGTTCGCCGTCGGCCCGCGGTGAGAAGCGGTCGTCCGGACGGTAGTACTCCCCCGCGGAGACCTCCGCCCCGCCGGGCGCCGGTGCGGCCAGCATGTCCGGAAGCCAGTCGATCACCACGCACACGTGCCCGAGCAGATCGCGCACGGTCCAGGGAGCGCAGCGCGTCGGGAGGTTCCGCTCCGCCTCGGAGAGTCCGGCCACGGCATCGGTGAGGGCCTCGCACTCCCGCCGGAACGCTTCGCGCACCCGCTCGTCGTTCATGCCGCTCCCTCTCCCGTGCGCCGGCCGCCCCGTGTCCGCGCGCCGATCCGCGTCCACGCGCCGTCCCGTATCCACGTGCCGATCGGTGTCCTTTCGCCGTCCCTCACCCACGTGCCGTCCCTCACCCACGTGCCGATCCGCGTCCACGCGCCGCCCCGCGCCCGCTCCCCGTCCCGCGTCACTCGTCGTTCCCCGTCCGTCCGGCATGGCACCGCTCCTGTTCCTCCCGGCCGCACGGCCGCGCCCGGAGCGCGGCCGTGGCGGGCAACGGCTTCTCGTGTCCCGCTTCCCCGTCACGTCCCTCGCACCCCCGCCTCCTCGCCGTCTTCCCCGCCCCCTCCTCCCGTCCCGGGCGTGCGGTAGGTTCCCCGCCATGACCGCTCCCGGAGCCTTCGCCCGGCCGCCCGCGCCGATGGCGACCGAACGGCTCGTGCTCCGCGCGTCCGAGGGCCGGGACCGCGCGGCGTTCGTCGAGCTGTTCGCCTCGCCGGAGGTGGGTGCCCACATCGGCGGCGCCCGGCCCCGCGACGCACTCGAACGCGCGCTGCCCGACGTGCCCGGCCGTCGCCCCGGCTGCTTCGTGGTCGACCGCGACGGAACGATGATCGGCCTCGTCACGCTGGACCCGCGCGGCGCCGAGCGCCGCGGGCACGTCCGCCCCGAGGCCGGGGAGGCCGAACTCGGTTACCTGCTCCTGCCGGAGGCGTGGGGGCACGGATACGCCTTCGAGGCGTGCGCGGCGGTGCTCGACCGGTTCTCCGGCGCGCGTCCCGGTGAGCCCGTGGTGCTCTCCACCCGGGTCGCCAACGTCCGTGCGATGCGCCTCGCGGCGAGGCTGGGCTTCACCGAGGTCGAGCGGTTCGAGGAGTACGGCGCCGAGCAGTGGTTCGGCGTGCGCCACCCGGCCGCTCCGGTGACCCCCCGCTGAACCCGGGGGCGGACGGCCGGACGGCCGGAGGGGGCCCCGCCCGTTTCGGGCCGTCGCGCCCCACTGGGCCGGAGGCGCGGTCAACCCGTGTACGGGCCGAACGAATTCGGCGCGTTCGCGTCCTGGCAGGGCAGCGGAGAGAGGGGGCCCGCGGTTCGCCGGCGGGTCGTCCGGCACGACGCCGCCGGGAGACAGGTCCGCGGCGGCGGGCGCGGTGACCTCCTCCGCCGGCGTCACGCGGCCCGGCCCCTTCCGGACCCGCCCGTGACCGCCGCGTCCGGCTCCGGCGGTGATGTCCGGAAACCGTACCCTCCGGAAACGGCAATGCCGAGAAGTCGCCAGCGGCGGGGCCGCCGGTCCTGATGCAATACCGCGCATGACCACACAGCACGACAGCGCAGAGCTGTTCCACGCCCTTCACGACCCCGCCGCCCCCCTGGCACTGGCCAACGCCTGGGACGCCGCGAGCGCCCGGCTGATCGAGGGCACCGGGGCCCGCGCGATCGCCACCACCAGCGCCGGCGTCGCCTGGGGGCTGGGGGCGGCGGACGGCAACCGGCTCGACCGGGACCAGGCCGTCGCCCTGATCGCCCGGGTGGTGGACGCGGTGTCCGTCCCGGTCACCGCGGACATCGAGAGCGGGTTCGGCGCCACCCCGGACGAGGTCGCGGAGACCGTCGCCCGGGTCGTCGCCGCCGGGGCCGTCGGCATCAACATCGAGGACGGGCACCCGGACGGCGGCTCCGTGCTGCGTCCGTCCGCCGAACAGTGCGCGCGCGTCGCCGCCGCCCGCGCGGCGGCGGAGGCGGCGGGCGTCCGGCTCTACATCAACGCCCGGGTGGACACGTACCTCCTCGGCGCCGGCCCGGAGGAGACCCGCCTGCGGGAGACCCTGGACCGCGCCCGCGCCGTCCTCGGCGCCGGCGCCAGCGGCGTCTTCGTCCCCGGCGTCACCGACCCCGACACGGTGGCCGCCCTCACCGCGGGCATCCCGGCCCCGGTGAACATCCTGGCGGGCCCGGGCGCCCCGACCGTGGCCGAGCTGTCGAAGCTGGGCGTCGCCCGGGTCAGCCTCGGCTCCTCGGTCGCCCAGGCGGCGTACGCGACGGCCCGCCGGGCGGCGGCGGAGCTGGCCGCCACCGGCACCTACACGTCCCTCGCGGACGCCGTCGACTACGGCGAGATCAACGCCCTGATGGGGGAGCGGAGTTAGCGTCGCCTCCGGTTCCGGGAGGCGACGGGCCCCGCGCCCCGCCTCCCGGGACCCGCGTACGCCGGGCCGTTCGCGGACGGCACCCGGGACGTCCCGCCGGTCGCGGGTCCCGTTCCGCCCCGGTCCCGCGTCCCTCCCGGTCCCGCGTCCCACCCGACCCCGCGTCCCGCCCAGTCCCGTTCAGCCCAGTCCCGTTCAGCCCGCCGCCCTCGTGACGAGCGCGGCGATCCTCTCCTCGACGGCGGGGGTCAGGTCCGTCAGGGCGAAGGCGGTCGGCCACATGTCGCCGTCGTCGAGGGCCGCCGCGTCGTTGAAGCCGAGCGTGGCGTACCGCGCCTTGAACTTGTACGCGCCCTGGAAGAAGCAGACGACCTTGCCGCCCCTGGCGTACGCCGGCATCCCGTACCAGAGCTTCGGCGCCAGCTCCGGGGCGTTCGCGCGGACGACGGCGTGGACCCGCTCGGCGAGGGCACGGTCCGCCTCCGGCATCCCGGCGATCTTCGCGAGGACGTCGGCCTCCCCGTCGGCCCCGGCGCGCGGGCCCCGGCGCGCGGCCGCCCTCAGCTCCCCGGCGCGCTCCTTCATCGCGTCGCGCTCTTCACCGGTGAAGCCGTCGTGGCCCTCCTCCCGGCCGGACGTCCCGGTCGCGCCGGTGGTCGTAGCGGTCCTGGCGGTCCTGGCGGTCCTGGCGGTCATCGTCTTCTCCTCTTCCACGGTGTTCCGTCGGTGTGTTCCGGTGCCGGGGACCCGCCCTCGCGGGTGCTTCCCGGGGGCCGGCCCGGCTCCCGGCCACAGGCCCCCGTCACGCGCCCCGCTCTCCGGGGAGGCGGCACGCGGCCGCCCGGTGGTAGGCGCCGGGCGGTGTGCCGACCAGTTCGGCGAAGCGGGCGCGGAAGGCGGACGGCGTCGGGAAGCCGACCAGACCGGCCAGTTCGGCCTCGCCCGGGTCGCCGTGGTGCAGCAGCGTCCTCGCGCGTTCGACGCGCCGCGCCGTCAGGTAGACGTGCGGCGGGGCGCCGTACGCGAGCCGGAACGCACGGCCGAGGCGTCCGGGCTCCATGCCCGCGCCGCGGGCCAGCTCTCCGACGTCCGGCGGTCGCGCGTACTCCCGGTCGAGCCGGTCGCGGACGCGGCGCAGGCGGACGAGGTCGTCCAGGTGCCGCGCCTCGGCGCGGGCGCGTGCCCAGGCGGGGTGACACATGACGGGCTCCTCCCGGCCGTGCGGGTCAGCGGAGTTCCTGGACGCGGATCAGGTTGCCCGCCGGGTCGCGGAAGGCACAGTCGCGGATGCCGTACGGCTGCTCCGTCGGCTCCTGGACGACCTCGGCCCCGGCGGCCCGCACCTTCTCGAAGGTGGCGTCGAGGTCGGGGGTGGCCAGCAGGATCCAGCCGTACGTGCCCTTGGCCATCATCTCGGTGATGGTGCGGCGCTCGTCCTCGGTGATGCCGGGGTCCATGGCGGGCGGCGCGAGCAGGATCGACGTGCCGGGCTGCCCGGCCGGTCCGACCGTGATCCAGCGCGTCCTCCCCTGGCCGACGTCACCGCGGACCTCGAAGCCGAGGATGTCGCGGTAGAAGGCCAGGGAGGCGTCCGGGTCGTCGTGCGGGAGGGCGGTGGTGTGAATGGTGAGGTCCATGCACAGCACGCTAGACGGGTGCCGGGGTCCCGCGCTTCTCCGATCCTGACCGGTTCCGGGCCGCCCGGGAAGGGCACGGGTCCCGGCGGTCCGGCCCGCTCAGTGGTGGAAGCCGGTGCGGTCCTCGTCCGCCGGCCGGCCCCGCGTCAGGCGCTCCAGGGAGTGGCGCACGTCCCGGGCCAGCAGGTCCACTTCGTCCCGGCCGATGCCGTGCCGGATCAGGACCCGCTGGACGACGGTCTCGTGCCGGTCGGCGGGCAGCGGGTAGGACGGCACCTGCCAGCCGCGCATCCGGAGCTGGTCGGAGAGGTCGTACAGGCTGAAGCCCGCGCCCGCCGGGTCGGTGAGGGTGTACGAGACGGCGGGCAGCGCGCCGTTCCCGTCGTGGAGCAGGGTGAAGGGGCCCATCTCCGCGATCCGGCCGGCCAGGTACCGGGCGGTGTCCGCGCAGGCCTCCTGGACGAGCCGGTACCCGGTGCGGCCCAGGCGCAGGAAGTTGTAGTACTGGGCGACGATCTCGCCGCCGGGGCGGGAGAAGTTGAGGGCGAAGGTCGGGAGGTCGCCGCCGAGGTAGTCGACGTCGAACACCAGGTCCTTCGGCAGCAGGTCCCGGGTGCGCCAGACCGCCCAGCCGACGCCGAGGGGCGCGAGGCCGTACTTGTGGCCGGAGGCGTTGATGGAGGAGACCCGTTCGAGGCGGAAGTCCCAGACGAGGTCCCGGTGGAGGAAGGGCGCGACGAAGCCGCCGCTCGCGGCGTCGACGTGGAGGGGGACGTCGATGCCGGTCTCCCGCTCGATGCGGTCGAGTTCGGCGGCGATCTCCGCGACCGGCTCGTAGGCGCAGGTGAAGGTGACGCCGAGGATGGCGACGACGCCGATGGTGTTCTCGTCGACGTACGCGCGCAGCTGGTGGGGCCGCAGGCCGGTCGCCCCCTCCTCCAGGGGGACCTGGCGCAGTTCGACGTCGAAGTAGCGGGCGAACTTCTCCCAGCAGACCTGTACGGGTCCCGCGACGATGTTGGGCCGGTCGGCGGGCCTGCCCCCGGCCCGGCGGCGCTCGCGCCACCGCCACTTCAGCGCCAGGCCGCCCAGCATGGCGGCCTCGCTGGAGCCGGTGGTGGAGCAGCCCATGGCGCCGCCGTCCCCCGCCACCGGGGCGTTCCACAGATCGGCCAGGATGTTCACGCACCGCGCCTCGATCTCGGCGGTCTGCGGGTACTCGTCCTTGTCGACCATGTTCTTGTCGAGGCACTCGTCCATCAGCCGGCGGACCTCGTCGTCCGACCAGGTCGTGCAGAACGTCGCCAGGTTCTGCGCCGCGTTCCCGTCGAGCAGCAGCTCGTTGTGGAGCATCGCGTAGACGACCTCGGGGAGGGAGGGCTCCTCGGGCATGCGGTACTTCGGCAGGACCCGCTCACTGAGCGGCGAGGCGAACACGTCCGTCGCCCTGTCGCCCGCCGGGGGCCTCATCTCGTGGAGCGCCACGGTCTCCCCTTCGCTCGCCGACACCGGCCCGTCCGGCGCGGACGGCCGTCCCCCCATCAACCCACGGGGGCGGGGGCCGTGCCCGGCGGCGGAGGCGGCGGTTGACCCGGGCGGGTGAGGAGGGGCGGGGCGGAGGTCACGGGCCGGGGACCGGACGGGTGAGGAGGGGCGGGGCGGAGGCGGCGGTCGGCCCGAGCGGGTGAGGAGGGGCGGGGCGGAGGTCGCGGGCCGCCGACCGGGGCCCGGCGGCGGGCCCGGGGCCGGGCCCGTTCGCCGCCTTGACGGTCCTCGCGCCTCCGACCTGCGGTTCCGTACGGCGGCCGGGCCGGGGGTTCGCCCGTTGGAGGGGTGCGGGAGCGTCCTCTCGCGTCGCGCGCGCCCCCTCCACCCGGCCCCGCCCGGCGGCCCGTCGCCTGCCTGACCTGCGAGGACCCTCCGCCGCACGAGGATGATCCCGGCTGATCGGGCGGATACCGGCACGACGGGACAACCAGTACGTTCCGGCGGAACCGGATCACGGCGGAGCCGGGGACGGGCCCCGGCTCCCCCCGGCCCCGGCCGGCCCCGAACCGACCACCGAAAGGCGACCCCGTATGACCCTGACGACCCCCACGAGCGGCAGGAACGACACCGGCGGCGCGAACGGCACCGGCCCCGGAGCGGTGCGGGCGGGCGCCGACGGCCCCGCCGGCGGCCACGGCCCCCACAACCCTCACGGCCCCCACGACCGCCACGTCCCCCAGGGCGACCTCGCCGACGGCCACGGCTCCCCCGCCCCCCACGGCGACCCAGCCGACCCCGCCGACAGCTACGGCTCCTACGACGACCTCGCCGACGGTTACGCCTCCTACGACGACCTCCCCGAGCGCCTCATCGGCTACCCGGCCGTCTTCCACGCCCTCGGCATCGGCTCCTCCGCCGTCCGC
This sequence comes from Streptomyces sp. NPDC014907, assembly GCF_055562975.1. NCBI lineage: Bacteria > Bacillati > Actinomycetota > Actinomycetes > Kitasatosporales > Streptomycetaceae > Streptomyces > Streptomyces sp. NPDC014907. Next base: position 377,521 of record NZ_JBVHEG010000003.1, on the reverse strand, counting down.
ACGGTCCTGGACCACGGCTGCGGGCCGGGCAGGGTCGCCGCCCGCGTCGTCGCGGCCTCGGACGCGCGCGTCGTGGCCGCCGACGTCTCGCCCCGCATGCTGGCCCTCGCCCGCGAGCGGTACCCGCACCCCCGGATCGACCTCCGCCTGATCGACGACGGCCGGCTGGCGTTCCTGGACGACGGCTCCGTGGACGCCGCCATGTCCTGCTTCGTCTTCGTCACCGCCGGCGGGACCGGGACCCTGCACGAGATGGCCGCCGAGGTCCACCGCGTCCTGCGTCCCGGCGGCCGGTACGCCGTCCTGGACGTCAACCCGCGCAGCACCGGCGTCCGCTTCTCCACCTTCCGCACCGGCGAACCCGGCCGCGTGTACACCAAGGGCGAGCGCCGGCGGACCCTGCTCGACCGGCCGGGCGGCGGCGCCCCGCTGGAGCTGTCCGACCACCACTGGCCGTGCCAGACCTACCTGGACGTCCTGGGCAAGGCCGGTTTCACCGATCTCGACGTCCACGAGCCGGTGCTCCCCCGCCACTCCGCCCTGCTGGGGAACGATCCGGCGGAGGCGGACCGTCCGCCGTTCCTCGTCGTCTCGGGAACGAAGCGGTGACCTGGCGACGCACCGGGCTGCGGACCGGGCCGCGTACCGGGCTGCGGACCGGGCTGCGGACCGGCGGGCGGTGGACCGAATGGCGGACCGGGCCGAAAAAATCTGTTTCCGCGACGTAAGAATTCGGCACCACGCGCCGTGAGGATTTCTCACCGGTCCACGCGGAAAGGATCGCCCACCCCACAATGCGCTCCCCACCGTGCTACTGTCGATAGAAGTTGCAGTTGTGGTTCCCAAAGCTTGAGCATTTCCGGTCTTTTCCGGTTGGGGCAATCATCGCGGCGACACGGAGTCCACACGGTGTGGGCTCCGAGCACTGCCCCGAAGGAGAATTGACATGGCATCTGGCACCGTGAAGTGGTTCAACGCGGAAAAGGGCTTCGGCTTCATCGAGCAGGACGGTGGCGGCCCCGACGTGTTCGCCCACTACTCGAACATCGCCTCGCAGGGCTTCCGTGAGCTCCAGGAAGGCCAGAAGGTGAACTTCGACATCGCGCAGGGCCAGAAGGGCCCGACGGCCGAGAACATCGTCTCCGCCTGAACATCGACGCCGAGCTCTGACGCCGACACCGGCACGGAGCGCTGACGCGTAGGACGAGCCGGGACCCGCACCTTGGGGTGCGGGGCCCGGCTCGTTGCACATTTCGATCATGCGTATGAACGCATGTTTCGGCGTTCGACCCGTAGCAGGAACCGCCGGTCGGCCGCACTCCCACTTTCGGTTCGGCTTGTCTCGCAATTATCCGTGCTGCACTTCTGCTGCGGGAATTCCTTGATATGCGCCGCATCGAGGAAGGTTCGCCGTGAACCGTACGCACACGCACACCCGCTCCGCCCGCACGCAGCCCCGCGGCCGCACCCGCCCCCAGGGCGGAGGCCGCGCCCCCTCGGGCCCGCCCGCCGAGTTCGCCCTCCCCCGGACGGTCACCCCCGCGCTGCCGGCCGTCGAGACGTTCGCCGCGCTCGACCTGCCCGCCCCGCTGCTCTCCGCGCTCACCGCCGAGGGCATGACGGTGCCGTTCCCCATCCAGGGCGCGACCCTGCCGAACACCCTCGCGGGCCGTGACGCCCTGGGACGCGGCCGGACCGGTTCCGGCAAGACCCTGGCCTTCGGCCTCGCGCTGCTCGCCCGGACCGCCGGGAAGCGCGCCGAGCCCCGCCAGCCGCTCGCCCTGGTCCTCGTGCCCACCCGCGAGCTGGCCCAGCAGGTGACCGACGCCCTCACCCCGTACGCCCGCTCGCTCAGGCTCCGGACGACCACCGTCGTCGGCGGGGTGTCGATCGGGCGCCAGACGCACGCGCTCCGCGCCGGTGCCGAGGTCGTCGTCGCCACCCCCGGCCGTCTGAAGGACCTCATCGACCGCGGCGACTGCGTCCTCGACCGCGTCGAGATCACCGTCCTGGACGAGGCCGACCAGATGGCCGACATGGGCTTCATGCCGCAGGTCACCGCGCTGCTCGACCAGGTGCGGCCGGAGGGGCAGCGGATGCTGTTCTCCGCCACCCTGGACCGCAACGTCGACCTGCTGGTGCGCCGCTACCTGACCGACCCGGTCGTCCACTCGGTCGACCCGTCCGCCGGCGCGGTCACGACGATGGAGCACCACGTGCTGCACGTCCACGGCTCCGACAAGCAGGCCACCACGACGGAGATCGCCGCCCGCGACGGGCGCGTGATCATGTTCCTCGACACCAAGCACGACGTCGACCGGCTGACCCGGGACCTCCTCCTGAGCGGGGTGCGGGCCGCCGCGCTGCACGGCGGGAAGTCGCAGTCGCAGCGCACCCGCACCCTGGCGCAGTTCAAGACCGGGCACGTCTCCGTGCTCGTCGCCACGAACGTCGCCGCCCGCGGCATCCACGTCGACAACCTCGACCTCGTCGTCAACGTGGACCCGCCCGCCGACCACAAGGACTACCTGCACCGCGGCGGCCGCACCGCTCGCGCGGGCGAGTCCGGCAGCGTCGTCACCCTGGTCACCCCGGGCCAGCGCCGCGGCATGGTCCGCCTCATGGCGGACGCGGGCATCCGGCCCCACGTCACCCAGGTCCGCTCCGGCGAGCCCGAGCTGCACCGCATCACCGGCGCGCAGGCCCCGTCCGGCGTCCCCGTCGTCATCACGGCCCCGGCGGCGGAACGGCGCCGCGACGGCGCCACCGGCCGCCCCCGGCGGAGCCGGCCCCGCCGGGCCCCCCGCCGCGCCGCCGCCTAGGCCGTCTCCGCGCGGGGCCGGGTGCCCGTCCGCCCCGGCTCCGCGCGACGGCCGGGGCACGTCCCGGGCCGGTCGCGCGTCCCGGTACGGCGCACCCCACTTCTCCGCAGGAGGCACCCCGTGACACCGCTCCCCACGCAGCCCCGCCGCGTCTCCCCCGACGAGGCGGCCACGCAGGCCTCCGACCACATGACCGTCGAGGTGGCCCTGTCCGTCATGGCGGGTGCCCGCACCGGGCGGCTGCTCGTCTGCGACGTCGACGGCGAGTCCACCGGCCTGGTCACCCGGGCCCAGCTCGCCGCCGTCCGCGACGGCTCCTCGTACACGGACCGGCTCCGGCTGCGGGACGTCGTCGTCGCGCCGGCCCGCTGAGCGTCCGCCCGGACGTCCTTCCCCGGACGCCGCCGGGCACCCGCTCCTCCGCACCTCCTCCGGTCCGTACGCCCCCCCGGCGCCCGGGCCGGTTCCCGCCCCCGCTCCCCGCTACCCCCTGAGAGGCATCATGCGCTGTGTCATCGCCCGTTTCCCCTTCGACCTGACGAAGAGCGGCGTGCTGGATTCGATGAAGGGCGTCAAGCCCGAGCCGGGCACCGGCGAGTTCGTCACCATCGGCCGCCGCCAGTACCCCGTGAAGCAGGTCGGTGAGGTCGTCACCCGCCAGGACCGGCGCGACTTCAGCGCGGGCGAGGTCGTGCGCGCCATGACCCGCCTCGGCTTCACCTGCGGCACGTTCCCCGTGGAGACCGCCGAGACCGTCTGACCGCCACCGGCGGACGGAACGACGACAGGGCCCGACCGGCACGCCGGTCGGGCCCTCGTCGTCGGGTCAGTGGTCGGAGTAGCTGATGTCGCCCACCGTCCAGGCGCTGACATCCGCGATCGCGACGCGGTACATGCCGCCGGTCTCGGGGATGCCCACCGTGCCCTGGAGAATCCGGGCGAGGTGGAAGTGGAGGTGCGTGGGGGGCTCCTCCTTCGGTTCGACGGGGCTGAAGACCTTGGAGAACTCGCCCAGCCGGGCGGAGTCCGTCAGGACCTCCGACACCCGTTCTCTCCACAGGGCCTCCGGGGCCAGCCGCCCGGTGATGACCACGCCCCCCGCGACCACGGTCAGGGACATCTGGTTGCTCTGTCCGGACTCCACCGTGGCGGCAATGTCAACGAGCAGTTCGTCAGGCTTCGACATGAGAGCCGATTCTAGGCGGCGCGCCCTCCGGTGGTTGAATTTGCCCCGGGGCCCCGGTGCCGCGCGGCACCGGGGCCCCGAAGCGTTCCCTGGAAGAGGTGCAGATGACAGCGGACAATCCGCTCGGCGGCCGACTCGACGACGACGACTACCCGGCCTACACGATGGGCAGGGCCGCAGAGATGCTCGGCACGACCCCGGGCTTCCTCCGCGCCATCGGTGAGGCCCGCCTGATCACCCCGCTGCGTTCCGAGGGCGGCCACCGGCGCTACTCCCGCTACCAGCTGCGGGTGGCGGCCCGCGCCCGGGAACTCGTGGACCAGGGCACTCCGGTCGAGGCGGCCTGCCGCATCGTCATCCTGGAGGACCAGCTGGAGGAGGCCCAGCGCATCAACGCCGAGTACCGGCGGGCGGCGGAGCGGACGGGGGCGGAGACGCCCTCGGAGGCGGGCCGGGCCGGGCGGGCGGAACCGGCCGGGGGCGGGGAACCGGGTCAGGAACCGGGGCAGGAGCCGGGCCGGGCGGCGGGCTGAGCCGGGCGCCGTACGGGCGACGGGAATCCGCACGGCGGGGCACGGCGCGGCCGGCCGCCGCTCCACGGGCCCCGCGCGGGCCCTTCGCGGGCCGTCGCACGGCGTCCCGGCGCCCCCGGCACGGACCCGGCCGCACGGCACGGGAACCCCGGACTCTCCGGTGCCTCCCGGGGCGGTGGCGAAGACCGGGGGCCGGAAACGGCCCGCCGGGCGCCCCACCGGAGTAAGCTGGCGGTTACCGGGAGTATCCCGTACATCCGCTTCCACGCGGACGTCGTTTCCGGCGATCAATACGCTGGGCCGCTCCCCGCGGGCGGCCCGGGGACAGGTCCGTGCCATGTCCGCGACCATCGACCGGAGCGCCGTCCGCGCGCCCGTCGCCCCCCTTCCGGCCCGCTTGGCGCTCACGCCCGCGAGCCCGCTCCCCGGCCGTCTGGACGGAGCCTGGTGGCCCCGCTCGCGCGATCTGGCGGCCGAACTCCCGGCGCTGGTGGACGCCCTCCGGGAACGCTGGGGCCGCGTCACCCGCGTCGCGGTGCACCCCGCCCACTGGACCGTCGTCCCGCACAAGGTCCCCGTTCCCGGGCACACCGTGCACGCGGGCTGGTTCACGGAGCAGGACCCCGACAAGATCATCCTGCTCTCGTACGCGGTCGCCCGCTGCGACCTGCTCGTGATCCCGCCCGGCACCGATCCCGTCGCCGCGGCCCGGCTGATGGCCGCCGCCTCGGTGCCCGGCGGGCACAGCACCGCGGGAACGCTGCTGTCCGACGAGGCCGCGACCGGCCGCCGCCTCCGGGACGACCGGCGCGGCGAGCGGTCCCGGGAGGACGACGGCGGGGCGGCCCCCCGGTCCGCGCCGCTCCCGGCCACACTGCCCCCGCCCGCGCCGCTGCCGGCCGTCGGGGGACGGACGGCCCCCCTGCCCGGCGGTTTCCCGGGGTGAGGCCGCGGAGGGCGTAGCCCCGTCACGGCGACCGCCCTTCCGCACGAGGAAGACCGAGGCGGCGAACGACGCGTCACCCCCGTCACGGCGACCGCACTCCGGCCGTCCCCGCTCCGGGCCCTACCCCAGGCTCGTGCGCGCCAGCTCCAGGAACTCCTCCTCCGAGAGGCCCAGGGCGCGGGCGTCCGCCGCCGCCTCGCGGAGCCGGGAGACGAGGCGGGCCCGGCCGGGGGCGCCCGCGCCGGGGACGACGACGGCGCCCCGGCCCCGGCGGAGTTCGATCAGGCCCTCCTCGCGGAGCCGCTGGTAGCCGCGGAGGACGGTGTGCACGTTGACGCCGAGGGAGTCGGCGACCTCCCGGGCGGCGGGCAGGCGTTCGCCCGGTGCGGCCGAGCCGTCCGCGAGCGCCCTCCGGACGCAGGCGGCGATCTGGTCACCGAGGGGCACGGCGGAGGCCGGGTCGACACGGAAGAGCACGGTCAGACCTTCCCGTGCCGCTCGGCGAGCGTGTTCAGCAGGGCGGCGGCGGTGCGCGCGTCGGGCACGGTGACCGCGAAATCGCGCCCGCCCTCCCGCCGTACGACGAGGGCTTCGCCGGAGCGCAGCACCACGCCCGTGCCGCGGGGCCCCACCCGGTAGCCCCAGCCGCCGAACTCGGAGAGCGCGTCGACGTCGCGGGCGGTCGCGGACACGATCCGTTCGAGCGGGACGCGGACGCGGGGGCGGGGGACGAGCGCGGACCGGACGGTCAGGCCCCGCCGGTCGACGGTGACCCGGACGCGCGCGAGGGCGAGCCCCGGCACCCCGGCGACCGGGCCGAGGAGGGCGGGCCAGGCCTCGGGCCACGGGGCCAGGAGCAGGGCGGCGGGGGTGGCGGCGAGGGCGAGCGCCGAGAGGACGACGAGGACCCGGGAGCCGGTGGCGCGGGACCAGCCGGCGACCTCGCCCGTGCCGAGCGGGAGCCGGGGGACGTCGGCGCCGTTCGCGGGGGCGGGCGCCTCCGGGGGGACCAGCCGGGCCAGGGCCAGGCCGGTGAGCGCGCAGAGGACGGCGGCGCCCGCCGCGGCGGCGAGGTCGGTGGGCGGGGAGACGACCAGGGTCGCGTCGGCGGCGTCCAGGTTGTTCCCCGGGACGAGGAAGAGGAGCGTCCCGGTGAGTCCGGCCGTCGCCCAGGCGCCCCACAGGGAGGTGCGGCGGACGGCGAGCGTCCAGCAGGCGGCGGTGGCGAGGAGCAGGGCCGCGGCGACGGCGGCGTAGGCGGCCCGGCCGGTGAAGCCGTCGGCGCGGCCTCCGCCGGAGAGGCCGAAGTGGGTGGCGAGGGGGTCGGGAAGCCGGTCGTACCAGAGGGCGAGCGGCAGCAGGCAGGCGGCGAGCGCGAGGACGAAGGGGAGCGCGGCGAGCGCCCGGAGACGAGGTGTGGCGTGGTTCATGAAAACCTCCCTTGTTCGCACTCTACTAGAACAATGCGGCATGGCGGGAGCCCCGGGAGCGCGGACGCGACGGGGCCGCCGCCGTACCGGAACCCGCCGGGAGCGGACCCGACGAGACGGAACGTCTTGCGGGAGGCCCGTCCGTGCCGTACGGTCACTGGAACACAGCGAGACGAGACGTCTCGTCCAGCTCGTTCCACGGCGCCGACCCACAGGAGAACGCCCTTGTTCCGTGCCCGACTCACCGACGTCACCCAGTGCCACGTCACCCCGGACGCCCGGGTCCGCACCGTGCTCGACCGGGTCTCCCTCACCGTCCGCCCCGGCGAACGGCTCGGGGTCGTCGGGGACAACGGGTCCGGGAAGTCCACCCTGCTGCGCCTGCTCGCCGGCCTGGAGGCCCCCGGCAACGGCGACGTCGACGTCGAGGCGCCCGGCGGCCTCGGGTACCTCCCCCAGACCCCCGGCCTCCCTCCGGACGCCACCGTCGGGGACGCCGTCGACCACGCGCTCGCCGAGGTGCGCGCCCTGGAGCGGGCCGTCCGCGCCGCCGAGACCGGCCTCGCCGCGACCGGCGACCTCGACGGATACGCCCGGCTGCTCGCCGCGTACGAGGCCCGGGGCGGCGCCGGGGCCGACCGGCGGGTGGAGACGACGCTGCGGCGGCTCGGAGAGCGCCGCCCGCCCGCCCGTGACCGGCCCCTCGGGACGCTCTCCGGCGGACAGCGCTCCCGGCTCGCCCTCGCCGCCGTGCTCGCCGCCGAACCCGAACTGCTCCTCCTCGACGAACCCACCAACGACCTCGACGACGAGGCCGTGGCCTGGCTGGAGGAGCGGTTGCGCGCCCACCGGGGCACGGTCGTCGCCGTCTCCCACGACCGCGTCTTCCTCGACCGGGTCGCCACCGCCGTCCTGGAGGTCGACGAGGACCGCCACACCCTGCGCCGCTACGGCGACGGCTACGCCGGCTACCTGGCCGGACGCGCCGCCGAACGGGCCCGCAGGGCCAGGGAACACGAGGAGTGGAAGGCCGAACTCGCCCGGTACACGGCCCTCGCGGACACCCACATCGACCGGTTCTCCGCGATCCCCCGCAAGGCCCCGGCCGCGTTCAGCGGGGCCGGGGCCTTCCGGGCCCGGTCACGGGCCCACGGCGCCATGAGCCGCGTCCGGGCCGCCCGCGAACGCCTCGCCCGGCTCGCCGCCCACCCCGTGCCCGCGCCCCCGGAACCCCTCCGGTTCCGCGCGCACCTCGCGGGGGAGGGCGCGCCCGTGGACCTCGCGGACGTACGGGTGGACGGGCGGCTCCGGCTCGGCGCCCTCCACCTCGACGCGGGCGAACGGCTCCTGGTCACCGGCCCGAACGGCGCCGGGAAGTCCACCCTCCTGAAGGTCCTCGCGGGCGAGATCGTCCCGGACGGCGGCACCGTGGAGGCGCCCGCCCGGGTCGGGCTGCTCCGCCAGGAGACGGCCCCGCCCGCCGGCCCCCGCACGGTCGCCGAGGCCTTCGGGGCGGACCGCGCGGACGAACTCCTCGCCCTCGGCCTCTTCTCCGCCCGCGACCTGACGACCCCCGTCCGGCACCTGTCGGCCGGGCAGCGCCGCAGGCTGGAGCTGGCCCGGCTCGTGACCTCGCCCGCCGACCTGCTCCTCCTCGACGAGCCCACCAACCACCTGGCCCCGGGCCTGGTGGAGGAGATCGAGGCCGCCCTCGCCGCGTACCGGGGCACGCTGGTCGTCGTCAGCCACGACCGGCGGCTGAGGGCGGGCTTCCGGGGCCGCGTGCTCGAACTGGCCCCGGAGACCGACCGCGTGCCCTAGGAGGCACGAACCGGGCGCCGCCGGACGGGACTTCCGGCGCACGCCCTAGTCGTCGTCGGAACCCTCCAGATCGCCCTCGGTCTCCAGGAACACCTGCCGCAGCGCGGCCAGCGTCTCCGGGTCAGGCTTCTCCCACATGCCCCGGGACTCGGCCTCCAGGAGGCGCTCCGCGATGCCGTGCAGGGCCCAGGGGTTGGCCTCCTCCAGGAAGGCCCGGTTCTCCGGGTCGAGGACGTACTCCTGCGTCAGCTTGTCGTACATCCAGTCCGCGACCACGCCCGTCGTGGCGTCGTACCCGAAGAGGTAGTCGACGGTCGCCGCCAGCTCGAACGCGCCCTTGTAGCCGTGGCGGCGCATCGCCTCGATCCAGCGCGGGTTGACCACGCGGGCGCGGAAGACGCGGGAGGTCTCCTCGACCAGGGTGCGGGTGCGGACGGTCTCCGGGCGGGTCGAGTCGCCGATGTACGCCTCGGGGGCCGTGCCCCGGAGCGCGCGGACGGTCGCCACCATGCCGCCGTGGTACTGGAAGTAGTCGTCGGAGTCCGCGATGTCGTGCTCGCGCGTGTCCGTGTTCTTCGCGGCCACCGCGATCCGCTTGTACGCGGTCTCCATCTCGGCCCGCGCCGGGCGCCCCTCGAGCCCGCGCCCGTACGCGTAGCCGCCCCACACCGTGTACACCTCGGCGAGGTCGGCGTCCGTGCGCCAGTCGCGCGAGTCGATGAGCTGGAGGATGCCCGCGCCGTACGTCCCCGGCCGGGATCCGAAGATGCGGGTCGTGGCGCGCCGCTCGTCGCCGTGCTCGGCCAGGTCGGCCCGCACGTGCGCCCGCACGTGGTTGTCCGGGGCCGGCTCGTCGAGTCCGGCCACGAGCCGTACGGCGTCGTCCAGGAGGCCGATGACGTGCGGGAACGCGTCCCGGAAGAAGCCCGAGATGCGCAGCGTGACGTCGACGCGCGGGCGGCCCAGCTCCTCCAGGGGGATCGGCTCCAGGCCGTTCACGCGGCGCGAGGCCTCGTCCCACAGCGGGCGGACGCCGAGGAGGGCCAGCGCCTCGGCCACGTCGTCGCCGGCGGTGCGCATCGCGCTCGTGCCCCACAGGGAGAGGCCCACCGAGGTCGGCCACTCGCCGTTGTCGGCGCGGTAGCGCTCCAGGAGCGAGTCCGCGAGCGCCTGGCCGGTCTCCCAGGCGAGCCGGGAGGGGACGGCCTTCGGGTCGACCGAGTAGAAGTTCCGGCCGGTCGGCAGCACGTTGACCAGGCCGCGGAGGGGGGAGCCGGACGGGCCGGCCGGGACGAAGCCGCCGTTCAACGCGTGGACGGCGTGGGTGAGTTCGTCGGTGGTGCCGGCCAGGCGCGGCACGACCTGCTCGGCGGCGAAGCGCAGCACGGCCCGGACGTCGGCGTTCCGGCCGGCCGCGACCGACTCCACCGCCTCCACCGCCCAGTCCGCGGCCTCCATCGCCTCCACCAGCTCGCGCGCCTCCGCCTCCGCCTCGTCGGCGGTGGTGCGGGTCGCGGCCGACTCGTCCAGGCCGAGGGCCTCCCGCAGGCCGGGCAGGGCCTGCGCACCGCCCCAGATCTGGCGGGCGCGCAGGATGGAGAGGACCAGGTTGACCCGGGCCTCCCCCTCCGGGGCGCCGCCGAGGACGTGCAGGCCGTCGCGGATCTGGGCGTCCTTGACCTCGCACAGCCAGCCGTCGACGTGCAGCAGGAAGTCGTCGAAGCCGTCGTCCTCGGGGCGCTCCTCCAGGCCGAGGTCGTGGTCGAGCCGGGCGGCCTGGATCAGCGTCCAGATCTGGGCGCGGATCGCGGGCAGCTTCGCCGGGTCCATGGAGGAGATCTGCGCGTACTCGTCGAGGAGCTGCTCCAGGCGCGCGATGTCGCCGTACGAGTCGGCGCGGGCCATCGGCGGCACCAGGTGGTCGACCAGGGTCGCGTGCGCGCGCCGCTTGGCCTGCGTGCCCTCGCCCGGGTCGTTGACCAGGAACGGGTAGACCAGCGGCAGGTCGCCGAGGGCCGCGTCCGGGCCGCAGGCGGCGGACAGGCCGGCGTTCTTGCCGGGCAGCCACTCCAGGTTGCCGTGCTTGCCCAGGTGCACCATGGCGTCGGCGCCGAAGCCGCCGTCCTCGGCGCGGGCAGCGATCCAGCGGTAGGCGGCCAGGTAGTGGTGGGACGGCGGGAGGTCGGGGTCGTGGTAGATCGCGATCGGGTTCTCGCCGAAGCCGCGCGGCGGCTGGATGAGGATCAGGAGGTTCCCGCGCCGCAGGGCGGCGAGCACGATGTCGCCCTCCGGGTTGCGGGACCGGTCGAGGAACATCTCGCCGGGCGCCGGGCCCCAGTGCTCCTCGACGCGCGCGCGCAGCTCCTCGGGGAGGGTCGCGTACCAGCGCTTGTAGTCGGCGGCCGGGATGCGGACCGGGTTCTTCGCGAGCTGCTCCTCCGTCAGCCAGTCCTGGTCGTGGCCGCCGGCCTCGATGAGGGCGTAGATCAGCTCGTCGCCGTCGCCGGAGACCACGCCGGGGAGGTCCTCGACGGGCCCGAAGTCGTAGCCCTCGGCGATCAGGCGGCGCAGGAGCGCGACGGCGGAGGCGGGGGTGTCGAGGCCGACCGCGTTGCCGATGCGGGAGTGCTTCGTCGGGTACGCGGAGAGGACGAGCGCCAGCTTCTTCCCGGCGTTCGGGATGTGGCGGAGCCGGGCGTGCCGGACGGCGATCCCGGCGACGCGGGCCGCGCGCTCGGCGTCCGCGACGTACGCGGGCAGGCCGTCCTCGTCGATCTCCTTGAAGGAGAACGGGACGGTGATGAGGCGCCCGTCGAACTCGGGCACGGCGACCTGGCTGGCGGCGTCCAGCGGGGAGAGGCCCTCGTCGTTCTCCTCCCACGCGGACCGCGAACCGGTCAGGCACAGGGCCTGGAGGACCGGCACGTCGAGCGCGGCGAGCGCCCCCGCGTCCCAGGCCTCCTCGTCGCCGCCGGCCTGCGCCTCGGCGGGCCTGGTGCCGCCCGCCGCGAGGACGGTGGTGACGATCGCGTCGGCGGTGCGGAGGGTGTCGAGCAGTTCCGGCTCGGGGGCGCGCAGGGAGGCCACGTACAGCGGGAGGGCCTGGGCCCCGGCGTCCTCGACGGCCTCGCAGAGCGCGTCGACGAACGCGGTGTTCCCGCTCATGTGGTGGGCGCGGTAGTAGAGCACGGCGACCGTCGGACCGCCGGTCGTCCGGGGGGTGCGCGCCAGCGGGCCCCAGGTGGGGGCGGCGGCCGGGGCCTCGAAGCCGTGGCCGGTGAGCAGGACGGTGTCGGAGAGGAAGCGGGCCAGCTGTTCCAGGTTGGCGGGGCCGCCGTGCGCCAGGTAGGCGTGCGCCTCGGTGGCGACGCCGACGGGCACGGTGGAGGCCTCCATCAGCTGGGCGTCGGGCGCCTGTTCGCCGCTGAGGACGACCACCGGCTTCCCGGCGGCGCGGATCGCGTCGAGCCCGTCCTCCCAGGAGCGGAGCCCGCCGAGGAGCCGGACGACGACGAGGTCGGCGCCGTCGAGGAGGCCGGGGAGGTCGGCGAGCGGGAGCCGGGACGGGTTGGCGAACCGGTAGGCGACCGGGCCGCCGGCCGCGCGGGCGCTGAGCAGGTCGGTGTCGGAGTGCGACAGCAGCAGGAGCATGGCGAGCGCAGGCCTTCCTCGGGGTTGTCCGCGCCCCGGGTGGTCGTGTGGACGGCGGGAGTTCCTGACTCACCGCCCCGGGGTGCCGGGCCGGCTCACAGTGGCGGGACCGCGCCGGAATCTCACCGGGCTTCCTCCCCGGGGTCCTGGGACCCCATGCCGCTTGCATCCTAGATCGTGCGCTCCGGAGGCCGGAGGGAACGGGAGGGTCGGGCGGATCACACCGGCCCGGAAGCCCGGGAGCCGGACCGGTCGCACCCCGCCGGCCGCCGGTTCCCCGTGGGTATGCTCGCCGCCATGCCGCCCACCCCGCCCCCGCCGCCCGCCCCCGGCGCACCCCGCGTACGGGACCGCGGCGACGCCTGCCCCGGGGCCCTGCGCCTGCACTCCGCCGACGACGGGTTCCTCGCCCGACTGCGGCTGCCCGCAGGCCGCCTGACGCCCGATCAGGTCGAGGTCCTGGCGCACGCGGCGGAGACCCTGGGCGACGGGCGGATCAGCGTCACCTCGCGCGGCAACGCGGAGCTGCGCGGCCTGGCGGACGGCTGCGGGGCGGAGCTGGCGCCGCTCCTGACGGAGGCGGGCCTGCTGCCCTCCCCCACCCACGAACGCGTCCGCAACATCGTGGCCTCCCCGGTCGCCGGCCTCGACGGACTCGGCGCCGCCGACGTGCAGTTGTGGGCCCGCGAACTGGACCGCCTGCTCTGCGCCGCGCCCTGGGCCGCCGCGCTCTCGGGCCGCTTCCTCTTCGTCCTCGACGACGGCCGGGGCGACGTCACCGGCCTCGGCGGGGATGTGACCTTGGTCGCAGCGGACCCGGAGGGCGCGCTCCTGCACACCGGCGCGCGGGCCGTCCGCGTCGCCGCCCCCGACGCCCCGCGCGCCGCGCTCGCCGCCGCCCGCGCCTTCCTGACCGCCGCCCGCGGCGCCGGTACGGGCGCCTGGCGCGTCCGCGAACTGCCGGAGGGGCACGGCGTGGACGTGCGGGGAGCGCTCGCGGAGGCCGGGATCGCGGCGGAGGACGTACGGGAACCGGTCCTGCCCCGGGGGGCGCCCCCCGCCCCCGGCCCCCTCGGCGGGACCGCCCTCCACGTCCTCGCCCCCCTCGGCCGCCTCACCGCCGCCCAGCTGCGGGCCCTGCTGCCCGCCGGCGAGGTGCGGCTCACGCCCTGGCGCGGGGCCGTCGTCACCGGCGCCGGGGCCGGCCGGCTGCCCGGACTCGACGCGCACGGCCTGATCACCCGCCCCGGCTCCCCCTGGGCCGGCGTCAGCGCCTGCACCGGGCGGCCCGGCTGCGCCAAGTCCCTCGCGGACGTACGGGCGGACGCCGTGCCGGGAGCCCCCGGCCTGCCCGTCCACTACTCCGGGTGCGAGCGCCGCTGCGGCCACCCGCACGGCACCTGGGTCGACGTCCTCGCCACCGGCGGCGGCGGCTATCTGGTGGACGGCGCCCCCACCCCCCGCACCTCCCTGCCCGAAGCAGTGACCACGGCCCGTACGACGAGATGAGCGAGAGCACCAGGATGTTCGACTACGAGAAGGACGGGACGGAGATCTACCGCCGGTCCTTTGCCACGATCCGCGCCGAGGCGGATCTCACGGGCCTGCCCGCCGACGTCGCCCAGGTGGCGGTCCGGATGATCCACGCCTGCGGCATGACCGACCTCGTCCAGGACATCGCGTACTCGCCGGGCGTCGTCGCGAGCGCCCGCGCCGCGCTCCGGGCCGGCGCGCCGGTCCTGTGCGACGCGCAGATGGTCGCCAGCGGCGTCACCCGCAAGCGGCTGCCCGCCGGCAACGACGTGGTCTGCACCCTCTCCGACCCGGCCGTGCCGGGCCTCGCCGCCGAGCTGGGCACCACCCGCTCCGCCGCCGCCCTCGAACTGTGGCGCGACCGCCTCGAAGGCTCCGTCGTCGCCATCGGCAACGCGCCCACCGCCCTCTTCCACCTCCTGGAGATGGTCGCGAAGGGCGCGGGGAGGCCGGCCGCCGTCCTCGGCATACCGGTCGGGTTCATCGGCGCGGCCGAGTCCAAGGACGCCCTCGCCGCCAACACCCTCGGCCTCGACCACCTCGTCGTCCGGGGCCGGCGCGGCGGCAGCGCCATGACGGCCGCCGCGATCAACGCCCTCGCGCACGAAGCGGAGATCCAGGCATGAGCACCGACCGCACGGCGCCCGGCAGGCTCTACGGCGTGGGCCTCGGCCCCGGCGACCCGGAACTCCTCACCCTCGCCGCCGTGAGGGCGATCGCCGAGGCCGACGTGGTCGCGTACCACTCGGCCCGCCACGGGCGCTCCATCGCCCGTTCGATCGCCGCCGGGCACCTGCGCGAGGACCACATCGAGGAGCGGCTGGTGTACCCGCTCACGGTGGAGACCACGGACCACCCCGGCGGCTACCGGGGCGCCCTGAACGACTTCTACGAGGAGGCGGCGGCCCGCCTCGCCGCCCATCTGGACGCGGGCCGCACCGTCGCGGTCCTCGCCGAGGGCGACCCGCTCTTCTACGGCTCGTACCAGCACATGCACAAGCGGCTCGCGCACCGCTACGACACGACCGTCATCCCCGGCGTCACCTCGGTGAGCGCCGCCGCCGCCCGGCTCGGGGAGCCGCTGTGCGAGGCCGAGGAGGTCCTGACGATCGTCCCCGGCACGCTCCCGGAGGACGAGCTGACGGCCCGGCTCGCGGGCACCGACTCGGCGGTCGTCATGAAGCTCGGCCGCACCTTCCCCACCGTGCGGCGGGCCCTGGAGCGGGCCGGCCGCCTGGAGGACGCCCGGTACGTGGAGCGGGCGTTCATGGCGGGCGAGCGGACGGAACGCCTGGCGGAGGTGGACCCGGAGTCCGTCCCGTACTTCTCGGTCGCCGTGCTGCCCTCCCGCGTCGACCAGGAGCCCCCCGTACGGGAGAGCGGCGAGGTCGTCGTCGTCGGCACCGGCCCGGCGGGCGCGCCCTGGCTGACCCCGGAGTCGCGCGGGGCGCTGCTCAACGCGGACGACCTGGTCGGCTACACCACCTACCTGGACCGGGTGCCGGTCCTGCGCCCCGGCCAGCGGCGCCACGGCTCGGACAACAAGGTGGAGTCGGAGCGCGCCGAGTTCGCCCTCGACCTGGCCCGGCGCGGCCGGCGGGTCGCGGTCGTCTCGGGCGGCGACCCGGGCGTCTTCGCCATGGCGACGGCGGTCCTGGAGGTGGCGGGCGAGCCGGAGTACGCGGACGTGCCCGTACGGGTCCTCCCGGGGGTGACCGCCGCCAACGCGGCCGCCGCCGCCGCGGGCGCCCCGCTCGGCCACGACTACGCGACGATCTCGCTCTCCGACCGCCTCAAGCCCTGGGACGTCATCGCGGACCGGCTGCGCGCCGCCGCCGGGGCGGACCTGGTGATCGCCCTGTACAACCCGGGCTCGAAGTCCCGCACCCACCAGGTGGCCGCCGCCCGCGACCTGCTCCTGGAACTCCGCTCCCCCGACACCCCGGTGGTCGTCGCGCGCGACGTGGGCGGCCCGGAGCAGTCGGTGCGGGTGGTGACCCTGAAGGCCCTGGACCCCTCCGAGGTCGACATGCGCACCCTGCTCCTGATCGGCTCCTCGCAGACCCGGACGGTGGAACGCGCGGACGGCCGCACGCTCACGTGGACGCCGCGCCGGTACGGCTAGGGCGCGTGCCGGAAGCCCCGCCCGGTGGCGCCCCGCACGCACGCGTCAGGGGGCTTCCCGCAGGACCCGGGCGGCGGCCTCCTCGGGGGTCGTCGCCACCGGGACGCCCTCCGGGACCGGCGGGCGGCGGACGACGACCACCGGAACGCCGGCCTCGCGGGCGGCGGTGAGCTTCGGGGCGGTCGCCGCGCCGCCGCTGTCCTTGGTCACCAGGACGTCGATCCGGTGGCGGCGCAGCAGCTCCCGCTCCCCTTCCAGGGTGAACGGCCCCCGGTCGAGCAGGATCTCGGCGCGGGCCGGCACCGGGCCGTCCGGGGCGTCCACCGAGCGGACGAGGAACCACTCCGGGCGCGCGGCGAAGACGGCGAGGCCCATGCGGCCGGTGGTGAGGAAGACGCGGTCGCCGAGGCCGTCGAGGGCGGCGGCGGCCTCCGCCAGGGAGCCCGCGTCACGCCAGTCGTCGCCCTCCTCCGGGACCCAGCCGGGACGGCGCAGCGCGAGCAGGGGAACATGGGTGGCGGCGGCCGCACGGGCCGCGTTGAAGCTGATCCGCTCGGCGAAGGGATGGGTGGCGTCGATGACCGCGTCCACCGCGTGTGCGCCGATCCAGGCGGCGAGTCCGCCGGCGCCGCCGAAGCCGCCGATCCGGACCTCGCCCTCGGGCAGCCGGGGCCGGGCGACCCGTCCCGCGAGCGAGCTGGTGACCCGCACGCGGGGGTGGAGCAGTCCGGCGAGGGCGCGGGCCTCGGTGGTCCCGCCGAGAACGAGTACGTGCACAGGAGCCCCTTCGTGAGTGCAGGCGGCGGGCGCGAGGCCCAACTCAAGCACACCGGTCTGCGGCCGGGGTGGACGACCGGTGCCTGTGCGACGGCGGCGACGACCGCCGCGTACACGGCCCTGCTGACCGGGGACTTCCCCGACCCGGTGACGATCACGCTGCCGAAGGGGCAGACGCCGTCGTTCGCGCTGACCGCCGAGTCCCTGGGCGACGGTACGGCCATGGCGGCCGTCACCAAGGACGCGGGCGACGACCCGGACGTGACGCACGGGGCCGTGGTCCGCTCGGCGGTGCGGCTCCTGCCGCCGGGCTCCGGCGTGGTCTTCCGGGCCGGGGACGGCGTCGGCACGGTCACCCTGCCGGGCCTCCCGCTGGACGTGGGCGAACCGGCGATCAACCCGGTGCCCCGGCAGATGATGCGCGAGCACGTGGCGCGGGTCGCCGCCGCGCACGGCGGCACGGGGGACGTGGAGGTCACGGTCTCCGTCGACGGCGGCGCCGAGATCGCCCGCTCCACCTGGAACCCCCGGATCGGCATCCTCGGCGGCCTGTCGATCCTGGGGACGACCGGGATCGTCGTCCCGTACTCCTGCTCGGCCTGGATCGACTCCATCCGGCGGGGCGTGGACGTGGCCCGCGCGGGCGGCCTCACGCACGTCGCGGGATGCACCGGCTCGACCTCGGAGCGGACGGTGACGGACCTGTACGGCCTGCCGGAGATCGCCCTGCTCGACATGGGCGACTTCGCGGGCGCGGTCCTCAAGTACGTCCGCCGCCACCCGGTGGACCGGCTCACGATCTGCGGCGGCTTCGCGAAGCTCTCCAAGCTGGCGGCCGGCCACCTGGACCTGCACTCGGCCCGCTCCCAGGTCGACAAGGGCTTCCTGGCGGACCTGGCCCGTACGGGCGGCGCGTCCGAGGCCCTGGCGGCGGAGATCGCCACCGCGAACACGGGCCTGGCCGCCCTCCGCCTCTGCGAGGCCGCCGCCGTCCCCCTGGGCGACCTCGTCGCCGTCCGCGCCCGCGACGAGGCCCTGGCGGTCCTGCGCGGCGCCCCGGTCGCGGTGGACGTGGTCTGCGTCGACCGGGCGGGGACGGTGGTGGGGCGGTCGCCGGTGCGAGGGGCGGGGGCGTAGGGCGGGCCGGTCCGTCAGACCTCGACGACGACGATCCGGTCCGGAACCAGCTTCTCCAGGTCGTCCACGTCCGACGTGAAGACCGTGACGTCGCCCGCCTGCTCCCGGGCGACGACGGCGAGGACGGCGTCGATGGCGTACTTGTGCCCGTGCAGTCCGGTGTCGGCCAGGAGGCGGCGGGCCCGGCGGGCCTCGTCCCTGCCGATGTCCGCGACCCGGACACGGGACAGCACCCAGTCCCAGCGCTGCTCGGTCGTCCTGCCGTCGTACGCCTCGACGAGGGTCAGGGGGGAGGTGATCACATCGGCCTCCCCACGGGCGGCCAGGTCGAGGCGGGCGATCATCACGCGGTCTCCCCGGACCGCGAGCGAGAGCGCTTCACTGTCCAGGACGAAGACCCGGGGCCGCCGGTCCGTCCGCTTCGTCACGCGGCCTCACCCGTGCGCGCCTCCCGCGCCCGCCGACGACGTTCGTGCTCGGCGTCGAGCTCGTCCAGCTCGGCGTGCGCGCCGGCCCGTTCGGCCGCCGTGACCGGCCCGTGCTCCTCCTCCAGCCAGTCGACCAGTTCCCGCAACCGGTCGCGGTCGCGACGCAGCCGCAGCGCCTCCGCGACGTACGCCGACAAGCCGTGCTCGGCCGCCTCGGCGCGGACCTCCTCCAGGAGGTCCTCCGGAATCGTCACCGTCACCTTCTTCGTGGCCATACTCACGACCATACTCTCCGTACGGAGCGCCGTACCGGTTTTCGGTCCACGTGCGACTCCGGTCCCCCGCCCCTAGGCTTGCCGACGAACACCCGACCGATGAACCGAGAGGGAGTCTCATGTCGAAGCGCGGCAACAAGCGGCGGGCCCGGAAGAAGAAGGGCGCGAACCACGGCAAGCGGCCGAACACCTGAGCCGGGCCGACGCGCCGGAGGGGCCCCGGGGAGATGTCCCCGGGGCCCCTCCTCGCGCGCGGACGGCCCTCAGCAGGCGTGGCGGTCGCGCGCCGGGTCGTACAGGTGGCTGTCGCGGAACTCCGAGGCCGCGAGGGTGCGGCCCACGATGATGACGGCGGTCTTCGTGATCCCGGCCGTCCCCGTCCGCTCCGCGATGTCGTCCAGGGTGCCGCGCAGGACGACCTCGTCGGGGCGGCTGGCCATCGCGACGACGGCGGCCGGGCAGTCGGCGCCGTAGTGGGGGACGAGTTCGGCGACGACCCGGTCGACGTACCGCGCGGCGAGGTGGAGGACGAGCAGGGCGCCGCTGCGGCCCAGGGTCGCCAGGTCCTCGCCCTCGGGCATCGGGGTGGCCTGCTGCGCGACGCGCGTGAGGATGACGGTCTGGCCGACCGTGGGGACGGTCAGTTCCCGCTTGAGCGCGGCGGCCGCCGCCGCGAAGGCCGGGACGCCGGGGACGACCTCGTACGGGATGCCGAGCGCGTCCAGGCGGCGCATCTGCTCCGCCATCGCGCTGAACACCGACGGGTCCCCGGAGTGCAGCCGGGCCACGTCCCGCCCGGCCTCGTGGGCGGCGGCGATCTCGGCGACGATCCCGTCCAGGTCCATCCGGGCCGTGTCGACGAGCCGGGCGTCCGGCGGGCACTCGGCGAGCAGTTCGACGGGGACCAGGGAGCCGGCGTAGAGGCAGACCCCGCACTTCGCCAGGGTCCGCGCGCCGCGCACGGTGATGAGGTCGGCCGCGCCCGGCCCCGCGCCGATGAAGTAGACGGTCATGCTTCCTCTTCCTTGGTGACGGACCACTGCGTGACCGGCATCGCCTGACGCCAGCCGGTGAAGCCGCCGACGGGGGCGGCGGTGGCGACCGCGAGGCGGACCAGCTCCCCGCCGTGGCGGCGGTGGGCCCCGGCGAGCAGCGCCTCGGACTCCAGCGTGACGGTGTTGGCGACGAGCCGTCCGCCGGCGGGCAGCGCGTCCCAGCAGGCTTCGAGCAGGCCGGGGGCGGTCAGGCCGCCGCCGACGAAGACCGCGTCCGGGGTGGGGAGGCCGGCCAGGCCCTCCGGTGCCGGGGCGGTGACGACCCGCAGGCCGGGGACGCCGAGGGCGTCGGCGTTGCGGGCGATGCGGGCGGCCCGTTCGGGGCTCCTCTCGATCGCGACGGCGCGGCAGGACCGGTGGGTCCGCATCCATTCGATGCCGATGGAACCGGAACCGCCGCCGACGTCCCAGAGGAGTTCGCCGGGGGCGGGGGCGAGGGCGGCGAGGGTGGCGGCGCGCACGTACCGCTTGGTGAGCTGCCCGTCGTGCTCGTACGCCTCGTCCGGGAGTCCGGGCACGGCGCCGAGCCGCAGGGCGCCCGGGTCGCGCACGCAGTCCAGCGCGAGGACGTGGAGGGCGTCGGTCCGCTCGTACGGCCAGTCGGCGGCGGTCGCGTCGAGGACCCGTTCGCGGGGGCCGCCGAGCTGTTCCAGGACCCGGACGCGGGTGCCGCCCCAGCCGGTGTCGCGGAGGTACGCGGCCACGTCGGCGGGGGTGCCGGGGCCCTCGCCGAGGACGAGGACCCGGCGTCCGGGGTGGAGGACGGCGGCGAGGGCGGCGAGGGGCCGGGCGACCAGGGACACCGTCTCGGTCCGCTCCAGGGGCCAGCCGAGCCGGGCGCAGGCGTACGAGACGGAGGACGGGTGCGGGTGGACGCGGAGCCGGCCGGCGCCGACGGTCTCCGCGAGGGTGCGGCCGATGCCGTGGAAGGAGGGGTCGCCGCTGGCCAGGACGGCGATCGCGCGGCCCTCGTGGGCGGCGATCAGGCCGGGGACGGCGGGGCGGAGGGGGGAGGGCCAGGCGATCCGTTCGCCGGGGCAGTCGCCTGCGGGCAGCAGGCCGAGCTGGCGGGGGGCGCCGATCAGGACCTCGGCGGAGCGCAGCACGCGGCGGGAGGCCTCGGGGAGCCCGTCCCAGCCGTCCGCGCCGATTCCGACGACCGCTATCGCACCGTTCACGCCGCCGAACTCTACGGGAGCCCGGGGTTCCGCCTCTCCGTGGGCGTCGTCACTCCCGGGCCCGCCTCCGGGCGTGCCCGCTCCCGCCCCGCCGCCGCGTGCGCCCCGTGACCGGGCCCGCCTCGGGGCGCGTTCACTTCTGGGCGTGCTGCCCCACGGAGAAGAGGATCCAGACGAAGCCGGCGAAGGCGTGCGTGGCGAAGACGTACACGAACACGCGGAGCATCACGCCGCGCTCTTTCCAGCGCTCGGTGTCGGTCCCGGGTTCGGTCATGCCCTCCAGCGTACGGGGCCCGGAGGAGAGGGCGGGGGGCCGGCGGTGCGGACGGGGTCCGGGACGGGGAAGGGGCCGGGGCGGGAAGGGGTCCGGAATAGGGAGGGGGGTCGCACCGTTGGACATGATGGTTTAAGGTTCAACCATTAGTCGGGAAAGGCACCCGGCAACGCGAGAGGTGAGCACGATGCAGTTCGGGATCTTCACCGTCGGCGACGTGACGACCGACCCCACCACCGGCCGCACCCCCACCGAGCACGAGCGGATCAAGAACACCGTCGCCATCGCGCTCAAGGCGGAGGAGGTCGGCCTCGACGTCTTCGCGACCGGCGAGCACCACAACCCGCCGTTCGTCCCGTCCTCCCCGACGACGCTCCTCGGGCACATAGCCGCCCGCACGGAGAACCTGATCCTGTCGACCTCCACCACCCTGATCACCACCAACGACCCGGTGAAGATCGCCGAGGACTACGCCACCCTCCAGCACCTCGCCGACGGACGCGTGGACCTGATGATGGGGCGCGGCAACACCGGCCCGGTCTACCCGTGGTTCGGCCAGGACATCCGGCAGGGCATCCCGCTCGCCATCGAGAACTACGCGCTGCTCCACAAGCTGTGGCGGGAGGACGTGGTCGACTGGGAGGGCAAGTTCCGCACCGCCCTCCAGGGCTTCACCTCCACCCCGCGCCCGCTCGACGGCGTCCCGCCCTTCGTCTGGCACGGCTCCATCCGCTCCCCCGAGATCGCCGAGCAGGCCGCCTACTACGGCGACGGCTTCTTCGCGAACCACATCTTCTGGCCCAAGCAGCACACCGAGAAGATGGTCCGGCTCTACCGGCAGCGGTACGCGCACTACGGCCACGGCACCCCCGAGCAGGCGATCGTCGGCCTCGGCGGCCAGGTCTTCCTGCGGAAGAACTCGCAGGACGCGGTGCGGGAGTTCCGCCCGTACTTCGACAACGCCCCGGTCTACGGCCACGGACCCTCCCTGGAGGACTTCAGCCGCGAGACCCCGCTGACCGTCGGCTCCCCGCAGGAGGTCATCGAGCGCACCCTGTCCTTCCGCGAGTACGTGGGCGACTACCAGCGCCAGCTGTTCCTGGTCGACCACGCCGGACTGCCCCTGAAGACCGTCCTGGAGCAGCTCGACCTCCTCGGCGAGGAGGTCGTCCCGGTGCTGCGCGAGGAGTTCGAGAGCCTGCGCCCGGCCGGCGTCCCCGCCACCGCCCCGCTCCACCCCGCCGTCACCGCCACCGCCACCGCCACCAAGGAGGTCTGACCCCCATGCGCACGCTCAAGCTGGTCGCCGTCTCCGCCGGCCTCGGCAGCCCCTCCTCGACCCGGCTCCTCGCCGACCGGCTCCTCCAGGCCGCCCGCCACCGGCTGGCCGAGCGGGAGTACGCGGTCGACGTCGACGTGGTCGAACTCCGCGACCTGGCCGTCGACATCGCGAACAACTTCGTCACCGGCTTCCCCTCCGGGCGGCTCCGGGAGGCGATCGACACGGTGACCGGCGCGGACGGCGTCATCGCGGTGACGCCGGTCTTCACCGCCTCGTACAGCGGTCTGTTCAAGTCGTTCTTCGACCTGGTCGACCCGGCCGCGCTGACCGGCACCCCGGTCCTGATCGGCGCGACCGGCGGCACCGCCCGCCACTCGCTCGTCCTGGACCACGCCCTGCGGCCGCTCTTCTCCTACCTGCGGGCCCTCACCGTCCCGACCGCCGTCTACGCGGCCTCGGAGGACTGGGGCTCCGGCGGCGACACCTACGCCGACGGGCTGCCGGCCCGGATCACCCGGGCCGGACACGAGCTCGCGGACGCGGTGGCGGCCCGGCCCGCCCCGACGGCGGACGAGGACGGGGTCGTGCCGTTCGAGGAGCAGCTGGCGGGTCTGCGCCTCGGCTGACCGGACCGCCGTACGGCCCGCCCCGGCCGTACGGCGCCCCGCTCCTCACCGGGCGAGGTGGACCCGCAGGAGTCCGGCCACCTCCGGGGCCGCCTGCTCCGGAATCCAGTGCCCGACACCGGTCAGGACGTGGAAGGCGTAGGGGCCGGTCACGAACCTGCGGGTGCGTTCGGCCCCGGCGCGGCTCAGCGCGGCGTCGCCGTCGCTCCAGACGTACAGGGCCGGCACGGTCACCCGGGCCAGGCTCCCCGGCGTGCCGAACACCATGGCCCGGTACCAGTGGACGGCGGGGGTGAGCCCCTTCGAACGCGCCGCGAACTCCACGATCCGGGCCGCCCCCGCCTCGGTCTGGCCACCGGCCACCAGACCGGCGGCGGCGCGGTCCCCCGCGTTCCGGGCGAGTGCGCGGATGACCAGCTCGGGCAGCCAGGGGATCTGGAAGAGGTACATGTACCAGGACATCAGGAACTGGCGGCCGGTGAAGAGGGACCACAGGAACGCGGCCGGGTGCGGGACGGACAGGGCCGTCACCGTGGCCACCGCGTCCGGGCGGTGGGCGGCGAGGGTCCAGGCGACCGAGGCGCCCCAGTCGTGGCCGACGACGTGCACCGGGCGGCCGCCGGCGGCGGCCTCCTCCACGAGGGCGAGGGCGTCGTCCACGAGGGCGGACAGGCGGTAGGCGAACCTGCCGCGCGGCCGGGCCCGGGGCGAGTACCCGCGCTGGTCGGGTGCGAGCGTGCGGTACCCCGCCGCGTGCAGCAGGGGCGCGAGCGCGTCCCAGCAGCGTGCCGTCTGGGGAAACCCGTGCAGCAGCACCACGACGTCCCCGTGGAGCGGGCCCCGGTCGGTGACGTCGAAGACCAGGCCGTCGCGCTCGAAGGACGTGATGCGCCGGGCGCCGGGTCCTCCGCCGGCGACGCGGCCGGACGGATGGTCCCCCGCTCCGTCCCGGTGCGGGGTTCCGGCCGGTCCCGGGGGGACGCGTCCCCGGTCCGGACGGGGTCCGTCGTCGGCCTTCCGGGCCCGGCCACCGCGTCGCAGATCCACGAGCACTCCTGTGCGATCGGAACACACCCTGACGTGACGGTCGATTGGATTCCCTCCCGGGGCCCGCGTCAAGGCGGGTGCGGCCGTTCCCGCACGCGCCCGCCCCGGACGGCGGCCCCGGACGGCGTCCCGCGCGAGGGCCCCGGAGAAGGGGCCCCTCACCCGTACGGCTCAACTGAAGGTTCGCGGACGGGCGGACGCTCCCACGATGGGGGACATGAGCCAGAACGACGACGGAGCCACGGGCCGGAACACCGCCCCGCCCCGCGCACAGAGCACCGACCCGTCCCGCAAGCGGAGCACCGCCGGGGCGTGGGCCTCCGGCGGCACCCTCTTCGCCGGCGTCCTCATGCTGGTCATCGGCTTCATGGACGTCTTCCAGGGCATCGCCGGAATCGCCGAGGACGACGTCTACACCCGCGTCGGCGACTACGTCTTCAAGTTCAGCCTCACCGCCTGGGGCTGGATCCACCTGATCCTGGGCGTGGTCCTGGTCGTCGCCGGTTACGGCATCCTCAAGGGCGCCGAGTGGGGCCGGGTCGCGGGCATCACGCTCGCCTCCCTCAACATCCTGTTCCACTTCCTCTTCCTGCCGTACCAGCCGTGGTGGTCGCTCTTCTCCATGGCCGTGTCGATCTTCGTGATCTGGGCCCTGGCGTCGGACGACGCGTACGGCCCGGACGAGAGGTACTGAAGATCGCGGGCGCGCCGCCGGGCCCGCGTCCGGCGGCGCGCCCGCGCCCGGGCGGCCCCTGCGACACTGAGGGGCGTGGCCCCCGACCCCGTCCTCGCCGCCTCCCCCTCCGGACCCGTCACGGCGGACGCGGCCCCGCCGCCCCTCCGGCGGAGGCACCGCCTCCTCGCCGGGACCGCCGGAGCGCTCCTCGCCGTGCCCGCCCCGGTCGCCGCCTGCCGTCTCCTCGGCACCGACGCGGTCACGCCCGTGCCGCAGCTGCTCTCCTTCCTGCCCTGGCTCGCCGTGCCGGCCGGGCTCGGACTGCTCCTCGCGGCCGCCGCCCGCCGCCGCGCCCTCTCCTTCGCGGCCGCCGTCGTCCTCGCCGCCACCGGCTGGAGCGCCCTGCCCCCGCGGGCGGAGGCCACCGGTGACCACGGGGCGCTCCTCGCCCGGGTCCGCGTCCTGGCCGCGAACGTCGAGTTCGGGCAGGCCACGGAGGCGCTGATCACCGCCGTCCGGCGCGAACGCCCGTCGCTCGTGTACGTCTCCGAGTGCGACCGCGCCTGCGGACGCGCCCTCACCGGGGCCTTCGCCGCCGAACTGCCCCACCACGTCTCCGTCGAGGCGGACGGCTCGTCGGGCTCCGTCCTGCTGAGCTCCTACCCGCTGCGCGACCGGCGGGTGGTCCCGGCGACGATGGGCATGCCGGGCGCCACGGCCGAGATCGCCGGGCGTTCCGTGCGCGTCCAGCTCGCCCATCCGATGCCGCCGCTGCCGGGCCAGGTGGGCGTGTGGAAGCGGGAGCTGCGCCGGATCGCGGACTTCGCCGCCGGATCACGGGAACCGGTCCTGATCGCCGGGGACTTCAACGCGTCCGGGGACCACGCGGCCTTCCGCGCGGTCCTGGAGGCCGGCGGGCTCCGGGACGCGGCCCGGCAGGCCGGGCGGAGCCGCGTCCCCACCTGGCCCGCGGAGGGCCCCCTCCCGCCGTTCGTCCGGATCGACCACGTCCTGGCCGGCCGCCCGTTCGTCCCGGTGGGCTTCCGGGTCCTGGACCTGGCGGGCAGCGACCACCGGGCCGTGCTCGCCGATCTCGACCTGCGGGAAGGGCGCTGATCGGCCACGCTGGAAGACATGGACAACGAGGAGATCCTGGACGACATCGGTGCCCTCGTGGAGGAGGAGCGCGCCCTGCGGCAGCGCGGGGGCGACCTCACCGCCGGGGAGCGGGCCCGGCTGACCGAGGTGGAGATCCGCCTCGACCAGTGCTGGGACCTGCTGCGCAGGCGCCGCGCGAAGGCGGAGTTCGGCGGGGACCCGGACACGGAGACGCTCCGCCCGGCGGCCGAGGTGGAGTCCTACCGCAACTGAACCGGCCCGGGACGGGACCGCCGGAGCGGGAACCGCCCGGGCCGCTGAACCGGGAACCGCCCGGGGCCGCCCGGCCCGGGGCCGTTCGGGCCGCCCTGGACCGTTCGCCCGGGCCGTTCGCCCGGTAACCGCCCGGGGCCGTTCGCCCGGGGCGTCAGAAGACGCGGGCGTAGATCCGGGCCCCGCTGTGGAACGACACGGTCAGCCCCGCCTGGGCCCCGGTGTCGGACGAGGCGGACCACCGCTCGATCTCCGAGATCTCCGCGGACCCGGCCCGCGCGAGGGCGGCGGCGAGCCACGCCTCCGGGGTGTCGTCCGCCCGGGGCTCCTCCCCGGCCGGCACCGGGTCGCCGGTGACGGGCTCGTCCAGGAACCCCTCGTGCTTGGCCCCCTCGGGCAGCAGCCCGGTGAACTGCCACCGGTGCTCGGCCGACCCCACGGTGACGACCACCCCGAAGGGGTGCTTCGTGTCGCCCGTCTCGGCGAGGGTCCGCACGCTCCCGGCGGACGGGGTGTTCTTCACGACGTCCACCACGAAGTCGGTGAACCGCTGAGGACGCATCCGTGCTCATTTCTTCTCGTGACGGCCTTCCATCGTAGGACGGGGCGCGGGGCGGGACGGACGTCACGGCCCGCCCGCGCCGCCCGGCGGACCGGCCCGCCCCGGCGGACGGCCGGCCCGGACAGTACGTTGGACGGCATGGCGCGTACCGAAGGAGCCGGACGGCTCACCCCGCCCGCCTGGCTGACCGCCGGCCTCAGGCCCGCGCCCGTGCCGGTCCCCCGGGCCGCCGTGCTCCGGGCCGGCGTCGCGATGGCCGCGCCGCTCGCCGTCGGGCTGGCCGCCGACCGGCCCGCGTACGGGGCGCTGGTGTCCATGGGGGCCCTGTCCGGGGTCATCGGGGACACCGCCGACGCCTACCGCATGCGGGTCTTCAACATCGCCGTGCCACAGCTCTTCGGGGCCGTCGGCGTCACCCTCGGCACCCTCGTCTTCGGGCACGGCTGGGCCGCCGTCGCCGTCCTCACCGCCGTCGCGCTCGTCTCCGGGATGATCTCCTCGATCGGCGCGGTCGCCTCCGTCTCCGGTCTGCTCCTGCTCCTCAACGCCGTCGTCGGCGCCGGGCTCCCCATGCCCGACCCCTGGTGGACGGCGCCCGTCCTGCTCACCCTGGGCGGGCTCGTCGTCCTCGTCCTCACCCTGCTCGGCTGGCCGCTGCGGCGCGCCGCGCCCGAGCGGGACGCCGTCGCCGCCACCTACCGGGCGGTGGCCGACCTGTACGAGGCCGCAGGCACCTCCGCGTACGACGACAGACGGCAGGCCGTCACCGCCTCCCTGAACCAGGCCTACGACCTGGTCCTGGCCCGCCGCGCCCGCCAGCACGGCCGCGCCTCGCCCCTGGTCCGGCTGCTCGCCCAGCTGAACGTCGTCGTCCCCCTCGTCGAGGCCGCGCCCGCCGCCCACTTCCGGGCCCGGCTCTCCGGACCGCTGCCCGCCGCGATCCCGGCGGCCGTACGGGAGCTCGCGGACGCCGTCGGGGAGGGCCGCACCGGCTCCCCCGTCCTGGACCTGCCCGTCCCGGAGCGCCCCTCCGAGAAGGCCGTCGACCACGCCCTGCGGCACGCGGCGAACGTCGTCCACGAGGGGGAACCCGACGCGTACGACGGGGACGACCGGCTCGGCCGGCCCGCCGCGCTCCGCGTCCGCGTGCGGCGCACCGCCCGCGCCGTCCTCCTCTCCGGCGCCTCCTGGCGGTACGGCCTGCGGCTCGCGCTCTGCGTCGGCCTGGCGCAGGCGCTCGTGTCGCTGGTCCCCGTGCCCCGCTCGTACTGGGTCGCCCTCACCGTCACCTTCGTCATGAAGCCCGACTTCGGCTCGGTCTTCTCCCGGGCCGTGCTCCGCGCCTTCGGCACCGCCCTCGGTCTCGTCCTCGCCGCCCTCGTCCTCTCCGGAGTGCCCCGGGGCTGGTGGGACGTGCCCGTCCTGCTGGTGCTCGCCGCCCTGATCCCGGCGTTCTCCGCGAAGGGGTACGCCTTCCAGACGGCCGCCATCACCCCCGTCATCCTGCTGCTGTCCGACGTCCTCAACCACCAGGGCTCCGCCCTCGTCCTGCCCCGCCTCTACGACTCGCTCCTCGGCTGCGGGATCACCCTCGTCGCCGGTTACCTGCTCTGGCCCGAGTCCTGGCACACCCGGGTCGGGGCCCGGCTCGCGGACGCCGTCTCCGACGCCGCCGACTACGTGGACAGGGCGTTCCCCGGTACGGAGGGGGCCGACCCGAACGCCCGGCTGCGGGCCCGCCGGGCGCTCTACCGGGACCTGTCGGCGGTCCGCTGCGAGTTCCAGCGGGCGCTGACCGAGCCCCCGCCGACCGGCACCCGCGCCGCCGCCTGGTGGCCGCTGGTCGTCGCCGTCGAGCGGATCGTGGACGCCACGACCGCCGCCCGCATCCGGGTCGACCACGGCGCCCCCGCCCCCGACCGGGCCGAAGTGGCCGAGGTGGAACGGGAACTGCGCGAACTCGCCGAGGGGCTGCGGTCGAGCGACACCCTCGTGGAGGTCCGCACCGAACTGCCCGGCGACGAGAGCGGAGTGCTGGAACCGCTCCGCCAGGAGGTCCGGGCCGCGCGCGGCATCGCCGGTCCCGACCTGCGGTGACCCCTTTCCCGGGGCGCGGGGGAGAACGTACCGGCGGTCACGGAACGGAACCCTCCCACCACGGTTACCGGAAGCCGCCCCTGCGACTACGATGCGCCCATTCACGGTGATCCGTGCCCGCCGCCGGTGTCGACCGGCCCGGCGGGCGGGCCACTTCGACCTGCCTCGCCCCCGCGCCCCGAGGACCCGCCATGCGCACCACCACCAGCAGAGGGCTCCAGCCCAATGTCCTCGGCACCTTCGACACGATCGTGATGGCCGTCGCCGGCAGCGCCCCCGCCTACTCGCTCGCCGCGACCACCGCCGTCCTCTTCGGCGCGGTCGGCTTCGGCGGCCCGGCGGCGCTGCTGTACTGCGCGATACCGATGCTCGGCATCGTCCTCGCGTACGCCCGGCTCGGCCGGATCGACGTCAACGCCGGTGCCGCGTACTCCTGGGTGGGCCGCACCCTCCACCCCTTCCTCGGCTTCCTCTCCGGCTGGGCGCTGATCTTCTCCACCACCGTCTTCATGGTGGCCGGTTCGCTGCCCGCCGGCACCCTCACGCTCTCCCTGATCGCCCCGGGCCTCGCCGACAGCACTCCGCTCGCGGCGGCGGTCGGCGCCTGCTGGTTCCTGGCGATGCTGCTCGTCGTGCTGGGCGGCGCCCGGCTCACCGTGCGGGCCCAACTGGTCATGTCGGGCGTCGAGATGCTGATCCTGCTCGGTTTCGTGCTCACGGCCGTGGCGCACCGGGGCCGGGCCACCGCCTTCGACTGGTCGTGGTTCGGCCTCGGTCAGTTCCACGGGACGCAGGGCTTCGCCGCCGGGGCGCTGATCGCCGCGTTCTACTACTGGGGCTGGGACGTCACCGGCAACCTCAGCGAGGAGACCCGCGACAGCCGCCGGACGGCGGGCCTCTCCGCGCTCGTCGGCGTCGGCTTCGTCTTCGTCCTCTTCGAGGCCATCACCGTCACCGTCAACCTCCTGCTGACGGCGGAGGAGATCCGGGCCGCCGGGCCCAACGTCCTCGCCGTCGTCGGCCAGGAGGTGTGGCCCGGTGTCGGCGGCAAACTGCTCGTCGGGGCCGTGCTCCTGTCGACCGTCGCCACCCTGGAGACCACGCTCATCCAGGTCACCCGCTCGCTCTTCGCGATGGGACGCGACCGGACCCTGCCGGCCGCGCTCGGCACCGTGCACCGCCGCTGGAACACCCCGTGGGTCGCGGTCGCCACGGTCGGCGGGGCGGCGCTGCTGCTGTTCGCCGCCGCCGCGGCGGCCGGTTCCGTGCAGCGCGTCCTCAGCGACGCCGTCGCCGCGATCGGCCTCCAGATCGCCTTCTACTACGGCCTCGCGGGCATCGCCGCCGTCGTCGCGTACAAGTCGGTCCTGTTCCGCTCCGTGTCCAACCTGGTCATCGGCGGTCTGTGGCCGCTGTTCGGTTCGGCGTTCATGTTCTGGGCGTTCGCCGAGTCGCTCGGCGAACTCTCCACGACCGCGCTCGTCATCGGCCTCGGCGGCCTGCTCCTCGGCGTGGTCCCGATGGTGATCCACCGGAGGACGGGCAGCGACTACTACCGCCGCCCGGCCCGCCTGGACGCCGTCCGCGCCCTCGCCGCCGCCGAGGCCGCCGGCGCGGCCACCCCGGGCGCCCGCACGGGTGCCCGCGACAAGAGCTACGCGACGGACTTCTGACCGCCGGGGGCCCGGGAACGGCCGTATTCCCGGGCGGCGGACTCATAATCCGCCGGTCCCGGCTTCCGGGGAGCCGGACGGGCCGCTACACGGGGGGACGGCGCCGCACCGGCGTCCAGCCTCCCGGGCGCCTCGCGGCTCCCCGGGCTCCGCCCCGGGACGAGGGGGGCCGGGGCCCGTGCGCGCCGGGGGTGGAATACGCTGCGGCCACGTTCGAGCCCCGTTCCCGACCCGGCGCGATCACCCCCCCCTGCCCTCGCCCCGGCCCGGACCCGTGCTCCGCCGGCCCTCCCCCCTCCCCCCCGGCTCCCCGGCCCCCGCCCCCGAAGGAGGACCCCGATGGCCGTAGGCCGCCGCTCCCGCCGCCCGGCGCGTCCGGAGCGCTTCGCGCCCGCCTTCGACCCGGACTGCGGGGACCGCGCGCTGACCGAGGCGCGCCACGACATCGTCATCGGCCGCTGGCAGGGCGTGCGGGACCTGCTCGCCGCGACCGGCGACGACTGGGCGCGCCGCACCCACCGCGTCCGGCTCCTGTCGCACGCCGTCGCCGGCGGCTGCGCCGTGGAGACCTGGCGGAGCGCCGAGCCGGACAACCCGGACGCCGCCGTCCTGCGGGCCGCGACCGAGGTCGTGCGGGTCTTCGACGCGGCCATCGCGGCAGGCCGGGGCGTCCCCGTCGAACGGGGCCGGATCGACGCGGCCGTGGACGCCTGCCGCGAGGCGGCCGGGGCGGCGCCCGCCGACCCGGTGCCGTGGGTGTCGCTGCTGTCCGTGGCCCGGCTGTACGAGGGCGGGGTGCCGCGCCGCGAACTGCGCCACTGGTTCGACGAGCTGCGCCGCCGCGACCCGTACAACACCGAGGGGCACATCCAGGTGCTGCGCTACTGGTCGGCGCGGTGGCACGGCACGCACGGCAGCATGTACGACTTCGCCCGCGACGCGGCGGGCGTCGCGCCGCCCGGCTCCCCGCTGCCGGTCCTGGTGCAGGTGGCCCGGGTCGAGGAGTACCGGTACATCGCGGACGGGGCGCTCGGCCGGGGCCCGGTGCGCGGTTTCGACCAGCACTGGAAGCACGAACTGGCCGTGACCGAGCTGCGCCGCACGCACGCGCGGTGGATCGGCGGCCGGGAACCCGGCGCCCCGGTGCCCCCCGAGGAGGTCGGCGACCTCAACTTCCTCGCGCACGCCGCCTGTTACGCGGGCCAGGTGGAGATCGCCAGGGAACTGCTCGGCCTGCTGGGCCGGCGGGCGACCTGGGTGCCCTGGGCGTACACCGGGGACCCGGAGGAGCAGTTCCTGCGGTTCCGGGAGGGCCTGGGGGCGGAGTGAGACCGCTCCGCCCCCGGGCCGCGCGACCGCGCGGGGTCAGACGCCGATGTCGCGGCCGTCCTCGCGCCAGACGGCGACGACCGACGGGCGGACGATCTTCCCGGGCCCGTCGGGCCAGGTGCTGGCGGGCTTCTCCACGGACGCCCCGTCGATCTCGCCCGGGTGCTGCACGGCGACGAGCACGCGCCGGTCCTGGATGACCGGGCCGCAGGTCTCGGCGCCCTTCGGCACGGTCAGGAACTGCTTCAGCTCACCGCGCCGCTCGCCCTGCACGGCGACGCCGAACAGGCCGTCGTGCGAGCCGAGCTGGTTGCCGTCGGTGGAGATCCACAGGTTGCCGTGCGGGTCGAAGGCGACGTTGTCCGGGCAGGAGATCGGGGAGACCTTCTCCTTGGGGAAGCCGGCGAAGTAGGTGGACGGGTCGTCCGGGTCGCCCGCGACGAGGAAGAGGCGCCAGGCGAAGCCGTCCGAGGCCGGGTCGTCCCAGTTCTCGGCCAGCTCCAGGACCTGCCCGTGCTTGTTGAGGTTGCGCGGGTTGGCCTCGTCCGCGCCCGCCTTGCCGGCCTTGCCGCGGTCGGTGTTGTTGGTGAGCGCGACGTACACGCGGCCGGTGCGCGGGGACGGCTCGACGTCCTCGGGGCGGTCCATCTTCGTGGCGCCGACCTTGTCGCCGGCGAGGCGGGTGAAGACGTACACCTCCTCGGCGGTCATGCCGGGGACGTGCGAGACGTTCCCGGTGGCGAGCGGAATCCACACGCCGGTGCCGTCGAACTCGCCGTCGTTCGGGAGCTTCCCGGTGCCGTCGACCTCGGCGGCCGGGGAGTCGCCGGTCAGCTTGGCGACGTACAGCGTGCCCTCGTCCAGGAGGGTCAGGTTGTGCTCGCGGGCGGACCGCGAGTTCCCCTTCCTCATCCGCTTCGAGGAGACGAACTTGTAGAAGTAGTCGAAGCGCTCGTCGTCGCCCATGTAGACGACCGGGCGGCCGTCGGCGGTGAGGCGGGGCTGCGCGGCCTCGTGCTTGAAGCGGCCGAGCGCGGTGCGCTTGCGGGGCGTGGAGTCGGGGTCGTACGGGTCGAGTTCCACGACCCAGCCGAAGCGGTGGACCTCGTGGGGCTCCTGCTTGAGGTCGAAGCGCCGGTCGAACCGCTCCCACTTGCGCTCGGTGGCGCCGGAGCCGACGCCGTACCGCTTGTCGGTGGCGCTGGAGCCGTTGGCGAAGTACTGGTTGAAGTTCTCCTCGCCGTGGAGGGTGGTGCCCCACGGGGTGGTGCCGCCGGCGCAGTTGTTGAGCGTGCCGAGGACCTTGCGGCCGGTCGGGTCGGCGGAGGTGCGCAGCAGCGGGGAGCCGGCGGCGGGGCCGGTGACCCGGAACTCGGTCGTGGTGTGCAGCCGCCGGTTGAGGTGGTGGCGGGGGACCGGGGTGAGCCTGCCGGTGCGGCGCTCCTCCTCGACCACGACGACCGACAGGCCGTGCGCGGCCCAGGCGATCTCGACCTGCTCGCGGGTCGGGTTCTGCGGGTCGTAGCCGCGGAACATCAGGACTTCGTCGGTGTACTCGTGGTTCGCGACGAGGACCTGGCGTCCGCGCTCGCCGGGCAGCGGCAGCAGGGAGAGGAAGTCGTTGTTGTAGCCGAACTGGCCGGCCTGGGCCTTCGCGGTCTGCTTCTCGGCGTCGAAGGCGGGGGCGCCGCGCAGGATGGGCTCGCCCCAGCGGATGACCACGTTCTGCGCGTAGCCGGCGGGGACGGTGACCTTGTCGGCGGTGTTGGGCGCGACGGGGGAGAAGCGGAGGCCGCGGGCGCCGTCGGCCTTGCCGGGGACGTGGCCGTGTCCGTGCCCGTTCCCGTGGCCGTGGCCCGGGCCGTGGGCCTCGGCGGCGGGGGCCTCACCGAGGGCGACGGCACCGCCGACGGCGGAGGCGACCGTCACGACGGCGGCGGCGCGGAGGGCGGAACGGCGGGAGAGGACACCGGCTATGAGGTCACCGGCGTACTCGTTGTCGCTGGTGTTGGGCACCTCGTGGAAGCAGGCGTCACCACAGCGGTACCGGCAGGTGAGAGCGGAACGGCCGCCTCCGTGCGGGTTCGTGCTCAGCAGCGGCAGCAGTTTGCGCACTTCGTCCTCCTCCGGCGCACCGTCTGCGCCGACATGGTGTCGGGATGGCTTCGGCGGTGACGCTATGTGCGCGCCCCGGCCCGGGGACGGCCTCGGCGTGAACGCCCGATGAATGCGCGGCGACCGGGGATGGCGGAGGAGCGACCGGGCCACGGAGGGCGCCGGGGACGGCCGCTAACCTTACGTATCCGCCGTGGCCAGGGACGAAGGTCCCGAAACACGCCCGGTACGGACATTCACACCGCACCCCCACCTCATGCGAAAGGGTTCGCCCATGGGTATTCGGAGCATGCTGCGCAAGGTGTTCGGCCGGGACCGCGAGGACTCCCCGGCACCCTCCGTCCCCTCCCAGTCGCGTGAGACGCCGGAGGCGGTGGAGGCACCGGAGACGCCGGAGACGGTGAAGGCGACGGTGACCACGGGGACGGCGGAGACGACCGCGCCCGGAGAGGTACCCGTTACGCCGGTGACTCCGGAGACGCCGGTGACCGGAGAGGCCGTGGAGGCGCCGGGCGACCCGGAGCCCCCGGCGGCTCCGGAGGAACCGGGGACGGCGGCCCGCCGGGCGGCGGACGACCTGGTGGCGGCGTCCTTCGGCAACCCGCAGGTGCCCGGGGCGAGGACGGCGGAAGCGGAGCCGGTCGCGGAGACCGCCGAGGAAGCGGTCACGGGGACCGCCACGGCTCCGGAAGCGGTCACGGAGCCGTCCGTGGAACCGACTGTGGAACCGGAGACGGTCCCGGAGCCGAGGACGGCCGTGGAACCGGAACCGGAAGCGGTCGTGGAGACCGCCGCGGCTCCGGAAGCGGTCGCGGAGCCGGTCGCCGTACCGGAGCCGGCCGTCGCCGTCGCCGTTCCGGTCGCGGAAACGGAACCGGTCGCGGAAACGGCCGAGGAAGCGGAACCGGCCGTGGAGGTGACGGACCCCGCCGTCTCGGCCGCGGTCGAGGCGGCGGAGCGGGAGGCCGCCGCCGTCGACGGGGGCGTTCCGGCGGAGGACCCCGCTCCGGAGGAGCGGAGCGCCGGGCCCGAGGTGGAGGCTCCGGCCGCCACCGCTCCGGAGGCCGCCGTCGTTCCCGCCCCGGCCGAGCGCGAGGTCGTCGTGGCCCCCGCTCCGGCGGCCGCCGTCATCCCCCTCCCCGAGGCCGTCGCGGAGTCCGTCGTGGTCGTCCCGGAGCCCACTGCGGCCCCGGCGCACGTCGAGGCCCCGGCACCCGTCGCGGTACCCGAGCCCGTCGAGGCCCCGGAGCCCGTCGCGGCACCCGAGGCCGCCGACCCGGCCCCGTCCGCCGATCCGACCCCGGCCGCCACTCCGGCCCCGGTCATCGACCCGGCTCCGGCCGCCGACCCGGCTCCGTACGTCGTTCCCACCCCGGCCGCCGTTCCCGCCCCGGCCGCCGTTCCCGCCCCGGCGGAAGCGGTCTCCGCGCCGGAGGTTCCCGCCGCTCCCCGGTCCGCCGCCCCCGCCCTCTCCCTCGCGCGGGTCAAGGCCGCCGCCCCCCACCTCGTGGACGCCTACAAGGCCGCCGGGGCCGCGCTCAAGAAGCAGGGGCTCGCCGGGGCGCGGGCGGACGTGTACCTGGTGGTCGACCGGTCCGGTTCGATGCGCGGCTACTTCAAGGACGGGTCCGTGCAGCGGCTCGCGGAGCAGACGGTGGCGCTCGCGGCGCACCTCGACCCCGACGCCAGGGTCACGACCGTGTTCTTCTCCACGGACATCGACGGCACCGCCGAGCTGACCCCCGCCACGCTCACCCCCACCCGGGTGGAGGAGATCAACGGCACCCTCGGCCGTCTGGGCCGCACCCACTACCACCGCGCCGTGGAGGAGGTCCTGGCCCTGCACGCGAAGGCCGACCCCGCCCGCCCGGCGCTCGTCGTCTTCCAGACGGACGGCGCGCCGGACGCGAGGACGGCCGCCACGCAGGCGCTCGCCGAGGCGGCGGACCGTCCGCTGCACTGGCGGTTCGTGGCCTGGGGCGACGAGGACAACAAGGCCTTCGACTACCTCCGGAAGCTCGGCGGGACGCCCCGTACCGCCGCGTACTTCCAGGGCACGGACCCCGCCGGGACCGAGCACGCCGCCTTCTACCGGGGACTGCTCGCCGGCCTGGAGCTGTAGGCCCGGGCCGGTTCCGGGGCGCGGCCGCCGGTCCGGTGGCCGCGCCCGGGGCGCCGGGAACGGGGCGCCGGGAACGGGGCGCCGGGAACGGGCGCGGGGTCGGGATCAGGCACGCGATCAGGCACGAGACCGGGATCAGGCCCGGGGCCGGGCGCGGACCCGGCGGCTCACCGCGTGCCGACCGGCAGGGTCACCGTCACCACGAGTCCGCCGCCCTCGGCCGCGCTCCGTGCCACCGCCGTCGCGCGGCCCCCGTGGGCGACGGCGATCGACCGGACGATGGAGAGTCCGAGCCCCGCGCCGGGCCCCGTCCGGTCCCGTCCCTCGCCCCGCCGGAAGGGTTCGAAGAGGGCTTCGACGCCGTCCGGGGGAATCACGGGTCCGGTGTTGACGACGGTCAGGACTCCGCCGTCGACCCGCACGCGGACCGTGCCCCCGGGGACGTTGTACGCGACCGCGTTCGCGACGAGGTTCCGCACGAGCTGTCGGAGCAGCACCCGGCTCCCCCGTACGACCCCGCTCCCGTCCCCCACCTCCACGTCCTCGTACTCCTCCGCGACGGTCTCGGCCAGGGGGACGTCCTCCCTCTCCGCGAGTCCCCGCTCGCCGCGGGCGAGGAGGAGCAGGCCGTCGAGGAGGCGTTCGCTGTGCCGGTTGGTGTCGAGGAGGATCTGCCGCACCTCGCAGTCCTCGCCGAGGCCGACCTGGAGGGCGGCGCGCTGGGTGGCGAGCGGGGTGCGCAGTTCGTGCGAGGCGTTGGCGATGAAGCGGCGCTGGCTGTCGAAGGCCTTCTCCAGGCGTCCGAGCAGCGCGTCGATCGTGTCGCCCAGCTCCTTCAGCTCGTCGTCGGGTCCGCGCACCGCGAGCCGCTGGTGCAGGTTCCGTTCGGAGAGGCGGCGGGCGCGGGCGGTCATCTCGTGCACCGGCCGCAGGACGCGCCCGGCGGTCCACCAGCCGACGACGACGGCGCAGCAGGCCGTGACGAGCAGGGCCAGGCAGGACCACATGAGCATCTGTTCGGCCGCCGCCCGGGTGATGTCGTCGCCGAGCCGGTACGCCTCCGTCCCGCCGGTGCCGTCCGCCCGGGAGACGATCACGTCGGTCGCCCCGGCGGTCCCCGCGAGGACGAGCAGGTCGACGACGAGGAGGAGGACGGCGCCGAGGACGAGGAAGGCGCCGCCGTAGACGAGGGCGATCCGGGTCCGGATGGTGGACCCGGAGCCGAGGTAGGCGTCCCGGACGCCGGGGCCTGAGCGGTCCTCCCCGTCGCCGGAGGCACCCGGGGGGCCGCCGGACGGGCTCACAGCCGGTACCCCACGCCCTGCACGGTGCCGATCAGCGGGGGTTCCCCCAGCTTGGCCCGCAGCTTGCTCACGCAGACGCGCACGGCCCCGGTGAAGGGGTCGGCGTGGGCGTCCCAGGCGCGTTCGAGCAGTTCCTCGGCGGAGACGACCGCGCCGTCGGCCTCCAGGAGGATCTGGAGGACGGAGAACTCCTTCGGGGAGAGGCCGAGGTCGCGCCCGTCGCGGGTGGCGGTCCGCCGGACGGTGTCCATCCGCAGTCCGGCCCGTTCGAGGAGCGGCGGCAGGGGGCGGGCGGAGCGGCGGCGCAGGGCGCGGACGCGGGAGACCAGCTCGGGGAACTCGAAGGGCTTGCCGAGGTAGTCGTCGGCGCCCAGGTCGAGGCCCTCGACGCGGTCCTCGACGGCGGTGGCGGCGGTCAGCATCAGGATGCGGGTGCGGGAGCCGCCGGCGACGAGCCGCCGGGCGACCTCGTCGCCGTGGACGCGGGGCAGGTCGCGGTCGAGGACGAGGACGTCGTACGCGTACAGGCCGAGCCGTTCCAGGGCGTCCTCGCCGTCGTGGACGGTGTCGACGGCGAAACCGGCCCGCCGCAGCCCGGTGGCGACGAGTCCCGCGAGGACCCGCTCGTCCTCCGCTACGAGTACACGCATGCCGTCCATCTTCCCCGTGCCGTCCCGGCGCCCGGCGCCCGCCCCCCGGCGCCGGCCCCCTCCCCGGGCCACGGTCCCGCCCGGGTCCGACGATGTGAGGGGATCTTCACGGGGCCGTTAGGATTTCGGCCATGGCGGCCACTGGAACCGAGAAGCGGGGGACGAAGGCGTTCTACGTCACGACCCCCATCTACTACGTCAACGACGCTCCTCACCTGGGCCACGCCTACACGACCGTAGCGGGCGACGTGCTCACGCGCTGGCACCGTCAGCGCGGCGAGAAGGTGTGGTACCTCACCGGCACGGACGAGCACGGTCAGAAGATCATGCGCACGGCCGAGGCGAACGACGTGACGCCCCAGGCCTGGTGCGACAAGCTCGTGGAGGAGGCCTGGAAGCCCCTCTGGGAGCACCTGAACATCGCGAACGACGACTTCATCCGCACCACGCAGAAGCGTCACACCGACCGCGTCCAGGAGTTCGTGCAGGACCTGTACGACAAGGACGAGATCTACAAGGGCGGCTACGAGGGCCCGTACTGCGTGGGCTGCGAGGAGTACAAGCTCCCCGGCGACCTGATCGAGGCGGAGGACGGCACGAAGCTGTGCCCCGTCCACAAGAAGCCGGTGGAGATCCTCAAGGAGGAGAACTACTTCTTCAAGCTGAGCGCGTACGGCCCGAAGCTCCTGGAGTTCTACGAGGCGAACCCGGGCTTCATCCAGCCCGAGTCGGCCCGCAACGAGGTCGTGAACTTCGTCCGGCAGGGCCTCGAGGACCTCTCGATCTCGCGCTCGACGTTCGACTGGGGCGTCCCGGTGCCGTGGGACGAGAAGCACGTCATCTACGTGTGGATCGACGCGCTCCTGAACTACGCGACGGCCGTCGGCTACGGCGCCGACCAGGCGAAGTTCGAGGAGACCTTCCCCGCGGACGTGCACCTCATCGGCAAGGACATCCTGCGGTTCCACGCGGTGATCTGGCCGGCGATGCTGATGGCGCAGGGCCTGCCGGTCCCCGGCCGGGTGGCCGCCAACGGCTGGCTGATGGTCGGCGGCGAGAAGATGTCGAAGTCGAACCTGACCGGCATCAAGCCGCAGGACCTGACCTCGCACTTCGGCGTGGACGCGTACCGCTGGTACTTCCTGCGGGCCATCGCCTTCGGCCAGGACGGCTCGTTCTCGTGGGAGGACTTCACCGCCCGCTACACGAGCGAGCTGGCCAACGACTACGGCAACCTCGCCTCGCGCGTGGCGGCCATGGTCGGCAAGTACTTCGGCGGCGCGCTGCCCGCGCCGGCGGCGGACGGCGACGCGGAGAGGGCCGTCCACGACGGCCTGGCGAAGGCCGTGGCGACGGCCGACGCGAAGATCGGCGAGGAGCTGGACTTCCAGGCCGGCATCCTGGCGATCTTCGACTTCGTGAAGCAGGTCAACGGCTACATCACGGAGCAGGAACCGTGGAAGGTCGCCAAGGACGAGTCGGAGGAGGGCCGCGCCCGCCTCGCCACGATCCTCTACACCGCCGCCGAGTCCCTGCGCGCGGTCGCGGTCCTGCTCAACCCGGTCATGCCGGAGACGTCCCAGGCCCTCTGGGACTCCCTGGGCGCCGAGGAGTCCCTGGGGGCCCTGGCCGACCAGCGGGTCCAGGACGCGGCCACGTGGGGGCAGCTCCCGGCCGGCGCGACGGTGACGAAGGGCGCGGTGCTGTTCCCGCGCCTGGAGGACCCGAAGAAGGACTGACGGCCCCCCGGCCGTGACGAAGGCCGCCGCCCCGTACGCACGGGACGGCGGCCTTCGCCGTACGCGCCACGGGCCGCCGGGACGGGACCGGGGCGAGGAGTGCGGCCCTGCTCCGGAGTAGCCTTCTTCAGGCGCGGGCCGCGTACCTCACGAACCCGGCCCACGCGCCGGTCCCGACCGCGAGTTGGGGGCCGTCGAGGACCTTGGAGTCACGGACGTGGACGGTGGCGGGGGTGGCGGCGACCTCGACGCAGGAGTTGCCGTCGTTGCCGCCGCTGTAACTGCTCTTGCGCCAGGCGACCTCGACGCAGGAGTCACCTTCGCTGCTGCTGCTGTAGCTGCTCTTGAACCACACCAGATCAGAGACATCCCCGGCGGAGGTGTTGTGCGTCATGTCTCTCCTAGCAGTCCCTGGATGACGTCGGTGGACTCACTGGGCGTGAGGGCCTGAGTCCGGATGATGCCATAGCGCAATTCCAGGATACGGAGCTGCCGCAGGTCGGTCACCGGCCTTCCGTTGGCCACCGCCGGTGATCGGCCGACCGCCGAGCCGTCCTCGAACTTGAGCACCTCGATGCCCCCCGCCAAGCCCGCGTGCTCCGCCCGCGCCATCGGCATCACCTGGAGCTCCACCTGCCGCAACTCGGCTGCTTCCAGAAGGTGTTCCAGCTGACGGCGGAGCACCTCCTTTCCTCCCAGTGGCCGCCGGAGCGTCCACTCCTCCAGTACGAAACTCAGTTCCGGAGCGGGAAGCCGCTCGAACACCGCCTTGCGGGCCACGCGTGCCGCCATGTACCGCTCCACCTCGTCCTGCGTGTACGCCGGGCGCCTCATCAGGAGCAGTCCGCGCGCGTACTCGGGCGTCTGCAGCAGCCCGTGGATGTTGAGCGGGTCGTAGAGCTGCATCTCGGCCGCACGCGCCTCCAGTTCGGCGAGGTCGCGGACCTTCTTCGGGTAACGGACCTTCGCCACGTCGTCCTTCATCGCCGAGATGAGGCCACCCGCCCCCAGGATCTCGTCCGACTTGTCCAGGAACTCGGGGCGCGGAATGCGTTTCCCACTCTCGATCTTGTAGATCATGTCCTCGCCGTAACCGACGGCGAGAGCGAACTCGGCGGCCCGCATGCCCACCGCCTCGCGGCGCAGGCGCAGTTGGCGTCCGACAGTGGCGATGACGGCGACACCCCATTCGTCGTCCGGGTCGACCTCCCAGCTGGGTTCCTCCACCGACATCCCACACTCCTCCGTCTGTCCTGTCCGGCCGCGTCGCCCCTACCCGTGACGAGGCTTCGGACAGACCGGACAGCGGTGGACAAGCTCCGGACAGTCACCCTACGTACCGGTGGAGTCACTGTTCACGGTAGGCAGGAGCGGCCACGCTCGGTGCCGTGAACCAGAAGAACACCACCCAAGCCCCCTCCCCCGCCCGCGACTTCGGCCTCCTGCTGTCGTCCACGCCGCGCGGCGCCCGGCTCGCCCGGCTGCTC
This sequence comes from Streptomyces sp. NPDC014907, assembly GCF_055562975.1. Taxonomy (NCBI): domain Bacteria; kingdom Bacillati; phylum Actinomycetota; class Actinomycetes; order Kitasatosporales; family Streptomycetaceae; genus Streptomyces; species Streptomyces sp. NPDC014907. The sequence goes on along the minus strand of NZ_JBVHEG010000003.1, from coordinate 336,270 downwards.
GCCGCCGCATGGCTGCGAGATCTCGAACTGCCGTACGGAGTGGCCGAGAACACCGCACAGGTCGTCGCCGAACTCGCGGCGAACGCGGTCACCCACGGCCGGGTCGGGGGCCGGGACTTCCGTCTCGCGCTCCGGCTTTCGGCCGGGGTGCTCCGGGTCGAGGTGACGGACACCCGGGCCGACGCCCTCCCCCGCCTCCGGCCGCCCTCACCGGGCGGGGACGGGGACGGCGGGCGCGGGCTGCTCCTGGTCGAGGCGCTGGCCGACCGGTGGGGCGTCGGCCTCGGCCCCGTACCGCAGAAGACCGTGTGGGCCGAACTCGCTCTCCCCCACCCCTGACCCGCGTAAACGACTCAGGCACCGGGTCCCGGGAACCTGGTCTCCGGTGAGGCGGACGGTCTCCCGGGACAACAACCGGAGAGAAAGAAACCCACCGAGCCCCACCCCTCCTCCCGCTCGGACAGGCGCTCACTCGCCCGGGTGAAAAACACCAACACGGCTGGCTTTGGGACGGGTTGCCTGTCTTACGCTCTGCCCCACTGGCATATGACCGCCGGCCTCAGACATGCGTCGGCCCCCGCCGGGACTAGCGATCCCAAGGCGAGGGCCTGACCATCCAGGAAGTAAAGGGCTTCCCGATGGGTACCCAGCACACTAGCGCGCACCCGCACGCCCAGTCCCGCAATGACGGGAAAAACCTCCCCTCCCGGCGAGCCGGAGCGGCCACGCGTCACGGCGGCGTCACGCACGACAACGCCCGTCACACCACTCGCTTCACGGTGATCGGCAACCACCTCGCCCAGCACCCCGAGCTGTCGCTGCTCGCCATCGGCCTCGGCGTGCACATCCAGTCGCTCCCCGGCGGCGCGTCCGTCGACATCAGGAGCCTGGCCGCCCGCTTCCCCGAGGGGACGACCCGGATCGCCGGTGCCCTGCGCGAGCTGGAGGCCCACGGCTACCTGCGCCGTACCCGCGAGCGCACCCGGGACGGGCGCATCGTCACCCGCACGGTGTCCTGCAACCAGCCGGGCCGGGCCGCCGCCACGGACGAGCCGAAGCCCGAGCGCCCCGCCCGCCGGGAGGAAAAGCCGCCGCGCCGCGCCCTGCCCGCCGTACCGCGGCCCGCGTACCCCGCCCCCGGCCTGCTCGCGACCGCCCTCGGAGTCCTCTCGGGCCTCCGCCGCACCGACCCCCGCCTCCTGGTCTCCGCGACCGACGCCGAACACCTCGCCCCGGGCGTCGCCGCCTGGCTGGAGCGCGACCTCACACCCGAGGAGGTCCACCACGCCCTGACCACCGGCCTCCCGCCGGAGCCCCTGCACCGCCCGGCCGCCCTCCTGGCCCACCGCCTCGCCGCCCAGCTCCCGCCCCTGCCGCCGTTCCGTGCGCCCGGGGCCCCTTCCGCCCGGCACCCGCTCCAGAACTGCGACGTCTGCGACCGCGCCCACCGCGCTCCCGAACCCGGAACCTGCGGCGCCTGCCGCACCCGGCCGACTCCGTCCCCACACTCCTAGGAATCAGGAACCCCGCGGTCAACCCACCGCACGAAGCGATGCACCACATCTTCCGGCACGACCTCCACCTCTTCAGCCGTCTGAAGGACGTGCTGGGGCTCCCCCTCCCGGACACCGTCGAGGCGATCGTCCTGCCCAACGACCTCACCGAGACACGGCCGGTCGAGCGCCGCGTCGACACCCTCCTGCGGCTCGACAGCGCCCGGGACGGCTCCCTCCTCCTCGCCATCGAGGCGCAGGGAAGGAAGGACCCGTCCAAGCCGGCGAGCTGGGCGTACTACGCCTCCTACCTGTGGACGAAGTACGGCCTGCCGACCTCCCTGCTCGTGGTCTGCCAGGACCGGACCACGGCGGAATGGGCCGCCCGGCCGGTCGCCGGCGGCCCCTCCTCCATGCCCACCCTCGAGATCCGGCCGATCGTCGTGGGCCCGCACAACATGCCCGTCATCACCGACCCGGCCAAAGCCGCCGAGGACCTGGCACTGTCCACCGCACTGCGGGACGTTCCCGAGAACGTCGCCGACCCGATCATCGAATTCACCGCACAGGGGCTGGGCAAGCGCCCGGCCCAGGACCTCTGGAGGACTCTGGTGGCCGTGGACCTCTCCTTCTACAAGTCGTACCTCGCCGAAGAGATCCGGGACGAAGGCCGGGCCGAGGGCAAGGCAGAAGGCAAGGCCGAGGGCCAGGCCGAAGGGCGCGCCCAGGCCGCCGCCGACGCCGTACTGCTGGTCCTGGAGCAGCGCGGCCTCGACGTGCCCGAGGACGTACGCGCCCGCGTCACCGCGTGCGGCGACCCCGATACGCTGCGCGTCTGGCTGACCCGGGCCGTCACGGCCGCCTCGGCCGAAGAGATCTTCGCGGAGGAGTAGCCCCGGCGGGCGGACAAGCGCGGGAGCACCGGGCTCCCGCCCCTCCCCCACGGCGCCTTCGTCCCTCCCTGCCCGGCTCCGCCCCTCCCCTTCCGCGGGAACGAGCCGCCCCTGATCCCGGGAAGCAGGGGGGGCTCGTCACCGGTCACCGGCATGGCGGGATCGCTCCTTTGTTCGTTGCTCATGTGAATGGGCACATGGCAGCATGCGGGCGTGAAGGACAACGGGGACGACATGCCGAAGCCTCGACCGGTTTCGAAGTTGACGGAACTGGCCCACCTCCCGGTTCCGCCCGCACCACCGGTGCCCGCCGTGCCGGCGCCGGCCGTCTCGGAACGGGCGGGGCCGGACGACGCGATCGCGACGGCCCGCCGTGAATTTGCGCGTTTGCTGGGCGCGTTCCGGCGTACCGCCGTCCTGGTGCCGCTCGACGAGCGGGAGAGCCTGTGGACCGCCGACTTCAACGGCGTCCGGTGGATCTGCGCCTTCTCGGACGAGGAGGCGCTGGCCCGGTTCGCGGAGGCGCGCGGGGAGACGGGACGCCCGTGGGCGTACCGGACGATCCTGGGCGCGCGGCTCCTCGACGTGATGGTGCCGATGCTGCCCGGCCCCGGCGGGGTCGCGCTGGACGCGGGCAGTGCGGACGGGACGCTGTTCCCGCCGGTGGCCGGGATCGTCCCGGACGAGGTGGCGGTGGACCTCGGGGAGACCGGGGCGGGGACCGGCACGTCCCCGGACACGGGTGCGCGCACGGACAGGGGGGCGGGGACGCGATGAGTGGGAACGAGCCCGAACTCGCGGCGTCGGCGGAGGCGCTGGCGGCGATCGCGAAGGGCATCGACCTGGCGCACGCCGAGCTGAAGGAGCTCGGCATGACCGGTGAGGCGTCGGCGGGCCGGGGCTTCTCCGACCTCGCCCTCTCGGGGCTGGAGCTGGGCCACGGCGGTCTGGCGTCGGAGTTCGGGACCTTCTGCGAACGGTGGGAGTGGGGGGTGCGCGCGCTCTCCCTGCGGGGGAACGTCTTCGCGCAGGGGGTCGGCCTGTCGGCGGGCTCGTTCGCGGAGCAGGAGCAGTACGTCAAGGACTCGTTCAAGATCGGGGTGAACGCGGTCAACGGCAACCCGCACCTGTCCGAGGACGACGTCAAGAAGATGCGCTGGGAGACCGTGCGCGACCAGCGCGCGTGGGACGACGCGGACTGGAGCCCGGGCTCGCTGGCCGGGGCCCGCGCGGAGATCGAACAGACCTGGAAGAACACGGGCTACGACGTGATGGACGCCCAGTTGGACGCGATGGAGCGTGCCGGGCTGATCGACCCGGCGGCGCGTGACGGTGTGGACGGGCGGCTCGAGGAGAGTCTCGGCCCGGACCGGGCGACGGTCGAACAGGCCGAACAGCCGCGGTGGGGGGAGAACCGCTGATGGCGGACTGGGGGGAACTGTTCGACAAGGGCATCGACAAGTTCGGCGACGGCATCGACAAGGGCAAGGAGTTCGCCGGCAAGGGCATCGACTTCGCGACCGACCAGACCGGCCGGCTCCTGGACGGGGTGGGCGCGCACGACTGGGCGGACTCGGTCGAGGGCTGGGGTGACGAGACCGCCTCCTCACTCGGCGCGCACGTCGGGGAGAAGCGGCTCGGGCAGACCGAGCGGGCCGAGGAGCTCGTCCACGGCAAGCCCGAGAAGATCGCCGCGACGGTGAAGAACCTGCGGGACTTCCAGCGCGCGTTCGACCTGGTCGGCGGCGGGATGAAGAAGCTGGACGCCGGCCACTGGAAGGGCGGGGCCGCCGAGGCGTTCCGCAAGAAGTTCCAGCCCCTGCCGACCGAGTGGCTCCACGCGGCGGACGCGATGGAGAGCGCGGCCGAGGCGCTGGAGACGTACGCCGGGACGGTCGTGAGCGCCCAGGGGAAGGCCCGCGAGGCGATCGCGCTGTACAAGGAGGGCGACGAGGACTCCAAGGCGGCCGAGGACAACCACCGGAAGAAGGTCGAGGCGTACACGGCGGCCCTGAGCGGGGACAGCCCGCTCCCCGACCCCGGCCCCTGCCCCGACCCCGGCGAAGCCAAGCGGCAGCGCGCCCGGGAGATCCTGAACGACGCGCGCAGGGCGCGCGACGAGGCCGGGGAGACCGCGAAGGCGGCGGTCCGCGCCGCGCTCGCCCACGCGCCGAAGGAGCCCTCCGGCCGCGAGCGGGTCAAGCTGGAGCTGACGGACCACCTCCTGGGGCAGGGCGTCGAACTGGCGCACTTCGGCGGGGGCGTCATCAAGGGCGGGGCCGGCCTGGTCAACTTCGTCCGTTCGGTGAACCCGACCGACCCGTACAACCTGACCCACCCCGCGGAGTACTACAAGGGCGTCCACATGACGCTCGCCGGCCTGGTCTCCTCGGCGGCGAACCCGGACCGGGCGCTGAAGAACTCCTGGGACGCGGCGAAGGGCGACCCGTCGGAGTTCCTCGGCCGCCTGGTGCCGGAGCTGATCGGGACGAAGGGCACCGGACTGGCGCGCGGCGGCGCGCGGTTCGGCCCGAACGGCGCGAAGCACCTGCCCGGATCGAGGAAGCCGGGCGGCGCCGGCGAACCGGAGAAGCCGGGGAGCAGCCGCGGGGACCACGAGAAGGACCCGGACAACCGGAGCAACGAGTGCCGTGAGAACGTGTGCGACGGCGACCCGGTGGACATGGCGTCCGGCCGCGTCCTGCTGCCGCAGACGGACATCGCCCTGCCCGGCTCGCTGCCGCTGGTCTTCCGGCGCGTCTTCGACTCCTCGCACCGCTCCGGCCGCTGGTTCGGCCCGACGTGGTCGTCGACGGTGGACCAGCGCCTGGAGATCGACGCGGAGGGCGTCGTCTTCGGCTGTGACGAGGGCAGCCTCCTCGCCTACCCGCACCCGGCCCCCGGGGTCCCGGTCGTGCCCGCGCACGGGCGGCGGTGGCCGCTGGACCGGGTCGGGGACGGCTACACGATCACCGACCCCGACACCGGCACGGTCCGGCACTTCGCCGGCCACGGCGACGGGCTCGCGCTCCTGGTCCGGATCGACGACCGCAACGGGAACCGGATCACCTTCGAGTACGACGAGACGGGCGCCCCGGAGTCGATCGTCCACCACGGCGGCTACCACCTGAAGCTGACCACGGACGCGGGCCGCGTGACCGCCCTCCACCTCGCGGGCGCGGCACCGGACGGCTCCGACCAGGAGATCCTGCGCTACGGCTACACCGACGGGCACCTCACCGAGGTCGTCAACTCCTCCGGGCGGCCCCTGCGCTTCGGCTGCGACGAGCACGGCCGCATCACGTCGTGGACCGACACCAACGGCAGCCGCTTCGACTACGTCTACGACGAGCAGGACCGCTGCACCTACCAGGCCGGAACCAACGGCCACCTCGAATCCCACTTCACCTGGGACGACACCGACCCCGAGACCGGACTCAGGACGACGTCCATCACCAACGGGCTCGGGCACACCAAGCGGTTCGTCGTCGACGGACGCTCCAGGGTCGTCGCCGAGATCGACCCCCTGGGCGCGGTCACCCGCTTCGCGTACGACCGCCACAACCGCCTGCTGTCCCGGACGGACCCGCTGGGCCACGTCAGCCGTTCGAGCTACGACGAGCGGGGGCGCCCGACGTCCGTGGAACGCCCGGACGGGCGGCGGGCGCGGGCCGAGTACGACGGGAACGGCTTCCCGGTGCGGATCGTCGGCGCCGACGGCAACGCCGTGCGCCAGACCTTCGACGAGCGCGGCAACCGCACGTCGGTGACGGCGCCCTCGGGCGCCCGGACGGAGTTCGCGTACGACACGGCGGGCCGGCTCGTCTCGGTGACGGACCCGTTCGGCGCCACCACCCGGATCGTCCCGGACTCCCGGGGCCTGCCCGTCGGGATCACCGGCCCGCTGGGCGCCACGACCCGGTACGCGTACGACGCCTTCGGCCGTACGGTCCGGATCACCGACCCCCTCGGCGGGGTCACGCGCCTGGAGTGGACGGTGGAGGGCCGGCCGTCCCGGCGCGTCGCGCCCGACGGCACGGAGGAGTCCTGGACGTACGACGGCGAGGGCAACTGCCTGAGCCACACGGACGCGTCGGGCGGCACGACCCGCTTCGCGTACACCGACTTCGACCTGCTGACCTCGCGTACGGGCCCGGACGGGGTGCGGTACGAGTTCACGCACGACACGAACCTGCGCCTGACGCGGGTGACGAACCCACAGGGCCTGACCTGGGAGTACGCCTACGACCCGGCGGGCCGGACCCTGTCCGAGACGGACTTCGACGGGCGGACGCTGGGGTACGCGTACGACGCGGCGGGCCGGCTCGTCTCCCGTACGAACGGCCTCGGCCAGGCGGTCCGGTTCGAGCGGGACGCGCTCGGGCGGATCGTCCGCAAGGACGCCGAGGGCGCGGTCAGCACCTACGAGTACGACGTCTTCGACGAGCTGGCGGTGGCGACGAACCCGGACGCGCGCCTCGAACGCCTCCGGGACCGCTACGGCCGTCTGGTGTCCGAGACGGTCAACGGACGGACGCTGTCGTACGCGTACGACGCGGCGGGCCGCAGGACGGGCAGGACGACGCCGGGCGGTTCGGTCAGCACGTGGGCGTACGACGCGGCGGGCCGCAGGACGAACCTCACCGCGTCCGGGCACGAACTGGCCTTCTCCTACGACGCGCTGGGCCGCGAGGTGGAGCGCTCGGTCGCGGACTTCGCGTCGCTGACGTCGTCGTACGACGTGATGAGCCGGCTGACGGCGCAGGAGGTCACGTCCCCACGCGGCGGCGGTCGCCTCCAGCGCCGGACGTACGACTACCGCCCTGACGGCGGTCTGGTCGCCGTCACGGACGGGTTCTCGGGGACGCGCCGCTTCGACCTGGACGGGGCGGGGCGGGTCACGGCGGTGCGGGCGGACCGGTGGACGGAGCGGTACGCGTACGACGGGGCCGGCAACCAGACGGAGGCGGACTGGCCGTCCGCGCACCCGTCCCACGCCGCGACGGGGCCGCGCGCGTACGAGGGGACGCGGATCACCCGCGCGGGGGCGGTCCGCTACGAGCACGACGCCCAGGGCCGGATCGTCCTGCGCCGGAAGACCCGCCTGTCGCGGAAGCCGGACACCTGGCGGTACGCGTGGGACGCGGAGGACCGGCTGACGTCGGTGACGACACCGGACGGCACGGTCTGGAGCTACGCGTACGACCCCCTGGGCCGCCGCATATCCAAACGGTCCCCCTTCGAGACGGTCCACTTCACGTGGGACGGCACGGCCCTCTGCGAGCAGACGACCGAGAACGTCGTCCTGACCTGGGACCACGCGGGCCTGCGCCCCCTGGCCCAGACGGAACGCCGCACGGACACGGACGACGAACGCTTCTTCGCGATCGTCACCGACCTGATCGGCACCCCGACGGAACTCGTCGACGAGTCGGGAGAGTTGGCCTGGCGCACCCGCTCCACCCTCTGGGGCACGACAACCTGGAACCGCGACGCCACGGCGTACACCCCCCTCCGCTTCCCGGGCCAGTACTTCGACCCGGAGTCGGGGTTGCACTACAACTACTTCCGGTACTACGACCCGGAGTCGGCGCGGTACCTGAGCCAGGACCCGTGGGGGTTGGGCCCGGCGCCGAACCCGGCCGCGTACGTGCACAACCCGCACACATGGGGCGATCCGCTGGGCCTTGCGCCTGACGGGTGTCCTCCCGCGAAGGCCGGACGCGGCCTGGCAGAGGCCAAGGCCACAGCATTGAGAGAAGCAGGAATTCCGGAAGGAGCCACACCCATCGAAGTGGACGACTACGTCCCCGCGACGACACCGGAGTGGCAAGGAGCAAAGCAGTTGCTGGATGAAAATCACCAGCCGATCTACTACCGGGAAGAGGTGTACGAACACCCCAACGGACAGGACCTCATCGTATTTCAGGACCACTGGTTTGGACACCAGAAGCCCGGGGAGCCTGGTCACCAGCCGTCGCACGTACATGTGAGACCTTTTGAAGACACCCGCAACGGCCAGGTACCGGGTACCGAGGAGCACTACTACTATGATCGATAATCTCAGCCTGACTCATGCGGGTGACATCCTCGACCTGTATGGCACAGCTCCCCCGCTCAATGAGTTTCGCTTGCGCTCGGTAAACCTGAACTGGCGAGGCCCGACGATCACGCTCCGAGTGGACATTTCGAGTTTCCCGGAAGATCCCCCCCAGGACTGGAAATCGGCAGAAGTCGACACCGTTCAGTGCCATCTGAGATTTCTCGCCGTAGACGATCTCCTCCTGTCGGAGTGGGACCCGCCTGCGCCTGCCACACTCCTCAGGGCCGAACCCCTCGAAAAGAACCAGAGGGTTCGGGTTCGATTGACGGGTGCTCGGGTGGACCTCACCTTCACCAGTAGCAATTCCGCGCAGGTAGGGCACGTGAGTGCCTTCAAGATCGGCAGCGGCGGTACGGATGAAGTCCCGCACCTCTTCTTGAGGAATCTCGACAAAAGGCGCCACAAAACCATCCCGAACCCCGAGGACAGAACGTTTTATGAAAGAGTCTGACTGGACAACGCTTGTCGACTCGGCGAGCGAAGTGGCAAACCTCTACACGAGACCCCCCAGCTTGAGCGAATGCAAGCTAAATTATGCACAGATCGACGAAAGAGGCGCATCGGTAACTTTGATGTTCGAGACTCGCGCGCTTCCCGACGACCCTCCACCAGCCTGGGCGGACAGGGAATACAATGCCGTTGAGTTCTACCTGAAATTCACGGGGGTAAAAGACCTTCGGGTAATCGGCTGGGACTTCAGCATCAGCAACGCAAGAGTCACACTGCGCCCTCAAGAGGATGATCGGATCCAGGTTTCCGTCGAAGCAGCGAGTTCACGTATCCACTTCAATGCATCCGGGTCCGCCCTGACGCGGACGCGAACCTACCTCGCAGGGGCGGAGTGATCGCAGATTCAGTTCGCTTGATCCCGCACTCATAATTCCTGTAGAAACCTTCATCCTTCCGGCGAGGACCTGACGTCAGGCGAGAGGGGCCCGGAACCGTACCCACGGTTCCGGGCCCCTCGTCAGTACGTCGTCGGCGTCTCGTACCGCTTACCGCGCCGCGTCCGGGTGGACCGCGTCCGTCACCGGGCGGTCCTCCGTCTTCGCGGACGGCTTCTCGACCGGCTTGCGGAGCTGGATGTTCAGCTCGCGCAGGCGGGCCTCGTCCAGCTCCGTCGGGGCGCCCATCATGAGGTCCTGGGCGTTGCCGTTGAGCGGGAAGGCGATGGTCTCGCGGATGTTGGGCTCGTCCGCGAGGAGCATGACGATGCGGTCCACGCCGGGGGCGATGCCGCCGTGCGGCGGGGCGCCGAACTGGAAGGCGCGGAGCATGCCGGCGAACTCGGTCTCGACGGTCTCCTTCGAGTAGCCCGCGATCTCGAACGCCTTGAACATGATCTCGGGCTCGTGGTTCCGGATGGCGCCCGAGGACAGCTCGATGCCGTTGCAGACGATGTCGTACTGCCAGCCGAGGACGTCCAGCGGGTCCTGGGTCTCCAGGGCCTCCAGGCCGCCCTGCGGCATCGAGAACGGGTTGTGCGAGAAGTCGATCTTCCCGGTCTCCTCGTCCTTCTCGTACATCGGGAAGTCCACGATCCACGCGAAGCGGAAGACGTTCTCCTCGAACTGGCCGGCGCGCTTGGCGGCCTCGACCCGGACCGGACCCATGATCCTGGAGACCTCGTCGAACTCGCCCGCGCCGAAGAAGACGGCGTGGCCGGGCTTCAGGCCCAGGCGCTCGGTGAGGACCGCGACGTCGTCCTCGGTGAGGAACTTGGCGATGGGGCCGGTCAGGGCGTTGCCCTCGCCGACGCGGACCCAGGCCAGGCCCTTCGCGCCGAGGGAGACGGCGTAGTCGCCGAGGGAGTCGAAGAACTTGCGCGGCTGGTCGCCGGTGTCCGGGACGGCCAGGGCGCGGACGTGCTTGCCCGCGAACGCCTTGAAGCCGGAGTCCGCGAAGACGTCGGTGAGGTCGACCAGCTCCAGGGAGGTGCGCAGGTCGGGCTTGTCGTTGCCGTACTTCAGCATCGACTCGCGGAACGGGATGCGCGGGAACGGCGAGGTGACGTGGCGGCCGCCGCCGAACTCCTCGAACAGCTCGGTCATGAGCTTCTCGATCGGCTGGAAGACGTCCTCCTGCTCGACGAAGCTCATCTCGACGTCGAGCTGGTAGAACTCGCCCGGCGAGCGGTCGGCGCGGGCGTCCTCGTCGCGGAAGCAGGGCGCGATCTGGAAGTACCGGTCGAAGCCGGAGATCATCAGGAGCTGCTTGAACTGCTGCGGGGCCTGCGGCAGCGCGTAGAACTTGCCCGGGTTCAGGCGGGAGGGGACGACGAAGTCACGGGCGCCCTCGGGGGAGGTCGCGGTGAGGATCGGGGTCGCCATCTCGTTGAAGCCGAGGGCCACCATCTTGGAGCGGATCGACGCGATGACCGCCGAGCGCAGCATGATGTTGCGGTGCATGCGCTCGCGGCGCAGGTCGAGGAAGCGGTACTCCAGGCGCCGCTCCTCGTTGACGCCGTCGTCGGCGTTGATGGTGAAGGGGATCTGCTGGGCGGCGCCGAGGACCTCGACCTCCGCGACCTCGACCTCGACCTCACCGGTGGGCAGCTCGGCGTTGACGTTCTCGGCACCGCGCGAGACGACCTTGCCGTCGACCCGGACGACCGACTCCTTGGTCAGCTTGTCGAGCGCGTCGTACGCGGCGGTGCCGGGGCGGGCGACGAGCTGCGTGATGCCGTAGTGGTCGCGCAGATCGATGAAGAGGATGCCGCCCAGGTCGCGCCGATTGTGCAGCCAGCCGCTCAGCCGGACGTCGGTGCCGACGTCAGAGGCGCGGAGCTCGCCGCAGGTGTGGGACCTGTACCGATGCATCGTCGTTCATCCAGTCTTCGGGATTCGGTGGAAATCTTGACGGCTTCAAGGACAGCGCCAAGGTTTCCAGCGTACCGGCCGGGTCATGATCGCTTTTCGAATACCGGCGGTGGCGGCCCGCGGTCACCTCTTCATAAAGTGGGGCAATGCGCACCGAGGACGTCCTGGCCGCCATCGCGACCGGTTTGTGGCGCTGGGACAACGCGTCCGGGATCGTCTCGCTCGACGCGGAGGCGGCCCGGCTGCTCGGGCTGCCCGCCGAGCCCGTACGGCTGACCGAGGCCGCCGTGCGCTCCCGGTTCCACCCCGTCGACTGGAACGAGATCGACGGGGTGGTGGGGCTCGCCGTCGCCGAGGGCACCCTCGCGGAGTCCCGGCTGCGGATCATGGACGAGCACGGACGGGTGATCCGTACCGTGCGGAGCCGGTCCAAGCCGCTGGTCGAGGAGGGCGGCTACCAGCTCGTCGGCACCCTCCAGGAGGTCGCGGAGCAGTCGCCGGGCATCGCCGCCCGCACCCCGGTCACCGGCGACTGGCGCCGTTCCCGCGAGGCCTTCCTCCTCGACGCCGGCCGGGCGCTGGCGGAGGCGCGGTCGACGGCCGAGGTCCTGCGGGTGGCCGCCTCGCTCTCCATGCCCGGCTTCTCGCCGGACGGGCTCGCCGTCTTCGGGGTCGCCGGCGACCGGCTGACGGTCATCGGGCACCACGGGCAGCGCCGGGAGGACGAGGAGCCCTTCACGTCGATGTCGCTGGACACCGACTATCCGGCGGCGGAGGTGGTGCGCACGGGCCGGGCGATCTACCTGCCGACGCCGGAGGAGTACCTGGGCCGCTACCCCGCGACGTGGCCGCTCGCCCGGCGCTTCGGGCGCCGCTCCTGGGCCTTCCTTCCGCTGGTGGTCTCCGGGCGCACGATGGGGGCCTGGATGGCCGCCTTCAAGCACCCGGTGGCCTTCACGCCGGACGAGCGCTCCGTGCTCACGACGGTGGCGCGGATGCTGGCGCAGGCCCTCGCGCGTGCGGGCGTGGCGGAGTCGGAGCGCGAGCTGACGCTCGGCCTCCAGCGGACGATGATGCCGGTCCTGGGCCCGGGGGTGCCCGGCGTCCGGGTCGCCGGGCGGTACGTGCCGACCGGCGGCGGGCTCCAGGTGGGCGGCGACTGGTACGACCTGATCCGGCTGCCGGGCGGCAGCTCCCGCGCGGACGGGGACGGCACGGGCCGGATCGCCCTGGTCATCGGGGACGTCCAGGGGCACGACGTACGGGCGGCGGGCCTGATGGGGCAGCTGCGGATCGCCCTGCGCGCGTACGCCTCCGAGGGGCACCGGCCGGACGCGGTCCTCTCGCGCGCCTCGCGCTTCCTGTACGGGATCACGGACGGCACGGGCGGGGAGGACGGGGAGGAGGGGGAGGGCGGTCCGCGCTTCGCGACCTGCCTGTACCTGGAGGTCGACCTGGAGACGGGGAGGGTGGAGATCGCGCGGGCGGGACACCCCGAACCGGCGGTGCGGATGAACGACGGAACGGTTCTGCTCAAACCGACGGCCGGCGGCCTGCCGCTCGGCATCGTCCCCGACACGGACTATCCCACCACCCGGCTGACCCTGGACCCCGGCGAGATCCTGATGGTCTGCACCGACGGCCTCCTGGAGACCGGCGGGCACGACCTGGACAGCGGCTGGGAACGGGTCAGGAAGACTCTGGAGTCCCACGACGGCGAGGACCTGGAGGCCCTCGCCGACACCCTCGTGGAGGCCGTCCACGGCCCCGGCTCGCACCACACCACGGGCCCGCTGGCGGACCGGCGCGAGGACGACATCGCGCTCCTGCTGCTCTCCCGCCGCCCCGCCGGCACCGTGCGGGAGGCCCCGCGCCGCACCCTGATGACGATCGCCCAGGCGGAACCGGAGCGGATCGCGGAGGCCCGGGAGCAGGTGCGGCAGCTGCTGCACGACTGGGCGGACGAGGACCAGACCGACTCGGCGGTCCTGATGGTCTCCGAGATGGTCACCAACGTCCTCGTCCACACGGACGGCGACGCGTTCGTGCTCGCGGAGGTCTCCTGCGGCGAGAGGTCCCGCTGCCTGCGCGTGGAGGTCTCCGACACCAGCGACGAACCGCCCCACCGGCGCCGGCCGGGCGAGATGGCGTCGAGCGGGCGCGGCCTGCTCCTGATGGAGATGCTGGCGCACGCGTGGGGCGTCGACCCGCGGGGCGAGGGCAAGACGATCTGGTTCGAGCTGAACGAGACGGTGGCGGAGGAGTAGGGGCGGGCTCCCGGAGCGGGGCAGCGCGCCGAAGCAGGCCCGGCCCCGGTTCTCAGGCGCCGTCCGCGCGGTGCGCCCCGCCGTCGCCCTCCCCCGGCTTCCCCGGCCTTTCCGGCTTCCCCTGCTTTTCCGGTCCCTCCCGTTCCCCGTACCGGTCGCGCAGCTCCCCCAGGATGCCCGTCGCGGCGGCGGTCAGGGGGACGGCGAGCAGCATGCCCAGGATGCCCGCGACGGACGCGCCCGCCGTGATCGCCAGCATCACGGCGGCCGGGTGCATGTGCACGGTGCGGCTCTGCACCAGGGGCTGGAGCAGGTGTCCCTCGACGGCCTGGACGGCCAGGACGACGCCGAGCGCCCACAGGGCGATGACGAAGCCCCGGTCGGCGAGGGCGACGAGGACGGCGACCGCCCCGGAGAGGAAGGCGCCGAGGTAGGGGATGTAGGCGGTGACGAAGACGAGCGCCGCCAGCCCGACCGCGCCGGGCACGCGCAGGACGAGCAGCCCGACGCCGATGAGGGTCGCGTCGACCAGGGCGATGAAGGTCGTGCCCCGCATGAACCCCTCGACGGCCTCGAAGGCCCGGCGCGCCATGGCCTCCACGACGTCGCCGGTGTCCCCGGGGACGACGGAGCGCAGGGCTCCGGCGGCCCGGTCGGAGTCGCGGAGGAAGAAGAAGACGAGGAACAGGGCGAGGACGGCGGTGGCCAGCAGGTGGCCGACGACGCCGATCCCGGAGAGCACCCCGGAGGCGGCGGTCCCGCCGAACTTCTTGAGGAGGTTCCCGGCGTTCCCGCTGAGGTCGTCCAGGGAGGTGCCGACCGCGCCGAAGTGCCGGGCGACGTCCTGGGCGGCCCGCCGCAGCGAGGCGACGATCTGGTCTCCGGTGTCGACGAGGGCGGCGACGACGATGTACGCGGCGCCGCCGACGACCGCGAGGACGGCGAGGACGGTGAGCGCGGCGGCGAGGGACTTCTGCACCCTCATCCGCAGCAGGCGCCGGTGGAGCGGGCCGAGGAGGGCGGTGCCGAGGATCGCGAGCAGGACGGGCGTGACGGCCGTCCTGAAGGTGACGCACAGCCAGACCCCGACGGCGGTGACCCCGGCGACGAGCAGCAGGACGGCGCACCAGGCGGCGGTCCGGCGGGCGGATTCGGGAAGGAGCGGTCCGGTGGTCGTCTGCACCCGACCACCGGACCACGCCGTCCGGCGCGCCGTCGCGCGCTGACGGTCCGTACGGGGGACGGGGCGTCAGCGCGGGCGCGGGCGCCGGGCGGGCCCCACGGGTGCCGGCGGCTCCGCGCGGAGGGGCACCGCCGGGCGCGGACGGCGGGACGGCGGGGATAGCCGTACGACGGGGCGGCGGGGCGGCGGACAGCCGTACGGGCCGGAGCGCGCGCCCCGGCCCGTACGGTCCTCGTCCCTACTCTCCCATTCCGTGCACCGCCGGGATGGTGCCGAGGCGGCCCGCCTGGAAGTCCTCGAAGGCCTGGCGCAGTTCGGCCTGGGTGTTCATGACGAACGGGCCGTAGTGGGCCATCGGCTCGCGGATCGGGCGGCCGCCGAGGAGGACGACCTCCAGGTCCGGGGTGTTGCCGTCCTGCTTCTCGTCGGCGCGGACGGTGAGGGAGCCGCCCTTGCCGAAGACGGCGGTCTGGCCGGTGTGGACCGGGCGCCGTTCGGCGCCGACGGAGCCGCGTCCGGCGAGCACGTACGCGAGGCCGTTGAAGTCCTCGCGCCAGGGGAGGGTGATCTCGGCGCCGGGGCGCAGGGTGGCGTGGATCATCCGGATCGGGGTGTGGGTGACGCCGGGGCCCTCGTGGCCGTCCAGCTCGCCCGCGATGACGCGGAGCAGGGCGCCGCCGTCGGGGGAGGTGAGCAGCTGGACCTGGCCGCCGCGGATGTCCTGGTAGCGGGGGGCCATCATCTTGTCCCTGGCCGGCAGGTTCACCCAGAGCTGGAGGCCGTGGAAGAGGCCGCCGCTGACGACCAGGGACTCCGGCGGGGCCTCGATGTGGAGGAGGCCGGCGCCGGCGGTCATCCACTGGGTGTCGCCGTTGGTGATGGTGCCGCCGCCGCCCTGGGAGTCCTGGTGGTCGAAGGTCCCGTCGATGATGTAGGTGACGGTCTCGAAGCCGCGGTGGGGGTGCCAGGGGGTGCCCTTGGGCTCTCCGGGCGCGTACTCCACCTCACCCATCTGGTCCATCATGATGAACGGGTCGAGGTACTGGTGGTTGATCCCCGCGAAGGCCCTGCGGACCGGGAAGCCCTCTCCCTCGAATCCGGAGGGGGCCGTGGTCACGGCGAGCACGGGGCGGGCCGGGGCGTCGGCGGGGGCGGCGACGCGCGGCAGGGTGAGCGGGTTCTCGACAGTCACGGCGGGCATGGCGGGACCTCCTTGGGGGACCTTGCGCGTCCACTTTAGTTGAACAGTGAACTTCTTGCCACCGGGAACGCGGAACGCCCGGAGGGAATTCCCCCCGGGCGCTCTCCGCACGGACCGTCCGCGCCGGCCGCGCGGCTCCACGACCCGCCCGCGACTCCACGGCCGCTCAGCCGTTCGCGGCCGTTCGCGGCCGTCCGCGTCAGCCGTACATCCGCCGCATCGCGAAGTCGACCATCTGCTCCACGGCCTTCGCGTCGAAGACCATGCGGTGGTCGCCCTCCATGTCGAGGACGAAGCCGTACCCCGTCGGCAGCAGGTCGATCACCTCGGCCCCGGTGATCACGAAGTACTTCGACTCCTTGCCCGCGTACCGCCGCAGCTCCTTGAGGGACGTGAACATGGGGATGACCGGGTGCTGGGTGTTGTGCAGGGCCAGGAAGCCGGGGTTGTCGCCGCGCGGGCAGTAGACCTTGGACGTCGCGAAGATCTGCTGGAAGTCCTCGGCGGCCAGCGTGCCGGTGGTGAAGGCGCGCACCGCGTCCGCGAGGGAGGGCGGGGAGGGTTCGGGGTAGAGCGGGGCCTGGTGTCCGTACCCCTGCGCGCCGCCCTCCATACCGCCCTGCTGCGGCGGGATGTACTGCTGCTGGGCGGTACCACCGTCTGCGTGCTGGCCGTATCCGTACATGGCCCCCAGACTAGCGAGCGGCGGGGCCGCGCCGGGGCCCCGCGCCCCTTACCCGCCGGTACGTCCGGCGGGGCGGGACCCGTGGGGCGCCAGGGGCCCCCGGGACGGGCGGGGCGGGCGAGGCGCGTCACAGATGCCCGCCAGGGGTTGCCCTTATTACCGACGGGTAGCATCATCGGAGAGAGCGTTTTGCTACTCGCTGGTACGTGTACGAGGAACCTCCCTCCCCGAGCCTTACGGAGCCGTCGCCATGGGGCACTACAAGTCGAATCTCCGCGACATCGAGTTCAACCTCTTCGAGGTCCTCGGGCGCGACAAGGTGTACGGCACCGGTCCGTTCGAGGAGATGGACGTCGAGACCGCCAAGAGCATCCTCGACGAGATCCGCCGCCTCGCCGAGAACGAGCTCGCGGAGTCCTTCGCCGACGCCGACCGCAACCCGCCCGTCTTCGACCCGGAGACCAACACCGCCCCGGTCCCCGCCTCCTTCAAGAAGTCGTACGACGCCTTCATGGAGTCCGAGTACTGGCGCCTGGGCATCCCCGAGGAGATCGGCGGCACCGTCTCCCCCCGCTCCCTGATCTGGGCCTACGCGGAGCTGCTGCTCGGCTCGAACCCGGCCATCTGGATGTACTCCTCCGGCCCGGCGTTCGCCGGCATCCTCTACACCGAGGGCAACGAGGCGCAGAAGAAGGTCGCGCGCATCGCCGTCGAGAAGCGCTGGGGCTCCACCATGGTGCTCACCGAGCCCGACGCGGGCTCGGACGTCGGCGCCGGCCGCACCAAGGCGGTCCAGCAGGAGGACGGCTCCTGGCACATCGAGGGCGTCAAGCGCTTCATCACCTCCGGCGAGCACGACATGGAGGAGAACATCCTCCACTACGTCCTCGCCCGCCCCGAGGGCGCCGGCCCCGGCACCAAGGGCCTCTCCCTCTTCCTCGTCCCGAAGTACGAGTTCGACTGGGAGACCGGTGAGCTGGGCGCCCGCAACGGCGTGTACGCCACCAACGTCGAGCACAAGATGGGCCTCAAGGCCTCCAACACGTGCGAGATGACCTTCGGCGACAAGCAC
Source organism: Streptomyces sp. NPDC014907 (assembly GCF_055562975.1). Classification (NCBI taxonomy): domain Bacteria; kingdom Bacillati; phylum Actinomycetota; class Actinomycetes; order Kitasatosporales; family Streptomycetaceae; genus Streptomyces; species Streptomyces sp. NPDC014907. The sequence continues at coordinate 318,554 of NZ_JBVHEG010000003.1, read as the reverse complement.
CCCGCCAAGGGCTGGCTGGTCGGCGACAAGCACGACGGCATCCGCCAGATGTTCCTCATCATCGAGTTCGCCCGCATGATGGTCGGCACGAAGGCGATCTCCACCCTCTCCACGGGCTACCTCAACGCCCTGGAGTACGCCAAGGAGCGCGTCCAGGGCACCGACCTGGCCAACTTCATGGACAAGGCCGCGCCCAAGGTCACCATCACGCACCACCCCGACGTCCGCCGCTCGCTCATGACGCAGAAGGCGTACGCCGAGGGCATGCGCTCCCTCGTCCTCTACACGGCCTCCGTGCAGGACGAGATCGCGATCAAGGAAGCGGCCGGCGAGGACGCCAAGGCGCTGCACGGCCTCAACGACCTGCTGCTCCCGATCGTGAAGGGCTACGGCTCCGAGAAGGGCTACGAGCAGCTCGCGCAGTCGCTCCAGACCTTCGGCGGCTCCGGCTTCCTGCAGGAGTACCCGGTCGAGCAGTACATCCGGGACGCCAAGATCGACACCCTCTACGAGGGCACCACGGCCATCCAGGGCCAGGACTTCTTCTTCCGCAAGATCGTCCGCGACCAGGGCGCCTCCCTGAACGCGCTCGCCGAGGAGATCAAGAAGTTCCTCGCGGTCGGCACCGGCGGCGAGGAGCTGGCCGGCGCCCGCGACGCGCTCGCCAAGGCCGCCGTGGACCTGGAGGGCATCGTCGGCGCGATGCTCACCGACCTCACCGCCACCGGCGAGGACGTCAAGAACATCTACAAGGTCGGCCTGAACACCACCCGCCTGCTGATGGCCTCCGGCGACGTGGTCGTCGGCTACCTGCTCCTCAAGGGCGCGGCCGTGGCCGCCGAGAAGCTGGCCGCCGGCGCCTCCGGCAAGGACGCCGCCTTCTACCGGGGCAAGATCGCGGCCGCGAAGTTCTTCGCCGCCAACGTCCTGCCCGGCGTCTCCACCGAGCGCGCGCTCGCCGAGGCCATCGACGGCTCGCTGATGGACCTGGACGAGGCCGCGTTCTAGGACCCGCTCCGCGCGGCGACCGGAACACCCTCCCGTCCAGCGCGGGAACGGCCCGTCCCCGGGGAGGGGGGCGGGCCGTTCCCGCTGTCCGCGGGCGTCCCCGCGGGGCCCCGCGCCACCCCGGGGCCCCGTCCCCGCCCGCCGGGCCCTGCGTAAGGTGAACCCATGAGCAGCGCAGCTTCCCGCACCACCGCCGGCCCCTTCGACCGCGGACACACCGACGACCTGACGGCCTTCCTCTCGGCCTCCCCCTCGCCGTACCACGCGGTGGCGAACGCCGCGGAACGGCTGGAGAAGGCCGGATTCCGCCGGATCGAGGAGACCGCGGCCTGGGACGCGACGAGCGGCGGGAAGTACGTGGTCCGCGGCGGCGCGATCATCGCCTGGTACGTGCCGGAGGGCGCCGCCGCCCACACCCCGTACCGGATCGTCGGCGCCCACACCGACTCGCCCAACCTGCGCGTGAAGCCGCTGCCCGACATGGGCTCCCAGGGCTGGCGGCAGGTCGCCGTCGAGATCTACGGCGGCACCCTCCTCAACACCTGGCTCGACCGCGACCTCGGCCTCGCCGGGCGGCTCACCCTCCGCGACGGCACCCACCGCCTGGTGAACGTGGACCGGCCCCTGCTGCGCGTCCCGCAGCTCGCCATCCACCTCGACCGGGGGGCCAACGACGGCCTCAAGCTGGACCGCCAGCGCCACATGCAGCCCGTCTGGGGCACCGGGGACGTCCACGAGGGCGACCTGATCTCCTTCGTCGCCGCCGAGGCCGGCGCCGACGCCGACGACGTCGCCGGCTGGGACCTCATGGTCCACGCCGTGGAGGCCCCCGCCTACCTGGGCCGCGACCGCGAACTCCTCGCCGGGCCGCGCATGGACAACCTGCTCTCCGTCCACGCCGCCACCGCCGCCCTCGCCTCCCTCGCGGGCCGCGACGACCTCCCGTACATCCCCGTCCTCGCCGCCTTCGACCACGAGGAGAACGGCTCCGAGTCCGACACCGGCGCGCAGGGCCCCCTCCTGGGCAACGTCCTGGAGCGCTCGGTGCACGCGCGCGGCGGCTCCTACGAGGACCGGGCGCGCGCCTTCGCGGGCACCGTCTGCCTCTCCTCCGACACCGGCCACGCCGTGCACCCCAACTACGCGGAGCGGCACGACCCGACGCACCACCCGCGCGTCAACGGCGGCCCGATCCTCAAGGTGAACGTCAACCAGCGCTACGCCACCGACGGCAGCGGCCGGGCCGTCTTCGCCGCCGCCTGCGAGAAGGCGGGCGTGCCCTGGCAGACCTTCGTCTCCAACAACGACATGCCCTGCGGCACCACGATCGGCCCGATCACGGCCGCCCGCCACGGCATCAGCACCGTGGACATCGGCGTCGCGATCCTCTCCATGCACAGCGCCCGCGAACTGTGCGGCGCGGAGGACCCGTACCTCCTCGCGAACGCGCTGGTGGCCTTCCTGGAGGGCTGAGCCGCCCCGCTCCCGGGCGGGACCCTGCGCGAAACATCCGCGAAAGGTCCCGCCCGGCAGGCTCGTCCCCATGCACCGACATGAGGGTCCGCCGCCGCGGAAGTTCGTCCCGTTCGCCGTCGTCGCCGTGCTCCTGGCCCTGACCGGGGCGGGGCTGCTCGTCGCGAAGTACGACGAGCGGCCCCCGTGGGGCACGGACATCGCGTACGAGGGGGGTTACGTCCAGGCCTCCCGCATCCGCGGGTACGACGTGGACGGGACGCGGACGAAGGCGCTGCTGGACGGGGAGTGCGCGCGCATGGAGCGGGACGGCGCGGGCGGCGACCGGGCCGTCCACGACCCGGCCGCCTGGGTGGAGGGGTGCCTGGACGCGGCCGCCGGACGCCCCTCCAAAAACCAGGGGATCGTCCGCTGATCCCCCGGCGGCCCCTCAGGCCCGCTCGTCCATGCCCGCGAGGATCAGCGGGAGCCGGGAGACGCCCGCGTCGGTGACCTTCACCGGGACGCCCCAGTCCTGCTGGTGGACGTGGCAGGCCGGGTACTCGTTCGCGGGGTCGTCGTCGCAGGAGGCGGCCATCGCGGAGACGTGCAGGACGCCCTCGGTGACCTCCGGGTTCAGGTCCAGCTCGCGGAAGAGGTCCGTGCCCGTGCCCTCGCCGCCGAGCAGCAGCTCCGGCGGGGTCGAGGAGACCAGGAGCCGGGTCGAGGGGCCGTACCGGTCGTCCAGCTTCTGTCCGGTCGGCGCCCGGAAGACGACGTCGAGGCGGAGGCGGCCGGGGGCCACCCCGGTGGCCTCGCGCCGGGTGCGGTGGGCGACGGCCTCGACCCGGACGGCCTCCTCGGGCAGCCGCAGCCGGGTCAGCCGGTGCCGGGCGGACTCGACCACCACGATGTCGCCGTCCACGAGGACCGCGCCGCTCGGCTCGCGCAGGTCGGTGGCGAGGGTGGTGACCTCGCCGGTGGCGGGGTCGTAGCGGCGCAGGGCGTGGTTGTACGTGTCGCTGACGGCGACCGAGCCGTCGGGCAGTGCGGTCACGCCCAGCGGGTGCTGGAACAGCGCCTGGCCGGCGTCGCCGTCGCGGTGGCCGAAGTCGAAGAGGCCGGTGCCGACGGCGGTGCGGACGTTCCCGTCCGTGCCGATCCAGCGCAGGGAGCTGGTCTCGGAGTCCGCGATCCACAGCCGGTCGCCGGCGGCCGCGAGCCCGGAGGGCTGCGCGAACCAGGCCTCGGCGGCGGGCCCGTCGACCAGGCCCTCGTTGGTCGTCCCGGCCGCGACCCCGACGGTCCCGGTCTCCGGGTCGTACGTCCACAGCTGGTGGACGCCGGCCATCGCGATCCACACCTTGCCCTGCCACCAGGCCACGTCCCACGGTGAGGAGAGGTCGACCTCCAGGGCGGGGCCGGAGGTCGGGGACCCCTGCCACCACTGCTTCCCGGTGCCGGCGAGCAGCTCGATCGCGCCGCTCTCCGGGTCGTACGCGCGCAGGGCGTGGTTCACCGTGTCGGCGACGACCACCGTGCCGCCGGGCAGCAGGGCGAGTCCCTGCGGCTCGCGGAAGACGCCCTCGCCGACGCGGCGCACGACGGTCTCGCCGTCCGCAGCCAGCTCGACGAGCCGGTGCCGGGTGGTGTCGGAGACCAGGAGGTTCCCGGACGGGAGGACGACCGCCTTGCCCGGGAAGCGCAGGTCGGTGGCGACGGGTTCCGGCGCCACGTAGGGTCCGTCGCCGCGCCGCAGCGTCCCCTTGGCCCCGTGCTCGGCCTCCAGCTCCTCGACCAGGGTCCGGATCGCGTTGGCGTGGCCCTCGCCGGCGTGCTGGGCGACGACGTACCCCTCGGGGTCGATCACGACGAGCGTCGGCCAGGCGCGCACGGCGTACTGCTTCCAGGTCGCCAGCTCCGGGTCGTCCAGTACGGGGTGGTGCACCTCGTACCGCTCGACGGCGTCCACCACCGCCCGGTGCTCGGCCTCGTGCACGAACTTCGGCGAGTGCACCCCGATGATCACCAGGGTGTCGCGGTGCTTCTCCTCCAGGTCGCGCAGCTCGTCGAGGACGTGCAGGCAGTTCACGCAGCAGAAGGTCCAGAAGTCGAGGAGGACGATCTTTCCCCGCAGGCCGGCGAGGGTCAGCTCTTCTCCGCCCGTGTTCAGCCAGCCGCCCTTGCCGATCAGTTCGGGGGCGCGGACACGGGCACGTCGGGGCGCGGGGGTGGGCGCGGGAGCGTTCATGGGTCAAGGGTGCCGTACGGGTGGAAAGTGGGGGGCGGGTGGGGTGAGGGGCGTGTCCGGGAGCGGGTTCGGGGGCGGGGGCCGGTCAGCATGGCGGGCATGGCGGAACGTGCGGTCGGATCGTCGGACTATTACCGCTGTCGGGTGAGCGGCGGGTTCCTCGTGGCGGTGCCCCTCGTCCTGGTGCTGCTCGTCCTGACGGAGGTCGTCCCGTTCCTCTTCCCCGCCCCCTCCGCCTGGGCCGGCGGGGTCGGGGACGAGGCCCTGCGGCTGACCGTGACCGTGAACGGCCGCGCCGACAGCGGGCGCCACCCCCCGGAGGTCCGCGCCGGGACGGAGGTCGTGAAGCGGTACCACCTGGTCAACCGGGGCGAGGCGGACCTGTACGGGGTGCGGGTCCTGGACCCCGGGGTCCCGGGAGGGGCCGCGCGGTGCCCGGAGCGCCCCCTCCCGGCGCTCGGGGAGACGGAGTGCGTCGCCCGCTTCCCCGCCCTGCCCGGCACGCGCCGGGACGCCGTACGGGTCGAGGGCGACGTCCCCTCCCTGTCGCGGCGCCTCACCGCGACCGTCCCCTCCGGGTACACCGGGGTCGCCGGGGCCCTCCAACTCACCGTGCGGGCGGCGGTCGGGGTCCCGGAACCGGGCGCGGCCACCGTGACGTACACCGTCACCAACCGGGGGAACCTCCCCCTCCGGGCCGTACGGGTCGAGGACCCCGGCCTCGGCCTCACCTCCGGCACCCCGGACTGCGGAGGCCCGGACGGAACCGTGGCCGCCCTCGCCCCGGACACCTCGGCCCTCTGCGCGGCCACCGTACGGCTCGCCCCGGGGACCTACCGGAGCACGGGCCTCGCCTCCGGGAGCGACGGGACGGCCACGTACGGGGCGGGAGGCGAGCGGGTCTCGGCACCGGTGCTCACGGCGGGGGCCACGGCCGTCTTCGTGGTGGGGGAGGGCGGCACGGGCGGAGGGACCGGGGGGAGCGCCCCGGGGACGGGGGGAACGGGGACCGGGACGGGCGGCACCCCGGGATCGGGCGCGGCCCCGGGAGCCGCCGGGCCCCCCGGAGCGCGGGCGAACCCCGGGGCTCCGGGAGCGGCCGGGACTCCGGGGGCGGCCGGGCCGGAGCCGGGAGAGGTCGTGATCGAGGCCGGTGAGGCCGGAACGGGGAGCGGCGGGGCGGGGAGCGGCGGGACTCCGGGGGGTCCGGGTGCCCCGGGGGTGCTCGCGGCAGGGGGAGCCACCGGGCTCCTCGGCATTCCCGGAGTGCTCCTGCCTCCCGGGACCCCCGGAGTCCCCGGGACCGGGACCGGCGCGGCCCCCGGGGCCGTACCGCCGGGAGCCGCCGTACCGGCGCCCCCGGCTTCCCCCGTGTCCCCGGCTTCCCCCGCCTCCCCGGCGCCCCCGCGGGGCCTTCCCCCGGTCCGGGACGCCGCCTCCGAACCCCCCGCGCTCCGCCGCGCCACCGGAACCGACGACGAGGGGTTCCTCGGGCGGCTGCGGCGCCGGGGGCGGGAGGCGCGGGAGTTCGGGGTCGTGACGATGCTGCTGCTGCTCCTGATCCCGGCGGCCGTCGCCGCCGCCCTGCTCGGAAACAGGAAGGGATGACCGCCGTGCTCGAAACCCTCGCCGTCGTCCTCGGGGTCGCGCTCGTCGCCGCCCTCTCCGTCTTCGCCAAGACCAGGCTCTTCCCGGTCGGCGAGGACGAGGAGCCGCGCGAGGACGTGGCCGAGTACATCGCCATGATGGTGTCGGTCCTCTACGCCGTCGTCCTCGGCCTCTGCCTGGTCTCCGTCTGGGAGACCCGCTCCGCCGCCGCCGACCACGTCCAGGCCGAGGCGAGCGCACTGCACCAGACGTACCTCCTCGCGGACTCGCTCCCCACCGCCCAGCGGCAGCCGGTGCGCGACGCGGCCCGGGCGTACGCGCACCACGTCGTGGGCGTCGAGTGGCCCGCGATGGCCGCCCGCGAACCGCTGGACTCCTCCGGCTGGACGCTGCTCGACCAGCTGCGGCGGGCGGGCGAGGTGACCCGCGCCGACCGGATGTCCGAGCAGATCGCGGCCCAGGAGGTGCTCGCCCAGCTCGGTTACGTGGACGACGCGCGGCGCGGCCGGGAGGCGGCGGCGCAGGAGAGCCTGTCCCCCGTGCTGTGGACGGGGCTGCTGATCGGCGGCCTCCTGACGCTCGCGTTCATGTTCATCTTCGGCATCAAGAGGAGCACGACCCACGTGGTGATGGTGATGGGCCTGTCCGGGTTCATCGCCTTCACGGTGCTGCTGATCCACCAGCTCGACTCGCCGTACGGGGGGCTGCTGGGGGCGACCCCGGACGTGTTCACCCGTTACTTCGGGTGAGATCCGGGTGAGAAACGGGGCCGGCGGGCAGACATGGCGGGGTGAAATACCTCGTACGGGACAAGATCTTCGCGATCGGTGACGACTACTGGATCGAGGACGAGGAGGGCCGCCACGCCTTCCTCGCCGACGGCAAGGCCATGCGGCTGCGCGACACCCTGGAGCTGAAGGACCCCGAGGGGCGGGTCCTGATCACGCTGCGGCAGAAGCTGTTCGGCCTGCGGGACGCGATGACGATCGAGCGGGACGGCCAGCCACTCGCCACCGTCCGCCGCAAACGGCTCTCCCTGCTGCGCAACCACTACCGGGTGACGCTCGCCGAAGGCACCGAACTGGACGTCAGCGGCCGGATTCTGGACCGGGAGTTCGTCGTCGAGTACGAGGGCGAACTCCTGGTGCACGTTTCCCGGCAGTGGTTCCGCGTCCGCGACACCTACGCGGTGAACGTGGTCCGGGAGGACGCGGACGCCGCCCTCCTCGTCGCGGTCGCGGTGTGCGTGATCAGGATGGCCGAGCGGGAACGGGAGGACTGAGCCCCGGTCAGGACGCCTTCCCCCCGGTCTCCTCCAGGGCCCGGTCCAGCGCCTGGTCCAGATCCGCCCACAGGTCCTCGACGTGCTCGATGCCGACCGAGATCCGGACCGTCCCGGCGCCGATGCCGGCCGCCGCCAGGGCCGCCGCGTCGAGCTGGTGGTGGGAGGTGGAGGCCGGGTGCATCACCAGGGTCTTCACGTCTCCCAGCGAGACGCTGAGCGAGGCCAGCCGGACCGCCTCCACGAAGACGCGGCCCGCGTCCCGGCCGCCCGCCAGGTCGGCCGAGATCACCCCGCCGCCCCCGCCGGACAGCAGACGGGCGGCGACCTCCCGGTCCGGGTGGTCCGCGAGGGCCGGGTGCCGGACGGCCGCGACCGCCGGGTGCGCGGCGAGCCGGGCCGCCAGCTCGGCGGCGTTCGCGCACTGCCGCTCCACGCGCAGGGAGAGCGTCTGCAGACCGCGCAGGGTGAGCCAGGCGGCGAACGGGTCGGTGGACGCCCCCTGTTCGACGGCGTGGCGGCGGACCCTGCCGTACAGCCCGGGGTCCTTGAAGACGGCGACCCCGCCGAGGACGTCCGCGTGCCCGGCGAGGTACTTGGTGGCGGAGTGGAGCACGATGTCGGCGCCGTGGTCGAGGGGGCGGCAGAGGAGCGGGGAGGCGAAGGTGTTGTCCACGGCGACCGGGACCCCGGCCCCGGCGGCGACGGCGGCGAGCGCGGGGAGGTCGGAGACGCGGGTGGTCGGGTTGGCGATGGTCTCCAGGTAGAGGAGACGGGTCGAGGGACGCAGGGCGGCCCGGACCTCCTCCGGGTCCGTCCCGGAGACGTACGTGACCTCGACGCCCCAGCGGGCGGCGAGGTCCTCGAGGACCGCGTACGTACCGCCGTACAGGCACGACTGGGCGACGACGTGGGCACCGCCGCCGAGGAGCGCGAGGAGGACGGCGTTGACGGCGCCCATGCCGGAGGCGAAGGAGAGGCCGGAGGTGCCGCCTTCGAGACGGGCGACGGCGTCCTCCAGGGTGCGGACGGTGGGGTTGCCGAGGCGGGCGTAGAGGAAGGCGTCCGGGGAGGTGAAGCCCTCGGCCAGGGCGTCGGCGGAGTCGAACGCGAAGACGTGTCCCTGGTGGAGGGGAACGCCGAGGGGCCTGCTGCCGGTGACCTCGACGCGGGGCGGGTGCACGGCGAGGGTCCCGGGACGGAGCGAGGGGCCGGGGAGGCCGGGGGCGCCGGACGCGTCGGGGAGGCCGGGGGCGCCGGACGCGTCGGGGAGGCCGGACGCATCGGGGAGGCCGAGGGCGTCGGAGGTGCCGGGAGTGCCGGAGGTCTCGGGAACGCCGGAGGTCTCGGGGGCGGCAGGGGTTTCGGGGGCGTCGGCGTGGCTCATGCGGCCAGTCTGGGGAGCGGACGCTTGCCTTCCCAGGTCCAATCCCGGCAGATTGGTCCGGCGATGGAGCCAATCCTTTCCTCCCCCTCCCCCTCCCCTTCCCCGTCCCCCTCCCCCGACGTGCTGGTCGCCCGGCTCGGGCGCTGGGCGGCCGGGCGCGGACCGCTGTACCTCCTGCTCGCCGCCCGGCTGCGCCGGCTGATCGACGAGGGGGTGCTGCCGCCCGGGTCCCTCCTGCCGCCGGACCGGCGCTTCGCCGCGGCCCTGGCCGTGGGCCGTACGACGGTGGTCGCCGCCTACGACACGCTGCGGCAGGAGGGACGGCTCGTCCGCCGGCAGGGCAGCGGTACGCGGGTGGCGCCGGCCGTGCTCGTGCCGGCCCCGGCCGGGGCGGAAGGCATGCCGGCCGGAACACCGGGCAGGGTGGCGGGGGCCCCGGGCAGGGTGGCGGGGCCGCCGGGCCGGGTGGCCGGGGCGCCGGGCCGGGTGCGCGAGACCTCGAACCCCCTCTTCCTGCACCTCCTGGAGGCGCCGGACGACGTGATCCTGCTGAGCTGCGCCGCCCCGGACCGGCCGCCGGCCGAGCTGGTGGAGGCGTACCGCTCGCTCGACCTGCCCGACGGGGACCTCGGCTACCACCCGGCCGGCCTCGGAGCGCTGCGGGCGGCGGTCGCCGCGCGGTACGCGTCCCGGGGCGTGCCGACGGAACCGGAGCAGATCCTGGTCACGACCGGCGCCCAGCAGGGGCTCTCGCTGCTCGTGCGGCTGCTGCTCGCGCCCGGGGACGGGGTCCTGGTGGAGGCGCCGACGTATCCGGGGGCGCTCGACCTGTTCCGGGAGGCGGCGGCCGTGCCGCTGCCGGTGGCGGTGGGGCCCGACGGCGTCGACGTGGCGGAGGCGGTGCGGCTGATGGAGCGGCACCGCCCGGCCCTGGCGTACGTGGTGGCCCGGTTCCAGAACCCGACCGGGACGGTCCTCCCGCCGCTCGCCGGACGGCGGCTCGTCGAGGCGGCGAACGCGCTCGGGGTGCCGCTCGTCGACGACGAGGTCCTGGCCGACCTGGCCTTCGACGACGGGCCGTGGACACCGCTGTCGGCGTACGGGGAGGTGATCGCGGCCGGTTCGCTGAGCAAGGTGGTGTGGGGCGGGCTGCGCGTCGGCTGGGTGCGCGGCCCGGCACCGCTGATCGCCCGGCTCGCCCGGCTGAAGGCCCTGCACGACCTGGGCAGCGACGTGCCGGCCCAGTGGGTGGCGGCCCGCCTCCTGGACGGCTTCGCACCGGTCCTGGAGGCCCGGGTCCGGACGAGCCGGGCGGGCCACGACCACCTGCGGGCCGAACTGTCCCGGCTGCTGCCCTCCTGGTCCTGCGCCCCGGCGGCCGGCGGCCAGACCCTGTGGGTGCGGCTTCCGCACGGCGACGGCGTCTCCTTCGCCCAGCTCGCCCTCCGCCACGGGGTCGCCGTCCTGCCCGGCGCCACCACCGACGCCCTCGGCGGCAGCCTCCGGCACCTGCGGCTGCACTTCCTGGCGCCCCCGGAGGTCCTGACGGAGGCGGTGCGGAGGCTGGCGGCGGCCTGGGCCGAGTACGTCCCGGGGCCGCGGCCGGGGCGGGCCGCCCTGCATGGGATCGTCGTCTGACGCGGCGCGGCCCGGGACGCGGGACCGCGACACGACGACCGAGATCCGTGGGGGAGACCGTGCACACCACCGTCACACCGTTCGCGCTGCACCCGTGGCGAGAGGGAAAGGGGTACGAGCGGCGGTCCGGATGGCGGGGGGAGTCCGCCGAGTTCGGCGCGATCACCGTGGAGGCCCCGCTGCGGCGGACCGTGCCGGAACTGGTGGCGTCCGAACTGCGGGGCGGGCTGTTGCCGACCGCCTCGTACGAGGCCCGGGGGATCCACACGGACGTGCTCCGGCTGCCGACGCTGAACCGGGCGTTCCTCCGCGTCGGCGACGCCCCGGTCTCCCTGAGCCGCAACCGCTTCGGCGCGACGGCCCGGCAGCGGGCCCTGCGCCTGCGGTACGGCGGCGACCGCTACCGGCTGTGGGCGCGGGACCGGCGCTCCTGGGTCCTGGTCCGGGAGCCGGACGCCGAGGACCCGGGCGTCGCCGTGACCGTCCGGGGGAGGCGGCGACGGCTCGACGTCACCGTGTCGGGCCGGGCGGGCGCGGCGGACCTGTCCCTGGCCCTGGTCTTCGCCGGGGTGGACCGGGCGGCCCTCACCCGCGGCGGCTCGCTGCGCGCCGGCCTCTCCCGGATCACCCAACTGTGGGCGGAGACGCAGTACTAGGGCGTCTTCCGGGAGCCCACCCGGCCCGCGACGCCGCTCCCGGAACACGCCCGGGAACGGGTCCGGAAAGGTCCCTCGCCGGGTCCGCCGCCTCAGGTCCGTGTCGGCGCCGCGACGCCCAGCACCCGGTCCTTGAGGGCGGGGAACCGCTCGCGGGTCGTGGTCACCGTGTCCGGGTCGAGGACGGCCCGCAGGACCTCCTCGCCGGCCCCGGCCTCCGCCAGGACCTCTCCCCACGGGTCCACGACGACCGAGTGGCCGGCCTGCTCGACGCCGGCGTGGGTGCCCGCGGTGCCGCAGGCCAGGACGTACGCCTGGTTCTCGACCGCCCGCGCGCGGGCGAGGAGGGTCCAGTGGGCGCGGCGGGCGGCGGGCCAGCCGGCCGGGACGACGAAGGCCTGGGCGCCCGCGTCGACCAGGCCCCGGAAGAGTTCGGGGAAGCGCAGGTCGTAGCAGGTGCCGACGCCGACGGTGAGGTGCGGCAGGTCGACGGTGACCAGGTCCTCCCCGGCGGCCATCAGCACCGCCTCGCCCTCGTCGAAGCCGAAGCGGTGGATCTTCCGGTAGGAGGCGGCGAGTTCCCCGTCGGGGGAGAGGACGAGCGACGTGTTGTAGAGGGAGCCGGCCTCCGCCTCGACGAACGATCCGGCGTGCAGCCAGACCCCGGCGTCCCGGGCGGCCTCCGCCATCACCCGGTGCGTCGGGCCGTTCAGCGGCTCGGACCCGGCGGCGAACAGACCGGACGCGAAGGCCCCCACGGTCCACAGTTCCGGCAGGACGACGAGGTCGGCCCGGCCGCGCTCCTCCCGGACGAGGCGCGCCGCGCGGGCGCGACGGGCTTCGACCGGTTCGTCCGGGTCTACCGCGATCTGGATCAGCGAGGCGCGCACACTACCACCGTCCTGGCATTCGAGCCGTCAACACCGGCCTACGATCGTCACACGAAAGCACTGCCGGGGTGCCTTCGGGCAGCGTAACTTAGCGTCCGAGCCTCCCATTCAGCCGTGTTATTCAGCCCGCGCACCGAAGAACCGCCGAGGGGTCCCGTGACCGTCCATCCCAGCCTCCAGAACTACGCCGACGCCTGGACCCATTCCATCGAGGCGATAGCCGAGCTGGTGCAGCCGCTCGTGGAGGGCGAGTGGAACCGCAGGACCCCCTGCCCCGGCTGGTCGGTCCGGGACATCGTGTCCCATGTCATCGGCATGGAGACGGAGATGCTCGGCGACCCCCGGCCGATCCACTCGCTGCCGCGCGACCTCTACCACGTGCGCAGTGACTTCGCGCGCTACATGGAGGTCCAGGTCGATGTGCGCCGGCACCACACGGCGCCGGAGATGACGTCGGAGCTGGAGTACGTCCTCATCCGCAGGGCCCGGCAGCTCCGCAACGAGAGCCGCTCCCCCGACCGCCTGATCCGGGCCCCGCTGGGCGCCGAGCAGACCCTGGAGGCGGCCTACCGGGAGCGGGCCTTCGACGTGTGGGTGCACGAGCAGGACCTGCGCGCGGCGCTCGGGGTGCCGGGGAACCTGGACTCGCCGGGGGCGTACGTGACCCGGGACGTGCTCCTGGAGGCGCTGCCGGAGGTGGTCGCCAAGGAGGCCGGGGCGCCCGCCCCTTCGGCGGTGGTCCTCGACGTGACCGGCCCGGTGGAGTTCTTGCGGACGGTGCGGGTGGACGCGGAGGGACGCGGTTCGGTCGACGGGGCGCCCTCGCTGGGCCCGGCGGTGACGCTGACGACGGACTGGGAGACGTACGTGCGGCTGGCCTGCGGCCGGGTCCGGCCGGCCGACGTGGCCGACCGGGTCAAGACGGAGGGCGACGAGCGGCTGGCCCGCGCGATCCTCGACCACTTCGCGGTGACGCCCCGCTGAGACCCGGCCCGCCGGGCCGCGCGGTGCCCGGCCGCCCCCGGTCCGCCGGGCCGCGCGGTGCCGCCCGGCCGTCCGTCACACCGGGACGTGCACGGCCTCCACGCGGCTGGCGACGAGCCGTTCCCGTTCCCTGCGGTGGGTGCGGGCCTTGAGCCGCAGGATCTGCACGACGCCCAGGGCCTCCAGGAGGAAGACCGAGGAGAACGCGATCCGGTAGTTGTCGCCGGTCGCGTCGAGCAGCACGCCGACGGCGAGCAGCGTCGTCATCGAGGCGACGAAACCACCCATGTTGACGATTCCCGAGGCGGTTCCCTGACGCTCCGGCGGGTTGGCCGGGCGGGCGAAGTCGAAGCCGATCATCGAGGCCGGTCCGCAGGCGCCGAGGACCAGGCAGAGGGTGACGAGCAGCCACATCGGGGCGCGGTCGCCGGGATACGCCAGGGTGGCCCCCCACAGCAGGGCGGTGGCCGCGACCGTGCCGAGGGCGAGGGGGGCGCGGGCCGCGTGGTGGCGGGCGATGATCTGCCCGTACGCGAGGCCGACGGCCATGTTCGAGAGCACCACCAGGGTGAGCAGCGTCCCGGCGGCGGACCGCGACAGGCCCTGCGCCTCGACGAGGTACGGCATCCCCCAGAGCAGCAGGAACACCATGGCCGGGAACTGGGTGGTGAAGTGCACCCACATGCCGAGGCGGGTGCCCGGTTCGCGCCAGGACTCGGCGATCTGGCGGCGGACGTAGGCGGCGCCCGCGCGGCGGGGGGCCGCCCCCCGTTCGAGCGGGGCCGGGAGCCCGGAGGAGGGCCGGGGCCCGTACCCCTCGGGGTGGTCCTTGAGGAAGAGCAGCAGCAGGACGAGGACCAGGACGCCGGCGAGGGAGCTGCCCACGAAGGTGGCCGTCCAGCCGAGGCCGTGCAGGGCACGGGCGATGAAGACGGTGGAGACGAGGTTCCCGGCCATGCCGAAGAGGGCGGCGACCTGGCCGATGAGCGGGCCGCGCCGGGCGGGGAACCAGCGGCTGCCGAGCCGCAGGACGCTGATGAAGGTCATGGCGTCGCCGCAGCCGAGGAGGGCGCGGGAGGCGAGCGCCGTGCCGTAGGAGGGGGACAGCGCGAAGCCGAGCTGCCCGGCGGTGAAGAGCACGACGCCGAGGACCAGGACCTTCCTGGTGCCGAGCCGGTCGACCAGGAGGCCGACGGGTATCTGCATGCCGGCGTAGACGAGCAGCTGGAGGATGGAGAAGGCGGAGAGCGCGGAGGCGTTGACGCCGAAGCGTTCGGCGGCGTCGAGTCCGGCGACCCCGAGCGAGGTGCGGAAGATGACGGCGACGAAGTAGACGGCGACGCCGACGCCCCAGACGAGGGCGGCGCGGCGGCCGCCGGGCGGATCTCCGGGCAGGGTGACGGCGGAGCCGTGTCCGTCGTGGCCGCTCACCGCTCCTCACCCCGGACCAGGACCTTGACCCGGCCGAGGTGCCGGCGGACGCAGCGCGCGGCGCCCTCGGCGTCGCCCGCCTTGATGCGGTCGAGGATCTCGGCGTGCTCGGTGATGTTCTTGGCGACGCGGTCGGGCCGGGCCTGCATCATGGCGACGCCCATGCGCAACTGGCGGTCGCGGAGCTGGTCGTAGAGGCGGGCGAGGATCTGGTTGCCCGCGTGCCGGACGATCTCGGCGTGGAAGCAGCGGTCGGTGACGGCGACCTCGGCGAGGTCCCCGGCTCCGGCGCGCCGCTTCTGCTCCTCCAGGAGTTCTTCGAGGCGCGCGACCAGGGCGGCGGGCGCGGGCACGGCCCGGCGGACGGCGAACTCCTCGACCAGGAGCCGGGTCTCGACCACGTCCGCGATCTCCTGGGCGGAGACGGCGAGGACGAGGGCGCCCTTCTTGGGGTAGAGCTTCAGCAGCCCTTCCATCTCCAGCTTGAGCAGCGCCTCGCGGACGGGAGTCCGGGACACCCCCACGGCCGTGGCGAGCTCCCCCTCGGTGAGGAGGGTGCCCCCTTCGTAACGCCGGTCGAGTACGGCCTGCTTGACGTGCGTGT
Source organism: Streptomyces sp. NPDC014907 (assembly GCF_055562975.1). Taxonomy (NCBI): domain Bacteria; kingdom Bacillati; phylum Actinomycetota; class Actinomycetes; order Kitasatosporales; family Streptomycetaceae; genus Streptomyces; species Streptomyces sp. NPDC014907. The sequence goes on along the minus strand of NZ_JBVHEG010000003.1, from coordinate 303,363 downwards.
AGACGCGGTCCGCCGCCGGTGGTGCTGATGCCATGAACACAGCATAGATACAACAGGGGTACGAAGGTCGGTCGCGTCCGCGATGCGGGACGGGGGACAGGGAAGCGGGCGGAAGCAGAGCCGGGCGCATGAGAACGCCCGGCCGGGAGGGTCCCGGGCCGGGCGTTTCACGTGAAACGGTCAGAGCCGCCGTAACGGGCTCACACCCCTGTCACGTCCAGGTGATCAGCCGCTTCGGCCGCTCCAGGATCGCGGCGACGTCCGCCAGGAACTTGGAGCCGAGTTCACCGTCGACCAGGCGGTGGTCGAACGACAGCGCCAGCGTGGTGACCTGACGCGGCTTCACCTTGCCCCGGTGGACCCACGGCTGGAGCTTGATCGCACCGACCGCGAGGATCGCGGACTCGCCGGGGTTGAGGATGGGCGTACCGGTGTCGACGCCGAAGACGCCGACGTTGGTGATGGTGAAGGTGCCGCCCTGCATCGCCGCCGGAGTGGTCCTCCCTTCGCGGGCCGTGGAGACCAGCTCGCTCAGCGACGCGGAGAGTTCGGGCAGCGTCTGGTCGTGCGCGTCCTTGATGTTCGGCACGATCAGGCCGCGCGGAGTGGCCGCGGCGATGCCCAGGTTCACGTAGTGCTTGAGGACGATCTCCTGCGCCGCCTCGTCCCAGGCCGCGTTGATCCCGGGGTTGCGCCTGATCGCGACCAGGACCGCCCGGGCGATGAGGAGCAGCGGGTTGACCCGCAGGCCCGCCATGTCCTTGTCGGCCTTGAGCTCCTCGACCAGCTTCATCGTGCGGGTGATGTCGAAGGTCACGAACTCGGTGACGTGCGGCGCGGTGAAGGCCGAGCCGACCATCGCCGCCGCCGTGGCCTTCCGCACGCCCTTGATGGGCACGCGGGTCTCCCGGGCACCGGACGCGGCGACCGGGGCGGGGGCCGGAACCTCGGCGGGCACCGGGGCCGGGGCGGGGGCCGGGGTCTCGACGGCCGGAGCGGGGGCCGGAACCGCCGCCGCGTGGACGTCCTCACGGGTGATGATGCCGTCCGGGCCGGTCGGGACGACCGTCGTCAGGTCGACCCCGAGGTCCTTGGCGAGCTTGCGGACCGGCGGCTTGGCCAGCGGACGGCCGGCGGCCGGCGCGTGCCCGTTGAGCTGCTCCGGCACGGGAACGGCGACGGGCGCCGGTGGTGCGGGCGCGGCGGCGGCCGGCGTGCCGGGCTCGGAAGCCTTGCGCGGGCGGCGCTTGGTGGAGCCGGCGGCCACGCCGTAACCGACGAGGACCGGCTGGCGGCCCTGGGGCTCGTCCGCCTCCTCCGGCGCGGCCGGGGTCGCGGCGGACCCGGTCACCGGGGCTTCGGCCACCGGCGCGGACCCGGCCGCGCCGCCGACGTTCACCGAGATGATGACCTGGCCGACGTCGACCGTCGTCCCCTCGGGGAAGTGCAGCTCGTGGACCGTGCCGTCGAAGGGGCTCGGCAGCTCGACGGCGGCCTTGGCCGTCTCGACCTCGCACACGACCTGCCCGTCGGTGACGGTGTCACCCGGCTGGACGTACCACTTGAGGATCTCGGCCTCGGTGAGGCCCTCGCCCACGTCGGGCATCTTGAATTCGCGGATCGTCACGGTGCTCTCCTCAGTACGCCAGCGAGCGGTCGACGGCGTCGAGCACACGGTCGAGACCCGGCAGGTATTCCTCCTCCAGGCGCGCCGGCGGGTACGGCGCGTGGTAGCCGCCGACCCGCAGGACGGGGGCCTCCAGGTGGTAGAAGCAGCGCTCCGTGATCCGGGCCGCGATCTCCGCGCCGGAACCGAAGAAGACCGGGGCTTCGTGGACGACGACCAGGCGGCGGGTCTTCTCGACCGAGGCCTGGAGGGTGTCGAAGTCGATCGGCGAGATCGAGCGCAGGTCCACGACCTCGATCGACCGTCCCTCCTCGGCGGCGACCGCGGCCGCCTCCAGGCAGGTCTTCACCATCGGGCCGTAGGCGGCGAGGGTGAGGTCCGTGCCCTCGCGGGCGACCCGGGCCTTGTGCAGCGCGCCGGGGATGGACTCGGTGTCGACCTCGCCCTTGTCCCAGTAGCGGCGCTTGGGCTCGAAGAAGATGACCGGGTCGTCGCTCTGGATCGCCTGCTGGAGCATCCAGTAGGCGTCGGAGGAGTTCGCCGGGGTGACCACCTTGAGGCCCGCGATGTGCGCGAAGAGCGACTCGGGGGACTCGGAGTGGTGCTCGACCGCGCCGATGCCACCGCCGTACGGGATGCGGATGACGACCGGCATCTTCACCGTGCCGAGCGACCGCGCCCGCATCTTCGCGAGCTGGGTGACGATCTGGTCGTACGCCGGGAAGACGAAGCCGTCGAACTGGATCTCGACCACCGGCCGGTATCCGCGCAGCGCGAGGCCGATCGCGGTGCCGACGATGCCGGACTCGGCGAGCGGGGTGTCGACGACCCGGTCCTCGCCGAAGTCCTTCTGGAGGCCGTCGGTGATGCGGAAGACACCGCCGAGCTTGCCGACGTCCAGGCCCATGACGACGACCTTGGGATCGGTCTCCAGGGCCTTGCGCAGCGACTCGTTGAGCGCCTTCGCGAGGGGAAGCTGCTGTACAGCCATGATTACTCGGCCTCTCCGTGCGCGAAGGACGCCTGGTAGGCGGTGAACTGCGCGCGCTCCTCGTCGACGAGCGCGTGCCCGTCCGCGTACACGTTGTCGAAGATGGCCGTGTGCTCCGGGACGGGCATGGCGCGCACGACCTCGCGGACGTGCTTGCCGAGCGCCTCGCTCTCCGTCTCCAGCTCCTCGAAGAAGGCCGCGTCGGCGTGGCCCTCGTTCTCCATGTAGGTCCTGAGGCGCTGGATCGGGTCCTTCGCCTCCCACGCCTCGCGCTCCGCGTCGCGGCGGTAGCGGGTCGGGTCGTCGGAGGTGGTGTGGGCGGCCATGCGGTAGGTGAACGCCTCGACGAGCGTCGGTCCCTCGCCGCGGCGGGCGCGCTCCAGGGCCGACCGGGTCACGGCCAGGCAGGCGAGGACGTCGTTGCCGTCGACCCGGACGCCGGGGAAGCCGAAGCCGCGCGCACGCTGGTAGAGCGGCACGCGGGTCTGCTTCTCGATGGGTTCGGAGATCGCCCACTGGTTGTTCTGGCAGAAGAACACCACCGGGGCGTTGTAGACCGCGGAGAAGACGAACGACTCGTTGACGTCGCCCTGGCTGGAGGCGCCGTCTCCGAAGTAGGCGAGCACGGCGGAGTCCGCGCCGTCCTTGGTGATGCCCATGGCGTAGCCGGTGGCGTGCAGGGTCTGCGAGCCGAGGACGATCGTGTACAGGTGGAAATTGTTGCTGGTGGGGTCCCAGCCGCCGTTGTTCACGCCGCGGAACATTCCCAGCAGGTTCGTCGGGTCGACGCCCCGGACCCAGGCGACGCCGTGCTCGCGGTAGGTCGGGAAGACGTAGTCGTCGTCCCGCAGGGCGCGGGCGGAGCCGATCTGGGCGGCCTCCTGGCCGAGCAGCGAGGCCCACAGGCCCAGCTCGCCCTGGCGCTGGAGGGCGGTCGCCTCGGCGTCGAAGCGGCGGGTGAGGACCATGTCGCGGTACAGACCGCGCAGTTCCCCGGCGCTCAGGTCGATGTCGTAGTCGGGGTGCTGGACGCGTTCCCCTTCGGGCGTCAGCAGCTGGACGAGCTCGGGCTCGGCCGTCCCCGCCTCGGCACGCGTGCTCGTCTTCTTGGTGGTGCTCGTGCTCGCGCTTGCGGTGCGCTTGGTGCCGCTGCCGCGTCGCGTCGTCTTGCGCGCTGCAGTGCTCTCCACGGTCACGTGCGTGCTCCTCCGTCGGTCCGGCCCCCGGGTTCGCCGGTGAGGCCAGTGCGGCTCTCCGCCTTGTCCGTACCCTTCGCACGGGGTGGGTGCGACGCGGCCGGGGTCGGGCGTGACAGGTGCCCCGGCGAGCGCCCTGTCATAGGCACGTTACCCACAGCGTGGCATTCCCGCGAAACCCCTCTTGACCTGCGATTTTGCTTGGATTTCCAAGTAAATCGAGAAAAGCGGGAACAGCGGCTGGTCAGCGCGTCGGCAACGGCCTGGGGGCCACCGGAACAAGCGGCACGTTATCCCGCGCACCCCGGGCGCGGGAAGAGCCAATATGTGAGACTGCCCGCGTGCGCGAAAAAGGAAAAATCCGGGTATTCCTGCTGGACGACCACGAAGTCGTCCGGCGCGGCGTCCACGAGTTGCTCTCCGTGGAGGACGACATCGAGGTGATCGGCGAGGCCGGCACGGTGGCGGACGCGCTGGTCAGGATTCCCGCGGCCCGTCCGGACGTCGCGGTGCTCGACGTGCGGCTGCCGGACGGCAGCGGGGTGGAGGTCTGCCGGGAGGTCCGCTCCCGGGACGAGGGGATCAAGTGCCTGATGCTGACCTCGTACGCGGACGACGAGGCCCTCTTCGACGCGATCATGGCCGGGGCCTCGGGGTACGTCCTGAAGGCCATCCGGGGGAACGAACTGCTGAACGCGGTGCGGGACGTGGCCGCCGGCAGGTCGCTGCTCGATCCGGTGGCGACCGCACGGGTCCTGGAGCGGCTGCGCGACGGCAACGGCCCGAAGGGCGACGACAGGCTCGCCCACCTGACCGAGCAGGAGCGGAAGATCCTGGACCTGATCGGCGAGGGCCTGACCAACCGGGTCATCGGCGAACGGCTCCACCTCGCGGAGAAGACCATCAAGAACTACGTCTCCAGCCTGCTGTCGAAGCTGGGCATGGAACGGCGCTCGCAGGCGGCGGCGTACGTGGCACGCCTCCAGGCGGAGCGGCACTGACGGAAGGCGTCTTCCCGCGCGGAACGGCACCGGCGGAGGGCCCCTTTCCACGCGGAACGGCACCGGCGGAGGGCGTCGCGCCCGGTGGGGCGGCAGCGGCGGGGCACCCCGTCCCGGACGGGGCGGTCGTTCGCCGGCCCACCCCTTTCCACAGAGCGACGATCCGTACACCCAGAGTGATCTAACATTTGTCGGGTGCCGCGCTCATCTGAAACACTCACCCCGCCGACCGGCTCCCTCCCGGCCCCCGCACGGCCCGTGAGCGCCCCGCCCGTCGGGGCCCTGCTGCGGCGCCACCGGCACGCCGGCGAGCCCCTGACCTGCGTTCCGGTCACCGAGGGCCTGCTCAACCGGGGCTTCCGCCTCACCACCACCCGCGGCACCTACTTCCTCAAACAGCACCTGGACGCCCCCACCGCCGACCGCGCCACCATCACCCGCCAGCACCGCGCCACCCAGCGGCTGCACGCCCTCGGCCTGCCCGTCGCCCCGCCGCTCGCCGACGCCGAGGGCCGTACGGTCGCCGTCGTCGACGGCCACTGCTACGCCCTGCACCCCTGGGTCGACGGGCGGCACCGCGACGGCGGCCAGCTCTCCGCCGGCGGCTCCCGCCGCCTGGGCACCCTCCTCGGGCAGGTCCACACGGCGCTCGACCGGGTGATGGAGCCCCCGGCGTCCGGAAGGGCCCCCGGGAGCCGGGCTCCCGGCGGGTTGCACGGGAGGCCGCCCGGCGGGGCGGACACGGGCGGGGAGACGGACGCGTCCGGCGGAACGGACACGGAGGGCGGGGCGGACCCGGAGGGCGGGGCGGACCCGGACGGGTGCGCGAGCGCGGACCCCCGGGACACCTTCCGGACCATCGAGGAGCTGATCCGCCTCGTCCGCGCCCACCGCCCCCGCGACGCCTTCGACGCGCTGGCCGAGCACCGGCTGGAGGAGCGCCGCCGTCTGCTCGTCCAGCACGCCCACCGCCGCCCGCCGCCCGCCGCGGGGGCCGGCTGGGTGCACGGCGACTTCCATCCGCTGAACCTGCTCTACCGGGGCGCCGAGCCCGCCGCGATCGTCGACTGGGACCGGCTCGGGCTCCGTCCCCGGGCCGAGGAGGCGGTCAGGGCCGCCGCCATCTTCTTCGTACGGCCGGGGGGCGAGCTGGCCCTGGAGAAGGTGCGGGCGTACGCGCGCGCGTACCGGCGGGAGACGGGGGCCGACGGCACCGAGCTGGCGACCGCGGCGCACCGCGTCTGGTGGGAGCGGCTCAACGACTTCTGGCCCCTGCGCTGGCGCTACCAGCTGCACGACCGGAGGGCCGACCCGCTGTTCCCCGCGGTGTCCGCCCTGGCGGTCTGGTGGACCCGCGAGTACGAGGCCGTGCGGGAGGCCTTCGCGGAGTGAGGGGCGAGGGGGCGGTGCCCCGGCGGCGGGCCCCGTAGGGCCGGAAGCCGGGACCGCCGGGGTCCGGCTCCGGCCCGGCCGGCGCGTCACCGGCCGACGACGACGAAGGGCCCCGGTGAAGGGGCCCCGTCGTGCCGTGTCAGCCCGCCTCGTTGCCGGGTGCCGGCGGGGTGCCGCCCGTGTTGCCGCCGCCGCCGTTCCCGCCGCCGCCTTCGCCGCCACCCGCACCGCCGCCGGGCTCGCCGGTCGGGTCGGGCGGGGGCGTGGTCGTCGGTTCGGCCGTGGGCTCGTCCGTCTTCGTGGGCGTGCCCGTGGGCTCCACCGGAGGCGTGGTCGTCGGCTCCGTCGGCAGCTCGGACGACGGCGCGCCCGTGGGCCTGGTCGGCCGGTAGGTCGGGCGCTGGGTCCACGGCTGCTGCGTCGAGCCGCCGTTCGACGTGCCCGGGTCCTGCGTCTGCTCCTGGGAGGGCTCCTCCGAGGGCGTGGGCTTCTCCGGGGCCGTCGACGGCGAGGTGGTGGCGGACGGCGTGTTGCCGTTCTTCGTGCCGCCGCCGTCCCCGCCCGTCTTGCTGAGGGCGAACGCGACTCCGGCGACCACCGCGACGAGGGCGAGCGCGGCGAACAGCCACAGCCTGCCCCGGCCGCCGCCCGGCCCGCCGTGACCGCCCGTACCGCCGTCGTAGCCGCCGTACGCGCCGTCATCGGGATTCATCGGCGGCAGGATCGGGCCCTGCGAGGTCTCCCCGTGCGCCGGGTGGCCCATCGCGGTCGTCGCGGCCACGCCGCCGACCGGGGTGTGCCCGCCCTCGTGCGCCCCGACCGGCCCGGTGTTCCACGTGCCGGTGTGGCCGCCCTGCTGCTGGAGCATCTGGAGGCTGTACTGGATGAGGCCGCGCATCTCCTCGGCGCTCTGGAACCGGTCGTCCGGGTCCTTCGCGAGCGAGCGCATCACCAGGCCGTCGAGCTCCGGCGGCACGGAACCCGTCACGTCGGACGGCGGGACCGGCGCGTCCTGGACGTGCTGGTACACCACGGAGAGCGGGGTCTCCCCGGTGAAGGGGGGCCGCAGGGCGAGGAGTTCGTAGAGGAGGCAGCCCGTCGCGTACAGGTCGGAGCGGTGGTCGACGGTCTTGCCGAGCGCCTGCTCGGGGGAGAGGTACTGCGGCGTGCCCATGACCATGCCGGTCTGGGTCATCGTCGACTGCGCGCCGTGCAGGGCGCGGGCGATGCCGAAGTCCATGACCTTCACCGCGCCGGAGTGGGTGATGATCACGTTCGCCGGCTTGATGTCGCGGTGCACGATGCCGTGCTGGTGCGAGTAGGCCAGCGCCTCCAGGACCCCGGAGACGATGATGAGGGCCTGCTCGGGGCCGGGCGCCTCGGCGCTCAGCAGCAGGTCGCGGATGGTGCGGCCCTCGACCAGCTCCATCACGATGTACGGTACGGGCCGGCCGCCGACGAGGTCCTCGCCCGAGTCGTACACCGCGACGATGGCGTGGTGGTTGAGACCGGCGACGGACTGCGCCTCGCGCGTGAAGCGGGCCTTGGAGACCGGGTCCTCGGCGAGGTCGGCGCGCAGCAGCTTGACGGCCACGGTGCGGCCGAGCCGTACGTCCTCGGCGGCGAAGACCTCCGCCATGCCGCCGCGGCCCAGACGGTGCGTCAGGCGGTACCGTCCGTCGCCGACGACCCCGCCGACGCCCCAGGACTCCGCGGACGCGTCCGGCGCACCGCCGCCTGCTCCGGATTCGGGTGCCATCAGTCCTCGCCGTCGTCTGTCGTGCCGTGTCCAGTCGTCACGCTACAGGCTCCGTGCGACATCACGGTCCGGGATGGACCGGCCTCCCCACCCCGTTCACGTACACCTGTGCAAATTCGAACCGATACCACCCCGGTTCGGAAACGCTTCCTGTGCGGAGGGTCACGGAACGGGCACCTGGCTTGACGTGTCACTGCCCTCGGGCAGACTTGGCCAGGAAATTCGGATCGACGCCGCCACGCGCGCGTAGGGGGAAGCACGGATGAGCCAGGACGGCGCACAGGGCCGCTATGCGGGCGGTTCGGTCGCGGGCGGCCGGTACCAGCTGCGCGATCTTCTCGGCGAGGGCGGCATGGCGTCGGTGTACCTGGCGTACGACACCGCCCTCGACCGGCAGGTCGCCATCAAAACGCTGCACACGGAACTCGGCCGGGAACAGTCCTTCCGCGAGCGGTTCCGGCGCGAGGCCCAGGCCGTCGCGAAGCTGTCGCACACCAACATCGTCTCGGTCTTCGACACCGGCGAGGACACCCTCGACGGCGCCGTCATGCCGTACATCGTCATGGAGTACGTGGAGGGGCAGCCGCTCGGCTCGGTCCTCGCGTCGGACGTGCGGCAGTACGGCGCGATGCCGGCCGACAAGGCGCTGAAGGTCACGGCCGACGTCCTCGCCGCCCTGGAGGTCAGCCACGAGATGGGGCTGGTCCACCGCGACATCAAGCCGGGCAACGTGATGACGACCAAGCGCGGCGTGGTCAAGGTCATGGACTTCGGCATCGCGCGGGCCATGCAGTCGGGGGTCACCTCGATGACGCAGACCGGCATGGTCGTCGGCACCCCCCAGTACCTCTCCCCCGAGCAGGCCCTCGGTCGCGCGGTGGACGCCCGTTCCGACCTCTACTCGGTCGGCATCATGCTCTTCCAGCTCCTGACGGGCCGGCTGCCCTTCGACGCCGACTCCCCCCTCGCCATCGCGTACGCGCACGTGCAGGAGGAGCCGGTCCCGCCGTCCTCCGTCAACCGCTCGGTGACCCCGGCGATGGACGCGCTGGTCGCCCGCGCCCTGCGGAAGAACCCGAACGAGCGGTTCCCCAGCGCGGCGGCCATGCGCGACGAGTGCCTGCGGGTCCTGGCGGCCGGGCAGACCGGGGCGCCCGTGATCGTCCCGGGCTCCCCGCTCAGCAGCGGTTCGGGCGTCGGCTCCGCGGTCTTCCCGCCCGTCGGGCAGGCCCCGGCCCCCCAGCCCGGCCCGCACGGCGTGCAGCAGCCGTACATGACGCCGACCCCCCAGCCGGGGCCGTACGGCCACGCGACCCCCGCCCCCACCCCCTCGTACGGCTACCCGCAGCAGGCCCCGACCCCGGCGCCGGTCTACCAGCAGGCCCCGACCCCGGCGCCGTACTCCTCCGGCTCCGCCCCGGCGGGCGGCGGCTCCCGGCGGAACACCCCGGTGATCGTGGGCGCGATCGTCGTCGCCCTGCTCGCGATCGGCGGCCTGGCCGTGGCGTTCAACCAGAAGGACGACCCGGACCCCGGGGCGAACGGCACCGGCGGCACCGCGTCCCAGCAGCCCCCGACGGCGGTCCCCGGGCACAAGGGCCCCGACCTGACCAAGACCATCGACGTGAAGAAGTGCACCCAGCCGAGGGAGTCGAGCGACGACCCCGAGAAGTTCGAGGTGCCCAACCTGACCTTCAAGAACATCCAGTCGGTGAAGGACTGCATCCAGCAGGCCGGATGGAAGATCAAGGTCCAGACCCCGGTGGACGAGGTGACCTACGGCGAGGGAACGGTGATGGAGCAGTACCCGCCGGCCGGTGAGGACATCGCCGCCAAGGACGCCGAGTTCACCCTCAAGGTCTCGACGGGCAACCCGCCGCAGTAGGCGCGGGCGTCCCCCGCCCGCCGTCGCCGGACGGCCGGCGGACGGCCGCCGGGCGGGGGACGCGGGGCGGAGACCGGAGGCCCGGGTCCCCCGGGGGGCTCCTCCCCGGATGCCGGAGGCGTCCCGGCGTGTGACGCTGAGCCGGACACCTCGGCAGCTCGTACGGGAAGGGGTCACCCGGTGGCTCCAGCATTCCGCGGGGCTCGGGCCCGGGCTCCGCGCCCGGCGCTCACCTGCGTCCTCATCTGCGCGTGCGCCCTGTACGCGGCGCCCGTCGCCCACGCGGTGGAGCCCCCCGGCGCCACGGCCACGGCCCCGGTCCCGGCGCCCCCCAGCACCACCCCGGCGGCGCCCCCGACCACCCTCGTGCCCTCCGCGCCCCCCGGGACCCCTCCGGGCACGCCCCCCGCGACCGATCCGCCGTCCGCCCCGCCCCTCCCGGGCGGCACCGGGGAGGCCCCGCCCCCCGGCACCGCCCCGCCGCCCCCGGGCGTCGCGCACCACGGGGCCGGAGGCGCCCCCGGCCCCCGTCTTCCCGTCCCCCACGTCCCCGCCCCCGGCGTCTCGGCCTCCCTCGCGGGCCGGCCCGCCGCGGAGGGGAGGCCCCGGCCCGGTCGCACCGAGACCGCCCCCACCCCGTCCCCCGACGCCTCCCGTACCGGAACCGCCGCGGAACCGCAGCCGTGGGAGGACGGGGAGGAGGAGGTCGAGGCGGTACGCGAGGAGGAGCCGGCGCGGCCCGGGACGGTGCCCGCCCGTCGCCCCGCCGCCGAGGCCCCGGCGGCCACCGAGGCCGTCTCCCCCCTCTCCCACCAGCGGATTCCCGTGCTCACCCTGGGGGTGGGAATGGCGCTGATGGGTCTCGGCATCGGTTTCCTGGGGCTCCGGATGCGCCGCCGCTGAGCCGTCCGGACGGCCCGGGTCCCCCTTGAGACGGACCCCCGGCTTCCGTCCCGGGTCGGTTGTCCGCGTGAACATACTCGGTATACATACTGAGTATGTCGATCCGCCACGGGCTCCTCGCCCTCCTCGAACGCGGCCCGCGTTACGGCTCCCAGCTCCGTACGGAGTTCGAGTCCCGTACCGGTTCCACCTGGCCGCTCAACGTCGGCCAGGTCTACACGACCCTCGGCCGGCTGGAGCGCGACGGCATGGTCTCCCAGGACGGCGAGGACGAAGGCGGGCACGCGCTCTACGCGATCACCGACGCCGGCCGCGCCGAACTGAGGACCTGGTTCGAGAGGCCGGTGGACCGCACCAGCCCCGCCCGCGACGAGCTGGCCATCAAGCTCGCCATGGCGGTGGGCGCCCCCGGCGTCGACGTCCGCGACGTCATCCAGTCCCAGCGCCGGCACACCGTGAAGGCGATGCAGGACTACACCCGGCTCAAGGCCCGGGCGCTGCTCGCGGTCGAGGACGGCGGGGCGCGGGAGCGGGACGACGTGGCCTGGCTGCTCGTCCTGGAGCAGATGATCTTCCAGACGGAGGCCGAGGCGCGCTGGCTGGACCACTGCGAGTCCCGGCTGATCCGCCTCTCCGCGACCGCGTGGGCGCCCCGGGACGCGCCGTCCGACGGCTCCGCGGCCCCCGCCGGCCGGGCACGGCCTCCGGCCTCCGCCACGGGCGCGACCGCCGCCGCGGCTCCGGTCTCCGCCTCTGCCTCTGACGAGCGGGCCGGGGAGGCCGCACGCCCCTGAACTCCGGGACACGGCGTCCACGCGTCCGCCGCGCGCCCATGACACCGGGGCGCACCGCCCGCGCGCCCGCGCGCCTCCCGCACCTCTGACGCACCACCTTCCACCACACGCTCCGTACCCGGTCGACCACCCGGTACGACCAAGGGGGGACCCTTCCCATGTCCACACAGCAGCCCGTGCTGCACTTGCAGAACCTGACCCGCGTCCACGGCGCGGGCGCCACCGAGGTGCACGCCCTGCGCGGCATCGACCTCTCCGTGTACCCCGGCGAACTCGTCGCCGTCATGGGCCCGTCCGGCTCCGGCAAGTCCACCCTGCTCACCATCGCGGGCGGCCTGGACGCCCCCAGCGGGGGCCGGGTGGTCGTCGAGGGGACCGACATCACCACCGCCGGCGCCAAGCAGCTCGCGGCCCTCCGCCGCCGCAGCATCGGTTACGTCTTCCAGGACTACAACCTCATCCCGGCCCTCACGGCCGCCGAGAACGTCGCCCTGCCCCGCGAACTGGACGGCACCTCCGCCCGCAAGGCGCGCGTCGAGGCCCTGGCCGCCCTGGAGGAGATGTCGCTCGGCCACCTCGCCGACCGCTTCCCCGACGAGATGTCCGGTGGGCAGCAGCAGCGCGTGGCCATCGCCCGCGCCCTGGTCGGCGACCGCCGCCTGGTCCTCGCCGACGAGCCGACCGGCGCCCTCGACTCCGAGACCGGCGAATCCGTCCTCGCCCTGCTCCGTTCCCGCTGCGACGCGGGCGCCGCGGGCGTCCTCGTCACCCACGAACCCCGGTTCGCCGCCTGGGCCGACCGCGTCGTGTTCCTTCGGGACGGCGCCATCGTCGACCAGACGGTGCGCAGCGAGGCCGACTCCCTCCTCTCGGGCCGGGTGGCGGAGGCGTGAAGACCTGGTTCCACTCCTGGCGGGCCGCGATCCGCATCGCCCGCCGCGACGCCTGGCGCGCCAAGGGCCGCAGCGCCCTCGTCCTCGCGATGATCGCCCTGCCCATCCTGGGCGTCAGCGCCCTCGACCTGACCTACCGCAGCTCGGAGCTCTCCCCCGCCGAGCGGATGGACCGGATGATCGGCGCGGCCGACGCGCGCTTCTTGGACGCCCAGATGGGCGGCGTGCCGATCCTCCAGGACCCGGACGGCGAGATGCGCGCCCCGGTCGAGGACGGTCCCGGCCGGCCCTGGCCGTCCGGGAGCACCGACGTCACCAAGGTCATTCCCGCGGGCTCCACCGTGCTCACGGACCGCGTCGGATCGGCCAAGCTGACCACGGCCCACGGCCTGCTGGTGACCGAGGTCCGTGAGCTGAAGGCGTCCGACCCGGTCACCCGCGGCATCATGCCGCTCCTGGAGGGGCGCTTCCCGGAGAAGAGCGACGAGGCCATGGCGACCTCGCACTTCCTGGAGACCAGCGGACTGACGGTCGGATCGACCCTTTCCGCTCGCAATTTCGACCGCCCGTACCGGATCGTCGGCTCCTACGAACTTCCCGGTTCGCTCAAGACCGATCAGATCAACGTCCTGCCCGGCGCCTTCTTCGAGCCGTACACGAGGGCCGTCGTGAAGAGCGGTCTGCCGACCCCGGAGAGCTCCGTCTCGTACCTGGTGCGGAAGCCCGGTGGTTTCACGTGGAACGCCGTCCAGGAGATCAACACCAAGGGCGTCTCCGTCACCTCGCGCGCCGTGCTGCTCGACCCGCCCGCCGATGCCGACGTGCCGCTCTACAAGAAGGAGGGCTGGGGCAACTACGACTTCCAGCCGGGACTCCGCCCCGCCGAACTCGCCTCGCTCGCGACCGTCGTGGGCCTGGCGATGCTGGAGATCTGCCTCCTCGCCGGACCCGCGTTCGCGGTCGGCGCCCGGCGCTCGCGCCGCCAGCTCGGTCTGGTGGGGGCAAACGGCGGTGCCCGCAGCCACATCCGGGCGATCGTGCTGAGCGGCGGCCTGGTCATCGGCGTCGTGGCCGCCGTCGTCGGCACCGTGCTCGCCGTGGCCCTGACCCTGCTGCTGCAGCCCTTCCTCGAAGAGACGATGGGCCAGCGGTTCGGCGCCTTCGACGTCCGGCCGCTGGAAATCCTCGGCATCGCCCTGCTGGCGGTCCTGACCGGCCTGCTCGCCGCGATCGTCCCGGCCTTCACCGCCTCCCGGCAGAGCGTCCTCGCCTCGCTCACCGGCCGGCGCGGTGTCCGCCGCAGCAGCCGGGTGCTCCCCGTCATCGGTCTCGTGGCCTTCCTCCTCGGCGCGGCCATCGCCCTCTTCGGCTCCCTCGTCAGCCAGCAGGCCGCCCTGGTGGCGGCCGGTTCCGCCCTCGCCGAGCTGGGCGTCGTCGCCCTGACCCCGGCCCTGGTGGGCCTGTTCGGGCGCACCGGGCGCTGGCTGCCGCTCTCCCCGCGCCTCGCGCTGCGGGACGCCGTCCGCAACCGGGGCCGTACGGCGCCGGCCGTCGCCGCCGTCCTCGCCGCCGTCGCGGGAACGGTCGCGGTCTCCACGTACATGGCCAGCAGGGAGGCACAGAACAGGGCCGAGTACGAGCCCGTGCTGCCGCACGGCGTCGTCGCCGCCTTCGTCCCCGAGGAGGGCGGCCGGGACGTCCCGGCGGTCCGCGAGGCCGTCCAGCGGTACCTGCCCGTCGACGCCCGCGCCGACGTCGACCGCGTCTCGGTCGGCAATCCCGGCTGTGCCCCGTGGAGCAGCGAGGCGGGCTGCGGCCGCTACGAGATCGTCGTTCCCCCGGCGAACGTGTGCCCGATGAACGCGACGGTCCCGGGCGGCGGTACCGCCTCGGACAGGTTCACCCCCGAACAGCGGCGGAAGATGCTCACCGAGGACTGGCGCTGCGAGGAGCCCTCCGGCGACGGCCTCTACATCGACGGCGGCCTGCTCGTGGGCGACGCCAAGGTCCTCCGGATCCTGGGGATCGACGACCCCGGTGCCGCGAAGGCCCTCGCCGACGGCAAGGTCGTCAGCTTCTCCCGGGCCCAGGTCGACAAGGACGGCACCGTCGGGATCAAGCAGATCACCGACCTCGCCGCCGCCGACAAGGCCTCCGAGGAAGGCCGTCCCGCGCCCGGCAAGGTCAGCTCCGTCCCCGCCTACCTCGTGCCCGGCGACGAGGAGTCCTACGGACTCCAGGCCCTGATGACCCCGGCCACGGCCAGGGCCGCCGGCCTCTCCACCGTCCCGATGGGCCTGTACGCCAGCACCGACCGCCTTCCGGACGAAGAGCAGCGGCAGAGGCTCGACGGCGAGATCACCAAGCTCGGCAGCAACATCGTGCTGCGCCTGGAGGAGGGCTTCGTCAACGAGAACGGGATCGTCCTGCTCTCGCTGGCCATCTTCGCCGGTCTCGTCACCATCGGCGCCGCCGGCATCGCCACCGGGCTCGCCCAGGCGGACGCCGAGGCCGACCTGAAGACGCTCGCCGCCGTGGGCGCCCCGCCCCGGGTCCGCCGCACGCTCAGCGGTTTCCAGTGCGGAGTCGTCGCCGCGATGGGCGTGGTCCTCGGATCGGCCGCCGGACTGCTGCCCGCCGTGGGCCTCCGGCTCACCGAGGAACGCGACCAGCTCCGCGCCTACGAGCAGAGCGTCGCCGAGGGCTGGAGCGCCGGGGGGACCCCGCCCGACCTGCCGGTCGTCGTCCCGTGGGAGACGCTCGCCGGCCTGATCGTCGTCGTCCCGCTGGGCGCCGCGCTGCTCGCCGCCCTCGTGACCCGCTCGCGCGGCGCGCTGGCCCGGCGCGAGGCGACCTGACGGACCCCGTCGCCCTTCTGTGCCCCCGTACGAGGGTGGATCACCCTCGTACGGGGGCACACCCCGTGGTGAAGCAGGTGTGCGAGAGAATGGCGGCATGGAGAAGCCGAGGAATGACAGGTCGCAGGAGAGCCCCCAGGTCCTCATCGTGGGACAGGACGGGATGGCGCTCGGCGGCACTCAGGGTGACGACGAATCCCGCGAGGTCCCGGTGACGGAAATGGTGGAGCAGCCCGCGAAGGTCATGCGGATCGGCAGCATGATCAAGCAGCTTCTGGAGGAAGTGCGCGCGGCCCCTCTCGACGAGGCCAGCCGCGTCAGGCTCAAGGACATCCACGCCGGTTCCGTGAAGGAGCTGGAGGACGGGCTCGCGCCCGAGCTGGTCGAGGAGCTGGAGCGGCTCTCCCTGCCGTTCACGGACGACGCGATCCCCTCCGAGGCGGAGCTGCGCATCGCGCAGGCGCAGCTCGTGGGCTGGCTGGAGGGCCTCTTCCACGGCATCCAGACCGCGCTGTTCGCCCAGCAGATGGCGGCCCGCGCCCAGCTGGAGCAGATGCGCCGGGCGCTGCCGCCGGGCGCGGGCCACGACGATGACGACGACCACGGCCCGGGCCACGCGGTGCGTTCGGGCCCGTACCTGTAGGACCGGGACGGCGCGCGGACGCGGGAGGGCCCGGCACCCCGGGGTGCCGGGCCCTCCCGCGTCCGGCCGGTCAGGCCCGGGGCGCGAGCAGCAGGACCTTGCCCACGTTCCCGCCGGACTCCAGCACCCGGTGCCCCTCGGCGGCCTCCGGCAGCGGCACCGTACGGTCGACGACCGGCCTGACCGTGCCCGCCTCGACCAGCGGCCAGACGTGCTCCCGGACGGCGGCGACGATCTCCGCCTTCTCCCGCACCGGGCGGGACCGCAGCGTGGTCGCCATGAGGGTGCCGCGCTTCGCGAGCAGCGCTCCGAGGTTCAGTTCGCCCTTCGTCCCGCCCTGGAGGCCGATGACCACGAGCCGGCCGTTCACGGCCAGCGCCTTCACGTTCCGCTCCAGGTACTTGGCGCCGACGATGTCCAGGACGACGTCCGCCCCGGCTCCGCCCGTCGCCCCGCGCAGCTCCTCCACGAAGTCCTGCGCGCGGTAGTCGATGAGGACGTCCGCGCCCAGCTCGGCGCAGCGCGCCAGCTTCTCGGGGCCGCCCGCGGTGACCGCGACCCGCGCGCCGACCGCCTTCGCGAGCTGGATCGCCATCGTGCCGATCCCGCTGGCCCCGCCGTGCACGAGCAGCGTCTCGCCGGGGACGAGGCGCGCGCCCATGAAGACGTTGGACCAGACGGTGCACGCGACCTCGGGGAGCGCGGCGGCCGTGACCGGATCGACGCCCTTCGGCACCGGCAGGAGCTGGCCGGCCGGGACCGCGACCTTCTCCGCGTAGCCGCCGCCCGCGAGCAGCGCGCACACCTCGTCGCCGACGGCCCAGCCGGACACCCCGGGGCCGAGTGCGGCGATCCGGCCCGCGCACTCCAGCCCGGGGTACGGGGAGCTGCCCGGCGGCGGATCGTAGAAGCCCTGGCGCTGGAGCAGGTCGGCGCGGTTGACCGCGCTCGCCACCACCTCGACGAGGACCTCGCCCTCGCCGGGCACGGGGTCGGGCACCTCGGACCAGATCAGGGCCTCGGGTCCACCGGGTTCCGGAATCGTGATCGCATACATGTCGGCGAGGCTACTCCCGGGACCGCGACCGGGGCCGGGACCGGGACCGCGATCGGAACCGCGACCGGGGGCGGTCCCCGGACGCCTCAGTCCTCCGGCGGCGGGGAGAGGCGGGTGACCGGTACGGCGCGCACGATGGTGATCAGGCGGTCGGTGAGCTGGAGCGGGCTGGCCGCGGGGTCGTCGTAGCCGAGCAGCCGGTGTCCCCGGAGCACGCTGACCACGAGGTCCCCGGTCTCCCGCACGTTCTTGCCGACCTCGCTCTTGGTCACCGGGCGCTCGACCAGGTCGAGGCCGGAGCCCTGCTGGATCAGGTCCTCCATCACCGTGCCGGCGCTGGGGCTCAGTACGGAGAGGCCGAGCAGGCGGCCGGCGGCGCTGGCGCTGGTGATGACCGCGTCCGCGCCGGACTGGCGCAGCAGCGGCGCGTTCTCCTCCTCGCGGACGGCGGCGACGATCTTGGCGCCCCGGTTGAGCTGGCGTGCCGTGAGCGTGACCAGGACGGCCGTGTCGTCGCGCTGGGTGGCGATGACGATCTGCCGCGCCCGCTGCACCTCGGCGCGGAGCAGCACGGCGCTGCGGGTCGCGTCTCCGATGACCCCGACGAAACCGTCCGCGTTCGCCGTCTCGATGACCTTGCTGGAGGGATCGACGATGACGATCTGCTCCTTGCTGAGTCCCGTGGCGCAGAGGGTCTGGATCGCGGACCGCCCCTTCGTGCCGAAGCCGACGATGACGGTGTGGTCGCGCAAGGTGGACCTCCAGCGGTTCAGCCGGAACTCCTCCCGGGTCCGCTCGGTGAGGACCTCCAGGGTGGTGCCGACCAGGATGATCAGGAACAGCACGCGCAGGGGCGTGACCAGCAGGATGTTGGCGAGCCGCGCCGTGTCGCTGTACGGGACGACGTCACCGTAGCCGGTGGTGGAGAGCGTCACGGTCGCGTAGTAGACGCAGTCGAGGAAGTCCAGCTTCTCGTCGGCGTTGTCGTGGTAGCCGTCACGGTCGAAGTAGACGATGAGGACCGTCGCGGCCAGCACGGCGAGCGCCATCAGCAGGCGCCTGCCGACCTGGCGCAGCGGCCGCTCGATCACCCGGCGGGGCAGGGTGACCCGGGGCCCGGCGAGTTTCTCGTCGACGTGACGGGCCATCACGTCACGGTTGGGAAGTTTCACGTGAAACACGCTCCTTGGCCCGGTACGGCCCCCGCCGTCGCCGGCCAGGGAAGATCGAGGACGTCCAGCTCCCGGCCGGGGCGGGCCCCGCCGGGCGGGACGACGGCCAGCGCGTCCGCGGCGGCGATGCCCCGGAGCATGGCCGGTCCGTTGTAACGCAGCGGGACGACCTGTCCGCCGTGGTGGACGACCGGAACGAGACGCGTGTCGTGGGGGTGCCCCTGCACCTCGTCCCGAACGGGCACACGGTACGGCACGGCGGCCCGGGGCCCGGCCCCGGCCCCGCCCCCGTCTCTGTCTCCGTCCCCGTCTCCGTCTCCGTCGTCACCGTCCCCGTCCCCGTCCGCCGTCAGGGCGGCGAGCAGAGGCGCGGCGAGGGTGAGGAGTCCGGAGACGGCCGCGAGCGGGTTGCCGGGCAGCCCGACGAGATGGCGCACGTGCCGGGGGTCCTCCGGGCGGGCCCCGAGGCGGGCGAGGAGCATCGGGTGTCCCGGCCGGACCTTCACCCCGTCGACCAGGAGCGCGGCACCGGCCCTGTCGAGCACGCGGTGGACGTGGTCGACGGGCCCGGCGGCGGTGCCCCCGGTGGTGACGACCAGATCGGCCGCCGAACCGGAGACGGCCGCGTACAGCTCCTCGGCGTCGTCACCGATCCGGCGGGTGGCGAGGACGTCCGCGCCGAGCGCCGTCAGCCAGGGGCCGAGCATCGGTCCGAGGGCGTCCCGGATGAGTCCTCCGTGGGGGAGGCCGGACGCGAGGAGTTCGTCGCCGAGGACCAGGATCTCCACGTGGGGCCGGGGCGGCACGGGGAGATCGTCGTACCCGGCGGCGGCGGCGAGGCCGAGCACGGCGGGCGTCACGACGGTGCCGGCGGGCAGCAGCTCGTCGCCGGAGCGGCACTCCTGCCCCCGGGGCCGGATGTCCTGCCCGGCGACGACCTCGCGCAGGGCGTGCAGCGGGAGGACGCCCGTACCGTCGGCGGGTCCCGTCCGGGAGTGCTCGGTACGGAGGACGGCCGTGGTCCCGGGCGGAACGGGGGCGCCGGTGGCGATCCGTACCGCCTCCCCGGTGGACAGGGCGGTGGCCGGCGCGTGACCGGCGAGGACGGCGGCCTCCTCGCGGACGCGCCAGGGACCGGGGCCCGCGACGGCCCAGCCGTCCATGGCGGAAGTGTCGAAGGAGGGGAGGTCGACGAGGGCGAGGAGCGGTGCCGCCAGGACCCGGCCGAGCGCCCGGCCGAGCGGGAGCCCCGGCGGCCTCCGGCCGCTGCGCGCGACCGCCCCGGCGCGGCTCGCGGCGGCCCGCGCCCCGGGCCAGGACACCGCGCCGTGCGGCCGCGCGCCCTTCGTGTCGGCGGCGGGTCCGGGAAGTGCGGGGGATGCGGGGGTGGCGGGAGCTGTGGAGGGAGCGGGGGCCGCGGAGGAACCGGGGGCCGCAGGACCTCCGGGGGCCGTGGGGGTGCCGGAGGACTCCCGGGTTCCGGGGGTCGCCGGGGTGCCGGAAGGCACCGGGGCTCCGGGAGCCGCGGTCACGGGCTCCTTCGGGCTCATCCGGTCCCGTCCTGTTCGGACTCCCAGCGCAGGGCGAGCGCCACGGCCTTGCGGGCGGCCTCGGCGACCGCCTCGGGGCCGCCCTCGCCCGCGCGCGCCGCCGCGTACCCCACCAGGAAGGTGGTCAGGGGCGCGGCGGGTCGGGCCACGTTGTGGGCGGCGTCGCGGGCCAGGTCGAGCAGCACGCCGGTGTCGACGTCCAGGTCGATGCCCAGTTCTTCCTTGACCGCGGTGATCCATTCATCCAGCACGGTCCCATGCTCCCTGATGCGGGCCCGGGCCGTGGCGATGTCCTCCCAGGTGTCGCAGTCGAACGAGGCGAGGGGGCCCGCGGGGACCCGGACGACACGGAGCGCCCGCGTGAGGTGGCGCAGCGGCAGGTGGGCGAGGCCGTGCCGCTCGTCCGCGAGCCGGAACAGCTCGCGGCGCAGCGGTTCCGCCCGGTAGGCGGCGACGAGCGGCTGGTCCCGTCCCCCGTCGTCGGTGAGGAGCGCCGCCTCGGCGCCGGGCTCCTCCTCCAGGGCGTCGAGGAGGCCCCGCACCGTGGCCCCGTCCAGGAAGGGCAGGTCGGCGGAGAGGACGAGCAGCACGGCGGCCTCCGTCTCCCGCACCCCCGCGTCGAGGGCGGCCACCGGGCCGCCGCCGGGGGGCTCCTCCCTGGTCCAGAGGACGGGCCGGCCGGTCGGACGGGGGTCTCCGACGACCACGGTCCGGCGGGCACCGGGGCAGGCCGCGAGCACGCGGTCCAGGAGGGTGCGCCCTCCGACCCGCACGGCGGGCTTGTCGGCGCCGCCGAGCCGTTCGGCGGCGCCCCCGGCGAGCACGACGGCGTCGTATGCGGTGGTCATCCCTGCAGTATGGGCCGCCTGCCCCCGCGCACGTCCGGCCCGTCCCACAGGGAGAGACGCACCGGCCTGATCCGGGCCGGACCTCGCCCCGTCGGACCTGGCCGGGCCGGACTTCGCCAGGCCGGGCCTCGCAGAGCCCGCCCAGTGGGCCGGAGCGGACGGGACCGGGGCGGACGGCCCGGGCCCGGCGGGCCCGGCGAGCCCGGTGACCGGTTCCGCGTGCCGTCAGACCGTGCGGAGCAGGACGGCGGGCTGTTCGACGCAGTCCGCCACGTACCTCAGGAAACCGCCGGCCGTACCGCCGTCGCAGACGCGGTGGTCGAAGGTGAGCGAGAGCTGCACCACCTGGCGGACGGCGAGCTCGCCCCGGTGCACCCAGGGCTTGGGGACGATCCGGCCGACACCGAGCATGGCGGCCTCGGGGTGGTTGACGATCGGTGTGGAACCGTCCACCCCGAACACCCCGTAGTTGTTGAGCGTGAACGTGCCGCCCGTCAGGTCGGCCGGGGTGAGCGCGGACTGCCGGGCGGCCTCGGTCAGGCGCCCGAACTCCTCCGTCAGCGACTCCGCCGTCCGCCGCCCCGCGTCCTTGACCACGGGGACGACCAGGCCGCGCGGGGTCTGGGCGGCGAAACCGAGGTGCACGTCCGGCAGGCGGACGATCTCCCGGGCGGCGGTGTCGACCGTGGAGTTCAGCTCGGGGAAGCGGGCCAGGGCATGGACGCAGATCCGGGCGAGGAGCGCGAGCAGCGAGATCTTCGGTCCGCCCGCCGCGTTCATCGCCGCCCGCGCCGCCATCAGCTCGGTGGCGTCGGCGTCGACCCAGCACGTCGCGTCCGGGATCTCCGTACGGCTGCGGGACAGCTTGTCCGCCACCGCGCCCCGGAGCCCGCGCAGCGGAATCCGCTCCACGCCCGGAGCGGCGCCGGAAGGGACCGGGGCGGAAGGAGCGGGGGAGGAAAGGACGGGGGTGGAGGGGGCGGTCTCGTCGCCGGTGGGCGCCGCCGGGGCCGCGAGGGCCAGCTCGACGTCGGCCCGCAGGATCAGCCCCTCGGGCCCCGAGCCGCGCACCTGCCGCAGGTCGAGCCCCCCGTCCCTGGCCAGCTTCCGCACGAGCGGCGAGATGACGGGCACGGGCCCCCGGTGTCCGTCGGCGGTCCCGGCCACCGGCGCGGGCACGGGAGCGACCGCCGGCGCGGGAGCCACCGGCGCGGGTGCGGGTGCCACCGCCGTCCGGACGGGGTCCGGGGACGCCGGCCGGACCCGGCGGCGCCGGGCGGCGGGCCCGGCGGTGCCGTAGCCGACCAGCACGTTGCCCGAGTACTCCGAGGAGACGGCGGAGTCGGCGGCGGTCTCCGGGGCGGGGGCCGCGGGCTCCGGCTCCCCGGCACCCCCCACGGCGACCGTCAGGAGCGGCGCCCCGACCGGCAGTTCGGTGCCCTCCTCGCCGTACCGGGCGGTGACGACACCGCCGTACGGGCAGGGCACCTCGACCACGGCCTTGGCCGTCTCGACCTCGACGACCGGCTGGTCCACGGCGACCACGTCGCCGACGGCCACCAGCCAGCGCACGATCTCGGCCTCGGTCAGCCCCTCACCGAGGTCGGGCAGCTTGAATTCGAGAACCCGGGCCATCAGTTGTCCGCCTCCCACTGGAGTCGCGCCACCGCGTCCAGGACCCGGTCCACGCCGGGCAGATGGTGCCGCTCCAGCATCGGCGGCGGGTACGGGATGTCGAAGCCCGCGACCCGCAGCACCGGCGCCTCCAGGTGGTGGAAGCAGCGTTCGGTCACCCGGGCGGCGATCTCCGCGCCGGGACCGCCGAAACCGGTCGACTCGTGGACCACGACCGCGCGTCCGGTGCGCCGCACCGAGGCGCAGACGGTCTCCTCGTCGAACGGCACGAGCGAGCGCAGGTCGACGACCTCCAGGTCCCAGCCCTCTGCCTGCGCGGCCTCCGCCGCCTCCAGGCAGACCGGCAGGGAGGGGCCGTAGGTGATCAGGGTGGCCCCGGTCCCCCGCCGCCGTACGACGGCCCGGCCGATCGGCTCGACGGCGGCGGGCGCCTCCGGGGACCAGTCGGACTTGGACCAGTAGAGCCGCTTGGGCTCCAGGAAGACCACGGGGTCGTCGGAGGCGATGGCCGCGCGCAGCAGGCCGTAGGCGTCCTCGACGGTGGCCGGGGTGACGACGTGGAGGCCCGGGGTGGCCGTGTAGTAGGCCTCGGAGGAGTCGCTGTGGTGCTCGACGCCGCCGATGCCGCCGCCGTACGGGACGCGGATGACGAGGGGCATCGGCATCGTGCCGCGCGTGCGGTTGCGCATGCGCGCCACGTGGGAGATCAGCTGCTCGAACGCCGGGTAGGCGAAGGCGTCGAACTGCATCTCCACGACCGGCCGCAGGCCGTACATGGCCATGCCGACGGCCGTGCCGAGGATGCCGGCCTCGGCGAGCGGGGTGTCCGTGCAGCGGTCCTCGCCGAACTCGGCGGCGAGTCCGTCGGTGACGCGGAAGACGCCGCCGAGGGTGCCGACGTCCTCGCCCATCACGTGGACGGACGGGTCCTCGGCCATGGCGTCGCGCATGGCCCGCTGGAGCGCCTGGGCCATCGTGGCGGGTTTGGCCCTCCCGGCCTTCCCGCCGGTTCCGGCCGTCCCGGGGCCGGTCGTCGCGGTCGTCATCACGCCTCACCCTCGGCTTCGAGCTCGGCGCGCAGCTGCGTCGCCTGTTCGCGCAGTTGCGCGGTCTGCTCCGCGTACACGTGGGCGAAGAGGTCCATCGGGTCGAGCACCGGGTCGGCGTTCATCCGTTCGCGCAGGTCCGCGGCCATCGTCTCGGCGGCCTCGGCCGCCGCGCGCCTGCCGTCCTCGTCCAGCAGGCCGCGCTCCGTCAGTTCCCGTTCGAGGAGGAGGACCGGGTCGTGCGCCCGCCAGGTCTCGACCTCGGCGGCCTCGCGGTAGCGGGTGGCGTCGTCGGCGTTGGTGTGGGCGTCGATCCGGTAGGTGACGGCCTCGACCAGGGTCGGCCCGCCGCCGCGCCGCGCGCGGGCCACGGCCTCGGTGAGCACCTGGTGGACGGCGACCGCGTCGTTGCCGTCCACGAGCCGGCCGGGCATGCCGTACCCGACGGCCTTGTGGGCGAGGGAGGGCGCGGCGGTCTGCTTGGCGAGCGGCACGGAGATCGCGAATCCGTTGTTCTGGACGAGGAAGACCACGGGCGCCTGCCACACGGCCGCGAAGTTCAGCGCCTCGTGGAAGTCGCCCTCGCTGGTGCCGCCGTCGCCGACCATGGCGAGGGCGACGACGTCGTCGCCCTTGAGGCGGGCGGCGTGGGCGAGGCCCACCGCGTGCGGGAGCTGGGTGGCCAGGGGCGTGCAGAGCGGCGCGATCCGGTGCTCGTGCGGGTCGTAACCGGTGTGCCAGTCGCCGCGCAGCAGGGTCAGGGCCTGGACGGGGTCGAGCCCGCGGGCGACCGCCGCCAGGGTGTCGCGGTACGAGGGGAAGAGCCAGTCCCGGTCCTCCAGGGCCATCGCGGCGGCGATCTCGCACGCCTCCTGGCCGGTGGTGGACGGGTACACGGCGAGGCGGCCCTGCTTGGTGAGCGCGGTGGCCTGCGTGTTGTAGCGGCGGCCCCGGACCAGTTCCGCGTACAGCCTCAGCAGCAGCGCGGGGTCGGAGTCGGCCACGGCGTCCGTGCCGAGCACGCGCAGCGGCTCGGCGTCGGGCAGCAGCGGGGCGGGATCGGTGCGCGGCTGCCATGCCGGCGGGGTGGTCCGGTGGGCGCGTGCGGCACCGGGCGGCTCTTGGACTGTCGAACTGCGCTGTCGCAACGAGTCCACCTCCTCGTGGGAGCGGGCATGACACCCGAAGACGGGCGGCGCGAGTGTGGTGCGCCTCACCTACCGATTGTTCGGTCGTGGAGGCATTTTGGCTACAGGCACCTCCAGCCTGTGGACAAACGGTTCTCCACAGCCTGGGATAGGGGCAGGTCGTCCACCGGGGAAAGGCGGGGGCACATGGCGGATGAACAAATGGCCGACGGGCGGGACCAGGCGGCCCGCCCGGCGCCCGCGCCGTCGGCCCCGGCCCTCCCCGCCCGCCCGCTGGACGCCGTCGACCGCGACATCCTGCGCATCCTGCAGTCGGACGGGCGCGCCTCGATCCGCTCCGTGGCCGAACGGGTGCACGTCTCCCGGGCCAACGCCTACGCGCGGATCAACCGGCTCGTCGACGACGGCGTGATCCGCGGTTTCAGCGCGCGCGTCAACCACGAGCGGGCGGGCCACGGCGCCTCCGCCTACATCACGCTCAAGATCGTCCAGAACTCCTGGCGGACCGTGCGCGAACAGCTCCAGGACCTGCCGGGGGCCGCGCACATCGCGCTGGTCAGCGGTGACTTCGACGTCCTGCTCCTGGTGCACACCCCGGACAACCGGACCCTGCGCGAGCTGGTGCTCACCAGGCTCCAGTCGATCCCGGAGGTGCTCTCCACCCGGACCCTGCTCGTCTTCGAGGAGACCGACGTCGACCCGGACCACGGAGAGGCCCGGCCGGCGCCACCCCGGACCACGGGGGCCTGACCGGCGCCGCCCCTGGCCACGGGACCCGACAGCAGGAGGACCCGGCCGCAGGAGGACCCGGCCACGGGAAGGCACGGCCACGGGAAGGCCAGGCTTCCGGACCCCGGCTGCAAGGAAACCGGGGCCCGGGGAGGGGGCCGCCAGAGGCCGGCCGGCCTGGGGGCCGTTCGGGGGACGTCAGGCCGTCCGGGGACACCGGGGTCAGGGGGACACCAGGGCCGTTCAGGGGACGCCGGGGGCGTTCAGGGGCCGTCGGGGGCCGTCCGCAGCCCGTCGAAGGCCAGCCGGGCGACGGTCTCGGCCAGCTGCTCCCGCTCCGCCGCGGAGTCCTGCTGCGGCCGGTACCACTCCACCAGCGAATTGATCATTCCGAAGAGGAGCCGGGTCGCGAGCCGGATGTCCACGTCCGCCC
Source organism: Streptomyces sp. NPDC014907 (assembly GCF_055562975.1). NCBI lineage: Bacteria > Bacillati > Actinomycetota > Actinomycetes > Kitasatosporales > Streptomycetaceae > Streptomyces > Streptomyces sp. NPDC014907. The sequence goes on along the minus strand of NZ_JBVHEG010000003.1, from coordinate 277,803 downwards.
GCAGGTCGCCCTCGGCGGCCGCCGCCTTCAGCAGGTCGGCCACCCGGTGGTCGAACTCGCGGCGCCGCTCCATCGCCCACCGCTCGGTGCCGGTGTTGCCGCGCACCCGCAGCAGCAGCGTCACGTACGGCAGCTCCGCGATCAGCACCTCGACGGTGCGGCGCGTGACGTACTCGACCCGCTCGACGGCCCGGCCCCGCCCGGCCCCCGGCTCGTCGAGGATCGCGAACAGGCCGTCGAGCGCCCGGCTGACGGCCCGCCGCAGCAGCTCCTCCTTGCCGGTCACGTGGTGGTAGATCGACGACTTGGAGATGCCCGCCGCCTTCGACAGGTGCTCCATCGACGTGCCGTCGTAACCGCGCTCGTTGAAGATCCGCACCGCGACCGAGAGCAGCGTCTCGGGGGTGTACGTGTCGCGCTTCGCCGTGGTCATCAGGAGTCCTTCCCCGCCCGGGCTTCCTCGTCGTACGCCCGGCGCACGAGGCCGGTGCTCGGCGCGTACCGCCCCGTCGGGTACCACTCGTGCAGCGTCCCGAGCAGGTCGCGCACGCGCTGGTGGCCGATCCTCGCGGCCCACTCCAGCGGTCCGGCCGGATAGTTGACCCCGAGCCGCATCGCCGTGTCGACGTCCTCGGCGGTGGCGACCCCGCGGTCGACCGCGTCGACCGCGAGATCGGCCAGCATCGCGACCGTGCGGGCGACGATCATGCCGGGCACGTCGCCGATCACGGACACCCTCTTGCCGAGTGCCTGGAAGAGGCCCGCCGCCCCGGCCAGCCTCTCCGGCGCGATGTCCTCCCGGGCGGAGAGGACGATCCGGTCCGCGCGCGCGTAGTCGAAGGCCAGGTCGAAGAGGACGACGTTCTCACGGTCGTGCTCGAAGGCGGGCTCCCCGTCCGTGAGCGTCAGCGCGGTGCCGTCCGGCAGTTCGATGAAACCGCTGCCGATCGCGCGCCGCCGGACCGTGATCCCGGCCTCCTCGAAGAGCCCCACCAGCGGCTCGGCCGGTCCCAGGTCGCCCCGGACGGTGACCCTCGCGGGCGCCTCCGCCGGGGGCGCCGTGTGCGGCTCGGGCCGCTCGGCGCCCTCCGCGTAGGAGAACCAGCCGTGCCCGGTCTTGCGGCCGAGGCGCCCCGACTCGACGAGCCGGCGCTGCGCGAGCGACGGGGTGAACTTGGGGTCGTGGTGGAAGGACTCCCACACCGACCGGGTGACGGCCTCGTTCACGTCCTGGCCGATCAGGTCGGTCAGCTCGAACGGGCCCATGCGGAAGCCGCCGCTCTCGCGCAGGGCCGCGTCGAGGGTGGCCGGATCGGCCCCGCCCTCCTCGTGGACCCGCAGCGCCTCGGCGTAGAAGGGGCGGGCGATCCGGTTCACGAGGAAGCCGGGGGTGTCCGCGCAGCGCACCGGGGTCTTGCCCCAGCCCTTCACCGTCGCGTACGCGCGCGTGGCGGTGTCCGGGTCGGTGGCGAAGCCGCTGACGACCTCGACGAGGGGGAGCAGCGGCGCCGGGTTGAAGAAGTGCAGGCCGACGAAGCGGCCGGGGAGGCGGAGGGCTCCCGCGACGGCGGTGACGGAGAGGGAGGAGGTGTTCGTGGCCAGGACGGCGTCGTCCCCGACGACCTCCTCCAGGTCCGCGAAGAGCCGCCGCTTGACCTGGAGGTCCTCGACGACCGCCTCGATCACGAGGGCGGCGTCCGCCAGTTCGGCGAGTTCCGCCGCCGCGTGCAGCCGCCCGGCGGCCTCCTCGCGCGCGCCGGCGTCCAGGCGCCCCTTCTCCACGAGGCGGTCCAGGCGGGCGGTGAGGGCGGCCACGGCCTCTCCGGCCCGGCCGGGGGCGCTGTCGTAGAGGCGCACGGGGTGGCCGGCGACCAGCGCGACCTGGGCGATCCCCTGTCCCATGGTCCCGGTGCCGACGACGGCGACGGTGCGGTGCCGCTCCACGGCGGACTCCCGCTCCGGGGCTTCCGCGCGGTCCTGTTCCCCGGCCCGCTCGGCGGCGGTCTCACTGGCGGTCACGTCGTCGTTCCCCCTGACGGTCACGTTGGCGCTCATGGGGGTGATCCTCCCCGATGGGTTTTCCACAGGTTCGACGGGCCCCCTTGTCCCGACCGATCGTTCGGTTACTCTAACTCCGTACGCGTCTCCCTGCCCAGCTCGACGAGGAGTTGGTCCATCCATGGCCACCGTCCAGCCGACCACCGACCGTCTGGCCGAGAAGCACCGGCCCACGCTCGACCAGGCACTCGACACCATCCGCACCCGTGCCTACTGGTCGCCGCATCCCGAACACCCGAAGGCGTACGGGTCGGACGGCTCGCTCGACGCGGCGGCGGGCCTCGCCGCGTACCGGGCCCTGCTGCACACCCGTTTCGAGCTGGACCAGCCCGGTACGGACGGCTGGACCGGCGGTGAGGTCTCGCCGTACGGCCCGGAGCTGGGCGTCGAGTACCCGCACGCCGACCTCGACGTCCTGCTCCCCGCCATGCGCGCGGGGACGGGCGCCTGGCGGGACGCCGGGGCCGAGGCCCGTGCCCTGGTCTGCCTGGAGATCCTGGCCAGGATCTCCGCCCGCACCCACGAGTTCGCCCACGCCGTCATGCACACCAGCGGGCAGGCGTTCATGATGGCGTTCCAGGCCGGCGGCCCGCACGCCCAGGACCGGGGCCTGGAGGCCGTGGCGTACGCGTACGCGGAACAGACCCGCACCCCCGCCGGGCGGGCCGGCTGGTCCAAGCCGCAGGGCAAGCGCGACCCCCTGGAGCTGAGCAAGGAGTTCACCCCGGTCGGCCGGGGCGTCGCCCTGGTGATCGGCTGCAACACCTTCCCCACGTGGAACGGCTACCCGGGCCTGTTCGCCTCCCTCGCCACCGGCAACCCGGTCCTGGTCAAGCCCCACCCCCGCGCGGTCCTGCCGCTCGCGCTCACCGTCCGGATCGCCCGCGAGGTCCTGGCCGAGACGGGCTTCGACCCGAACCTGGTGGCGCTCGCCGCCGAGCGCCCCGGCGAGGGGATCGCCAAGACGCTGGCCGTGCGCCCGGAGATCCGGATCATCGACTACACCGGCTCGACCGCCTTCGGCGACTGGCTGGAGGCCAATGCCCGCCAGGCCCAGGTCTACACCGAGAAGGCCGGTGTCAACTCGGTCGTGGTGGACTCCACCGACGACTACAGGGGCATGCTGTCCAACCTGGCCTTCTCGCTGTCCCTCTACAGCGGTCAGATGTGCACCACCCCGCAGAACCTGCTGATCCCCCGCGACGGCATCGCCACCGACCAGGGGCCCAAGTCGTACGACGAGGTGGTGGCCGACCTCGCGGCGGCGATCGACGGTCTGCTCGGGGACGACGCCCGCGCCAACGGCCTGCTCGGCGCCCTGGTCAACCCGGACGTGAAGGCGCGCCTGGAGGCCGCAGCCGGGCTCGGGGAGGTGGCGCTCGCCTCCCGCGAGGTGGCCAACCCGGAGTTCCCGGACGCCGTGGTCCGCACCCCGCTCGTCGTGAAGCTGGACGGGTCCAAGCCGGAGGCCCAGGACGCGTACTTCTCGGAGTGCTTCGGCCCCGTCTCCTTCGCCGTCGCGGTGGACTCCACCGCCGACGCCCTGGAGCTGCTGCGGCGCACGGTCCGCGAGAAGGGCGCGATGACGGTCGGCGCGTACACGACCTCGACGGAGACCGAGCGGGCGGTGGAGGAGGTGTGCCTGGAGGAGGCGGCCCAGCTCTCGCTGAACCTGACGGGCGGGGTGTACGTGAACCAGACGGCCGCGTTCTCCGACTTCCACGGCTCCGGCGGGAACCCGGCAGCGAACGCGGCCCTGTGCGACGGCGCCTTCGTCGCCAACCGCTTCCGGGTGGTGGAGGTCCGCCGCCAGGCCTGAGTCCGCGGGCGGCGGGGCCCGGTGGGGCCCCGCCGCCTCAGGGAGTACCGATCTCGGCGTACCGCTGGATCCACGCGTGCATGGCGATGGCGGCGGCCGCCCCCGCGTTGATCGAGCGGGTCGATCCGAACTGGGCGATCGAGCAGACCATCTCCACGTGGGCGCGGGCCTCCTCGGTGAGCCCGGGGCCCTCCTGGCCGAAGAGCAGCACGCAGCGGCGCGGGAGGACGGTCCGTTCCAGCGGTACGGCTCCGGGCAGGTTGTCGATGCCGATGACGGGCAGGCCCTCGGCCGCCGCCCACGAGGTCAGCGACCCGGTGTCCGGATGATGGCGGACGTGCTGGTAGCGGTCGGTCACCATGGCGCCCCGCCGGTTCCAGCGGCGCCGGCCCACGATGTGGACCTCCTTCGCCAGGAAGGCGTTGGCGGTCCGTACCACCGAGCCGATGTTGAAGTCGTGGCCCCAGTTCTCCACCGCCACGTGGAAGTCGTGGCGGCGGGTGTCCAGGTCGGCGACGACCGCCTCGCGGGTCCAGTAGCGGTAGCGGTCGACGACGTTGCGCCGGTCGCCGCCGGCCAGCAGCTCGGGGTCGTACTGCTCGCCCCGGGGCCACGGCTCCGGGTGCGGCCCGACGCCGACCTCGGGACCGAACCCCTCGTCGTACTGGACCGGCTCCCCGGCCGTCCCGGACCCGGCCGTCCCCGGCCCGTTCCCGGGCTTCTCTTCGGTGGTGCTCACCCGACGAGGGTACGGGGGTCCCGCTCCTCACCCGTACGGCGCTGCCCGGGCAGCTTCCCGCCCGGCGACCGCCGCGACAGCCGGTCCCGGCCCCCGGCCGCCCGGGAGCCCAGGGCCACCAGGAAGGCCGTCGGGAGGAAGACGGCGTCGGCGGAGATCATCGCGAGCGAGAAGGCCGGCAGTCCGAGGAGCAGGGCGATCCCGGCGTGCTCCAGCATCATCACCACGAGGAGGGCGTTCTTGACCTTGCGGTTGAAGAGCGTGAAGGGGAAGGCGACCTGGACGATCACCGTCCCGTAGGACAGCACCATCACCATGATCCCGCTGGAGGCGAGCAGTTCGGAGAGGGCGGGCCAGGGGGTGAAGTAGTCGAGGTGGAGGGGGTAGAACAGCGCGGTGCCGTCCTGCCAGCGCGACCCCTGGACCTTGTACCAGCCGGCCGTGGCGTAGATCAGGCAGACCTCCGCCATGAGCACGAGGAGGGCGGCGTTGTGGGCGAGGTTCGCGAAGGCGTCGAGCAGGACGCGCGGCTCCCCGGGGGCGCGCCGGCACACCAGCCACCACAGCGCGTTCCCCAGCCAGAGCACCCACAGCAGCACCGTGACCCACCATTCGCCGGTGACGTCGCCGAACCGGGTGACGGCCATGAGGAAGCCGCCGAGCACGGTCCACAGCAGCGGGCCCGTGAGGTCGCGGCGCGGGGGATCTCCGGCACGGGCGGCGCGGTCCTCGCGGGCCGCCCGGCGGGCGTCGAGGGACCAGACCCGGCCGCACCGGACGAGGACGAGGTAGATCGAGGCGAGGTGGAGGACGTTGTCGCCGCCGTCGCCCACGAACACCGAGCGGTTCTGGAGCGACAGGACCCCGACCATGAAGACCACGGACACGGCCCGGGTGCGCCAGCCCACCAGGAGCAGCGCGGCGGAGAGCACCGCGAGCCCGTAGACGCACTCGAACCAGAGCCGGCCGTCCGTCCACAGGAGCACGGTGAAGGAGCGGTTCTCGGCGATCAGGCGGCGGGCGAGGTCCCAGGACCAGGGGCCGTCGGGGCCGTACAGCTCCCGCCGGTGCGGCAGCTCCCGCAGCAGGAAGAGCAGCCAGGTCAGCGAGAAGCCGATCCGGACGATCGCGGCCTGGTGGGGGCCGAGGGGGCGGCCGGTGACGGTCTGGACGGCGCGGGCGAGCCGGCGGTCGACGGGTTCACGGGTACGCGCGCGCGGGGGGACGGTCGCGGGGTCCGGCCGGGGTGCCGCGTCCGGGGCGGTCATCGGGTCGCCTCCGTGCGGTCCCGGCCGGACCCGGCGGGCCGGTCGGCGTCGGTGATCCGCCACCACGGGAAGGGGCGGTAGGCGGGGGAGGGCTCCGGCCGCACGGCCTCCCCCGCGCTCCCGCCGTCCCCGGTGTTCCACGGGGGCGCGGGGACGGGCCGGGTCACGGTGCGGAGCTGGACGCGCCGCACGTCGGAGCCTTCGAGGGAGGGAAGGCCGTCGAGCCGGAGCATCACGATGCGGCGCATGTACTCCTCCGAGAGCCGACCGCGCGTTCCGTGGGGCCGCAGGTCGTCGGAGTGCGAGTTGACGTAGAAGTCGACGGCCCTGCGGAGCTGGTTCTGCCGGGTGTGGCTGGGCATCGGGTTGTGGAGGACCGCCTCGACGTCCCGGGCGGTGAGGTCGATCCAGCCGGTGGTCCGGTGGCCGTCGCCGGCGGCGACCTCGGCGCGGACCTCGACCGAGACGTTCTGCTGGAGCGGGTTGGGCGCGAAGAGCTTCCAGTTCTGCTCGAACTCGGGGTAGATCCAGTCGTCCACGGCCTGGCCGTGCCGCTTGGTCAGCGTGTTGGACGGTGCCACGTGCAGGAAGACCATCGCCAGGTGGACGCAGGCGAACACCCCGGCGACGGCCAGCGCGACCGCGACGACCACCTGGTACGGCAGGGACAGGGCCGCGATGCCGGCTCCGGGGGGCAGGGCGCCGTCCCCGGGGGCCGGGGCGTCCGGCTGGGCGGCCGAAGGCTCCGGGAGGGCCGGGGGCGGATTCTCCGGCTCCGGCCGCCGGTCGTCGCCTCCCGTCCCGGCCGCGTCCTTCTCGACGTACGCGTCCATCCCGCCCCGCCCCCGCCTTCGGCTGCCTCGGTCGTCCACAGGGTTGACACCATACGGGCCGCCGACTCACCATTGGAGTCATTCAACCGAACGATCGGTCGGTAGGGGATTCGATGACCGCAATGACGGCAGGGACGGCAGGTGGTGCGGGCGCGCCCGGCACGGCGGGAGCGGCCGAGGCGGCGGAGCAGGCCGCCCGCGAGGCCGTGTTCGACGCCGCCGTCGCCGCCGACGAGCGCATCGAACCGCGCGACTGGATGCCCGAGGCCTACCGCGCCTCGCTCGTCCGCCAGATCGCCCAGCACGCCCACTCCGAGATCATCGGCATGCAGCCCGAGGCGAACTGGATCACCCGCGCGCCCTCGCTGCGGCGCAAGGCGATCCTGATGGCCAAGGTGCAGGACGAGGCCGGTCACGGCCTGTACCTGTACAGCGCGGCGGAGACGCTGGGCGCCGACCGGGACGACCTGCTCGACAAGCTCCACACCGGCCGCCAGAAGTACTCCTCGATCTTCAACTACCCCACGCTGACCTGGGCCGACGTCGGCGCGATCGGCTGGCTGGTGGACGGCGCCGCGATCACCAACCAGGTCCCCCTGTGCCGCTGCTCCTACGGCCCCTACGCCCGCGCGATGGTCCGGGTCTGCAAGGAGGAGTCCTTCCACCAGCGGCAGGGGTACGAGGCGCTGCTCGCCCTGTCGAACGGCACCGAGGCCCAGCACGCCATGGCGCAGGACGCGGTGAACCGCTGGTGGTGGCCCTCGCTGATGATGTTCGGCCCGCCGGACGACGAGTCGACCCACACCGCCCGGGCGATGGCCTGGAAGATCAAGCGCCACACCAACGACGAACTGCGGCAGCGCTTCGTGGACATCGCCGCCCCGCAGGCCGAGGCGCTCGGCCTCACCCTCCCCGACCCCGACCTGCGGTGGAACGAGGAGCGGGGGCACTACGACTTCGGCCCGATCGACTGGACCGAGTTCTGGGACGTCCTCAAGGGCAACGGCCCCTGCAACGAGCAGCGGCTGAGCAGGCGGCGCCGGGCCCACGAGGACGGCGCCTGGGTCAGGGAAGCGGCGGCGGCCCACGCGGAGAAGCACAACGGGAAGCACCGGGAGGCACAGGGATGACGAGCGACGGTTGGCCGCTGTGGGAGGTGTTCGTGCGCTCCCGCCGCGGACTGTCCCACACCCACGCGGGCAGTCTCCACGCGCCCGACGCGGAGATGGCGCTGCGCAACGCCCGCGACCTGTACACCCGCAGGAGCGAGGGCGTCTCCCTCTGGGTCGTGCCCTCCGCGGCGATCACCGCCTCCTCGCCGGACGAGAAGGACCCCTTCTTCGATCCGGCCGCGGACAAGCCCTACCGCCACCCGACCTTCTACGAGATCCCGGAGGGGGTGAAGCACCTGTGAGCACCCCCGACACGCGCGAGGACTCCGACGGGCGGGCCTCGGCCGACGCCCCGGACACCCGTGGAGGCCCCGGTCCCGCGTTCACCGGCGCGGCCCTCGCCCTGGGCGACGACGCCCTCGTCCTCTCCCACCGCCTGGGCGAGTGGGCCGGTTCCGCCCCCGTCCTGGAGGAGGAGGTCGCCCTGGCCAACATCGCCCTCGACCTGCTCGGACAGGCCCGCGTCCTGCTCTCCCTCGTCGGCGACGAGGACGAACTGGCCTACCTCCGGGAGGAGCGCGCCTTCCGGAACGTCCAGCTCGTCGAGCAGCCGAACGGGGACTTCGCCCACACCATCGCCCGGCAGCTGTACTTCTCCACCTACCAGCGGCTCCTGTACGGCCGGCTGGCCTCCGGCGACGGCCCCTTCGCCGGCCTCGCGGCCAAGGCCGTCAAGGAGGTCGCCTACCACCAGGACCACGCCGAGCAGTGGACGCTGCGCCTCGGCGACGGCACCGCCGAGAGCCACGAGCGGATGAGCCGGGCCTGCGACGCCCTGTGGCGGTACACGGGCGAACTGTTCCAGCCCGTCGAAGGGCTCGGCGCGGACCCCGCGGAGCTGGAGAGCGCCTGGCTGGAATCGGTGACGGACGTCCTCGGAAGGGCCACGCTCGCCGTGCCCTCCGGGCCGCGCACCGGCGCCTGGAGCGCGGGCGCGGGCCGGCAGGGACTGCACACCGAGTCCTTCGGGCGGATGCTCGCCGAGATGCAGCACCTGCACCGCAGCCACCCGGGGGCGTCGTGGTGACCATGACGGCCCTGGAGGAGGAGCTGAGCCGGGTCGCCGGCGCCGTCCCCGACCCGGAGCTTCCCGTCCTCACCCTGGAGGAGCTGGGGGTCGTGCGGGGCGTCCACGTGACCGGCCCCGGCCGGGTCGAGGTCACCCTCACCCCGACCTACACGGGCTGTCCGGCGATCGAGGCCATGTCCTCGGACATCGAGCGCGCGCTCCACGAGCACGGGGTCCCGGAGGTCTCCGTCGTCACGGTCCTCGCCCCCGCCTGGTCCACCGACGACATCAGCGAGGAGGGGCGGCGCAAGCTCACCGAGTTCGGCATCGCCCCGCCCCGCCCGCAGGGCCCTCCCGGCGGGCCCGTGCCGTTGACCCTGGCGATCCGCTGCCCCCACTGCGGTTCCACCGACACCGAACTGCTGAGCCGTTTCTCCTCCACCGCGTGCAAGGCACTGCGCCGCTGCACCGCCTGTCGCGAACCGTTCGACCACTTCAAGGAGTTGTAGATGGTGTCCTCAGGCGCCGGACGGGCCGGGTTCCATCCGCTCAGGGTGAGCGGGGTCGAGCGGCTCACGGACGACTCGGTGGCCGTCACCTTCGCGGTTCCGCCCGAGCTCCAGGAGGCCTACCGGCACGTGCCCGGCCAGCACCTCGCCCTGCGGCGCACCGGCGAACGGGACGAGGAGGTCCGGCGCACGTACTCGATCTGCGCTCCGGCCGCCCCGGCCGGCGAGCCCCCCGTGCTGCGCGTCGGCATCCGGCTCGTGGACGGCGGCGCGTTCTCGACGTACGCGCTCAAGGAACTGGCCGTCGGGCACCTGGTCGACGTCATGGAGCCCCGCGGCCGTTTCACGCTCGCCCCGCGCCCCGGCCGCTTCGCGGCCGTCGTCGGCGGCAGCGGCATCACTCCGGTCCTGTCGATGGCGGCCACCCTGCTCGCCCGCGAGCCGGAGGCCCGGTTCTGCCTGGTCCGGAGCGACCGCACCGCCGCGTCCACGATGTTCCTGGACGAGGTGGCCGACCTCAAGGACCGCTACCCCGACCGGTTCCAGCTGGTCACCGTGCTCTCCCGGGAGGAGCAGCAGGCCGGGCTGCCGTCCGGCAGGCTCGACCGCGACCGCCTCACCGCGCTGCTCCCCGCGCTGCTGCCGGTCGGCGACGTCGACGGCTGGTTCCTCTGCGGCCCGTTCGGGCTGGTGCAGGACGCCGAGCGGGCCCTGCGGGACCTGGGGGTCGACCGGGGCCGGATCCACCAGGAGATCTTCCACGTGGACGACGGCTCCGCGACCGTGGTGGCCCCGGCGGCCGACGCCCCCGCGCACGCCACGCTGACCGCGACCCTGCACGGCCGTTCCGGCACCTGGCCGGTGGAGCGGGGCGAGACGCTCCTCGACACCGTGCTCCGGGCCCGCGCGGACGCCCCGTACGCCTGCAAGGGCGGGGTGTGCGGCACCTGCCGCGCCTTCGTCGTCGACGGAGAGGTGCGGATGGACCGCAACTTCGCCCTGGAACCGGAGGAGACCGACGCCGGATACGTCCTGGCCTGCCAGTCCCGGCCCGTCACCGCCGGGGTGGAGCTGGACTTCGACCGCTGACGGCTCCTCCCGCCGACGGCATCCCGGCGGGCCGCCCCGGCCGCCCACACGGTGCCGGGGCCTCCGGGGGAAGAAGTTCGGGGAAGGAAGGCCGGGCGACGAAGGTCAGAGGACGAAGGCCGGGCTGCCGTTCTCCGTCACCATCGGGCGCCCTGCGCCCTCCCAGGCGAGCATCCCGCCGTCGATGTTCACCGCGTCGAAGCCCTGCTGGACCAGGTACTGCGTGACCTGGGCCGACCGGCCGCCGACCCGGCACATCACATGGGCCCGGCCGTGCTCGGCGATGGCCTCCGTGACCTCGCCGAAGCGGGCCACGAAGTCGCTCATCGGCACGTGCACGGCGCCTTCGACATGACCGGCGGCCCACTCGTTGTCCTCCCTGACGTCCAGCACCAGGGCATCGGCGGGCACGGATGCCGCGTCCACCGAGGGCAGCGGGGAGACGTTCATGGGACCGGCCTTCTCTCGTCGGAGCCACCCGGAGGAACCCGGGCTCACGGAAAAACCTACTGCACGAGTCCGGACAGCTCGTTCTCCCGCTCGGCGACCTGCGCGAGCAGCTGCTCCGCGATCTCTTCCAGGAGCCGGTCCGGGTCGTCCGGCGCCATCCGCAGCATCGCGCCGATCGCGCTCTCCTCCAGCTCGCGCGCCACCGCCGACAGCATGTCCTTGCGTTCCGCCAGCCACTCCAGGCGGGCGTAGAGCTCCTCGCTCTCGCTGAGCCGCTCCTCGGCCGGCACCGGGCCGGCCTCCCACTCGGCGGACAGTTCCCGCAGCAGCGCCTCGTCCCCCCGGGCGTAGGCGGCGTTCACCCGGGTGATGAACTCCTCGCGCCGCTTCCGCTCGTCCTCCTCGCGGGCCAGGTCCGGATGGGCCTTGCGAGCCAGCTCGCGGTAGAGCCTGCGGGCCTCCTCGCCGGGCCGGACCCGCTTCGGCGGCTGCACCGGCCGGCCGGTGAGCATCGCCGCCGCCTCGGGGGAGAGGCCGTCGGTGTCGGCCCAGTCGTGGAACAGTTCCTCCACCCCGGGCATCGGCAGGACCGCCGCCCGGGCCTCCCTCGCCCGCCGCAGGTCCTCCGCGTCACCGGTGCGGGCCGCCCGGGCCTCGGCGATCAGCGCCTCCAGCTCGTCGAGGCGCGCGTACATCGGGCCGAGCTTCTGGTGGTGCAGCCGGGAGAAGTTCTCCACCTCGACCCGGAAGGTCTCGACGGCGATCTCGAACTCGATCAGCGCCTGCTCGGCCACCCGCACGGCACGTTCGAGACGCGCCTCGGGCCGCTCGTCGGCCCCGGCCTCGGGGGCGGTGCCGGTGCCGGATCCGGTGCCGACGCCCTCGTCCGCCCCGGCCTGCGGGCCTCCCCCGGCGTCCGCGTCCGTGTTCGCGTTCGTGTCCGGCTGCGCCTCCGGCTGTGTGTCGGCCGCGCCGCCGACCGCGTTCTCGACGCTCTCCTGGCCCTGGTCCACGTCGCTGTCCTCGTTCCGGGTCGTCACCCTCCCAGCGTAAGGGGCCGCCGTCCCCCTCCCGGCCGGACGTCAGACGCCGGGTTCGGCCGCCACCCGGCCGGAACGGACGGCGGAGAGCAGGTCGGCGTGGTCGGCGGTGACACGGTCCGCGTACAGGACGGCGAAGGAGGCGACGGCCTCGTCCAGCTCCTCGTTCTTTCCGCAGTAACCGGATATCAGGCGCGGGTCGGCACTGTGGGCGTGGGCACGGGCGAGCAGGGCCCCGGTCATCCTGCCGTAGTCGTCGAGCTGGCCGGCGGTGAGCGCGGCGGGGTCGACGCTGCCCTTGCGGTTGCGGAACTGGCGCACCTGGAACGGGCGCCCGTCGACCGTGGTCCAGCCGAGCAGGTGATCGCTGACGACCTGCATCCGCTTCTGCCCGAGCACCACGCGCCTTCCCTCGTGGCTCGCGTCCTTCACCGTGAAGCCGGCCGCCGGCAGATGGGGCAGCAGGGCCGAGGGGCGGGCCTCCTTGACCTGGAGCACCAGCGGCTCGCCCCGGTGGTCGAGGAGCAGGACCACGTAGGAGCGGGTGCCGACGCTACCGGTTCCGACCACCCGGAAGGCCACGTCGTGGACGGCGTACCGGGCGAGGAGCGGCAGCCGGTCCTCGGACACGGTCTCCAGGTACGGGCCGAGGGACGCGGCGACCCGGGCCGCTTCGGCGTCCGGGACCCGGCGCAGTACCGGGGGAGCGTCGACGAACCTGCGGCCGCCTCCCTCGGAGTCCGGCACGGCCTCGGTCGACCGGGCGGCGAACCGGGCACTGGTGTTGTTGCGCGCCTTGGCGGAGACCCGCTCCAGAATACCGGCGAGGTCGCGGGCGTCGGCGTGGGAGACGAGTTCCTCGTCGGCGATCGCGTTCCAGGCGTCGTGGGCGGGGAGCCGGGCGAGCAGGCGCATGGTGCGCCGGTAGGCGCCGACGGTGTCGAGGGCCGCGGCCCGGCAGACGTCCTCGCTCGCTCCGATCTCCCGGCCGGCGAGGACGAAGGAGGTGGCGAGCCGCTTGAGGTCCCACTCCCAGGGTCCGACGACGGTCTCGTCGAAGTCGTTGAGGTCCATGACGAGCCCGCCGCGGGCGTCCCCGTAGAGGCCGAAGTTGGCCGCGTGCGCGTCACCGCATATCTGGGCCGCGATCCCGGTGACGGGGGTGCCGACGAGGTCCCGCGCCATCAGCCCGGCGGAACCGCGCAGGAAGGCGAAGGGGCTCGCGGCCATCCTGCCCACCCGTATCGGCGTCAGTTCGGGGACCCGGCCGAGGTTCGACTCCTCGACGGCGCGCACGGCGTCCGGCCGGCCGGTCGGAAGGCCCTGCCGGTCGTGCGAGGAACGGGGGACGCGCTCGCGCAGTTTCCTGCCCAGCTCCCTGGGAGAGGTCCCGGCTCCCGCGACCGGCCGGCGGGCGAACCCCGGCACGTACGGGACGCGCCCCTCGTTGGGCATGCCGTCCGGCGACCCGCCCGCCCTCTCGTCCGGTGCTCCGTCCGTACCCCGTTGTTCCGGCACGACGGCCCTGATCACGTCCATGGGACGCCCTCCCCCGATGCGATGTCCACCATCGTTCGGCCCGACGGTACCTCCGTGGCCGGGTCGGCCGCCTCCCCTGTGGACAAGCCCCTGTGGACAAGTCCTCAGACCGCGACGGCCTCCTCCATCTCCTCCTCGGCCGCCTCATTCGAACCGGCCCCGTTCCCGGTCTTTCCGCGTTCGCCGGCCGCCGTGGCGGCCGGCGTCCCGGCGGCCGTCCTCCCCCGGCGGGACTCCGTGAGACCGGCGAGGACGACGAGGGCGACGCCGACGAGGAGCCAGAGGGCGAGGACGAGGACGTTCCCGCCGAGGGCGTGGCCGTCGAAGTACACGTGGGCGCGCACGCCCTCGATGAAGCCGGCGCCGTTCCAGAAGGCGTGCAGCGCACCGAAGAAGCCGGGCTGGAGCTCGGGGCGGTAGATGCCGCCGGAGCTCGTGAAGTTGAGCATGACGAAGAGCACCATCACGCCGAGCGTGGTCCAGCGGCGCAGGAAGGTGTGCAGGCCGACGCCGACCATCAGGATGCCCGCCGCGTACAGCCAGGACATCGCCCACACCCCGCCGAGTCCCCGGTCGACCAGGTGGAAGACCGGCCCGGCGAAGAGGGTGCCGATCAGGCTGACGACGAGGGACATCCCGGCGGCGAGGAGGGCCCTGATCCGCATGGGCAGGGCGGCTCCGGCGCCGCCGATGACGGCGACCGAGGCGTACGCGCCGATGCTGAGGGCGACGAGGAGGAAGAAGACTCCCTGGCCGGTGGGGTCGCCGGAGGCGGTGGGGGCGACGTCGGTGACCTTCAGCGGGGCGTCCTGCGCGGCGGCGACCTTGGTGAACACCTTCTCGACCGCCATGGCGCTGGTGTCGGAGGAGCCGGAGGCGACGAGGAGCTCGGGCTTCTCGCCGGGGAGGTAGGCACCGAAGCTGTGCTGCTCGCGCAGCGCGGTGACGGCGCTCTCCCGGTCGGCGACGGTACGGACGTCGAGGGCGCCCGCGCCCTTGTCCTGGAGCGACTGGGCGAGGACCTGGGTCGCGGGACCGGAGCCGACGACATCGACGCGCAGGTCGTGGGGCGCGGGGGCGTGGAAGGCGCCGAGGTAGGCGAGTCCCATGCCGACACACATCAGCAGGGGGGTGAGCAGATGCCCGAGGACATGCTTCAACGCACCCTTCGTGTTCGGTCCTGAGGACACCGAGACCTCCATGGTTGGCTTTTACAACTAAAGAACCGTTGTACTATACAACTGAAAGGCCGTGGTGGGCGACCAGCGTCCGCACGACGACGAGGGAGCCACCATGACCGGCGGCACGCGACCACCCCGCGAAGCGTCCCTGGACGTCATCCAGCGCGAACTGACGGCCTTCGCCCGCCGGGCCCGCGCGGCCGCGGCTCAGGTCCATCCCGAGCTCCCGCTCGTCTCCTACACCCTCCTCGCCCACATCGAGGAGCGGCGGGGCTGCCGCGCCACCGATCTCGCGGCCCACTACCTGCTGGACAAGTCGACGGTCAGCCGTCAGGTCGCCGGCCTGGAGAAACTGGGCTTCGTCGAGCGACGCCCGGCCCCCGACGACCACCGCGTACAGGTCCTGCACGCCACGGAGGCGGGCACGAGGGTCCTCGCCTCGGCCCGGACGAACCGCCGCGCCGCCTACCAGGAGCGGCTCAAGGACTGGTCGGCCGAGGACCTGGCTCTCTTCGCCACGTACCTGCTCCGCTACAACGGCACTGGTCCCGGCGAGACCGCCGGTCACAGCGATACCGGTCACGAGGGGACCGCCGGCGGCGGCACCGGTCACGAGGGGACCGCCGGTCGCGGTGAGGACTCTCGTGACGGCACCGGCCCCGACGACACCGGCGCGAGCCGCCCCCCGGGCCGCCCCTCGCGCTGACGGGCCCCGCTTCGGACCGGAGCCCCCGACGCCCCCGCCTCCCGGCCCCTACAGACCCGCGTCCCGGGCCAGGAGGGCCGCCTGGACCCGGTTCTCGCAGTCCAGCTTGGCCAGGATGCGGCTCACGTACGTCTTCACCGTGGCCTCGCTCATGTGCAACCGCTTCCCCGCGTCCGCGTTGGAGAGCCCTTCCCCGAGCAGCGCGAGGACGTCCCGTTCCTTCTCGCTCAACGCCGCCACCCGCCCCCGCGCCTCCTCGGCGCGGGCCGCCTCCCGGCCCGTGGCGAGCCGCTCGACCACGTGACGGGTCGCCGCCGGGGACAGATAGGCGTCCCCCGCCGCGGCCGCCCGCACCGCTCCGATCAGTTCCGCGGGCGCCGTGTCCTTGAGGAGGAAGCCGGCGCCTCCGTGTTCGAGCGCCCGCAGCACGTTCTCCCGCTCGCCGAAGGTGGTCAGGACGACGACCCGGGCCGAGGGCGCCGCCCTCCGCAGCTCCGGGAGCGCCGAGAGGCCGTCGAGAACCGGCATCTGGATGTCGAGCAGCACCACGTCGGCGGCGTGCGCCCGCGCCGCCTCGACCGCCGCCCGTCCGTCGGCCGCCTCCCCGACGACCTCGATCTCCGGGTCGGAGGTGAGGATCATCCGGATTCCGGCCCTGATCAACGGCTCGTCGTCGGCGATCACGACTCTGATGCGCTGCCCTGCCACAGCCACTCCCCCACGACTCCGGTACGAGCAGTCGGCACTATCTCTGCTCGACCGTGTACGACTTCTTCTCGATCAGCTTGCCGTCCTTGAAGCAGAACCGGAAAACGGGTTCCTCCTCGAAGTTCTCCCCCAGTTCCGAGGACATCAGCACCAGGCAGTCGGCCCCCTGCGGCCGCGCGGGCCCCGAATTCGCCAGGCCCGCCGTGGCTATCGTCTCGCCCGACGGCAGCCGGTCCCGGACCTCCCGTTCGTCCGCTCCGACCCGCACCGCCTCGTACTCGGCGGGATCGATCATCCCGTCCTTCAGCGAACCCATCAGGAAGTAGAGGGCGAAGCCGCCCGCCACCACGAGCAGGACGAACGCCGCGAACGCGATCCCGCAACCGAGCGCGACCGCCCCGCCCCTGCTCCTGTTCCCGCGCACCGCCATCGCCAGCTCCCGCTCCGTGAACGTCCAGTCGGCCGGTCCGACCGCGACCGGACGACCATCGCCCGCCAGCGGCTTCGTGGTCTGCTGCCGGAAGTCGTCGGCCGCGTCGACCAAAGGCGCGGCCTCCGCGACCGGCGCCGCCCCGTACGGCAGCATCCCGGCCACCCGGAACCCGCCGCCGTCGGCCGGGCCCGCGTGGCACATGCCGCCCACCAGGCGGGCCCGCTCGACGAGCCCGGTCAGTCCCTGCCCGCCGCTCACCACGTCCTCCGCCGGTCCGTCCGCCGGTTCCCCGTTGACGACCTCCACCACGAAGGTGTCCGGCTCGTACCGCAGCTCGACGCCGATCGGGGCCCCCGGCGCGTACTTGTAGGCGTTGGTCAGGGCCTCCTGGACGATCCGGTACGCGGCGTGGTCGGCCGCCGGCGCGAGCGGCCGTTCCTCCCCGGCCCGTCGCAGCCCGACCTCGGTCCCCGCCGCCCGGGCCGCCGCCACGAGCCCTTCGATGCCGGCGATGCCCCGGGCCGCCCGCCCCGTCCCGTCCCCCGCCCGCACGGGCGCGGAAGGCCCGTCCGCCGTCCCGGCGCCGTCGCGGAGTATCCCGACGACCTCCCGCAGCTCGTGCATCGCGGTCACCGACGCGTTCCGCAGGACGCCGACCACTTCGCGCTGGCGGTCGCCCAGCTCCCGGTCCACTTCCAGGGCACCCGTGTGCACGGCGATCAGCGCCAGCTGGTGGCCGAGGCTGTCGTGCATGTCCTGGGCGATCCGCTGCCGCTCCCGCAGCCGTGCCTGCCAGGCCACCATGGCCCGCTCGCGCAGCAGTTGGGCGTTGCGCTCCTGGAGGGCGTGCAGCAGGGTCCGCCGCTGGGTCCAGTAACGGTGGGCGAGTCCGGGGGCCAGGGTGGTCGCCAGGTAGTAGAGCGTCCCCATGAAGGCGACCGTGAGGAGCCGCTGTTGGTCCCAGGTCTCCAGGAGCGTCCCCCCGACGTCGAGGACGTAGGCGGCGATGAACGCCGCCAGTGCCCGGCCGGCTCCCGCGACGTACCGCCCGGCCGACCAGCCGACCACGAGCAGCAGCGGCCCGAACCCGGGGACGAAGGGGGCGAGGGCCGCCGTCAGGACGAGCACGCTCACGGGCAGCCGGCGCCGCAGCAACGACAGGACGGCGGCACCGACGGCGACCCCGGCGAGCCACCACCCCTCGCCGCCCAGCAGTTCCTCGGTCCCCGCCCCCAGCAGCCCCACGACCACGGCGAGCGCCACCTCGCCGGTGGTCCTGCGCCCCGACCACTGCCCGGGCACGGCGAACCAGGCCCACCCCGCGGCGAGTAGGGCACCGATCCCGTACGCGCTCCGGCTCTCCGACTTCGGCATAGCGTCCACGCTCGCACCCTAGGGACGGGCCCCGCCCCCGGCCTTCCCCCTTTCGTCTCGCCCGCCCACGACGAAGGTCGCGCCCCACGGCTCCGCACCCCACGCCCCGAGGGCACGGGACACCAGGACACAGGGACACCGGGACACCGGGGAATCACCGACACCCGCTCGCCGAAGCGCCGCCGGAGAAGGCCCTGTTGCCTGTGGAGTACCTCACACCAGGGCTGGGCAAGGGCAGGCAGGAGCCGCACAAGGCCCGGAAAACCAAGAAGGTCGGCACCGTCTTGACGGTACCGACCTTCTCCTGGTTACTACTGGAGCGATGCTCCTGGTGCGCGAGGGGGGAGTTGAACCCCCACGCCCTTTCGGGCACTGGAACCTGAATCCAGCGCGTCTGCCTATTCCGCCACCCGCGCATTGGGTGTGCTCCGGGCTCTCTCACTTGCGGTGCGAGCGCCTGGCGACATCAGAAGATTAGCACGTCGCGAGCCTTGGATTCACATCCGTTGTTTCGGCACCGCTCGCGGAGTCCAGGGTCAGGGAGTGACAGAAGGACGGTCGGGGGTAGGGCCCAGCGGAGGGGTGGGGAAGAAGCGGAGGGGCGGGACCGGGGGAAGGCCGGGAGCGAGCGGAGAGGGAGAGGGGAAGAAGGACGGAGAAGGGCAGGGGAGGGAGCGGGAGGAACGGGGACGGACCGCCCGGACCCCGGACCGAACCCCCGCTTCCTCGGCCGGGTGCGGGACACTGTCCACAGGCCGCCCTTACGATCCCGGGGGGCAACCTGTGAGGGGTGACACTCGTCCACAGGGCAGAGAAGGGGAACCAGCCGATTTCCCGACGCGTGGATACGATCAGTGAGCAGTACCAGGACGACAAGGACGGAGGAGGTGCCCCATGGGAGTCCTGAAGCGTTTCGAGCAACGTCTCGAAGGTCTGGTCAACGGCACCTTCGCCAAGGTCTTCAAGTCCGAGGTCCAGCCCGTCGAGATCGCCGGCGCGCTCCAGCGCGAGTGCGACAACAACGCGACGATCTGGAACCGCGAGCGGACCGTCGTCCCCAACGACTTCATCGTGGAGCTGAGCACGCCCGACTACGAGCGTCTCAGCCCCTACTCGGGACAGCTCGGCGACGAGCTCGCCGGTCTGGTCAGGGAGTACGCGAAGCAGCAGCGGTACACCTTCATGGGACCGATCAAGGTCCACCTGGAGAAGGCCGAGGACCTCGACACCGGCCTGTACCGCGTCCGCAGCCGCACGCTGGCGTCGAGCACGTCGCAGCCCCAGCCGCCCGCCGGGCAGCACCAGCAGGGCCGCGACGGCTACGGGTACCCCCCGACCGGCGCCCCGCCCATGCCCGCCTCGCCGCCTCCCGGCGCCGCCGGACACCGGCCGCCGCCCGGAGGCCGCCCCGGTGTCTCCGCTCCCGGCCCCGGCACCCACGCCGGCGCGGGTGCGCAGACGCGCCACTGGATCGAGATCAACGGCACGCGCCACCAGATCTCCCGCCCGACCCTGGTCCTCGGCCGCAGCACCGACGCGGACGTGAGGATCGACGATCCCGGCGTGTCCCGCCGGCACTGCGAGATCCGGACCGGAACGCCCTCGACGATCCAGGATCTCGGGTCCACCAACGGCATCGTGGTGGACGGGCAGCACACCACCCGCGCTACGCTCCGCGACGGCTCGCGGATCGTCGTGGGCAGTACCACCATCGTTTACCGGCAAGCCGAAGGGTGAAGCGGGGGCAATGTCAGAGCTGACCCTTACGGTCATGCGGTTGGGTTTCCTGGCCGTTCTGTGGCTGTTCGTCATCGTGGCCGTGCAGGTCATCCGCAGTGACCTCTTCGGCACGCGGGTGACCCAGCGCGGTTCGCGACGCCAGGAAACACGGCCCCAGCAGGCCACGCGCCAGAACGCCGCGCCTCCGCAGCAGCGCGGCCAGCAGCCCGCCCAGGGCGGCCGCCAGCGCCGCGGCGCCCCGACCAAGCTGGTGGTCTCCGAGGGCACCCTCACCGGTACGACCGTGGCCCTCCAGGGACAGACGATCACGCTGGGCCGGGCGCACGATTCGACGATCGTCCTGGACGACGACTACGCCTCCAGCCGTCACGCCCGGATCTATCCCGACCGGGACGGCCAGTGGATCGTCGAGGACCTCGGGTCCACCAACGGGACGTACCTCGACCGGACCCGCCTCACCACCGCCACGCCGGTTCCGCTGGGCGCGCCGATCCGCATCGGCAAGACCGTCATCGAGCTGCGGAAGTAGTGCTACATCATGAATAGGCGCGAGCGGAGCGAGCGGGCCGGGACGGTCCCCGGCGTGGGACGTGCCGCGCTCCCGACCGGAGCGACCGAAGCGACCGGAGGGTGGGCAGTGTGGGTCGAGACCGGCTGTACCCCGATGCAGCGTCGACAGGGCAGGTGCGCATGACACTGTCCCTGCGATTCGCCGCGGGCTCGCACAAGGGCATGATCCGCGAGGGCAACGAGGACTCCGGTTACGCCGGTCCCCGGCTGCTCGCCATCGCCGACGGCATGGGCGGCCAGGCCGCCGGCGAGGTCGCCTCCTCGGAGGTGATCTCGACCCTCGTCACCCTCGACGACGACGTCCCCGGCTCCGACATCCTCACCTCGCTCGGCACGGCGGTGCAGCGCGCCAACGACCAGCTCAGGATGATGGTCGAGGAGGACCCCCAGCTGGAGGGCATGGGCACCACGCTCACCGCCCTGCTGTGGACCGGACGGCGGCTCGGTCTCGTGCACGTCGGCGACTCGCGCGCCTATCTGCTCCGGGACGGCCTGCTGACCCAGATCACCCAGGACCACACCTGGGTCCAGCGGCTCGTGGACGAGGGCCGGATCACCGAGGAAGAGGCCACCACCCACCCGCAGCGTTCGCTCCTCATGCGCGCGCTCGGCAGCGGCGACCACGTCGAACCCGATCTCTCCATCCGCGAGGTCCGGGCCGGCGACCGCTACCTGATCTGCTCCGACGGCCTCTCCGGCGTGGTCTCGCACCAGACGCTCGAAGACACCCTCGCCAGCTACCAGGGGCCGCAGGAGACCGTGCAGGAGCTGATCCAGCTCGCGCTGCGCGGCGGCGGCCCCGACAACATCACGGTGATCGTCGCCGACGTCCTCGACGTCGACGGCGGCGACACCCTCGCCGGTCACCTCCACGACACCCCCGTGATCGTGGGCGCGGTCGCCGAGAACCAGACCCAGCTGAACGACGGCGGGGCCATGCAGACCCCGGCCGGCCGTGCCTCCGGGCTCGGCCGTCCCGCGCCGCACCAGCAGCCCCCGGCCGGCGGCTTCGGCCCGCCCGGCAGCGGTGACGGCGACGGCTACGGCGGCATGCCCCCGCAGGGCTCCTTCGAGTCGTACACGGACGACGACTTCGTCAAGCCGCGCAAGGGCCGCAAGTGGCTCAAGCGCTCCTTCTTCCTGGTCCTGGTCCTCGGCATCGCCGGCGGCGGGCTCTACGGCGGCTGGCGCTGGACGCAGACGCAGTACTTCGTCGGTTCCAAGGACCAGCACGTGGCGCTGTACCAGGGGATCAGCCAGGACCTGGCGTGGGTCTCGCTGTCGAAGCTCGAGAAGGACCACCCCGAGATCGAACTCAAGTACCTCCCCGCCTACCAGCGGAAGCAGGTCGAGGACACGATCGCGGGCGGCAGCCTCGGCAAGGCCAGGACCAAGATCGCCGAACTTTCCGTGCAGGCCTCGGCGTGCAAGAAGACCGAGCAGCGCCGGGCCGCCGCCGAGAAGGCGGCCGACCAGGCGAGCAAGCCGCCGGTCCCGAAGCCCGGTGCCACCGCCACCCCCGACCCCAAGCCCACCACAGCCGCTCCCTCCCCCGGTCCCACCCTCACCGGGGAGGAGCAGAAGCTGGCCTCGAACTGCGGCAAGCAGTAAGCACCCGTAGGGGGCCTTTCACCACCATGAGCGTTGTCACCAACACGACCACCATCGGCGCCATCGAGGCGCCGAGCCGCCGCAACACCGAGCTGGCGCTGCTCGCGTTCGCCGTCGCCATCCCGGTGTTCGCGTACCTCAACGTGGGTCTGGCCATCGACGGCAAGGTCCCGGCCGGCATGCTCGGGTACGGACTCGGCCTCGCCCTCCTCGCGGGCGTCGCGCACCTGGTGGTGCGGAAGTGGGCCCCCTACGCCGACCCGCTGCTGCTGCCCCTCGCCACCCTGCTCAACGGCATGGGCCTGGTGCTGATCTGGCGGCTCGACCAGTCGCCGCGGCTGATTGCCACCTCGATGCGGCTGTACAAGAGCTTCAGCCCGGACGCCCCGAGCCAGATGATGTACTCGGCGATCGGCATCGCCATGTTCGTGGGCGTACTGCTGCTGCTCAAGGACCACCGGGTCCTCCAGCGCTACACGTACATCTCCATGGCAGTCTCCCTCGTCCTGCTGCTGCTGCCGCTCGTGCCGGGCCTCGGCACGGACAGCTTCGGCGCCAAGATCTGGATCAGGGTCGGCGGCTTCTCGATCCAGCCCGGCGAGTTCGCCAAGCTGGTCCTGGCGGTGTTCTTCTCCGGCTACCTGATGGTGAAGCGGGATGCGCTGGCCCTGGCCAGCCGCCGCTTCATGGGGCTCTACCTGCCGCGCGGCCGCGACCTCGGCCCGATCCTGACGATCTGGGCGGTCAGCCTCCTCATCCTGGTCTTCGAGAACGACCTCGGCACCTCGCTGCTCTTCTTCGGCATGTTCGTGATCATGCTGTACGTGGCGACCGAGCGGACGAGCTGGATCGTCATGGGTCTGCTGATGGCGGCCGGCGGAGCGGTCGCCGTGAGCTCCTTCGCCAGCCACGTCCAGTCCCGCGTGGCAGCCTGGCTCGACCCCTTCGAGTGCCTGGAGACGGCGCCCGCGGGATCCAACATGGCGTACGCCTGCGACCAGATGACCCAGGTGCTGATGTCCTTCGGCTCCGGTGGCATCCTCGGCACCGGTCTCGGCCAGGGCAACTCGGACCTCATCAGCTTCGCGGCCAACTCCGACTTCATCTTCGCGACCGTCGGCGAGGAACTCGGCCTCACGGGCGTGATGGTCTTCCTGCTCCTCTACGGGCTGATCGTCGAGCGCGGCATCCGCACCTCCCTCGCCGCCCGCGACCCCTTCGGCAAGCTGCTCGCGATGGGCCTCTCCGGCGCCTTCGCCCTCCAGATCTTCGTCGTCGCCGGCGGTGTCCTGGGACTCATTCCGCTCACCGGCATGACCATGCCGTTCCTCGCGTACGGCGGTTCCTCCGTGATCGCCAACTGGGCCCTGATCGGCATCCTGATCCGGATCAGCGACACCGCGCGCCGTCCCGCGCCCGCGCCCGCCCCGTCCCCCGACGCCGAGATGACCCAGGTGGTCCGCCCGTGAACAAGCCGCTGCGACGGGTCGCGATCTTCTGCGGCCTGCTCATCCTCGCCCTGCTCGTGCGGGACAACTGGGTGCAGTTCGTCCGTGCCGACGAGCTGACCTCGCACCCCAAGAACACCCGCGTCCGGATCGAGCGGTACGCCAACGAGCGCGGCAACATCATCGTCGACGGCAAGCCGGTCACCGGCTCCGTCGACTCCAAGGACGAGTACTACAAGTTCAAGCGGACCTACGTCGACGGCCCCATGTGGGCCCCGGTCACCGGTTACGCCTCGCAGGCCTACGACGCCAGCCAGATCGAGAAGCTCGAGGACGGCATCCTCACCGGCAACGACGACCGGCTGTTCTTCGACCGCACCCTCTCCATGTTCACCGGCGAGAAGAAGAAGGGCGGCGACGTCGTCACCACCCTGAACGGCGCCGCGCAGAAGGCCGCCTTCGAGGGCCTCGGCAACAAGACCGGCGCGGTCGTCGCCATCGAGCCGAAGACCGGCAAGATCCTCGCGATGGCGTCCACGCCCTCCTACGACCCCTCCTCCTTCGCGGGCTACTCCCGCAAGGACGAGAAGGCGTGGGTGGCGCTGAAGGAAGACAAGAACAAGCCCATGCAGAACCGGGCGCTGCGCGAGATCTACCCGCCCGGCTCCGTCTTCAAGGTCGTCACCGCTGCCGCCGCCCTCGAGAACGGCAAGGTCAGCGACATCAACGCGCCGACCGACACCCCCGAGCCGTACATCCTCCCGAACACGAAGACGCCCATGATCAACCATGCGACGGGCTGTGCCAACGCCAGCCTCAAGCATGCTCTCGACATCTCCTGCAACTCGGTCTTCGCGAAGCTCGGCGACGACGTCGGCCGCGACAAGATGGTCGAGATGGCCGAGAAGTTCGGTTTCAACGCCGAGCAGTACACCCCGGTCCGCGCCGTCGCCTCGGTCTACGACAAGAAGGCCGACCGCAGCAGCAACGCGCTCTCCTCCATCGGCCAGTTCAACACCGCGACCACCCCGCTCCAGATGGCGATGGTCACGGCGGCGATCGCCAACGACGGCAAGCTGATGAAGCCGTACATGATCGACGAGCTGCGCGCCCCCAACGTCGACGTGATCAAGAAGACCGAGCCGGAGGAGCTGAGCCGGCCGGTCTCGCAGGAGACCGCGCAGAAGCTCCAGCAGATGATGGAGAGCGTCGTCACCAACGGCACCGGCGGCAACGCCGACGTGAAGATGAACGGCGTGAAGGTCGGCGGCAAGACGGGTACGGCCCAGCACGGTGAGAAGAACGCCAAGCGCCCCTACGCCTGGTTCATCTCGTACGCGAAGACCGCCGAGGGCTCCCCGGTGGCGGTGGCCGTCATCGTCGAGGACTCCCAGGGCACCGACCGCGAGGACATCAGCGGTGGCGGTCTGGCCGCCCCGATCGCGAAGGACGTCATGAAGGCGGTCCTGAAGACCCGGAGCTGATCACCGGACCGGGTACGTGCCACGTACCGGTCGGGTATCGGCTTCCGGCCCCGGGCTGAACGCCTGCCCGGGGCCGGTAGCGTATGCGCGGACAGCACACACCGCCGGACCACCCATGGGTGCGGTCGGGACAGACGGAGAGGGCTGGATTAGCTATGGAAGAGCCGCGTCGCCTCGGCGGCCGGTACGAGCTGGGCTCGGTGCTCGGCCGTGGTGGCATGGCCGAGGTGTACCTCGCCCAGGACACCCGGCTCGGCCGCACCGTCGCCGTGAAGACGCTGCGGGCCGACCTGGCCCGCGACCCGTCCTTCCAGGCCCGGTTCCGCCGTGAGGCACAGTCCGCCGCCTCGCTGAACCACCCGGCGATCGTCGCGGTCTACGACACCGGCGAGGACTACGTCGACGGGGTCTCCATCCCGTACATCGTGATGGAGTACGTCGACGGGTCGACCCTGCGCGAGCTGCTGCACTCCGGGCGCAAGCTGCTGCCCGAGCGCACCCTCGAGATGACGGTCGGCATCCTCCAGGCGCTGGAGTACTCGCACCGCGCCGGCATCGTGCACCGCGACATCAAGCCGGCGAACGTCATGCTGACGCGCACCGGCCAGGTCAAGGTCATGGACTTCGGCATCGCGCGCGCCATGGGCGACGCGGGCATGACCATGACGCAGACCGCCGCGGTGATCGGAACGGCCCAGTACCTCTCCCCGGAGCAGGCCAAGGGCGAGCAGGTCGACGCCCGCTCCGACCTGTACTCCACGGGCTGCCTCCTCTACGAACTGCTCACCGTCCGGCCGCCGTTCATCGGTGACTCCCCGGTCGCGGTCGCGTACCAGCACGTGCGCGAGGAACCGCAGCCGCCGAGCAACTTCGACTCCGAGATCACGCCCGAGATGGACGCCATCGTCCTCAAGGCGCTGGTCAAGGACCCCGACTACCGCTACCAGTCCGCCGACGAGATGCGCGCGGACATCGAGGCCTGCCTCGACGGGCAGCCGGTCGCCGCCGTCGCCGCCATGGGCATGGCGGGCACGCCCGCGTACGGCGGGGGCTACGGCTACCCGCCCGAGGAGCAGCCGACCACCGCCCTGCGCCAGGCCGACCCGGCCGGCCAGACCTCCATGCTGCCGCCGGTCAACCCGAACGACGGCGGCTACGGCTACGACGACCGCCCGGACCGGCGTCGCGGCGGCCAGAAGAAGTCGAACACCTCGACGATCCTGCTGGTCGTCGCGGGCATCCTGGTGCTCATCGGCGCGATCTTCATCGGTGTGTCGCTCACCGACAAGAAGGAGGGCCCGCAGCAGGTCACGGTCCCGCAGCTGGTCGGCCAGACGATGGAGAAGGCCGAGAAGCTCGCGGTCAACGCGAAGGTGAAGGTCCAGCAGGCCGGCACCGAGCGGTGCGACCAGCCGAAGGACACCATCTGCCGCCAGACCCCGGTCGCGGACGACGTCGCACAGATGGAGGCCGGCGGCACGGTCCAGGTGTTCGTCTCCGAGGGCGCCCCGCTCCAGGAGGTCCCGGACGTCCAGGAGCAGTCCCAGGCGCGTGCCGAGGAGAGCCTGAAGAACAAGGGCTTCAAGGTCAAGGTCGAGCAGGAGGAGTCGGACGAGGAGCCGGGCACGGTCCTGCGCCAGAACCCCCAGGGCAACACCAAGGCCGAGAAGAACTCCGAAGTGACCATCGTCGTCGCGAAGAAGAAGCTGAGCACGGTCCCCCGGGTCGTCGGCAACCCGCGCGCGCAGGCCGAGGAGCAGTTGAAGCAGCTCGGCTTCACCGTGGTCACCGAGGAGGTCGACTCCGACAGGCCCAAGGACGAGGTCCTGGAGCAGACCCCGCAGGGCGACACCTCCGTCGCCCAGGGCTCCGAGGTGCGGCTGAAGGTCTCCAAGGGCCCGCAGCAGGTCCAGGTCCAGATCCCCGTCGACATCGGCGGCAAGAAGTTCAAGGACGTCAAGCAGCAGCTCGAGGGAATGGGCCTGTCCGTCTCCCAGCAGGGTTCGGACAAGGAGGACGCCCTCGTGGTCAACTCCAACCCGGCGGCGGGCTCGATGGTCAACACCGGTACCGCCGTCACCCTCTTCACCCTGGGCGGCGGGAACCCCGGTGGTGACAAGCCCGGCGACGGCGGCGACGACGGCCGTGGCAACGGCGGCGGCTGGTTCGGCTGACCGGCCGCGCCCGCACACGGGAGAGCCCCGGCATCCAGGACGGATGCCGGGGCTCTCCCGTGTGCGGGCGCGGGTCTCAGCGCAGTTCCGCCGGGGGCGTGCGGTCGTGGTCGACCCTTTCCGTGCGCTCCAGTTCGCCCCAGACGATGTAGCGGTGGTCCGAGGTGTACATGGGCGTGCAGGTGGTCAGCGTGATGTAGCGGCCCGGGCGGTTCTTGCCGGACTCCTTCGGCACGGGCCGGAGCACGTCCACGTTGTACTTCGTGGTCTCGGGAAGGATCTTGTAGACCTTGTAGACGTACCAGGTGTCCTTGGACTCGAAGACGATCGCGTCCCCGGTCTTCAACTTGTGGATGTTGTGGAACTTGGCGCCGTGCCCGTCCCGGTGCGCGGCCAGCGTGAAGTTGCCCTGCTTCTCCTGCGGGAGGGCGGCCGCGAACGGGTCGGTGTAGTAGCCGGCGACGCCGTTGTTGAGGACGGCCGGGGTCGTGCCGCGCTTCACCAGGACCTCGTCCCCGCCCATCGCCGGGACGTGCAGGAAGCCGATGCCGTCCCGGGTGTCGAGCGCACCGGGCGCGTCGGCCCAGTGTTCGCGGACCTGGGCGCCGTCCTGGTCGGCGACGCGGTCGGCGAGGACGTTGGTCCACCACAGCGAGTAGACGACGAAGAGGCCGAGCACCAGGCCCGCCGTGATGAGGAGTTCGCCGAAGAGGCTGATGAGCCCGGCGATCCGGTTGCGCGCGCGTGCCACTAGGTCGTCCTGTCGTCCCGTCCGGAGGTGTGGGGGCTCAGCCTACGAGCGCTTCCGGCTTCCCCTTGCTGCGCGGACGCTCCTCGACGAGCCGGCCCCACACGATCATGCGGTACGTGCTGGTGAATTCGGGCGTGCACGTGGTCAGCGTGATGTAACGGCCGGGCCCGGTGAAGCCGGAACCCTTCGGGACGGGTTCGATCACGGACACGTTAGAGGGCGGGGTCTGCGGCAGGATGTTCGCCATCTCGTAGGTGTAGTACGTGTTCCGGGTCTCGACGACGATCGGGTCGCCGGGCTTCAGGCGGTTGACGTACCGGAAGGGCTCGCCGTGCGTGTTGCGGTGGCCGGCGACGGCGAAGTTGCCCTGCTTGTCGGAGGGCATGGCCGTCTTGAGGCTGCCCTCGGAATAGTGGCCGACCATCCCCTTGTCGAGGACCTTCGCCTTGTCGATGCCCTCGGCGATGGGGACGACGACGTCCAGCTTGGGGATGTACATGATGGCGAAGCCCTCGCCGGGCTCGAAGGCCTCCGGCTTGTTCTCGTCCTTCGGACCCTTGGACCAGGTGTCCTCGATGCGTTCCTTGACCTGGTCGGTCTCCTGGCCGGCGAGGACGTTCGTCCACCACAGCTGGTAGGTGACGAAGAGCAGCATGACGACGCCGAGGGTGATGAAGAGCTCTCCGACGGCCCGGCTGGCGATGACGCCGACGCCGTCCTTGGCCTCGCGGGCGGCCCGGCGCGCCTCGGTACGGGTGAGGGGAGCGGACGGCCGCGCGGGGGTGGGCGACCCGGCGGACGGCGCGCCCCGGCGGCCCCTGGGCCGGCCGCCCCTGGCGGCGCGGCGGCGCTCGGCCCGGCCGGGCCCGGGGGCCTGTTCGGCGGCCGGCCCGGGGTCCGGTTCCGAGGGGTCCTCGACGGCCTCCAGGACCATCGTCCCGGCCGGATCGCCCTCCGGGGACTCCTCGGCGTCGCGGACCCCGTAGGGAGGCGCGTAGGGGGCTTCCCGGGGGATCGCCTCATGGGTACCGGGCTGCTCGTACGCGTACGGCTCGGCGGGCGCGTGGGAACCGGCCCGGGCGTACGGGCCGGCCGGCGCGTACGAATCGCCCTGCGGGGAGGGAGCACCCTGCGTGTAGGGGACGCCCTGCGCGTAGGGGTCGGCCTGCGCGTAGGGGTCGGCCTGCGCGTAGGGGCCGGCCGGTACAGAGGGGTCGGCGGGCGCGGGCGCGTGGGGGCCGGGTCGCCCGTACGGGTCCGCGGGCGCGTACGCGTTCGCCGAGGCGTACGGGTCGGCCGGAGCGTACGGGTCGGCGGCCCGGTGCGGCCCGGGAGCCGCGTACGGGTCGGCCGGGGCGTACGGGTCGGCCTGAGCCGGTGCGTACGGGTCGGCCGGCGCGTACCCGTCCTCGGGTATCGGCCGCCGCTCCGGCTCGTGCGCTTCCCCGGGCCACGGCGTCCCCGCCGTCATGCGACGGCCTTGCCCACCACCGGCGCGAGCCCCGCCGCCCGGCCGACCGCCTCCTTGTCGCCGCACTGCTCCAGCCAGTTGGCGAGCATGAGGTGACCGTGCTCCGTGAGGACGGACTCGGGGTGGAACTGCACGCCTTCGACGGGGAGTTCGCGATGCCGGAGGCCCATGACGATGCCGTCCCCGGTCCGGGCGGTGACCTCCAGCTCGGCGGGCAGGGCGGTGGGCTCGGCGGCCAGCGAGTGGTAACGGGTCGCGGTGAACGGCGAGGGCAGGCCGGCGAAGACGCCCCGTCCCTCGTGCGTGACGGGCGAGGTCTTGCCGTGCAGCAGCTCGGGCGCGCGGCCGACGACTCCGCCGTACGCCACGGCCATCGACTGCATGCCGAGGCAGACGCCGAAGACGGGCACGCCGGTGTCGGCGCAGTGCCGGACCATGTCGACGCAGATCCCGGCCTGCTCGGGCGCACCGGGTCCGGGCGAGAGGAGGACGCCGTCGAAACCGTCCTGGGCGTGGCTCAGCCCGACCTCGTCGTTGCGGAGGACCTCGCACTCGGCACCGAGCTGGTAGAGGTACTGGACGAGGTTGAAGACGAAGCTGTCGTAGTTGTCGACGACGAGAATGCGCGCGTTCACTGGCCGTCCACCGTCACGTCGTTGAACGGAAGCAGCGGCTCCGCCCAGGGGAACACGTACTGGAAGAGAACGTAGACGATCACGAGGACCAGCATGATCGAGATCAGCGCCCGCACCCACGTGTTGCCCGGCAGATGCCGCCAGATCCAGCCGTACATGACGTCGACCGTCCCTTCCGTTCGTTACGGGGACCAGAGTACGGGGCGGCGGGGGCACGGGGGGCCGCTGTCCGAAGCCTGTGGACGGCCTCCGGCCGGACCGCCGGTCAGTCCACCGGCTTCGCGTGCTGGAGGTCCACGGTGCCCTCGTACCCGGGAAGGGTCACCGACCCGTGCTCGTCCACCTTCCAGCCGAGCCCGTACGCCTTGACGTACAGCCGGTAGTTCTGGACGGCCGGGGAGCCGGCCAGCGCCCTGCCCAGCTTCTTCCGGTCACCCACGGCGGTGATCCGGTACGGCGGCGAGTAGACGCGGCCCTGGAGGATCAGCGTGTTGCCGACGCAGCGCACGGCGCTGGTGGAGATGAGCCGCTGGTCCATGACCCGGATGCCCTCGGCGCCGCCCTGCCAGAGGGCGTTCACGACGGCCTGGAGGTCCTGCTGGTGGATGACGAGGTCGTTGGCCTGCGGTTCCGGATAGCCGGGGGCCGCGTGGGCGTTCGGCGGGGCGTCGTCCAGGGTGACGGTGAGGCCGGAGCCGGAGACCTGACGGGTGCCCGCGGCCGTTTCGAGCGCTTCGAGCTTCTCGTCCTCCGCGCGCGTGGAGCCGTCGTCGCGGGCGGCGAGGGAGTCGACCCGGGAGCGCAGGGCGGCCGTGGTCTCGTCCAGGCCCGCGTTCTTGTGGCTGCGCTCCTCGATGAGGTCGGAGAGCTTGAGCAGGGAGGTGTCCGTGCGGAGGTTGGTGCCCTTGGCGGTGTTGAAGCTGGTGACGAAGATCAGCCCGGCGAGGGCGAAAACGGCAAGGGTGAGCAGCCGGACGGGGCGCCACCTCGCGGTGCGGCCCGGCCCTTCGGGAGAGTCGGCGGAATTGCTCAACGTACCCTGATCCCCTTCGGTGCCGCGGAACCACTACGCTAACGGACGCCCGGGGGACGCAGCCGTCCTCCTTCGTCACATCCCGGCGCCAGCCACAGTTCCCTGCGCGGTCACGCAGCGCATCGACAGGAGAGTCCCTCGTGCCGAAGTCACGTATCCGCAAGAAGGCCGACTTCACGCCTCCGCCCGCCAAGCAGGCCACCAACATCAAGCTGACCAATCGCAGCTGGGTGGCGCCGGTGATGCTGGCGCTGTTCGCCATCGGGCTGGTGTGGATCGTGATCTTCTACGTCACCGACGGTTCCATGCCGATCGAGTCGCTCAGGAACTGGAACATCGTGGTCGGCTTCGGCTTCATCGCCGCCGGTTTCGGCGTCTCCACGCAGTGGAAGTAGCGGCGGCCCAGCACCCTCACGGGTCGCGCGTCAACCTCTCCCCCGAGTTTATCCACAGCGTTGTGCACAGCACTGGATAACTTAAGAAGATCTGTGGATAACTCGCGTAACTTTGACGCCGGTATGACTGCGCGCCTCCTCCACAGAACCGTACGCACCCCTCGCCTCCCTGGGAAAACCCCAGGTCGAAGGCGGGGGGTGCGTGCGTTCTCCACGGAACGGGAACATCCCGGCACACACTGTGGATAACTCTGGGGAAAGCTCTCCCGGAAGCTCGTCCACAGCCCGATGCGCTCAGGTGAGCGCGGCCGAACGGGCCAGCACGATCCCCAGGTCGACCAGGAACAGCAGTCCACAGGCTGTGCACTGCACGAGGGTCCTGCGGGACCGGGGCGCGTGCACCAGCGCGTACGTCACCAGGGCGCCGCCGACCAGGCCGCCGATGTGCGCCTCCCAGGAGATCCCCGGCCGGGTGAAGGTCAGCAGCAGGGACAGCGCCACGAAGAGGATCACCGGCCGCATGTCGTGCCGCCGGCGACGGGCGAGGACGACCCAGGCGCCGATCAGGCCGAAGACGATCCCGGAGGCACCGAGCGAGAACTGGTTCTGCGGCGAGAGCAGGTAGGCGAGCGCCGAACCGGAGAGCCCGGAGAGCAGGACCAGCGCCGCGTACCGGAGCCGGCCCAGTTCGGGCTCGACGATTCCGCCGATCACCCACAGGCCCAGCATGTTGAAGAGGAAGTGCGGGATCTCCTGGTGGAGGAAGGCAGAGGTCAGCAGCCGGTACCACTCGCCGTCCGCGACCCCGGCCAGTTCGCCGGTCGGGAGGTACGCGTACCCGATGAGCGCGAGGTCGTCCACGAGCCGGTCGCCCACCGCCTGGACGGCGAGGAAGAGCGCCAGGTTGACCGCGATGACGATCTTGGTGACGAGGCGTCCGTCCTCCGCCGTCCGGCCGCCCGCGAGCGTCCGCGGCCGGTTGGCGTCCGGGGCGTGCCCCGTCCCCGAACCGCCGCGCACGCAGTCGGGGCACTGGAAGCCGACCGAGGCGGAGACCATGCAGCGCGGGCAGACCGGCGTGTCGCAACGGGCGCAGCGGATGCCGGTCTCGGTCTCCGGGTGACGGGGGCAGCGCGGCAGGCCCGACTGCGGTTCCATGGGCGGTTCCGTCCCTTCCGCCTCAGCGCTTCTCGATCACCACGGACTCGACGACCACGTCCTGGAGCGGGCGGTCGGTGTGCGGGTCGGTCGCGGTCGCGGCGATCGTGTCCACGACCTTCCGGCTCTCCTTGTCCACGACCTCGCCGAAGATGGTGTGCTTGCGGTTGAGCCAGGTCGCGGGGGCGACGGTGACGAAGAACTGCGATCCGTTGGTCCCCGGGCCGGCGTTGGCCATGGCCAGCAGGTAGGGGCGGTCGAAGAAGAGTTCCGGGTGGAGCTCGTCGGCGAAGGCGTACCCGGGGTCGCCGGTGCCGTCCCCCAGCGGGTCGCCGCCCTGGATCATGAAGTCCTTGATGACCCGGTGGAAAACCGTTCCGTCGTAGAGCCGGTCCCTGGAGACCGCGCCGGTCGCGGGATGCGTCCACTCGCGCTCGCCCGTCGCGAGCTCGACGAAGTTCCGGACCGTCTTCGGCGCGTGGAACGGCATCAGCCGCACCTCGATGGCGCCCAGGTTCGTCTTGAGGATCGCGTACAGCTGCTCGGCCACGGTCGTCTTCCGTCCACGTCGGGTCGCGTCATGTCATGACTGTCTCTGGCGCGTCCGATCCTCGCATGCCCCGGATGCCCGCCCCGCATGCCGGAGCCCGATCCCAGGGGCATGATTCCGAAGAGGATGGAAAGGCGAAAACCTGACATCGCCACCGAGGAGGAGGAATCCCGTGACCCGCATGGACAGCGTGCGCGCCGCCACAGGTTCGGCGAAGGAGAGCGTCCTGCACGCCGCCGACGCGGTGGCGCCCTACGCCGAGACGGCCAGGGACCACGCCACGCACTACGCGCACGAGGCGCGGGAACTGCTCGCGCCCAAGCTCTCGAAGGCCGCCAGGCAGGCCAGGTCGCAGTACGCCTCCCACGTCGCGCCGCGGGTACCGCCGCGGGTCGACGCGGCCGCACAGCGTGCGGCGGTCAAGACCCGCCAGGTCGCCCGTCAGGCGGCCGACTACGCCGTCCCGCGCGTCGAGAGCGCGGTCGCCGCGACCGGTCCCGTGCTCGAGGAGGCCGGGGCGCGTTCCACCGCCGCCTGGGCCGCGCTGCGCGGTCAGGTGACGCCGGAGGAGATCCAGAAGCTCGTCAAGAAGCACCGGCGCCGGGCCGGGGCGGGGCGTTTCGCCAAGGGGCTCGTCATCACCGGCCTGCTGGCCGGCGGCGTGTTCGCGGCCTGGAAGTGGTGGGACAAGCAGTCCAACCCGGACTGGCTGATCGAGCCGCCCGCGCCCACCGAGGTGGAGGAGAGCGGCGTGCTGACGTCCGTCGACGGCAGCGTGTCCGTCCTCGACCCCGAGGTGGAGGCCAAGGAGACCGAGGCCGCGGCCGCCGAGGCCGCGGCAGCCGAAGTCGCGGAGGCGGAGGCCGACGAGCGCGACAAGGGCCGCTGACGGAACGGAGTTTCCGTCGAGGGGTCGTGCGGGAGTCCTGCCGGAAGTCCGGTCGGGGCTCCTGCGGCGTTTCCAGGAAGGGTTCCGCGGGATTCCCTCCGGAAGCTCCACCGGCCTTTTCGCCGGGAGCACCGCCGGAAGCGCCGGGCCGCCGGGGACACCGGACCGCCGCGGACACCGGGGATTCTCGTCGGGGAGTTCGTCGGGGAGGCGTCAGGGGAGGTCGTCCGGGAGTTCGTGGAGGTCGTCGGGAAGTGCGTGGGGGAGTTCCACCGGGGAGCCGGTCGGGAGGGTCCGCCGGGTCTTTCCACGGTTTTCTCCACGGGGGACGCCGGCCGGCGCGTTCGCCGGCGGTACCTGGTTCCGTGCGGGGACACGGGGACGACGCGTCCCGGTCGTCCGTCCCCTACGCCCCCGCCGCGAGCGCCAGTTCCGTCAGCGCGGCCGGCTCGCTCTCGGCGTCGGCGGGCACCGAGGAACGCTGCCGGGCGGCGGGAGAGGAACCGTGGGCCTCGGCGGCGATGCGCTGCTTGATGGTGGGCGGCAGGGAGCGGTCACTCGCGAGCGACCGGCCGTACCGCTGTGTCCGCTGGGCCGGTACGGAGGCGTGGGCACGCTCTGCCGCGACCGCGGAGGAGGCCGCGGGGGCGGGGGCGGCGGGCTCCTCGGGCTGCTGGACGACCGGCTGCCCGGCCGCGGCGGCGGTGCCCGCCAGGCCGGCGGAGGCGAGCAGGGCGAAGAGGACGGAGATGAAGGCGGTCCAGAACTGCTTGACCTTGGCGGTGGCCATGATTCCTCGCTTTCGTGACGTTCCCGGATGGTTCATCCCGGGTTGCGTGCTTTCCATACCTTCCTCATGATGTGGCCGCACCTCGCGCCGTCACGGACCGACGCCCCCGCCGCGCAGTTCTTCCGATGAACACCATCCATATGGAGCAGAAGAACAGGCGATCTCCCCGGACGGCGTGTACGGCGGCGGTGCGGGCCGGTCCAGCCCCGGGGCGCCCCGCCCCGCCGGAACGCGGAACAGCCCTCCCGCGCCGCGTTTCCGCGGTGCGAGAGGGCTGTTCGGGAAGTGGAGCCTAGGGGAGTCGAACCCCTGACATCTGCCATGCAAAGACAGCGCTCTACCAACTGAGCTAAGGCCCCGGAACGAGAACAGCGTACCGGGTCTCCCCCCATGTCCGGCAAAAGGATTGGGACTCCCGGTCCACGACCACTCTCCGTAAGATGTCGCCGAGGTTCGCAGTGGTGAACCGCAGGGATGGGGAGAAGTGATGGACGCAGCGCAGCAGGAAGCCACGGCCAGAGCCAGAGAGCTTCAGCGCAGTTGGTACGGGGAGCCGCTGGGGGCGCTCTTCCGCCGGCTGATCGACGACCTCGGCCTCAACCAGGCCAGGCTCGCGGCCGTGCTCGGCCTCTCCGCACCCATGCTGTCCCAGCTGATGAGCGGCCAGCGGGCCAAGATCGGCAACCCGGCCGTCGTCCAGCGCGTCCAGGCCCTCCAGGAGCTCGCCGTACAGGTCGCCGACGGCAGCGTCAGCGCCGCCGAGGCCTCCGACCGGATGGACCAGATCAAGAAGTCGCAGGGCGGCTCCGTCCTCACCGCCTCGGGCCAGGCCGCCACCGGCCCCGGCGCCCCGACCGTGCGCCGGGTCGTCCGCGAGATCCAGTCCCTGCTGCGCTCCGTCGCGGCCGCCGGCGACATCATCGACGCCGCCGACTCCCTCGCCCCGGCCCACCCCGAACTGGCAGAGTTCCTCCGTGTGTACGGTGCCGGGCGCACCGCGGACGCGGTCGCCCACTACGAGTCGCACCAGAACTGACGCGGTCCCGGCGGTCGGCCGGCATCCGGAGAGACGACGCGACGGGGAGCGGGCGCAGCACGATGGGTGAGGTCTTCGCCGGACGGTACGAACTGGTCGACCCGATCGGGCGCGGCGGGGCGGGCGCGGTATGGCGGGCCTGGGACCACCGGCGCCGCCGTTACGTGGCGGCCAAGGTGCTCCTGCAGAGCGACGCCCACACGCTGCTCCGCTTCGTCCGCGAGCAGGCGCTCCGGATAGACCACCCGCACGTCCTGGCCCCGGCCAGCTGGGCCGCCGACGACGACAAGGTCCTCTTCACCATGGACCTGGTGGCCGGCGGCTCGCTGGCCCACGTCCTCGGGGACTACGGCCCGCTGCCGCCCCGTTTCGTCTGCGTCCTGCTCGACCAGCTGCTCTCGGGCCTCGCCGCGGTCCACGCCGAGGGGGTCGTCCACCGGGACATCAAGCCGGCCAACATCCTCCTCGACGTCACCGGCACCGGGCGGCCGCACCTGCGCCTGTCCGACTTCGGCATCTCCATGCGCAAGGGCGAACCCCGGCTCACGGAGACCGACTACGTCGTGGGGACGCCGGGCTACTTCGCTCCCGAACAGCTCCTCGGCGCCGAACCCGACTTCCCCGCCGACCTGTTCGCCGTCGGCCTGGTGGCGCTCTACCTCCTCCAGGGCCGCAAGCCGGACTTCCGGGCCCTGGTCGAGGACTTCCTCGCCCAAGGCACCCCGAGCGCCCCCGAGCGCGTCCCGGAGCCCCTGTGGCAGGTGCTCGCGGGACTGCTCCGTCCCGATCCGCAGGCCCGTTTCCGTACGGCCACGGGGGTGCGCAAGGCGCTGAACGCCGCCGTCGAGCTGCTCCCCGACCCCGATCCCGCCGAGGAGCCGGTCGAGATCTTCGACCAGATCGGCCCCCTCCCGCCCGGCTTCGGCCCCGCCGGACCCGAGAACCCCGCGCGTCCCGGCCCCGCCCAACCCGGCGGAGACGCGGATTCCGCCCGTTCCGCGACTTCCGGGTCCTCCCTGCGCCCCGGGGCGCCCTCGGTCCCCGCCGAAAGCCCCCCCGGTCCCGCGAACTCCACGAGCCCGGCGAATCCACCGAGTTCGGCCCGTCCCACGGGCCCCGGGGCCCCCACCGCTCCCGTTCCGGCCCCCGCTCCCGTCCCGGCTCCGGCTGCCCCGCCGGCCCCCGGTCCCTCCGAGACGGGAAGCTTCCACCTGCCCCCACCGGCCGCCCCGGCCGCGCACGCGACTCCCGCCCCGGCCGCGCATCCCGCTCCGGCTCCCGCCCCGGTCCCGGCCTTCGGCCCGGCCCCCCTCGTCCCCCCCTCGCCGTACGAGCGGACCCCACCGCACGAGGGGGCCTCTCCGTACGAGCGGACCCCCACGCACCCGTACGCCGCGCCTCCCTCCGCCGCAGGCCCGGCCCGGACTCCCGTCCCGCCCCCGCACTTCGGGCCGCCCGTGCCCGTCCCCGGGCACCGGCCGGGACCGCCCCCGAAGGTGGCGGTCCCGGTGATCCTGCTCGCGCTGGTCTGTCTCGCGGTCGGCTTCTGGGCCCTGACCCAGGTGTGAGGGCCGGGCTCCGCGCGGGCCCCTACGCGGCCCGTCTCCGGGCCACCGCCGTCCACACCCCCAGGCCGGCCAGCAGGACCGTCCCGGTACCGATCCCCGCCGCGGCGACCAGGCGCATGGAGTCGCCGCGCGCGGCCTCCTCGGCCACCCGCGCCCCGCTGGCACCGGTCTCCGCGGCCGTCCTGTCCCCCGCGGTCACGGCGAACGGCCCCGGCTCCCCGTCGTACCCGGGGCCGGGCTTCGCCGCGTTCAGCACGTTCACCCGCAGCGTCAGCGGAACCGGTTCGCCGCCGTACTCCTCGGCGACCTCGGGGCTGAGCGTGGCCGCCAGGTAGTACCAGCCGGCGAACCGCATCCCGTTGGTGGCGTCGCTGGACGAACTCCGGTTCTCGTGCGCCACCGGCCGCTGCGGACCGAGCGGCAGCGTCGCGGGCTTCCCGCTGTAGCCGACGGTTTTCTCGGCCACGTGACCGAACGCCGGGTTCACCAGGGAGAGCGTCAGCGCGCCGGAGACGTACCCGCCGTCCTTGACGCTGCTGCCCAGCTCGGCGGTGGTGAAGAGCTGCTGCCCCCAGTCGAGGGGCACCCGGTAGAAGAGGGTCTCGCCGGGCCGGATGTCGGACCGCCATTCGCCCTGCGTCAGCGAGACGGCGCCGTGGAACCCGGAGCCGCCCTGCCGGGGGCGCGGGCCGCCCGTGGGGGGCGCGGGCGTGCCCGAGGGCCAGGTCTCGGGGAGCCGGGTCGGCCCGGCCTCCTTCAGCGGGGGTTCGGTCAGGTACCGCAGCTCCAGCTCCCAGCCGCCCTGCGCGGAGGAACCCGACGGGTCGCGCTCGACCAGCACGTAGAAGGTGCCCGCCCGCCGGCAGGCGGAGTTGCCGCCCGGGCCGGTGACGCGGTGGGCGTACCCGACGAGGGGCCGGGCGTAGTCGTTCGGCCCGAACCCCGCCCGCTGGGAGTCGCAGTCGGTGCCGGAGCCGTCCCGGACGACCACCTTGAATCCGTCGCCGTACTCCACGGCGCTGCCGGGCACGGGCACGGCGACCACGGAGACGTACGCGTTCTGCCGGTCGTCGAGGTCGAGCCGGTAGTAGACCTTGCCGTCCTTCGCGAGGGTGTCGCGGTAGGTCCGCCCGGC
This sequence comes from Streptomyces sp. NPDC014907, assembly GCF_055562975.1. NCBI lineage: Bacteria > Bacillati > Actinomycetota > Actinomycetes > Kitasatosporales > Streptomycetaceae > Streptomyces > Streptomyces sp. NPDC014907. The sequence goes on along the minus strand of NZ_JBVHEG010000003.1, from coordinate 239,438 downwards.
CGTCAGCGGCACCGCGTCCGAGCTGGTCGCGGCTCCCCGCACCCGCTGGGCGGCGGGATCGAAGGCGTACGCGGGGGGCGCGTTCCCCCCGTCCGCACGGGCCTGGGCGGGCAGCGCCGCCGTCCCCACCGCCGCGACGGCCGCGATCAGGGCCCCCGCCCGCCGGCCGATGCCGACCCGCTTCCTCACGCGCTCCTCCACTTCGCTGAAGCAATCAAATTATTCGCTCAGGCGAACACGGGGGACGCGGGACCCGCCCCGGACCGTCCCCCGGACAGAGCGAAGCCCCGGCCCGCTCGCGCGCGGCCGGGGCTTCACCCACAGACGGAATTCTCTTCTCAGACACCCGAACCTGCGGGCACGGAGTCGGTCGCCTCCGTCCACAGATCCTGCTCGGCGCGATCCGCCTGGATCTGGCGGTACACGAGGAGCCCGCCGATGGCGGCCAGTGCGACCAGGAGAAGCTTCTTCACCGCGCGACCTCGTCTTTCGTTGACGTAGGAGACTTCTGACGCCCACTCTACACATCGACCGATACCGATCGGTGACCTGTGCGAGGTTCAAACCCACGACGTGACGGGACCGCCCCGGAAAACGAAATCGGCCCGGACGGGAAACCGTCCGGGCCGATCGAAAACGTGGGGCTAACAGGATTTGAACCTGTGGCCTCATCCTTATCAGGGATGCGCTCTAACCAACTGAGCTATAGCCCCGCCGCGCTCTGCGGTGTATGTCCCGCGCGCTGACTCCTGAAGATTAGCGCACGTGGGGGCCAGTCCCAAAATCGGTTCCCCGGGCCGGCCCCGCACGTCCTACTCGTCCTCGGCGAGCGTCAGCTCCACACCGCCCACGAAGCCGGCCGACAGGTTGTAGATGAACGCGCCCAGGGTCGCCAGGGCGGTCATCAGGACCACGTCGATCACGGCGATCACCGAGGTGAACATCAGCACCCGCGGCAGCGACAGGAAGGACTGCAGGTCGAAGCCGTTGGACTCGTTCGAGCCCGTGGCCTCGCTGATCGTCCCGCCGATCGTCGAGAAGACGCCCATGGCGTCCATGACCATCCACAGCACCGCGGCGGCCACGACCGTGCAGATGCCCAGCGCGATGGAGAGCAGGAAGCTCACCTTCATCACCGACCACGGGTCGGCCTTCGCCACCCGCAGCCGCGCCTTGCGCGTCCGGGGCGTCGTGCGCGCCCCCGTGCGCGGCCGGCGCACGGCCCCGTCCCCCTTGCCGCCCGGAGCCGGAGCACCGTACGCCTGCGGCGGATGGTAGGGCCCGCCCGCCGGCTGCTGCGCTCCCGCGCGCTCGCCGGGCAGCGGCCCGTTGTAGGTCTCGTACGGGGGCTGCTGCCCCCGGTTGTCCGTCACCGCAACCCCCTGGGAGTCCGTGGCGGAGCCACGGGCGCCGTCCGCTCCAGCACCTGCAGAAGCTCCGGCGGCCGCCGATCCGGCGCCCGTGGCTCCACTCACGTCTTACTCCTCGTGCTCCCCGGCCGGAGGCTCCGTGCCCCCGGCTGTCCCGACCTCGACCACTCCGGTCTCGGACACCTCGACCATGCCCTCGGCCCCGTCGGCGTCGTCGACCTCGTCGTCCTCGCCGCCGGCCTCGGCGTTCCGCGCGATGCCGACGACGGCATCGCGCTTGCCCAGGTTGATCAGCTGAACGCCCATGGTGTCACGGCCGGTCTCCCTGACTTCATTGACTCGCGTACGAATCACACCACCGGACAGCGTGATGGCGAGGATCTCGTCCGTCTCCTCCACCACCAGCGCGCCCACGAGCGAACCACGGTCCTCCACGATCTTGGCGGCCTTGATGCCGAGGCCGCCGCGGCCCTGGACGCGGTACTCGTCGACGGGGGTGCGCTTGGCGTACCCGCCGTCGGTCGCGGTGAAGACGAACGTACCGGGCCGGACGACATTCATCGAGAGCAGCTCGTCGTCCGCGCGGAAACTCATCCCCTTGACACCCGAAGTGGCGCGTCCCATCGGACGCAGCGCGTCGTCCGTGGCGGTGAAGCGGATCGACTGCGCCTTCTTGCTGATGAGCAGCAGGTCGTCCTCGGCGGAGACCAGCTCGGCGCCGATCAGCTCGTCGTCGTCGCCGTTCTCCCGCTCGCGCAGGTTGATCGCGATGACGCCGCCCGAGCGGGGCGAGTCGTAGTCCTTCAGCGCGGTCTTCTTCACCAGGCCGGCCTTGGTTGCGAGCACCAGGTACGGGGCGGCCTCGTAGTCGCGGATCGCCAGGATCTGGGCGATCTGCTCGTCCGGCTGGAAGGCCAGGAGGTTGGCCACGTGCTGGCCGCGGGCGTCCCGGCCGGCGTCCGGCAGCTCGTACGCCTTGGCCCGGTAGACCCGGCCCTTGTTGGTGAAGAACAGCAGCCAGTGGTGGGTGGTGGAGACGAAGAAGTGGTCGACGATGTCGTCCTGCTTCAGCTTCGTGCCCCGGACGCCCTTGCCGCCGCGCTTCTGCGAGCGGTAGTCCTCGGTCTTCGTCCGCTTCACGTAGCCGCCGCGCGTGATGGTGACGACGATGTCCTCCTCGGCGATCAGGTCCTCGATGGACATGTCGCCGTCGAAGGGCACCAGCTTGGAGCGGCGGTCGTCGCCGAACCGCTCGACCAGTGCGGCCAGCTCCTCGCTGACGATCGCCCGCTGGCGCTCCGGGGAGGCCAGGATGGCGTTGTACTCGTTGATCCTCGCCTGGAGCTCGTCGTGCTCGGCGACGATCTTCTGGCGCTCCAGGGCGGCGAGCCGGCGGAGCTGCATCTCCAGGATCGCGTTGGCCTGGATCTCGTCGATGCTCAGCAGGCCCATCAGGCCGCCGCGGGCGGCCTCGACCGTCTCGCTGCGCCGGATCAGCGCGATGACCTCGTCGATCGAGTCGAGCGCCTTGAGCAGACCGCGCAGGATGTGGGCGCGCTCCTCGGCCTTGCGCAGCCGGAAGCGGGTCCGGCGGACGATGACCTCGATCTGGTGCGTCACCCAGTGGCGGATGAACGCGTCGAGCGAGAGGGTGCGCGGCACGCCGTCGACGAGCGCCAGCATGTTCGCGCCGAAGTTCGTCTGGAGGTCGGTGTGCTTGTACAGGTTGTTGAGGACGACCTTGGCGACGGCGTCGCGCTTGAGCACGATGACCAGGCGCTGGCCGGTCCGGGACGAGGTCTCGTCGCGGACGTCGGCGATGCCGCCGATCTTGCCGTCCTTCACCAGGTCGGCGATCTTCTGCGCGAGGTTGTCCGGGTTGGTCTGGTACGGCAGTTCCGTGACCACCAGGCACTGGCGGTTCTGGATCTCCTCGACCTCGACCACCGCGCGCATCGTGATGGAGCCGCGGCCGGTGCGGTACGCCTCCTCGATGCCCTTGCGGCCGACGACGAGCGCGCCGGACGGGAAGTCGGGGCCCTTGATGCGCTCGATCAGCGCGTCGAGCAGCTCCTCGTGGGACGCGTCGGGGTGCTCCAGGGCCCACTGGGCGCCGGCCGCGACCTCGCGCAGGTTGTGCGGCGGGATGTTCGTCGCCATGCCGACGGCGATGCCGGCGGAGCCGTTGACGAGCAGGTTCGGGAACCGGGCCGGCAGGACCGTCGGCTCCTGGTTGCGGCCGTCGTAGTTGTCCGTGAAGTCGACGGTCTCCTCGTCGATGTCGCGGAGCATCTCCATCGACAGCGGCGCCAGCTTGCACTCGGTGTAGCGCATGGCGGCGGCCGGGTCGTTGCCCGGGGAGCCGAAGTTGCCGTTGGAGTCGACCAGCGGCATCCGCATCGACCAGGGCTGGGCGAGGCGGACGAGCGCGTCGTAGATCGAGGAGTCGCCGTGCGGGTGGTACGTGCCCATGACGTCGCCGACGACGCGGGCGCACTTGTAGAAGCCCTTCTCGGGCCGGTAGCCGCCGTCGTACATCGCGTACAGCACGCGCCGGTGGACGGGCTTGAGGCCGTCCCGCACGTCGGGCAGCGCGCGGGACACGATGACGGACATCGCGTAGTCGAGGTACGAGCGCTGCATCTCGGTCTCGAGCCCGACGGGCTCGATCCTCAGCGCGCGCTCCTCCTCGGTGAGGGCGGAGGCGGCGCGGGAGATGTCGTCGCCGTCGGGGGCAGGAGTGTTCTGGTCGGCCATGGCCGGTCGTCAGTCCTTTCGTACGGTCAGCGGGGACCGACTCAGATGTCGAGGAAGCGGACGTCCTTGGCGTTGCGCTGGATGAAGGAGCGCCGGGCTTCGACGTCCTCACCCATCAGCACCGAGAAGAGGTCGTCCGCCTGGGCGGCGTCGTCCAGCGTGACCTTGCCGAGCACACGGTGGTCCACGTCCATGGTGGTGACGCGCAGCTCCTCGGCGTTCATCTCGCCCAGGCCCTTGAAGCGCTGGATCGAGTCCTCGCGGATCCGCTTGCCGTTCTGCTTGCCCAGTTCGACCAGGGCGTCGCGCTCCCGGTCCGAGTAGGCGTACTCGAAGTCGTCCCGGCCCCACTTGATCTTGTAGAGCGGCGGACGGGAGAGGTAGACGTGTCCGGCCTCGACGAGCGGGCGCATGAAGCGGAAGAGGAACGTCAGCAGCAGGGTGTTGATGTGCTGGCCGTCGACGTCGGCGTCCGCCATCAGGATGATCTTGTGATAGCGGAGCTTCTCGATGTCGAAGTCCTCGTGGACGCCGGTGCCGAAGGCGGAGATCAGCGCCTGGACCTCGGTGTTCTGGAGGATCTTGTCGATCCGGGCCTTCTCGACGTTCAGGATCTTGCCGCGGATCGGCAGGATGGCCTGGTACATCGGGTTGCGGCCGGACTTGGCCGAGCCGCCGGCGGAGTCGCCCTCGACGATGAAGATCTCGCACTTGGTGGGATCGTTCGACTGGCAGTCGCTCAGCTTGCCGGGCAGCGACGCCGACTCCAGCAGGCCCTTGCGGCGGGTCAGGTCGCGCGCCTTGCGGGCGGCGACGCGGGCCGTGGCCGCCTGGATCGACTTGCGGACGATGTCCGCGGCCTCGACCGGGTTGCGGTCGAACCAGTCGGTCAGGTGCTCGTGGACGACCTTCTGCACGAAGGTCTTCGCCTCGGTGTTGCCGAGCTTGGTCTTCGTCTGGCCCTCGAACTGGGGCTCGCCGAGCTTGACCGAGATGATCGCCGTCAGACCCTCGCGGATGTCCTCGCCCGAGAGGTTGTCGTCCTTCTCGCGCAGCAGCTTCTTGTCGCGCGCGTAGCGGTTCACCAGGCCGGTGAGCGCGGCGCGGAAGCCCTCCTCGTGCGTACCGCCCTCGTGGGTGTGGATCGTGTTCGCGAAGGAGTACACCCCCTCGGTGTACTGCGAGTTCCACTGCATCGCGATCTCGACCGAGAGCAGCCGGTCCTTGTCCTCGGCCTCGATGTCGATGACCGTGGGGTGGATCAGCTCGCCCTTGCGCGAGTTGAGGTACTTGACGAAGTCGACGATGCCGCCCTCGTAGTGGTACCGCACCGTACGGGCCTCGGGGCCGGCCGCCTCCGCGTCCGGGTCGTCGGCGCCGACCGTGGCCTTCGCGGACTCGCGCTCGTCCGTCAGCGTCAGGGTGAGGCCCTTGTTGAGGAAGGCCATCTCCTGGAAGCGGCGCGCGAGCGTCTCGAAGGAGTAGTCGGTGGTCTCGAAGATGTCCGGGTCGGCCCAGAACGTCACCGAGGTGCCGTGCTCGTCGGTCGCCTCGTGCTTGGCGAGCGGCTCGACCGGGGCGCCCATCTTGTATTCCTGCGTCCAGCGGTGGCCGTCGGTCTTCACCTCGACGGCGACCTTCGTGGACAGGGCGTTCACGACGGAGACGCCGACGCCGTGCAGACCGCCGGAGACCGCGTAGCCGCCGCCGCCGAACTTGCCGCCCGCGTGCAGGACGGTCAGCACGACCTCGACGGCCGGCTTGCCCTCGGACGGGACGATGCCCACGGGGATGCCGCGGCCGTTGTCGACGACGCGCACGCCGCCGTCGGCGAGGATCGTCACGTCGATGGTGTCCGCGTGCCCGGCCAGGGCTTCGTCGACCGAGTTGTCGACGACCTCCTGCACCATGTGGTGCAGACCGCGCTCACCGGTCGAGCCGATGTACATGCCAGGGCGCTTGCGCACGGCATCCAGGCCCTCGAGAACCTGGATGTTGCTGGCGGTGTACTGGTTGTTCTCGTTGGGATTGCCGGAATCGGCCACGAAGCGCCCTTTCTGGCACAGCACAGGCCGTTCTCCGGGCATACGGGAGCGGCTGCGTCGTTCGACATGTTCCGCAGGGTGGCGGAATTGTCTTCCAGTCTACCGGTAGCTCTGACACTCATGGGGGTTTGCCGGTACCTGAGTACGCATGTGCCGCCCTGGACGGGAGCGAGACGACTCCCCATATCCGGGGAGGGGCTTCAGAGCCCCCTGATGGCCACCCAGCGCTTCGCCCCGTAGCGCGTTGTGGGCATCCGGTCCGGTCCGGTCGCGGGGACCCGGCCCCGTCCTGTCACGGGGTCGCGTTCCGCGTCCGTCGCGGAGGTCCGGACAGGCCTGTGACGGGGGTGTCCGGACCGGGGGTGGGGCGGGAGCGGGGGCAGTCCGGGGGAGGAGAGACCGGTGGTCCGGCGGTGAGAGGGCGGCCCGGCAGGGCGGGCCGGACCGGACCGGACCGGACCAAGGTGGATCGAGGTGGATCGAGGTGGATCGACGGTTCGGGATCAGACGGGGTCGGGCGTCGGTTCAGGGCCGGACGGAGTCGGGCCGACGGTCCGGGCCGGGCCGGCCGTCAGCCGTAGGTGTCTCCGGGGCCCACCGAGCCCGGTGCCCGCAGCGGTCCGTACCCCCGCCTCGGCGCTCCCGGCCCCAGGACCTTGATCACCCGTACCGTTCCGTGCCCCAGGTCCTCGTTGAGCCGCGCCACCAGCCGCGGCGCCAGGAGCCGCAGCTGTGTGGCCCACGCGGTCGAGTCGCACTGCACGGTCAGCACCCGTGCGTCCGGCTCGTCGTCGAACTTCAGCGGCACACAGTGCTTCGCCAGGTCCTCGCCGACGATCTGCGGCCAGCGGCCCATGACCCCGCCGACCGCCGCCGGGGTCTCCCAGCCCCGCTCGGTGATCAGCCGGTTGATCGCGGCACCGAGTGCCATCGGGTCGCGTCCGTCGGCGCGCGCGCCGGAACGCAGCCCGCCGCCGCGCCGGGCCTGCTTCTTCTGCTGGGCGGCCGCGCCCCGCGCCTTCGCCTGCTCCTTGGCGGCGCGCAGCGCGACCCGGGCGAGGTCGACGCCCGAGGGTTCGGGGGCCGCGGGACTGTCCACAGGCTGGGGACGGTTTTCCTCACTCATCCGCGTTCCCCGGTCGTACGCGCTCCACCGTTCCTCCGGCCACCGCGTACCGCGCCCCCGCCAGGACGCCCGGCACGTCGTCGTCGACGGCGGCCGTCACCAGGACCTGCTCGCCGTGCGCCACCAGCTCCGCCAGCCGTTCGCGCCGGCGCACGTCCAGTTCGGCGAAGACGTCGTCGAGGACGAGGACCGGCTCGTTGCCCTCGGCCCGCAGCAGGTCGTACGAGGCGAGCCGCAGCGCGAGGGCGTACGACCAGGACTCGCCGTGGCTCGCGTACCCCTTCGCGGGCAGGTCGCCGAGCTTGAGCAGCAGCTCGTCCCGGTGCGGGCCGACGAGTGTGACGCCCCGTTCGATCTCCTGCTTGCGGACCTCGGCGAGGGCGGCGAGCACCTGCTCGTACAGCTCCTCGCGCGTGCTGCCGGAGCCGGGGGCGGAGGACCGGTACTCCAGCAGGACCGGGCCGCCCCCGGGCGCGAGCCGGTCGTACGCCTTGTCCGCGAGCGGCTGGAGGGCCCCGATGAGGTCGAGGCGCTGGGCGAGCAGTTCGGCACCCGCCCGGGCCAGGTGCTGGTCCCAGACGTCCAGGGTCGACAGGTCCATGGCCCGGCCGCCGTGCCGCCGGGCCATGGCGGTCGACTTCAGGAGGGTGTTGCGCTGCTTCAGCACGCGCTCGTAGTCGGCGCGCACGCCCGCCATGCGCGGCGAGCGCGCGGTGATCAGCTCGTCGAGGAAGCGGCGGCGTTCGCCGGGATCGCCCTTCACCAGGGCGAGGTCCTCGGGCGCGAACAGCACGGTCCGTACGATCCCCAGCACGTCACGCGGCCTGACCTGCGAGGACCTGTTGATGCGGGCACGGTTGGCCCGGCCCGGGTTGAGCTCCAGCTCGATCAGCTGGGAACGCTCGCCCTGGGTGACGGCGGCCCGGACGACCGCGCGCTCCGCCCCCATCCGCACGAGCGGGGCGTCGGAGGCGACGCGGTGGCTGCCGAGGGTCGCGAGGTAGCCGACGGCCTCGACCAGGTTGGTCTTGCCCTGGCCGTTGGCCCCCACGAAAGCGGTGACGCCCGGGTCGAGCGGGACCTCGACCCGGGCGTAGGAACGGAAGTCGGCCAGCGACAGATGCGTGACGTGCATGGTTGGGCGCCGACCTTCCCCGGCTGCTGTGCACCGCCGGATGCACAGCCTGTGGATTACTTCTTCGTCTCGACCGCGTGGCCGCCGAACTGGTTGCGCAGCGCGGCGATCATCTTCATCTGCGGGGAGTCGTCCTGCCGCGAGGCGAACCGCGCGAACAGCGACGCGGTGATCGCCGGCAGCGGCACGGCGTTGTCGATGGCGGCCTCGACGGTCCACCGGCCCTCGCCGGAGTCCTGCGCGTAGCCGCGCAGCTTGTCCAGGTGCTCGTCCTCGTCCAGCGCGTTCACCGCGAGGTCGAGCAGCCAGGAACGGATGACCGTGCCCTCCTGCCAGGAGCGGAAGACCTCGCGCACGTCGGTGACGGAGTCGACCTTCTCCAGGAGCTCCCAGCCCTCGGCGTAGGCCTGCATCATGGCGTACTCGATGCCGTTGTGGACCATCTTCGCGAAGTGGCCGGCACCGACCTTGCCCGCGTGGACCGAGCCGAAGTCGCCCTCGGGCTTGAGCGCGTCGAAGACCGGCTGGACCTTCGCCACGTTCTCGGCGTCGCCGCCGTACATCAGCGCGTAGCCGTTCTCCAGACCCCACACGCCACCCGAGACGCCGCAGTCGACGAAGCCGATGCCCTTGGCGGCCAGCTCCTCGGCGTGCTTCTCGTCGTCCGTCCAGCGCGAGTTGCCGCCGTCGACGACGACGTCGCCGGGGGAGAGCAGTTCGGCCAGCTCGTCGATGGTGGACTGGGTCGCGGCACCGGCCGGGACCATGACCCACACGACGCGGGGACTCTTGAGCTTGTTCACCAGCTCTTCGAGGCTGTGGACATCGGCGAGGTCCGGGTTGCGGTCGTATCCGATGACGGTGTGGCCTGCGCGGCGGATGCGCTCGCGCATGTTGCCGCCCATCTTGCCGAGACCGACGAGACCGAGCTCCATCAGAGATTCCTTAAGCGTCGTGTGCGGTTCGTACCCGCGTCCGAGCCTACGCCCGGACGCGGGTGCACACCTGTGGGGTCGGCCGCTCAGGCGAAGCCCCCGGAGGGGCCCCGGCCACCGCGCCCTCCCGGGAGGCCGTTCCGGCTCCCCCGGGCCCACGGCGTCAGCCGCTGAGGCGCACCGGCATGATCAGGTACTTGTAGGCCTCGTCCGCCTCGGCGTCCACGGCCGGCCTGCCGCTGAGCAGCGCCGGCTTGGTGGAGGTCGTGAAGGAGAGCTGGGCGACCGGGGAGTCGATCGCGCTCAGGCCGTCGAGGAGGAAGGTCGGGTTGAAGGCGATCGAGATGTCGTCGCCCTCCAGCTGCGCGTCCACCCTCTCCACAGCCTGTGCGTCGTCGCTGGAGCCCGCCTCCAGGATGAGCACGCCCTGCTCGAAGCTCAGCCGGACCGGCGTGTTGCGCTCGGCCACCAGGGCGACGCGCTTGACGGCCTCGACGAAGGGCGCGGTCTCGATCACCGCGATCGAGTTGAACTCGGTGGGGAAGAGCGTCCGGTACTTCGGCAGGTCGCCCTCGAGCAGCCGGGTGGTGGTGCGGCGGCCCGCGCCCTCGAAACCGATGAGGCCCTCGCCCTTGCCGGAGCCGGAGAGCGCCAGGGTGACCGTGTCGCCGCTGGTGAGCGCCTTGGCGGTGTCCAGGAGGGTCTTCGCGGGCACCAGGGCGACCGCGGAGGCGTCCGGGGACTCCGGCTTCCACAGGAACTCGCGGACCGCGAAGCGGTAGCGGTCGGTGGAGGCCAGGGTGACCGTGTCGCCCTCGATCTCGATGCGCACACCGGTGAGGACGGGGAGCGTGTCGTCACGGCCGGCGGCGATGGCCACCTGCGCGGCGGCGGAGGCGAAGACCTCGCCGGGGACGGTGCCCGTCGCGGTGGGCATCTCCGGCAGTGCCGGGTACTCCTCCACAGGCAGGGTGTGGAGCGTGAAGCGGGAGGAGCCGCAGACCACGGTCGCCCGCACACCGTCTGTGGAGATCTCCACGGGACGGTTGGGGAGGGCGCGGCAGATGTCGGCGAGCAGGCGTCCGGAGACGAGGACGGTGCCGTCCTCCTCCACCTCGGCCTCGACGGAGACCCGCGCGGAGACCTCGTAGTCGAAGCTCGAGAAGCTCAGGGCGCCGTCCTCGGCCTTCAGCAGAAGGCCCGCGAGTACGGGCGCCGGCGGACGGGCCGGGAGGCTGCGGGCCACCCAGGCCACCGCCTCCGCGAGTACATCGCGCTCCACCCGGATCTTCACCGGAACCGCCTCCTGCTGTTGCTGGCTCTTCGTCGACTGCGGCACCCAGTCTGACGTACGCCGCCGACAGTCGGTGCTGCTCGGGGTCAAGTCGGGTCGAGGGGCGGTCGGGGCTCCGGCGCCGAGTTGTGCACAGGCCCCACTTCGAAGCGGATTCCGGGCTAACTCTAGGTGGGAGTAGTAGTAGGGCCTGTGGAAACCGTGGATAACCCCGTCCACGCAGGTCAGACCCAGTTTTTTGTCCACCGCGCCTGTGGGTGGCACCGGTGGACAACTCGGGGTTTCTGTGGACGCCCGAAAGTTCTGCACACCCCATGCACAGGCCGCGGGGAGTTCTCCCCAGCACCGTCCCCAGCTTTACCCAGGTTGCCCACAGCCCAATCGTCTTCCTTGGTGTGACGGCTTTCACTCTTCGAGGTGAGGACGGGTGTTTCGTTGCCGAACAGTGGACAGGGCTGTGGAGAAGCTGTGGGCAACAGTCCCCTCCTTGTGGGCGGCCAGTGGACAACCTTGAAGGCTCCCTGTGGACGAAAGTTTCATCCACAGGCTGTGGAGAACTTTTTCCAACAATTCCCCAGGGGTCTGAGCTGGCGCGATGCCCTGCGGGCGTCCAGGCCTGTGGACAGATTCCGGATAACTCGGCAGTCCCCACCCTGTGGACGGGTGATCATCCCGCACTCTGTGGAGAACCCGCCAGCGGAACGGCGTAATCGAACAGGCCTGTCCGGTCCACATCCTGTGCACACCCCGTGCGCCGGCCCCCGCAGCCCCGCCGGGGCCCTGTTCCGCCCTCTCGTCGGTCCGGGAACCGGCCTCGGAACCGGCCTTGGCGCCCGCTTCGTGGCAGGTCTCGGGACCGGCTTCGGGTCGGCTTCGAGCCGACTTCGGGACCCCCGGAAACGGTCCGGCGCTGATCCGGGCCGGCTCTCAGAACCGGCCCCGGCCCCGGAAACGCCGAAGGGGCGCTCCGGGAGGTGTCCCGGAGCGCCCCACGCGGCCTTGGCGGCCCGCGTCAGCCGTTCTTGATGCGGTTGGTCAGCTCGGTGACCTGGTTGTAGATGGAGCGCCGCTCCGCCATCAGGGCACGGATCTTCCGGTCCGCGTGCATCACCGTCGTGTGGTCGCGGCCGCCGAACTGCGCGCCGATCTTGGGCAGTGACAGGTCCGTCAGCTCCCTGCACAGGTACATGGCGATCTGCCGGGCCGTCACCAGCACGCGGCTGCGCGAGGAACCGCAGAGGTCCTCCACCGTCAGGCCGAAGTAGTCGGCGGTGGCGGCCATGATCGCGGGAGCGGTGATCTCGGGGGCGCTGTCCTCCCCGCCCGGGATCAGGTCCTTGAGGACGATCTCGGTGAGCCCCAGGTCCACCGGCTGCCGGTTGAGGCTCGCGAAGGCCGTGACCCGGATCAGCGCGCCCTCCAGCTCACGGATGTTCCGCGAGATCCGGGAGGCGATGAACTCCAGTACCTCCGGCGGGGCGTTGAGCTGCTCCTGCACCGCCTTCTTGCGGAGGATCGCGATGCGCGTCTCCAGTTCGGGCGGCTGCACGTCGGTGGTGAGTCCCCACTCGAAGCGGTTGCGGAGCCGGTCCTCCAGGGTCACCAGCTGCTTGGGCGGCCGGTCCGAGGAGAGCACGATCTGCTTGTTCGCGTTGTGCAGGGTGTTGAAGGTGTGGAAGAACTCCTCCTGCGTCGACTCCTTGCTCGCCAGGAACTGGATGTCGTCGACGAGCAGGATGTCCACGTCCCGGTAGCGCTTGCGGAAGGTGTCGCCCTTGCCGTCGCGGATCGAGTTGATGAACTCGTTGGTGAACTCCTCGGAGCTCACGTACCGCACGCGCGTGCCCGGGTAGAGGCTCCGCGCGTAGTGCCCGATCGCGTGCAGCAGATGGGTCTTGCCGAGGCCCGACTCCCCGTAGATGAAGAGGGGGTTGTACGCCTTCGCGGGCGCCTCGGCCACCGCGACGGCGGCCGCGTGCGCGAACCGGTTCGAGGAACCGATGACGAAGGTGTCGAAGAGGTACTTGGGGTTCAGGCGCGCGTGTTGCTCGCCCGGGGCGCCCGAGCCCTGTCCGGAGGACGAGGAGCCGTGCCCGCCGCCCGGGACGCCCGTGGAGCCGGGGACCGGGCCGCCGCCCGGCCGGGGGCCGGGGCGGGCGCCGTGGCCCTGCGGTTCGGGCAGCTCGGCGCGCTCGGGCCGCTGCTGCTCGTAGCCGCGCGAGGGCTCGTCGTAACGGGTCTGCCGGGGCTGCTCGGGACCGGTGTACGGGGCGCGCTCCTGGTAGCCGCCGAGCCGCGGCTGCTGCCAGGAGAGGTCCTCCTGGGCGCGCGGCCAGGCCCCGGGATCGGGCCGCTGCGGGGAGGAGTAGTCCGGGTAGGCCGGGCGCGCGGCCGGCAGCCCGTCGTCGGGCATCGGCCGGTGTCCGTAGCCCTCGTACTTCTCGTACGTCTCGGAGCGGTCGCGCTCGTCGTAGCGGGACCGCTGCGACTGCTGTGCGGGGGGTGCCGGCGGCGCCTGCTCCCCGACCGAGTCGTCGACGGTGATCGCGATCCGGATCGGCCGGCCGCACTCGTGGCTCAGGGTCTCGCTGATCAGCGGGGCGAGCCGGCCCTCCAGGACGCGCTTGCCCCACTCGTTGGGCACGGCGAGCAGAGCCGTGTCGGCGACCAGGGCGAGCGGCTGGCAGCGCTCGATCCACTGCTTGTCCTTGGGCTCGATGCCCTGCTGGCCCTCGGCGAGGAGCTGTTCCAGGACCCGCGGCCACACTGCGGCAAGATCGGCAGGTACGTCAGCCACGCGGCACGCTTTCTCGCAGGTCCCACGATGGTGTGGTTTTCGGGGACGGTGGATCGAAGTCCGGAGGACCGGTCCGTCGGGACAGGTGAGGACAGAACGGAAAAGATTGTGGAGTCCGCCCACGGTAGTCGGGTCGACTGACACGGTTCAAGTTGTTGTCCACAGCCTGTGCACAATGGGGGAAGGCAACAGGCCGGTTTGACCGGATGGCGTAGCCACGCGTACCGTAACCAAGTCGAGTTGTCGATGGCTGCTGCCGCCTGCCTCCGATGGGCAAAGATCACGTTCCGTGGTCGCGAAGCGGTGCACTCGGGCGTATTGCGAGCTTCTCGTGGGCGCACGGTGACAGCCAGGCGATGTCCCGCCACCACCCGAATCATTTCTGGAGCCCCCGAGTGAGCAAGCGCACCTTCCAGCCGAACAACCGTCGTCGTGCGAAGACCCACGGTTTCCGCCTGCGCATGCGTACCCGTGCCGGCCGCGCCATCCTGGCGAACCGCCGTGGCAAGGGTCGCGCGAGCCTGTCCGCCTGATCCACTTAAACAGGTCATGACGTGCTGCCTACCGAGAATCGGCTGAGGCGGCGCGAGGACTTCGCCACCGCGGTACGTCGAGGACGCCGGGCCGGTCGCCCACTCCTCGTCGTCCACCTACGCAGCGGTGCAACGGACCCGCACGCGCCTGGGGAGAGCGCTCCCCCGACGCGTGCGGGTTTCGTCGTGAGCAAGGCCGTGGGCGGCGCGGTCGTCCGCAACCGGGTGAAGCGTCGTCTGCGCCATCTCGTCCGCGACCGTCTCCCCGGGCTTCCCCCCGGTAGCCTGGTGGTCGTACGGGCGTTGCCCGGAGCCGGCGACGCCGATCACGCACAGCTGGCCCGAGACCTGGACGCCGCTCTTCAGCGGCTCCTGGGAGGGGGCACGCGATGAAGTACCCGCTGCTGGCCCTCATCAAGCTGTACCAGTGGACGATCAGCCCCCTCCTGGGGCCCGTCTGCCGGTACTACCCGTCGTGTTCCCGCTACGGATTCACGGCCATCGACCGGCATGGCGCGATCAAGGGCACAGCCCTGACCGCCTGGCGCATCCTGCGGTGCAACCCGTGGTCGCCCGGCGGCGTGGACCATGTTCCCCCGCGCAAGCGCCCCCGCTGGCACGAAATGCTGAGGAACGCGCTGCGCGGCGACAAGGGCGGGTCCACCGCCGAGACGAGCCCGGCCGCAGAGACCTCGCCCAATGCTCAAGGAGCCTGATTAGTGGACACGATTGCCAGTCTGTTCAGCTTCATCACCTGGCCCGTTTCCTGGGTCATCGTCCAGTTCCACAAGATGTACGGGGCGATCTTCGGCCCCGACACGGGCTGGGCCTGGGGTCTCTCCATCGTGTCCCTGGTGGTGCTGATCCGCATCTGCCTGATCCCGCTCTTCGTGAAGCAGATCAAGTCGACGCGGAACATGCAGGCGCTCCAGCCGAAGATGAAGGCGATCCAGGAGCGCTACAAGAGCGACAAGCAGCGTCAGTCCGAAGAGATGATGAAGCTGTACAAGGAGACGGGCACCAACCCGCTCTCCTCGTGCCTTCCCATCCTGGCGCAGTCGCCGTTCTTCTTCGCCCTGTACCACGTGCTCTCCGCGATCGCGTCGGGCAAGGAGATCGGCAAGATCGACGGCCCGCTCCTGGAGAGCGCCCGCCAGGCCCACATCTTCGGTGCTCCGCTGGCCGCCAAGTTCACGGACAGCGCCGAGAAGGTCTCCGCGCTGCAGGCCTCGCTGACCGATGTGCGCGTCGTCACCGCCGTGATGATCATCCTGATGTCGGCCTCGCAGTTCTTCACCCAGCGCCAGCTGATGATGAAGAACGTCGACCTGTCGGTGAAGACCCCGTACATGCAGCAGCAGAAGATGCTCATGTACATCTTCCCGGTGATCTTCGCCGTCATGGGCATCAACTTCCCCGTCGGTGTCCTCGTCTACTGGCTGACCACCAACGTGTGGACCATGGGCCAGCAGATGTACGTGATCAACCAGAACCCGACCCCGGGCAGCAAGGCCCAGGACGCCTACCTCCAGCGCCTCCTGAAGAGCGTCGTCCACCACGGTGAGGTCCGGGGCCGTCGCCGGAAGAACATCGTCAAGGTCATCGTCGCCAAGGGCGGAGACCGGAACGAGAACGAGCGCCGCTTCTTCGCGGGCCTCTCCAAGGCCGGCTTCGCCGCCCAGCCCGACGGCACGGTGGTCAAGAGCGACACGATCGCGGCCGAGGCGGAGGGCGCGGCCGTCGCCAGGCGCCAGCAGCCCAAGCGCCAGACCAAGGCCCAGCGTCAGGCCGCGGCCCAGCAGGCCGTGGCGAAGGACGCGGAGGAAGCCTCCGAGCCGGCCGACGCGAAGCCGTCCACCTCGCTGGAGAAGAAGCCCGAGAACCCGGCCGGGACCGGCACCGCGGGCGGCGCGAAGAGTGAGGACCAGGCCGACAAGCCCGCGCGTCCGAGCCGCGCCAACTCCGGCGGCTCCCGCCAGCAGGGCAAGAGCGGCCAGCGCAAGGGCCAGCAGCGGCCCAAGCACCCGTCCTCCAAGAAGTAAGCCACCCGACGCAAGAAGGAGCCCGTCCGTGACGGAAGGCACCACCTCCGCCGCCGCCAAGGGTGGCGACACCCTGTCCCACCTGGAGCAGGAGGGCGAGATCGCGGCCGACTACCTCGAAGGCCTGCTCGACATCGCCGACCTCGACGGCGACATCGACATGGACGTCGAGGCGGACCGGGCCGCGGTCTCGATCATCAGCGACTCCAGCAGCCGCGACCTCCAGAAGCTCGTGGGCCGTGACGGCGAGGTCCTGGAGGCGCTCCAGGAGCTGACCCGCCTGGCGGTGCACCGGGAGACCGGTGACCGCAGCCGCCTGATGCTCGACATCGCCGGTTTCCGGGCCAAGAAGCGTTCCGAGCTCGCCGAGCTGGGTGCCAAGGCCGCCGCCGACGTGAAGTCCAGCGGCCTGCCGGTCAAGCTCGACCCGATGACGCCGTTCGAACGCAAGGTCGTGCACGACGCGATCGCCGCCGCCGGTCTGCGCAGCGAGTCCGAGGGCGAGGAGCCGCAGCGCTTCGTCGTCGTGCTCCCGGCCTGACCCCTCACGTAGTCTCGGCCCCGTCTGTTCGCAGGCGGGGCCGATCTTTGTCAGCCTGAACACTCAGCCACCACAGTGCGCTCGCACCCACGGGTGCGGTACGGAAGGACGGTTCCCGTGACGGAGGCAGCGGAGCTCCCCGAGGCGCCGGAGCAGGCGCGGACAGTCTTCGGCGAGTACTTCCCGGAGGCCGTGCGGTACGCGGAGCTCCTCGCGGACGCGGGTGTGAAGCGCGGTCTGATCGGACCGCGCGAGGTCCCGCGGCTCTGGGAACGCCACCTGCTGAACTGCGCCGTTCTCTCGGAGGTCGTCCCCGAGGGCGTCACCGTCTGCGACGTCGGCTCCGGCGCCGGACTCCCCGGCATTCCGCTGGCGTTGGTCCGGCCGGACCTGAAGATCACGCTCCTGGAACCGCTCCTGCGCCGTACGAACTTCCTCCAGGAGGTCGTCGAACTGCTCGGGCTCGACCACGTGACCGTGGTCCGGGGACGCGCGGAGGAGATGCTCGGGAAGATCACCCCGGTGCATGTGGTGACCGCTCGCGCGGTGGCGCCGCTGGACCGGCTGGCCGGCTGGGGCGTCCCCCTGCTGCGTCCCTACGGAGAGATGCTGGCGCTCAAGGGCGACACCGCGCAGGAGGAGCTCGACGGAGCGCGCGCCGCGCTCTCCCGGCTCGGTGTGGTGGCGACCTCGGTGCTGCAGGTGGGCGAGGGAATCGTCGACCCCCTGTCCACGGTCGTGCGGGTCGAGGTGGGGGAAAGCCCCGGCGGCGTGCGGTTCGCGGCCAAGCGGGCCAAGGCCGCCCGCACGAGCAAGACCCGCCGCCGCCGCTGAGGCGTCCCCTACGTACCATTTCGGAGTGTCGTCCGGCCCTGGTCGGACGGCAGGGGCATGGTGTTTCACGTGAAACATCGCTCACTGCTGCAGGGGATCATCAACCGCGGCCGCGCGGTCACCGCACCCCGGGAACGCCGATCCCGTGTGAACCCGCCCGCGAGGGTGGCGGAGATGTCCACAGAGGTGGATTCATCCACAGAACCACCTACCTCGCTGGTTCGTGACCCCGAAAGCATGGCAGGCTCTCTTCATCGCGAGCCCGAAGCCGAGGAGAGTGAATCCTTGCGGTCCGACGCCCACATCGCGGGACCGATGACCGACCCGGTCCCCGGTCCCCGCACCGAATCGGCGGGGGAAGACGTTTCACGTGAAACGCCGCCCCCGATGGACGACACATCCACGGGACGCGCTGCCCACCTGGCGGCGGAGGCACTGGGCCGTGCCGGCGAGGGGCTTCCCCGCCCGGCCCGGACTCGCGTGATGGTGGTCGCCAACCAGAAGGGCGGCGTGGGCAAGACGACCACGACGGTCAACCTCGCCGCGTCCCTGGCCCTCCACGGCGCCCGCGTCCTGGTCATCGACCTGGACCCCCAGGGAAACGCCTCCACGGCGCTCGGCATCGACCACCACGCCGATGTCCCCTCGATCTACGACGTCCTCGTGGACAGCAGGCCGCTCTCCGAAGTGGTGCAGCCCGTGGTGGACGTCGAAGGGCTCTTCTGCGCCCCCGCCACCATCGATCTGGCCGGCGCGGAGATCGAACTGGTGTCGCTGGTGGCACGCGAAAGCCGCCTCCAACGGGCGATCCAGGCCTATGAACAGCCACTGGACTACATCCTCATCGACTGCCCGCCGTCGCTCGGACTGCTGTCGGTCAACGCCCTGGTGGCGGGGGCCGAGGTCCTGATCCCGATCCAGTGCGAGTACTACGCCCTCGAAGGCCTGGGCCAGCTCCTGAAGAACGTCGAGCTGGTCCGGGGGCACCTCAACCCCGCCCTCCATGTCTCGACGATCCTGCTCACCATGTACGACGGCCGCACGAGGCTCGCCTCACAGGTCGCCGAAGAGGTGCGCACCCACTTCGGCGAAGAGGTGCTGCGGACCAGCATTCCCCGGTCCGTCCGCATCTCGGAGGCGCCGAGCTACGGGCAGACGGTGATCACTTACGATCCGGGTTCCAGTGGTGCCCTGTCGTACATCGAAGCGGCTCGTGAGATCGCCCTCCGGGGCGTCGCCGTGAACTACGACGCCCAGCACGCACGTGTGGGGTACCAGAACCATCAGCGCAGCATGTCGGAGGGAATTCAGTGAGTGAGCGACGTAGGGGATTGGGGCCGCGGGGGCTCGGTTCGCTGATCCCGCAGAGCGCTCCGTCTCCCGAGTCGGCGGTGGCGTGGGCCGGGGCGGTGAAGACGGCCGAGCCGAAGCCCCCCGCCGGGGCGTACTTCACCGAGGTCCCGATCGACGCCATCGTGCCGAACCGGCACCAGCCGCGTCAGGTTTTCGACGAGGACGCCCTCGCGGAGCTGGTCGCCTCCATCAAGGAGGTCGGTCTGCTCCAGCCCGTGGTCGTGCGCAGGATCGACGACGACCGCTATGAGCTCGTCATGGGCGAGCGCCGTCTGCGGGCCTCCACGACGGCGGGCCTCGAGCGGATTCCGGCGATCGTCCGGGAGACCGACGACGAGAAGATGCTCCTGGACGCCCTCCTGGAGAACCTCCACCGGGCTCAGCTGAACGCGATCGAAGAGGCACACGCCTATGAGCAGCTGCTCAAGGACTTCGGCTGCACCCACGACCAGCTCGCGGACCGCATCGGCCGCTCCCGTCCGCAGATCTCCAACACGCTGCGTCTGCTCCGCCTCTCTCCCCCCGTGCAGAGCCGCGTGGCTTCCGGGGTGCTCTCCGCCGGCCACGCGCGCGCCCTCCTCGGTGTGGAGGACCAGGAGGCCCAGGACAAGCTGGCCGCCCGGATCGTCGCCGAAGGCCTTTCGGTGCGCACGGTCGAGGAGATCGTGAGCCTCATGGATTCCGGGGAGCCCGCCGAGGCGGTCAAGCCGAAGAAGCCGCGTGCCGGAAGCCGGGTCTCGCCCGCCCTCACGGACCTGGCCACCCGGCTTTCCGACCGCTTCGAGACCCGGGTGAAGGTCGACCTGGGGCAGAAGAAGGGGAAGATCGTCGTCGAGTTCGCCTCGATGGACGACCTCGAGCGCATCCTCACCACCCTGGCTCCCGGCGAGGGACGGGTCCTGGAACAGAAGAGCGCCGAGCAGAGCGCGGCGGGCTGACGCCCGCACCTCACCGGTACCGCCGCGGGGCGGGCCGTGTTCCGGTCTCCCGGAGCGCGACCCGCCCTTTGCCCGTATGCGGTGTCTTCCCGATCGCCCGGTCGATACGATTCCAGGAGGAGTATCCGTGCGCGAAGGCGAGGGAAGCGAGGATCGGCCGTGGGGCGACGGCTCGTACCGCTCACGCTGGACAACCTTCCGGACCTCCCCCAGCGGTGTCGCTCCTGTGTCTTCTGGGAGCTCGATCCGGTCAGCGGTGAGGCCGCGGTGGAGTCGGGCCGTCCGGAGGTGGAGAAAGAGTCCTGGATCTCGGCCGTGCTCCTGGAGTGGGGCTCCTGCGGCCGTGTGGTCTATGTGGACGAGGTGCCGGTCGGTTACGTCCTTTACGCCCCGCCGGCCTATGTGCCCCGATCGACCGCCTTCCCGACGAGCCCCGTCGCGGCGGACGCCGTCCAGCTGATGACGGCATGGATCATGCCGGGTTATCAGGGGCAGGGGCTGGGCCGAGTGATGGTGCAGACGGTGGCGAAGGACGTGATGAGACGGGGCTTCAAGGCGATCGAGGCGTTCGGGGACGCCCGCTGGAAGGAACCGGCCTGCGTGCTGCCGGCCGACCACCTGCTGGCCGTGGGCTTCAAGACCGTCAGACCGCACCACGCCTTCCCCCGCCTGAGGCTGGACCTCAGGACGACGCTCTCCTGGAAGGAGGACGTCGAGATGGCCCTGGACCGACTGCTCGGCGCCGTACAGAAGGAGCCCGCCCTGCGGCCCCTCTGATCACCCTCATGAACACGAGAGCGGCCCGCCCCGTCGGGGGCGGGCCGCTTCCGTTTCACGTGAGACATTCATGCGAACGTTTCACGTGAAACAGTGAAGGCATCAGGCCTTGGTGGGCTCGACGAAGCCTTCCAGGTCGCGCAGGATGGCCGCCTTCGGCTTGGCGCCGACGATGGTCTTCACGACCTCGCCGCCCTGGTAGACGTTCAGCGTCGGAATGGACATGACGCCGTACTTCGCGGCCGTGGCCGGGTTCTGGTCGATGTTGAGCTTCACGATCTCGATCTCACCGTGCTCGGCGGCGATGGCCTCCAGCGACGGAGCGATCTGGCGGCACGGGCCGCACCACTCGGCCCAGAAGTCCACCAGGACGGGCTTGTCGCTCTTGAGGACGTCCTCTTCGAAGGAAGCGTCGGTCACAGTCTTGAGGGCCACAGCGGCCTCCTTGATCTCGCGGGGGTGTGGATGGGGAGCGGGCAGGGGTCAGACCACGGGGGTCTCGGCCAGCTTCTCGGGCTCGGCGACCTTCTCGGTGTCGGCCAGGGCGGCCAGGAACCGCTCGGCGTCGAGGGCGGCGGAGCAACCGGTACCGGCGGCCGTGATGGCCTGGCGGTAGGTGTGGTCGACGACATCGCCGGCACCGAAGACGCCCGGGAGGTTCGTACGCGTCGACGGAGCGGCCACCTTCAGGTAGCCCTCGTCGTCCAGGTCGAGCTGGCCCTTGAAGAGCTCGGTCCGGGGGTCGTGGCCCACGGCGATGAAGAGGCCGGTGACGGGAAGCTCCCGGGTCACGCCGGTCTTCGTGTCGCGCAGGGTCAGGCCGCTGAGCTTCTGATCGCCGTGGATCGTGGCGACCTCGCTGTCCCACGCGAACGAGATCTTCGGGTCGGCGAAGGCGCGCTCCTGCATGGCCTTTGAGGCGCGCAGGGTGTCCCGGCGGTGGACGATCGTGACGGACTTGGCGAAGCGCGAGAGGAAGGTGGCCTCCTCGATCGCGGTGTCGCCGCCGCCCACGACGGCGATGTCCTGGTCCTTGAAGAAGAATCCGTCGCAGGTGGCGCACCAGGAGACACCGCGGCCGGAGAGCGTGTCCTCGTTGGGGAGGCCGAGCTTGCGGTGCTGGGAACCGGTGGTGACGATCACGGCCTTGGCGCGGTGCACGGTGCCGGCGGTGTCGGTGACGGTCTTGATCTCACCGGTGAGGTCCACGGCGACGACGTCGTCGGGAACCAGCTCGGCGCCGAAGCGCTCCGCCTGCGCCCGCATGTTGTCCATCAGGTCCGGGCCCATGATGCCGTCACGGAAGCCGGGGAAGTTCTCGACCTCGGTCGTGTTCATCAGGGCGCCACCAGCGGTGACCGCGCCCTCGAAGACCAGGGGCTTCAGCGACGCGCGGGCCGTGTAGAGCGCGGCGGTGTATCCCGCGGGCCCCGAGCCGATGATGATCACATTACGGACGTCGCTCACGGGTTTCTTCCTCGTCTCTGCGGACTTGCCACTGCCAGGGGGACGGTTGTCTCGGTCGCTCACCCCACCCAACGGATACTAAGGGGCGTGCATTCCCGGGAGCGCCGCGCGGCACGTGGACGGGGAGGAAAGCGGGTCAGGAGCGGGGGTACGTCCGGCTGAGGAGGACTTCGGCGGGGGCCCCGCCCGCCGGCCGGTCGGCACAGGAGGCGTCGACCACATAGGCCCGGACCCGTGTGGAGTCGGCGAAGTCCGGGAGGACGAGCAGGTACGCGGGCGTTCCCCGGTACTCCCCCTTCTCCTGACCCAGTACCGCGTCGGTGCGGCCGGTGCCGGCCAGGACACAGTCCGGGACGCCTCCGTCCCTGCTCCGGCGGGGGGTCACCGTCCCGGCGTCCGAGGCCATCGATTCGGGCGCGACGCCCTGAGGGGTCCTCGTGGCCCTCTTCCCGGCGAGGAGGTCATGGACCCGGTCCCCGACCGGTGATCCGGAGAAGGAACCCGGAGCGGCCTCGGCGGACGCCCCGGACTTCTTCGCACCGGTCGCGACCCCTCCGGTCGTCGTGGGGTCCGCCTGGCTCAAGTACAGGCCCGTTCCGAGGACCACGGCTCCGAAGGCGGCACCGACCGCGGTGAGCAGGGCGACCCGGCGTCGGCGGGGCGAGCCGGCGCGGCCCGGTCCGGTGGCGGCCCGGGGGCGCCCGGCGGGACGGTCCGCGCCCGGAGCGGGCGCTCCCTTCTCGGAAGGGCGCGATGTTTCACGTGAAACGGGCGTGCTCTTCTCGTCGCCCGGCGAGGTGGCGTCGAGGAGGGCTTCGGCGGCGAGGGCGGCATCGATCCGGCCGGCGATCTCGGCGGGCATCCGGGGCGGTCCGGGCAGAGTGCCGAGCAGACCCCGGATCTCCTCCAGGGAAGCCTTCACGTCCCCGCAGAGGGAACAGTCCCCCACATGCCGGCGCACGGCCGCCGACCGGCTCGGCGAGAGAAGCCCCTCGGTCAGGTCGGAGATCTCCGAGACGTCCGGGTGCTGTGTGGTGTCAGCCTTGTCGGCCGCGGAAGTCACGTGCGCCCACCTCCGCCCTTCACAGCAGCTGGATCGGTCGATCCGGTGTCCGTCGGACCCGGCGCCGGTGGGACGGATGTCCCCGGCGTCCGGTTCCTTCCCCCTTCGGCGGCCCGGCTACTCGCGGTGTCCGCGCGCAGATGAGTGACCATCGGCAGCAGACGCGCCCGGCCGCGCGCACACCGGCTCTTCACGGTCCCGGAGGGAACGCCGAGGATAAGGGCCGCCTCCGCGACCGGGTATCCCTGCATGTCGACGAGGACGAGGGCGGCCCGCTGGTCGGCGGGGATCGAGGCGAGCGCGGCAAGGACCTCGCGGTGGAGGTCCAAGCGCTCCACGGGCGCCTCCGCGGACTCGTGGGGGTCGAGGAGCTGCTCGAAGCGATCGTCGTCGTCGACGGGCGAGGTCCTGCGGGAGGCGGACTTGCGCGCCCGGTCGAGGCAGGCGTTCACCGTGATGCGGTGGAGCCAGGTCGTGACGGCCGACTGTCCGCGGAAGGTGTGGGCGGCCCGGAACGCCGAGAGGAGGGCGTCCTGAACGGCGTCAGCGGCCTCCTCGCGGTCTCCCAGGGTCCGCAGGGCCACGGCCCACAGGCGGTCGCGGTGTCTCCGTACGAGCTCACCGAAGGCATCGGGGTGCCCGGCGACGTGTCGGGCCAGGAGCTCCCGGTCGTCGGTGGCCTCGTCTGTCGGTTCGTCCAACGGTGAGCCCCCTCCCTGTGCGGTCGTCAGCCCAGGATCTTGATTTCCCTCAGCTTGCCGCGGAAACCGCCGTCGTTGGCGGGCAGCTCGGTGAGCCAGATCAGAACGTAGCGGGTGGTGACGGGCGCGGTGGGCTTCAGCGTCACGTTGTCGCCGGACCCGGACGCCCGGCGGGTGAACCGGTCGGGCAGGGAAGGCGCCGAAGTGGCGTCGGCAGGAGCGGTCCGCAGTTCCACCGCGGTGCTCCCCAGGAACGAGAGGTCGACCGAGCTGACCTTCCTGGCCTTGCCCAGGTCCAGGACGAGCCCCACGCCGCTCTTCAGCTTGCCGAAATCGGCGCTGTAATAGCTGTCGGTGTGCCAGAAGGTGCTGGGGTCGCCGTCGTAGGCGTTCGGTATGGCCTGGGGTTTCTCCGCGCCGTTGCCCAGCGGGTCGAAGTCGTGTGCGGAGGAGATGGAGACCGGCTCGGGCGGGGCCGGCTTCTCGTCGGACATGACCGTCGGTGCCGGGGCCGGGTTCTCCGGGGTCTCCTTCGGGCCCAGGAGCCGGTCGGCGATCTGCCAGCTGCCCAGCCCCAGAGCGGCGATCAGCAGGGCCGAGACGGTCCACTTCAGCGCCCTGCCGGTGCGGCTCTGCAAGGGAGGGGGCGGGACGGCGACGGGCTGGGTGGCCGCCGGAGGCTGCTGGCGGCCGTACGTTCCCTGCTGGTACGTCGTGCGCTGGTATTCGGGCGGGGCGGTGAACTCGGGCTCCGGCGGCTTCACGCGGGGCATCGCGGCCACGGCCCTGGCCAGCTCGTCCGGGGTGGTGCAGGGCGGCTCCTGGCGCGAGGCGGTGGCCCCGTCGTTGACGAGGGCGCGCATGGCGATCTCGGAGAGGCCCCGGTGGACACCCGCGCGGACCTGGTCGGGCGGGAGCAGGCCGACGCCCTTGGGGAGCCCGGAGAGGCCGTAGGCGTCGTTCTCGTACGGCCAGCGCTGGGTGAGCGCCGCGTACAGCAGGGCGCCGATGGCCTCGGTGTCGCTGCGCTGGGGGCGCTCGGCCGTGATGCCGCGCAGAGCGGCGTTCACGGCCAGGCCCCGGATCCGGTACTGGCCGGTGGAGCTGCGCAGCACCGCGCTCGGGGTGAGCCGGAGGTGGGAGAGGCCTTCGCGGTGGGCGGCGGCCATGGCCTGGGACACCTGGCTGACGAGCTGGTAGGCGTCGTGGGCGTCCAGGGGGCCCAGCGCGAGCAGGGCGGTCAGTTCGACGGAGTCGGGCAGCCATTCGTGCACGACGTACACGAGGTCGTTCTCCTCGACGGCGTCGAGGACCTGTACGAACCGGGGGTCGCCGAGGAGGGCCGAGGAGCGGGCCGCGGCCAGGACCGAGCGCGCGCGGGGGTGGTCGGCGGGCAGCAGGTGGACCCCGACGGCACGCCGCAGCTTCTCGTCGACGGCGCGCCAGCTGCTGAAACCGTCCAGCCGGGTGACGCACTCCTCCAGCCGGTAGCGCCTGGCCAGCTTGTGGCCGCTGTGCAACTCCGGAACCACGAGGGAAGGCTGTTCGCCGCTCTGTCGTTCGCCCGCCTCGTTCTCCGTGGCCTCGGCGGTCTTCTCCGCCGTCTTCTGCTTTTCCGCCACCCCGTCGGCCGCGGCCTTGCCCGCCTTCGCGGTCAGCGGGTCGTCACCGCTGTTGTCGGCCACGTCGACGGCAGCCGTGCTACGTTCCGCCACCGTCGTTCCTGCCTCCCCAATCGTTGCGCCACATCCCACAGCCAAGCCAATTGTGCCCACAGTCGGACGCCATGCACGACACGCGGCCCCCGCCGATGGTTGTGCGGAGTCCCGGGGATCAGCGTCCCAGGCGGCCCCGGACCATGCCCACCAGGGTGTTCAGTTCCGCGATCCGCATGCGCCTGGCCGCGACGAAGAAGACTCCGAGGAGGGCGGCCCCGCCGAAGACCAGGGCGACGAGCGAGCCGAGCGCGCTCTCGCCCAGGAGCTTCAGCAGCCCGAAACCGACCACGCCGGCGACGATCGCGGCGGGCACGGAGGCCATGCAGAGCCGGGCGTAGGTCCGCATCACGTGGGTGCCGTCCAGGTCGCCGCCCAGCCGGTTGCGGAGGCGGCGCCACGCGATGCCGACACCGACGGCGTAGGCGAGCCCGTAGGAGGCGGCCATGCCCACCACGGCCCACTGGGCGGGCAGGACGACGTAGCAGACCGCCGAGGCGGCGGCGTTGACGGCGGCGACGATGACCGTGTTGTAGAAGGGCGTCCGGGTGTCCTCGTAGGCGTAGAAGCCGCGGAGCACGACGTACTGGACGGAGTACGGGATCAGGCCGAGACCGAAGGCCATCAGGATGAAGCCCATGCCCTGGGCGGCCTCGACGCCGCTGGAGGCGTACAGCAGGGTGCACATCGGGACGCCGAGCGCGAGGAAGGCGAAGGAGACCGGGACGATCGCGACGGCCGAGTTGCGCAGGCCCTGCGAGATGTCGTCCCGGACGGCGCCCGGGTCGCCGTCGTGGGCGGCGCGGGAGATCCGCGGCAGCAGCGCGGCCATGACGGAGACCGTGATGATGGCCTGCGGCATGCCCCAGATCAGCTGGGCGTTGGAGTAGGCGAGGAAGCCGGCGCCGTTCTTCCCGGACTCCTCGCCGGCGGCGGTGGCGAGCTGCGTGACGACCAGGACGCCCGCCTGGTTGGCGAGGACGAAGAGCACCGTCCACTTGGCGAGCTTGACCGTCTTGCCGAGCCCGTGGCCCTTCCAGTCGAAGCGGGGACGGAAGCGGAAGCCGGTCTCGCGCAGGTACGGGATCATCGCCAGGGCCTGGACGACGAGGCCGAGCAGGGTGCCGACGCCGAGCAGGCGGATGCCCTCGTCCGGGATGGTCCGCACGCCCATGTGGGATTCTGCGGACGTGCCGTAGACCCAGATGAACAGGCCGAAGGTGACGATCATGACGATGTTGTTGAGGACCGGGGTCCACATCATCGCGCCGAACTTGCCGCGGGCGTTGAGGATCTGGCCCATCACCACGTGCACGCCCATGAAGAAGATCGTGGGCAGGCAGTAGCGGGCGAAGGTCACGGCCACGCTGTTGGCCGCCGCGTCGTCGGCGATGGTGTTCGACATCAGCCGGACCAGCAGGGGCGCGGCGAAGACCGCCAGGGCGACGATCAGGCCGAGCGCCACCATGACCAGGGTGAGCAGGCGGTTGGCGTAGGCCTCGCCGCCGTCCTCGTCGTTCTTCATCGAGCGGACGAGCTGGGGGACGAAGACCGAGTTGAGGCCGCCGCCGACGGTGAGGATGTAGATCATCGTCGGCAGGGTGTAGGCGATGGTGAAGGTGTCGCCGAGCAGGGCCGCGCCGAGCGCGCCGGTGATCACCAGGCTGCGGACGAAGCCGGTCAGCCGGGAGACCAGGGTGCCGGCCGCCATCACCGCGCTGGACTTGAGGAGCCCGGAGGCCCGGCCGGTCTTCTTGGGCGCGGGCAGGGGCTCCGGCTCCGGGGCGGGCGGGGGCACCTGGCCGGACAGCTGCTGGTCCCGGTAGAGGTGCGCGAAGGCGTCCGGTGCGGGTGCCTCCTCGCTCGCCCGGGTCACCAGGTCGTCGACGCCGGTGAACTGGACCGTGCGCGCGTCGTCGCCGTACGGCAGGTGGCGCGAGGGGCCGTCGGGTTCCGGCGCCGGCGTCTGTGCCCACACCCGGGGGTCGGGGGCGTACGGGGACGCGGACGGCTGCTGGTAGAGCGCCTGCGGGTCCTGGTAGGTCCCGGGCGGCGGTGGCGGGTGCGCGGCCCGGTCGTAGAGCGCCTCGGCCACCGGGTCCTGGGCGGAGAGGTCCTGGGCCCGGTACGGGTCGTGCGCGAAGGCGTCCTGGACGTAGGGGTCCTGGGCGTAGGGATTCTGCGCGTAGGGGCCCTGCTCCGGCGGGTACTGCGCGGAGGGGTCCTGCGGAGCGGGAGCGCCCTGCTGCGCGGGCGGCACCGGCGGGTGGCCGGAACCGGAAGGCGCCGCGGGCGTCCCATCGGACGGCACGGTGCCGCCCGCGCCCTGGCCGCGGTCACCGTCGTACGGCGCGTTCATGGTTACCCCACCTCATCGTCCCCGGCCGACCGGCCACGACATCGCTCAACGGTCCACTTTCTCACCCGTGGCCGACGGGTCGCCGCTTTCGGGCCCGGTGTCCGGTGTCGGGTCACTCGCCTGCTCGGCTCCGTCCGCTCCGGAATCCTCCGGTGCGGCGCTCGTCCCGGTGGTGGATTCCGCGTCCGGTCCGGCGTCCGGTTCCGTGTCCGGTCCACTCTCCCCGGCCTCGCCGGCGGAGCCGGTTTTTCCCGTTTCCTCGGCCTTCCCGGCCTCTTCGGCCTCGGCGTTCCGGGCGGCCACGCGCTTGCGCTGGCTGTACATCCGTACACCGGCGAGGACGAGGAGGAGGACGCCGCCGGCGATCACGAGCATCACGGTCGGTGTGATCTCGGAGACCTTCACGGTGAACCTCATGGGCTCCCCGTACGGGGTGCCGTCCTCGGTGTAGAGCTGGGCCGTCATCGGCACCTGGCCGTTGACGCTGGCCGTGGCGGTGAACTTCACCGACTGGCTGTGCCCGGCGCCGATCTTCACGGGGAGCCCGGCGACCCTCTCGCCGTCGAGCTTCAGCCGGCTCTTGTTGCTGGAGGAGAGGCGCAGCACGAGGTGGTCCACGCCCTGCAGCAGCTTGTTCTGGACGGTCACCGGGATCGTCGCGCTGCGGCCGGAGAGCGTCAGGTCCGACTTGTCGACCAGCTGGACGCCCTCGCTGAGGCCCTGCAGGTCCTCCAGAACGTCGGTCCGGTAGATCGCGGCCGCCCGGGCCCGACCGCGCCAGGAGATCGACATCTCACGGTTGATCGCGTTGCCGAACGGCGTCACCACCCGGTCCGGCGACGTCAGGATGACCTTGAAGTCGTTCAGCGCGTCCCGGGTGGACTTCATGTCGCGGAAGGCCAGGACGGGCAGCTCCCGGTCGCGCAGCTCCTTCGGGTACCGCGAGCCGGCGGGCACCACGCTGGAGGCGTTCGGGTCCGGCTTGGCCGAGGCCGCCGCGACGAGGTCGGACGGCTGGGTCCAGCGCCGTCCGGAGAGGCCGCGCAGGGCGGTGGCCATGGTCTGCGCCTGGGCGACGGAGGGCATCCGCTGGGGGGCGACGACGATGCTGCGCTGGTTCTCCGGCTGCTCGAGCGTGACCGCGAGGGACTGGGAGAGGAACTTCTGGACCGCGAGCGTGGAGTCCTCCGTGCGGACCATGTCCCCGTCGAAGGCGGTGGACAGGAGCGCGTCGCTCACGACGGCCGTGGTGCTGCCGTCGCCGAGGGGGCGGGCCGCCGTGGGCGTGTAGGGGAGCTCGTCACGGACGCTGTCGCTGCGGGCGATCACCTTGTCGGCGCCGGCCGAGGTCGCGACCGCCACGACGGCGGGGTCGACGGCCCCCTCGACGGGCCAGGAGAAGTCGGTGGAGGGCTGGACGTGCAGGACGGTCTCGACCGTCATCCCGGCGACGGCGGTCGCCGACTGGAGGTGCCCCAGGGAGCCGGGGACGTCCTTGCCGCGGTGGGCGAGGGAGGCGAGGTCGGGGTCGGCGAAGGGGAGGGCGACGACCTTGCGTCCCTGGACCGCCTTCTCCAGCGCGTCCAGCCAGCGTTCGGCGAGGGCCTGGTGGGTCCCGGGGACGTGGAGGGTGCCGTCCTTGACGCGGTAGCCGTTCGCCATGGCGTCGACGGTCGCCAGCAGATCCGGGTCGATCACCCAGGTGACGGGCAGGTCCTTGCCCAGCGAGACCATCTGGTCGAGCCGTCCGCCCGGCTCCAGCTCGGCCGCCAGGGCGTCGTCCTCGAAGACCGGTGTCTGCTGGTCGTCCGTCGCGGTCTCCGCCGAGACGTGGGCCGAGGCGATCAGCGGCCAGAGGTAGGTGAACTGGGTCTTCTTCTCCGCCGCCTCGGGCTGGTACGGCAGGAAGGTCCGCTCGATGCCGAGCACCCGGTCGTAGCGCCGGTCCGGGGTCTGGCCCATGAGGGAGACCCCCAGCTGGTAGACGCCCGCCTCGTGGAGCCCCAGCGCGGCGACCGGGACGGACAGGGAGAAGTCCGTGCCGAGGCCGGCGCCCAGCCGGGGAATCCTGACGGTGGGGGCGTCCTCCAGGGGAGGGGGATCGATCTCGCGCCGGTAGCCGGTGCGCCCCGCCACCTGCTCGATCTCGCTGCGGCTGGTCATCTTCGGTCCGACGCGCAGGTTCACGGTCGCGCCGGTGATGGCCTGCTTGCCGCGGTTGGTCACCGTGCCGGTGATGGTGATGGTGTCCCCCTCGACGGGGGCGACCGGGGACAGGGCGTCGAGCGACACGTCGACGGTCTTCGAGCCGGTGGCGTCGTCGGCGGCGGCCGCCGGGGAGACGGCGGCCGGGGCCTGGAGCAGTACGGCGAGGAGCGGTGCCCCGAGGGCCGCGGTCAGCGTGCGCCGCAGCCATCGGCGGACAGGTGAGGGACCGGTTCCCTGGATGTCTGCCGCCTCGGCCACGCCTTCGCCCGTCCTCGTCGTTGCCCGGGGCGCCGATGGTGCCGGTGGCTCCCGGTTGCTGTGTCCAGGCATGGTAACGAGGCACACCGGGGGCACGTGCCGGGGTCTGCTCCGGGTGGTCCCCCCGCGCCGCCGGTGGCACCGGTTCGCCGGTCCCGCTCCGGGAAACGAGGACGTCGGGGCGGGTCCGGGCACGTACCCTTTTCTGTTGTGCCGAACGCCAACGAAGACACCCCGACTGCACTGAGCCAGGTGCAACGCCGCGCGGTCAGTGAACTGCTGCGCGTGTCCCCCGCCGCCGACGATCTCGCCCGCCGCTTCCAGGAGGCCGGGTTCAGCCTCGCGCTGGTCGGTGGCTCGGTGCGGGACGCGCTGCTGGGCCGGCTCGGCAACGACCTGGACTTCACCACCGACGCCCGCCCCGAGGACGTACTGAAGATCGTCCGTCCCTGGGCCGACGCGGTGTGGGAGGTCGGCATCGCCTTCGGCACGGTCGGCTGCCAGAAGGACGCCCGCGTCGGGGACGCGGTTCAGCGCTTCGAGATCGAGATCACCACGTACCGCTCGGAGGCGTACGACCGGACCTCGCGCAAGCCGGAGGTCTCCTACGGCGACTCGATCGACGAGGACCTGGTCCGGCGCGACTTCACCGTCAACGCCATGGCCGTGGCCCTGCCCGAGAAGGTGTTCGTCGACCCGTACGGCGGCCTGGAGGACCTGGCCGCCCGGGTCCTGCGCACGCCGGGGACACCGGAGGAGTCCTTCTCCGACGATCCGCTGCGCATGATGCGGGCCGCGCGGTTCGCCGCCCAGCTGGACTTCGAGGTCGCTCCCGAGGTCGTCACGGCCATGAGGGAGATGTCCGGCCGGATCGAGATCGTCTCCGCCGAGCGGGTTCGCGAGGAGCTCAACAAGCTGCTGCTCTCGGCACACCCGCGCAAGGGGCTCGGCCTCCTCGTGGACGCCGGCCTCGCCGACCACGTGCTGCCGGAACTGCCGGCCCTGCGGCTGGAGAGCGACGAGCACCACCGGCACAAGGACGTCTACGAGCACTCGCTGACCGTGCTCGACCAGGCCATCGACCTGGAGGAGGACGGCCCCGACCTGGTACTGCGCATCGCGGCCCTGCTCCACGACATCGGGAAGCCCCGGACCCGTCGCTTCGAGAAGGACGGCCGGGTCTCCTTCCACCACCACGAGGTCGTGGGCGCGAAGATGACGAAGAAGCGCATGACCGCGCTCAAGTACTCCAACGAGATGATCAGGGACGTGTCCCGCCTGGTGGAGCTGCACCTGCGCTTCCACGGTTACGGGACCGGCGAGTGGACCGACTCGGCCGTGCGGCGCTACGTCCGGGACGCCGGCCCGCTGCTCTCGCGGCTGCACAAGCTGACCCGCTCGGACTGCACCACCCGTAACAAGCGCAGGGCGACCGCGCTCTCCCGGGCCTACGACGGCCTGGAGGACCGCATCGCGCAGCTCCAGGAACAGGAGGAGCTGGACGCGATCCGCCCCGACCTCGACGGCAACCAGATCCAGGAGATCCTGGGCATCGGCCCCGGCCCGGCCATCGGCCAGGCGTACAAGTTCCTGCTGGAGCTCCGGCTGGAGAACGGGCCCCTGGAGCACGACCGGGCCGTCGCCGCCCTCAAGGAGTGGTGGGAAGCGCGCGACTGAGACCGGCCCGCCCGGTGGGAGTCCGTTTCACGTGAAACGGACTCCCGCCGGGCGCGGTGCGGGGGTGGTGTTTCACGTGAAACACCACCCCCGCGCGCGTTCTCCGCGCAGCATCAGGGCGATCGCCCCGTAGACCAAGGCCACCAGCGCGATCAGGGGAACGGAACGGCCGTCGGGCGGCAGCATCACCGCCGCGACCCCCGCCGCGCCGACGAAGGCGACGTTGAACAGCACGTCGTAGAGCGAGAAGACCCGGCCCCTGTAGGCATCGTCCACGGACGTCTGCACCACCGTGTCCGTGGCGATCTTGGAGCCCTGGGTGATGAGCCCGAGGAGGAAGGCGGCGACGAGGAAGGGCACGGGCGCGAAGGTCAGGCCGAGTGCGGGTTCGAGCACGGCCGCCGCCCCGGTGCACACCGTCATCCAGCCGAAGGGGCCGAACCGCCGGACCGCCCACGGCGAGAGGACCGCGGCGACGAAGAAGCCCGCCCCCGACACGGCGACGGCGAGGCCGAGGAGACCGAGGCCTTCGGACTCCGTGGAACTCCAGGCATGGCGGCAGAGCATGAGCACGGTGACGAACAGGGCGCCGTAGCAGAAGCGCAGGAACCCCATCGCGGTGAGCGCCCGGAGGGTTGGCCGCCGTTCGGCGAGGTGGCGCAGCCCCTCGGTCAGGCCGCGGACCGTCGAGCCCAGGGCCGTGGAGAGGCGGGGGGACACCAGGTCCGGGTCGGGGCCGAGGAGTTCCCGGGACATCCGCAGGGAGGCGAGGGCGGCGCAGAGGTAGAGGGCGGCGCCGAAGGCCACCACGGCCGCGTCGGAACCGTCGGCGAGCAGCCGGACGCCGAGGGCGAGGCCGCCGCCGGCGGTCGCGGCGAGCGTACCGGCCGTGGGGGAGAGGGAGTTGGCCACGACCAGCCGTTCACCGTCGACGACCCGCGGGAGCGCGGCCGAGAGCCCCGCGAGGACGAAGCGGTTGACGGCCGTGACGGAGAGCGCGGAGGCGTAGAAGAGCCAGTCGGGCGCGGCGGTGAGGACGAGCGCCGCGGTCCCGCACGCGAGCAGGGCGCGCAGGAGGTTTCCGTGGAGGAAGACCTGACGGCGCTGCCAGCGGTCGAGGAGCACCCCGGCGAAGGGGCCCACGAGCGAGTACGGAAGCAGCAGCACCGCCATGGCGGTGGCGATGGCGGCGGGAGAGGTCTGTTTCTCGGGGGAGAAGACGACGTACGCGGCCAGGGCCACCTGGTAGACGCCGTCGGCGCACTGGGAGAGGAGGCGGACGGCGAGCAGGCGGCGGAAGCCGGACAGGCGCAGGAGTACGCACAGATCACGTACGACGGACATGGCGACAAGACTCACATACGAGGAGGGCCCCCGGGCAGTGCTCCGGGGACCCTCGATCGTCAGGAGTGCGGCCTGCTCAGCGCTCGACCTCGCCCTTGATGAACTTCTCGACGTTCGCGTACGCCTCGTCGTCGAAGTACTGCACCGGCGGGGACTTCATGAAGTAGCTCGACGCGGAGAGGATGGGGCCACCGATGCCCCGGTCCTTGGCGATCTTCGCGGCGCGCAGGGCGTCGATGATGACACCCGCCGAGTTCGGGGAGTCCCACACCTCGAGCTTGTACTCCAGGTTCAGCGGAACGTCGCCGAAGGC
The DNA here is from genome assembly GCF_055562975.1 of Streptomyces sp. NPDC014907. Classification (NCBI taxonomy): domain Bacteria; kingdom Bacillati; phylum Actinomycetota; class Actinomycetes; order Kitasatosporales; family Streptomycetaceae; genus Streptomyces; species Streptomyces sp. NPDC014907. Next base: position 205,856 of record NZ_JBVHEG010000003.1, on the reverse strand, counting down.
GCGGCCCTCGAGGCGCACGTACGCCCACTTGCGGTCGTCCAGCCAGGCCACGTAGTCGGACGGGCCGATGTGGACGTTCTTCTCGCCCAGCTCGCGGTCGGGGATCTGCGAGGTGACGGCCTGCGTCTTGGAGATCTTCTTGGACTCCAGACGGTCGCGCTCCAGCATGTTCTTGAAGTCCATGTTGCCGCCGACGTTGAGCTGCATGGTGCGCTCGAGACGGACACCGCGGTCCTCGAACAGCTTCGCCATCACACGGTGCGTGATGGTCGCGCCGACCTGCGACTTGATGTCGTCACCGACGATCGGCACGCCCGCCTCGGTGAACTTGTCGGCCCACTCCTTGGTGCCGGCGATGAAGACCGGAAGGGCGTTGACGAAGGCGACCTTGGCGTCGATGGCGCACTGGGCGTAGAACTTCGCCGCTTCCTCGGAACCCACGGGGAGGTAGCAGACGAGGACGTCGACCTGGCGGTCCTTGAGGATCTGGACGACGTCGACGGGCTCCTCGGCGGACTCCTCGATGGTCAGGCGGTAGTACTTGCCGAGACCGTCGAGGGTGTGACCGCGCTGGACCGTGACGCCCTTGTTCGGGACGTCGCAGATCTTGATGGTGTTGTTCTCGCTGGCGCCGATGGCGTCGGAGAGGTCGAGGCCGACCTTCTTCGCGTCGACGTCGAAGGCGGCGACGAACTCGACGTCACCGACGTGGTAGTCGCCGAACTGGACGTGCATCAGGCCGGGCACCTTGGCCGCCGGGTCGGCGTCCTTGTAGTACTCGACGCCCTGGACCAGCGAGGCGGCGCAGTTGCCCACGCCGACGATGGCTACGCGAACCGAACCCATTCCGGTTGCTCCCTGTGTGTTCTGGAAGCCCCGCTGTGCGCGGGGCTTCACTTGGCGGTGTCGTCGGACGGATCCGGCCGGGTACTGCCCCCGTGCCGGGGCAGGCCGCCCGTTTCTGCAGATTCGTTGTCGTGCGGAGCGGCGGCACCGGGGCCGGATCGCCGGTCCCGTCCCGCCCGCTCGCTCTCGATGAGCCCGTTCAGCCAGCGCACTTCGCGCTCCACGGACTCCATGCCGTGGCGCTGAAGCTCAAGCGTGTAGTCGTCGAGGCGCTCACGGGTGCGGGCGAGGGAGGCGCGCATCTTCTCCAGGCGCTCCTCGAGCCGGCTGCGGCGGCCTTCGAGCACCCGCATCCGCACCTCGCGCTCGGTCTGCCCGAAGAAGGCGAAGCGGGCGGCGAAGTGCTCGTCCTCCCAGGAGTCCGGACCGGTGTGGGAGAGGAGCTCCTCGAAGCGCTCCTTACCTTCCGGCGTCAACCGGTAGACGATCTTCGCCCGGCGTCCCGCGAGCGTCGTGGCGAGGGCCTCCTCCGGGGCGCTGCCCGGCTCCTCGATCAACCAGCCGTTTGCGACCAGCGTCTTGAGGCAGGGATACAGCGTTCCGTAGCTGAAGGCCCGGAAGACGCCCAGCGAGGTGTTGAGGCGCTTCCGCAGCTCGTACCCGTGCATGGGGGCCTCGCGCAGCAGGCCGAGGACGGCGAATTCGAGGATGCCGGAGCGTCTGCTCATCCGTCGCCTCCTTCGCTTCCCGTGCCCTTATGCCGTGCTGATGTATCGACTCGATACATCAGCACGATAGAGCGGCCACTCTGCGTCGACAACCCGTGGCGCCGTGACCGGCGTCACATCGGCAATTCGAGCCGATCGACTTGCCCGGTTTGGGGTGAAGTTCATCTGTAGGTGGTTTTTGGCCGTGCGTAGTCTGTGCGGCATGCAGACCACCGGGAACCGAGCGATGCCCTGGGGCGTCAGTTCTCGGGGTGACCGGCTGCGGCACGGTGGGACCCCCGATGGGGCCCCCGCTGTGCGCATTTCGGGGGGACCGGAACTCAACTGCCGCTTCCAGGCGTGCGCGCCTGCCCGAGGAGTAGTCGTTCGATGAGCGAGCATCGTCGCAAAATGCCGCCGCAGCAGCCGCCGACGGGTGGTCGCGCGGCGGCACGGCGCGCTGCCCAGCAGCCGGTGGGCCGCAGGCCGGCCCCGGCCCAGGAATTCGGCACGGGGGCCCCCTCGGCCTCGTACGGACCTCCTTCCTTCCACGGGGAGGAGGAGCGTCCCTACGGCGGGCGCGCGGAGGCGCGCCGTGCCGCCCAGCGCGGCAGCCGGCGCAAGGGAGCGGCCGGCTCCGGCCCCGGCGGGTCCGGGGGCGGCCGGCGCGGGGGCGGCGGCGGGCGCGGCGGCGGTCCGGGGGGCGGCGACGGCGGCCGTCCGCCCGGCAAGAAGCGGTTCATCGACTACCCGCGCCACAACAAGTACGGCTGGCGCCGCTGGCTGCCCTCGTGGAAGCTCGTGACGGGCACCTTCCTGTTCTTCGCGGCGAGCCTGATGGGCGCGGCGGCCTTCGCGTACTCGCAGGTGGAGGTCCCCGACGAGGCCAAGACCTCGAAGTCGCAGAACAACATCTACTACTGGGCCGACAAGAGCCGCATGGTCGCGACGGGCAGCGGTGCCAACCGCCAGATCGTTCCCCTCGCGAAGATCCCCAAGTCCATGCAGGAAGCGGTGGTCTCGGCGGAGAACAAGACCTTCTGGGACGACTCCGGCGTCGACCCGATGGGCATCGGCCGCGCCGTGTGGAACATGGCCAGGGGCGGCGAGACCCAGGGCGGTTCGACGATCACCCAGCAGTACGTGAAGAACAACCTCCTCGACGACCAGTCGCAGACCCTCAGCCGGAAGGTGAAGGAACTCTTCATCGCCATGAAGGTCGGCAACGAGGTCAAGAAGGAGAAGGTCATGGCCGGGTACCTGAACACCGCGTACTACGGGCGCGGTGCCTACGGCATCCAGGCCGCGGCCCGCGCCTACTTCAACAAGGACGCCGCGGATCTCGACCCCAGCCAGTCGGCACTGCTCGCCGCGGTGCTGAAGGGCGCGACGTACTACGACCCGGCGGGCTACCCCGAGATCGACTCCCAGGCCACGCCCGAGAAGAACACCGAACGGGCCACCAAGCGGTGGCGGTGGATCCTCGACGAGATGAGGAACGACGGCCACCTCACGGCCGAGGAACGGGCGAAGTACACCACCTTCCCCAAGCTCCAGAAGCCCGGTCAGAGCGCCAACCTGGGCGGCCAGATCGGTTATCTGGTCAGGACCGCCAAGGCGAACATCAAGACCCAGTTCAACATCAGCGAGCAGGAGCTCGAGCGCGGCGGGTACGAGATCTACACGACCTTCGACAAGAACAAGGTCGCCGCGCTCGAGAAGTCGGTCAAGAAGGTCCTGGACGAGCACATCGACCCCGTGAAGCGGCCCAAGACGGACACCAACGTCCAGTTCGGCGGCGCCTCCGTCGACACGGCCACGGGCAAGATCCTCGCTCTCTACGGCGGTGTCGACGCCACCAAGCACTTCACCAACAACGCCGACGCCACCGGCGCCATGGTCGGATCGACGTTCAAGCCCTTCGTCCTCGCCTCCGCCCTGAAGGACGGCGTGCGGGACAAGGAGCTGGGAGCGGACCAGGACGCGTCCACCCGGAAGATCGTCGACCTGGACAAGAGCCTCTACTCCGGCAAGAACGGGCTGGTGGTCCGGAAGTACAACGGCGAGATCTGGCACAACGAGAAGGGCGAGGAATGGCGTCAGACCAATGACGGCCAGGAGGACTACGGCAACATCTCGCTGCGCAGGGCCATGATCAAGTCCGCCAACTCGCCGTACGTGCAGCTCGGCATGGACGTGGGCATCGACCGGGTCCGCGACGCGGCCAAGCGCGCCGGCCTGCTGGAGAGCTCGCTCGTCAAGGGCGAGGTCCCCTCGTTCTCCCTCGGCATCTCCAGCCCGAGCGCCATCCGCATGGCCGGTGCCTACGCGACCTTCGCCAACCAGGGCAAGCAGAACGACCCCTACTCCGTGCAGAGCGTGGTGAAGAACGGCGTCACCATCGAGCACAAGGCGGAAACCGAGCAGGCCTTCAGCCCGGCCATCGCCGGCAACGTCACCGACGTGCTGCGGGACGTCGTCGAGGACGACGAGGGCACCGGCCGGAAGGCGCGGCTTCCCGGCCGCGCCGTCGCCGGCAAGACCGGTACGACCGACGAGAACCGGTCGGCCTGGTTCGTGGGGTACACCGCGCAGGTGGCGACGGCGATCGACATGTACCGCTACGACGACGACGACACGAAGAAGAACCGCGAGTTCGAGAAGATGTACGGCACGGGCGGACAGGTGACGATCCACGGTTCGTCGTTCCCCTCGCAGATCTGGCGCGACTACATGAGCGAAGCCGTCGCGAAGGACCCGAAGGTGGACTTCCCCAAGCCGGAGAAGCTGGAAGGCGCCGTACCGGTCTTCGGAGGCGGTGCGACGCCGTCGCCCACGGCCACCCCGACGCCGACGGCCACCCCGACGCCCACGGAGACGCCGACCACGAAGGCGCCGACGACGACTCCCCCGGCCACCCCGACGAGGACTCCCCCGACGTCCAGGACGCCGAAGCCGGGCAAGACGACCTGCAGCATCTGGGACCCGGACTGCTACCAGCCGGGCAACCCGGGCGGCAACACCGGAGAGCCCACCGGCACGCCGACCGACACCGGGGAGCCGACGGCGACCGGCACTCCCACGGACGACAGCGGAGGCGGAGGCGGCTGGCCCGGCGGGGGCGGCGGCAAACCCGGCGACGGGGCCTGGTCCCCCTAGGCCGGGGCGTTCTTCCGGGGCCGTCGCGTCCGGCCCGTACCTTCCGTACGGGCCGGACGCGGCGGCCCTCGCCGTTTTCCCGGAAGGCGTACGGCAGGATGTCCCCATGCCGAGCCTCCAGAAGACGAGCGCGCCGGGCCGACCGCGGACGGTCGCGCCCACCCACCGGGACGAGGTGGCCGCCGCGGGCAGCGAACTGATCGGCGGCCCCTACGGCCGCCGGGCGCTGCCCGGCACCGGCCGTCCGGCGCCGGTGCGCGTGGTCGTCCTCGTGGCCATCGGCATGTTCGCCCTGGGCATGGTCCAGAAGCTGCCCTGCTACAACTGGGCCTGGTTCCGGGGCGCGACCTCCCAGTACACCCACGCCTGCTACTCGGACATCCCGCACCTCTTCACCGGGCGCGGCTTCGCGGACGGCCTGGTGCCGTACTTCGACCGGCTGAGCGGCGACATACCGTTCCTGGAGTACCCCGTCCTGACCGGGCTCTTCATGGAGGTCGCGGCCTGGCTGACGCCGGGCGGCGGCGACGTGACGCAGCGGGAGCAGGCGTACTGGCTGGCCAACGCCGGCCTGCTGATGGTCTGCGCGGCCGTCCTCGCGGTCTGCGTGGCGCGGACGCACCGCCACCGCCCCTGGGACGGCCTCCTGGTCGCCCTCTCGCCCGCGGTGGCCCTCAGCGCCACGATCAACTGGGACCTGCTGGCCGTGGCGCTGACCGCCGCCGCCGTCCTGATGTGGTCGCGGAGCCGGCCGGCCGTCTTCGGCGTCCTGCTGGGCCTGGCCACCGCGGCCAAGCTCTACCCGGTCCTGATCCTCTGCCCGCTGCTGCTGCTCTGCTGGCGCGCCGGTAAGTGGCGGGCGTACGGGGCCGCGCTGCTCGGTTTCGCGGGAGCCTGGCTGGTCGTGAACCTGCCGGTGATGCTGCTCGCGCCGGAGGGCTGGAAGCAGTTCTACCTCTTCAGCACGCGCCGGAACGTCGACTTCGGCTCGGTCTGGCTGCTCGTCGGCCGGCGCACGGGCGATCCGATCCCCCCGGACCGGGCCAACCTGTACGCGATGCTGCTGATGGCGGTGGCGGTGGCCGGCCTCGCCCACCTCGCGTTCACGGCCCCCCGCCGACCCCGTCTCGTCCAGCTGGCCTTCCTGGTCGTCGCCGCGTTCGCGCTGACCAACAAGGTCTACTCGCCGCAGTACGTCCTGTGGCTGGTCCCGCTGGCCGTCCTCGCCCGGCCCCGCTGGCGGGACCTGCTGATCTGGCAGGCGTGCGAGGTCATGTACTTCCTCGGCACCTGGATGTACCTGGCGTTCACGGGCAGCGGCAACAAGCAGGGGCTGCCGGAGGACGGCTACCAGTTCGCGATCGTCCTGCACCTGCTCGGCACCCTGTACCTGTGCGCGGTGGTGGTGCGCGACATCCTGGCGCCCGAGAAGGACCCGGTCCGGCGGGACGGCTCGGACGATCCCTCCGGAGGCGTCCTGGACGGTGCGCGGGACGTCTTCGTCGCGGGCGGCGCGGCCCGGGGGACCCGGCACGCCGGCCCGGACCCCGAGGAGGGGACACGGGTGGAGTGGGGCGTTCTCCGGGAGCGGGACTCCCGGGGATGAGCGGTCCCGGCCGGAGCGGCGACGCGTCCGGCCGGCCCGTCCTCAGCGCTCGACGAGGCGGTCGAACTGCGTCGTGGTGTGGCGCAGGTGCGCCACCAGTTCGTCGCCGACCCGGGGCTCCTGGGCGTCGGCGGGCACGAACAGGATCGACACCTGCATGTGCGGCGGCTCGGCGAACCAGCGCTGCTTCCCCGCCCAGACGAACGGCGACAGGTTCCGGTTGACGGTGGCGAGACCGGCGCGGGCGACGCCCTTGGCCCTCGGCATGACGCCGTGCATCGCCTTGGGGGCCTCCAGGCCCACGCCGTGCGAGGTGCCGCCGGCGACGACGACCAGCCAGCCGTCGGACGCGGCCTTCTGCTGGCGGTAGCCGAACCGGTCGCCCTTGGCGACCCGGGTCACGTCGAGGACCGCGCCCCGGTACTCCGTGGCCTCGTGGTCGCCCAGCCAGAGCCGGGTGCCGATCCGGGCGCGGAAGCGGGTCTGCGGGAACTGCTGCTGGAGCCGCGCCTGTTCCTCGGCCCGCAGGTGGCTCACGAACATGGTGTGCAGCGGCAGCCGGGCGTTCCGCAGCCGGTCCATCCAGGAGATGACCTCCTCGACGGCGTCGGTGCCGTCGGGGCGGTCCAGCGGGAGGTGGAGGGCGAAACCCTCCAGTCGCACGTCCTCTATGGCGGCGTGGAGCTGGTGCAGTTCCTCCTCGCGCACGCCGTGCCGCTTCATCGAGCTCATGCACTCGATCACGACCCGGGCGCCCACGAGGGCGTGGACGCCGTCCACCGAGGACACCGAACGCACGACCCGGTCGGGCAGCGGAACCGGTTCCTCACCCCGGCGGAAGGGAGTGAGGACCAGCAGGTCGCCGCTGAACCAGTCCTTGATCTTCGCGGCCTCGTAGGTGGTGCCCACGGCGAGCATGTCGGCACCGAACCGGGCCGCCTCGTCCGCGAGGCGCTCGTGCCCGAAGCCGTAGCCGTTGCCCTTGCAGACCGGGATGATCCCGGGGAACTGGTCGATGACCGACTTCTGGTGCGCCCGCCAGCGCGCGGTGTCGACGTAGAGGGAGAGCGCCATGGCCGGCCCGGAACCTTTCTGACGGCAGCGATGAGTCAAAGGTACGTACGAGAGTACGGAACCGTCCGCGTCACGGCGCGGGCCGTGACGCGGACGGCGGTCAGCGGCGCGACATGTAGATGTCGAGCGCCTTGTGCAGCAGCTTGTTCAGCGGGAAGTCCCACTCGCCGACGTACTCGACGGCCTCGCCGCCCGTGCCCACCTTGAACTGGATGAGCCCGAAGAGGTGGTCGGTCTCGTCCAGGGAGTCCGAGATGCCCCGCAGGTCGTAGACGGTCGCGCCCATCGCGTAGGCGTCGCGCAGCATCCGCCACTGCATCGCGTTCGAGGGCCGGACCTCACGGCCGATGTTGTCGGAGGCGCCGTAGGAGTACCAGACGTGCCCGCCGACGACGAGCATGGTCGCGGCCGACAGGTTCACCCCGTTGTGGCGGGCGAAGTACAGCCGCATGCGGTTGGGGTCCTCGCTGTTGAGGACGGTCCACATGCGCTGGAAGTACGAGAGCGGACGCGGCCGGAAGTGGTCGCGGACGGCCGTGATCTCGTACAGCCGCTGCCACTCGGCCAGGTCCTCGTAACCGCCCTGGACGACCTCGACGCCGGCCTTCTCGGCCTTCTTGATGTTGCGGCGCCACAGCTGGTTGAATCCCTTGAGGACGTCGTCGAGCGAGCGGTTGGCGAGCGGGACCTGGAAGACGTAGCGGGGCTGCACGTCGCCGAAGCCGGCGCCGCCGTCCTCGCCCTGCTGCCAGCCCATCTTGCGCAGCCGGTCCGCGACCTCGAAGGCGCGCGGCTCGATGTGGGTGGCCTCGACGTCCTTGAGGCGCTTGACGTCCGGGTTCTGGATTCCGGCCTTGATGGCGGCCGAGTCCCAGCGGCGGATGACGACCGGCGGACCCATCTTGACCGAGAAGGCGCCCTGCTGCTTGAGGTGCGCCAGCATGGGCTGCAGCCACTCGTCCAGGTTGGGCGCGTACCAGTTGATGACCGGGCCCTCGGGCAGGTAGGCCAGGTAGCGCTTGATCTTCGGGAGCTGGCGGTAGAGCACGAGGCCGGCGCCGACGAGTTCGCCGTTCCTGTCGAACCAGCCGAGGTTCTCCGAACGCCATTCGGTCTTCACATCGGCCCATGCCGGGACCTGGCAGTGGCTCGCGGCGGGCTGGCTCTGGATGTACGCCAGATGCTGCTCACGGCTGATGGTCCTCAGGGTCAGGCTCATGCGGGGCGCTCCTCGGCAGGTGTGTCCCCATCGGTCAGGGGCTCCGGCTCTCGCGCCGAAGCCTACTGTGACCGGGGAGCGCCCCGTATGTCTGTGCGGGCCCGGCCGTGCCGCCGGAGCCCTGGTCCGGCGGACGGGCCACCGCTCCGGACGGCTTCGGCCGGGGGCCTCCCGGGTGGGCCTCCGGGGTTCGGGCGGGGTCCTCCGGACGGGGACGGGCTGGGCCGTCCGGGTCCTCGGGACGGGGTGCGGGAGGCGCGGGTAAGGGGGCCGTGTCCGAGTGCGGGAGGGGATGGTGCGGGGGCCGTGCCGTCCGGCCGGTTCAGTTGATGACGCCGTTGAAGAGGCCGCCGTGGGCCATGCCGAGGAAGAAGCCCACCCCCGCCGCGCCCAGGCCGACGATCAGGAAGAAGCGCTCGCGGGTCGTCACGGAGACGAACTGCCCGTACCCGCCGGTCAGGATGCCGATCAGCCCTGTCCAGGAGCTGAGCAGGTGGAGGCCGTGGAACTGCGCGGTCACGAAGGCCAGGACGCCCAGGACCAGCGTCACGCCGACCAGGGTGTCCTGGAGCGGGTGGGGCCTGCCGTCGGTGGCGAAGAGGGAGTGGCCGGGGTCGCGTCGCATTGCGTGTGCCATGGGGCACCTCCAGGCGTGCTTGCCGGAAGGCGGCGCATCCTAGCGCCGCCGACGTTCATTGTGTCCAGATTGCGGCCTTTCACCAGGGAATTTCAACCGGAAGCGGTTGTACGGGTACGCTGTACGGTCTGCACCGGTGTCTGCCCAGGTCCCTCCGGGATTCCGGCGGTGTTCCCTCCCGACGTGTTCGGCGGGGGGCGCTGTCAGTGGTGGCGGATACCGTTGTTCACGCATCACGACCCTCCTGCCACGGAACGACCGTGGCCGCTGAGTCCAAAGGAGGTGGGTTCCACATGCGTCACTACGAGGTGATGGTCATCCTCGACCCCGATCTCGAGGAGCGCGCTGTCTCCCCGCTGATCGAGAACTTCCTCTCCGTCGTCCGTGAGGGCAACGGAAAGGTCGAGAAGGTCGACACCTGGGGCCGTCGTCGTCTCGCCTACGAGATCAAGAAGAAGCCCGAGGGCATCTACTCGGTCATCGACCTGCAGGCCGAGCCTGCGGTCGTCAAGGAGCTCGACCGACAGCTCAACCTGAACGAGTCGGTCCTCCGGACCAAGGTCCTCCGTCCCGAGACCCACTGAGCTTCTAGCTCAGAGGTCATCGGGTCCGAGTAGCAGCACAGCAGCCAGAAGCAATCCCGCCGAGAGGTTCCCCCATGGCAGGCGAGACCGTCATCACGGTCGTCGGCAATCTTGTCGACGACCCCGAGCTGCGCTTCACCCCGTCCGGTGCGGCGGTCGCGAAGTTCCGTATCGCGTCCACCCCCCGCACCTTCGACCGCCAGACCAACGAGTGGAAGGACGGCGAGAGCCTCTTCCTCACCTGCTCGGTCTGGCGTCAGGCGGCGGAGAACGTCGCCGAGTCGCTTCAGCGAGGCATGCGCGTCGTCGTGCAGGGCCGGCTGAAGCAGCGGTCCTACGAGGACCGTGAGGGCGTCAAGCGCACGGTCTACGAGCTGGACGTCGAGGAAGTCGGCCCCAGCCTCAAGAACGCCACGGCCAAGGTCACCAAGACCACCGGTCGCGGCGGCCAGGGCGGATACGGCGGCGGGCAGCAGGCCGGCGGCGGTGGCGGCTGGGGCGGAAACTCCGGCGGTGGCCAGCAGGGCGGCGGCGGTGCTCCCGCCGACGACCCGTGGGCGACCGGCGCTCCCTCCGGCGGCGGCCAGCAGGCCGCCGGCGGCGGTGGTGGCTGGGGTGGGAACTCCGGCGGCGGCTACTCGGACGAGCCCCCCTTCTAGGGCACGCCCCGGAAGCAGCTCGTACCCAAAACTTCTTGATCACACAGGAGAAACACCATGGCGAAGCCGCCTGTGCGCAAGCCTAAGAAGAAGGTCTGCGCGTTCTGCAAGGACAAGACCGCGTACGTGGACTACAAGGACACGAACATGCTGCGGAAGTTCATTTCCGACCGTGGCAAGATCCGTGCCCGCCGCGTGACCGGCAACTGCACGCAGCACCAGCGTGACGTCGCCACGGCCGTCAAGAACAGCCGTGAGATGGCGCTGCTGCCCTACACGTCCACCGCGCGATAAGGGAAGGGTGACCGAAAAATGAAGATCATCCTCACCCACGAGGTCTCTGGCCTCGGTGCCGCCGGCGATGTCGTCGACGTCAAGGACGGCTACGCTCGCAACTACCTGGTCCCGCGCGGTTTCGCGATCCGCTGGACCAAGGGCGGCGAGAAGGACGTGGCGCAGATCCGCCGCGCCCGCAAGATCCACGAGATCGCGACCATCGAGCAGGCCAACGAGATCAAGGCCCGGCTCGAGGGCACGAAGGTGCGCCTGGCCGTTCGCTCCGGCGACGCCGGCCGTCTCTTCGGCTCCGTGACCCCGGCCGACATCGCCTCGGCGATCAAGACCGCGGGTGGCCCGGACGTCGACAAGCGTCGCGTCGAGCTCGGTTCGCCGATCAAGACCCTGGGCTCGCACCAGGTGTCCGTGCGTCTGCACCCCGAGGTCGCCGCGAAGCTCGGCGTCGAGGTCGTCGCCGCGTAACGCTGCCCCCGGCAGTGCATGTGCAGTGAGGAAGGGCCGCACCCCCCGGGGTGCGGCCCTTCCGGCGTTCCTGCCGTTTCCGTTGCCCCCTGTCGCCCTGTCGCCCTGTTGTCCCCGCGTTGTTTCCGCCGTTTCACGTGAAACGGGCCCCCGCGAAGCTCCGTCGGCTCAGCGGACGGCGCCCGTGACGATCCAGCGGCCCGAGCGGGAGCGGAACCAGAGGGTCAGCATCCGGACCGTCATCATCAGCGCCATCGCCCACCACAGGGCGGTGAGTCCGCCGCCGAGCACCGGCACCAGGAGGGCGGCCGGGGCGAAGACGGCGAGGGTCAGCAGCATGGCCCGGGCCAGGTAGGGGCCGTCCCCCGCGCCCATCAGGACGCCGTCGAGAACGAAGACCACCCCGGCGACCGGCTGGGAGAGCGCGACCACGAGCAGAGCGGGGAGCAGGGTCTCCCGGACCGCGGTGTCGCCGGTGAAGAACGGGACGAACAGGGGCCGGGCGAGGACCAGGAGCGCACCCAGGACCACACCGGAGACCACGCCCCACTGGACCATGCGGCGGCAGACCCGCCGGGCGCCGTCCGGATCGTTCGCGCCCAGGTGACGGCCGATGATGGCCTGGCCCGCGATGGCGATCGCGTCCAGGGCGAAGGCCATCAGGCTCCACAGGGACAGGATGATCTGGTGGGCGGCGACCTCGGTGTCGCCCAGCCGCGCGGCGACGGCCGTGGCGATCATCAGGACCGCGCGGAGCGAGAGGGTGCGGACGAGGAGCGGGACCCCGGCCCGGGCGGACGCCCGGATGCCGGCCGCGTCGGGTCGCAGGGAGGCCCCGTGGCGACGGGCGCCCCGCACGACGACGGTGAGGTACACGGCGGCCATGCCGCACTGGGCGATGACCGTTCCCCAGGCGGAGCCCGCGATGCCGAGTCCGGCGCCGTAGACCAGTCCGAGGTTGAGCGCGCCGTTGGCCGCGAAGCCGCCGATCGCCACGTAGAGCGGCGTACGGGTGTCCTGGAGGCCGCGCAGGACGCCGGTGGCGGCCAGGACCACCAGCATGGCGGGGATGCCGAGGCTGGAGATCCGCAGATAGGTGACGGCGTACGGAGCGGCGGTGTCGGAGGCCCCGAACAGGCCGACGAGCCAGGGAGCGGAGGGAAGGGTCAGCGCGACGACGGCGGCGCCGAGGAGAAGCGCGAGCCAGATGCCGTCCATGCCCTGCCGGATGGCGGCCGGGAGGTCGTCCGCACCCACACGTCTGGCGACGGCCGCCGTGGTCGCGTAGGCGAGGAAGACGAAGACGCTGACGGCGGTGGACAGCAGTGCCGCGGCGATCGCGAGGCCGGCGAGCTGCGGGGTGCCGAGATGGCCGACGATGGCGCTGTCGACCATGAGGAAGAGCGGCTCGGCGACGAGGGCGCCGAAGGCCGGCAGGGCGAGGGAGACGATCTCGCGGTCGTGCCGACGGCGGACGGCCTTGGGGGTCGCGGGAGCCTGACTCATGGGGGTCAATCTAATCTTCCACAGGTAAGCGATGCAAGACGCTAGTGATCCTTACTTGTGGAGAAGGGGAGGCCGGGGGAGTGAGCTGTTTGTTCTGATCTTGGGCGCACGGGGCAACTTTTTCTCCCCCACAGCCCGTGGATGGGGAAAGTGCAGGTCAGGGCGGCAGTGAAGGAACCGCTATGAGTTTGTCCACATGGCTGTCCCCCGTTCCGTGCACAGGAACCGGCGAGTTCTCCACAGCATCTGGTCATTCACCCACAGGGCCTGTGGATAACCAGATTGGCTGGAGCCCTCCACAGGCCTACCGTGGACCGGCGCCCGACGCCCCGGAAGCGGTCGCGAAGCCACTCTCTGACCAAGGCCGTGGCGTGAAAGAGTGGCACGGCGAGGTCCGCGGAGCGGACGGAGGAGGTGGCTTGGTGAGCGTTGTTTCCGAGCCCATGGACGACCCCTGGGCCGACAGCGGACCGAGCGACCGGCTGCCCACCCGTACCCGTGGCGAAGGACGCGGTCGCGGTCGCGGCCGGGACGACCAGCACGAGCGGGGCGGCGACGGCCCGTGGGACGGCGGGCTCTCCGGTTTCGAGCGCGTTCCCCCGCAGGACCTCGACGCCGAGCAGTCCGTCCTCGGCGGCATGCTGCTCTCCAAGGACGCCATCGCGGACGTCGTGGAGATCATCAAGGGCAACGACTTCTACAAGCCCGCGCACGAGACCGTGTACGCCGCGATCCTCGACCTCTACGCCAAGGGCGAGCCGGCCGACCCGATCACGGTGGGCGCCGAACTCACCAAGCGCGGCGAGATCACCCGGGTCGGCGGGGCCTCCTACCTCCACACCCTGGTCCAGTCGGTACCGACCGCGGCCAACGCCTCGTACTACGCCGAGATCGTCCACGAGCGCGCCGTCCTGCGCCGCCTGGTCGAGGCGGGCACCAAGATCACGCAGATGGGGTACGCGGCCGACGGGGACGTCGACGAGATCGTGAACTCGGCCCAGGCCGAGATCTACGCGGTCACCGAGCAGCGCACCACCGAGGACTACCTGCCGCTCGGCGACATCATGGAGGGGGCGCTCGACGAGATCGAGGCGATCGGGTCCCGCAGCGGCGAGATGACCGGTGTGCCGACCGGCTTCACCGACCTCGACTCGCTGACCAACGGACTGCACCCCGGCCAGATGATCATCATCGCGGCCCGTCCCGCCATGGGTAAGTCGACCCTCGCCCTGGACTTCGCCCGCGCGGCCTCCATCAAGCACAACCTGCCCAGCGTCATCTTCTCCCTCGAAATGGGCCGCAACGAGATCGCGATGCGCCTGCTCTCAGCAGAGGCCAGGGTCGCGCTCCACCACATGCGCTCCGGCACGATGACCGACGAGGACTGGACGCGCCTGGCCCGCCGGATGCCGGACGTCTCCCAGGCCCCGCTCTACATCGACGACTCCCCCAACCTGTCGATGATGGAGATCCGGGCGAAGTGCCGGCGGCTCAAGCAGCGCAACGGCCTCAAGCTCGTCATCATCGACTACCTCCAGCTCATGCAGTCGGGCGGCTCGAAGCGCCAGGAGAGTCGCCAGCAGGAGGTCTCCGACATGTCGCGAAACCTCAAGCTCCTCGCCAAGGAGCTGGAACTTCCGGTGATCGCGCTCTCCCAGCTGAACCGTGGCCCCGAACAGCGCACCGACAAGAAGCCGATGGTCTCCGACCTGCGCGAGTCCGGCTCGATCGAGCAGGACGCCGACATGGTGATCCTGCTGCACCGCGAGGACGCCTACGAGAAGGAGTCCCCGCGCGCGGGCGAGGCGGACATCATCGTGGGCAAGCACCGAAACGGCCCGACGGCCACCATCACCGTCGCCTTCCAGGGGCACTACTCCCGTTTCGTGGACATGGCGCAGACCTGACGGCCCGGCTGCTGCGCAGCACGTTCCACGTGTTCGTCGCACCGGAAGCGGCGGGTGGTTTCGCGCGCGAGCGGTCGCCGCAACAGTGCGCGGTACCGGGGAGGAGCCTCCCGAAGGCCTTCCGGGCCCCGCCCCGGACCGGACTCGTCCGCGCCGGTTCTCGGTGCGGACGGCGGCCACGGTCCGGGGCGGGGCCCGGGGCCCGGGCCCCGGGGCCGCAGAGCCGTCCGCGCCCCTCCGTGTGCGGGAAATTCCGGGCTCCCGCCCCAGAGGACGCGCCATTATGGTGGCCCGATGACGACGATCAGGAAGTTCCAGGTCACCTTCGACTGCGCGGAGCCCGAGCGCATGGGCCGTTTCTGGTGCGAGGTGTTGGGATACGTCCCTCCGTCCCCGCCGGAGGGATTCGCCACGTGGGCCGATTACAACGGTTCGCTGCCGGCCGAGGAGCGGGACGCGTGGTTCTCCTGTGCCGACCCCTCGGGTGAGGGCCCGCGGCTGTACTTCCAGCGCGTTCCCGAAGGGAAGGTCGTCAAGAACCGCGTTCACCTCGACGTGCGGGTCGGTACCGGACTCGTGGGTGAAGAGCGCCTCGCCGCGCTCGAGGCCGAATGCGCGCGGTTGGTCGCGCTCGGCGCCGTACGCGGGCAGCTCCTGCTCGCCGACGGGGTCAACGAGTCGTGCCTCTTGATGCAGGACGTCGAGGGCAACGAGTTCTGCCTGGACTGAGGGAGGCGCGCGCCTCCGCGCTCTACGCGGAGGCGGAAGTCCGGCACATCGTGGGGCCGCGGAGGCGGTGCATCGCGTTGGATGGGCTCATGACGACATCTTTCGAAGCCTTGCTGCCCGGTACCGAGCGGGCCCTGTTGCACCGGGTCGCGGTGGCCCAGGCCGAAGGGCGGACGCCCTCGCTCGTGGGGGCGGTCGTCCGTGACGGGGCGATGGTGTGGAGCGGCTCCCGCAGTTGCGTGGACGGCCACGCTCCCGACGCCGACACGCAGTTCAGGATCGGTTCGATCACCAAGGTGTTCACCGCCGTCCTGGTGATGCGGTTGCGGGACGAGGGACTCCTCCGGCTGGACGACCCGCTGGAACGGCACCTCAAGGGGACGCGCGTCGGAGAGGTGACGGTCCGCCAACTGCTCGGTCACGGCGGTGGCCTCGCGGCCGAGACTCCCGGCCCGTGGTGGGAGCGCTCGTCCGCCGAGCTGCGGCCGGAGCTGGCCGACGTTCTCGGGGAACGCCCCTTCCTCCAGGCTCCGGGGCGACGCCACCACTACTCCAACCCCGGTTACACCCTGCTCGGTTCGCTGGTAGAGGAGGTCCGGGGGCGCTCCTGGGAGGAGTCGCTGCGGCGCGAGATCCTGGAGCCGTTGGGTATGGCCCGCACGACGCTGGAGCCCGTGGCCCCTCACGCCGGTGGCTGGGCGGTGCACCCCTGGGCCGATGTGATGCTGCCGGAACCGTCCGAGCACCTCGGTCTGATGGCGCCGGCGGGGCAGCTCTGGTCGACGGCGGCCGATCTCGCGCGCTTCGCCGCGTTCCTCTCGGAGGGGGACGAGCGGGTGCTCGGCGCGGACTCCGTGATGGAGATGCGTGCTCCGGCCTCCGCCCCCGGCGAAGGCGAATGGGAGGGAAGCTATGGACTCGGTCTCCAGCTTCTCCGCGGGGACGGCCGGACCCTAATCGGTCACACCGGCTCCCTCCCCGGCTTCGTCGCCTGCCTGTGGGTGGGCGTGGAGGACGGCCTCGCGGGCATCGTTCTCTCCAATGCCACTTCAGGACCGCTGGTGGGGGCCGTGGCCGCCGATCTCGTACGGATCGTGGCGGAGGCCGAGCCGAGGCTCCCCGAGCCGTGGCGACCCCTTCCCGCGGCCGAGGTCGACGCGGAACTGCTGTCGCTGACCGGGACCTGGTACTGGGGCACGTACGCGTACGGCCTGCGGCTCGGCCCCGGTCGCGGTGTGACCCTCGAACCCCTGAGGGGCGCCGGGAGGCGCGCCCGGTTCCGGGAGCTTCCCGAAGGCGGCTGGGTCGGACTGAACGGCTACTACGAGGGGGAGCGGCTCCAGGTCGTACGGCGGCCTGACGGGAGCGTGAGCCACCTGGACCTCGGCTCCTTCGTCTTCACCCGGGAACCGTACGAACCGGGGGACGCGGTGCCCGGAGGCGTGGACGAGGCGGGTTGGCGCGGCCTCTGAACCGCCCCGGTGTTTCACGTGAAACGGTGCGCCGGACTCGACGTCCGACGCACCGGGCACACCGGGGAACGGGTCAGAGTTCCTTCTTGAAGCCCACGTGGGAGCCCACGAAGCCGAGGCGCTCGTAGAAGCGGTGGGCGTCGGAGCGGGTGGCGTCGGACGTCAGCTGCACGAGCCGGCAGCCTTGGCGGCGGGACTCCTCGACGGCCCACTCGATGAACTGAGTCCCCAGGCCGTTGCCGCGTTCGTCGGCGTGGACGCGAACGGCCTCGATGATCGAACGGGTACTGCCCCGGCGGGAGAGCCCCGGGACGACCGTCAGCTGCAGGGTGCCCACGACCTTGCCGCCGCGGGCGGCCACCATGACGTGCTGGTGGGGATCGTTCGCCAGGCGGTCGAAGGCGGCGAGGTACGGGGTGAGGTCGTCGGGGGACTCGCGCCGCGCGCCCAGGGGGTCGTCGGCGAGCAGGGCGACGATGGCCGGGAGGTCGTCCACGGTGGCCGGACGTATCTCAAGATCACTCATGGAACGCAGCGTACGTTCAGCCGGCTCCCGGCGACGCTCATACGGAAGCGTCCGCGCCTTCCACCACATGGACCAGCGGGGCCAGCTCCGGGTTCTTCGCGGCCTCGTCGAGGGCTTCGCGCAGGGCGCTGTCGTTGGTGGGACGAGCCTCTTCGAGGAGTTTCAGACCCGCCTCGGTCACATCGGTGTAGATGCCGCGCCGGTCGGTGGCACAGAGGTACCGGGTGAGCAGCCCTCGGTCCTCGAGCCGGGTGACGAGCCGGGTGGTGGCGCTCTGGCTGAGCACGACCGCGTCGGCGACCTGCTTCATCTGGAGATGGCCGCCGGGCCCGCTGTGCTGGCGGCTGAGGACGTCGAGGAGCGAGTACTCCCGCACGCTCAGGCCGTGACGGGACTCCAGGGCGCGCTCGATGTGGGACTCGATCCTGCCGTGCAGGAGGGAGAGGGCGCACCAGCGCTGGGAGAGCGCCGTGAGTGCGGGGTCCGTCGCGGTCATGGTCTCTCCTCGGTCTCTCCTCGACGCCGAAGCGGCTTGGACACCCAGGGTAGAGGAAGAGGCGAAATAATGGGCGCCTGCAAGTAAATTTGGTCCCGGGAGGCCTGAGAGGCCCGGGGAACGGAGAACTCCGATGCCGGGCCGGTGGCGGGGGAGCACCCGTCCGTGAGCGCGGAGAAGCTATCCGGCCGCGACCGTCAGAGGAGCGAAGCGGCGGCGCCAGTCTCCCGGCAGATCGGGGAGGGAGCGGACCATCACGGATGTCGTGGCGATCGAGCCGACGCCGTTCTCCTTCAGCCAGCGCAGCAGGTTCGTGTGGCGTGTGTCGACGTCCGTGCGCAGGGGACGGTCGGTGACGGCGGCCAGGGAGGCGATCAGGGCCCCGGCCGTGGCCGTGTCCCGGGCGACCAGCGGCCCGACGACATGGGTGTCCATGTTGGGCCAGGCCGCCGCGAAGCCGGTGATCCCGCCGTCCTGCTCCGCGACCCTGAGGTGGTCCGCGAACGCGGGAAGGCGGGCGATCACATGGGTGCGGTCGAGGCCGAAGACCTCCAGGTCCAGGCGGAGGATCGCCTGCAGGTCCTCCGCCGTCGCCGGACGGACGGGCACGTCCGGGGCCGGTACGGCGAAGGTGAAGCGCCCTCTCACCATCTCCGAACGGGCCGTCTGCGTGAAACCCAGCTGCTCGTAGAGCGGCTGTCCGTTCGCCGTGGCGTACAGGGTGAGCGGCGTGTTACCGGACTGCTCCAGGACGTACCGCATGAGCCGTCGCCCCACCCCTTGGCGCGCGTACCGTTCGGCGACGAGCACCATGCCGATCGCGGCGAGCCCCGGGCCGTACGAGGTGACCACGCAGCAGGCGAGCAGCCCCTCGCCGTCGGGGGCGTCGATGCCGTACCCGGTGCCGGCGGCGAGCAGGAGTCCCCACTTGTGCTCTTCCCGTGGCCAGCCTCTGTCTTCGGCGAGATCGGAGCAGGCGAGCAGGTCCGCAGGGATGAGCGGCCGAATGGGAAGGTGCGAGAGCGCGGAGGGAGGAGTCGGCATGTACGTCAGGCTGTCCGAAGCGACGATCTTCCGTCCACCGCTTTACAGGATCGGACCGTTCCCGGCCCATCCTCACTTCGGTCCGAGGGGCTACGGGTGAGGAGACACGGGCGACGTTTCACGTGAAACCGCACGCATCTCGGTCACGCCCTTCGGTCCGTGCCACCGGTCCGCCCCTTCCACCGCCTCCCCACGGTGCCTCGTCGCATCCGGACGCGTTGCGGACAGCGGGTGGCTGGGAGGGCGGCCGGTACGGCTTCCCGGCCGCACCGGCCCCTGCGGTGTCCGTCAGCCGAGGTCCGGGGCGTGCATCGCGCGAACGCCCTCGATGTTGCCGTCGAGGTAATGACGCAAGGAGAGCGGGACGAGGTGGACGGCGGCGATCCCGACCCGCGTGAAGGGCACCCGGACGATCTCGTACTCGCCGACGGGTTCCTCCATCTCGGGCCCGTGACGCAGCGAGGTGTCCATGGAACCGAGCCGGCACACGAAGAAGTGCTGGACCTTCACCCCGGAGACCCCGCCGTCGACGATGTGCTCGACCGTGTCGACGAAACAGGGCACCACGTCGGTGATCTTGGCTCCCAGCTCTTCGAAGACCTCACGGTGCAGGGCTTCGACGACAGTGGCGTCGGAAGGCTCCACGCCGCCTCCGGGCGTGACCCAGTAGGGGTCCATTCCCGGCTTCGTCCGCTTGATGAGGATGAGGTCGTCTCCGTCGAGCAGGACGGCACGCGCGGTGCGCTTGATCACAGGCCGTTCGGTCATGGGGAGAAAATGGCCTGTTCGGGACTGGATGAAACGCACTGGGCCCCTGTGAAAGGAACGGGCCGCCCTTGGGCGAGCGGTTTCCGCCCCGGGGGACGAGGGCGCTCCGAGCCGCCGGGAGGAGGTCCGAAGCACCCCGCTCCGTGCGGACACCCGCCACCGCGACTCAGCCGGCGGACCCCGCCGCGTCGAGGGCCCGCAGCACGTCGGCGATCAGGTCTTCGGGGTCCTCGGCACCGACCGAGAAACGGATGAAGCCCTCCGCGACCGCGTCCCCGCCCCAGCGCCCGCGCCGTTCCGCCGTGGAACGCACCCCGCCGAAACTGGTGGCGTCGTCCACGAGCCGCAGTTCCTCCAGGAACCTCTCGGCCCGCTTCCGGTTCGCCAGCTCGAAGGAGACCACCGGCCCGAAGCGCCGCATCTGTCGGGAGGCCACCGTGTGCGAGGGGTCGCCGGGCAGTCCCGGGTAGCGCAGACCGGTGACGTCCGGCCGCCCGGCGAGCGTCCGTGCCAGTTCCAGCGCGGTGGAGCACTGCCGGTCGATCCGGAGCTGGAGAGTGGCGAGCGAACGGTGGGCGAGCCAGGCCTCCATGGGCCCGGGAATGGCGCCGACGACCTTGCGCCAGCGCCGCACCTCCGCCGCCCGCCGGGGGTCGCGGCAGCTCACGTGGCCGAGCAGGACGTCGCCGTGCCCGGTCATGCCCTTGGTGTCGCTGGCGACGGAGAAGTCCGCGCCCAGTTCGAGGGGCCGCTGACCGAGCGGGGTGGCGAGGGTGTTGTCGACGGCGACGAGCGCGCCCGCGGCGTGGGCCTCGCGCACCAGACGGCGGATGTCGCAGACGTCGAGCCCCGGATTGGAGGGGGTCTCGATCCAGAGCAGCCGGGCACCTTCGAGCACGGTGAGCTGTTTGTCCCCACCGGTCGATGCGGTGCGAACCTCGATTCCGTACGCCCTCAGCTGCTCATGGAGAAGGGGCAGGGCCTGGTAGCCGTCGGTGGGCACGACCACCGCGTCACCGGATTTCAGCTGGGAGAGCAGGACGGCGGAGATCGCGGCCATGCCGGAAGCGAAGACCAGCGTTTCGACGCCCCCCTCCCCGGGCGCCTCCAGCTCGCCGATCGCCCGTTCCAGATGGGTCCAGGTGGGGTTCTCGTCACGGCCGTAGGTGTACGGGCCGGCTGGTTCGCCCGGCAGGTGGAAGTGCGCGGCGAAGACCGGGCCCGGGAGGGTCGGTTCGTACTTCACGGGGTCGGGGAGTCCGGCGCGCACCGCGCGTGTCCCGTCACCGATGGCGGCGCCCGTGCGGTGCGCGCCGGGACCGCGTTCCTCGTGCGTCATGGCGGTTCAGTCCTTCTCGGGGAGCACGACGTTCAGTGCCCATGAGACGACGGAGATGATCAAGCCGCCCAGGACGGCGGTCCAGAAGCCCTCCACGTGGAAGCTGAGGTCGAACTTGTCGGCCAGCCAGGAGGTGAGGAGCAGCATCAGGGCGTTGACCACGAGGGTGAACAGGCCGAGCGTCAGGATGAAGAGGGGAAGCGTGAACAACTGGACGACAGGCTTCACCAAGAAGTTCACCACGCCGAAGACCAGTGCGACGAGAATGAGCGTCAGGGCTTTCCTGCCGGTGCTCTCACCGGTCAGGGTGATGTCCTGGAGCAGCCAGATGGCGACTCCCAGGGCGCCCGCGTTGGCGAGCGTCTTGACCACGAAATTCATCATGAGCCCGATCGTGGCAGACACGGTCGGGCCGAGGGCAGGGGCGGACGGACGATGAAGGCATTCCGACTGGACGAGCTGGAGGCGGAGCGTGCCGCGAACAAGGGGGCGTACCTCCAGTTCCTGCGGGAGCGGAACATGTCGGTCGGCCTGTACGCGCTCGACGCCGGAGAGCTCGACCCGCAGCAGCCGCACCGCCAGGACGAGGTGTACTTCGTGGTGAGCGGCCGGGCGTCGATCACGGTCGGGACCGAGACGACCCAGGTGGCACGCGGCAGCGTGGTCTACGTGCCGGCCGGGGTGGAGCACAAGTTCCACCACATCAGCGAGGACCTGCGGGTCATGGTGGTCTTCTCGCCCCCGGAGGGCTGAGCCCCCCCCCGGAGACCATGAGGGTTCGGCCCCGAGAACCCGGGGTCCGCGAGGACCGGGCCCCTAGGGGATGGATCAGGGAAGAGCAGGGGCCGCAGGGCCCCCGCGGGCCTCTTCCGCCGCCTAGCCTTGAGGTGTTCGGCGCGGAGTGCGCGGAGCGGATCTGCGGAAGCGAGGCAGGACGATGGCCGTACGGGAGATTCTCGCGGGGACACCCTGGTGGGTGAGGTGGGTGGCCATACCCGCCCTCGCGCTGCTCGTCTTCGGGGGACTGATCACCAGCGTCCTGACCATGGTGATCGGCCTTCTCTTCAAGGTGCTGCTCTTCGTGGCCCTCGTGGCCGGACTCCTCTACGTCGTACGGAAGTTCAGCTCCTCCGAGCGGTCGCGCCAGGACTGGTAGCGACGATCGTCCGCCGGTATGACGGCGCTGGAGAGTGTTAGCCCGGGCGGGGGAACGGGACGGGCTGCACGGGGTGGGGACACAGGGGCTGCCACTACAGTGGAATCTCTCCGCCGCGATGGGGACTACAGGCGTAGGCCTCCTTACTGACCAGCGGTTTCCCAGGCCCGGCGGGCGCGGGGGCGGCCCCCGCGGGCGGGTGCGGTGCATCCGTCGTCACGCCTGGGGGTGACCTTTGGCCACAGCTACGCAGACGACCGCGCCTACTCTGATCGGTTCGGTGCAGAGAGCGCTGAGACTCCTGGAGGCGGTGGCCTCCCACCGGGAGGGCGCCCCGGCCAAACAGCTCGCCCGTGAGACGGGCCTTCCGCTGCCCACCACGTACCACCTGCTCCGCACCCTGACGCACGAGGGCTATCTGCTCCGCGAGAAGGGCGCGTTCTTCCTCGGAGACGCCGCCGTCCGACTGGCCGGCAGCGGAGCTGTGCAGAATCGTCGCATCAAGATCGAGAATTCTCTCGCCCGCTGGCGGGACGAGATCGGGGTCCCGATCTACTTCGCCCTCTACCGCGAGGGGGAGGTGGAGCTCGTCGCCGTCGCCGACACCCCCTCCGCTCCCGCCGTGGAGGAATGGGCCGACTTCCGCGAGACCGCGCACGCCCATGCGATCGGGCAGTGCCTGCTGGGACAACTCGATTCGAAAACTCGTCAAGACCACCTTGACCGGTACCCGGTGGAATCCATCACCCCGTACACGGTGCGTAACCGCCAAGCCCTTATGGAGCGTTTGGGTGGTTTGGGGAGAATGGAGCCCCTGGTGGAGCGTCAGGAATATGCGCTCGGCACGGTCTGTGCCGCGATTCCCATCACCGCGGGCTCCACGGCGGCCGCGATGGCGATTTCCCTGCCTCTTCATCAGGAAGACCGGTTGCTCCCGGCGATCGAGCGACTACGTACAGAGATCGGTGCGCTCTTCAGTTCGGTCGTGTTCTCTATCAGTATCTGAAAAATCACTCCTTGTGATCTGGTAGTGCTTACAGCACGATTGCGTCAAGAGGGCCACGGGGGATCATTCCTGGCCGTTTCGGTCACAGCTTTCAGCAGCTGTGTTTACACAACTGCTCCATCTACTGCGGGGTACATGATGCGAGAGTCGGTTCAGGCCGAGGTCCTGATGAGCTTCCTCGTCTCCGAGGAGCTCTCTTTCAAGATCCCGGTCGAACTGCGGTATGAGGCCCGGGACCCCTACGCGGTGCGCATGACGTTCCACCTCCCTGGGGACGCGCCCGTCACCTGGGCCTTCGGCCGTGAACTGCTGCTCGACGGAATCAACCGGCCGAGCGGCGACGGTGATGTGCACATCGCCCCCACGGAACCCGAGCGGCTCTCGGACGTCACCATCCGGCTCCAGGTCGGCGGCGACCGGGCCCTCTTCCGGGCCAGCGCACCACCGCTCGTCGCCTTTCTCGACCGTACGGACAAGCTGGTTCCGCTCGGTCAGGAACGGACACTGGGTGACTTCGAAGGGAACCTGGAAGCCGCGCTGGGCAGGATTCTGGCCGAGGAGAACGCCGGGCCCGCCTGAGCCGGGCGCCTTCCGTCACCGGGTTCCTCCCGCCACCGGACGACCTGATCCGTACCGACATCCGGCCCCACTGCGTTGCCGTCCCCCCGAGCCGGCGCGCCGTCGCACCCCTGGGCCTTCGTACCGTCGGTCCGCGATCAATGCCGTTCCGTCGCGGTACCGGGCCGTCGTGACGTCAAGCCGCCGTGCCACCGGGGCACGCGGCCCTGCCCCGCCCTGCCGCCGGGCCCTGCCGCCGGGCCCTGTGCCTCACTTGGCGCGACGACGACGCCCGCCCCGTGCCGGAGCGGACTTCCGGCTGCCCGTCCCCGGCGGCCGGGAGCCCTCCGTACGGTCGGCGGAGACCACCAGGGCCGCGAGCGCCGTGGTGACCGGAACGGACGCCACCAGACCGATCGAACCGATCAGCGTCCGGACGATCTCCTCGGCGACCAGCTCGCTGTTGGCCACCGTCCCCATGCTGCTCTGCGCGATGGAGAAGAGGAGCAGCAACGGAAGGGCGGCGCCCGCGTAGGCGAGTACCAGCGTGTTCACCACCGAGGCGATGTGGTCGCGGCCGATCCGGATGCCCGCCCGGTAGAGGCCGCGCGGCCCCATGGTCGGATCGGCCTGGTGGAGCTCCCAGACGGCCGACGTCTGCGTGACCGTCACGTCGTCGAGCACGCCGAGCGATCCGATGATGACCCCGGCCAGCAGGAGGCCGGACATGTCGATCTCCGGGAAGAGCCCGTGGATCAGGCCGGTGTTGTCGTCGGTGTTGCCGCTGAGGGACGCCCAGCCGATGAAGAGGGAGCCGAGCAGGCCGATCACCAGCAGCGAGATCAGGGTGCCGAGCACCGCGACCGAGGTCCGGGCCGAGAGTCCGTGGCACATGTAGAGCGCGATCAGCATGATCGCGCTCGCTCCGACCACCGCCACGATCAGCGGGTTGGACCCCTCCAGGATCGCCGGCAGGATGAAGAACGTCAGGACGAGGAAGCTCACGGCCAGCGCGATCAGGGCCATGAGGCCCCGCAACCGGCCGACCACCACGACCGCGAGGGCGAAGATGCCGGCGAGCAGCGCCATCGGCAGCTTGCGGTTCACGTCCGTCACCGAGTACTGCAGGTCGTGCGGGGCGTCGGGGGCGTACGCCACCACCACGCCCTGACCCTCGTGCAGTTGGCGCGGTGCTCCGGGCTGCACGATCTCGGTGAACCGGCGTCCCTTGTTCGAGCCGGTGGTGACCTCGATCGTCGCCTTCCCGCACTGCCCCTGCTGGCCGTTGACCGCCTCGCGCCCCTCCGGGGTGGAGGTGTCCCCGGTCGGCGGCACCTGGCCGACGTTCACGACCCTGCAGTCGACGGACTCGACGGAGACGACCTTCCCCTGCTCGGTCTGCCGGTCGAAACCGACGCCGGTGCGTTCGTGCGCGGGGGTGCCGCCGGGCCACAGGACCGCGAGCCCGACCACGACGGCGGTGGCGAAGGGGATCAGGACGGCGGCGATGACCTTGCGCAGGTGCCGTGAGACCGGGGCGGCGGGACCGTGACTGTGGGTGTGCCCGTGTCCGGCTCCGTGCCCCGGCCCGTTCCCGGACCCGTGCCCGGGGCCGTGGGAAGGGCCGTGGGAGGGGTCCGGACCGTGGGTGTGGTCGTGCGGCTCGGGAGTCTGCTGGGGGGAAGTCACCGACCGATCATCGCAAGAACGCCGGAGGCCCACTGTTCAGCACGCCCGGGATGACGTTAGCGTGGTGGCACCTTTGCACACGCGGGAGCTCGGAGCACCGGGCTGAGAGGGCGCTGATCACCGTACGCGCGTACCGACGTACGTACGGGAAGAGCTGCGCCGACCGCCGAACCTGTTACCGGGTAATGCCGGCGTAGGGAGATTCGGTCTCATGACCATTCAGGACGCACGCACGCCTGCCTCCGACCAGAACCGGCCCGACGGGCAGCAGCGCACGCCGGGCTGGCACAAGGGGTACGTCCAGGGCTCGCGCCCCGATCTGCGGGTGCCGGTCCGTCAGGTGCACCTCACCAACGGCAAGGACGTCACGCTGTACGACACGTCCGGCCCGTACACCGATCCGTCCGTCGACACCGATGTCCGCCGGGGCCTTCCGCCGCTGCGCGAGAACTGGATCGTCGCGCGCGGCGACACCGAGGAGTACACGGGCCGTCCGGTCCGTCCCGAGGACGACGGCATCAAGCACACCTCGCCGCGCGGCGGTGGCCTCAAGAACCTCGACGCCGTCTTCCCCGGGCGTCCGCGCCTGCCCCGCCGGGGCCGTACGGGCCGGGCGGTGACGCAACTCGCGTACGCCCGCCGTGGCGAGATCACGCCAGAGATGGAGTACGTCGCGATCCGCGAGAACGTCTCCCCCGAGGTCGTGCGGGAGGAGATCGCCGCGGGCCGGGCCGTGCTCCCGGCGAACGTCAACCACCCGGAGATCGAGCCGATGATCATCGGCAAGCGGTTCCTGGTGAAGGTCAACGCCAACATCGGCAACTCCGCCGTCACCTCCTCCATCGAGGAGGAGGTGGAGAAGATGACCTGGGCGACCAAGTGGGGCGCCGACACGGTCATGGACCTGTCCACCGGCCGCAACATCCACACCACCCGCGAGTGGGTGCTGCGCAACTCCCCCGTGCCGATCGGCACCGTGCCGCTCTACCAGGCCCTGGAGAAGGTCGACGGCAGGGCCGAGGAGCTGAGCTGGGAGATCTACAAGGACACGGTGATCGAACAGGCCGAGCAGGGCGTGGACTACATGACCGTGCACGCGGGCGTGCTCCTGCCGTACGTGCCGCTCACCGCGCGCCGCAAGACCGGCATCGTCTCGCGCGGCGGGTCGATCATGGCCGCCTGGTGCCTCGCGCACCACAAGGAGAACTTCCTCTACACGCACTTCGAGGAGCTCTGCGAGATCCTGGCGGCGTACGACGTCACGTACTCGCTCGGCGACGGGCTGCGCCCCGGATCGATCGCGGACGCCAACGACGAGGCGCAGTTCGCGGAGCTGCGCACGCTCGGCGAGCTGAACACCATCGCCAAGCGGCACGAGGTGCAGACGATGATCGAGGGGCCGGGACACGTCCCGATGCACAAGATCAAGGAGAACATCGACCTCCAGCAGGAGATCTGCGAGGAGGCGCCGTTCTACACCCTCGGCCCGCTGACGACGGACGTGGCGCCCGCGTACGACCACATCACCTCCGGCATCGGCGCGGCGATGATCGCCTGGTGGGGCACGGCGATGCTCTGCTACGTGACGCCCAAGGAACACCTGGGCCTGCCCAACCGCGACGACGTCAAGACCGGTGTCATCACCTACAAGATCGCGGCCCACGCGGCGGACCTCGCCAAGGGGCACCCGGGCGCGCAGGAGTGGGACGACGCGCTCTCGGACGCCCGCTTCGAGTTCCGCTGGGAGGACCAGTTCAACCTGGCGCTCGACCCGGACACCGCACGTGAGTTCCACGACGAGACGCTGCCGGCGGAGCCCGCGAAGACCGCGCACTTCTGTTCGATGTGCGGTCCGAAGTTCTGCTCGATGAAGATCTCCCAGGACATCCGCCGTGAGCACGGCGGTACGGAGGCGGAGATCGAGGCCGGCATGGCGGAGAAGTCCAGGGAGTTCGCGGCGGGCGGCGGCCGCGTCTACCTGCCGCTGGCGGACTGACCCGGCCGGGCGGGCCGGCCGGCGGCCTCGGGCGTGCCGGCCGGCCCGTCGTCCCCTCAGGGTTCGGCGGGGCCGGTGGCGGCGAGGGCGTCCCGGAGGAAGGGGACGATGCCGCGTTCGAGCAGGGCGAGGCGCCAGGCCTCGCGGGCGCGGGAGAGTTCGTCGTCCGGTGCGGCGGGCGGGCCGCCCGCGTTCACCGCGACCGGGCTGTTGCGCAGGGCCGTCACGAGGAGCCCGGCGCCGGCGCAGAGCAGGCCGGCGGCGGCGAGGGAGCCGAAGACCAGGCCGGCCGTCAGCAGCGTCGCGCCGAACGCCACGGTGGGGGCGAGGGCCCGCAGAACCGCTCCGACCAGCAGGAAGATGACGGCGGCGGTGCCCGCGAGAACGGGGACCATGACGGTGACGATCGCGACGGCGCCCGCACCGGGCCCGGGGAGGTCGTACGGGGGCGGGACACGGGTCCCGGCGGCCGTGCGGCTCCGCTCGCGGACCTTGACGAAGTGGTCGTACTCGCTCGCGGCGGCGGAGGTGACCAGCGCCGTCGCGCTCAGCGTCATCGCACGCAGTTGCGCGGTCGTGAGCCGGGTGCCGGCCCCGGCGAGTTCCGGACGTGCGTGGGCGGTGCTCAGTGCGTCGTCGAGGACCCGCTCGTACTCGGCACGGTCCTCGGTCAGCAGGTGCGGAGCCACGTTCATGTGCATCCCCCGATGCTCCGTAGGCCCGGTTCAGCCGTGGGAATACGGTGGATCGGGCGGAAACGGAGGAGAGCCTGCTACGGATGGACCCGATGGTATGGCGGGGGTGCCAGGGGCTGACAGGGAGTTTCCGGAAATCGCCCTTCTCGGATGCGCAGGGTGATAGGTCAGTCGTCCAGGGGGAGTTGGACCACCAGGAGTTTTCCGGCCATGGTCACTCCGCCGTCCATCGCGATCGCGAGCCCGTCCGCGTACACGTGCGGTCCGACGACGGCCGGGCGCGCGTTCTCCTCGCCGTCCTCGGCGCCGACCTGGCCGAGGAGGTAGGGGATCGGGCTGTGGCCGTGCACGATCCGGTGACCGCCGTAGGTGGAGAGCAGTTCCTGGACGGCCTGGGGGCCTCCGTCGTCACGGAACGCGAAGCGCTTGGTGAACTTCCGGAAGACGTCCCAGACCTCGTCGGCGTCGTTCCGGTTGAGGATCTCGTGGACGTTCTCGTTGACGTCCTCGATGGTCTCGCCGTATTCGAGGTACGCGGTGGTGTCCGAGTGCACGAGGAGGTGGTCGTCCTCCAGCACCACGGCGTCGAGCCGGGACATCCACTGGAGGTGGACGTCCTGGAGCCGGTCCATGTCCTGCTTCTGGCCGCCGTTGAGCAGCCAGGCGGCCTGGAAGGTGGCGGTGCCCGCTCCGGAGTTGACCGGGGTGTCGCCGAAGCGCTTGGCGCCGAGGAGCAGCAGCTCGTGATTGCCCATGAGGGCCTTGCAGTAGCCGCCGGCGGCGGCGGCCTCGGCGGAAAGCCGCATGACCAGGTCGATGACGCCGATGCCGTCGGGGCCGCGGTCGGTGAAGTCGCCGAGGAACCAGAGACGGGCGTTGCCCGCGGCCCAGCCGCCGTTCTCGTCGACGAGTCCCTGGGCGCGGAGCGCCGCGAGCAGCTCGTCGAGGTAGCCGTGGACGTCACCGACGACGAAGAGGGGGCCGGGCCCCTCCCCGGTCGCGGGCTCACCGGCGGGGACGGGCACCGGGGTGACGTGGACCTGGACGGTGTCGCCCCGGTTGATGACGGGGAGGTCGCGTTCGGTCGGCGTGTATCCCTCGGGGACCTCGCCCTCGGGGAAGGCGTTGCCGGGGTGGCCGGAGTGATCGGGGGGCACGGAGGCGGTGGGGGCGGCCGGGCCGCTCGCGTCGGCGCGCGCGGGCACGGCGCGGTGGCCCAGGTGGAGGGTCGGGTCGGCGGGCAGGGGGGCGGTGGCCCGCGGTGCGGCGGTCCGGGGCGCGACCGGCTGCTGCGCGGGTTCACGTCCCGGGAGCGGCACGGATTCGACGGGGGAGGGCGCGACGGGGGGCGGGTCCCCGGCGGGCTCCTGCCGGATCGCCGTGGCGGGGTGTGCGACGGGCGCGGGGCGCTCGGCGGGTACGGGCGGTGCCGGCGGCGCGCCGTGCGAGGGCTCCGCGTGCGGGCGTTCCACGCGCGCGTGCTCCCCGTACGGCTGCTCGGCCCGTCCGGCCGCCGACGGGGGCTGCGGGGCCGACGGTTCGGCGGCATGGCCCTGTACGGGTACGCGCGCGTACGGCGGTACGCGGAAGTCACGCAGTGTCGCCGTGCGTACCACGGGCTCCTGACCGGCCCCCTGAGTCATCGACCCCTCCACCACCGTCGCGATGCCCTGCACATCGCGGACCGGCCTGGTCGGAGTGGTCCGCGGTGTCGTCCGCCCATCATAGGAATGAGGGTCCTCCTATGGGACGCACCAGGGTGGTGAATCCGGGTCCACTCCGGGTTCACCGGTCGTTTCGTCCGAATTGAGAAGGTGTAATCCCGGGTCGGGGCCGGTGTGGTGTTCGGTTTCGCCGTTCCCGCCCTCGGGCAGGGTCGGGAACGGCGTGTTCGGGGCCGCCGCCCGCGGGAGGGTCAGTCCTTCGCGGGCGAGCGCGGCGGGCTGACCGTCGTGCGGGGCGGACGGCGCTGCGAGGAGGTGCGGACGATGAGTTCGGTGGGTATCACCTGTTCGACCGGGCCGTCGGTCCCGGCCCCTTCGATGGCGTCGATGAGGAGCTGGACGACGGCCGTGCCGATCCGGCGCGGCTGGAGCGAGAGCGTGGTGATGGGCGGTTCGGTGGTCGCGTAACCGGCCGACTCGCTGCAGCAGACCAGCAGGAGGTCGTCCGGGACGCGGAGCCCGTAGCGGCGTGCGGCCGCGAGGAGGTCGGTTCCGTTGGGGTCGAAGAGGCCGTACACGGCGTCGGGCCGGTCCGGGCGGGCGAGCAGCCGGTCGGCCGCGACGGCGCCCGCGCACGGGTCGTGCGCCGGATAGGCCTCGTAGACGGGGTCCTGGCCCACGCGCGCGCACCAGTCGAGGTACGCGGTGGTGGAGAGACGGGTGTACGTGTCGGTGGTGGTGCCGGTGAGGAGGCCGATGCGGCGTGCGCCGGCGGCGGCGAGGTGGTCGAGCAGGTCGAGGACGGCGGCTTCGTGGTCGTTGTCGACCCAGGCGGTGACCGGAAGGGTGCCGGCGGGGCGCCCGTCGGAGACGACGGGGAGGCCCTGGCGGACCAGTTCGGTGACGACCGGGTCGTGGTCGGAGGGGTCGATGACGACGGTGCCGTCGAGGGCGACGTTCGACCAGACGTCGTGGCGGGAGGTGGCGGGGAGGATGACCAGGGCATAGCCCCGGGCGAGCGCGGCCGACGTGGCCGCCCTGGCCATCTCCGCGAAGTACGCGAATTCGGTGAAGGTGAAAGGTTCATCCCCGTACGTGGTCACGGTCAGGCCGATGAGTCCCGACTTCCCGGTACGGAGCGTGCGGGCCGCCGCCGACGGGCGGTAGCCCAGCCGGTCGGCGACCTCGCGGACGTGGCGCCGGGTGGCGTCGGGGAGCCGGCCCTTCCCGTTGAGCGCGTCGGAGACAGTCGTGATGGAGACCCCGGCGGCGGCGGCCACGTCCCGGATGCCCGCCCGGCCCTGCCGGTTTCCCCGGGTCTGTGCCCGGCTCACCTGGTGCTTCCCTGCTGCTGTCATGGCGAGCTGATAGTAGGGCGACGGAGGGCGGTCGGGACGGACGCGCTCATGGACGTTGACAGGCACGTTTCTGCATGATCAAAACGCGCAACTGCCAGAAAAGATAAGGCAATTGGCGGCACGCGCCTGCGTTTCACGGGTGGCGGGCGGCGCGGGCCTGGCGAGGGGGTGGCGTGGGGAGGCGGTCTCAACTCACCTCTACGGGGGACGCGCGCCACGGCGTTCGCCACCGGCGCACGCCACCCGGGCGCGCGCTCCCCCCGTCGGAGGAGCCCCGGGCGCGCCCCCTCGGCGTGTCCTTCCCGTTGTCCACAGCCCATTCGCACCGGGGCCGAATCCTCATAAGGTGAGGAGCATTGGTGGTACGTACGGTCGAGGAGGCCACACTGTGAGCGAGACCAGCGGGACGAGCACCGGCAGCCCCAGGCTGCGCGCCGAGCTGGACGGTATCCCCACCTACAAGCCGGGCAAGCCGGCCGCCCAGGGCGGCCCCGTGGCCTTCAAGCTGTCCTCCAACGAGAACCCCTATCCGCCGCTGCCCGGGGTCCTGGAGAGCGTGGTGGCCGCCGCCGACACCTTCCACCGGTACCCGGACATGGCCTGCACCGGACTGATCGCGGAGCTGGCCGAGCGCTTCGGCGTGCCCGCCTCCCACGTGGCCACGGGCACCGGCTCGGTCGGGATCGCGCAGTCGCTGATCCAGGCCACCTCGGGCCCGGGCGACGAGGTGATCTACGCCTGGCGCTCCTTCGAGGCGTACCCGATCATCACCCAGATCAGCGGGGCCGCCTCGGTGCAGGTGCCGCTGACCGACGGCGAGGTGCACGACCTCGACGCGATGGCGGAGGCGATCACCGACCGGACCCGGCTGATCTTCGTCTGCAATCCGAACAACCCCACGGGCACCGCCGTGCGCCGGGCCGAGCTGGAACGGTTCCTCGACCGGGTGCCCTCCGACGTCCTGGTCGTGCTCGACGAGGCGTACCGGGAGTTCGTGCGCGACACCGAGGTCCCCGACGGCATTGAGCTGTACCGCGACCGTCCCAACGTCGCCGTGCTGCGCACCTTCTCCAAGGCGTACGGCCTGGCCGGGCTGCGGGTCGGCTTCGCGATCGCCCACGAGCCGGTGGCGGCGGCGCTGCGCAAGACGGCGGTGCCGTTCGGCGTGAGCCAGCTGGCGCAGGACGCGGCGGTGGCCTCGCTGCGGGCCGAGGACGAGCTGCTGGGCCGGGTCGGATCGCTGGTGGCCGAGCGCGAACGGGTCCGCGCGGCCCTGGTGGCCCAGGGCTGGACCGTGCCGGACACCCAGGCGAACTTCGTCTGGCTGCGGCTCGGCGAGCGGACGGTCGACTTCGCGGCGGCGTGCGAGCGGCACGGTGTGGTGGTGCGGCCGTTCGCGGGCGAGGGCGTGCGCGTCACCATCGGCGAGGGCGAGGCGAACGACCTCTTCCTCCAGGCGGCCGAGGGCTTCCGCAAGGAACTCTGAGGAACGGTCCCGTCCGGCCGGGCGCCCCGGACGCCCGGCCCGTCGGGTTCCTGATGCCCGGCCCGGGCCCCGGAGGTCCGGATCCGGCCCCCGCGAGCACCCCCGCTCGCGGGGGCCTCTCCATGCCGGCTCCCGTGTGAGGAACGAGACATTCCTGGTGGGGGCCCCGAAGACAAGTACGGATTTCATATGAGCCATAATGCTTGTGAATGTGAACGCGTTCACAAGCGTGTC
This sequence comes from Streptomyces sp. NPDC014907, assembly GCF_055562975.1. Taxonomy (NCBI): domain Bacteria; kingdom Bacillati; phylum Actinomycetota; class Actinomycetes; order Kitasatosporales; family Streptomycetaceae; genus Streptomyces; species Streptomyces sp. NPDC014907. The sequence goes on along the minus strand of NZ_JBVHEG010000003.1, from coordinate 172,977 downwards.
CTGTTCATGCCGTCATGGTCGGTATGGGAGGGCAAACCGCCGATATGACCACGGCGATGTAAGGAGAGACCGACGTGGACCTCGCTCTTGCGCCAGAGACTCTGGCGCGCTGGCAGTTCGGCATCACCACCGTCTACCACTTCCTCTTCGTCCCCCTGACGATCTCCCTGGCCGCGCTCACCGCCGGGCTCCAGACGGCCTGGGTGCGGACGGAGAACGAGAAGTACCTCAGGGCGACGAAGTTCTGGGGCAAGCTCTTCCTGATCAACATCGCCATGGGCGTGGTCACCGGCATCGTGCAGGAGTTCCAGTTCGGCATGAACTGGTCCGACTACTCGCGCTTCGTCGGTGACATCTTCGGCGCCCCGCTCGCCTTCGAGGCGCTCATCGCCTTCTTCTTCGAGTCGACCTTCATCGGCCTGTGGATCTTCGGCTGGGACAAGCTGCCGAAGAAGATCCACCTCGCCTGCATGTGGATGGTCTCCCTCGGCACGGTCCTCTCCGCGTACTTCATCCTGGCGGCCAACTCCTGGATGCAGCACCCCGTGGGCTACCGCATCAACGAGGAGCGCGGCCGGGCGGAACTCACCGACTTCTGGCACGTGCTCACCCAGAACACGGCCGTCGCCCAGTTCTTCCACACCATCACGGCGGCCTTCCTGGTCGGCGGCGCGTTCATGGTCGGCATATCCGCCTTCCACCTGGCGCGCAAGAAGCACGTCCCGGTGATGCGGACCTCTCTGCGGCTCGGCCTGATCACCCTGATCATCGCCGGCCTCGGCACCGCCGTCAGCGGTGACCTGCTCGGCAAGGTCATGTTCAAGCAGCAGCCGATGAAGATGGCCGCCGCCGAGGCCCTCTGGGACGGGGAGGCACCCGCGCCCTTCTCGGTCTTCGCCTACGGCGACGTCGACAAGGGCCACAACAAGGTCGCCGTCGAGATCCCCGGCCTGCTGTCCTTCCTCGCGAACGACGACTTCAGCTCGTACGTCCCCGGCATCAACGACGTCAACAAGGCCGAGCAGGAGAAGTACGGCCCCGGCGACTACCGGCCCAACATCCCCGTCGCCTACTGGGGCTTCCGCTGGATGATCGGCTTCGGCATGGCCTCCCTGACCCTGGGCATGATCGGCCTCTGGCTGACCCGGAAGAAGTTCATGCTGGCACCGGGACTGAGGACGGGCGAGGACGAGGTGCCGAACCTGGTCCTCTTCAAGGACAAGGCCCTCAGCCCCGGGATCGGCCGGTGGTACTGGATCGTCGCCCTCTGGACGATGCTCTTCCCGCTGATCGCCAACTCCTGGGGATGGATCTTCACCGAGATGGGCCGTCAGCCGTGGGTGGTCTACGGGGTGCTGCGCACCCGTGACGCCGTCTCCCCCGGTGTTTCCCAGGGCGAAGTCCTCACCTCCATGCTCGTCTTCACCCTGCTCTACGCCGTCCTCGCGGTCGTCGAGGTCAGGCTCCTCGTCAAGTACATCAAGGCGGGGCCGCCCGAGCTGACCGACGACGACCTCAACCCGCCCACCAGGATCGGCGGGGACACCCGTGATCCCGACCGGCCCATGGCCTTCTCGTACTGAGGCTCAGGAGATCGAGGCATGGAACTCCACGACGTCTGGTTCGTACTCATCGCCGTCCTCTGGATCGGCTACTTCTTCCTCGAAGGGTTCGACTTCGGGATCGGTGTCCTGACCAGGCTGCTCGCCCGCGACCGGGTCGAGAAGCGGGTCCTCATCAACACCATCGGCCCCGTCTGGGACGGCAACGAGGTGTGGCTGCTCACCGCCGGCGGCGCGACCTTCGCCGCGTTCCCCGAGTGGTACGCGACGCTGTTCTCGGGCTTCTACCTGCCCCTGCTGCTCATCCTGGTCTGCCTGATCGTCCGGGGCGTCGCCTTCGAATACCGGGCGAAGCGCCCCGAGGAGAAGTGGCAGCGCAACTGGGAACAGGCCATCTTCTGGACCTCGCTGCTCCCCGCTTTCCTCTGGGGCGTGGCCTTCGGCAACATCGTCCGGGGCGTGAGGATCGACGCGGACATGGAGTACGTCGGCACCCTCGGAGACCTGCTCAACCCGTACGCCCTCCTCGGCGGTCTGGTCACGCTCACCCTGTTCACCTTCCACGGCGCGGTCTTCGCCTCGCTCAAGACGGTCGGGGACATCCGTGTCCGGGCACGCGCGCTCGCGCTCAAGCTGGGTCCGGTCGCGGCGGTGCTCGCACTCGCCTTCCTGATCTGGACCCAGGCGCACACCGGGAACGGCCGGAGCCTGGCGGCGACGGTGGTCGCGGCGGTGGCGCTCGTCGGCGCGATCGTCGCCATCGGGGCGGGACGCGAGGGCTGGTCGTTCGCGCTCTCGGGCGTCACGATCGCCGCCTCGGTGGCGATGCTCTTCCTCGCGCTCTTCCCGGACGTCATGCCGTCCTCGCTCGACCCGGCGTGGAGCCTCACCGTGACGAACGCCTCGTCGAGTCCGTACACGCTCAGGATCATGACGTGGTGCGCCGCGATCGCGACCCCGCTGGTGCTGCTCTACCAGAGCTGGACCTACTGGGTGTTCCGCAAGCGGATCGGTACGCAGCACATCGCCGACGCCCACTGAGGACCGCTGTGGAAACCAGGCCGACGCTCACCAGAGGGGCATGTTTCACGTGAAACCGATCGATCCGCGTCTGCTCCGGTATGCCAGGGCCACCCGTCTCTTCCTGATCGCGGTGGTCGCGCTGGGCCTCGTCGGAGCGGCGCTGGTCGTCGCCCAGGCGATGCTCATCGCCGAGATCGTGGTGGGGTCCTTCCAGGAGGACCGGACGGTTTCCGCCCTGACCACCCCCCTGCTGCTGCTCGCCGGGGTGGCGGTGGCGCGGGGGGCGGTCTCCTGGCTGACCGAACTCGCCGCCCACCGGGCGAGCGCGGCGGTCAAGTCCGAACTGCGCGGCCGGCTCCTCGGCCGCGCCGTCGCCCTCGGCCCCGGATGGCTCGGCGGCCAGAAGGCCGGCTCGTTGATCACCCTCGCGACGCGGGGCGTGGACGCGCTCGACGACTACTTCGCCCGCTACCTTCCCCAGCTGGGTCTCGCGGTGGTCGTACCGGCGGCGGTCCTGGCCCGGATCGTCACCGAGGACTGGGTGGCGGCGGCGATCATCGTCGTCACGCTGCCGATCATCCCGCTCTTCATGATCCTCATCGGCTGGTACACCCAGTCCCGGACGGACCGGCAGTGGAAGCTGCTCTCGCGGCTCTCCGGCCACTTCCTCGACGTGGTGGCGGGCCTGCCCACCCTCAAGATCTTCGGCAGGGCGAAGGCCCAGGCCGAGTCGATCCGCGTGATCACCTCCGCGTACCGGCAGGCGACGATGCGCACGCTGCGGATCGCCTTCCTCTCCTCCTTCGCCCTCGAACTGCTCGCCACGCTGTCGGTCGCCCTGGTCGCCGTGACCATCGGCATGCGGCTGGTCCACGGAGGCCTCGACCTCCACACCGGTCTCGTCATCCTGATCCTGGCTCCCGAGGCGTACCTCCCGCTGCGGCAGGTGGGGGCGCAGTACCATGCGGCCGCGGAGGGACTCGCGGCCGCGGAGGAGATCTTCGCCGTCCTGGAGCAGCCGGTGCGCGAGGGCGGAACGGCCGCGGTGCCGGACTCCACGCGCCTGGAACTGGACGCCGTGACGGTGCGCCACGCCGGGCGGGCCGAAGCGTCGCTCGACGCGGTGACGCTGACGGTCGAGCCGGGCGAGACGGTGGCCCTGGTCGGACCGAGCGGCGCCGGGAAGTCGACGCTGCTCGACGTGGTCCTCGGATTCACCGCCCCGGAACCGGGCGGCTCCGTGCGGGTCGGCGGCCGGGACCTCGCGGAACTCGACGCGGAGGAGTGGCGGTCGCGGATCGCCTGGGTACCGCAGCACCCGTACCTCTTCGCGGGGACGATCGCCGAGAACGTACGGCTCGCCCGCCCGGACGCCACCGACGAAGCGGTACGGGAAGCGCTGCGCGACGCGGGGGCGGACGGGTTCGTCGCCGGTCTCCCGGACGGGCTCGACACCCCGCTCGGCGAGGACGGCGCCGGACTCTCGGCGGGACAGCGGCAACGGCTCGCGCTCGCCCGCGCCTTCCTGGCCGACAGGCCCCTGCTGCTGCTCGACGAGCCCACGGCCGCACTGGACGGCGAGACGGAGGCGGGCGTGGTCGACGCGGTCCGGCGCCTCGCGGCCGGCCGGACGGTCCTTCTGGTGGTCCACCGCCCGGCGCTCCTCGCGGTGGCGCACCGGGTGGTGAGCCTGGCGGGGCCGGCCACCGGCGTGACAGGCGGACCGGTCACGGCCGGGGAACCGGCCGCCGGTGACGCCGGCCCCGGCGGGGTGCCGACCTCGGCCGACGGCGTCGGTGCGGCCGCCGGGCCCGGCGCGTCCGGTCCGGAAGTCCGGGCGGGGGCGGACGGAACCGCCGACGGCGTCCCGGACGGGCCGGCCGGTGCGACGGCCCCGCGCGGCGTGCTGCGGCGGGTCCGGGACATGGCGGGGGAACTCGGGGGACGCATGGGGCTCGCGCTGGTGCTCGGGAGCCTCGCCCTCGGTTCCGCCGTCGGGCTCATGGCCGTGTCCGGCTGGCTCATCTCCCGGGCCTCCGAACAGCCCCCCGTGCTCTACCTGATGGTGGCGGTCACCGCCACGCGCGCCTTCGGCATCGGCCGGGCCGTCTTCCGGTACACCGAACGGCTCGTCTCGCACGACGCCGTCCTGCAGCTGCTCGCCGACCTCCGGGTCTCCGTCTACCGGAGCCTGGAACGGATCGCTCCCGCCGGTCTGCGGCGCACCCGGCGCGGCGACCTGCTCGCCCGGCTCGTCCAGGACGTCGACGCGCTCCAGGACTACTGGCTGCGGTGGCTGCTCCCGGCGGGCGCCGCGCTCGTCGTGGGCGTCGTGTCCACCGGGTTCACCGCCTGGCTGCTGCCCGAGGCCGGTGCCGTCCTCGCGGTGGGCCTGCTGGTCGCGGGGGTCGCCGTACCCGCGGCCGGCGGGGTCCTCGCCCGCCGGGCCGGACGGCGGCTCGCCCCCGCGCGCGGCGCCCTGGCGTCCGCCGTGGCCGATCTGCTCCGCGGCTGCGCCGAGCTGACGGTGGCCGGTGCCCTGCGGAGCCGTGTCGAACGGACCCGGTCGGCGGACCGGACGCTCACCGGCATCGCCTCCCGGCAGGCAGCGGCCGCCGCGCTCGGCGCCGGGCTCTCCGCCCTGGTCTGCGGCCTCACGGTCGTAGCCGCCGCGATCGCCGGCGTCCAGGCCGTGCGGGACGGCCGGCTCGACGGGGTGTCCCTCGCCGTGGTCGTCCTGACGCCCCTCGCCGCCTTCGAGGCCGTGACCGGGCTGCCGCTCGCCGTCCAGTACCGGCAGCGCGTCAAGCACAGCGCCGAGCGGGTCTTCGACGTGCTCGACGCCCCCGTGCCCGTACACGAGCCGGGGACGCCCGTCGCGCCTCCGGAGGGGCCGTTCCCGCTGGAGCTGGCCGGGGTGTCCGCCCGGTACGCCGGCCAGGACCGTCCGGCGCTCGCCGGTTTCGGGCTCACCCTGGAGGCCGGGCGCCGGGTCGCCGTCGTCGGCGCCTCCGGCTCGGGCAAGACCACGCTCGCCCAGGTGATGCTGCGGTTCCTGGACGCGGAGCAGGGCACGTACCGGATCGGCGGCGTGTCCGCCCGGGAGCTGGACGGGGACGCGGTACGGCGTTTCGTCGGCCTGTGCGCCCAGGACGCGCACCTCTTCGACAGCTCCGTCCGCGAGAACCTGCGGCTGGCCTCGGTCGGCGCCGGTGACGGGGAGCTGCGCGAGGCGCTGCGCCGGGCCCGGCTGCTCGACTGGGTGGAGGGACTGCCGCAGGGGCTGGACACCCTCGTGGGTGAACACGGCGCCCGGCTCTCCGGCGGCCAGCGCCAACGGCTCGCGCTCGCGCGGGCCCTTCTGGCGGACTTCCCGGTCCTCGTCCTGGACGAGCCGGCCGAACACCTCGACCTCGCCACCGCCGACGCGCTCACCGATGACCTGCTCCGGGCCACCGAAGGGCGCACCACGGTCCTCATCACCCACCGGCTGCACGGCCTCGACGCCGTCGACGAGGTCGTCGTCCTGGACGGGGGAAGGACCGTGCAGCGCGGGCCGTACGCCGAGCTGGCGGTGGTGGAGGGCCCGCTGCGCCGGATGCTGGAACGGGAACGGGAGGCCGATCTGCTCGCCACCGCCGCGGCGACCGGGACGGCCGGTGACTGGCACCACGGCGGTGAGCGGGTGCCCGACGCGCCGCAGCCGACTTTTCTCACCAAATAGGGCTTACTAGGCTCAAGCGCATGACCGCCACCGAGTCCGGTGCCCCGGACCCCCCGGAAGCAGCCACCGAGTCCACGGGCCCCCCGGAGGCCGCCGCTCGGGCCGCCCGCAGCCTCCAGGGACTGTCCACGGAGCTCACCGCCCGTGTGCCGCAGCTCCTGGAAGCCATGCGTTCGGTCGGCAGCGGACTCGAACTCCACACCACCCTCGACCGCATCTGCGAGACCGCCGCCGAACTCGCCGACGCCCGGTACGCGGCGATCGGCGTCGTCGACGACGAGGGCGACGGCCTCTCCGACTTCGTCACCTTCGGCGTCGACGAGGAGGTGGCCCGCGGGATCGGGCACCTCCCCGACGGGCACGCGGGACTGCTCGGAGCGCTGATCCGGGACCCGGGGACCATCCGTCTCGCCGACCTCTCGAAGGACCCGCGCGCGGCGGGCTTCCCGCCCGGACACCCGCCGATGCGGAGCTTCCTCGGCGTCCCCATCCGGGTCCAGGGCGAGATCTTCGGCAATCTCTATCTCGCGGAGAAGCGCGACGGGAGCGAGTTCGGCGACTACGACGTGCACATGGTCCGGGTGCTCGCCACCGAGGCCGGCATCGCCATCGGGAACGCCCGCCTGTACGAGGCCGCGCGGCAGCGCGAACGGTGGATCGACGGCTCGGTCGCCGTCACCACCGCCCTCCTCTCCGGCGGTGACGCCGACGACTCCCTCACCGTCGTCGCCGAGCAGGCCCGCCGGCTCGCCGACGCGGATGTCGGCATCGTGCTGCTCCCCGCGGAGGAGGGCGGCCTGGAGATCGTCGCCGTCTCCTCGCCCCGTCCCACGAAGGCGCTGGGCGTGGTGATCCCGCCGGAGAGCGGCGCCGTGCAGCGGCTCCTGGCGGGCGAGGCGGTCTTCCTGACGGACGCCTCGACGGACCCGCGCGTGATCGGCCCGCTGACCTCCGAGTACGGACCGAGCATGATCCTTCCGCTGCAGAGCGGCGGCCGGGTGCTCGGCGCGCTCGCCACTCCCCGGCTGCTGGGCGGCCGGCCGTTCACGGAGATGGAGCGGACGCTCGCCGAGCAGTTCGCCTCGCAGGCGGCGCTCGCCCTGATGATGGCCGAGGCGCAGCGGGACCGGGAACGCCTCGCCGTGTACGAGGACCGCGACCGCATCGCCCGTGACCTGCACGACCTGGTCATCCAGCGGCTCTTCGCCACCGGCATGATGCTGGAGAGCGCCCAGCGCCGGTCGATCGTGCCGGCCGTGCGCGAGGGCGTGGGCAAGGCCGTGGACGAGCTGGACGTCACCATCCAGGAGATCCGTACGGCGATCTTCTCGCTCCAGCAGGGTCCCGCCGAGGCGCCGGCGGGGCTGCGCACCCGCGTCCTGCGGGAGATCAACATGGCGGCCGTGCCGCTCGGCTTCAAACCGGCGCACCGCTTCCTCGGCGCGATCGACTCGACGGTCGGCGAACTCACCGGCAAGAACCTCGTCGCCGCCCTGCGCGAGGCGCTGTCCAACGCCTTCCGGCACGCGGACGCGAACCGGATCGAGGTGGTCGTCGACGCCGGAGCCACCCTGCCCGACGGTTCCGCCGGGGTGCGTCTCTCGGTCGCCGACGACGGCGTCGGCCTCCCGGAGGGCGGACGGCGCAGCGGTCTGCGCAACCTGGCCCGGCGGGCGGAGTCCCTGGGCGGCGCGAGCTGGTGCGGGCCGGGGATCGGTGAGGGCGGCGGCGGTACGACGGTGGTGTGGGAGGCACCGTTGTGAGGAGGACGGCCCGGCTCCCCGGGGCCCCACCCGGGCCGCCACCCCCTACGGCGCGTCCGGAGCCCCGGCCAGGGCTTCGGCGACGAGCCGTTCGATGACGAGGGCCACCCCGTCCTCGTTGTTGCCCGCCGTACGGCCGGTGGCCGCGGTGATCACATCGGGGTGGGCGTTGCCCATCGCGTACGAGCGGCCCGCCCAGCTGAGCATCTCGATGTCGTTCGGCATGTCCCCGAAGGCGACGACCTCCTCGGCCGCGATGCCGCGCTCGGCGCAGCACAGGGCCAGTGTGGAGGCCTTGGAGACCCCGAGGGCGCTGATCTCGACGAGGGCGGTGGGGCTGGAACGGGTGAAGGCGGCCAGGTCGCCCGCCGCCGTCCTGGCCACGGCCAGGAACACGTCGGGGTCGAGGTCCGGGTGCTGGGCGAGCAGCTTGAGCACGGGGGCGGCCGCCCCCGCCTCCTCCTCGAAGAGGAGCTTCTCGGCGGTGGCGACGGTGGCGCCGGGGTCGAGGAAGAAGGGCGGGTAGTGGGGCTCGTAGTGGATGCCGGTGGTGAGCTCGACGGCGAAGGAGGTGCCGGGCGCGGCGGCGCGCAGGGCCTCGACGACGTCGAGGGCGACCGTCCGCTCCAGCGGACGGACCTCCAGGAAGGCGCCTCCCGCGTGGAGGTCGACGACGGCGGCGCCGTTGGCACAGATCGCCATGCCGTGCCCGTGGACGTGGGCGCTGACGACGTCCATCCAGCGGGCCGGGCGGCCGGTGACGAAGAAGACCTCGATCCCGGCGCGCTCGGCCGAGGCGAGGGCGGCCACCGTGCGCTCGGAGACGGTCTTGTCGTCACGGAGCAGCGTGCCGTCGAGATCGGTGGCGATCAGCCGGGGCGCCGGGGCGGAAGAACGCGGGGAACGGGGAGAGGTCACCGCCCCATTCTTCCGTATCGCGCGCACGGGCGTGCGGGGAGTCGCACATATGAGTGGCGAGAGGGTCGGAAAGGGGTGGGGCGGGAAGCCGGGCGGATGTCCCAGCGGGTTCGGCCGGTACCGGGGGGCGAGGTGTGCGGGGCCGTGGGACGAGATGTGCGGGGCCGTGGGACGAGGCGCGCGGAGCCGTGGGTCGAGATGTGCGGGGCCGGGCGGGAGGACCGGTGGGTGGGGTGTTCGTGTGCGGGGCCGGGCGGAAGGGCCGGCGGGTGGGGTGTTCGTGTGCGGGACGCCCGGACGTGGCCGTAAACATCCGTTCGTTTTCCCGGGAACGGGGAAGATTCTCACGGGCTGACGACATCCCTGGGGGCGGACATGGTCGCGGGTCGGCGGAGCGCGGAGTGCGACTTCTGCGGTGCCCCGTGCGGGACGTGGGTCGCGAGCCTGGGGATGGCCCTCTGCACCGAGTGCGAGCGGACCGGGTCGGACCAGCCCGCGCGGGAACCGGTGCTGGTGGGTGACGTCCTGGCCGGCCTGGCCGGCGCCGTGCCGTACGCGACCCCTTCGGGGAACGCCGTACCGGATGCGCGCGGCCCGTCCTCCACGGTCTGCCGCAGGTGCGGAGCACGGGCCGAGTGGCACCGGACGGTGAGCGGACGCTGGATTCCGGTCGAGCCCGGGGAACTGACGGCCCGCGCCATCCCTGTGGAGATGCGCTGGCATGTGGCGGGCGACGGGACCGCCGTCGGCCCGGGGGCCGCGACGCCTTCCGGCACGTGCCGGATCAGCCACTTCGACGTCTGCCCGACGCGGCCGGCCCCGGTCGGCGCGCCCGTCCTGCTCGCCCTGTGGCGCGGCCACGCCCGCAGGGTGGTGTGGCCGGAGGGGTGAGGAAGGGCGACACGGGCGGGACCGTGCCGGACCGGAATCCCGCCGCGTCACGTCCACGCGCGGGGGCCGGGCGTCCGTCCCCCGGAGCCCCGGGCCGGTGCTGCGGCCACGGGCGGGAGCGGGGGACGGTGCCGGGGCCTCCCGCCGCGGCCCGGTGCCTCAGCCCAGCTGGGACGGGGCTTCCGTGGCGATCCGTTCGAAGACGGCCTGGTCGGCGGCGAAGTCGGAGTCCGGGACCGGCCAGTGGAGGACGATCTCGGTGAAGCCCAGTTCGCGGTGGCGGCCGGCGAAGTCGACGAAGGCGTCCACTGATTCCAGCGGGCGGCCCCGGTCCGGGGTGAACCCGGTGAGCAGGATCTTGTCCAGGCCGGAAGCCTCCCGGCCGGACTCGGCGCAGGCCTTGCCGAGCCTTTCGACCTGGCCGCGCAGGGCCGCCACCGACTGCTCCGGAGTCCCCTCCTCGTACAGCTTCGGGTCGCCGGTCGTCACCCACGCCTGCCCGTACCGCGCGGCCAGCCTCATCCCGCGCGGCCCGGTCGCCGCCACCGCGAACGGAAGCCGCGGGCGCTGGACGCAGCCGGGGATGTTGCGGGCCTCGTCCGCCGCGTAGAACGTGCCCCGGTCCGTCACCGCGTCCTCGGTGAGCAGCCGGTCGAGCAGCGCCACGAACTCGGCGAACCGGTCCGCCCGTTCCTTCGGACTCCACGGCTCCTGGCCGAGCGCGGTGGCGTCGAAGCCGTTGCCGCCCGCACCGATGCCGAGGGTGATCCGCCCGCCGGAGACGTCGTCCAGGGTGATCAGGTCCTTGGCGAGCGTCACCGGGTGCCGGAAGTTCGGTGAGGTCACCCCTCGGCACTTGACCAAGCAGGGCGAGAGCGCCACCGAGAACATCGACATCCTGAGCGAGAACGGCTTCCATGCGTACACGCTCACCAATGACTACGACCCGACCACCTATCCCAGGACCATGCGGCACCCGCAGCCGCCCGTTCGATGCACCACGGTTCCCGAGGAGATGACCGACCTGGTGTTCTCGTGCATCGACGCGGACCACCTCGCGTCTGGGCTTGGGCGGACCGACGGCCGCGCGGCACCGTGCCTGATCAGTGAGGACTCGCCTACGTCGAGTCGAGACCAGGAACGCGCTCGACGTAGGCTCACCGGCATGAGCCTGCGCCTGAGCACCGTGATCCTTCCTGTCGACCGCTGGCACGAGGGTGGCCGCGCCAAGTGGCAGCGCGCCGAGGAACTCGGCCTCCACGCCGCGTACACCTATGACCACCTCTCCTGGCGCAGCTTCCGTGACGGCCCGTGGTTCGGCGCGCTGCCCACCCTCACCGCCGCTGCCACGGCTACGGACCGCTTGCGCCTGGGCACCTTGGTTACGTCGCCAAACTTCAGGCACCCAGTGACGCTCGCCAAGGAACTGATCTCGCTCGACGACGTCTCCGGTGGACGCGTCACCCTCGGCATCGGCGCCGGCGGCAACGGTTTCGACGCCACCGCGCTCGGCCAGGAGCCGTGGAGCCCGAAGGAACGGGCGGACCGGTTCGGCGAGTTCGTGGCGCTGCTCGACCGCCTGCTCACCGAGGGCGCGGTCTCACAGAAGGGCGACTTCTACACGGCCGAGGAGGCCCGCAACCTCCCCGGCTGCGTCCAGCGGCCCCGACTGCCGTTCGCCGTGGCGGCGACCGGCCCACGCGGCCTGAAGCTCGCCGCGCGACATGGGCAGGCGTGGGTGACGACGGGTGACCCGAAGCTGTACGAGGAGGGAACCCCGGAGCAGTCGGTCGAGGCACTGCGCGGGCAGATCGAAAGGCTCGGCAAGGCGTGCGCCGAGGCTGACCGAGACGTGGCCGACCTCGGCAAGATCCTGCTCCACGGCTTCACCCCCGACCGGAATAGGCCGCTGGAGTCCGTAGACGCCTTCGTCGACTTCGCCGGCCGCCACCAGGAGCTCGGCTTCACCGAGATCGTGATCCACTGGCCGATTCCCGACTCCGACTTCGCCGCCGATCAGGCCGTCTTCGAGCGAATTGCAACGGATGGGCTGGCTCAACTCGGTTGACCGCGAGCCACGACTAGCTGCAGCAGAGTCATCGGGCGGATGGCGCAATATACGGTCATGCTCGACGGGGTGATTGATGATGTGGGAGACATTTCGACCAAGCCGCCTGCGACGCCCCTTTTCAGCCGCACGTCTTCGTGAGCGTGCTTGTCCACGTAGTGCCAATCCGCCGCCTCGGACACCCCAAGCATCCCAGAGCCCGCCGACTACGCAGGTGACTCGGAGTCATGAGTAGCCCATCCTGCGCCAAGATGCGATGGGAGCCTGTTGGTACACGCACCGGAATCAGGCACCACGCACAACCCACCCCTACGAAACGTCGGGCATGGTCGATCGGGACCAACAAGACCCACCTGACCGCCAGGATTACGAGCAACCAGCTCATGTATGCATAGCGACCCCAGAGGCGCCAGCGAGGATTTCAGCTTCGCCGCGCGAACGGAGCAGATGTCACGATCGGCATGACGCCCTCGCTCGGGTTCCACGCGAAGGATCGCGGTTTCCTGTTTTCGATCCAGGCATTGAAAGCGAGAATATAGGTGGCGATCTGCCCTTTAGCGATATCGCGAGTGGCATGAATCTTTACTCGACCAGCATCACTGGCAGCCTTGGCGGCAATGCTTTCGATCGCCCTCTTTTTCATTGCTTCGCGCAAGTTCAATCGAGGATCATTCCCGGGTAGCATCGCACCCGTAATGAGACCCTCCTCCCAGCTCCCCCATTGCGCATCAGAGAGATCCTTGCGTTCACGCTTAGTGATGTAAGCGCTAGCGGCGGCAGCAGAGGGGGTGATTTGAATCGCCTTCCAGAGGCGAAGGCCGAAGTTCGTGGCCTCCTCAATGCCGGGCATCTCCTTGACCAACGCTAGGTGCTCTTCGTTGGTCATGCTGCTACTGGAGGAAGAGAAACTGTTCGCATCATAGGAGGCAACCAGCTTGATCGTAGCGGCAAGCGTAGCGGTGTTTTTATGGCCGGCGATGCTTAGAGAATTTGCGGCACTTCGATGGTAGTTGATGTCCAAGACCGCGAAGCATTCCGCTGGAACGTCATGGAAAACCGGAAGCCAGATCGGGATATCGCCGGCCGCAATAGCCATGAGGCGGTGCTGCCCATCGATCAAATTATCGTCAGGGTCGAACGCAATTCCCTGATGCGTGAGCTTCCAACGCCCCTCGTCAATCGCTTTTCTCCACTGCTTCACTTTCGCAGTGGAGATGGGGCGATTGTGCTTGACGTTGCGCTTCAACCATTCCCTTGCCAATTGGGGTGTGACAAGGGTAAGTGTCATCTTGATCTCCGCTGGCGGCGTCAAGCCACTGCCCAGTGAGAGCTGTCGACTGGTCATGAGAGGGATAGTACACGGCCAGGCGGGTGATAGACGTCGAGCTGGCACCTAAATGAATAGAAAGCGTTGTCGATTATTTCAATTTTTCGATCAAGTAATCGATTTAATGAGTCGCCGCTGGCGCTGGTCTCATTCACTTGCCTGCCGCAGCACCAATCGAGGTGAGGTCAACGCGATGGCACCCTCTGTGCCGGTTGGCGGTCATGGGCAGTAGTCGATGCACCGCTTCGAACAAGCAAGGAACCTGGTCCGACAGGGGAGGGCGCGGCGCGGACTCGGTGTCAGCGCTCGGGCTTGACGCGCTATGTCGTAACGCCCCGGGAGATTGGGGATGCTTAGCGAGAGGTGCCACAGCATGTCGGCGCGGCAGGCATGACGATACGAATGAGCGGCGCTTACCTCCGAGCCGATCGAGTCCATATCATCCCGTGATGCGCGAACGAGCCTTGACTGACGTGATGAGGGTGCCCAGGCGGATGTCCCGCGTCACCGCCGCGGCGGCCGTGAGGGTGGGAGGATCACGGTGCTCAGACGCATGGCCGCGACGATACGCGAGCTTCTCGCCGCCAGAGAGGTGCCGACGGAGTGGGGACGGGGTGCTTCGGTGCGTCCCCGGGTGCCCCGGTGCGGTGGGAGGGCCGTCACCTTCCGTCCTCGCAGCCCGGGCATCCTCTGTCCTGCTGTTACCCGTCTTCCCGTTCCCCGTCTCTCTGCTCCCCATCTTCCCGTTCCGTTCCGGCGGGCTCCGGGAGACCGAGCAGGCGTCGCATCGACTCCGCGGCGCGCACGGCGGCATCGCCACAGCAGTTGTTGAAGAGGACGTGCACCTCTTGTGCCCGTTCGGCCATGTCGTGGATTCGGGGCACCCACTCGGAGAGTTCCTCGGGCGTGTAGGAGTGACGGAACTTCTCTTCCTTGGTGCCGGTGCCCCACGCGCTGTTCCGGCCGTGGAAGCGCACCAGGGCCAGTTCCGGAGAGGTGACCCGTATGACCGGGGGTACGGACAGGGGAAGCGTCTGCACCATGTCCACGGCCACGGCCGCCGTCTCCAGCTCCGTCAGGAGGGCGGCCGTCGCGTCGGCGTTCCGCCCGCGCCACCAGTCGGGGTGCCGGAACTCCACGGCCATCGGCCATCCCGCGGCGCGCTCACGGCAGCGGCGCAGGAACTCCACCGCCGGCCTCTCCGGCACGAACCGTGCGGGGAACTGGAACAGCAGCGTTCCCAGTCGGCCGGCGTCGCGCAGGGGTTCGAGGGCCGCGCTGTACCGGTTCCACACCTCGTCGAGCAGCCCCGGGTCGGTGTCCGTGTGCTCCCGCCGCTGCCGCGCGAGAGCCGGGCGCAGGTCGGCGGGGAGCGCCTCGGGCCGGGTCGGGTGCCCGGTGAGCAGGGAGAACGCCTTCACGTCGAACCGGAACCCCTCCGGGGTGCGTTCGGCCCACAGGAGACTGTTGCGGGTGCTGGGCAGCCCGTAATAGGTGGAGTCCACCTCCGCCACCGGGAAGCGCGTGGCGTAGTGCCGCAGCCTGCCCTCCGCGTCGCGACGTCCTCTCGGGTACCAGCCGCTGGACACCAGCGCCTTGTCCGTCCACGAGCAGGTTCCGACCCGGATCTCTCCCATGCGGCCAGTCTTCCCCGGAAGCGGTGGGGGATTCGTCCGGCACGCGGTGGCGGATCTGCCCCGGGGGCGGTGACGGGGTCGTCCCGGATACGACGACGGGCGGGGGCCGGTGCCACCGACCCGCTGATGCCGGCTCCCCGGAAGCACCGCGGCCGGACCCCGTCCGGGCCGCCACCGATGTCCTGTCCGGCCCGGCTTCCGCCGCGGTCGGCGCCCGACCGGCCTCTGGCGGCTCCGTCGGTCGTCAGGCGGCTTTTCGGTGAAGGAACTCCGGCGGTACGGCGTCGGTCAGCCAGACGCCGTTGGCGCTGACGCGGAAGACGTACCCGACCCGGTGCATGGCGCCGGCGTCGACGCTCAGCACGACCGGCCGCCCCCGGCGCGCACCGACCCGGGTCGCGGTCTCCCGGTCGGGGGAGAGGTGCACGTGGTGGCGCGCCATGGGGCGCAGCCCCTCCTCCAGGATCGAGGGCAACCGGCCCGCGACCGTACCGTGGTAGAGGTACGCGGGCGGTTTGGCCGCCGGAAGCCCCAGGTCCACCGGGACGGTGTGGCCCTGACTGGCCCGGATGCGGGTGCCCTCGATCGCGAAGCGCTTCTTGTCGTTGGTGGCGACGACGTGCTCGAGTTCGTCGCGGGTGATCGGGAAGCCGTGCTCGGCCGTG
Source organism: Streptomyces sp. NPDC014907 (assembly GCF_055562975.1). Lineage (NCBI taxonomy): Bacteria > Bacillati > Actinomycetota > Actinomycetes > Kitasatosporales > Streptomycetaceae > Streptomyces > Streptomyces sp. NPDC014907. The sequence continues at coordinate 157,399 of NZ_JBVHEG010000003.1, read as the reverse complement.
GCCCGCAGCAGGGTGCCGATCTCGGTCCAGCCCTGTGCGTCGAGTGCCAGTCCGATGCGTTCCGGCTGGTGCCTCAGGTGCTTGGAGAGGTACTTCGAGACCTTCACCGTGCGCTGTTCGTCCAGGGGACGGCGTCTCCCCGCACGCTGTTCCCCGCTCTTCCGCTCCCCGAGGCGCCGTTCCCCGGGCTGTCGTTCCCCGGGCTGTCGTGAGGTCATGTCCGTCAGGATGCCGAGGACCGGGTCAACTCGGCCAATGATTTCCGGTGAGCAGGTTTGATCCACAGCCGGAGCGAGTTATCCACAGAATGTTCGGCCTCTCTGTGGACAACCGCGCCGCACTTTCGGCGCAATAAGGCAATTTACCCCCCTGTGGATTGTTTTGAGGCAAGTGAGTCCAATGCCCTCTTATGTACTTCTCGTTCCGTGGCGGCCGTGACGAAGGCCGCGACCCCCTCCACCCCTACCAGGCTCTGCACGGCCCGGACCGTCCCGGCGGGCAGGGCCACCGGACGCGGCTCGTCGTCGTTCGAGGGGGACGACGTGTCCCGCGACAGATGGATCTGGAGGTGCCGGGTGGCGAACAGGCGCATCGCCCGTGCCAGTTCGGCGTCGACCGTCTGCTGGGCGAGTGGTCTCAGCCGCCGCACCATCGTCGCGGCCTCGTCCGCGTCGGCGTCCGACGGAGGCCGGTGCTCCAGGTACCGCGCGAAGACGTGCTCGGTCGTGAACTCCAGGAACCGGGCGGCGATGTGCTCCACCTGGCCCCGGAGCTCCTTCAGGTGCCCGGTGATCGCCGGCAGCGGGACACCGGCCGCGTGCAGCTCGGCCGCCACCGCCAGCTCCTGCGGGCTGGGCACGAGGTATTCCTCCGTCTCCCCGCCCGGAATCCGTTCCAGCACGCCCAGCTCCACGGCCTCCCGGACAGCCTCCTCGTCCGGTGCGCCGCCGAAGCGGGCGTCCAGCTCCGCGCGCGATATCCGGGCGGCCTCCTCGTCCGTCCACGGTCCGTGGACCTCGGCGACCAGACCGAGCACCCCGCCGAGTCCCCGGCCGGCGTCCCACGCCTCCAGGAGTTCCTTGATCGAGGCCAGGGTGTAACCCCGGTCGAGGAGGTCGGTGATCTGCCGGAGCCGCGCGAGGTGCGCGTCCCCGTAGACGTTCGACCTGCCCCGCCGTTCGGGCCGGGGCAGCAGGCCTCGGTCCTGATAGGCGCGGATCGTCCGCACCGTGGCCCCGCTGTGATGGGCGAGATCCTCGATCCGGTACTCCGGCTGTGCTGACTGCTCGGACAAACCCGCTCCCACCGACCGCGTCCTTCACCCCACCGTCGCGAGGCCCTTCCTGCGAGGGATCGTACGGCTGGCTCCCCCGGCCCCGACCGCTGCGGCCCCGGCCCCGCTCCCTGCCTGCTCCCGGCCCCACCCGGTGCCGACTTCGCTCCCCGCTTCCCCTTCGCCCCCGTCCCCAGCCCGGCCTGGCTCAGCCCAACCCGGTCCGGCCCTACATAGGCGGCTGCCACCGGGCGAGGGTCCGCAGGACGCCCGGGCTCAGGCGGGACAGGAAACGGATGCCCCGGGCTTCGGGGGACACCGGGACCACGGCCCGGTCGTTCAGGACGGCCTCCAGGATCGCGTCCGCGACCTTCTCCGGCGGGTAGTTCCGCAGGTCGTACAGCCGGGCCGCCTTCCTCTGCCGCCGCTTCTCCTCCGCGCGGTCCGAGACTCCGGCGAACCGCGTGGTCGCCGTGATGTTGGTGTTGACGATGCCGGGGCATATCGCGGAGACCCCGATGCCCTGACCGGCCAGCTCGGCGCGCAGGCACTCGCTGAGCATCAGGACGGCCGCCTTCGACGTGCTGTAGGCGGGCAGGGTCCGGGAGGGCTGGAACGCGGCGACGGAGGAGGTGTTCACGATGTGACCGCCCTGGCCCCGTGCGGTCATCCGCGCACCGAAGAACCGGCATCCGTGGATCACCCCCCACAGGTTGACGTCCAGGACCCGCTTCCACTCCTCGCTCGACGTCTCGAAGAAGGGGCCTGCGAGTCCGATGCCCGCGTTGTTGACCAGGACGTCGACGACTCCGTACTCGTCCGTCACCTTGGCGGCCAGCTTCTCCATCGCCTGCTCGTCGGCGACGTCGACCACCTCGCTCCACGCCTCCGGAGCGCCGATCAGGCGCGCCATCTCCGCCGTACGGACAGCCCCCTCGGCGTCCCGGTCCACGCACACGACCCGGGCGCCGGCCTCCGCGAAGGCGAAGGCGGTGGCCCGTCCGATACCGCTGGCGGCCCCGGTGACCAGGACGAGCCGGCCACCGAACCGCTCCGTGTACTCCGCCCTCACTCCGTTCTTCGCCGCCACCGGAACCGGCTTCGGCGCCCCGGCGGCCGGTTCCTCGTGGGCCCGGACGAAATCGGCGATCCAGGAGGACAGCTGGTCCGGCCGGGTGCGCGGAACCCAGTGCTTGGCGGGCAGGGTGCGCCGGGTCAGCTCCGGGACCCAGGTGCCGAGGTCGTCGTGGAGACGCTCGGAGAGGAAGGCGTCACCGGTCGGAACGATCAGCTGTACGGGCGCGTGCGCGTAGGCGTCGGTGCGCGGCCGGCGCAGCCGTGCGCGGACGTTGTCCCGGTAGAGCCAGGCACCGTGCGCGGCGTCGTCCGGCAGCGAGGACGTCGGGTAGTCGCCGGCCGGGACCTTCTCCACCCGCTCCAGGATTTTCGGCCAGCGTCTGCCGAGCGGTCCGCGCCAGGCCAGCTCCGGCAGCACCGGCGTGTGCAGCATGTACACGTACCAGGATTTGGCGCCCTGGCCGAGGAGCTGTCCGACCCGGCGCGGGGTGGGCCGGGTCAGCCGCTTGTTGATCCAGTGCCCGAAGTGGTCGAGGGAGGGACCCGACATCGAGGTGAAGGAGGCGATCCGGCCCTCGGTGCGGGGCACGGTGACGAACTCCCAGGACTGCACCGACCCCCAGTCGTGGCCGACGAGGTGGACCGGCCGGTCGGGACTGACCGCGTCGGCGACCGCGAGGAAGTCGTCCGTCAGCTTCTCCAGGGTGAAACCGCCGCGCAGCGGGACCGGCGCCGACGACCGGCCGTGCCCCCGGACGTCGTACAGCACCACGTGGAACTCCCCGGCCAGCCGCTCCGCGACCTCCGACCACACCTCCTTGGAGTCCGGGTAGCCGTGCACGAGCAGGACGGTCGGCCGGTCCGGGTCACCGAGTTCGGCGACGCACAGTTCGACCCCACCCGTACGGACCCGGCGCTCCCGCGCCCCGTTGAGCCCCGCCATCAGACCGCTCCCTCGTTCCAGCGCCGCACGTGCGGCAGATCGTCGTCCAGCCAGAACGCGCTCTGTTCCGGGTCCCGGGAGTCGGTGACGACCAGGATCTCCTCGAACTTCGCGCCCGTACCCCGGAACCCGAGGTGCGGCTCGACCGCCCACAGCCCCGGTGCGGGCGGGTGGTCGGAGAACTTGTACGGGGACCAGAGCGGCGACCAGCCGTCCCGGTGCCCGCGTACGGCATCGCTCGCCAGGCCTTTGAGCGCCTGGGTGCCGAAGCCGAAGAGCGTCGGTGTCCAGCGGCGCTCCCGCACCCGGTCGATCTTGTGGGCGATGACGCCGAAGGGGTAGGCGCGGTGCCGGTTCGCGTACCCCTGGCGGATCATGAGCCGGTCCACGTCCTCGTATATCTCGCGCAGCGTGCGGCGCTCGCGGACTTCTTCCAGGATCAGCGTGCGGTGTTCCGCCAGGTCGGCGAGCAGCTTGTCGTGCAGGGGGTTGGGACCCAGGCAGCCGCTGTAGCCGACATCGGCCGTGTAGCCCTTGTGGACCGGCGCCATGTCGAGGACGAAGGGCATCCCGGGCTCCAGCCGCCGGTTCGTCGGGAAGAACTGGAGGGGGACCTTGAAGTCCACGAAGGCGGTGCGGTCCCCGAACCAGGCGAACGGCCGGTGGAACCAGTCCCTGACCCCCCGCTCGTGCAGCCACTCCCGCTGCATCCGTGCGGCCTCGCGCTCGGTCACGCCCGGCTTCAGCCGGGCCGCGACGGCTTCCGCGCATGCGTAGGAGAGCCGCTGTACCTCCTTGAATCCCCGCAGTTCCGCGGAGAGTTCACGTGTTGCCGCCGCTGCCATGCCGCCCGCCGTCCCGTGTGAGCGCCTGACAGCGCCGTGCGTTCCTAACTTGACATCAATGAATGTGACAATGCTCGGCGGCTGCGTCAAGGGGGTGGGCGGCGGCCTGTGGAAAAGTCCGCCGTGAGAGGTGCGGGAGCCCGGCGGAAAAAGACTTTCGTCGTTCCGCCCCTACGGGCTTGTACTCCTCTGGTCGGAGAGAGGTCGAGCCGTTGGTCTGACGACCGGTGTGGCCCACACCACTACCGTCGAAGCGTGACTGTGATCGCGACCGAAAGCCTCAGCAAGCGGTTCCCCCGGGTGACCGCTCTCGACCGGCTCTCCCTGGACATCGGGCCCGGTGTGACCGGACTTGTGGGTGCCAACGGAGCCGGCAAGTCCACGATGATCAAGATCCTGCTCGGACTCTCCCCCGCCACGGAGGGCCGCGCGGAGGTCCTGGGCCTCGACGTCCGGACCTCCGGCGCCCAGATCCGCGAACGCGTGGGATACATGCCCGAGCACGACTGCCTCCCCCCGGACGTCTCGGCCACCGAGTTCGTCGTCCACATGGCGCGCATGTCCGGGCTGCCCGCGACCGCCGCCCGCGAACGGACGGCCGACACCCTGCGCCACGTCGGGCTGTACGAGGAGCGCTACCGCCCCATCGGCGGGTACTCGACCGGCATGAAGCAGCGGGTGAAGCTCGCCCAGGCGCTGGTCCACGACCCGAAGCTGGTCCTCCTCGACGAGCCGACCAACGGCCTCGACCCGGTCGGCCGGGACGAGATGCTCGGACTGATCCGCCGGGTCTGGACCGACTTCGGCATCTCCGTCCTCGTCACCTCCCACCTCCTCGGTGAGCTGGAGCGCACCTGCGACCACGTCGTCGTCATCGACGGCGGGCGGCTCCTCCGCTCCAGCTCCACCAGCGACTTCACCCGGATCACCACGACCCTCGCGGTCGAGGTGACCGACTCCGACACGCATCCGGACGGTACGGCGGCGCTCCGCACGGCACTCGCCGCGGCGGGCGTCACCCTCCACCCGGGCACGGAGGACGGCCTGCCCGGTGCCGGTCACATCCTGCTCCTGGAGGCGGCGGGCGAGGAGACGTACGACCTCGTGCGCGACACCGTCGCCGACCTCGGTCTCGGTCTCGTCCGCATGGAGCAGCGCCGCCACCACATCGCCGAGGTCTTCCGCCCGGAAGCCGCCGCGGCGTCCACACCGCACGAGGAGGTGCCGGCCCGATGAGCACCCAGGCTCCCCAGCCCTCCCAGGCCGCTCCCGACACGACCCGCATCCACAACATCGGCTACCGGTCCTACGACGGCCCTCGCCTGGGCCGGTCGTACGCGCGCCGCTCGCTCTTCTCGCAGTCGCTGCGCGGCGCGTACGGACTGGGCCGCAGTGCCAAGTCCAAGGTGCTGCCGATGCTGCTCGCCGGTGTGATGTGCGCCCCCGCGCTGATCATCGTCGCGGTCGCGGTGGTCACGAAGCAGAGCCGGCTCTCGATCGAGTACACGCAGTACGCGATCTTCCTCCAGGTCGTCATCGGCATCTACCTGGCCTCCCAGGCCCCCCAGTCCGTCTCCCGCGACCTCCGGTTCAGGACCGTGCCGCTGTACTTCTGCCGTCCGATCGAGCGCGCGGACTACGTGCTCGCCAAGTTCGGCGCGATGGCCTCGGCGCTCTTCATCCTGACCGCCGTCCCGCTGCTGATCCTCTGGATCGGCTCCCTGCTGGCCAAGATGGACTTCGCCGAGCAGACCAAAATGTTCGGCCAGGGCCTGACCTCCGTGGCGCTGCTGTCACTGCTCTTCGGCGGCATCGGCCTGGTCATGGCGGCCCTCACCCCGCGCCGGGGCTTCGGGGTCGCCGCCGTCATCGCCACGCTGACGATCTCGTACGGAGCGGTCTCCACCCTCCAGGGCATCGCGTACGGCACGGACAACCCGGGCGCCATCGAGTGGCTGGGCCTCTTCTCACCGATCACGCTCATCGACGGGGTGCAGACCGCCTTCCTCGGAGCTCCCTCCTCCTTCCCCGGCGGCGACGGACCGGACGCCGCCGTCGGAGTGGTCTACCTCCTGGTCGTCCTCGCGCTCGTGGCCGCCTCGTACGGCATCCTGATGCGCCGTTACCGAAAGGTCGGACTGTGACCGCGCTTCCGTCGCCCGCCACCACCCCTCAAAGGAATGGGCAGCGCCCATGAGCACCCTTCACATCGACCACGTCTCCCGCTGGTTCGGAAACGTCGTGGCCGTGAACGACGTCACCATGGCGGTGGGCCCCGGCGTCACCGGCCTCCTCGGACCCAACGGCGCCGGAAAGTCCACCCTGATCAACATGATGGGCGGCTTCCTCGACCCCTCCACCGGCACCGTCACCCTCGACGGGCGGACGATCTGGGGGAACGAGTCGGTCTACCGCGAGATCGGCGTCGTGCCCGAACGGGAGGCGATGTACGACTTCCTCACGGGCCGCGAATTCGTCCTGGCCAACGCGGAACTGCAGGGCCTCGGCGCCGTGGAGGCCCAGCGGGCCCTGGCCACGGTCGAGATGGAGTACGCGCAGGACCGCAAGATCTCCACGTACAGCAAGGGCATGCGGCAGCGCGTGAAGATGGCCTCGGCCCTCGTCCACGACCCGTCCGTGCTCCTGCTCGACGAGCCGTTCAACGGCATGGACCCGCGCCAGCGCATGCAGCTGATGGACCTGCTGCGGCGGATGGGCGCGGACGGCCGCACGGTCCTGTTCTCCTCGCACATCCTGGAGGAGGTGGAGCAGCTCGCCTCCCACATCGAGGTGATCGTGGCCGGCCGGCACGCGGCTTCGGGCGACTTCCGCAAGATCCGCCGCCTGATGACGGACCGGCCGCACCGCTACCTCGTCCGCTCCAGCGACGACCGGGCCCTCGCCGCGGCGCTGATCGCCGACCCGTCCACGGCCGGCATCGAGGTCGACCACGTGGAGGGCGGACTGCGCGTCCAGGCGGTCGACTTCGGGCGGTTCACGGAACTGCTTCCGAAGGTCGCGCGCGAGCGGGGGGTCCGTCTCCTGACGGTCTCGCCCTCGGACGAGTCCCTGGAATCGGTCTTCTCTTACCTCGTCGCGGCCTGAAAGGAGCCTGACCGATGTACAACCCCACAGTCGCCCGGCTCACCTACCGGGCCCTCCTCGGCCGCCGCAGGGCCCTGATCCTCTTCCTGCTGCCCGCACTGCTGCTGGTCATCGCGGTCGCGGTCCGCATGTTCAACGGCGCGGACGACCAAGTGGCGGCCGACGTCCTCGGCGGCTTCGCGCTCGCCACGATGGTCCCGCTGATCGGCGTCATCGCCGGCACGGGCGCCATCGGCCCCGAGATCGACGACGGCTCCATCGTCTACCTGCTCTCCAAGCCGGTGAAGCGGCCCACGATCATCTTCACGAAGCTGATCGTGGCGATCGCGGTGACGATGGTCTTCTCTGCGGTGCCGACCCTGATCGCCGGCCTCGTCCTCAACGGCAACGGCCAGCAGGTGGCGGTGGCGTACACGGTGGCCGCGCTCGTGGCCTCCATCGCGTACAGCGCGCTGTTCCTGCTCCTCGGCACGGTCAGCCGGCACGCCGTGGTGATCGGCCTGGTCTACGCCCTGGTGTGGGAGGCCCTGTTCGGCTCCCTGATCGCGGGCGCCCGCACCCTGAGCGTCCAGCAGTGGGCCCTCGCCCTCGCCGAGAAGGTCACCGGCGACGGCCTGGTCACCTCCGAGGTCGGGCTTCCCACGGCGGCGGTGCTCCTCGCGGTGGTCACGGTCGCGGCGACCTGGTTCGCGGGCCAGAAGCTCCGCAGACTGACCCTGGCGGGCGAGGAGTAGGCCCACCGGGCCACGGGAGCGGTACGGCTCCGAGGGGAGGGGCCCCGGTTCCGGCAGGCCCTTCCCGGAACCGTCCCGCTCCTCCCGCACCGGGGCCCGGCCGTAGCTCCCGGCCCTCAGACCGTACGGTTCCGGGCCGCGAGGAGGCCCACGACGAGGGCCGCGACGCAGACGCCGAGGACTCCGCAGAGCGGCGGGGTCCAGGAGCCGGTGGCCTGGTGGAGGGCACCGGCCGCCGGCGGGCCCGCGGCGGCGAGGAGGTAGCCGACCGTCTGGGCCATTCCGGAGAGCCCGGCGGCGGTCGCCGCGTCCCCGGAGCGCAGCACGATCAGGGTCAGGGCGAGACCGACCGCCCCGCCCTGGCCCACCCCGAGGGCCGCAGACCAGAGCCAGGCCCCTTCCACCGGTGCCGCCATCAGACCGGCGTATCCGCCCGCGACCAGCACGGTGACGAACACGACCAGCGGACGCTGGCTCCGCATCCGGCCCGCGAGCAACGGCACCAGGAAGGCGCCCGCCACCTGGACCAGGTTGTTGAAGGCGAAGACCATGCCCGCCGTGGAGCGGTCCATCCCGTGGTCGGTGAAGATCGTCGGCATCCAGGCGATCAGCACGTACGTCCAGAGCGACTGCAGGCCCATGAAGAGCGTGACCTGCCAGGCGAGGGTCGAGCGCCAGACGCTCACCGGGCGGGAGCCCCCGGCCGGGACGGCCCGTACCTCGTGGCCGGTACGGCCCCGGGCGATCAGCACCTGCGGAAGCCAGGCGACCGCCGCCACCCCGGCGAGCAGCGACCAGAAGCCGAGGGAGGCCTGCCAGCCGCCGCCGAGAGCATTCTCCAGGGGCACGGCCGCCGCCGCGGCCACCGTGGCGCCCGCGATCATCGCGCCCGTGTACACCGAGGTCATCGACGCGGCCCGGTCCGGGAAGTCGCGCTTGATCAGGCCCGGCATGAGCACGTTGAGGAGGGCGATCGCCGTCCCGACGAGGATTCCGCCGCCGTACAGCGCGTACACGGACGGCAGGACGCGCACGAGGATGCCGGCGCCGAGCAGGAGGAGGGCCGCGAACAGCACGGGCTCGGCGCCGAACCGGCGTCCCAGCCTCGGCGCCACCACCGCGCCCGCGCCCAGGAAGAGCACCGGCACCGCCGTCACGAGCGAACTCGCCGTGGCGGAGAGTCCGAAGCCGGCGGATATCTCCCCGGCCAGGGGGGCCACGCTCGCCAGGGCGGCCCGCATGTTGAGCGAGGCCAGCACGATCCCGGTGAGGAGCAGTACCGGGTGCGCGAGCAGGGCGCGCCGTGCCGCCGTCCCCGTCGCCGAGGGCCGTGCCCCGGCCTCGGCGTCGACGAGCACGGGCGGCGGGGAGCCCTCCGCGGCCACCGGTGCCGGGGAGGCCTCCGTGCCCGCGCGTGCCGGGGAGTCTCCCGTACGTGCCGCGGTGCTCATCGGCCCTCTCCCGTCAGCCCCGCCACCGCTTCCAGCGGTGCCCGCAGCAGCTCGCGGGCCCGGTGTTCGGCCGTGTCCGGGTCGCCCTCCTCGATCGCCGCCACGAGGGCCTCGTGGGCGTCGATGTCGACCGGCGGCATCTCCCGGTCGCCCAGGGCCGCCACCAGGACCTCGTGCACCTGGGTGGAGAAGAAGCGGTACACCTCCACGAAGGCCGCGTTGTGGGTGGCGCCGACGACGGCCATGTGGAAGGCGAGGTCCGCGTCCGCGTCCCGGTCGCCCTCCTCCCGCAGGGAGGTCAGGGCCGCCCGCAGCCGCAGCAGGTCATGGGTGTCGCGCCGTGCGGCCGCGAGCCGGGCCGCTTCGGCCTCCAGGGCGACCCGCAGTTCGAGGACGTCGGCCGCGCCCGCGTGGCGGACTCCGCGCAGGACGGCCGCCGGGTCGGCGGTGGACCTGACGAAGGTGCCGTTGCCCTGGCGGGACTCCAGGAGTCCGGCGTGGACGAGGACCCGGACGGCCTCGCGGACCGTGTTGCGGCCCACTCCCAGCTGCTGCGCGAGTTCGTGTTCGGTGGGAACGCGGTCGCCGACCGCCCACTCCCCGTTCGCGAGCTGACCGCGCAGCTGTTCCACCACGGAGTCCACCAGCGAGGTCCGCCCCGCCGCCCTGAGAGCCATGCCGTTCCGACCTTTCCACCTGCCCGATTGCCCGGTCATCCTACAACTGACCCGCCCGGGAACACGGGACTACTGTGGGGCCGTACGCGGACGGAACACCCTCACCACCCTCGGGAGTCAGTCATGTCAGACCGCTTCGACGTCGTCGTACTCGGAGCTGGCCCCGGCGGCTACGTCGCCGCCATCCGCGCGGCCCAGCTGGGCAAGCGGGTCGCGGTCGTCGAGGAGAAGTACTGGGGCGGTGTCTGCCTGAACGTCGGCTGCATCCCCACCAAGGCACTGCTGCGCAACGCCGAACTCGCCCACATCTTCCACCACGAGGCGAAGACCTTCGGGATCAAGGTCGACGGCACCGTCTCCTTCGACTACACGGAGGCGTTCCGCCGCAGCCGCACGGTCGCGGACGGCCGCGTCAAGGGCGTCCACTTCCTGATGAAGAAGAACGGGATCACCGAGTTCAGCGGCCGGGGCACCTTCCTCGACGCGAACACCCTCCAGGTGGCCAAGGCCGACGGCACCTCGGAGACGATCACCTTCGACAACTGCGTCATCGCCACCGGCGCCTCCCCGCGGATGCTCCCCGGCACCTCGCTGAGCGACCGCGTCGTCTCGTACGAGCAGCAGATCCTCGCCGAGGACGCCCCCGAGTCGATCGTCATCGCCGGCGCCGGCGCCATCGGCATCGAGTTCGCGTACGTGCTGAACAACTACGGCACCAAGGTCACGATCGTCGAGTTCCTCGACCGCATCGCGCCGCTGGAGGACGAGGAGGTCTCCAAGGAGCTCGCGAAGCAGTACCGCAAGCTCGGCATCGACGTCCTGACCTCCACCCGCGTCGAGACCATCGACGAGTCGGGCCCGCGGGTCCGCGTCACGGTCACCGGCAAGGACGGCGCCCAGAAGGTCCTGGAGGCCGACAAGGTCCTCCAGGCCATCGGCTTCGCGCCGAACGTCACCGGCTACGGACTGGAGAACACCGGCGTCGCGCTGACCGAGCGCGGTGCGATCGACGTCGACGGCCGCTGCCGCACCTCCGTGCCGCACATCTACGCCATCGGTGACGTCACGGCGAAGCTGATGCTCGCGCACACCGCCGAGGCCATGGGCGTCATCGCGGCCGAGACCATCGGGGACGCCGAGACGATGGAGCTCGACTACCCGATGATCCCGCGCGCGACCTACTGCCAGCCGCAGATCGCCAGCTTCGGCTGGACCGAGGCGCAGGCCCGTGAGAAGGGCTTCGACGTCAAGGTCGCCAAGTTCCCGTTCGTCGCGAACGGCAAGGCGCACGGCCTCGGCGACGCCACCGGCTTCGTCAAGATCGTCGCGGACGGGAAGTACGGCGAGATCATCGGCGCCCACCTGATCGGCCCCGACGTCACCGAGCTGCTGCCCGAGCTGACCCTGGCCCAGCAGTGGGACCTCACCGTCCACGAGGTCGCCCGCAACGTCCACGCGCACCCGACCCTGGGCGAGGCCGTCAAGGAGGCGATCCACGGGATCGCCGGGCACATGATCAACTTCTGAGGTCCTCCCGGCCGGGGAGCTCCTCCGCGGGGCCGGAAGGTTTCTTCCGGCACCCGCAGGTTGCTCCCCGGACCGGACGGGTCCGGGTGATAGGCACGGGGAGGTGCCGACCGAAACCCCTCCGGGTGGCGAACCGTCCCGGCCGATCAGGTCCTGGGTGCGTTCGTCTCCCGGTACACACGTGTGGCTGGCGATCATCGCGCTCACCAGCCTCGTCATCGCGCTCTCCCCGGCGGCCGTGGACACCTACCTCCTCCACCGCAACAGCAGCAATCTCCACCAGCTCGCGCACCACCCCGTACGGGCCCTGCTCGCCAGCGCGTTCTGGATCGAGCACCCGGCGGACGTCCTGCTGTACGCGGTGCTCTTCGAGGTCCTGCACGCACCCGTGGAGCGGTGGCTCGGCACCCTGAAGTGGTTCGTCGTCGTCGCCGTCGGGCACATCGGGGCGACGCTCGTCAGCCAGCAGGTGGTCCTGGCGGCCATCCGCCTCCACGACGTGCCGCGCAGCATGGCGCACGTCGTGGACATCGGGGTGAGCTACGGTCTCGCCGCCTCGGCCGGCGTCCTCACCTACCGGCTCGCCCGCCCCTGGCGGCCGTTCCACCTCGCGGCGGCGGTCACGTTCTTCGCCGTCCCGCTCGTCACCGACCGCACGTACACCGACCTGGGGCACGTGGTCTCGCTTGCCGCCGGCCTCGCCTGCCGTCCGCTGACGCGCGGAAAACCGGTCGCTCCCCACCGCCCGCCCGGCGCACACTAGTCGCACGGGGGGCACGGGGGACCTCCCGAAAGGGAGGGGCGGCCGCTTCGAGCGCGTGGACCGCGGTCCACGCGGGCCGCCCCTCCTTGTCCGTGTTCCGGGCCGCCGGGCCCCGGTCCGTCCGTCCGGAGCTGCCGGTTCCGTTCCGGACCGTCAGTCCGGAGCTGTCAGCCCCGTTCCGGACCGTCCGTTCAGGCGTTCAGCAGTCGCTCCAGGACGACCGCGATGCCGTCCTCCTCGTTCGACGTGGTCACCTCGTCGGCCACCGCGCGCAGCTCCGCGTGCGCGTTGCCCATGGCCACGCCGTGGGCCGCCCAGCCGAACATGGGGATGTCGTTGGGCATGTCGCCGAAGGCGATCGTCTCCGCCGCCTTCACGCCCAGCCGGCGCGCGGCGAGCGAGAGCCCCGTGGCCTTGCTGAGCCCGAGCGGAAGGATCTCCACGATGCCGGGTCCCGCCATGACGATGTCCACGAGGCCGCCGACCGTCGCCCGGGCGGCTCGGGTCAGCTCGTCGTCGGTCAGCGTCGGGTGCTGGATGTACAGCTTGGTCAGCGGCGCCGACCACAGCTCCGCCGGGTCCTCGTACGGCACGTACGGCAGCGGACCCTCGTGGGCCCGGTAGCCGGGGCCCATCAGGACCTCGCCCTCCAGGCCGTCGCGGCTCGCGGCGAGCGCCAGCGGGCCCACCTCGGCCTCGATCTTGGACAGGGCGAGCCCCGCGAGCTGCCGGTCCAGGGTGAGCGAGGTCAGCAGTCGGTGTTCACCGGCGTGGTAGACCTGCGCGCCCTGCCCGCACACCGCGATCCCGTCGTAACCGAGGTCGTCGAGGATGTGCCGGGTCCAGGGCACCGCCCGGCCGGTGACCACGATGTGGGCGGCGCCCGCCGCCGTGACGGCGGCGAGCGCGTTCCGCGTACGGTCCGAGACGGACTCGTCGGCACGCAGCAGCGTGCCGTCGAGGTCCGTCGCGACCAGGCGGTAGGGGAAGGGGCTCACTTGGCGATCGGCTCCAGGACCTCTCGGCCACCGAGATACGGCCGGAGCACCTCGGGCACCCGCACCGAACCGTCCGCCAGCTGGTGGTTCTCCAGGATCGCCACGATCGTGCGCGGTACGGCGCACAGCGTGCCGTTCAGGGTGGCCAGCGGCTGCACCGTCTTCTTGCCGCCCTCCTCGTCACGCATGCGGACGGAGAGGCGGCGGGCCTGGAAGCTGTCGCAGTTCGACGCCGAGGTCAGCTCGCGGTACTTGCCCTGCGTCGGGATCCACGCCTCGCAGTCGAACTTGCGGGAGGCGGAGGCGCCGAGGTCGCCGGTGGCGACGTCGATGACCTGGAACGGAAGCTCCAGTCCGGTCAGCCACTGCTTCTCCCACTCCAGGAGCCGCTTGTGCTCGTTCTCCGCGTCCTCGGGCGCGACGTACGAGAACATCTCGACCTTGTCGAACTGGTGGACGCGGAAGATGCCCCGGGTGTCCTTGCCGTAGGTGCCGGCCTCGCGGCGGAAGCAGGGCGAGAAGCCCGCGTACCGCAGGGGCAGCTTGTCGGCGTCGATGATCTCGTCCATGTGGTACGCGGCGAGAGGGACCTCGGAGGTGCCGACCAGGTAGTAGTCGTCCTTCTCCAGGTGGTACACGTTCTCCGCGGCCTGGCCGAGGAAGCCGGTGCCCTCCATGGCGCGCGGACGGACGAGCGCCGGGGTCAGCATGGGGATGAAGCCGGCCTCGGTCGCCTGGGCGATCGCCGCGTTGACGAGGGCGAGCTCCAGGAGGGCGCCGACGCCGGTCAGGTAGTAGAAGCGCGAGCCGGACACCTTGGCGCCGCGTTCCACGTCGATCGCGCCGAGCGCCTCGCCCAGCTCCAGGTGGTCCTTGGGCTCGAAGCCCTCGGCCGCGAAGTCGCGGATGGTGCCGTGCGTCTCCAGGACGACGAAGTCCTCCTCGCCGCCGACCGGGACGTCCGTGTGGACGATGTTCCCGAGCTGGAGCAGGAGCCGCTTGGCCGTCTCGTCGGCCTCGTTCTGCTCGGCCTCGGCCGCCTTGACGTCGGTCTTGAGCTGTTCGGCCTTCCGCAGGAGTTCGGCGCGCTCCTCCGGGGTGGCCCTGGGGATCAGCTTGCCGAGCGACTTCTGCTCGGATCGGAGCTCGTCGAAGCGGACGCCGGACGACCTGCGCCGCTCATCGGCGGAGAGCAGGGCGTCGACGAGGGAGACGTCCTCTCCACGGGCGCGCTGGGAGGCGCGAACACGGTCGGGGTCCTCACGGAGCAGGCGAAGGTCAATCACCCCACCAGGCTACCGGTGCGCGTTCGCACGGCCCCACCGGATAACGGAGTGCGTGTCACCACGCGACGCGAAGTGGCATTTCTGCTGAATTGCCCTCTTGTTCTTGATCCGGGCAATCCCGGAGTCGACGCTTCCGCATTTAGTTATCCACAGGCTGTGCGGAAAATCTGTGGACCGGCGAAAAGAGGGAGGGGATTCCCGATCGCATGCCGGTGGATCGCGCGGTCAAACCTCGCGGAACCACCCCTTCGGGGGGAATTCCTCCCTCTGGAGGGTGGGCTCTGCGAAACGTGCTGACGGGACGTCCGGTCAGGTGCTGTGGACGGCCCTTGGGGAGAGAGGGGGGGAAGGGGGTGATTTGTCGACCTTTTCGAAACCCGGTGTCGACTTGTCCCCAGGCCGGAGAGTGCGCCTGTGGATAACCTCTGTGGGTAACTGAAAAATATGCAGGTAGGACTAGTGGCCCGCGCCTGTGGACGACCGCGCACGCACGAAGCCGCGGTCCGTCATCCTCCGATCAGGCCCGACCGTCCTGGGCCCTCGCCAACCAGTCGGAGGCCGCCATGAACTCCACGTCCGAGGTGCCCCGCCGCAGCGCCGGCACGTCCTCGGCCACGACGCCCGCCCGCGGGTACGAGCCCAGGAAGCGCACCTTGGGGCAGTTCCGCTTGAGCCCCATCAGCGCCTCGCCCACCCGCCTGTCCGAGATATGGCCCTCGGCGTCCACGGCGAAGCAGTAGTTCCCGATCCCCGCTCCCGTGGGACGGGACTGGATCAGCATCAGGTTCACCCCGCGCACCGCGAACTCCTGGAGCAGTTCGAGAAGGGCACCCGGATGATCGTCACCCAGCCACAGCACCACCGAGGTCTTGTCCGCACCCGTCGGGGCCGCGGGACGGGCCGGCCTGCCCACCAGCACGAACCGGGTCTCGGCGTTCTCCGCGTCGTGGATCTCGGTGACCAGCGCTTCGAGCCCGTACGTCACCGCCGCGAACTCCCCCGCGAAGGCGGCGTCGAAGCGGCCCTCCTGCACCAGCCGGGCCCCGTCCGCGTTGGAGGCGGCCGACTCCCACACCGCTTCGGGCAGGTGCTTCCGCAGCCAGTTCCGGACCTGCGGCTGCGCCACCGGGTGGCCCGTGACCGTCTTGATGTCCGAGAGCTTGGTGCCGGGCCGGACGAGGAGCGCGAAGGCGATCGGGAGGAGCACCTCGCGGTAGATCATCAGCGGCTCGCCGGAGGCCAGCTCGTCCAGGGTCGCGGTCACCCCGCCCTCGACCGAGTTCTCGATCGGGACGAGTGCGGCGGCGGCCTCCCCGTTCCGTACGGCGTCGAGCGCGGCGGGGACCGAGACCATGGGGACGAGTTCCCGGGTCGCGGCCTCGGGCAGCGTGCGCAGCGCCGCCTCCGTGAAGGTGCCTTCGGGGCCGAGATAGGTGTACCGAGTGGCGGACATACCGTCACCCTAATGGTCGCCGGGCGTCCCGGTCCGCCGATCCCGGGCCGCCGGTGGCTGGCTTCCGCCCGGGCGGTCTCATGCCTCCAGGAGCCGCTGCCCCACGTACTCGCCCTCGGCGGGGCCGCCCGGGACCGCGAAGAGACCGCTCGCCTCGTGGCGGATGAACGGGGACAGCGCGTCGCCCCGGTCGAGCTTGCGCTGCACGGGGACGAACCCCCGGAGCGGGTCCGCCTGCCAGCAGATGAAGAGGAGCCCCGCGTCCGGCGTCCCGTCCGGAGCGATGCCGTCGTGGAAGGAGAACGGCCTGCGCAGCATCGCCGCTCCGCCGTTCTGTTCGGGGGCGGAGATCCGGGAGTGGGCGTTGTCGGGAATCACCGTCCTCCCGTCGGGGCCGCGCTTGTCGAGGTCGGGTTCGGTGGTCTCGGTGCCACCGGTGAGCGGGGCCCCGTCGGACTTCCGTCGCCCGATCACCTCCTCCTGCCGGGCGAGCGGCAGCTTCTCCCAGTCGTCCAGGAGCATCCGGATGCGTCGCACCACGGCGTACGAGCCGCCCGCCATCCATGCTTCGGCACCGGTGGTTCCGGCCGGGACGAAGATCCGTCGCTCGAAGTCGGGATCGGTGGGCTTCGGGTTGCCCGTGCCGTCGACCTGGCCCATGAGGTTGCGGGCGGTCATCGGTTTGGCGGTGGCACCGGCCGAGCGGTTGAAACCGTTCATCTGCCAGCGGACCCGGGCCGAGTCACCGGCCTCCTTCTGCACGGCACGCAGCGCGTGGAAGGCGACGAGGGCGTCGTCGGCACCGATCTGCACCCACAGGTCACCCTCCGAGCGCCGGGGGTCCAGGGCGTCCGAGGAGAACGCCGGCAGCGGATCGAGCGCGGCGGGACGACGGGCGGCGAGCCCGGTGCGGTCGAAGAAGGTGCGGCCGAAGCCGAAGGTGACCGTGAGGGAGGAGGGACCCGCGTCGAGCGCCACTCCGGTGTCCTGGGCCGTCGGCCTGCCCGACATCAGCGCCTTCGCCGTGACCGACCAGCGGCGCATCAGGGCGACGGCCTCCTTGCGGCCGGCCCCGGGGGCGAGGTCGAAGGCGACCAGGTGCCCCCGAGCCTGCAGAGGGGTGGTGATGCCGGCCTGATGTTTCCCGTGAAACATCACCTCGGTCGAGCCGACCGTGGTGAGGGCCGCCGGACCGCCGGTCCCGCTCGCGCCGCCGTCACCCGACACGGCCGCGGAGACCCCGGCGCCACCGGCCGCGCCGACGACCAGGCCGGCCGCTCCCGCCGCGCCGACGGTGCCGAGGAGGCGCCGCCGGGAAAACTCGATGTTGTCGCTCTTGCTCACGCGGGTCAGCCGATCTTCACGTTCTTGTCGATGGTGGTCTGGTCGATGTCGGAGGTGCGGACGGTCACCTGGATCCTCCATTCGCCGGGCATGGGAATCCGGACGCCGCTCGCGCTCCAGTGTCCGGCCTGGATGCGGTCGGGGACGACGGGCAGCGGGCCCACGTCCTTCGCCTCCAGGGTGAAGGCGGCCTTGATCTCGGGAACGTCCAGCGGCTTGCCGTCGGGACGTTCGACGAAGAGGTGGAGAGCGTTGGCGCCGGTGCGGCCCGGATCGAGGCTGAGACGGACGACGCCCTTGCCGTCGACGCCCCCGGTGTCGAAGGGCAACCGGATGTCGACGGGCCGGTCGGGTACCGCGGCCGGGCCGGAGGCGGCGGTGGACCGTCCGGACTCCTCCTCGGTGCGGCCGGGCTCGGTCGAGGTGAGGACGGTGGTCACGGCGAGGAGGACGACGGCGACGGCTGCCTCGGTCAGCACCGAGCGGCGCAGCCCGGACCGTTCGGGGTCGGCGTCCCGTTCCCGCTTGCGCCGGGCGGTCGCCACGGCGGCCCGCTGCCGGGCGAGCTGAGCGGCCCGCGTGGGGTCGGTGACGGGGGGATCGGTGACGGAGAGGCCGGTGGTGCGACCGGCTCCGTCGACCTCGTCGGCCCGGCCGCTCGCATCGGTCCCGCCGGACCCACTGGCCCCGCCGGACCCACCGGCCCCGCCAGTCCCACTGGTCTCACTGGGCCCGTCGATCCCGTCGGCCCCGCCGGACCCCTCTGCCTCACTGGCCTCATCGGCCCCACCGGTTCCGTCCGTCACGGGGTCCGCCAGCCGCCGGGTCCAGCGGCGGGAGATCCAGGCGATGCCGATGAGGACGCCCATCAGACCGATCTTGACGAGGAGGAGCTGCCCGTAGCGGGTCCCGGTCAGGGCGGACCAGGAGCCGACCTGGCGCCAGGACTGGTAGAGGCCGGTGGCCGCGAGGACGGCCACGGAGCCGAAGGCGACCTTGGAGAAGCGCTCGACCGCCGCGCGCTCGACGGACGGCACCCGGTGGAGGGCGACGAGCAGCACCGTCAGGCCGCCGAGCCAGGCGGCGACGGCGAGGAGGTGCAGGATGTCGACGGGCATGGCGATGCCCGGCTGGAGGCCGGTCGAGGCGTGCTCGGCGAGGGCCCAGGTGCCGGCGATCCCGGCGGCCACCACGGCGCCGCCGACACCGAGGCCGAAGGTGAGGTCCTTCTTCTCCTTCGGGTCGGTGCGCCGGGTGTAGGCGCCGAAGAGGACGGCCACGAAGAGCGCGGCCGCACCGAGCAGCAGCAGCCGGGAGGTGAGCGCGGCACCGGTCTTGGTCTCCAGGACGCTCTTCAGACCGGCCAGGTCGAAGGCGTCGGAGAGTTCTCCGGAGCCGGTGTACGGGTTGCGGAGGAGCAGCAGCACCAGGGTGGCGCCGGTGAGGGTCAGCCAGGCCCGCACCACCGTCCGCTGCACCGGGCGGGCGCTCGCGCCACGCGGCCAGCAGACCAGGACGAACGCGGCGCCGCCGACGAGGACGGCGAAGGCGGCGTACGAGAGATAGCGCGCGATGCCGTAGAGGGCACCGACGAGGCCGCCGCCGGGTGCCCGGTCGGACAGCGCGACGGAGGTCGAGGAGGGGGCACCGATGGAGAAGGTGAAGGCACCGGCGACGGGGTGGCTGTCGGCCGAGACGGTCTGCCAGGCCACGGTGTACGTGCCGTCGGGCAGGCCGGCGCGGAGCCCCACCCCGTACCGGACGACGGAGCCGCTGCACAGGTCGCGTATCTCGCCGGTGTCGGCCCGCCGTCCCGACGGGTCGAGGACCCGGATGGAGTCGGCGCTCATGGCGACCTGTTCGGAGAAGGTGAGGTTGACCCCTTCCGGAGCGGTGGCGACCACCGCCCCGTCCTTCGGGTCGCTGCCGGTCAGCGCCGCGTGCGCGGAGGCGGGCGCGGCGCCGGCGAGCAGCGTGCCGAGCAGCGCGGCCGCGAGGACGAGCAGCCGGGCCAGGGCGGCACCGAGGCGCGGGGCGGTGGTTGTCATCTCTGGGTCACTCCGTCGGCTCTGGCCGGCCGTGTCGGTGCGGACCGATCCGACCGGATCGGCGCGGACCGATCCGGTCGGTGCGGCACGGTCCGGTCGGGTCGGTGTGGCACGGTCCGGTCGGATCGGTGCGGCACGGTCGCGCCGGCCCGTGCCGACCGGTCGCGCCGGTTCTGTCCGGATGCCGTGGACACGGTCAGTGCTGCTGCGGGTTGTGGTTGGCGGCCTCGACGGGAAGGTCGACCTTGATGGGGCCGGACTTCTCGAAGTGGAGCTCGACGCTGACCTTCTCACCCCGCTTGGGCTTCTTCTTCAGCTCCATGAACATGATGTGGCTGCCGCCGCGTGCCAGGGAGAGCTTCCCGTTGGCGGGGATGTCGAAGAACTTCACCTCCCGCATCTTCTGGTCCTTCGTCTCGTGGATCGTGACGTCGTCCGAGAGGGGGCTGGTGACCGAGGTGAGCCGGTCCGCCGCGGCCCCCTCGTTGGTGATGGTGAGGAAGCCGCCGGCCATGTCCATCACCGGCTGGGGCATGAACGCGTCGCTGACCCTCAGCACGGGCTTCCCGTCCGCGGAGTCGTTCCCGGACGAGCACCCGGCCAGGGCGAGCGCGGCGGCGAGCGCCAGGGCGGACAGGGCGGTGGTGCGGCGGGTCACGGGTTCTCCCCCCTGATGATCTTCGGCAGGTCCTTGGCGTAGTCCTCGACGGTCGTGTCCTCGCCGTACAGGACGTAGCCCTGGTCGGTGGTGGGCGAGAACGCGACCACCTGGGCCCCGTGCATGGAGACGACCTTGCCGTCCTTCTCCTTCTTCGGCGGGTCGATGCCGATGCCGATCTGCCGGGCCCCTGCCTGGATGGCGGAGAAATCGCCGGTGAGACCGGTGAAGGAGGGGTCGCCCGCGGCGGGCAGCCACTTGGCGAGTTCGGCGGAGGTGTCCCGCTCGGGGTCGGTGGTGACGAAGACGACCTGGAGCTTGTCCTGGTCGGCCTTGGGGAGCTGCTTCTTGGCGATGGCGATGTTGCTCATCGTCAGGGGGCAGACGTCGGGGCAGTGGGTGTAGCCGAAGTAGATCAGGGTCGGCCTGCCCTTGGTGCGTTCGCGCAGGTCGTACTTGTCGCCCTTGGTGTCGGTGAGGACGAGCGCGGGCTTGGCGAACGGGCGGTCGAGGAGGGTGGCGGCCTTGGCGGGGTCGGTGCCGCCGGAGACCTCGGCGACGACCCCGGTGCCCGAGCCGGAGGGCTTGCCGACGTCGTCACCGGCTCCGACGGCCACGGTGACGCCGATCGCGGCCACGATCGCGACCGCGGCGACGACCAGCGGGGTGCGCCGTCCCGGCCGGGCCGGACCGCCCGCGTTCGCGGACGCGTCCGCGGGGGTCTTCTCCGGGGACTTCGCCGCGGTCTTCTCTGTGAACTTCTCTGCGGACATGCTGTTTCTTTCCGTGTCCTTGGGGAGGGGGTGGCCGTCAGGCCGAGCGGCGGCGGCCGGCGAGGACGCCGAAGGCCACGCCGGCCGCGCCGACGAGGATGCCGACGACGCCGAGGACCCGGGCGGTGGTGTCGGAGGAGGAAGAGGAGCCCGCCGGGGCGGCGGCCGTCTCCTCGCGGTCGCCCTTCCCGGTGCCGTGGCCGTCCTTCCCGTCCGTGGCGGCGGAGGCGGAGGGCGCGGCACCGCCGTGGTGGTCGTCGGACGCGGCGGAGAGCTTCAGGACGGGGGCCGGGTTCTGCGGCTCCTCAGCGCCCTCCTTCTGCTCCTCGATCCAGCGCACGACCTCCTTGTTGTCGTACGTCTGCACCGCCTTCAGGACGATCTGGTCGGTGTCCTCGGGGAGGCGGCCGAGGGAGAGCGGGAACTGCTGGAACTCCCCGGGGCCGATCTTCGAGCCGTCGGCGCTCCAGGTGACCTTGGAGACGGCCTCGTTGATCTTCTTGCCGTGGAGCTCCAGCGGCTTGTCGAGCCTGCTCCTCGTCACCTCGGTCTTCCAGCCGGGAACGGGCTGCGGCATGACGGAGGCGAGCGGGTGGTCGAGCGGGAAGCTGACCTCCAGCTTCACGGTGGAGGCGTTGTCGCGCTCGTTCGGCACCTTGATGTTGACGGTGGCGTAGCCGCCCTTGGCGGCCTCGCCCTGCGGCTGCACGCCGACGTGCGCGAAGGCGGTGCCGGACAGCAGCGCGACGGAGGAGAGGGCGATGCCCCCGGCGAGGGCGGCGCGGGCGGCGGAGACGCGGAGAACGTTCATGACGGAAGACACTCCAGCTCGGAGAGGGGTCGGAGAGGACCCGTGGAAGGACGGGAGGGTCCGGCGGCCCCGGGCGGAAATCCGCGCGGGCGTACGGACGGGCACGGCCTTCCCCGTCGGACGGATGGACCGTCGGGTGAACGGGCAGGCCGCGTCAGGCTGCGAGGACGCAGTCGGCGGCCGGGGGGCCGCGCCTGATCACCGTGTGCTGGAGTGCCCCGGCCACCGGCGGCGGCGAGGAGTCGAAAGCGGTACGGGGGACCCGCCGCGGGCCCGGTCCCGGCCCCGTGGGCAGCCCGGCGAGCAGGGCCCGTACGAGCCGGAGCGCGGCCCGCAGCACACGGACCGGGCCGCAGGCGGCGAGTTCCGTCGCGCTCTGTCCGGACAGTTCGACGAGCCGGCCGAGGGCGTGGTCGCCGCGCCGCAGCAGCCAGCCCGTGGCCAGGGCGGCGAGCAGGTGCCCGAGGAGCATGGGCAGGCCGGGCAGCAACGGCCCGTTGGCGGAAGCGGTCGGCATCGTGGCGGCCGCGTGCCCCAGGTGGGCGTGGACGGTGGCCGGGTCGATCCCGGCGTCCCTGATGATCCTGGTGGCGTCTGCGGGGGAGAGCGACGCGGGCTCCGCCCCGCAGACCAGATTCGCCGCCGCCCGGACGAGGACGTCGTCGGCCCGGTCGCCCAGGGCGGCCCGGTGCTGTCCGAGGCCGAAGAGGACGTGCAGACCGAGCTGTCCGGCCGTGAGCGCGGCGACGACGGCACCGAGGGAACGCGCGCGCCCGCAGAGGAGGACGGAGACCCCGAAGACGCCGAGGAAGCCGGCGACGAGGGACCACGTCGCGACGCCCGCGCACGCCGCGAGGGAGTGCCCCAGCGCGGACAGCACGACGCAGACCGCGGTGAAGACCGCGGCCCTCAGCAGCCGTGGAGCGAGCGCGGGGGCAGTCATGGCGGCCCCATCATCGCACCACGCCCCTCACCGGCACACGGCAGGTCCGGAAGGTCGCTCTTGGCCCCCTTCGGGGCTTCGGGGCGTCTCTCCGGCCCGCCGCGTGCTTCTTCCCGGGGGACATACACCGGTACGCGCGCCCGCTGTATCCGCCGAACGGGCGCTCCCCGCGCCCCCGGGTGCTTACGGAGCCTCCCGCATGGCAATAGCTATCGGTACGTCGGGTTGCTGAGCCGCCGATCCGCTGCCGGGAGGCCGGAGCATGAGCATCTTGTGGTCACTCCATCTGCGGCGCGAGGCCGCGAGCGTGCCGCTCGCGCGCCGGCTCCTGCTGGGCACCATGGAGACGGCGGGGGTCGATCCCGACGTGTCGTACGAGCTGTCGGTGGCGCTGACGGAGGCGTGTACGAACGCGGTCGAGCACGGCGGCGCGCACCCCGGGCCCGGTGCCGGTCCTGGCGGGGCGCTCGCGGGAGCGTACCGGGTGACGGCGTACCTGGACGGCGAGACCTGCCGCATCGAGGTGGCCGACTCGGGCCCGGGATTCCCCCGAGCGGAGAACCCGGCGTACGCGGGAGACACGATGTACGCGGAGGATACGGCGTACGCGGAGGACACGGCCCGGAGGGAGGGCCCGGCGGGCGCGGGGAACGCCGGGAGCGCGGCCCGTACGGAGCGCGCGCCGTACGGGGGAGCGCCCGTCGCTCCCGCCGCCCCCGCCGACGCCGAGCACGGCCGGGGGTTGCGGCTGATCGAGGAACTGGCCGACCACGTGCACTTCGGCAACCGCTCGGTCCGCGGCGGCGCGGTGGTCAGCTTCGACAAGATCCTGAAGTGGAAGGACACGCCGTCCCTCCTGATGGCCTGACGGCCCGGGGCCCGGGAGCCCCGGGACGGAACGACGGTACGGAGAAGGGCCCCCGCCGGTCGGTCGGCGGAGGCCCTTCGTGTTCCAACGTACGCGGAGGTCAGCCCTTCAGCGAGGCCATCCACGCCTCGACCTCGTCGGAGCGGCGCGGCAGCGCGTCCGAGAGGTTCCGGTTGCCGTCCTCGGTGACGAGGATGTCGTCCTCGATCCGGACGCCGATGCCCCGGTACTCCTCCGGCACGGTCAGGTCGTCGGCCTGGAAGTACAGGCCCGGCTCGACGGTCAGGCACATGCCCGGCGCCAGGGTCGTGTCGACGTACGCCTCGGTGCGCGCGGCGGCGCAGTCGTGGACGTCCATGCCGAGCATGTGACCGGTGCCGTGCAGGGTCCAGCGGCGCTGGAGCCCCAGCTCCAGGACGCGCTCGACCGGGCCCTCGACGAGGCCCCACTCGACGAGCTTCTCGGTGAGGACGCGCTGGGCGGCGTCGTGGAAGTCGCGGTAGGCGGCGCCGGGCTTCACCGCCGCGATGCCGGCCTCCTGCGCCTCGTACACGGCGTCGTACACCTTGCGCTGGATCTCGGTGTACGTGCCGTTGATCGGCAGGGTGCGGGTGATGTCGGCGGTGTACAGCTCGTGGGTCTCCACGCCGGCGTCGAGCAGCAGCAGGTCGCCGGAGCGCACGTCGCCGTCGTTGCGGACCCAGTGCAGGGTGGTGGCGTGCGGGCCGGCGGCGCAGATGGAGCCGTAGCCGATGTCGTTGCCCTCGACGCGGGCGCGCAGGAAGAACGTGCCCTCGATGTAGCGCTCGCTGGTGGCCTCGGCCTTGTCGAGGACCTTGACGACGTCCTCGAAGCCGCGCGCGGTGGCGGCGCAGGCCTTCTCCAGCTCGGAGACCTCGAAGGGGTCCTTGATGAGGCGGGCCTCGGAGAGGTAGACGCGCAGCTCTTCGTCGCGCTCGGCGGTGACCTTGTCGGTCAGCGCGGCCTCGATGCCGGCGTCGTGGCCGCGGACGACGCGGACGGGACCGGTGGCCTCCCTGAGAGCGGCGGCGAGTTCGCGCACGTCCTTGGCCGGGAGGCCGAGGAGCTGCTCGGCCTCGGAGAGGGAGTGGCGGCGGCCGACCCACAGCTCGCCCTGGCCGTCGAGCCAGAACTCGCCGTTCTCGCGGTCGGAGCGCGGCAGCAGGTAGATCGTGGCCTCGTGGCCGTCCTTCGCCGGCTCCAGGACGAGGACGCCGTCCTGCGTCTGGTCGCCGGTGAGGTACGCGTACTCGGTGGAGGCGCGGAAGGCGTACTCGGTGTCGTTCGACCGGGTCTTCAGGTTGCCGGCCGGGACGACCAGGCGCTCGCCCGGGAAGCGGGCGGAGAGCGCGGCGCGGCGCGCGGCGGTCCTGTCGGCCTGGGCGATGGGCTCCAGGTCGCGCAGCTCGGTGTCGGCCCAGCCGGACTTCATGTTCTCGGCCAGCTCGTCGGACACGCCCGGGTAAAGGCCGTTCTTGCGCTGCTTGATCGGCTGGTCCTCGATCTCTTCCGGGGTCTCCGGGGTGAGCTCCTCGGCCACGGGTCTGCCTCCTCTGGTACGACACTGAACCCCCACCATCGTACGGTCGTGCGGAAGGGGGCCCAGGGCCGGAAGACCCATTACCGGAACATCATGGTCCGGTTACGGGTCCCGCAGGGACGGACGGCTCACTCGAAGCGGGCCGCGAGCAGCACCACGTCCTCGCCCTCCGCGGACGGATCGACGCCCCCGGGCAGCAGGGCCCGCAGCACGTGGTCGATGACGGCGCCCGGATCGGCCCGGCCCGCCGCCGGTACGCTCGCGGCCGCGGCGTGGAGGCGGGCGAAGGCCCGGTCCGTGGTGTCACCGGTACGGCGCAGCAGCCCGTCCGTGTAGAGGAGCACCGTTTCCCCGGGCGCGGGGGACAGCTCCACGCTCGGCGCCTCCCAGCACGACAGCATCCCGAGCGGCGCCGAGAGCGAGGTCTCGACGAACTCGGTGCGGCGGTCGCCGATCACCAGCGGCGGCGCGTGCCCGGCCCCGGAGAGCACCATCCGGCGCCGGTCGGGCTCGGCGTACGCGAAGAGCGCGGTCGCGGAGCGGGCGGGCTCGGTGAGCCGCAGCAGGAGCTCCAGGTCGGAGAGGACGGCGACCGGGTCCTCGCCCTCCATCACCGCGTACGCCCGCAGGGAGGCGCGCAGCCGGCCCATGGCGGCGAGCGCGCCCGGCCCGGTACCGGTGACGGAGCCGACGGCGAGCCCGAGCGCGCCGTCGGGCAGCGGCAGCGCGTCGTACCAGTCGCCGCCGCCCCGGGGGCCGGTGTGGTGGCGGGCGGCGAGCCGGACGCCGGGAACGCGGGGGAGACGGCTGGGCAGCAGTTCCTCGGCGACGGCGGCCAGCCGGGAGCGGGCGCGTTCGACCTGGAGGAGGCGGGCGAGGTGCTCGGTGGCGAAGCGGCCGTAGAGCCCGATGAGGTGGCGCCGGCGTTCGTCGGGCTCGGCGGGCTCGTCGTAGAACCAGACGGCGGCGCCGAGCCGGCCGGACTCCTCGGTGGCGAGGGGGAGGGCGTAGCTGGCGGCGTAGCCGAGC
Source organism: Streptomyces sp. NPDC014907 (assembly GCF_055562975.1). Classification (NCBI taxonomy): domain Bacteria; kingdom Bacillati; phylum Actinomycetota; class Actinomycetes; order Kitasatosporales; family Streptomycetaceae; genus Streptomyces; species Streptomyces sp. NPDC014907. The sequence continues at coordinate 131,232 of NZ_JBVHEG010000003.1, read as the reverse complement.
CGGGCGGCGACCTCGCGGTGGCGCGGGTCGAGGCCTTCCTCGGTGCGGACGTCACGGATGGCGATCGGGTCGGGTACGCGCGCGGGGCGGGCGGAACCGGGACGGCCGGCCCCGGGCGGTTCGGAGGCGGGACGGCCGGCTCCGGTGCGTGCGGTCCCGGAGCGCTCGGCTTCCGCACGCCCGGGCCCCGGCAGGCCGTCGAGGAGGTGCCCGTAACCCCCCGCGCCGCACGGGACGGTCTCGATGAAGCCGAGGTCGGCATGGGCGAGACCGAGGCCGACGGTGCTGGTGGGGCCGAGGCCGTCGGCGGGTTCGAGGACGGCCATGCCGCGACGGGCGCCGGCGAGGGCGGCCCCGGCGCCGAGCACCTCGCGCAGGGCCTCGTCGAGGGAGGAGGTCCTGATCAGGCGCTCGGTGAGCTCGTGGAGGGTGGTGAGGTCGGAGACCCAGGAGGCCAGCCGGTCCTGGATCAGGACCCCGGGCGGAAGGGGCGCGTCGGCGGGAGCGGCGGCCGGGGGGACCCCGTTGAGGGGGGCCGTAGTGTGCGGTGGCGCGGAAACCGCTGAATCGATTCCAGCCACTTTCGGGATGTGCGGGGCGCTCATGTCGGTCGGCTTTCCGACCGGTGCGTTTGAGGCCATAGCATGGCGAACCCCCATGTCATCCTGCGCCGCTCGATGTACCCACATGTACACGCACAAGAGGAGCGATGTCCAGCATTGTCCCCATGGGACTTGTGGTGTCCGAGAGGCTGCGCAGAAGGGTTGAAGTCCGAGAGAAGTTGGCCGAAAATTATCCCCGGTGTGCACCTTTTGCGGTCGACTGACGTCGTTTGAAGGTGCGTCATTCCAAACGCTCTGGGTACGTAAACGGTGACGGGCAGGGGCAGTTGCAGCGCCCCGGAACGAGATGCGGGACCCCGGCGTCTTCCATGCCGCGGGCCGCCGCCCGCCACCGGACGGCGGGGAACGTGCTCCGAACCGCTCTGGCTCCGACCTGGCTCCACCGCGCTCCACCCCTGGCTCCACCGGGTTCCCCCTCGATCCCCGGTCCGGCCGGCTCCCGCTCCGCGGCGGTCCGGCCCTCACCGACCCGGTACGCGCTGTTCGCACGGTGAAGAGTTCCGCACATGACATGACACGGCGTGACAAGACGCGATGAGAATTCGGCGTTCAACGGAAAGGAACGAGCGCTCATGCGCGAGATCCCCGGAAGGCGACGCAGGCTCCGGTTCCGGCGCAAGGCGAGGTCCGCACGGCTCGACGCGGCGGTCACCTTCGGCGCCGAGTGGAACTGGCCCGTCCTGCCGGGCGCGGGCCTGAGAGAAACGCCCCGGAAGGCCGCGCCCCCCAGGCCCTGGGCGGCCGTGGACCCGGAGGAGCCGCCCCGGACGGTTCCGGGGAGCGCCTGCTCCTGTCCCGACCCCGACTGCGTGGTGCCCGGTGCGCACCCCTACGACCCGGGACTGCTCGCGGCCACCACGGACGAGCGCATGATCCGCTGGTGGTGGACCAGGCGCCCGGACGCCCCCGTGCTCCTCGCCACGGGCGGCCGCGCCCCCTGCGCGGTCAGCCTGCCCGCGATCGCGGGCGCCCGGGCCCTCGCCGCGCTCGACGCGACGGACATGCGGCTCGGCCCGGTGGTCGCGACCCCGACCCGCTGGTCGATCCTGGTCGCCCCGTACGGCCTGGAACGGCTGGGCGAGCTGCTGTACGCGAAGGACGGCGTGCCCAGTTCGCTGCGGTTCCACGGCGAGGGCGGCTACCTGCCGCTGCCGCCCTCGGTCACGGGGACCGGCCAGGTGCGGTGGGAGCGGGCCCCGCTCGCGGGTTCGGCCCGGCCGTGGCTGCCGGACGTCGAGGCGGTGGTCGACGCCCTGGTCGAGGCGAGCACGAGCACCCCGGACGGCGGAAGCCGGCTCGCGTACTGAGAGCGGGTCGCCACGCCGTCGTGGAACAGGGGGGGCGATCCGTCGCCCTCCCGGTCCCGGCGGCGCACCTTTTCACCCGAACGAGCGCGCCCCGGCCCTCCACACGAGCCCGCCTCTCCATACGCGCCCCGGACCTCCGCACACGCGCCCCGGGCCTCCGTACGCGCCATGGTCCGGGCCTCCGTACGCGGAAACCCCACTCCTCCCCCACCCGCACCTTCCCCGGGGTTCGGCATCCCGTGGGCCGGAACTCGCCTTTCCGGAAGGGACGGAGGCGCGTCCGTGTGTCTTGAAAGAAGGCTTGATCGTCCGGCTCCGTACGTACCGCCGGAACGTGGCCGCCCGTGAAATCGACGCGTTCTCGACCCCCACGGTGTCCGGAAGTCCGACCCTCCGCTTGCGGCGCGCGGTGCGCCGCGCGATGAACCGGGGGCGTGAAACATCCCGGGAGTCCGGCGGGAACAGGACGGTGCCCTATACGGAGGTGCGGAATTCGTAGGTGCCGGCGGCGCTCCGGCCGCTGCTGAGAGTGGACGGCAACACGACGGAGGGTGAGGGGAGTTGGGCGTCGGACGCTTCGGCGGACCGGAAGCGGACATGGAAAGGCCCGGTCGCTGGCGACGGGGGATGCACCAGCGACCGGGCTTCCAGAACGGTAACAAGAGATCTGCTGTTCGCAAATTCGATCTCGGTTATTCGGACAGGGATTTACGTGTCCGAAGACCGGGTTGTGGCAGAAGTCACCGACTGGTCGGTCTGCCGGTCACGAATACCGCCCGGAGCGTCAGCTGAGAGTGACCTGACGGTTCGTGAGGCCGCCGCGCGCCCGCCGCTCCTCCGCCGTGAGCGGGACGTCCGAGGCGAGCGCCTCGGACAGCCGCTCGGCGAATTCGGCGGCCGGCTTCTCGCACTCCTCGGCGGTCATGGACGACGGCAGGTCCCACACCGGCACCACCAGGCCGTGGGCGCGGAAGGAGCCGACGAGCCGGGTGTCCGGGCCGAGGGAGGTGGCGCCGGAGGCCTGGAGCCGGGCGAGCGCGTCGAGGAGCTTCTCCTCCGGGTGCGGCATGACCCAGCGCAGGTGGTTCTTGCCCGGGACCTCGCACCAGTACGCGGAGACGACGCCGGCCAGCTTGGCGGTCGGGATCGCGGCGGCGTTGGCCCGCTCCAGGGAGGCGGCGACCTCCGGGTCGGCGCCGTCCGCGGACTGCGGAATCCAGAACTCGAAGCCCGTGTGGACCTCGGGGGCGAACGCGGCGTCCGTGTCCAGCAGGTCCTGGAGGCGCGGGCCCTCGGCCGGGACGCGGCGCGCGGGGACGGGGGTGCCCGGCTCGGCGTCCAGGGCGCGCTGGAGGGTGTCGGCGAGGTCGCGGGCCAGGTCGCCGGAGGTGGAATCGTTCTGCAGGGCGAGCAGGACGGAGCCGTCGTCCCGGCGGATCGCCGGCCACGCCATCGGCAGGACGGTCGCGAGCGTCACGGACGGCACGCCCTCCGGCAGTCCGCCCTTCAGGGTGAGCGGCGCGGTGGCGGCGGGCACCAGCTCGCGCAGCGCGACCCAGTCGCATTCGCCGGGCAGGCCCTCGAAGGGGCGTTGGACGAGTTCGGTCACGGCGTGCGCGGCGGCCCGGCCGTGACACGCCTTGTAGCGGCGGCCCGAGCCGCACGGGCACGGCTCGCGCGCGCCGACGACCGGCACCTCCCCGTTCGTGACCTGTGCCTGGCCGGCCTTGCCGGCCTTCGTCTGGGGGCGCTTCTTGGCCATGGTGTGGCTTTCTCCCGATCGCGGCGGCGCCGTGTCCGTACGGTTCCGCCGTGCTCTTCACGACGGCGCCGTGCCGGTACGGCGGTGCTGTTCCGGGCGGGAGCCTAGCCGTCCCGGCCTCCGCACCCCCTCAGGCGGGCCGCCGCCCGTGGAGAACGAGGACCCCGGAACCGACGGCTCCGGACGCCGGGCCCCGACGCGCGGGAGACCCGTGGAGCCCCGTGGGCCCCGGGCCCCCCGGGAAGCCGGGCTCAGTCCAGGTCGTCGTACGCGTCCAGGAATTCGAACCCCGAACCGCCGCCGACGCGTGCCGCGAAGTCCTCGCGCCGGTGTCCCTCGGTGACCACCACCCAGACGGTGACCTCGCCGGTCGCGCTGTCCCGCACGCCCCAGTCCTGGGCCAGCGCGCCGATGATGTTCAGTCCGCGGCCACCCCGCGCGGTGACCGAGGGCGTCGACGGGACGGGTCGCGTCGGACCACCGCCGTCGGTGACCTCGACCCGCAGCCCGCCGGCCGGGTCGACCCGCCAGGCCGCCCGCACGTCCCCGTCACCGCGCTCCGCCCGGCCCAGTGGCCTGCCGTACCGGCAGGCGTTGCTGAGCAGTTCGGAAAGGATCAGTACCGCGTCGTCGACGACCGATTCGGCCACTCCGCTGCGGTACAGCTCGTCCCGCATCCGGTGCCGCGCCTCACCCACGCCGGCAGGGCCATGAGGCACGGCCATGCTCGACGACGTGGGCACCTCTTGTGCCACCACCAACGCCACCCCCGAGACCTCCTTTGCCCCCACGCCACCGTGTGGATGCCCCGATGACCTGGACCGGAAACCGGCCAATCGACGTTCGATGAGGCACTCGTGACGATCGCGTACGCCTGGAACGCGCCGGTGCACTCTCCGTAACCCCTGTTGTCCCCTTTGTCGCCCGGTGCGCAAGGGGCGGAAGGGGAGGAAAGAGGGGGGTTCAGCCGCGTCCGAGCTGGGCCAGTACCTGCTTGGGGCGGTTGGTGATGATCGCGTCCACGCCAAGTCGCTCGCAGAGTTCGACGTCCTCGGCCCCGTCGACCGTCCAGACGTGGACCTGGTGCCCGGCCTTCTGGAGCCGCAGGATCACGGTGGGATGGTTCCGGACGATCCGGATCGAGGGTCCCGCGATGCACGCGCCCGCGGGAAGCCGCCCGTCCCGCAGCCGGGGCGAGACGAACTGGGCGAGGGAGACGGTGGGCAGCGTCGGCGAGGCGGCGGCGATCCGCTGCAGCGAACGGGCCGAGAAGCTCATGATCCGTACGGGGGAGTCCTCGGGGGACGCGGGCGCGTGAAGGTCGAAGCGCTTCAGGAGCTGGAGCAGCCGCTCCTCGACCTGTCCCGCCCAGCGGGTGGGGTGCTTGGTCTCGATGGCCAGCTCGACCCGGCGCCCGGCGTCGGAGACCAGCTCCAGGAGGCGCTCCAGGGTGAGGACGGAGGTGTCCCCGGGCGACCGCCGGTCGGGGCTCTCCTCCGACTCGCTCCGGCCCTTCCAGGTCCCGAAGTCCAGCTCGGCGAGATCGGCGAGTTCGAGGGCCGAGACGGCGCCGCGGCCGTTGGAGGTGCGGTCGACGCGCCGGTCGTGGACGCAGACGAGGTGCCCGTCGGCGGTGAGCCGGACATCGCACTCCAGGGCGTCGGCGCCGTCCTCGATGGCCTTCACATAGGCGGCCAGGGTGTGTTCCGGTGCGTCCTCGGATGCTCCGCGGTGGGCGACGACCTGGAGGGGGACGCGGTTCGGGTGCTGCCGTGCGTGAGTCACCGCGTCATGGTGCCATTGGCGGGGTGTGGCGAGCACGCCGAGGGCGGTCCGTTCTGTCCGTATATAAAGGAAGGGGTGCGAACGCACAGCTCCGCCTTACCGTGGCCTGACGCGCGGTGGGAAAAGCTGAGGGCGGCATCCTGGGGACCGGAGCGGTCCGCCCCGCGCGGCCGAGGACGTTCCCGCACGGCACGCACGGGCATACGAAGTCGAACGCAGTCAACGAGGAGAGCGAGTTGTGAGCAACGAGAACGAGGGCCAGGCGGTTCCGGGGGACCCGGCTGCTCCGTCCGCCCCTCCGACGCCTCCCGCACCCCCGACGGCCCCGGCCCACGCCCCCGGACCGGACGGGAACCACGCCCCCGCCCCGGCCGTCCCGGACCACACCCCTGGACAGGCTGTTCCGGGCCACACCTCCGGAGCCCCGGCCCACACCCCCGCCCCGGCCCCGGCCCCGGGCGGCCCCGCCCCCGCCTCGGCGGGCGGCTGGCCGCCGCCCCCGCCGGCCGCCCCCGCCTGGGGCGCCGCGCACGCACCCGTACCCCCCGCCGCGCCGCGCGGACGGGCCGGCGGCCTCGTGGCGGCCGTCCTGGCGGCGGCGCTCGTCGCGGGCGGCGTCGGCGGCGGAGTCGGTTACTGGGCGGCCCAGCGGGACGACGACGGCACCGGTTCGACCACCGTCTCCTCGGGCGAGGCCCCGGCCTCCTTCAAGCGCGACCCGGGGACGGTCGCGGCGGTCGCGGCGAAGGCGCTGCCGAGCGTGGTCACCATCCAGGCGAAGTCGGGCGGTGCGCAGGGCGAGGGAGGCACGGGCACGGGCTTCGTCTACGACCAGGAGGGCCACATCGTCACCAACAACCACGTGGTGGCGTCGGCGGCGGAGGGCGGCACGCTCTCCGTCACCTTCTCCGACGGCAAGACGTACGACGCGCAGGTCGTCGGCCGGGCCGAGGGCTACGACGTGGCGGTGCTGAAGCTCACGAACGCCCCGAAGGGCCTGAAGCCGCTGCCGCTGGGTGACTCCGACAAGGTCGCGGTCGGGGACTCGACGATCGCGATCGGGGCGCCGTTCGGCCTGTCCAACACGGTGACGACGGGCATCATCAGCGCCAAGAACCGCCCGGTCGCCTCCGGTGACGGTTCGGGCGGCGGCAACTCGTACATGAGCGCGCTCCAGACGGACGCCTCGATCAACCCGGGCAACTCCGGCGGCCCCCTGCTCGACGCCGGCGGTGCCGTGATCGGGATCAACTCGGCGATCCAGTCCACCGGCAGCGGCTTCGGCCAGTCCCAGGCGGGCTCGATCGGCCTCGGCTTCGCGATTCCGGTCAACCAGGCCAAGAACGTGGCCCAGCAGCTCATCAGGACGGGCAAGCCGGTCTACCCGGTCATCGGCGCGACCGTGAACATGAACGAGAAGGGCGAGGGCGCCACGATCGCCCCCCAGGGCACCGGCGGCACCCCCTCGGTCACCCCGAACGGCCCCGCCGCGAAGGCGGGCCTGAAGCCGGGCGACGTGATCACCGGCTTCGGCAGCCGCCAGATCGACAGCGGCCCCACCCTCATCAGCGAGATCTGGACCCACAAGCCGGGCGACTCGGTGAAGATCACCTACGAGCGCGACGGCAGGACCGCCACGACCACCGTCGTCCTGGGCGAACGCACCGGCGACAGCTGACCGGCTAGGCTGTCTCCCGCGCCGCCCGTGACTCACCGGCGGCGCGGGGTGGGTTGCCCGAGCGGCCTAAGGGAACGGTCTTGAAAACCGTCGGGGCAGCGATGTCTCCGTGGGTTCAAATCCCACACCCACCGCAGCGGACCGGCGTGCGCGCCGGCCGGAAAGGGGCGCCCCCGCACGGGGTGCCCCTTCTTCATGAGGTGACCCGGGGCGGCGCGGGGGCGGCCGTCCGGAGCGGCGTGGACCGGGGCGCACGGAGCGGGTGCGTACGGAGCGGGCGGCTCCGTGTGTGGGGACGCGGGCCCGCCCGGTGCGGGACCTCCCGGTGCGGGACCTCCCGGGGACGGCAGGGCCGGGCACGCCCGGGTGCGATCCGCCGGACGGGCCGGTGCTCAGGAGTGGTTGCGGGCCGGGGGATTGTTCAGGCAGAGCGCGATGTTGCGGACCGCCGCCGTGAGTTCCTCGATGACGCGTGCCGCCTGCTCCGCGTTGTGGAAGGCCGGGCGTTCGGTCAGGGTGCGGCTCAGCTCCTCCGCCGCGCGGATCGCGGGACCCGTGGGTCCCGGGTCCGGCACGGAGGCGGCCGGAGCGGCCGGGTAGCGGTCCGTGTCGCCGGACGGGGCGGTCGGGGGCGCCGGGTAGCGGTCCGGGTCCGGGCGGTACCCCTCGAAGAAGGGGGAGAAGGTGCCGGAACCGGCCACCGGGGTCGTGTGCGTCTCGTCCCCGGGGTGCGGAACCGCCGGGGGCAGCGGCTGGGAGTGCGGGGCGGGGAGCGGGGCCGGGGCGGCCCCCGCCGGGGAGTGCTGGATCCGGGGGGCCGACGACTGCGGGGACGGCGCCGTCTGCGCCTGGACGTGCGCCGGGGCGTGCGCCTGCGCCTGGGCCTGCGTGGGGGAGGCCTGGTGCTGCGGGGCCTGCGGCTGCTGCTGGCGGGCCCGGGGGAGCACGAAGTGGTCGAAGCCCGGGAAGGCCGAAGTGCTGGAGGGGGCGGCCGGCGGCTCGTACTCGTTCTGCCACTGCGCGCGGTAGCACTCCACCTGGTCCTCGCAGGACGACCGGGCGTGGAAGACCGCCGTGTCCTCGCCGAGGTCCGGGTACCAGAGGTTGGGGCCCGGGAACCGTACGGTCCGCATGCGCGGTTTGATCTGCTCGGCGCATCCCATGCAGCAGCCCTGCGGCACGAGGAACGGGATGCCACCGCTCTGCTCCGGCCTGCGGGGGCCTTCCTCGCGGGGGTACTCCCCGTGGTGGCAGGGCGGGAGTTCGCCGCAGGCACGGCAGATCGCGTAGTGCTCGGGGAGGACCTGCCAGTCCTGGCTGGCGGGGGCGCACCAGTGCTTCGGCGCGGACCGGGGCAGGTTGTCGTTGCGCAGGACGAGCACCACCGGGCGCTTGTAGAACTCCTCGCGCTCCGGAGCGGGCTTGACCGCCTGGTTGTTGGCCCGGCGCAGCTCGTTGGCGTGCCACCACAGCTCCACGTGGTCGCGCCACGCCTTCTCGTAGGCTTCCGGCCACTGGTTGCCGGGGTACCCGGTGATCTCCAGGACGCGCCAGGCCTGCCGGTCGAGTACGACGATGGAGCCGGCCCGCAGTCGCAGATGTGTTCCCTCGACGCCCTCGTCCGGCCAGTCATGGCGGCCGATGCTGGTGGGCTGGTCAGGGAGCCACCTGCGAACCTGCATGACACGCTCCTCGGCAACGAAACTTCGTAGTTTCAACTGGGGCAGTAGGTGACATTCTGAACAATTTAGGCGTCGGCTTCGGGTTAGACACGCGCATGCCGTGGATCGATGAGAGCCGGAAACGCCTTTCCCACCGGCTGTTTCGCCTTCCGGACCGGACTCCGCCGGGATCGCCCGGCCCATCCGCCACGGCGGCCCCGTACCCGCTGTGAGGGCCTCCGATACCCACCCATACGTGTGACGCGGCTGCGTCCCATGTCATCCCGTCGTATGCATCGCTCCAGGGAGCGGGCTGTTCCCCGCTCCCCGGAGTGGCGGCCCGGGGGCGGGAAAGTGGTAGGGGCGGTACCGTCCCCGGACCTCCCCGGGCCTCCGGGGACCGGCGGAAGAACAGGAGAGCGGGATGCGTGTCGTGCTCGTACGGGGGGACATCACCGACGAGGCGGTGGACGCGGTGGTCAACGCCGCGAACTCCTCCCTGCTCGGCGGAGGCGGCGTCGACGGCGCCATTCACCGCAAGGGCGGGCCGGACATCCTCGCCGCCTGCCGGGAACTGCGCCGCTCGCACTACGGCAAAGGCCTGGCGACCGGGCGGGCCGTGGCGACCACGGCGGGCCGGCTGCCCGCCCGGCACGTGATCCACACCGTGGGCCCGGTCTGGTCGCGGGACGAGGACCGCTCGGAACTGCTGGCCTCCTGCTACCGGGAATCACTGCGGGTGGCCGACGAGTTGGGCGCCCGCACGGTCGCGTTCCCGGCTGTCTCCACCGGCGTTTACGGCTGGCCGATGGCGGACGGGGCCCGGATTGCGGTCGAGACGGTACGGACGGCCCGCACGGAGGTCGAGGAGGTGCGGTTCGTGCTCTTCGACGCAGCCGCTTACGAGGCTTTCGCGGCGGCCCTGAGGGGCATCCCCCAGGGGCCCGAGAGCTGAAACCCGTTGTTCCGTAAGGGGGTTCCCCCCTCTTCCCCGGAGGTTCGGCCCAAGGGTCTTTCCGCGCCGTGAACTGCGGTTCTTCCGTGCCGATGAGGTTTAACCGCGGTTCCTCACGCTTGCGAGGTAATCGGGAGGGGACGGGGGTTCGCCGGGGATGCCGTGGGCAACTCTGTTCTCGCGACGTCGAACAGAACGACCGGGGCGTCCGGCCGACGGCCCCGGAAACAGCTTTGTCCCAGCGGTACTTCATGTATTCGGCGGAGCCCCCGCCCACACGACAGGCCCGTACAGCGGTAACCGATAGGCGACTTCCGTTGGACAGGCACGGCAGGCACGGCAGGCACGGCAGGCACGGCAGGCACGACAGATGCGACAGGCACAGGAACGACAAGTACAGGAACGAAGGGAACGGACATGACGGGAACGAGCAGGACAGGGACGGATACGACAGGGACGGGCGCGGCACACATCCGTGCCGTCCGCATCTCCGCCACCGTGTTCCCCGGCGGGACGGTCCGGTCCCGTCCGACGGCCAACTTCTCTCCGTGACGGAGAGCGGGGGTGAGGCGGGGCGGGAGAAGGGGGCCGGTTCGACGGGGAGGAAGGAGCGGGAACAGCGGTTCGCCGGGCGGCTCTTCGGCACGGGGAGCGGGACGCCGCGTCGGGGACCGCTGGAGGGCGGGGTACGCCGGGGTGTGGGCCCGGGGTTCGGTGGGGACCGGAGCCCGGGGGCGCGGGGGTGGCGGAGTGGCCCGGAGTCAAACGCGCCGAATGGTCCGGAGCGGTCCGTGCACCGGGTGGTCCGGAATGGTCCGTGCACCAGGTGTTCCGAGCGGTCCGTGTCCCGGGGGCGGAGCATCCCGTGTACCGGGGGCGCGGAGCGGAGCAGGTCCGGATGTGCGGAGGGGCCGGACCGGGGCGCGGTGGGCGCGGGGTTCCCACGTCCGGGTTGATCCTGGGCACGGACGGCTGAGGCGACGGCCCCAGCGGTGGCCGGGTGGGGTGACCGGCCCTTCACTCACGGCATGAGCACGAGTACCCCGCCCACGTCCCGGTCCTCCGTGGGACCCACTTCCGCACCGGTCGCGGTGCCGGCCTCCGTACGACGAGCCGCGCCGTTCTCCCGGGCACGGGCCGTGACCGCCGTCCTGACGGTGGCGGTGGCCGGGACGACCCTCCTCAGCACCCCGACGACACCCGGCCCCCCGGCACCGGTCGCGGCTCCGGTTCCGGTTCCGGCACCCGGCACCCTTCCGGCATCCGGCGCCGCTCCGGCACCCGGCGCGGGTCCCGTGCCGGGTGCCGCTCCCGGGGCCCCCGCGGCCGCTTCCGGGCGCCCCGGGACGGCCCTCTTCCCGGGAGCCCCCGCCGCTCCCACCGCTCCCGAGGCTCCGGGCGCCGCCCCCACCCCTTCGCCCTCCGTCGCCCTGCCTCCCGCCGCCGCGCCCTCCGCCGCTCCGGCCGCCGCCGCCCCACTCCCCGCCGTCCCGGCTTCCGATGTCTCCGCCGCATCCACCGCATCCACCGCATCAGCCGCATCCGCCGTCTCGGCCGTCTCCGGCTCCGCCTCCGAGGTCTCCACCCCCGCCTACTTCACCGGCAAGGCCTTCGACACCTGCGAGGCGCCCTCCCTGGACGTGATGAGGGCCTGGTGGGGTTCGCCGTACGGGGCCGTCGGGATCTACTTCGCCGGACGGGGCCGGGGCTGTCCCGGCCAGCGGGAGCTCGGCCCCGACTGGGTCACCTCGGTGCACGCCATGGGCTGGCGGCTGCTGCCCGTCTTCGTCGGCTCGCAGGCACCGTGCGTCGACGCGCCCGCCAAGAAGCCCTTCGCCATCGGGGCCGACCCCTGGGGGCAGGGGACCAAGGAGGGAGGGGAGGCGGTACGGGCGGCGCGCGCCCTGGGGCTGGGGACGAGCAGTCCGCTCTACCTCGACATCGAGGCCTACCGCCGCGGTGACGCGGCCTGCGCCGCGACCACCCTCACCTTCGTGCGCGGCTGGAACCGGGAGGTGCGGCGCCTCGGTTACCTTCCCGGGTTCTACAGCAGCGCGGACACCGGGGTGCGGGACATCGAGACGCAGCGGAAGGCGGGCACGCCCGACCTGCCGGCCGTGATGTGGTTCGCGCGCTGGACGGGCCGGCCCACACCGGCCACCGAGGCCGTGCTGGACCCGGCGGCCTGGACGCCGCACGCCCGCATTCACCAGTACGCGGGCAACGTCTCGGAGACGTACGGAGGCCGGCGTCTCGTGATCGACCGCAACGCCGTGGACGCGCCCGTCGCCCGTCCCGCCCTCACCCGCACCGCCGTGGTGCGGGACCGGACCGGACCCTGAGCCGGGCGGACGGGAACTCCACCCAGAGGAGGTCCGGCCGTCCCCGCCCCTACAACCTGAGGCGGACGGCGGTTCGGGACCTGGGGCCGATCCGCCGGCCGTCCCTCCCCTCCTAGCGTGGAGTCATGACTCCGCCACCCTCTGGCCCCGTCTGCGCCGGTGCCTCGCAGTACGCGTCGTACCCGACCTTCTCCGCGTACGTGCGGGCGCGTGGGCCCGTACTCCTGCGCACCGCGCGCTCCCTGACGGCCAACCCGTCGGACGCGGAGGACCTCCTCCAGACCGCGCTCGCCAAGACCTTCGTCGCCTGGGAGCGCATCGAGGACCACCGCGCCCTGGACGGCTACGTGCGCCGGGCGCTGCTGAACACCCGTACGTCGCAGTGGCGCAAGCGCAAGGTCGACGAGTTCGTGTGCGAGGAGCTGCCCGAGCCGGCCGGCCTCCCCGTGTCGGACCCGGCGGAGCGGCAGGCGCTGCACGACGCGATGTGGCGGGCGGTGCTCAAGTTGCCGGAGCGGCAGCGGCAGATGGTGGTCCTGCGGTACTACGAGGACCTGAGCGAGGCCCGGACGGCCGAGGTGCTGGGGGTGTCGGTCGGTACGGTCAAGAGCGCGGTGTCCCGTGCCCTGGGCAAGCTCCGGGAGGACCCGGAGCTGTTCCCCGTCCGGTAGGTAGGCCCTGGGAAACCTTCCCGTACGGCCCCCGGTACGGTCCGGAAACGGGGCCGGATTCCTCGCCGGACTCCCCCGCCGGACTCCCCGCCGGGCCCCGGTGCGTGGAGAGGAGTGCGGGAAAACCACGGGAAAAACGCGGGGAAAGACCCGGCTCATCCCCCTCCGGATCTTCCCGTCGCCAGTAATCGCTGGCAATTTCCATACTCCCGGGTAGTGACATACCGCGCGGTACGTGCGCAGAATCTTCCCACCCTTACTGCCACGTAGCGCCCATCGGGAGGACGCCCCGTGTACAGCACCATGCAGGACGTACAGCTGACCGTGAGCCGCATCCTCGAACACGGGATGACGATCCACGGGAAGTCCACCATCACCACCTGGACGGGTGGGTCCGAGCCGCAGCGGCGCACGTTCGCCGAGGCCGGGACCCGCGCGCACCAGCTGGCCAACGCCCTGCGCGACGAACTCGGCGTCACCGGCGACCAGCGGGTCGCCACCCTGATGTGGAACAACGCCGAGCACGTCGAGGCGTACTTCGCGATCCCCTCCATGGGCGCCGTCCTCCACACCCTCAACCTCCGCCTCCCCCCGGAGCAGCTGGTGTGGATCGTCAACCACGCCGTCGACCGGGTCGTGATCGTCAACGGCTCGCTGCTTCCCCTCCTCGCCCCGCTGCTCCCGCACCTGCCGACGGTCGAGCACGTCGTGGTCGCGGGCCCCGGCGACCGTTCCGTCCTGGACGGCGCCGCGCCGCGCGTGCACGACTACGAGGAGCTGATCGCCGGCCGCCCGACCACGTACGACTGGCCGGAACTGGACGAGCGCACGGCCGCGGCCATGTGCTACACCTCCGGCACCACGGGCGACCCCAAGGGCGTCGTCTACTCCCACCGCTCGATCTACCTGCACTCGATGCAGGTGAACATGGCCGAGTCGATGGGCCTCACCGCCAAGGACACGACCCTGATCGTGGTGCCCCAGTTCCACGTGAACGCCTGGGGGCTGCCGCACGCCACCTTCATGACCGGCATCAACATGCTCATGCCGGACCGTTTCCTCCAGCCGGCCCCGCTCGCCGACATGATCGAGCGCGAGAAGCCGACCCACGCGGCCGCCGTCCCCACCATCTGGCAGGGTCTGCTCGCCGAGGTCACCGCCAACCCGCGCGACCTCTCCTCCATGGCCCAGGTCACCATCGGCGGCGCGGCCTGTCCGCCCTCCCTGATGGAGGCGTACGACAAGCTCGGCGTCCGCCTCTGCCACGCCTGGGGCATGACCGAGACCTCCCCGCTGGGCACGATGGCCCACCCGCCGGCGGGCCTCACGGCCGACGAGGAGTGGCCGTACCGCGTGACGCAGGGTCGTTTCCCGGCCGGTGTCGAGGCGCGCCTCGTCGGCCCCTCCGGAGAGCACCTGCCCTGGGACGGCGAGTCGGCCGGCGAGCTGGAGGTGCGCGGCACCTGGATCGCGGGCGCGTACTACAGCGGCGTGGACGGCGAACCGCTCCGCCCCGAGGACAAGTTCAGCGCGGACGGCTGGCTCAAGACCGGCGACGTCGGCGTGATCAGCCCCGACGGCTTCCTCACCCTCACCGACCGGGCCAAGGACGTCATCAAGTCCGGCGGCGAGTGGATCTCCAGCGTCGAGCTGGAGAACGCGCTCATGGCGCACCCGGAGGTCGCCGAGGCGGCCGTCGTCGCCGTCCCGGACGAGAAGTGGGGCGAGCGTCCGCTCGCGACCGTCGTCCTCAAGGAGGGGGCGACGGCGGACTACGAGGCGCTGAAGGACTTCCTCGCGACGGAGGGCGGCATCGCCAGGTGGCAGCTGCCGGAGCGGTGGGCGGTCGTGCCGGCGGTGCCGAAGACGAGCGTCGGCAAGTTCGACAAGAAGGTCATCCGCAAGCAGTACGCGGAGGGCGAGCTGGACGTGACCCGGCTGTAGCCGGGCGGGGGCGGGGCGGGCCGTGTGCCCCGGCCCCGCCCCGCCGTCCTAGTTGGTGCCGATCTTCGCGAGCAGGTCGACGATCCTGGCCTGGTCCTCGGCGCTGTTGGAGCGCTCGGCCAGGAAGAGCACCGTCTCGCCCGAGGACAGCCTCGGCAGCTCGTCCCCGGCGAGGTCGGCCGAGGTGTAGACGACGAGCGGAGTCCGGTTGAGGTGCCCGTTCGCGCGCAGCCAGTCGATGATCCCGGCCCGGCGGCGGCGCACCTGCATCAGGTCCATCACCACGAGGTTCGGCTGCGTCTGCGCGGCGAGGGTGACCGCTTCGGTGTCCGTGGCGGCCCGCGCCACCTGCATCCCGCGTCGCTCCAGGGCGGCCGCGAGCGCCTCCGCGATGTCCTCGTTCTCCTCGATCAGCAGGACCCGGGACGGGTGCTGCTCGCTGTCGCGCGGCGCGAGCGCCTTGAGGAGCACCGCCGGATCGGCGCCGTACGCCGCCTCGCGGGACGCCTGCCCCAGACCGGCCGCGAGCAGCACCGGCACCTCGGCCGCGACGGCGGCCCGGCGCAGGGACTGGAGCGCGGTACGGGTGATGGGGCCGGTCAGCGGGTCCACGAAGAGCGCGGCCGGGAAGGCGGCGATCTGCGCGTCCACCTCCTCGCGGGAGTGCACGATCACCGGCCGGTAGCCGCGGTCGCTCAGCGCCTGCTGCGTGGAGACGTCGGGCGCGGGCCAGACGAGCAGCCGGCGCGGGTTGTCCAGCGGCTCCGGGGGCAGCTCGTCGTCCACGGGGTGCGGGGCGGGCCGGTTGGCGACCTCGACCGCGCCGCCGGGACCGTCGAGCGGTTCGGGACCTTCCGCGGAACCCTCGGCGGGCGCCCCTATGGCGTACGCGCGGCCCTCGGGCGAGGGAAGCCCGGCCTCCGGTTGCGGATACGCCTGGACCGGTGGATGCGGGTGCGGCGCGGCGTCGGACCCGGCCGGCGCGGGGAGCGCCGTCGGGACCGGCGGGTCCACCTCGGGCGGGGCGGCGAGCCTGCGCCGGCGCCCGGAACCGTTGGACGGGGCGGAACCGGGGCCCGGGGCGGCGGGCGCCGCCGGAGCGGGAGGGGCGACGGGGACGGCCCGGGGTGGCTGGGCGCCCTGGGGCGTCTGTGGGCCCGGCGGAACCTGCGGGTTCTGCGGGTGCGGCGCGGCCTGCGGGGCCGGCGGGACGAACGGGACGCCCTGCCCCAGCGTGCGGACGCTGAACGCCCGCCCGTGGGTCCCCCGGGTCGCCTCCCTCGGCATGGGCAGCTCGGGCGGCAGCGGTACGGAACCGGTGCCCGAACCGGTACCGGCACCGGTGTCGTCGCCGTGCGGCGTCTCCGGCGGCGGGGGCGTGACGGCCCGCCGCCGCCCGGTCGGTTCGGCGGGAGCCGGGAACGGCAGGGGGGCCGGCGGCGGGGTCGGGTCCTGGGCCGGTACCGGAGCCGTGGTCGCGGCCGGGACCGGTCCCGGTGGCGGGACCTGCGGCAGGGGCTGCCCGGGCGCGGGCGACGGGGCGGGGAACCGCGGCGACGCGTGAGCGGCGTCCGGGAGCTCCCGTACGGCCTCGTGCCGCTCCTCGTCGGGGACCGGCAGCGGCCCGGCCACGGGAGCGGCGGGGAGCGGTGCCTCGCGGTCGGCGTCGGCGGGCGGCAGCGCGAACGGCGTGCGGGGCCCGGCCTCGGCCGCCGCCGCCCGTTCCTGCGCGGCGGCCAGCGCACGCCGCCGGCGCCCGCTCGGCCGCGCCGGGATCTCCTCGGAGGCGACGGCCGGCAGGGCCCGGGCCAGGGCGGGAGCACCGGCGGGTTCGGCGGGGACGCCCTGCGGCGGTACGGCCGCGCCGAGCGCGGCACGTCCCTGCGCCCCCTCGGCGGCGGTCACGACGGAGCCCTCGGCGGGCCGGCCCCGGCGCCGCCCGGTGGGCTCCACGGGCGAACCGGCGGAAACGGCCGCGTTGTGCTGGGCCGGGATCAGGTCGGCCGCCGTGGCGGGCTCTCCCGCACGGGCCCGGCGGCGGCCGCCGGACCCGGCACCGGCCGGGGTGTCGTCCTCGGGCAGGGCCGGACCCTCCAGGAAGGCGTCCGTGGAACCGCGCCGGGCGCGCCGCCGCCCCCCGCCGGAGGTATCCGCGGCCTGGCCCGCTCCCGCGCCGGGACCGGACGCGGACGGAGGGACGGGCACGGGCGGCGCCGGGGGCGCAGGCGGCGTCAGAGGCGCGGACGGCACGCCGGCGGGAGGAACGACCGGTTCCGACGACGCCTGCGCGGGCAGCGCGAGCGCCTCACGGCCTCCGGAGGCCCCGCCGTTCCGGGCCGGGGGAGGGGGAGCGGGAACCGTGCCGCGCCCCGCGCCGACCGGTACTTCGAGGACGTACGCGCCCCCGCTGGTGCCCGGCACCTCGTGGGTCTGCACGACACCGCCGTGCGCCGCCACGATCCCGCGCACGACGGGTCCGTGGACCGGGTCGCCGCCCGCGTACGGGCCGCGGACCTCGATCCGTACGACGTCACCGCGCTGGGCGGCCGCGACGACGATCGTGGAGTCGGCCGCCGCGGAACCCTGGGCCGCGGCCCGGTCCTTGCCGGTCGCGTCGACGCCGGCGACGTCCGCGACGAGGTGCGCGAGGGCGGTGGCGAGCCGGGCGGGGTCCACCTCGGCCTCGATGGGCGGCGCGTGCACGGCGAACTGCGCGCGGCCGGGCCCGATCAGCTCCACGGCCCCGTCGATGCCGGCCGTCACGACCTCGTCGAGGAGCGCGACGCGCTTGTCGAGCTTCTCCGCGCCCGCGTCGAGGCGCTGGTACTCCAGGACGTTGTCCACGAGCGCCGTCATCCGGGCGTATCCGGCGGCGAGGTGGTGGAGCACCTGGTTGGCCTCGGGCCACAGCTGCCCGGCGTCGTCGGCGGCGAGGGTGCCGAGCTGGGCGCGCAGTTCCTCCAGGGGGCCGCGCAGCGACTCGGCGAGGACGGCCGTCAGCTGTTCGTGGCGGGCGGCGAGCGAGGCGTACCGCTCCTGCTGGACCTCCCGCTCCGCCGCCGCCCGCTCGGCGCGGTCGGCGAGTTCGGCGGCGTGCCGCTCGGCGAGCTGTTCGTACGGCCTGCGGTCGGTGAAGGTCATCACCGCGCCGACGAGCTGGTCCCCGTCCCGCACCGGAGCGGTCGTCAGGTCGACCGGGACCCGCTCGCCCTTCTTCGACCACAGCACCTGTCCCCGCACCCGGTGCTTGCGGCCGGACTTGAGGGTGTCGGCGAGCGGCGACTCCTCGTACGGGAAGGGCTCGCCGTCGGCCCGCTTGGCGAGGATCAGCGGGTGCAGTTCCTGGCCGCCGAGTTCGCCGGCGCGGTACCCCAGGATCTGGGCGGCCGCGGGGTTGACGAGGACGACCCGGCCGTCGGTGTCCGTGCCGACGACGCCCTCGGCGGCGGCGCGCAGGATCATCTCGGTCTGCCGCTGGGAGCGGGCGAGTTCGGCCTCGGTGTCGACGGTCCCGGTGAGGTCGCGCACGACCAGCATGAGCAGTTCGTCGCCGGTGTAGCCGCTGTGGGAGGCGTAGGCCTCGCGGCCGTCCTCCAGGCTGGCGCTGGTCACCTCGACGGGGAACTCGCCGCCGTCCGTGCGACGGGCGACCATCCGGGTCGGCTTGGTGCGGCCCCGCTCGTCGGTGTTCTCGGGGCGGCGCATGGAGCCGGGGATGAGTCGCGAGTCGAACTCGGGCAGCAGGTCGAGCAGACCGCGCCCGACGAGCGCGGTGCCCGGCGTCTCGAACATGCCGAGGGCGATGCTGTTGGCGTTGACGACCGTGCCGTTGCAGTTGACGAGCACCAGGCCGTCGGGGAGGGCGTCGAGTATGGCTGCGAGGCGAGCAGCGCCTCGGGATGGCCTGCTGCTCACGACGACGCTTCCTCCCTGACGCACTGCACGCGCTTGGTCTGTCGACCGGCCGGCCCCATCTTGCCCCTCGGACCGCGGCCTGTCATGAAGGGAGTCTAAGGGAGGCGAGGGCCGGCACTCCCGGACGCCGCCCCCGGCCGTCGTCCCCGCACCGCATCTCCGCACGTCATCCACGGACGAGGGGAAGGACGGGTTCCAGATTCTCCCAGCGGTCGATCTCGCAGCCGTTCGCGCGGGAGAACCGCGCGTCGACCTCCCGGCCCCGCCAGCTTCCGGTCACCCGGGCGACGACGGGTCCGCCGTACACCTGCGTGCAGAGCCGGTCCTCCGGAACCGGCAGGAACGGGTCCTCGTCCGCGGCGGCCAGTTCGGCCAGGCGCGCGCAGGCGCGTTCGGCGGCCGGATGGTCGCCCCCGGCCCGTTCCCCGCACCTCAGCCCGAAGGTTCCGTCGGCTTCGGGGTGGCCGCTCCGGGAGATCGCCACGGTCAGCACGTCGGGCTTCGGCGCAGGCGCCGGGAACAGGGGCAGCGGGGGCAGGGGCCCGAGGCCGGCGGCTCCGGCGGTGGTGGCGAGTGTCGCGAGAACGAGGCGGCGCAGCATGCGGATCTCCAGGGGCGACGGGACGCGCGGGGTCCATGGGGCGTACGGGGACGACGGGCGGAGCGGCGCACGGCGCGCCCCGCTCCGTTCCCTCTAACGCTCCGGCCGCCGCGGCGTTGCGCAAGCGGGGTGCGCCGGGCGGGCGGGAACGTGCGGGAGCGGGAGCGGGAGCGGGAGCGGGAAGGGCGAGGGTGAGGGGGAGCGGAGAGCGGGAGGGGCGAGGGCGAGGGCGAGGGGGAGCGGAGAGCGGGAGGGGCGAGGGGGAGCGGAGGGTGGGGCAGGGCGTCGGGCGGGGTGCGCCGGGGCGCGAGGGGGATCGCCGGGGGGTGACGAGGCTTTGCCCTGACCCCCGGAGGGCTAGTACGGTGAGAATCGATTGGTGACAGCCGGTCCGCCTGTGTCATCATCTGCACGCACCACCCGCGTATGCGTGAGGTGCATGGAGGCGTCGCCTAGTCCGGTCTATGGCGCCGCACTGCTAATGCGGTTTGGGTCTTAAAGCCCATCGAGGGTTCAAATCCCTCCGCCTCCGCCCCACACCGAAGCCCCGGCCCCCAGGCCGGGGCTTCGGCCGTTCCCGGCCTTCGCGCTCCACCCGCCAGGGGTCGTTTCCCCTCCTCGTCCTCCGGTCGTCGCGGGACGTTTCCGCAGGTCACAAGGGGTGGGGGAATCGGATTTCACATGACGGCGGCAGTCATGTAATGTTCTTCCTGTCGCCGCGAGCGGGCCGAAAGGCCGGGGAGCGAAGACAAGAACTGAAAACAAGCACTCGTAGCTTAACGGATAGAGCATCTGACTACGGATCAGAAGGTTGCAGGTTCGAATCCTGCCGAGTGCACACAGATCAGAGGCCCCCTGGACACCGTCCAGGGGGCCTCTGGCGTCAGCGAGTGTCCCCATTCGCCGGAGCTACGGTCGGAAGGCGGCAGGGCGGCGGTGAATCCTCGGGGGTCTCCCCTTTTGGGTGAACCTGCCTGATTTTCATGTCAGTTGAATATGCCTTCGTCCTAGCGTGCGAGACGGAGGTGATGATCGATGGACGCGATCGACATCGATGACGTGGTGTACGCCGCCACCGGGGAGCGCCTGCGGAGACTGACCGCTCCGGACGGGTCCCACTGGTTTCCGGTGGTGGACGTGGCGAAGCGCCTGGGGTACGGGGGGACGCGGGAGGCGCTGCGGACGGTGGCGCTGTCCGGGGAGAGCCTGTCGTCCGCGCGGGAGATCGCGCGGGACGAGGAGTTCCTCCGCCGGAGCGGGATCAGGGCGGCGACGCGGATGGTGAGCCTCCAGGGGCTCGTCCAGCTCGTCGGAGCGTGCCGGAAGCCGGAGGCCGGGCCGTTCCGGGCGTGGGTGGCCGAGGTGGTGGCGGCCGTCCAGCGGTACGGCGGGTACGGCCTCGAACCCTCCCCGGTGCACGCCGGGTTCCTCCTGCCGCCGGAACTCGTCGACGTCCTCGTACGCCTGGAGGGCCGGCTCGACGAGCAGGCCGTCGCGTACGCCGAGCGGGTCGAGTACGCGGAGCTGCTCCGCGAGACCCGGAAGAGCCTCTCCAGGGTCGCCGACTCCCTCGAGCGGCTCGCCGTGCCCCGCCAGCGCACCGGCGGCACCGGCACCCTCAGCCCGCAGGCGCTGGTCGAGTCCTGGGCCATCACCGGGGACGTGCGGACGGTGGCGAGCTGCCTCGCCCCCGGACTCGTCCGGGGCGGGGTGCGCTACCGGGCCCAGGACGTCACCCGCCGCACCGGCCTCTCCGACGAGCGCGTCCACGCCTGCGTACGGCTCCTCGTCGAACGCGGGTGCATGAGGGAGGTCGGGGAACCCGATCCCGACGGGACGCGGATCTACGTCCTGCCCTGAACCGGGTGCCCTGACCCGGGCGCTCTGAACCGGGCCTACGCCCCCGCGCGGTCCGGTGGCCCGACCGCCACCACCTGGTAGGCGTCCGCGTGGACGATCCGGCCCGGGGACGCCGACTCCAGGCGTACGCAGGGCACGCCGTGGTCCCGCAGGATGCGCAGGTACGGGACGACCCGGGCCAGGGCCTCGGTCGCCGTCGGCCGGAACCAGGCGGCGGCGCCCGGGTTCACCACCGGGTCGTAGACCGTGGGATCGGCCTCCGACGGGTTCGGGAAGTGCGCGTCGTACCAGTCGTTCGAGGCGCGCCGGACCGCGTACTCGGCAGGGGAGAGCCGGCCCTCCCGGGCCAGCGCGTTCGCCAGGCCGAAGACGCCGGGGTGATGGCCCCGGGGACTCCGGACCGGGGTCTGGAAGCGGATGTGGCGGAGACTGGACACCCGGGGAGCACAGGGACCGGAGCGGAGGCCGGGGAGGCATGGGCGTGGAGTGGCGGTGCCGGGGGATCACCTGGAGCGGCGGGTCGCCGGGACTGCGGTGGCAGGGCGGGAGGGTCAGCGCGCTCGCGTACGGAGAGCCGCTCGCCTTCCGCGCCGCCGGGGTCCGGCGGTGCCCGGGGGCCCGGGGCAACCCCTGCCCCCTGACGGCCGCCGTGCCCGGCCGGGCCACCGGCGGGCGGTGCGCGGAGTGCGCGCGGCTCGACCGGGCCCACTCGGTCGCGGCCGACACCGTCGCGGACGATCCCCGGCCGTACCGCGTCTACCTGGCCTGGTTCGGGCCCGGCATGACCAAGGTGGGGATCACCGCCGAGGCGCGGGGCGAGGCCCGGCTCCTGGAGCAGGGAGCCGTCGCGTTCAGCTGGCTCGGCCGGGGGCCGCTGATGGCCGCACGGCGCACCGAGGAGGTCCTGCGGCAGGCGCTCGGCGTTCCCGACCGGGTGGCGTACGAGCGGAAGCGGGCCGCCCGGCACGCCCTGCCGCCCGCCGCCGACCGGGCCCGGGAAGTCGGGGAGCTGTACCGGCGCGCCCGGGAGGTCGGCGGATGGACCGAGACCCTGGAACCCCTGGAGTTCGCCCCGCGCGACCACGCCGGGGCCTTCCGTCTCGACGGGCTGCCGCCGCTCTCCGGCACGGTCACCGAGCTGACGGACGGCGGGGCCGTCACCGGGCGGCTGCTCGCCGCCGCCGGACCCGACCTGCACCTCCTCGCCCCGGACGGACGCTGTCTCGTCCTCGACACCCGGCTCATGGGCGGATGGGTCCTCCGTGGGGCCGGGGAGGGGGACGGCTTCTCCGTGCCGGTGGCGCCGGCGGCGTCCTCGGACGATCCGGGCGAGCGGGGCGAGCAGGGGGAACTCTTCTGAAGGGCTCCCCGGGCCGGGGACGTTCCGCAACGTCCGGAGGGCCCGGGCGGGAGGGTTCCGTAACGTCCGGAGGGCCCCGGGCGGGGAGGGTTCCGTAACGTCCGGAGGGCCCGGGGCCGGGAGCGTTCCGTAACGTCTTGGATCTCTTCGGCCGGAGGCGTCGACATCCGGGTCCGGCCCCCGCGAGGGTGAGCGCATGACCCCGAAACCGGGGGCGGACCCCCACCGCCCCCTGCGTCGCTGTCGCCGAGGCCGAGCGGAGTTGCGGATATGAACGGGAACGACGGTACGGACGGGACGGCCGGCGTGGTGGACGTCCCGGAACTCCTCGCGCGACTCGGCGTCCCCGGGCTCGTCGACGTGCACACGCACTTCATGCCGAAGAACGTCCTCGACAAGGTCTGGGCCTACTTCGACGCCGTCGGCCCCCTGACCGGTCTGGAGTGGCCCATCACGTACCGCGAGGAGGAGGACCGCCGGCTCGCCCTCCTGCGCGGGTTCGGGGCGGTCGCCTTCACCGCGATGCTCTACCCGCACAAGCCCGGCATGGGCGCCTGGCTGAACTCCTGGGCCGCCGACTTCGCCGCCCGCACCCCCGACTGCCTGCACACCGCGACCTTCTTCCCCGAGCCGGGTGTCGACCGGTACGTCAGGGAAGCGCTCGACGCCGGGGCCCAGGTCTTCAAGGTGCACCTCCAGGTGGGCGGGTTCGACCCGAACGACACCCGGCTCGACGCGGTGTGGGGGACCCTCGCCGACAGCGGTACCCCCGTCGTCATCCACTGCGGCTCGGGACCCGCTCCGGGGAACTTCACCGGCCCCGGGCCCGTGGGGCGACTGCTCGCCCGGCATCCCCGACTGCGGCTGATCGTCGCGCACATGGGGATGCCCGAGTACGCGGACTTCCTCTCCCTGGCCGAGCGGTACGCGGACGTCCGTCTCGACACCACCATGGCGTTCACCGACTTCAGCGAACGGTTCGCGCCCTTCCCGGAGGCCGAGCGCACGCGGCTCCTCGACCTCGGCGACCGGATCCTCCTCGGATCGGACTTCCCCAACATCCCGTACCCGTACGCCCATCAGCTCCACGCGCTCGAACGTCTCGGACTCGGGGACGACTGGCTCCGGCGGGTCCTGTACGAGAACGGGGCGGCGCTGTTTCACGTGAAACCGGCCCACTGACCCCCGTCCCCTCCCGTTTCACGTGAAACCACGCCGGCCGGGCGCGCGGACGGCCGTTTCTCAGGGAATTCACAGGAAAGGGAAAGAGGCCTTTCAGCGGGGGCCGCCAGCCTGGGGCCATGACCGTCACCCCACACCGCACGAGCGCACGGGCCGGTGCCCGTGCCGACATGCTCCGCGCCGACGGAACCGCCGTCCGGGTCCTCGTCGTCGACGACGAGGCCTCGCTCACCGAACTGCTCTCCATGGCCCTGCGCTACGAGGGCTGGCAGGTCATGAGCGCCGGGGACGGAGTCTCCGCGCTCCGCTCCGCACGGGAGTTCCGGCCCGACGCCGTGATCCTGGACGTGATGCTGCCCGACACCGACGGGCTGAGCCTGCTCGGCCCGATCCGGCGCGAGCTGCCCGATGTGCCGGTGCTCTTCCTGACGGCGAAGGACGCCGTGGAGGACCGGATCGCCGGGCTCACGGCGGGCGGCGACGACTACGTGACCAAACCCTTCAGCCTGGAGGAGGTGGTGGCCCGGCTGCGCGGCCTCATCCGCAGGTCCGGGGCCGCGCAGTCCCGCAGCGAGTCACTGCTCACCGTCGGGGACCTGACCCTCGACGAGGACAGCCACGAGGTCACCCGGGGCGGCGTCTCGATCCACCTCACGGCGACCGAGTTCGAGCTGCTGCGCTACCTCATGCACAATCCGCGCCGGGTGCTCAGCAAGGCGCAGATCCTCGACCGGGTCTGGTCGTACGACTTCGGGGGCCAGGCCAACGTCGTGGAGCTCTACATCTCCTACCTGCGCCGGAAGATCGACGCGGGCCGCTCCCCGATGATCCACACCCGGCGCGGGGCCGGATACCTCATCAAGCCGGGGGAGTAGCGCCCGGTGCTGCGAGGCGTACGGCGGCCCTGGTCGCTGCGGACCCGGCTCGTCGTGTCGGCGGTGGCGCTGATCGCGGTCGTCGCGGCCGTCATCGGCACGGTCACCACGATCGCGTTCCGCTCGTACCTGTACGACCAGGCCGACGAACAGGTCCGGGGGCTCTCCGAGCGGGCCGCCGGGCCACCGGTCGTCATGCCCGTGCCGGACCCCGGCCGGGGCCGGGAACCCCTGGCCTTCCTCGGCGGTCCGGGCTCCCCGATAGGCGCCGTCGGCGCGGTCCTGACCGGCGGGGAGATCACCGCGGCCGGATACTCGACGGAGGTGGCCGGGAACGGCGGTACGGACGGGCCGAGGTTCCCCGTCAGGGCGCTGGACGCGGAACAGCGGGCCGCCCTCGCCGCCGTCCCGCGCGACGGCGGGCCGCACACCGTCGAGCTGCCCGGCGGCCTCGGCTCCTACCGGGTCGCGTACGCGGAGGGCGGCCGCGGCACCTTCCTCGCCGGCATCCCGCTCACCGAGGTGGACGACACCCTCTCCACCCTCGTGCTGGTCGAACTGAGCGTCACGGGCGCCGGGCTCGTCGCGGCGTCGATCGCCGGCACCGTGCTCGTCCGGGTGGCCCTGCGCCCGCTGCGGCGGGTCGCCGCCACCGCGCGCCAGGTCGCCCGCCTCCCGCTGCACAGCGGGGAGGTCGCGCTCCACCAGCGGGTGCCGGAGGCGGAGGCCGACCCGCGCACGGAGGTCGGCCAGGTCGGCGCGGCCCTCAACCGGATGCTCGACCACGTCCACTCGGCGCTGGACGCGCGCCAGCAGAGCGAGACCCGGGTCCGGCAGTTCGTCGCGGACGCCAGCCACGAACTGCGCACCCCGCTGGCCTCGATCCGGGGGTACGCGGAGCTGACCCGGCGCGGCCGGGAGGAGTGCGGGCCCGACACCCGGCACGCCCTCGGCCGCATCGAGTCGGAGGCGACCCGGATGACCGGCCTCGTGGAGGACCTGCTGCTGCTCGCCCGGCTCGACGCCGGACGCCCCCTCTCGTACGGGACCGCGGACCTCGTCCCCCTCGTCGTGGACGCCGTGAGCGACGCCCGCGCCGCCGGCCCCGGACACCTCTGGGGCCTCGGACTCCCCGGGGACGGGACGGAGGTGCCGGTGCGGGCCGACGGCACCCGGCTCCAGCAGGTCCTCGTCAACCTCCTCGCCAACGCCCGCACCCACACCCCGCCCGGCACGAGGGTCACCGCCCGCGTCCGCCGGGAGGGGGCGGACGCGCTGGTGGAGGTCGAGGACGACGGTCCCGGCGTTCCGCCCGCCCTCCTGCCCTCCGTCTTCGAACGGTTCGCGCGCGGCGACGCCTCCCGCTCCCGGAACGCAGGCTCCACCGGCCTCGGTCTCGCGATCGTCCGCGCCGTCGTCCTCGCCCACGGCGGCGGGGTGACGGTGGAGAGCGTCCCCGGCCGGACCGTCTTCACGGTCCGCCTGCCCGTGGACGGGGACCCCCGGAGCCCCGCTCCGGACGACTCACAGGCGGGGCACAGGCTCATCACACGGCCGTGACAGACGCCCCGGCGAGGGTCTGTGCCATGCGAACCCCAACGATCGCGCGGACCGTGCCCGGCGCCCTGCCCGCCCGGGAACACCTGCCCGTGGAGGCCGCCGGGCGGCCCGTCCTGGACGTGGTGATCCCGGTCCACAACGAGGAGAAGGACCTGGAGCCGTGCGTCCGCCGGCTCCACGAGCACCTCTCCCGGACCTTCCCGTACGGCTTCCGCATCACCGTCGCCGACAACGCCTCCACCGACACGACCCCCGACGTCGCCGGGTCCCTCGCCCGCGCACTGACCGGGGTGCGCTCCGTGCGGCTGGAACAGAAGGGGCGCGGACGGGCGCTGCGGACGGTGTGGTCGGACTCGGACGCGCCCGTCCTCGCCTACATGGACGTCGACCTGTCCACCGATCTGAACGCGCTGCTCCCGCTGGTCGCCCCGCTCATCTCCGGCCACTCGGACCTGGCGATCGGCTCCCGGCTCTCCCCCTCCTCGCGGGTGGTGCGCGGCCCGAAGCGGGAGTTCGTCTCCCGCGCGTACAACCTGATCCTGCGCTCCTCTCTCGCGGCCCGGTTCTCCGACGCGCAGTGCGGGTTCAAGGCCATCCGGCGCGAGGTCGCCGAACGGCTGCTCCCGATGGTCGAGGACACCGGCTGGTTCTTCGACACCGAGATGCTGGTCCTCGCCGAGCGGGCCGGGCTGCGCATCCACGAGGTGCCGGTCGACTGGATCGACGACCCCGATTCGAGCGTGCGCATCGTGAGGACGGCGACGGACGACCTGAAGGGCGTCTGGCGGGTGGGACGGGCCCTCGCGACCGGGGCGCTGCCCCTGGACCGGCTCGCCCGGCCGTTCGGGGACGACCCCCGGGACCGCGAGCTGAACGGGGTGCCCGGCGGTCTCGCCCGGCAGCTCATCGGCTTCTGCGCGGTCGGGGCCCTCTCCACGCTCCTCCATCTGGCGCTGTACTCGGCCTTCCGGGCCGGTCTCGGCCCGCAGACGGCCAACGCCGCGGCCCTCCTCGTCTCGGCCGTCGCCAACACGGCGGCGAACCGGCGCCTCACCTTCGGGGTGCGGGGCCGGGACCGGGCCGTCCGCCACCAGGCCCAGGGGCTCGTGGTCTTCGCCATCGGCCTGGCCCTGACCGGCGGTTCGCTCGCCGCCCTCGGCGCGGCGGGCGGCGATCCGGCGCACTCCACCGAACTGGCCGTCCTGGTCGTCGCCAATCTCGCCGCGACCGTGCTCCGCTTCCTCCTCTTCCGGCTCTGGGTGTTCCCCGAGCGGACCACCGCAAGGAACGAACGATGACCCTTCCGACCCCCGCGCCTCCCGCCCTCCGGGGGAGCGGCCGGACCGGCCGGCTGTGGCGCGGGCGTGCCGGGGACGCCCCCTGGGTCCGGCCCGCCCTCCTCGGCCTGCTCGCCGTGACCGCCGCGCTCTACCTGTGGAACCTGAGCGCGTCGGGCTACGCCAACTCCTTCTACTCCGCGGCCGTCCAGGCCGGCGGCGAGAGCTGGAAGGCCTTCTTCTTCGGCTCCCTCGACGCGGCCAACGCCATCACCGTCGACAAGCCGCCGGCCGCGCTCTGGCCGATGGCGCTCTCCGTCCGTCTCTTCGGTCTCGGCTCCTGGCAGATCCTCGTGCCCGAGGTGCTGATGGGCGTGGCCACGGTCGGCGTCCTGTACGCGGCCGTCCGGCGCCGGTTCGGCGCGGGCGCGGGCCTGACGGCGGGCGTGGTGCTGGCGCTGACGCCGGTCGCCGCGCTGATGTTCCGCTTCAACAACCCGGACGCGCTGCTCGCGCTGCTCATGACGGCCGCCGTGTACGGGGTGCTGCGCGCCCTGGAGGACGGGCCGGGCGCGGGGCGGTGGCTGGTGTGGGCGGGTGTGGCCTTCGGGTTCGCGTTCCTCGCGAAGACGCTCCAGGCCTTCCTGATCCTGCCGCCGCTCGCCCTCGTGTACGGGGTGTGCGGGCCGGGCGGGGCCGGGCGCCGGATCGGGCGGCTCGCCCTGGCCGGTCTCGCGACGCTCGTCTCGGCGGGCTGGTGGGTGGCCCTCGTCGAGCTGTGGCCGGCGTCCTCCCGTCCGTACGTCGGAGGCTCGCAGACCAACAGCTTCCTGGAGCTGACCTTCGGCTACAACGGCCTCGGCCGCATCAACGGCGACGAGACCGGCAGCGTGGGCGGCGGAGGGCCCGGCGCGGGCGGCGGCCGGTGGGGCGGGACCGGGATCGGCCGGATGTTCGGCGACTCCGTCGGCGGTCAGGTCTCCTGGCTGCTCCCGGCGGCGCTGCTCCTGCTGGTCGCGGGCCTCGTCGTCACCCGGCGGGCACCCCGGACGGACACGGCACGCTCCGCGTTCCTGGTGTGGGGCGGTTCGCTGCTCATGACGCTGGCGGTGTTCAGCTTCATGGCCGGCATCTTCCACGAGTACTACACGGTCGCCCTCGCCCCCTACGTGGCGGCGCTCGTCGGCATGGGCACGGCCGTGCTGTGGGAGGAGCGCACCCGGTGGGCCGCCTCGGCGGCGCTCGCGGTGACGGTGGCGGTGACGGCCTGGTGGGCCTGGACGCTGCTCGGCCGTACGCCGGACTGGCTGCCGTGGCTGCGCTGGGCGGTTCTGGCGGCGGGCTCGGCGGCGGCGTCCGGTCTGCTGCTCGCGGGCCGGATCGACCGGCGGTTCGGTCTTGCGGCGGCGGGCCTCGGGCTGGCGGCGGGGCTCGCGGGACCGTTCGCGTACACCCTGGAGACGGTGGGCACCGGCCACCAGGGGTCGATCGTGACGGCGGGCCCGGTGGGCGGCCGGGGCCCGGGCGGCTTCGGCGGCCGGGCGCCCGAGGGCGGCATGACGCCGCCGGGCGGCCAGGCGCCGGGCGGCCAGGCGCCGGGCGGCCAGGCGCCCGGCGGTCGGGGCCAGGGCGGCCGGGCGCCGGGAGGGGCCCCGCCCCGGGGGACGCCCCAGGCCCAGGGCGGTTTCCGGGGGATGCCTCCGGGCGGCCCCCAGGGGACGCGCGGCGAACGCGGCGGCTTCGGCGGCGGCATGGGGGGCCTCCTCAACGGCACGCGCGTCGGCGCGGAGGCCAGGACGGCGCTCCTGGAGGACGCCGGCTCCTACACCTGGGTCGCGGCCACGGTCGGTGCCCAGAACGCGGCGGGCTACCAGCTCGCCACGGAGAAGCCGGTCATGGCGATCGGCGGCTTCAACGGCAGCGACCCGTCCCCGACCCTCGCGCGGTTCCAGCGGTACGTCGCCGAGGGGAAGATCCACTACTTCATCGGGAACGACGGCGAGGGCGGCGCCGACGGCGAGGGCGGTGGCATGCGCGGGGGCGCGGGCGGAGGGCCCGGCGGCGGTTCCGGGATCTCCGCCTGGGTCGCGGAGTCCTTCGAGAAGGTCACGATCGGCGGCGCCGCCTTCTACGACCTGACCCGCCCCACCGGCTGACCCGCCCCACCGGTCGGCCCGAACCGGACGGCCGGCCCGAACCGGCCGACCGCCCCGCCCCCACCCGTACGACCGAGCCGACAAGACCGGCCGACCCGGCCGGCCGAATCCCCTCCCTCCCGGCTCGAAATAATTCCTATACGGCGTAAGAGAGAGCCTTGTACGGTGTACGAGACCTAGTCCCGTACACCGTACAAGGAGCCCTGCCCATGACGGCGACGACCGCCGCGAACGAACCGTCCGCCCCCTCCGGCGGCCACCCGCAGCGCTGGCTGATCCTCGGCGTCATCTGCCTGGCCCAGCTCACCGTGCTGCTCGACAACACCGTGCTCAGTGTCGCCATCCCGTCGCTGACCTCGGAACTCCACGCCTCCACCGCCGACATCCAGTGGATGATCAACGCGTACTCGCTCGTCCAGTCCGGCCTCCTCCTGACCGCCGGCAACGCCGCCGACCGCTACGGCCGCAAGAAGCTCCTCGCCGCCGGTCTCGCGCTCTTCGGCCTCGGCTCGCTCGCCGCCGGCCTGGCCGGCTCCACCGCCCAGCTGATCGCCGCCCGCGCGGGCATGGGCGTCGGCGGCGCGCTCCTCATGACCACCACGCTCGCCGTCGTCATGCAGATCTTCGACGCGTCCGAGCGGGTCAAGGCCATCGCGCTGTGGGCCACGGTCGGCTCGCTCGGCTTCGCCGCCGGGCCGCTGATCGGCGGCGCCCTCCTGAACCACTTCTGGTGGGGGATGATCTTCATGATCAACATCCCGGTCGCGTTCGTCGGCCTGATCGCCGTCGTCAAGCTGGTCCCCGAGTCCAAGAACCCCCAGGGCGAACGGCCCGACCTGATCGGCGCGCTGCTCTCCACCGTCGGCATGACCGCCGCCGTGTACGCCATCATCACCGGCCCCGGGCACGGCTGGACCTCCGCCGAGGTGCTGGTACCGGCGGGCCTCGGCGTCGCCGTCCTGGCCGCCTTCGCCGTGTGGGAGCTGCGCGTCCCGCACCCGATGCTCGACATGCACTTCTTCCGCGACCAGAAGTTCGTCGGCGCCGTCGCCGGCGCCATCCTGGTCATGTTCGGCATGGGAGGCTCGCTCTTCCTGCTCACCCAGCACCTGCAGTTCGTCCTCGGCTACGAGCCGCTGGAGGCCGGTCTGCGGATGGCCCCGCTCGCCCTGACCGTGGTCGTGCTCAACCTCACCGGCGTCGGCCCGCGGATCGTGACGAAGCTCGGCACCGCGCCCACCGTGGCCGCCGGCATGACCCTCGTCGCGGCCGGTCTCGCCTCGATCGCCCTCGTCGGCGGCGGCACGAACAGCAGTTACTGGGGAATGCTCCTGGGCCTGGTCCTGATGGGCACCGGCCTCGCGGTCTCCAACCCGGCCATGGCCAACGCCATCATGAGCGCCATCCCGCCGGAGAAGGCCGGGGTGGGCGCGGGCGTCAACGGCACCCTCGCCGAGTTCGGCAACGGCCTGGGCGTCGCCGTCCTCGGGGCCGTCCTCAACGCGCGCTTCGCCGCCCTCGTCACCGTCACCGCGACCTCGCTGCCCGCCGCCCTCGCGGCGGCCGGGAGCGACGCCCAGCGGAAGCAGATCTCCGACGCCTTCGCCTCCGGTCTCCAGACCAGCCAGCTGGTCGGCGCGGCCGCCGTCTTCGCGGGCGGCCTGCTCGCCGCGGCCCTGCTCGGCCGGGCCGAGCGCGCGGAGGGGGCAGGGGCCCCGAAGGGGGCGCCGGCCGTCTGACGCGTGCCACGACGGCATGCCGCGACAGCGTGCCACGGCGGCGCGGTCCCGGCCGTCCGCGGGCCGGACGGGACGTCCGCCCCACGACCTAGCATGGTCACGAACCGCTGACAGACGGAGGAACGCGATGGTCAAGGCAGCCGAACGGGCCAGGAACCCGGCGCGTTCCAGCGTCTGGCTGGAGAACCGGTCCCCCCGTGCCGGAGGCGGCCCGGCCGGGCTCGACCGGGACCGGATCGTCGCCGCCGCGATCCGGATGCTCGACGCGGAGGGCCTGGCCAAGCTGTCGATGCGCAAGCTCGCGACCGAGCTGGGCGTCACGGCCATGTCGCTCTACTGGTACGTGGACACCAAGGACGACATCATCGAGTACGCCGTCGACACCGTCTACGGGGAGATCGACCTCGCCGCCGTCGACGCGGCGGACGGCTGGCGGGACCGGATCAGGGTGCTCGCCCTGGACTACCGGCGGATGCTGGTCCGCCACCCGTGGATGGCGGCGTGCGCCGGCCAGTACCTGAACATCGGTCCGCGGGCGGTCGCCGTCGGCACCAAGATCCACGAGACGGTCCGGGACACCGGCCTGCCGGCGCACCGCTGCCCCAGCGCCATGTCGGCGGTCTTCCAGTTCGTGTACGGCTACGGGACGGTCGAGTCGCAGTTCCAGCGGCGGGCGGCGGAGGCCGGCATGTCGCAGGACGACTTCTACGGGGAGGCGGTCAAGGCCTTCCGCGACGAGCCGGGGTTCGTGAAGGCGCTCGAACCGATGGCGGAACTCCTCGAGGAACGCGCCTCGCACGGTGCCGTCAGCGAGATCTGGGACCGCGACTTCGCCTACGCCCTCGACGTCCTGGTCGCCGGCATCGAGGTGATGGTGGTGAGGGAACGCGCCTGAGGGCGGCGCGGGGCGGACGCGACGGCGGCGCGGGGACGGGAGCGAAGGCGACCCCGTCGCCGTCGGGGCCCGCCTGTACCAGGCCGCGGCGCGGGGACCAGGGCGAAGGGACCCGGGAGACGGGGGAACGACGGAGCGGCGGGCCGTCCCCTGCCCGCCGCTCCGTACCGGCCCGGCCGCGCCTCCGCTCGAAGCGCGGCCGGGAGTCTTGTTCTCGCCCCGCCTACTCGGCGGCGGCGTCCGCCTTCGCGGTCTCGCCGTGGTGGCTCTTGAGGGCGACCTCCTTGATGAAGAGCGTCACCACGAAGGCGAGCAGCGCGAACGGCGCCGAGTAGAGGAAGACGTCCGCGACGCCGTGTCCGTACGCGCTCTCCATGACCGTGCGGATGGGGGCCGGCAGCTTGTCCATGTCGGGGATGCCGCCGCCCGTACCGCCCTTGCCCAGGGCGCCCGCGGCCTTCGGGCCCAGCTCGGTCAGGCCCTCCTTGACGTAGTCGGTGACCCGGTGGGCCATGACCGCGCCGAGCGCCGAGACGCCGATCGCACCGCCCAGGGAGCGGAAGAAGGTGACGACGGAGGAGGCGGCGCCGAGGTCGGCGGGGGCCACCTGGTTCTGGGTGCAGAGCACCAGGTTCTGCATCATCATGCCGAGGCCGAGGCCCAGGACCGCCATGAAGATCGCGATGTGCCAGTACGCCGTGTCGTAACGGATCGTGCCGAGCAGGCCGAGGCCGCCGGTGGCCAGGGCGCCACCGCTGACCAGCCAGGACTTCCACCGGCCGGTCTTGGTGATGATCAGCCCGGAGACGGTGGAGGAGACGAACAGGCCCGCGATCATCGGGATGGTGAGGACGCCGGACATCGTCGGCGACTCGTTCCGCGCGAGCTGGAAGTACTGGCTGAAGAAGACCGTGCCGGCGAACATCGCGACGCCCACGAAGAGCGAGGCGAGCGAGGCGAGGGTGATCGTCCGGTTGCGGAACAGGCGGAGCGGGATGATCGGCTCGCTCGCCTTCGACTCGACGAGGAGGAAGATCCCGCCGAGGACGAGGGCGCCGAGGACCATGGCGGCCGTCTGCCAGGACATCCAGTCGTACTTGTCGCCCGCGAAGGTGACCCAGACCAGCAGCAGGGAGACGGCGGCGCTGACGAAGAAGGCGCCGGCCCAGTCGACCTTGACCTGGCGCTTCACGACGGGGAGCTTCAGGGTCTTCTGCAGGACGATCAGGGCGATGATCGCGAAGGGAACGCCGACGTAGAAGCACCAGCGCCAGCCGAGCCAGTCAGTGTCGGTGATGACGCCGCCGAGCAGCGGGCCGCCGACGGTGGCGACGGCGAAGGTCGCGCCGAGGTAGCCGCTGTACCGGCCGCGCTCGCGCGGGGCGATCATCGCGGCCAGGATGATCTGGGAGAGGGCGGTGAGGCCGCCGACGCCGATGCCCTGGACGACGCGGCAGGCGATGAGCATGCCGGCGCTCTGCGAGAGGCCGGCGACGACCGAGCCCGCGACGTAGATGATCAGGGCTATCTGGACGAGCAGCTTCTTGGAGAAGAGGTCCGCGAGCTTGCCCCAGAGGGGGGTGGTCGCGGTCATCGACAGGAGGGCCGCGGTCACGACCCAGGTGTAGGCGGACTGACCGCCACCCAGGTCGGTGATGATCTGCGGCAGGGCGTTGGAGACGATCGTCGAGGAGAGGATGGCGACGAACATGCCCAGCAGCAGCCCGGACAGCGCCTCCATGATCTGCTTGTGCGTCATCGGGGCGCCGCCGGAGGCGGTGTCCCCCTCCTTGGCGCTTCCGCCGAGCACACCGGTGCCTGGTGTGGTGGTAGCCATCAACTTCCTTCGTTCTCGAGCGTGGTGGACGTTCTCAAGCGTGGTGGGCCCGGCAGTCCCCGAACGAGTCGCGGAGGCGGGCGAGCAGGGTGGTGAGCAGTTCGACGTCTTCGTCGGACCACTCCCCGAGGGTGCGGGCGAGCACGTCCGTCAGCCGTCGGTCGAGGACGGCGAGCATGGACTCGCCCGCCGGGGTCAGGCGGAGGATGCGGGACCGCCGGTCGGCGGGGTCGGGCAGTCGCTCGACCCACCCGCGGTCCACGGTGTGGGCCACGTGGCGGCTGCTGACCGACATGTCGACGGCCATCAGCTCGGACACGCGGCCCATCCGCATGTCGCCGTGGTGGTTCAGCAGCGCGAGGACGATCGCGGAGCCGCTGGGGCACTCGGCCGGAAGGGTCCGCGCGAGCCCGCGCTTCACCGCTCCGATGGCGCTCACCTGGCGGGCGAGGTTCTCGTACCGATTGCGGCTGTCCGTCGCGCACTCCACCGGGAACTCCCCCTATCTTGTTGCTTAGGGCAACCATAGAGATGGATGGTTGCTCCAGGCAAACTAAATCGGTCAAATGGCGCTAAAGAATCGGCAAAGGCGGACCGGGGGCGCCGGGCACGCCGTCCGGGCCGGGCCGGGGGGACCGGGCTTGGGCCCTCACCCCGACTTCGCTAGGGTCCGGCCCATGACACACAACCCCCAAGCACCGTACGGCCAGGGTCAGGGCCAGGGCCCCGAGGGCTCCTTCGACCCCGCCGGCAACACCCAGATGTTCCGCGCCTTCGTCGACGAGGGGACCCCGCAGCGGCAGCAACCGCAGACCGCCGCCGCCTCGGGCCCCCGGGTCGGCCTGATCGCGGGTGTGGTCGCGGCCGTCGTCGTCCTCGCCGTCGTCGCCTGGCTGGCGTTCGGCTGACCGCTCCGCGCGCCCGTCCGTCCCGGCGGGCCGGCTCCGCCCCGCGCGGACCGGCCCGTTTCCTTCCGCCCGGACGGCGCCGGGCGCGCGACGAACGGCCGGCGCCCCCCTCGGGGAGCGCCGGCCGTTCGGGTCCGGGGCGGCCCGGGCCGCCGGGCGGGGCGTCAGTCGGTGATGAGGCCGTCCCGGAGCTGGGCGAGCGTGCGGGTGAGCAGGCGCGAGACGTGCATCTGGGAGATGCCGACCTCCTCGCCGATCTGCGACTGGGTCATGTTGGCGAAGAAGCGCAGCATGATGATCTGCCGCTCGCGGGGCGGCAGCTTGGCGAGCAGCGGCTTGAGCGACTCGCGGTACTCCACGCCTTCGAGCGCCGTGTCCTCGTAGCCGAGCCGGTCCGCGAGGGAGCCCTCGCCGCCGTCCTCCTCGGGCGAGGGGGAGTCGAGCGAGGAGGCGGTGTACGCGTTGCCCACGGCGAGGCCGTCGACCACGTCCTCCTCCGACACGCCCAGAACGGCGGCGAGTTCGGCGACGGTCGGGGAGCGGTCGAGCTTCTGGGCGAGTTCGTCGCCCGCCTTGGTGAGGGCGAGGCGCAGCTCCTGGAGCCGGCGCGGGACCCGTACCGACCAGGAGGTGTCGCGGAAGAAGCGCTTGATCTCGCCGACGACCGTCGGCATCGCGAACGTCGGGAACTCCACGCCCCGTTCGCAGTCGAACCGGTCGATCGCCTTGATCAGGCCGATGGTGCCGACCTGGACGATGTCCTCCATCGGCTCGTTGCGGGAGCGGAAGCGGGCGGCCGCGTACCGGACGAGGGGGAGGTTCAGCTCGATGAGGGTGTCGCGGACGTAGGTCCGCTCCGGGCTGTCGGCGGCGGCGCCCTCGGCGTCCAGGGCGCGCAGCCGCAGGAAGAGGGAGCGGGAGAGGGTGCGGGTGTCGAGGGCGCCGGACGTCACGGCCATCGGCGGCGCGGTCCCCGCGCTTTCGGGCGCGGTCGGCGCGGTCGTCTGCGTGGGCACGGGAACGGGCGTGAGCGTGAGCACCTTGGAGCTGCCCAGTTCTGTGGACATGCCACCCCCTTGAGGTCGCGGACGGTCGCGGTGCCGCGACCGTCTGAGGAACGCAGCCACCACCTGAATACCGGCGGTGGGGCTGCGGCAAACGCGGTTCCAGCAGAATGTCACATGTCGGCAACACGCTGTAGTGACTTGTCGACACATCAGGTGTGCATATCCGCAGGAAACAAGGGGTGTGCGGCATTTGGGGAGCGGAGGGAGCGCTCCGGGGGGGTCTACCCGTTCCAGCTACGCTTCGATCCTGTTTGCGGACCTCAATCGTGCGAAGCTGCGGGCGAGGAGCCTTGACACGTGCATCTGGGAGACGCCGAGCTCCTGGCTGATCTGGGACTGGGTCAGATTGCTGTAGTAGCGCAGCATCAGGATGCGCTGCTCCCGTTCGGGCAGCTGTACGAGCAGGTGCCGGACCAGGTCCCGGTGCTCGACCCCGGCCAGGGCGGGGTCCTCGTAACCGAGCCGGTCGAGGAGTCCGGGCAGCCCGTCGCCCTCCTGCGCCGCCTCCAGGGAGGTCGCGTGGTACGAGCGCCCGGCCTCGATGCAGGCGAGCACCTCGTCCTCCCCGATCCGCAGCCGCTCCGCGATCTCGGCGGTCGTCGGGGAGCGGCCGTGGGCGGTCGTCAGGTCCTCGGTGGCGCCGTTCACCTGCACCCACAGCTCGTGCAGCCGGCGGGGCACGTGCACGGTCCGGACGTTGTCCCGGAAGTACCGCTTGATCTCGCCGACGACCGTCGGCATCGCGAACGTCGGGAACTGCACGCCCCGGTCCGGGTCGAAGCGGTCGATGGCGTTGATCAGTCCGATGGTGCCGACCTGGACGACGTCCTCCATCGGCTCGTTGCGGGAGCGGAAGCGGGCCGCCGCGTACCGCACGAGGGGCAGGTTGGCCTCGATGAGGGCTCCGCGCACCCGGTCGTGCTCGGGGGTGCCCGGCTCCAGGTTCTTGAGCTTGCCGAAGAGCACCTGGGTGAGGGCGCGGGTGTCGGCGCCGCGGGTGCTCTGCGGACGCGAGCGCGGGGACCCGGGGGCCTGGGGACCCGGGGTTCCGGGGGCCTGGGGGTGCGGGGCGGGGGGCTCCGGTCCCCGGTCGTGCGGCCCGGAGGGTTCCGGGTCCCGGGGGCGCGGGGAGTCCGGGCCGCCCGCCTCGTGCTGGGGCGGGACTTGAGGTGCTGTACTGGCCGGCACGTTCACGCCACCCCTTTGGCTGGTCCTGCGGGTCGACTGGGTTCAACTGGGCTCGACCGGGTCAACTACGGTCAACTCATCCGTCAAAAGCGGTCATAGCATCACAAGACATGTCCACTGTGTGCAAGCACCCCATAACTACGTGTTGAGGGGTTCAAACACCCGAAAACGGGACCGAAAGGCCGCGAGGCCCCCCGCCGGAACGGCGGGGGGCCTCGAAGACCGTGCGCGGGGGCCGGGGCTAGAAGGCGTAGTCCGCGATCACCCAGGTGGAGAACTCCCGCCATTGGGCGACGCCCGCCCGGTGGGCGGGGTGCTCCAGATAGCGCTGGAGGGCGTCGGTGTCCTCGACGGCCGAGTTGATGGCGAAGTCGTACGCGATCGGCCGGTCCGTGATGTTCCAGTCGCACTCCCAGAACCGCAGCTCCGGGATCTGCTCCCCGAGCGCCCGGAACGCCTCGACGCCGGCGACGACGCGCGGCTCGTCGCGGGAGACGCCCTCGTCGAGCTTGAAGAGGACCAGATGGCGGATCACGGAGGGCTCCTAGTTGATGAGTTCGGTCATGAACTCGCCGACCCCCTGGGCGGCGCTGGAAATGCCCTCGAACCCTACCTGGACCAGGTCGGCCGCCCGGGCCGGGGACGTGACGATCGTGTACAGCACAAAGACCACGACCGCGTACAGCGCGACCTTCTTCGCCTGCGCCATCTCCAGCCCTCCCCTGTTCCCCCGCCCCACGACCGCGCCACTCTAACCGAGCCCCCCGGGACCGAGGGGCCCGGAGACGGAGGTCTTTCGCCGTCCGCCGGAAGGGTGACGGACGCGCGGTAGGGATGCCGGGCCCGGAGGGGCCCGCGGGAGTCCTGAGGGGCCTGCGGGAGTTCTGAGGACGCCCGGGAACCGGCCCGTGTCCCGGGGCTTTTCCCCTACGGGGCGTCAGGCGCCCCCGGGTACGCCGAAGGGCCCGGCGCGCGTGCGCCGGGCCCTTCGGTCGAAGCGGTAGCGGAGGGATTTGAACCCTCGGTGAGTTTCCCCACACTCGCTTTCGAGGCGAGCTCCTTCGGCCGCTCGGACACGCTACCGAGAGAGAGCTTAGCCGAAACCGCCGCCACGATGAAATCCGCGTCCCGCCGCAGGTGGAACGGGGGTCAGCGGGTGCGGAAGAAGGCCGTCAGCCGGTCCGCGCACTCTTCGCCGAGCACGCCGTGGATCACCTCGGGACGGTGGTTGAGCCGGCGGTCCCGCACGAGGTCCCAGAGCGAGCCGGCCGCACCCGCCTTCTCGTCCGGGGCCCCGAACACCACCCGCTCCACCCGCGACTGGACCAGGGCGCCCGCGCACATCACACAGGGCTCCAGGGTGACCACCAGCGTGCAGCCCGTGAGCCGCCACTCCCCGGTCGCCGCGGCCGCCCGGCGCAGGGCCAGGACCTCGGCGTGCGCGGTGGGGTCGCCGACCGCCTCCCGCTCGTTGTGCGCGCGGGCCAGGACCTTCCCGTCCGGGCCCAGGACGACCGCGCCGACCGGCACGTCGCCGGCCGCCGCGGCCGCGCCGGCCTCGGCGAGGGCGAGCCGCATGGCGTCCCGCCAGGGGTCCCGTACGGGGTCCCCCGCGGGACGCCGTACGGGACCGGCTCCCGGAGGAGGCGACGGGGAGTCCGCCGGGCCGGGCACGGCGCCGGGCGCGGAGTCGGGAACGGGAACCGCCGGAGTCACTAGCGGACGGCCTCCAGGACCTCGGCGGCGCCCAGCGCGTCCGCGATCTCCGAGAGCGCGTCGGTCTCCAGGGCGAGGAGGTCGGCCGGCGCCAGGCCGAGGTCGGCCAGGATCATCCGGTCGCCCACCGGAGCGGCCGGGACGGCCTCGGCGGCCACGGAGGCCGTCTCGTCGTCCTCGTCCCCGGCGGTCCCGGCCGGTTCCCCGTCCTCCGTGCCGTCCAGGTCCAGCGACTCCAGTGCGTCGACCAGGTCGTCCGGATCGTCACCGAGGATCTCCCGGGTGAGCATCTCCCCGTACGAGGAACGAGCGGCGGCCGCTCCGTCCGAGACGTAGATGCGAGGGTCTTCCTCACCCTCGATCCGCACGATCCCGAACCACGCGTCCTCCTGCTCGATGAAGACGATCACCGTGTCGTCGTCCGAAGCCTCCCGGGCCAGCTCGGCCAGATCCGAGAGGCTCTCCACGTCGTCGAGCTCCGTGTCGCTCGCTTCCCACCCGTCTTCGGTGCGCGCGAGCAGTGCGGCGAAGTACACCTGACTCTCTCCCACTGATCAGAGGTGTGACGTTCCGGCGGCGCGGTCCTGAGCCCCGCCCTTCGGCATCGTGACAGAAACGGGGCCCGCAGGAGAGGTCTTCGGCTGTTGCGTCGTGCATCAGTCTGAACGACCCCGCCGACGGGCGGGCGTGCGACCCCGGCGCACTCGGGGGGCGCACGTTCGCCACCGGCCCGTTCCCGCCGGTGGGGGGCGCTCGGGCGGTCTCACCAGCGGAACGTCCGCATCCGCATCGCCTGCCGCATCCGGGCCGCGCGGGCGCGCCGGGGCTGCACGCGTTCGCGCAGCGCCTTGGCCTCGTTCAGCTCGCGCAGGAACTGGGCGCGGCGCCTGCGGCGCTCCGCGTCGGTCTCCGTCGCCGAGCCCGGGGCCGCCCTCTCGGCGAGTCCCTCGGCCGGTTCATGCTGGTCGGGCATCTGCCACACCACCCCATCGCTGGGTCCGTGTGCCCCCACCTTCCCCCAGTGGGGAGGGTCGATGCCAGTGCGGGGCGGGCTACTGTTGAGTCATGCGTCTCCACGTCGTCGACCACCCCCTGGTCGCCCACAAGCTCACCACCCTGCGCGACAAGCGCACGGACTCCGCGACCTTCCGCCGTCTCGCCGACGAACTGGTCACCCTCCTCGCCTACGAGGCCACCCGGGACGTGCGGACCGAGCAGGTCGACATCGAGACCCCCGTCACGGTCACGACCGGCGTGAAGCTGTCGCACCCGCGTCCGCTGGTGGTCCCGATCCTGCGCGCCGGCCTCGGCATGCTCGACGGCATGGTCCGGCTGCTCCCGACCGCCGAGGTCGGCTTCCTCGGCATGATCCGCAACGAGGAGACGCTGGAGGCGTCGACCTACGCCACGCGGATGCCGGAGGACCTCTCGGGCCGCCAGGTCTACGTCCTCGACCCGATGCTGGCGACCGGCGGCACGCTGGTCGCGGCGATCCAGGAGCTGATCGGGCGGGGTGCGGACGACGTGACCGCGGTCGTGCTGCTCGCCGCCCCGGAGGGCGTCGAGGTCATGGAGCGCGAGCTGGCGGGCACGCCCGTCACCGTCGTGACGGCCTCGGTCGACGAGCGCCTCAACGAGAACGGCTACATCGTCCCGGGCCTGGGCGACGCGGGCGACCGGATGTACGGCTCGGCCGAGTAGGACCCCGGCCGGGCCCCCGCCGTACCCCGGGCCGTACGGAGCCGTCCCGGACGGGTCCGTGGCCGGGGCCGTACGGGACGACCGTGACCCGGGGCCGTACGGGACGGTCCGGGGCCTCGGGACCGCGCGGTCGGCCGGGTCCGTGAAACCGCCCGGCGCCCCGCCCTTACGGGACGGGCTCCCCGGGTCGTACGGGCGTCTCAGGCCTCGCGGGTCCGCGGACCGGCCGGGTCCCCGGTGTCAGCACTTCCTGGCCGGAGCGGGCGCGGGTCTGGTCAGGGCGACCAGGGCCGCGTCCGCCGTCGTCTTCGGGGCCAGGTTCTTGAAGGCGGTCCCGATGATCAGGTCCACGTCCGCCGTGCCCCGGGTGTCCGTCTTGGCCGTGGCGCCCGCGAGCTGGGTGCCGAGGACCGGGAAGGTGCCCTTGGTGGCGGTGGGCGCGCCGAGGAGCAGTCCGGCGCCCGCGACCTTCTTGTCGTAGGCGGCGGGCGCGTTCCCCACCTTGCCGATCTTGAAGCCGCGTTTCCTGAGCTCGTCCGCGGTCGTCTTGGCGAGTCCGCTGCGCGGGGTCGCGTTGTACACGTTGACCGTGATCTGCGCGGGCTTCGGCAGGGCTGCCGCGGCCGGTGCGGCGGTCGCCGCGGGGGCGGGCTCGCAGTCGGTCCGTCTGCCGGCCGTCGTCTTCGTGTCCCCCTCGCCGGAGAACACGCCGACGAGCTGGAAGGTGCCCCAGCCGGCCGCGCCGAGCACGACCGCGGCGGCGATGGACGCGAGGACGATCCTGCGCCGGCGGTGGGGGCGGCGCATGCGCGGGTAGACATCCCCCGTGATGCGGTACTTTCCGCCCATGCCGGGGGGAGTGAGCATGCTCATGAGCGCAGCGTAATGCCGCCTGTCGGGGATGCCTACTTGATGATCATGTGATCGCGTCCGGATGGGGACGAAGTGGCCCCGAAAGGGTCAGCGGCCGGTACCCGGAGCGACCTCCGGGACGGGCCGCGGCCGGTCCCGGAACGGCCCTCAGCCCAGTTCGAGGACGCGGGCGTGCAGCACCTGCCGCTGCTGGAGCGCCGCGCGGACGGCACGGTGCAGTCCGTCCTC
Source organism: Streptomyces sp. NPDC014907 (assembly GCF_055562975.1). Taxonomy (NCBI): domain Bacteria; kingdom Bacillati; phylum Actinomycetota; class Actinomycetes; order Kitasatosporales; family Streptomycetaceae; genus Streptomyces; species Streptomyces sp. NPDC014907. The sequence goes on along the minus strand of NZ_JBVHEG010000003.1, from coordinate 89,566 downwards.
GAGGTAGAGGTCGCCCTGCCACTTCACGACGTGCGCGAAGAGGTCGCCGTAGAAGGTGGAGTCCTCGGCGAGCAGGGTCTCCAGGTCCAGCTGGCCCTTGGTGGTGACCAGCTGGTCGAGGCGGACCGGGCGCGGGGCGACGTCCGCCCACTGCCGGGTGCTTTCCCGGCCGTGGTCGGGATACGGCTTTCCGTTTCCGATGCGCTTGAAGATCACACGGAAAGCCTACCGGTCGAGCGGCCATCGGCGCAGCCACGCGGAGGGCGGGACGGGGTCCGGCCGGCACGGGAGACCGGCCGGACGCCGTCCGGCACGGCCCGGCACGGCGGCGTCGTCCGCCGCCGGCCGGTCGCCGGATCTACTCGGTGACCTCGTGGTGGTCGTCGTGCAGGCCGCCGCCGCTGCCCGCGTCGCCGGTGGTCGGAACGGAGACGACCGGCTTGCGGAGCGAGGAGATGTCGTGGGCGTAGGTGCCCACGGCGTTGGCGATGACGTCGATGTTGGCGTCGAAGGCCTTCATGTTGATGTTGGTGATGTCGTCGCCCTTGGCGTGGTAGTTCACGTCGTACGCGACGCCCGCCCGGCCGCCGAACCTGGCCGCCTGGGCCGGGGTCTTGATGCCCTCGGCGCCGGTGAAGGTGCCGCCGGAGGGGATGCCGACCTCGATGAACGGGCCGTAGTCGGAGCGGCCGGTGAAGTCGGTGCCCTCGTGCGGGAGGCCGCTCTTGTCCATGAAGTCGGTGATGTCGCGCTCCAGTTGGGCCGAGCCCTCGGGGCCCGCGCCGGCGCCGACGCCGTCCGAATCGTCGCCGTCGTACACGAACAGGCCGTAGTTCGGCGAGGCGATCATGTCGAAGTTGAGGTAGAGCTTGATCTCGTTCTTGTCGAGCGCGGTGAGGTTCTTCACGTAGTGCTCGGAGCCGAGGAGGCCGTTCTCCTCGGCGGACCACCAGGCGAAGCGGACCTTGTTGCGGACCTTGTCCTGCGACTTGGCGAGCTGGAGGGCGGTCTGGAGGAGACCGGCGGAGCCCGAGCCGTTGTCGTTGATGCCGGGGCCGGCGGTGACGGAGTCGAGGTGGGAGCCGAGCATCACGGTGTTGGCGGCGTTGCCGCCCCTGGTCTCCGCGACGACGTTGTCGGTGGAACGTATCTCCTGGAGCTGGCGGATCTCCAGGGAGAGGGTGACCGGGCCCTTGGCGAGGTCGTCGGCGAGCGCCGTGCCCTCGGCCTGGCTGAGACCGCCGGTGGGGATCTTGCCGGAGGCCGCGTCCCCGAGGGTGCCGGAGAGGGCGCCGTCGGTGTTGTTGTAGATGATCGCGGCGGCGGCACCGGCCGCGGCGGCGTTCTGCTGCTTCACGGCGAAGGTGCAGCCGCCGCGCTTGATCAGCGCGATCTTCCCGGTGAAGGCGCCGGCGGCGAAGTCGCCCGGTTCGCAACCGGTGGTGCCGTCGGCGTCGACCGGTACGGCCGCCAGATCGGCCCTGATGCCGCCGACCGGGGTGGACTTGGTGTACGTCATCGCCTTGACGTCGAGCGTGCGGGGCGCGGGGGAGACGACGGAGGCCTTCTCCGCCTGCGTCTCCGTGTACTCGAAGTCGAACTTCTGGTACGTGACGTAGTAGCCGGCCTTCTTGAGCTGCGTGTACACGTACGCGGCCGAGGCGTCGTGGCCGAGCGAACCGGCGGCGCGGTGGCCGCCGGCCGAGTCGGCTATCGCCTGGAACTTCTGCAGGTGCCTGTAGGCGTCCTTGGCGGTGGTGTCTCCGACCAGCTTCTTCGCCAGCTTGGCGGCGTCGCGGGCGGGCGCGGCCGTGGGGTCCTGTCCCGCGGTGGCGGGGGACGCGAGGACCAGCGGGGCGGCGAGGGCGGCGGCGGCGAGGATGGCCGCGGCCCGGCGCTGGGATGCGTTCACGGAAGTCCTTCCCGGTACGGACGAGGTTGAGGGGAAGTTAGCGATCTCGGGGGCGTCCTGTGAACAGATTCGCCACAATTCCTGCCGGGTGGAGCAGGATTGAAATCTGGAATTTTCAATTCCCTTGCAATTGGCGGCCTTTCGCCGGATTTGCGTTCAACGGTTCCGTGCGGAGCGACCGGGGACCGCGAGGACCGGCGGCCCGGCCTCCTCCCGCCCGGCGGCCCGGCCTCCTCCCGCCCGGCGGCCCGGCCTCCTCCCGCCCGGGTGCCCGGCCCGCTCGACGACGCGCGGCCCGGCGTCCTTCCGTGCCCGGACCGGCTCGCGGACGGTGGACGGGGGCCGGGGGCCGGTCGTGGATCGTGGATGACGACTCGAGGCACCGTCGGCGGCCGGAGAGAACCTCCCACCGTGAGCGCCTGCGTTCCCTTCGAGCGGGTAGCGGGCGATCCCCGGCGGAGGCCCGGCCCCTCCGGCGTGCGTCGTGGCCACCGCGCATCGGGGCGATCGGCGCCGCACCGTTCTCGGTCCATGCCGTCTGCGGCGCAATGACCGTGTGCGTGATCCTGTCGGGAGCCGGCCTTGACGCCGCAGGCCGACTCCGCAGCCATCCTCGTCGAGCCTTGGCCGGGTTCGGAACCGAAGCCCCCGCACGATCGGCCCGACCTGTCGTCGGAATCTGCCGCCGCGCAAGTTCCTTCAATTCGTCATGATCGACACGGAATATTGCATGTCGGTCGAGTATTGCGATCGGGGCGATTGGGTGAATTTCGGCAAAGGGTTTAAAAGTGTGGACCGCATGCGCACCGTGACGTATCACGGTTGCTCGATTTTTTTCGAGTGCGGGAGGGAATCGGGAGTGGAAATGAAGATTTTCCGTAAAAGCAGTGCCCTGGTGATCGCCCTGGCGGCCACCGCGGCCACGTTCATTGGTGCGGGTAGCGCTTCGGCCGCTGGGCCCACCTATGAAATCAGGAGCAACGGGAAGTGCTGGACGCCTTACGGCGGCGGCTCCGGAAATGGGCTCGACATCGTTCTCTGGGGCTGCAACGGCAGCACTTCTCAGCAGCTCTGGTGGTTTGACGACCAGAGCCGCCTGAGGCACGGAGGGAAGTGCGTGCTTCCTTACGGCGGAAGCCCGAACAACGGTGCCAACCTTGTTCAGTGGACGTGCACCATCGACGTGCAGCCCGCAGTGCTTGCGGCGGCCTCCGCTTAAGGGCTCTCCTTTTGCGCCGGGCCCATCGGGAGACCGATGGGCCCGTCTGTTCCATGAGTTTTTTACGCCGAATTCTGCAGTGTTCGTGACGCGATCTTTCTGGAAATCCCCGGCCGGCCGTGATCGGTGTGACGGTTCGGCCGTTCGGAATGGTGTGGCTGTCCGGCCGTGGACCGTGGGCGACTGCCAGTGGGTTCGGTCGGGCCGCCGCCGGCCCGGCCTGAGCGGTTGCCGGATACATGACCGGTGCCGGACCGTCCGGCACTCCGGGCAACCCGTACGTGCCGCGCAACGGCATCTCCCGGCAACTGCTGCCCCGGGGCCCCGGATTCGGCTCGGGACAGACGTGCCGGCGGCAGCTGGAGCGGTGACGGATTGTCGGGGACCTCGGCCGACCGCACCGCTCCCTGCTCGCCGAGCCGAACCCGCCCGGCGAGCCGAACCGGCTCCGGGTGTACGTGGACGGCTTCCGCGACCGCGCGGAATAAAGGACGTCGGCACCGCTCCGTCACCGCCACGAACCGCGTAAGTGCCGGGGCTCGCTCGTCATTTCCCGCACGGGTGCCCCGAACGCTCGGGGTCCGGGCGACTTCCGCCCGCGGGCTTCACGTGCCCGGGGATCGGTTCCTCACGGGTGGTGCCGCAGGGTGAGGAGTTCCCGTACGCCCGCCTTGAGGCGTTCGCCGGACAGCTCCTGTTCGACCGACAGGTGGTGCATGACGTCGGGGGAGAAGGGCGCGAGCAGCAGGTGCGCGAGGAGCGCGCCGTCGGCCCCGGGCCGGAGCTGTCCGACGAGCAGGGCGACGTGGGTGTGCATCACCCGGTACGCGCCGCTGCGGTACCGGGTCCGGGGCGCGGCGGAGTGCGCGGCGAGCAGGATCTCGCGCTGCTCGGCGATCCGGTCGACGAGCGCGTCGAGGAAGGCGTCGAGCCGTTCGGCGGGCGGGGCGCCGGGGCCGAGGGGCGGCGGCCCGCTCATGTATGCCTCCTGGAACCGCCGCTCGCGGTCGTCGAGGAGCGCCCACAGGAGCTGGGAGACGTCGCCGAAGCGGCGGTAGACGGTGCCGACGCCGATGCCGCTGGCGTGGGCGACCTGGTTCATGGTGACGGCCCCGGGGCCCTTCTCCGCGACGATCCGGGCGGCCGCGTCGAGGATCCTGCGCCGGTTCCGGGCCGCGTCGGCGCGCTCGGGGGCGGGGGCGCCGAGCGCGGGGAGCAGGGGGAGCGGGCCGGGCGGGGAGGCCGCCGCCCGCCCGGCGGCCCGGGGGTTCTCCGTACTCATCTCCGCGGCTTCCTGCCCTTCGTCCCTGCTGCCCGGGGCGTTCCCGTGTCGAGCATACCGACCCGGCCGACAAAACGGATAAGAATCCATTTGTCTTCGTGCCGGTCGGCCGGAGCGGAAGTACCGGCTCCGCGACGGCCCGGCCGGGAACGGGAAGCGGCCGTGGGCGACGGGCGGCGGACGTCCGCCGGGAGTTTCCCGGCGGCGGGTCGGCCCGTGGGAGAGGGCTCGGGGGCGTGTCAGCTCGCGGGAGAAGGCTCGGAGGCCGCCCGTGCCCGGGAGGTCCGGCGCTGCTCGAACTGGCCCAGGTGCGCGACGACCGATCCGTAGAAGCGGTCGACGGCGTCGTCGACGCTGCGGATGAACCCCGACTGCGTGCCGCCCCGGCTGTTCCCCATGCCCTTGAAGAGCGAGAGCCGGAAGCCGGTGATGGCCGCTCCGTCCCTGGGCAGCAGGTCGCCCGGCTCCGGACGCAGGCGTTCCAGCGTTCCGCGCGGCCCGTTCCGGCCGTCGAGCAGGGTCTCCACGTGCAGGTCGGCGGGCGCCTCCTCCAGTACCCGCAGGAGGCGTTTCGCGACCGAGAGCGGATAGGCGCCGTCCGGAGCGGGCACGTCCATGGACGTGCGGATCTTCCCGGTGCGGAGATCCGCGGTGACGGACAGGATGCTCTGCGCGCCGTCGACCCGCAGTTCCGCGGAGAGCTTCCCCTCCTCGCAGAGCCGGTCGGCGAGCTCCGCGCGACGGGACTTCGGGTCGGTGCCCCGCCTGGCCCGCTGGACGGGCAGCGCCTTCTGCCCCAGCTCGCCCCCCAGGCGCAGGCAGACCTGGCGGATCAGGCGCTCCCAGCTCTCCACGACCTCGACCGCGCGCAGGTCGCCCTGGCACAGGGTCTCGGCGTCGATGCCGTCGCGTACGGGAACCCAGGACGGCCCCATGTTCTGGAAACCGTGACAGCCCGAGTTCTCATGCTGGAGGTAGTGGAGCAGCTCCTGGAGGAGCCAGGCGTGCGCCGCGTTCCCCACGCCCTCGTGCCGGATCAGCATCTGGGCCTGGTGGGCGACCTCGGCCCACGACAGGTGCCACAGGGACACCTTGTGCTTGCGCCGCCCGTCCGTCTTGACCTCGACGAGCGGACTCCCCTCCAGGGCGACGTCGTTGGACAGGGTGATGACGGCCTCGTACCCGCGCTTCGCGGCGATGTCCATGTAGCTCTGGACCTGCTCCGCCTTCAGCGGGTTGCCGTTGGTCTTGGTCTCGACGAGCGCCGTCCAGAGCTTCCCGGCCCGCTCCGTACGGATGACGCCGTCCGGACGCTTCGGGCTGTCCCCGTGGGGGAGCGACACCTCGGTGAACGTCTGCATCCGGCCCGCGGGCGCCCCGAAACCGGCGGTGAGGCGTCGGCCGAACTCCGGGACCTCCGCCATCACGGAGAGCAGGACCGAGGTCGCGCGCGTCTCGCGTTCCCGGTCGCTCTTGTAGGAGGGAACGGGGAAGAGCCGGGCGGGTTTCCAGGAGTCGTTCTCGGCCAGGGACTTCTTGGCGGCCTTCGGGATCGTGATCTTCTTCTTGGCGGTGCGCGTGGCACGCCGCCGGACGGGCTCGCCGGCCCCGCCGGGCGGTACCGGCGCGGAGGCCGGGCCTTCCGCGGCCGCGGTGGCCCGGGCGGGGACCTTCACGGCCCCGGGGGCCGTCGCGGGCGGAGGGGAGGCGGCGGTGTCGGGGGAGGCGGCGGTTCCGGAGGGCACGGCGGTTCCGGAGTGCGCGGCCCTTTCGGGGGAGCCGGTGGATTCGGGGAGACCGGCCGTGGGGGCGGTGGCGGTCGGGCCGTCCGGTCCGTGTTCCGCGCCACCGGTTCCCCCGGCCCTCCTGCCGCCCTCCTCGGACTTCTCCGTTTTCCCTTCGGCTTCTTCGCCCTCGTCCCCCTCGTCCCCTTCGTCGACGACGATGCCGAAGTCGGTGGCGAGCCCGGCGAGACCGGTCTCGTACCCCTGTCCCACGGCACGGAACTTCCACTCGTCGTTCCGCCGGTAGAGCTCGCCGAAGATGAAGGCCGTCTCGACGGTGGCGTCCTCGATGGAGAAGCCGAGCAGCGTCTCCCCCGACCGGTCGCTGACGGTCATGCGCAGATCGTCCACGTCGCCGAAGCGGGCGCCGCCGTACTGGCTGGCCGCCACCACGATCGTGGCGACGTCCTCGGGGATGGCCGTGAGGTCCAGGCCGATCCGGTCCTCGCTGCCGTTCTCGGTCGGCACCTTGCCGAGGAGCTGCACGCTCCCGTCCTCGGCGGCGGGATGGTTGTAGAAGTAGAAGTCGGACTCCCCGCGCACCTTGCCGCTGCCGTCGAGAAGCAGCACCGAGACGTCCGCGTCCCCGTCACCCGTCGCGCTGCTCCAGCTCAGGCCGACGACGACCGCTCCCGTGTCGTCGCTGAGGGCGGCCAGCCCGATGTTGGCCCCTTTGGGCATCTCGTGCACGTGTCCCCCCGGACCTTCGCGAAGTGATCTGCGGCTTGGAGGAACCGTAGCGTCCGCAACGGGGGAATGGGGAGGGACTGTGAAATTCGGGCGAACCGTGGGGGCGGAGGAGAGGCCGCCGGCGTGGACCGGACCCGGGGCCCGACCGGGCTCCCCGTCCCGGTTCCGCGCTCCGAGCCCGTTCCCCGCCCCGCCCCGGTTCCACGCCCCGGCCCCCGCCCCTCCGGGGGTCCGCTGCCGTTCCTTCAGTCCCGCACCGGCCCCACCTCGTCGACCTGGCGGACGACCACCGGGGGCTTCGGGGAGCCGGCCGGGACCGGGCAGCGGGCCACCTGGGCGGCGATCTCGGTCACGCGCTCCAGGGAGTCGCAGTCGAGCAGCCAGTAACCGGCCAGGACCTCCTTGGTCTCCGCGTACGGACCGTCCGTGACGACCGGGTTCCCGGCGTCGTCCACCGTCACGAAGCGGGTCGTGGACGGGGCCGTGAGGCCCTGGGCGTCGATCAGCTCCCCGTTCGCGGCGAGCTCTTCGCTGATCGCGGTCATGTGGGCGGCCATCGCCCGGACCGCCGCCTTGTCCCAGGCGGGGACGCCGGCGGAACCGCGACCCGCCATCGCCTCGTAGCCGGCTTCCGATCCCTGGACCATCACCAGGTACTTCATGGTGTCCTCCTCGTTCGGGATGTCCCGTGCGGTGCGTACCGCCTCTCGCAGCACAGTCGGACCCGGTCCGCCGTTCTCGACACCACGCGGGAGGAAATCCGGAAAACGGGATAAATCACTCAGCCGTCCCATGATGCACGCGTGAACGCACTCACCTTCTCCGCCGCCTTCATCACCTTCTTCTCCGTCGTCGGCCCGCCGAAGGTGCTCCTCTCCTTCGCGGGCCTCGCCCAGGTGCACCCCGCCTCCCAGCTGCGGACCATCGCCCTCATCTCCTCGGCCGCGGCCGTCCTCGTCGGCCTCCTCGCCGGCAGCACGGCCCCCTGGCTCCTCGACCTCTTCCACATCAGCACCCCCGCCCTCCAGATCGCGGGCGGCATCATCTTCTTCGTCTACGCGGTCGGTCTCGTCCTCGGTCTCCACCTCGGCTCCGACGGGATCCACCAGGACGCCCCCGACCTGGTCAGCGGGGTGCGCGAACTGCTCATGCCGTATGTCGTGAGCCCCCTCGCCCTGACCGCCGTACTCATCGAGGCGGCGGCCCGCGACGGCTTCAGCTGGCGTTCGACGGTCGTCGGCGCGTACGTGGCCGTCGTCGCCCTCGACCTGGTCTGCGTCCTGCTCCTCACCCGGGTCCTGCTCCGCACCCACCACGCGACGATCGAACTCCTCAGCCGCCTCCTGGGGCTCCTGCTCGCCGCGGTCGGCGTCGACCTCGTCCTCGACGGCCTCTCCGGCCTGGGCGTCCCGGGCTTGGAAACCCGGCACTGAGCCGTCCGCCGGGGCCCGGACCCGGACCCGGCACCGAGCCGTCCGCCGGGGGCCCGGACCCGGACCTTCCCCGGTTCCTGACCCGGGGCTTTCCCGACTCCTGCCCCGGGTATTTCCCGGCCCCGGCCCCGATCCGGGCTCGGGGCTGACCCTGAGCCCGGCCCGGGGCCTGCTCGGGGTCAGCCTCCGGCCCCGAGCCCGGATCGCCGGGTCAGCCCGCGCCGAGGCCGGTGAGGAACCCGAGAACCGTCCGGTGCAGTTCCGCGGGCCGTTCCAGGTGCAGGTCGTGGCCGGCCCCGGGCAGGCACACCCCCCGCAGTCCGGGCCGGAGCCGGGCCATCTCGGCGTACTCCTCGCCGCCGATGATCCCGCCCCGTTGGCCCTGTCCGAGAACGGCGAGGGTGGGGCAGGTGATCGAGGCCCACTCGTCCCAGAAGGCGCGGGTGGCGTTCTCGTCGAGGGAGCGCACCATGACGTCGGGGTCGAACCGGGGCCACAACCCCCCGTCATGCTCCTCCAGCCCGTCCGCCCACCCTTCCCCCACGGAGCGCGTCCCGCCCCCGAGGTACGCGACGGCCGCCTCCCGGGAGGGGAACGGCACCGGCCACCCCCGCAACCAGTCGCGGACCCCCTCCTGGACGCCCGGGTCCGAACCGCCGGGTCCGGCCTCGACGAGAACGAGGGCGCGCGGCAGCCCGGGGTGGGCGGCGGCGGTGAGGAGCGCGGTGTGCCCGCCGAGCGACTGCCCCATCAACACGGGTTCCCGCAGCCCGAGTTCCCCGGCGACGGCCACGACGTCGGCGACGTGGGCGGCACGGGAGACGTCACCGGGAAGCCGCTCGCTGTCCCCGTGTCCGCGCTGGTCGAGGGCGACGACCCGGTGACCGGCGTCCCGCAGCAGCCGGGCGGTGGTGTCCCACTCCCCCGAGTGCCCGGCGAGACCGTGCAGGAGGAGCACCTCGGGCCCGGAACCGCCCCAGTCACGGCAGAACAGCCGTACGCCGTCCCGCCCCACGACCGAACGCCCGGACCAACAGGTGGATGTCATTTCCTTCCCCTCCCCTACGGGTTCCTCCCTACGGCCGCCGTGCGCCCTCCTCCGGACCCCCTACGGGGCGAGACGCCTACGGGGGAGACGTCGGCGGACAGCGGGGGCCCGGGTGACGGCGCGCGCGGGGGAGGACCCTACTTCTTCCCGGCGAGGGTGTGGGCCACGAGCGCGTTCGCGTGCCCGTGTCCCAGCCCGTGCTCGGTCTTCAGCCAGGAGACCAGCTCCATGTGCCTGGTGAGCGGCGAGGAGCGGATGAGGTCCTGCCACTCGGTGACGGGACGCCCGTACTTCTTCTCGATGGAGGGGAAGTAGCTGGCGGGGCCCTTGACGGCGTTCTCGGCCACGGCGATCTCCTGGGGTGGGACGGTCATGTACGGGTGAGACCCCCGCTCCGCCGGGAACTCATCGGCGCGCACAGGAACGGCCGGAATCAATCACGCCGGATGTGCTCGGGATCGACGTGCCGCCGCACCATGGGCACGGAGGCGAGCGCGGCCACGAGCACCACCCCCGCCGCACAGGCGAACAGGAGGGGCAGTCCCTCCCAGTCCCAGTGCACGGCCCCGCCCCCGGTGATCAGATAACTGGACTCGGCGAGCCACCCGGCGACGATCGCCGCACCCAGCCCCACGGCCAGCGGCAGCACCACCTGCGTCATCTGCACCACCCGCAACGTCCCGGCCCGCGCCCCCAGCAGGGCCAGCGCCGTCACCTGCCCCCGCCGTTCCATGGCCCGGTCGGCCGCGGACACGACGAACGCGGCAACCCCGATGACCAGCCCGAGCACCATCCCGACCACCAGCAGGCTCCGGATCACGGTCAACTGCGCGAGCGACTCGATCACGATGCCGACGGGGTCCACGGAGACGGTGGGAGCGACGGCCCCGATGCCGTCCAGAACGGACCGGACGGTGTCGGGGTCGGCATCGCTCGCGAGAACGAGGCTGCCTTCGGCAAGCACCGCACCCGGAGGGATGAGCGAGGGAGGGATGAGGAGGGTCGGTCCCGCGAACGAGGAAGGCTGGTGCGCGGTCACCGTGATTTCTTCCTCCGGGACGGTCACCTCGAGTTTCTTCCCGCTGCTGAGGAGGAAGGGAAACTTCTTTCCGGGGAGGACCGTGCCGTCCTCGGGAAAGTTCTTGTCCTGAATGCGGAGGATCTTTCCGTTGGTGCATCCGTCCACCCGCCCGACGAATGCGGAAAGCTGTTCGCATGTCGCCGCCACGGCATACGTGCGCGGGGTGTACTCCTCTTGAGGGACGCCCCATGAAGCAGAAGAGAACGCGTGGGATTCCACGCCCGGGACCTTGAGCATCTCCAGGCGCCGGTGAGTGCTCAGCTGTCTGAGCGGAACGGTGTACTCCTGCACGGAGTTGGTGCTCCGGCTCACTTGCTCCAGTTCGATGAGGACGCCCTGGGTGAGGGAGGCTCCGAACACCAGGAGTACGAGTCCGGTCACCACCCGCAGTGAAGATCCTGGATCGACCTCGGTGCGTCGCATGGCCAAGGCCATCGGCAAGGACTGCGTCCTGCCGGCCAGCAGTCGCGCCATCCACGCCGTGATCGGCGCCATTCCCGAGACCAGGCCGGCACCGGCCGCCAGGATGGCGCCGGGCACCAGTACGGAGTTGGCGGGCCCTCCCGACGGGTCCTTTCCCATTGCGCCGAGGGCGCAGTACCCACCGATGATCCCGAGACCGGGAACCAGCAGCAACGCTCCGTACGCACGGGGCTTCTTCCGTTCCCCGGTCCTCCGCACGGCGATCGGTGACAAGGCGGCCCGGCGGCCACCGAGACGCCCGGCGGCCCAAGCGAGGGCCGGGCACCCCGTCAGGCACACGGCTACCGTCCACCAGTCGGGCCGCCCGTCCGCCGGATACCAGCGAAGTCCCGGAAGTCCGACCCGTGCCGTGACCTCGTTGACCCCGAGGTAACCGACGAGCCCGACGACGGCCCCGAAGAAGGAGACCACCACGCTTTCACCGGCATTCACGCGCAGCGTGTCCTTCTTGCTGAGACCGACGAGTCTCAGGGCGGCGAGCCTGCGTGCGCGGGACTCGCCCGAGAGCCGTGAGCAGACGGAGAAAAAGGCGACGAGAGGCAGCAGGACGATGCACCCGAGTGTGAACCGCAGGGTATTCAGCGTCGATGAGTCGACAAGCTCGATCCGCTTGTACTCGTCACCGAAGCGTCCCAGGGGCTTCGCGTCGGGAATTTCGGTGGGAGGAACGCCGATATAGGCGTACAGCTCGTCGGGGCCCCCAAGGCCGGCCGGGGCGATCGTGCCGGTCACGCGCCCGGGAACGAGACCCGCCGCGCGAGGATTGGATTCCAGGATCTCGCTCAGCCTCGGCGAAACGATCGCTTCCCCGGTGCGGGGGAGTTCCTTCGTCCCCGGAGCGACAGGAACGGGGCCGGGACCCGTGCGCCCGATGAAAACCCGGCGCAACGGCTGCGATCCGTACGGGTCCAGGAATTCCTGGTACACGGCGTTTCCGCTGCTCCCCGACTGGGCCGCCCGCTTCATCGTGCGCTCGTCATGGGCGGCGATGAGGGCGGGGATCGTGAGGGTGGCGGCGAGACAAGCCACCCCGAGCGCGGACCCGAACGACATCAGAAGGAAGCGGACGCGTCCTCTGCGCCCGCTGCCCCACAGCAGGCGCATCCCGAGGAGGAACGGGTTCACACCGTCACCCGCTGGGTCAGAACGCCGTCCGACATCATGTACTGCGTATCGGCCTTCGCGGCCACGCCGGCATCGTGCGTCACGATGATCACGGCCGTCTGCTGGTTCCTGGCGAGCTGGAGGAATTCGTCCAGCACGGCATCCGCGTTGGCACTGTCGAGGGCCCCGGTCGGCTCGTCCGCGAACACCACGTCCGGCTGGTGGACCAGGGCCCGTGCGACCGCCACGCGCTGGATCTGTCCCCCTGACAGTTTCGAGGTCCTGCGCCGTGCCAGTTCGCCCATCCCGAGACGCTCCAGCACTTGGGCGGCCATCGCGTAGGCGTGGGACTTGCTGATCCCGGCGAGCCGGAGGGGGAGCGCCGTGTTCTCCTCGACGGTCAGCTCCGGAAGCAACTCGCCGAACTGGAAGACGAACCCCAGCCGCGTGCGCCGCAGTGCGCTGAGTTCTCCGTCCGGCAGGGCGGACAGCAGCTGCCCGTCGAAGGTCACCAGCCCGTTGGTGGGGGGAAGAATCCCGGCGAGGCAGTACAGCAGGGACGACTTGCCCGACCCGCTACTGCCCATGATGGCGGCCACTTCGCCGCACCTGAGGGTGAAGTCGGCGCCGCTCACGGCCCGCTGCGTGCCGTAGAAGAGATCCACGCCTTCGGCGCGGAGGATGACGTCCATCGTTGTATGCATCTCCCCTTCTGGGGAGGAGCCGCCGGCGGACGGCTCCTCGGACCGGAAACCGCTAACGCTTGAAAGCGCGGGTCGGCGAGCAGTTGTCAGGACGCAGCGATCCGCGGTTCCTGCACACCCGCATGTCGGCCGTATTGGTGTGGAGGGTCGCGCCGTCGTACACGGTATTTTCGAGCGGGACGCTGCGCTTCTGCACGCCGTTGAAGCGCTGCCACGGATAGCGGTGCGCCCTCACTTGGAGGTACACGTTGTGCCCGTCGTTTTCGTCGGAGTCGACAAGCGTCCCCCTGAAACGGAAGGCTCCGTGCTTCTCGCCGGAGGGCTCCCACCTGTACTCCACCGCCTGGAACCGGGCTCCCCCGGTCTCCAAGGCCTCCGGGACGGAGTGCCACGAGTCGGCGACCGCCACCCCCACGCCCCCGAAGAACAATCCCGCGGCCACCGCCGCTGTAGCCAACTTCCTCATGGATAACCTCTGTCGAGTTGTGCGTCGGCTGAACACGGCAGAAGGTATCGGCATGACTTCGCGACAGAAGCCGCAGGAACGTCCCTTCCGTGAATTAACCTCCGTTCCGGTGAACGAAGGAATTCATGCCGGATCGCACCCCTTAAGGGTGAGCTTTTTGAGAACGGCTTTCCGGCGTGAGGGCAGCGGGACAGGTTGACGGTTCCGCCCGGAGGACCGGCAAGGCGCAGAGGTCGATGTGAGCGGGGGCGCGGCGGTCGGCTTCGTGAAGCACGTCACACGGTGATGGGTGCGTTTCGTTCCCCGGCGTTCCGGGTCTCCCCGGAGACGGGGGCGTCGGGGGGAAGTCCGGTGGCACCGCTCGGGTGCGGGAGCCCTGCGTGGACGCGCAGGAAATCCGTCGGAGAAGGCCGTGGGTCCGGCCGGCGGATTTTTCGGAGTCCGACCGGAGGGGAAGGGGGCGGACAACGTCGAAGGGCCCCACCGCGAACGGTGGGGCCCTTCGACATCGTGCCCGGTGAGGCACTGGCGGAGGATACGAGATTCGAACTCGTGAGGGGTTGCCCCCAACACGCTTTCCAAGCGTGCGCCCTAGGCCTCTAGGCGAATCCTCCGACGGGAACATTACATGACCGAGGGGGGTGCTCGCGAACTCGATCCGGGGCGGGGCCGGCGGCGGGTTTCGTGGGGGAGGGGGGGGGGTCCGGGGCTGCCGGGATCGGGTAGTCTGGGCGGAGCCCCTCACGCGGCGCTATCTGACTGAACTCCCCCAGGGCCGGAAGGCAGCAAGGGTAGGTCGGCTCTGGCGGGTGCGTGGGGGGCGCTTGCGTTTCCGGACCGAACCGGGCCACCGGGCGGCCTCGGCCTTGTTCCCGTTCCTGTTCCCGGTCGGCCCCCGGCCCCGCTGCCTCTCCCGGTCCTGGTCCCGTTCCCGGTCCGCCCTCGGCCCCGCCGCAGCTCCCAGTCCTGATCCCGCTCCCGTCCCCGCTCCCGTCCCCGGTCCTGCCCCCGCGTCCGCCTCCCGCCGCCGCTCCCTGAGGCTTCCGGAGGTCGCCCGCCGGTCCCCGGCGGAGAGGCCCCGTCCCGGTCGTTTTTCCCGGGATGTCGGCGGGCGCCTATAACCTCGTACACGTGTCGTCTCTCGCGCTCTACCGCCGTTATCGCCCCGAGTCCTTCGCCGAGGTCATCGGGCAGGAGCATGTCACCGACCCGTTGCAGCAGGCCCTGCGGAACAACCGGGTCAATCACGCGTACCTGTTCAGCGGGCCCCGCGGATGCGGCAAGACGACCAGCGCGCGGATTCTGGCGCGGTGCCTGAACTGCGAGCAGGGTCCGACGCCCACGCCCTGCGGGGAGTGCCAGTCCTGCCGGGACCTCGCGCGGAACGGGCCGGGTTCGATCGACGTCATCGAGATCGACGCCGCCTCGCACGGCGGTGTGGACGACGCCCGTGACCTGCGGGAGAAGGCCTTCTTCGGCCCCGCCTCCAGCCGGTACAAGATCTACATCATCGACGAGGCCCACATGGTCACCTCGGCGGGCTTCAACGCCCTCCTGAAGGTGGTCGAGGAGCCGCCGGAGCACCTGAAGTTCATCTTCGCCACGACCGAGCCCGAGAAGGTCATCGGGACCATCCGGTCGCGGACCCACCACTACCCGTTCCGCCTGGTGCCGCCGGGCACGCTGCGGGACTACCTCGGCGAGGTCTGCGGCCGCGAGGGCATTCCCGTCGCCGACGGCGTGCTGCCCCTCGTCGTGCGCGCCGGCGCCGGGTCCGTGCGTGACTCGATGTCCGTCATGGACCAGCTCCTGGCCGGCGCCGCCGACGACGGCGTGACCTACGCCATGGCCACCTCGCTCCTCGGCTACACCGACGGCTCGCTGCTCGACTCCGTGGTCGACGCCTTCGCCGCCGGTGACGGCGCCGCCGCCTTCGAGGTCGTCGACCGGGTCGTCGAGGGCGGCAACGACCCGCGCCGGTTCGTCGCCGACCTCCTGGAGCGGCTGCGCGACCTGGTGATCCTGGCCGCCGTGCCGGACGCCGCCGAGAAGGGGCTCATCGACGCCCCGGTCGACGTGATCGAGCGCATGCAGGCCCAGGCCTCCGTCTTCGGCGCCGCCGAGCTCAGCCGGGCCGCCGACCTCGTGAACACCGGACTCACCGAGATGCGGGGCGCCACCTCGCCCCGGCTCCAGCTGGAGCTGATCTGCGCGCGCGTCCTGCTGCCCGCCGCCTTCGACGACGAGCGGTCCGTCCAGGCCCGGCTCGACCGGCTCGAGCGCGGTGCCGCCGCTGCGCCCGCGCCCGTCTTCACGCCCGGTCCCCCCGCGCCCGCCGCGGGGTACGTCCCCGGGCCCGACGCCCACACCCCGATGGCCCCGCCCCCGCCCGCCCCGCGGGCGCAGGCCGCGCCCGTACAGGCCGCGCCCGTCCCCGTGCAGCCGCAGTCACAGCCCCAGCCGCAGCAGGCGGCGCCGTCGCAGGCGCCCGCCGCGCCCCGGCCCGGTGCCTGGCCCGGTGCGGCCGCGCCCGGCAGCGGCGGCTCCGGCGGCGCCCCGGGCGCCTGGCCCGGCGCGGCGTCCGCCGCCCCCGCTGCTCCCGCCCCCGCGCAGGCGCAGCCCGCTCCGCAGGCCCCCGTGCCCGCCGCCGCCGGCGGTGACACCGCCCAGGTGCGGAACATGTGGCCGCAGATCCTCGAAGCCGTCAAGAACCGGCGCCGCTTCACCTGGATTCTGCTCAGCCAGAACGCTCAGGTCGCCGGGTTCGACGGCACCACCCTCCAGCTCGGTTTCCTCAACGCGGGCGCCCGCGACAACTTCGCCGGCAGCGGCAGCGAGGACGTCCTCAAGCAGGCCCTCGCCGAGCAGTTCAACGTCCAGTGGAAGATCGAGGCGATCATCGATCCCTCGGGCGGCGCCTCGCCCCCGCCCGCCGCCGCCAACTTCGGCGGAGGCGGCAGCGGCGGTTTCGGCGGCGGCGGCGGTGGCGGTTTCGGAGGGGGAGGCGGCGGCCGGCCCGCGTCCGGCCCGCCCGCCGCCCCCGCGCCCCCCTTCCCGCAGGCCCCCGGGCCCGCCCCCGAGCGGCCGCGGTCCGCGTCCGCACCCGAACGGCCCGCCTCCGCACGGCCGGAGCCCGCGCCCGCGTACCCCCCGGCCCCCGCGCCGCGGTCCGTGGCGCCCGAGGACGACGTACCGGAGGAGGACGATCCGGACCTCGTCGACTCGGCCCTCTCCGGGCACGACCTGATCGTGCGCGAGCTCGGAGCCACGGTTGTGGAGGAATACACGAACGAGTAGCGCCGTCTCGCTCGGTGACCCGTACGAAGGGCATCCCGCTCCGCGGGCTACTCTGGCTGGCGTGAAGGTCCTCGTCATCGGCGGCGGCGCCCGCGAACACGCCCTGTGCCGCTCTCTCTCCCTCGATCCCGACGTCACCGCTCTGCACTGCGCGCCCGGCAACGCCGGAATCGCGGAGGTCGCGGAGCTGCACGCCGTCGACCAGCTGGACGGCGACGCGGTCGCGCGCCTCGCCACCGGGCTCGGCGCCGGCCTGGTCGTCGTCGGCCCGGAGGCCCCGCTCGTCGCGGGGGTCGCCGACGCCGTCCGCGCGGCCGGCATCCCCGTCTTCGGCCCCTCGCGGGAGGCGGCGGAGCTGGAGGGTTCCAAGGCCTTCGCCAAGGACGTGATGGCCGCCGCGGGCGTGCCGACCGCCCGCAGCTACGTCTGCGCCACCCCCGAGGAGATCGACAGGGCGCTCGACGCCTTCGGCGCTCCGTACGTGGTGAAGGACGACGGCCTCGCCGCGGGCAAGGGCGTCGTCGTCACCGACGACGTCGAGCAGGCACGCGCCCATGCGCGCGCGTGCGACCGCGTGGTCATCGAGGAGTACCTGGACGGCCCCGAGGTCTCCCTCTTCGCGATCACCGACGGCACCACCGTCCTGCCGCTCCAGCCCGCGCAGGACTTCAAGCGCGCGCTCGACGGCGACGAGGGCCCGAACACCGGCGGCATGGGCGCGTACTCCCCGCTGCCCTGGGCCGACCCGAAGCTGGTCGACGAGGTCCTGGAGACCGTCCTCCAGCCGACGGTGGACGAGCTGCGCCGCCGCGGCACCCCGTTCTCCGGCCTGCTGTACGCGGGACTGGCGATCACCAGCCGCGGCGTCCGGGTCATCGAGTTCAACGCGCGCTTCGGCGACCCCGAGACCCAGGTCGTCCTGGCCCGGCTCGCCACCCCGCTCGCCGGCGTCCTGCTGAACGCCGCCAACGGCACCCTCGCCGACCAGGCGCCGCTCCGCTGGCGGGACGACGCCGCGGTCACCGTGGTCGTCGCCTCCCACAACTACCCGGACACCCCGCGCACCGGCGACCGGATCGTGGGCCTGGAGGAGGTCGCGGAGCTGGACGCCCCGCACGCGTACGTGCTGCACGCCGGTACGAAGCGGGACGGCGACGCCGTGGTGAGCGCGGGCGGCCGCGTCCTCTCGGTCACCGCCACCGGGAGGGACCTGGCGCAGGCCCGCGAACGCGCCTACGCGGCGGTCGGCCGCATCCGGCTCGACGGCTCCCAGCACCGTACGGACATCGCGCGCAAGGCCGCCGGGGCCTGATCGCCGGTCCGCCGGGGCCCGGTTCCTCCGTGTGCGGAGGGGCCGGGCCCCGCGCGTACGGAGCCGGTTCCTTCGCGCGGCCGTGCGGTGGACCGTACGGCCGCGCGAACGGCCATCACCTTTGCCCAAAGCCATTCCATCGAGTGACGGCTGGGCCATCCGGATGACGCCCGCCACCACCCCAACTAGGGTGCGGCGAAGGCGTTCCGGCACTTGGCCCACCGGCATTGCGATGTCAGTGACGGGTGCCACAGTGGGGGAGTGACCAACACCGCCACGGGCAGTCCCGTCGAGGGCAGGAGGGGGTGATGGACGGCGTGACCGGTACCGGTTCCGTCGCCGGCGAGGAGTGGGGTGCGCGCGCCGCGCGCTCCCGGGCCCTCGCCGTCCTCCGCGTCCGCGGCAGGGCACTGGGCCTCGCGGTGCTCCCCGCCGCGGTGGCCGTCGTCCTGTACGCGGGCGGTGTCACCGGCCACTTCACCGGTACGGGCTGGGACACGGCCCGCCGGGTCGTGACCGTCCTCGCGGTCGTCGTCCTGCTCGCCGCCACGGCCGTCGCCCTCGTCGTCGCCCGCGCCCGGCCCGCCGCCACGCCGACCGTGGACCTGGCCGAGGCGGCCGCCCCCGACCTGTACCGGCTCGTCCACGACCTGGCCGACCGGCTCGGCGTCCCGCCGCCCGCCGCGATAGCCCTGACCCCGGACTGCGACAGCTGGCTGGAGGACCGGACCCACCGCGCCCACCGGACCGCCCGGACCCGCCGGGCCCCCGGGGCGGGCGGCCGCGGCACCCGCGGTGCTCCCGTCCTGGTCATAGGCTCGCCCTTCCTCTGGTGGATGCGCGTCGGCGAACTGCGGGCGGTCCTCGCCCCCGTCGTCGCCGGCACGGGTCCGGCAGCCCACCCGGACATAGCCGCCGCCCGTCGCTTCGTCCGGGGCCTCGACGCCGCCGTCGCCGTGCCCCGCGAGCCCGGCCTCGGCCCGGTGCGCAGGCTCGGGGCCCGCGGTGTCGGGCAGGTCGCCCGCGTCCTGCTGCGGGCCTGCCGCGGACACGCCGCCGAGATGGAGCGCGGGGTGGCGGCCGCGGGCTCGGAGCGCGCCCAGGAAGTCGACTACGGCGTACGGATCGTGGCGCAGGAACAGGTCGGCCTGGCCTACGCGGGCTGGGACCGCCTCCTGACCCGGGTCGCGCTGCCCGCCTGGCGCATGGGCCGCTGGCCCACCGGGCTCGACGCGGGCGTGGTCTCCGCGCTGACCGAACTCTCCCGCCGCGACCGGCTCGCGGACGGCTTCTCCTCCCGGCTCGGCGACCGCCCGGCCTGCGACCTCCTGGAGGAGCCCGGTGCGGTCGACGAGGCCACCTCGCTGCTCGCCGCCCGCCTCTTCCACGGCGGTCCGGCCGAACCCGGCCCCGACTGGTCGCCGGTGGAGTGGGGCCAGTACCCGGAGGAGGTCGTGGACCGGAAGTGGCGCACGGACGCGGCCCGTCTCCACCGGGTCCTCGACGGCCTCGGCGCGGCCGCCTCCTCCGCCGCTCCCGGCGCCCTGCCGTCCGCCGAGGGACCGACCCTGTCCCGGGTGATCGACCACCTGGCGACGGAGCCGGACCCCGGGGCCGCGGAGGAGGAACGGGACGCCGCGGTGCCGGGGTCCGGCCCGGTCGCGGACGCCGCTCCCGCCCCCGTTCCCGCTCCCGACGGCGACAAGCCCGACGCCTCGACCGGCCCGGGCATCCCGGCCGGCCTGGCAGACCCCTCAGGCCCGTCAGGCTTCCCGGACCCCTCAGCCCCCTCGAACCCGTCAGACTCCCCGGTCTCCTCGGCCTTCTCGGACCCGTCGGCTCTCTCGAACCCTTCGGACCCGTCAGTCCCGCCGGACCTCCCGGACCTGGACGACGCCCTTCCGGTCAACCCCGCCGCCGACGCGCTCGCCGGGGCTCTCAGTGCCCTGCTCGCGCGCGAGGAGGCCGCGCGGGAGGCGAGGGTCGCCGCCGAGAGCGCGCGGAGCGGGGCGACGGCCGACGGGGCTCCGGGCTCCGCCCCGTACGCGGCGCCGGACCCCGCCCCGTACACGGGCGTCACCGGTCCCGACGGGCCCCTCCCGCTCTTCCCGCTCCAGCCGCCCCGGAGCGGCCGCGACCTGCTCGCCGACCACGTGACCGCGATGGTCTGCTGCGCGGCCGTGGACACCGCGGAGGCCGTTCCCGGACTCGACTGGCTCGACGGCCCCGCCCTCCTCGTCGGCGGGGAGCGGGCGGCGGACCTCGGCCCCCGTGTCCTCGCCCTCGTGGAGGACGGGGACCCCGGGCCGCTGCGGGACTGGATCGCGCGCACCGGCGTACGCCCCGAGAAGCCCGTGCGCCTCGTCTGACGCGCGGCGGAGGCGGCGCGGGACACGGGCCCGGGGCATAGACCAGGAGCACAATCCGGAGTCTTGGCTTCCGTTCTCGTCAATTCACGACGAACGGTGACGGAGTGCGCGCGTTATGTGATGTGCTGGAGGCCATCACTGACAGAAGCCGAACCAGAAGCGCCAACCGGGCGTCCCCCACCACACGACGCACGCCGGTCGGCGCCCACCGGGCGGCGCAAGACGAACAGCACGAACCGAACAGCACGAACCGAGCGGCACCACCAGGCGGCACGACCGAACAGCACGACCCAGCGACACGGACCGGGCGGCACGACCGAGCGGCGCGGACCGGAAGACGCACCACACACTGGCCGGCGGACCGGGGGAGTCGAGGGAGGGGCGCATCATGGGGGCGGATCAGATCAGGCGGTGGGAGTCGGGCGCGCTGGCGCACGCCGTGTCCGACCCGTTCGGCCAGGGGCCGCTGCCCTGGCTGCGCGGTTCGGACAACTACTTCGACGACACCGGCCAGATGGTGCCCTGGTACGCGGACGAGGTCCTGGCCCGGGGCGGCGGCGGTGGCCCCCGCACGGCCGACGACGTCCGGCGCCAGGTCAAGGGATTCGCGGCCCGCGGGGCCGTCGCGCCGGGCGAGTCGATCGACTTCCACGTCACCGTGGACCCCCCGCAGCAGTTCTCGGTCGACATCTACCGGATCGGTCACTACAGCGGCGTCGGCGCCGCGAAGATCACCACCAGCCCGCGCATCTCCGGGATCGTCCAGCCGCCCCCGCTCACCGCCGACCGCACGGTCTCCTGCCACCACTGGTGGCAGTCCTGGCGGCTCCAGGTCCCCGGCTACTGGTCGGTCGGCGCGTACGTCGCCGTCCTCACCACCGCCGACGGGCACCGCTCCCACGTCCCCTTCACGGTCCGCGACGACCAGCCGGCCGATCTGCTGCTCGTCCTCCCGGACGTGACCTGGCAGGCGTACAACCTCTACCCGGAGGACGGCCGCACCGGCGCCAGCCTCTACCACGCCTGGGACGAGGAGGGCCGGCTGCTGGGCGAGGAGGAGGCGGCCGTGACCGTCTCCTTCGACCGCCCCTACGCGGGCGCGGGCCTCCCCCTGCACGTCGGGCACGCCTACGACTTCATCCGCTGGGCCGAGCGCTACGGCTACGACCTGGCGTACGCCGAGACGCGCGACCTGCACGCGGGCCGGATCGACCCGGGCCGCTACCGGGGCCTGGTCTTCCCCGGCCACGACGAGTACTGGTCGGTGCCGATGCGCCGGGCCGCCGAGCGCGCCCGCGACCTGGGGACCTCGCTCGTCTTCCTCTCCGCCAACACCATGTACTGGCAGGTGGAGCTGGGCCCCTCGCCCTCCGGCGTGCCGGACCGGCTCCTCACCTGCCGCAAGCGGCGCGGACCGGGCCGGCCCGCCCTCTGGCGCGAGGCGGGCCGCCCCGAACAGCAGCTCCTCGGCATCCAGTACGCGGGCCGGGTGCCCGAACCGCACCCGCTGGTCGTGCGGAACGCCGGCCACTGGCTCTGGGAGGCCACCGGCGCCGGGGACGGCGACGAGATCCCGGGCCTGGTCGCGGGGGAGGCCGACCGCTACTTCCCGCGCACCGCCCTCCCCGAGCACGAGAGCCGCATCCTGCTCGCGCACTCGCCCTACCGGGACGGCGACGGGGTCCTGCGCCACCAGGAGACGTCCCTCTACCGGGCCCCGTCCGGGGCCTGGGTCTTCGCCTCCGGCACGTTCGCCTGGTCGCCCGCGCTCGACCGGCCGGGGCACGTCGACCCCCGTGTCCAGCGCGCCACCGCGAACCTCCTCGACCGGATCTGCAAAAGGGACTGACCGCGCCCGGAGAGCCCGCCCGCGGGTGGTCCGCGCCCGTGCGAGAGAATCGGGGCGCTCCTGGATCAACCTACGCGGAGGAACCGTGTCCGGATTCGTAGAAAAGCCCGAGCCCGTCCAGGTCCCGGGCCTCACCCATCTCCACACGGGCAAGGTGCGCGACCTGTACCGGAACGAGGCCGGTGACCTCGTGATGGTGGCGAGCGACCGCATGTCCGCGTACGACTGGGTGCTGCCCACCGAGATCCCCGACAAGGGCCGGGTCCTCACCCGGCTCTCCCTGTGGTGGTTCGACCGGCTCGCCGACCTGGTCCCGCACCACGTCCTCTCCACCGACCTGCCCGCCGGTGCCCCCGCCGACTGGGCGGGCCGCACCCTGGTCTGCAGGTCGCTGGACATGGTCCCGGTCGAGTGCGTCGCCCGCGGCTACCTCACCGGCTCCGGCCTGGCCGAGTACGAGGAGTCCCGCACGGTCTGCGGGCTCGCGCTCCCCGAGGGGCTGACCGACGGCTCCGAACTGCCCGGCCCGATCTTCACCCCGGCCACCAAGGCCGCCGTGGGCGACCACGACGAGAACGTGTCGTACGAGGAGGTCGCCCGCCAGGTCGGCGCCGAGACGGCCGCGCTGCTGCGCCAGACGACCCTCGCCGTGTACTCCCGGGCCCGGGACATCGCCCGTGAGCGCGGGATCGTGCTGGCCGACACCAAGTTCGAGTTCGGCTTCGAGAGCACCCCGGACGGCGACCGGCTCGTCATCGCCGACGAGGTCCTCACCCCGGACTCCTCGCGCTTCTGGCCGGCCGACCAGTGGCGGCCGGGCCGCGCCCAGCCCTCGTACGACAAGCAGTTCGTGCGGGACTGGCTGACCTCCCCGGCCTCCGGCTGGGACCGCCGGAGCGAGCAGCCCCCGCCGGCCCTGCCTCAGGAGGTCGTGGACGCGACCCGCGCCAAGTACGTCGAGGCGTACGAGCGCCTCACCGGCAACACCTGGAGCTGAGGTCCGTTCCGCCCCGGGGCGCGTGGACGACACGCGTGCCGGGGCGCCCGGACGGGCGGGCCCTCCGCCGGAGTGTGGCGTCCGCGCCGGGGAAGACCCCGTGCTGCGGGCACGAGAAAGCCCCCGGTCGGACCGACCGGGGGCTTCTTCGTGGAGCGGACGACGAGATTCGAACTCGCGACCCTCACCTTGGCAAGGTGATGCTCTACCAACTGAGCCACGTCCGCATGCGCCGTAGCGCGGAGACCACTATACCCAACCTTTCGCCCGCGCGAGACGCACCGCCGTGTGACGGTTCTCGGCACCGAGCTTCGCGGCGGCCGAGGAGAGGTAGTTCCGGACGGTCCCGGGGGAGAGCCCGGCGCGGCGGGCGATCTCCGCGACGGGGGCGCCGTCGGCGGACAGTTCGAGCACCTCGGCCTCCCGCGCCGTCAGCGGGGAGTCCCCGGCGGCGATGGCGTCGGCCGCCAACTCCGGGTCCACGTAACGGTTTCCGGCATGGACGGTGCGGACGAGTTCGGCGAGCCTCCGGGCGCTGACCGTCTTCGGGACGAAGCCCCGGACCCCGGCCGAGAGGGCCCGCTTGAGGTGTCCGGGCCGGCCGTGACCGGTCACGATCACGGTCCGGCAGTCCGGCAGTTCGTCCCGCAGGGCCGTGGCCACCGTCACACCGTCCATGCCGGGCATCTGGAGGTCGAGCACGGCGACGTCGGGGCGGTGGGCGCGGGCCATGGCGAGCGCTTCGGGGCCGGTGGCGGCCTCGGCGACGACCACGAGGTCGTCCTCCAGGCCGAGCAGCGCGGCGAGCGCGCCGCGGATCAGGTGCTCGTCGTCGGCGAGCAGCACGCGCACGCGTGCGGGGGCGTTCACCGGGAGGCCTCCGTACGGCTCGCGGAGGGCCCGGCCGTTCCCGGACGGGGACCCGCGCCCGCCCCCGTACGGTCCACCGGCCCTTCGGCCGTCTTCGCCCCCGTGCGGTCCGGGGACCCTTCGGCCGCGCCTGCCCCCGTATGGTCCGGGGTCCCCCCGGCGGCCCCCACCCCCGTACGGCCCGCGGGGTCTCCGTCCGCCCGCGCGTCCGTCCCGTTCTCCGTCCCGTTCTCCGTCCGGCCGGAGGGGACCCTGACCGTCACCCGGAACGTGCCGCCGTCGCCGGGGCCCGCCTCCAGGGTTCCGCCGAGCGGGGCGAGCCGTTCGCGCAGGCCGAGGAGACCGGTACCGGAACCGTCCCCCCTCCCGGCGGCCCCCGCGCCGTCGTTCTCCACCGTCAGCAGCACCGTCCCGTCCTCCTCCTCGCGCACGCGGATCGCGCAGTGCCGGGCGTCCCCGTGCCGCAGCACGTTCGTCGTGGCCTCCCGGACCACCCAGCCGAGGGCCGCCCGGACCCCGCCGGACAGGACGGGCCCCGTCGCCCCGCCCGCGTCCACGGCGCAGTCGATCCCGGCCGCGCCGAGCACGCCCCGCGCGCCCTCCAGTTCGACCAGCAGGTCCGCCTCGCGGTAGCCGCGCACGACGTCCCGCACCTCCCGCTGGGACTCCCGGGCGATGCGCTGGACCTCGATCATCTGGTCGACGGCCTCGGGGCGCTCGCGCCGTGCGAGCCGGACGGCGAGTTCGCTCTTGAGGGCGATCACGGACAGGTTCCTGCCGAGGATGTCGTGCAGGTCCCGGCCGAACCGCAGCCGCTCCTCCGCGACCGCGAGCCGGGCCCGCGCGTCACGCGCCTCGTGCAGTTCGAGGAGGACGCCGAGCACCCACAGCGAGAGGCGGACGGTGACGGCGAGCCAGCCGGTGACGAAGAGGACGGCCGCCGCCGTCATCGCCGCCCGGGCCGCGTCCCGCCCGGCGAGCGGGGCGAGGACGAGGAGCGCGGCTCCCCAGGCCGCCTGGTGGAGGACCACGGTCCGCACGCGGACGACCAGGGCGTGCCCGGCGAAGAAGGGGACGGACGCCGTGGTGAGCATCGGGGTCAGGAGGCCGTCCGCGCCGGTGGTGACGGTCACCAGGAGGACGGCGCCGGCGGTCGCGGCCCCGGCCGCCGCCGAGGGCAGCGCCTCGCGCGGCCGGACCGTGGTTCCCGGCCGCAGGTAGGCGTCCATCGCGCGTCGCAGGAAGCGGTGGCCGAGGAGGCCGTTGAGGGGGTTGAGCAGCGAGGCGGCGACGGCCAGGAGGAGCGGGGCCTCGTGCCGGACCGGCCGGGTGGCCAGGAGCAGCCCGAGGCCGAACACGGCGCCCCACACCAGCGTGTACGCGGTGGCGCGGGTGTACAGGTCGACCTTGGCCGTGCTGCTCCGTCCGCTCCAGCTCTTCACGCGCGTCCGCCCCTCGTCGTTCACCGCCGTGGTTCCCAGCGGAACCACCGCCGGACGGCGAACACCGAGAGTACGGCCCAGGCCGCCGTCGTCAGCACGGCGCCCGTGAGTTCCCCGGGGGTCGCGCCGCCGGACCAGCCGGCCCGTACGAGGGTGATCACGCCGGTCAGCGGCAGCAGCGCGCAGACGGAGGCGACGTGCTCG
Source organism: Streptomyces sp. NPDC014907 (assembly GCF_055562975.1). Taxonomy (NCBI): domain Bacteria; kingdom Bacillati; phylum Actinomycetota; class Actinomycetes; order Kitasatosporales; family Streptomycetaceae; genus Streptomyces; species Streptomyces sp. NPDC014907. The sequence continues at coordinate 64,020 of NZ_JBVHEG010000003.1, read as the reverse complement.
GGCAGGAGGGAGAGGGGGACGAAGAGCCCGGAGCCGACGGAGGAGACCAGGAGCAGCGGCAGGGTGGTGAGCTGGGCGCTCTCGGCGGTGCGGGTGACGGCGGAGGTGGCCGCGGCGACGCCGGTGAGCAGGACGGTGCCGAGGAGGACCCCGGCGAGGAGCAGGCCGGGCCGGGCGGGCGCGGGCAGGCCGAGGACGGCCACGCCGCCCGCGGTCAGGACGGCGCACTGGGCGAGCGCGAGCGCGGCGGCGGGCAGCGCGATCCCGGCCAGGATCTCGGTGTCGGTGGGTTCGCCGGTCCGCAGCCTTTTGAGGACGAGGGCCTCGCGGCGGGCGACGAAGGCGGCGACGAGGTTGCCGTGCACGACCATCAGGAGGGCCATGCCGATGCCTCCGGTGACGGCGGCCCCGGCGATGCCCGTGCCCGCCGGGCCGAGGGCGGCGTTCCGGAGGGAGCCGCGGATCACGCCGACCATGAGCAGGGGGACGAGGACGCCGGCGAAGAGCGCGGTGCGGTTGCGGACGAGCAGGGTCAGTTCGGCCCGGCCGAGTGCCGTGAGCCGCGTCCGGCGGGAGGAGGCCCCGGGGGTCCCCGGGTCCGCCGCGCGTCCCGTGGCGGGGGAGGCCGCCGGGGAGGTCGTGGTCACGGGGTGTCCTCCGTTCCGGAGTGCCGCGAGGCCACGTGCAGGAAGGCCTCTTCGAGGGAGGCGGACCGGGCGTCGAGTCCGCCGAGCCGCACGCCGGCGTCGCGGGCCCAGCCGAGGAGCGCGGCGAGGTCGTCCTGGAGGGAGGCGGTGCGGATCTCCACCCGTCCGCCGTGTTCGGCGGCCCGCAGCCGCAGGGGGAGCCGTCCGGCCGGTACGCCGTCGGGGAGGGCGAAGCGGATGCGGGCGGGCCGGGAGGCGGTGATCTCCGCCGGGGTCCCGGAGAGGACGATCCGGCCGCCGTGCATGATCGCGAGCCGGTCGGCGAGGGCTTCGGCCTCTTCCAGGTAGTGGGTGGTGAGGAGCACGGTGGTGCCGCCGTCGCGCAGGGCGCGGACGAGGTCCCAGGTGTCGCGGCGGCCCTCGGCGTCCAGGCCGGTGGTGGGTTCGTCGAGGAAGAGGACCTCGGGGCGGCCGAGGAGGGCCAGGGCGAGGTCGAGCCGGCGCCGTTCGCCGCCGGACAGCTGCTTGACCCCGACCCGTTCGCGGCCGGTGAGCCCGGTGGCGGCGAGGGCCTCCCCGGGGGGCCGGGCTCCGCTGGTGCACCCGGCCCACATGCGTACGGTCTCGGCCACGGTGAGGTCGGCGGGGAAGCCGCCTTCCTGGAGCATCACGCCGATGCGGGGGCGGACGGCGGCCCTTTCCCGGTACGGGTCGTGGCCGAGGACGCGGGCGGTGCCGCCGCTGGGGGCGGCGAGGCCCTCCAGGAGTTCGACGGTGGAGGTCTTGCCGGCGCCGTTGGTGCCGAGCAGGGCGAAGATCTCGCCGTGGGGGACGGTGAAGGAGACGCCGCGTACGGCTTCGTGGCCGCCGGTGTAGCCGCGGCGCAGGTCCTCCGCCTGGATCGCGTAGGTCATGCGTCCAGCGTTCCGGCGGCGGGGCCGGTCCGGCAGTGCGCGCCGTCACCACTCGCCCCTGACACATGTCATACCGGTGGGGGAGCGGCGGCACACGACGAAGGCCCCGGTTCCTGAGAACCGGGGCCTTCACTCCCTGAGCGGACGACGAGATTCGAACTCGCGACCCTCACCTTGGCAAGGTGATGCTCTACCAACTGAGCCACGTCCGCATTGCTGCCGCTCAGCTTTCACTGGGCGGTGCGAGCACCACTCTACCTGATCCACCGGAGTGGCCGGTAACGCGATGCAGAGCGGGTGACAGGGATCGCACACTGCGCCTTCCCCCTGGAAGGGGGATGTTCTACTACTGAACTACACCCGCACGCTCCTCGGAGTGGGGCCTTCCGGCCTCGCCCCTCGGCGTGATCCAGACTCTAGCGGATCATCGGGGGGGCAATGCAAATCGGCGCCCGGCCCCGGCCCGGGGCCGCCGTTCCGCCCCGGCCCGGGAGGCGCGTGCGCGTCCGTCCGGCCGGTTCCCGGCGGCCGTGGCCGCCGGGACGTCCCGCCCGTCAGCTCGCCTCGCGGAAGGCCTCGTAGACCCGCTTGGGGATGCGGCCCCGCGCGGGCACCTCCAGCTTGTTGGACTGCGCCCAGGCGCGGACCGCCGCGGGGGCGGGGGCGAGGGCGGTGTGCGTGTACGGCCCGGACGCCGGGCCCCGGCCGGCGGCGCCGGCCCGGGCGGGGAGCTTGCGTCCGGCCGTCACGTAGGGCGCGAGGGCCTTGCGGAGTTTCTCTGCATTGGCAGTATTCAGGTCGATCTCGTACATCTTCCCGTCGATCCCGAACACGACCGTTTCAGCCGCTTCTCCACCCTCGATGTCATCGGACAGGGTGACCATCACACGCTGAGCCACGGATATCGGTCCTTTCCTGCGGCCGCCGGGGTCGAGGGGCGCTTGTGGCGCCCTTGACGTGCGGCGATGCCGACCGTTCGGCTGTGCCGGGTCAATACTGCTTTCTTTCGTAAACCTTTGTACAGGGGGAGGTGTCGCAGGGGGAAGACCCGTCAATTGTCTCAGCGTGTCCCGGCGCATTGAGGTCCGCAATATTTAACGGGAATTTTGCTGTGGGGCATCTGGCGAAGAGGCGGGTGGAGGGGGTGTTCCGGCCCGGCCATTTGTAGGAACCTTCAGATCTCTACCCGCGTAGAATTTGGAGGCAGGTACGCTGAGGGAACCGCCCACGCAACACACCACCGGGAGTGCCAGTGGCACGCGTCGTAGTCGACGTCATGCTCAAGCCGGAGATCCTCGACCCCCAGGGGCAGGCGGTGCAGCGTGCACTGCCCCGCCTGGGATTCGCCGGAATCGCCGACGTCCGTCAGGGGAAGCGCTTCGAGCTGGAGGTGGAGGGGCCGGTCGACGACGCCGCCCTCGCCCGCATCCACGAGATGGCCGAAACCTTCCTTGCCAACACCGTGATCGAAGACTTCGTCGTGAAGGTGGAGTCGTGACCGCACGCATCGGCGTCGTCACGTTCCCCGGAACGCTCGACGACCAGGACGCGCTGCGCGCCGCCCGCCTCGCGGGCGCCGAGCCCGTCCCGCTCTGGCACCGCGACAAGGACCTCAAGCAGGTCGACGCCGTGGTCCTGGCCGGCGGCTTCTCCTACGGCGACTACCTGCGGGCCGGCGCCATCTCCCGCTTCTCGCCGGTGATGGAGACGATCATCGAGCAGGCGAAGGCCGGCATGCCGGTCCTCGGCATCTGCAACGGCTTCCAGATCCTCACCGAGGCCCACCTGCTGCCGGGCGCGATGCTGCGCAACAACCACCTCCACTTCATCTGCCGCGACCAGAAGCTGCGGGTGGAGAACGCGGAGACCGCCTGGACCTCGGACTACACCCGGGGCCAGGAGATCGAGGTCCCGCTCAAGAACATGGACGGCCGCTACGTCGCCGACGAGCGGGTGCTCGACGAGCTGGAGGCCGAGGGGCGGGTCGCCTTCCGCTACCTGGACGTGAACCCCAACGGCTCGCTGCGTGACATCGCGGGCGTCACCAACGCCGCGGGCAACGTGGTCGGCCTCATGCCGCACCCGGAGCACGCCGTCGAGCCGCTGGTCGGCACCGGCAAGACGGACGGCCTCGGTTTCTTCACCTCGATCCTCAAGAAGCTGGTCAACGCCTGATGAGCCTCGACACCGTCAAGCACGCGAGCGAGACGCCGGACAGCGAGCAGCCCTGGAAGGAGCTCGGCCTCAAGGAGGACGAGTACGCGCGCATCCGCGAGATCCTCGGCCGCCGTCCCACCGGCGCCGAGCTCGCCATGTACTCCGTCATGTGGTCCGAGCACTGCTCCTACAAGAGCAGCAAGGTCCACCTGAAGCAGTTCGGCGAGAAGACCCCCGAGAACGACGCCATGCTCGTCGGCATCGGCGAGAACGCGGGCGTCGTCGACGTCGGCCAGGGTTACGCGGTCACCTTCAAGGTCGAGTCGCACAACCACCCCTCGTACATCGAGCCCTACCAGGGCGCGGCCACCGGCGTCGGCGGCATCGTCCGCGACATCCTCGCCATGGGCGCCCGCCCGGTCGCGGTCGTGGACCCGCTGCGCTTCGGCGCGGCCGACCACCCCGACACCAAGCGCGTGCTGCCCGGTGTCGTCGCCGGCATCGGCGGCTACGGCAACTGCCTGGGCCTGCCCAACATCGGCGGCGAGGTCGTCTTCGACTCCTGCTACCAGGGCAACCCGCTGGTCAACGCCGGCTGCATCGGCGTGATGAAGCACGAGGACATCCACCTCGCCAAGGCCTCCGGCCCCGGCAACAAGGTCATCCTGTACGGCGCCCGCACGGGCGGCGACGGCATCGGCGGCGTCTCGGTCCTCGCGTCCGAGACCTTCGACGACACCAAGCCCACCAAGCGCCCCGCCGTCCAGGTCGGCGACCCCTTCCAGGAGAAGCTCCTCATCGAGTGCACCCTGGAGATCTTCAAGGAGAAGCTGGTCGCGGGCATCCAGGACCTCGGCGGCGCCGGGCTCTCCTGCGCCACGTCCGAGCTGGCCTCCGCGGGCTCCGGCGGCATGCGGGTCGACCTCGACCGCGTGCACCTGCGCGACGCGACGCTCTCGCCCGAGGAGATCCTCATGAGCGAGTCGCAGGAGCGCATGTGCGCGATCGTCGAGCCCGAGCACGTCGACCGCTTCCTGGAGATCTGCGAGAAGTGGGACGTCATCGCCACCGTCATCGGTGAGGTGACCGAGGGCGAGCGCCTGGAGATCTTCTGGCACGGCGAGCAGATCGTCGACGTGCCGCCGCGCTCCGTCGCCCACGAGGGCCCGACCTACCACCGGCCGTTCGCGCGCCCGGACTGGCAGGACGCGCTCCAGGCCGACGACGCCGGCAAGCTGCCCCGGCCGCGGAACGGCGCCGAGCTGAAGGACCAGGTCCTCAGGCTCGTCTCCTCCCCGAACCAGGCCTCCAAGTCCTGGATCACGGACCAGTACGACCGGTTCGTGCAGGGCAACACGGTCCTGGCGCAGCCCGAGGACGCGGGCATGGTCCGCATCGACGAGGAGACCAACCTCGGCGTGGCCATGGCGACCGACGGCAACGGCCGGTACGCCAAGCTCGACCCGTACACGGGCGCGCAGCTCGCGCTCGCGGAGGCGTACCGCAACGTCGCCGCCTCCGGCGCCAAGCCGCTCGCCATCTCGGACTGCCTGAACTTCGGTTCGCCCGAGGACCCGGCCGTGATGTGGCAGTTCGCCGAGGCCACCCGTGGTCTCGCGGACGGCTGCCTCCAGCTCGGCACCCCGGTGACCGGCGGCAACGTCTCCCTCTACAACCAGACCGGTGACGTGGCGATCCACCCGACGCCCGTCGTGGCCGTCCTGGGCGTGATCGACGACGTCAACCGCCGCACCCCCATCGCCTTCGCGGAAGAGGGCCAGCTCCTCTACCTGCTCGGCGACACCAAGGAGGAGTTCGGCGGTTCGGCCTGGTCCGAGGTGATCCACCAGCACCTCGGCGGCATGCCGCCGGCCGTGGACCTCGACCGGGAGAAGCTGCTCGGCGAGATCCTGATCTCGGCCTCGCGCGACGGCATGATCGACGCGGCGCACGACCTGTCCGACGGCGGTCTCGTGCAGGCGGTCGTCGAGTCCTGCCTGCGCGGCGGCAAGGGCGCCCGTCTGGTCGTCCCCGAGGGCCTCGACGCCTTCACCTTCCTCTTCAGCGAGTCGGCGGGCCGCGCGGTCGTCGCCGTCCCGCGCAGCGAGGAGCTCCGCTTCACCGACATGTGCGGCGCGCGGGGCCTGCCGGCGACCCGGATCGGTGTCGTCGACGGCGACGCGGTGGACGTGCAGGGCGAGTTCGTCCTCTCCCTGGAGGAGCTGCGCACGGCCCACGAGGCGACGATCCCGGGCCTGCTGGCCTGACCCGGCCCCTCGTGGCGGTACGTACGGGAGCCCCCGTCCGGAACTCCGGTTCCGGACGGGGGCCTTCCCGTACCCTCACCGCATGCCACCGGCCAAGAAGCGCACCCGCAGCTACGACCCCGTGAAGACCCGGGCCGCCGTCCTCGCCCAGTTCGGGCACGTACAGGAGGCGGTCGGGGCGTTCACGCCCGCACAGCTCGACGGGCCGACCCGGCTCGGGGAGTGGACGGTGCGGGACCTGGCGGCGCACGTCGCGTGGATGGCCGACTCCGTGCCGCGGCTCCTCGCCGAACCCGCCCCGGCCGTACGGGAGCTGGCCCTGCTCGACTGGCCGGCCAGGACCGCGGAGGCCGCCGGGCGGATCGACGCGCACACGCGCGGGATCGACGCCGCGGACCTGCCCGCCCTCTACGCGCGCGTGCGGGACGACTACGAGAGGGCGGTGGCGGGCGCGTCCGGCGAGCGGCTCCTGCCGCTGAGCTTCGGCGCCATGACCCTCGGGGACTTCCTCGTCACCCGGACCGTCGAACTCGTCGTCCACACCGACGACCTGAACGACGCGACCGGCGCCGGCATCCCGTACGACCGGCAGGCCCTCGCCGCCTGCACCCGTCTCCTCGCGGACGTGCTCGCGGCGCGGGTGCCGGGCGGGGCGGTCGAGGTCCGGGTCCCCCCGTACGCGGTCGTCCAGTGCGTGGAGGGCCCCCGGCACACCCGGGGCACCCCGCCCAACGTGGTCGAGACGGACCCCCTGACCTGGGTCCGGCTCGCCACCGGGCGTACGGAGTGGGCGGCGGAGCGGGACGCGGCCCGGGTGAGCGCGAGCGGCGAACGCGCCGACCTGGCGGGCCTGCTGCCCCTGATGGAGTGACCCGTACGGGCCCACGCCCCCCGCGCAGGGTGACCCGTACGGGCGGACTCGCGTCCCCCGGCAGGGACGGCCCGTACGGGGCCCCGGAAGAAGAGGGGAACCGTCCCGTCCGTCCGCCCGTCCCATCTCCATGTCGAAGCCACGCGCACTCGTCGTCCTGGTCCCGCTGCTCCTGCTCACCGCCTGCGGCACGGAGGGGGGCCGGGGCTCCGGGCCCGGGGCGGGCACCGTCTCCCCGGACCTCCCGGTCACCAGCACGCACTGGACGGTCGACGCGGTCACGGCCGACGGGAAGAGGTCCGGTGCGCCGGCCGGCGCCCGCGTCACGTTCGGGAAGGACGGCCGCGTCACGGGCACCGGCGGCTGCAACACCTTCAACGGGACCGTCGCCGTGAAGGGCGACACCCTCACCGTCTCGCGGGGCCCGTCGACCCAGATCGCCTGCTCCCCCGACCGCATGCGCTTCGAGGAGGAGCTGGGCAAGGCGTTCTCCGGGCCCCTCAAGGGCACGATGAAGGGCGACGCGTTCACCCTGACCTCGCCCGACGGGCGGAACTCCCTCGCGCTCACCGCCGAGCGGCCCGCCCCGCTGCGCGGCACCACGTGGAAGGTCGACGGCCTGCTCTCCGGGAGGACGGCGCCCTCCCTGCCCGCCGGGAGCGGGGGCAAGGCGCGTCTCGTTCTGGGCGCGGACGGCGGGATCACCGGCAACCTGGGCTGCAACAACTTCTCCGCCACCGCCCGGACCGAGGGCACGACCCTCACCGTCGAGGGCCCGGCCGCCACCACCCGGATGATGTGCACGGGCCCGCAGATGAGCCTGGAGACGAAGCTGTACGACCTCCTCGACGGGCCCCTCACGTACCGGATCGACTCCCGGACCCTGACGCTCACCGACGCCTCCGGCGAGGGCCTCACCGCCATCGCGGAACCGGCCGGACGCGCGTAGCGTCCGGCGCCCGGACCCGCCCGGACTGCGAACTCCGTCACATCGGGGACCGCTCCGGGGCCTGGTACGAGCGTCCGCTCTGTCCGGCCCCGGAGCCCGGATTCCTTCCCCCGCCTGGTTTGTAGCCCCCTCCAAGCGAGAGATGATCATTTCGTGCGAACGCACGAGAGCGGCCGACCCCGATTTCCCCAATTCGGACCAGTGGTCGAGCCCGTCTACACTCGGAAACGTGCCACGTGGTGACGGTCGACTCAATCACGATCTGCTTCCCGGCGAGAAGGGCCCTCAGGACGCTTGCGGCGTCTTCGGGGTCTGGGCTCCGGGTGAAGAGGTCGCAAAGCTCACGTACTTCGGGCTCTACGCCCTCCAGCATCGGGGCCAGGAATCCGCGGGAATCGCGGTCAGCAACGGCTCCCAGATCCTCGTCTTCAAGGACATGGGCCTCGTGTCCCAGGTCTTCGACGAGACCTCTCTCGGTTCCCTCCAGGGTCACATCGCGGTCGGTCACGCCCGCTACTCGACCACCGGGGCCTCCGTGTGGGAGAACGCGCAGCCGACGTTCCGGGCGACCGCCCGCGGCTCGATCGCGCTCGGCCACAACGGCAACCTGGTGAACACGGCGCAGCTCGCCGAGATGGTCGCCGACCTCCCCAAGCGGGAGGGGCGCGCGACCCAGGTCGCCGCCACCAACGACACCGACCTGGTCACCGCGCTCCTCGCGGGCCAGGTCGACGAGGACGGCGAGCCGCTCACCGTCGAGCAGGCCGCCGCGAAGGTCCTCCCCGACGTCCGGGGCGCCTTCTCCCTCGTCTTCATGGACGAGCACACGCTCTACGCGGCCCGCGACCCGCAGGGCATCCGCCCGCTGGTCCTCGGCCGGCTGGAGCGCGGCTGGGTGGTCGCCTCGGAGTCCGCCGCCCTCGACATCTGCGGCGCCAGCTACGTCCGCGAGGTCGAGCCGGGCGAGATGATCGCGATCGACGAGAACGGCATCCGCACCTCGCGATTCGCGGAAGCGAAGCCCAAGGGCTGTGTCTTCGAGTACGTGTACCTGGCCCGCCCGGACACCGACATCGCCGGCCGGAACGTGTACCTCTCCCGCGTGGAGATGGGCCGCCGCCTCGCGAAGGAGGCGCCCGTCGAGGCCGACCTGGTGATAGCGACCCCGGAGTCCGGCACCCCGGCCGCCATCGGCTACGCCGAGGCCTCGGGCATCCCCTTCGGCGCCGGCCTGGTGAAGAACGCCTACGTCGGGCGCACCTTCATCCAGCCCTCCCAGACCATCCGCCAGCTGGGCATCCGGCTGAAGCTGAACCCCCTCAAGGAAGTCATCAAGGGGAAGAAGCTCGTGGTCGTGGACGACTCGATCGTCCGCGGCAACACCCAGCGCGCCCTGGTCCGGATGCTCCGCGAGGCCGGTGCCGCCGAGGTCCACATCCGGATCTCCTCCCCGCCGGTCAAGTGGCCCTGCTTCTTCGGCATCGACTTCGCGACCCGCGCCGAGCTGATCGCCAACGGCATGTCGGTCGACGAGATCGGCAAGTCGCTGGGCGCGGACTCGCTCTCGTACATCTCCCTGGAGGGGATGATCGAGGCGACCACGATCCAGAAGCCGAACCTCTGCCGCGCCTGCTTCGACGGCGAGTACCCGATGGAGCTGCCGGACCCCGAGCTGCTGGGCAAGCAGCTCCTGGAGACCGAGCTGGCGGCCGGACCGGCGGCCACCGCGGCCGCCGACGCGCTCCGTCGCCCGTAAGACCCCGCTGCGCACCCGCAGTAACGACACGAAAGATCTCAACCCATGTCTGAGACCCCCAGTGCCGAAGGCGGCGCCAGCTACGCGTCCGCGGGCGTGGACATCGAGGCGGGCGACCGCGCCGTCGAGCTGATGAAGGAGTGGGTGAAGAAGACGCGCCGCCCCGAGGTCCTCGGCGGCCTCGGCGGGTTCGCCGGCCTCTTCGACGCCTCCGCCCTCAAGCGCTACGAGCGCCCCCTGCTGGCCTCCGCGACCGACGGCGTCGGCACCAAGGTCGACATCGCCCGCCAGATGGGCGTGTACGACACGATCGGCCACGACCTGGTCGCGATGGTCATGGACGACATCGTCGTCTGCGGCGCCGAACCGCTCTTCATGACCGACTACATCTGCGTGGGCAAGGTCCACCCGGAGCGGGTCGCCGCCATCGTCAAGGGCATCGCCGAGGGCTGTGTCCTGGCCGGCTGCGCCCTGGTCGGCGGCGAGACCGCGGAGCACCCGGGCCTCCTCGGCCCGGACGACTTCGACGTGGCCGGCGCGGGCACGGGCGTCGTGGAGCACGACCGCCTCCTCGGTCCCGACCGCATCCGTACGGGGGACGCGGTCATCGCCATGGCCTCCTCCGGCCTTCACTCCAACGGGTACTCGCTCGTGCGGCACGTGCTCTTCGACCGCGCCGGGATGACCCTCGACCAGCGGGTCGAGGAGCTGGGCCGGACGCTCGGCGAGGAGCTGCTGGAGCCCACGAAGATCTACTCGCTCGACTGCCTGGCCCTCACCCGGACCACGGACGTCCACGCCTTCAGCCACATCACGGGCGGCGGCCTCGCGGCCAACCTGGCCCGGGTGATCCCGGACGGCCTGCACGCCACCGTCGACCGGTCGACCTGGACCCCGGGCGCGGTCTTCGACCTCGTCGGCCGGGCCGGCCGGGTGGAGCGCCTGGAGCTGGAGAAGACGCTGAACATGGGCGTCGGCATGATGGCCGTCGTCCCGGCCGATTCGGTGGACGCGGCCCTGACGACGCTGGCGGACCGGGGCGTGGAGTCCTGGGTCGCGGGCGAGATCACCGAGCGCGGCGACCGCGCCACCGGCGCCGAGCTGGTCGGGGACCACGCGCGCTGAGACCGGAAGGCCGTCGGGAATCGGGGGTGCCCTCAGGGGCGCCCCCGACCGGTCTCTCCGGGCCCGGGCGCCGGCGCGCACGCGGACAGCACGGAAACCCGGCCGGGGCGTACCGGGCCGGGTTTCGGTGATTCAGAAGGTCAAGCGCGACGCGGGGACGAAGAAGGACCGGACCGGTCGTCCTCGTCCTCGTCGTCCGTGTTGTAGAGATCCGCGTACTGGGCGTACGGGTCGTCTTCGTCGTCGTCGTCCTCGAACGGCTCGCCATTCGGCGGCTGGCTCGAAGTCGAAGCGCCCAGCTCATTGGCCAGACGCGTCAGGTCCGTCCCGCCGCTGCTGTACTTCAGCTGGCGGGCGACCTTGGTCTGCTTGGCCTTTGCCCGGCCGCGCCCCATGGCTCGACCCCCTCGGTGACGGGGCTCGATGGCCCCAGAGTCTTGACACGCGTTCATGGTTCGGAACGGACTCTCGACGGAGAGACCGGCCCGTAGGGCTTCAACGGTACCTGTTTCCGCGGGCCTACGGTACGCCGTGCGCATCACATACCCCGGTACAGAACCTTCGAGGAGCCCTTTCCTCGCTGGTCAGTCGCGATTTTAACCTCTTCCGGGGGGCCGACCCGCCGAGGGGGGTGAGGGAAGTCTCCCCGCGTCCCCCCGGCGGCGGGCCGGGACCGGATGCCCCCGGGGCGCGGCTCAGCCGCGCCGGGCCTCCGCCATCCGCTGCTCCGCGATCCGGTCGGCCGCCGCGGCCGGCGGAATCCCGTCCTCCTTCGCACGTGCGAAGATCGAGAGGGTGGTGTCGAAGATCTTCGCCGCCTTCGCCCTGCACCGGTCGAAGTCGAAGCCGTGCAGCTCGTCCGCGACCTGGATCACGCCGCCGGCGTTGACCACGTAGTCGGGCGCGTAGAGGATGCCGCGCTCCTCCAGGTCCTTCTCGACGCCGAGGTGGGCGAGCTGGTTGTTGGCCGCGCCGCAGACGATCTTCGCGGTGAGGGCCGGCACGGTGTCGTCGTTCAGGGCGCCGCCGAGCGCGCAGGGCGCGTAGACGTCCAGGCCCTCGACGCGGATCAGCGCGTCGGTGTCGGCGACCACCTTCACCCGGGGGTGCCGGTCGGTGATCCGGCGGACCGACTCCTCGCGCACGTCGGTGACGTAGACCTCGGCGCCGTCCTCCAGGAGGTGTCCGACGAGGTGGTGGCCGACCTTGCCGACGCCCGCGACGCCGACCCTGCGGCCGCGCAGGGTCGGGTCGCCCCACAGGAACTGCGCGGAGGCGCGCATGCCCTGGAAGACGCCGAAGGCGGTGAGGACGGAGGAGTCGCCGGCGCCGCCGTTCTCGGGGGAGCGGCCGGTGGTCCACCGGTTCTCGCGGGCGACGACGTCCATGTCGGCGACGTAGGTGCCGACGTCGCAGGCCGTGACGTACCGGCCGCCGAGGGAGGCGACGAACCGCCCGTAGGCGAGGAGGAGCTCCTCCGTCTTGATCTGTTCCGGGTCGCCGATGATGACGGCCTTGCCGCCCCCGTGGTCGAGACCGGCCAGGGCGTTCTTGTACGACATGCCGCGTGCCAGGTTGAGCGCGTCGGCGACCGCCTCCGCCTCGGTGGCGTAGGGGTGGAAGCGGGTGCCGCCGAGGGCGGGGCCCAGGGCGGTGGAGTGGAGGGCGATGACGGCCTTGAGGCCGGTGGAGCGGTCCTGGCACAGCACGACCTGCTCGTGGCCGCCCCGTTCCGAACGGAACAGGGTCTGCAGCACGTCTGCGGGGTCGACAGGAACGCCGGTCACATCGGTCACGGTGGTGACTCCCAGGTAAGAAGCGGCGGTTGTGGCCCTCCCTGCGGGTGGGGGAGGGACCGGTTCGGCAAGAGGGTAAGCGCTACCAGGGCGTAGATCAGCCGTAGTGCGCGGGATCACCCCCTCGGGGGGTACCGCCGTGGAAGGATTCGCGGCATGTCGGTCCCCTCCCCGGTCCCCGTTCCCTACGCGTCCTATCTGCGGGTGTACGAGCCGCTGGCCGCGTTCCCCGAGCCGGAGCGGACCCACTGGTCCCGGTACGCGCGGCGGCCCCGCACCCCGGGGGCGCAGGAGGAGCTGCGCCGGTCGCTCGCGGACCTGCTGCCGGTGCCCCCGGTGCCGGTTCCGGTGCACGAGAGCGGGGAGGCCTTCGTCGCGCACCTGGACGGGGCGGTGGTGATCTGCCCGTGGCGGACCCGGCTGCGCGGCTGGCTGGCCCTGGAGGAGCTGGAGGCGGAGGGGTACCCGGAGCCGGTGCTCGACGCGATGCTCCCGCCGGTGGTGCGCGCGCAGGTGGCGGCGGACCACGAGCGCTGGCGGGCGCGGAACCCGGACGCGCGGCCGTGGATCCGCACGGCGGTCTGGCAGGTGCCGCTGCGCTGGTTCGCGCTCTTCGGGGACGAGGACCGGCGGTACGAGCCGGGGGAGCCGGCGGACGGCGGGCCGGGCCGGCCGCCGGTGCTGCGGTACCGGACGACGATGGCGCAGGCGCGGCGCCGGCTCGCGCGGGCGCTGCGGACGCTGCGGGAGTCGATCGACGAGGGGCCCATGACGGAGGGTCTGGTCGAGGTGGGGCGCTGGCTGGAGGAGTTCCACCCCCGGTCCCTGGTGGAGCTGGACTTCGGGGGGCTCGTGCACGCGGTCACGGCCGAGTGGCTGGCGGAGGAGCGGTCGGCGGCCCAGCTGGCCGAGGGGATCGCGGCGCTGCGGGCGGGGGACGGCGAGGCGGCGGGCGGGGTGTACGGGCGCCTCGCCGAGCGCTGGCGGGCGGTCGGGGACCTGCGCTTCGCGAACTGACCCCGGGCCGGGCGGGTTTCGGCGCGGGGGCACGGTCGCGCCCAGGTGCCGTGGTCAGGGGCTCGCGGGGCGCGAAGTGACACCAGTCGGGCATCTTCGTCAGGTCGGTATCGACAAGACATGTCCGGCCGGTGTAAATGATCTTCGAGGTCTCCGGAGCCGACGGCTCCGGGGTCTCCGCGTCCGCTTCCTCCGGCCGGGTCCTTCGGCTCCCGTCCGGTGGGGACGTTGGTCCCGATCCGGGCCTTTGGCTCAAGCGTGACGGACAGCACTAAACGCACCCTTGCGCCCATCCCCCATCCTCGTGCCAAAATAGGACAAGGAGTCCGGGGAGGGTTCCTTCCGCCCAAGTGTGGGCGGAACGCTCAGCATTGCACTCTATGGGGGGTCTGAGGACTCCTGATCGCGCCTGTGACTGATCGTCACAGGCGCGTGACTGTCCGTTATGGCATGGTCCATCGACTTCCGCCGCTGATGAACACCTGCGAGGGCAATTCCATCGGTTTGGCCGACGTGGCTGGACGGATGGTGTAGTTGTAGTGCCGAGGACAAGCCGTTCGTCCTATAACCGACTCGGCCCGCTTCTGCCATTTCGGGCAACGCGGGTCAAGGTGCAGAATTTAGAGGAAAGAACCGAGATGGTTCGGTTCTCCCGAGGAGGCCGCTCATGACCGCTCGCACCCCTGATGCCGAGCCGCTGCTGACCCCTGCCGAGGTTGCCACGATGTTCCGTGTCGACCCGAAGACGGTGACCCGTTGGGCCAAGGCCGGCAAGCTCACGTCCATCCGCACCCTGGGTGGGCACCGCCGGTACCGCGAGGCCGAGGTCCGCGCACTGCTGGCGGGCATTCCGCAGCAGCGCAGCGAGGCCTGAGGTCGCGTGACACCCCGCAGCACCCCGTAGTACCGGGCCTGTCCGGACCCCCCAATCCGGTCGCCCACCCCCCGCTCTGCCGGTGAGCGCCTGCCCCAACAGGCCTTCGCCGTACGATCGCGCTGGACTCCGCCGGGTCCAGCGCGATCTTTTTGTGTCCGCTGTTACCCGTGGTTTCGCCGTGCAATTGCACATATTAAATCGGACGGGTGTAGGGCGGGTGTAAGTGAAGCGGTTTCTGAAAGACTTTCAGTGACACCCGTCACACCGGCGGGACCTTGCCAACGGCCGGTCCGCTCCTTCCGGGACGGAACCCAACGGCCCGGCGGTCACGGGCCGGTGGGGCTCCCGCCCTCCTCCGCCGGCGGTCGTTCCCCCGCGCCGGACGGACCCGGGACACCGGGGGTCACCCGTCCGGCCCAGGACGCGCCGGCGGATTCGGCGGCTTCCTCTTCGACGACTTCCGCTTCGGTGCCTTCCACGGGGCCGACGGCCTCCGCCTCCGCGGGGACGGCGCTCTCCTCCGGTCCGGTGTCCTCGCCTGTCCGGGCGAACGTGGCGGGCACGGCGGAACCGACCGGCACGGAGAAATCGGCGGGATCGACCGGATCGGCCGGCTCCGCGGTCTCCATGGCGAGCCTCAGGAGGCGGTGGCAGACCGTGCAGCGCCGCGTGAGGTGCCCGTACCGCGACGCGGCCGCCAGGTGGGCGCGCAGGAGCGCTCGTGTGTCGTGCCGTGCTGCGGACGCCGCGGCCATGCGCGACCACCTCCCGTGGGCCCCCGGTTCCCTGAAAGACCGGAGTACCGGCGGGCGCGGGACGCCGTCAAGACACGGGGACACAACGAAGGCCCGCATCTCACGATGCGGGCCTTCGGGGAGGCGATCCTGACGGGACTTGAACCCGCGACCTCCACCTTGACAGGGTGGCGAGCTAACCAACTGCTCCACAGGACCTTGCTCGCAGCCTTTTCAAGCGGCTGCGAAAGAAACTGTACAGCAGGCCGGCGGGTCAGGTCGAACTCACCGACGGCGAGGGTCCGGCTACCGGCCCGTGCGGCTCCGTCGGTGGGTCTCCGGCCGGTCCGCGCGGGTCCGGCTACGGGACCGACGCGTCGATCGCCTTCACGATCCGCTTGTCCGACACCGGGTAGGCCGTCCCCAGGGCGTGCGCGAAGTAGCTCACCCGCAGCTCCTCGATCATCCAGCGGATGTCGGTGACCGAGGACGGCACCGGCCGGCCCTCCGGGAACTGTTCGAGCAGCCAGGCGTACTCGTCCTGCATCTCCCGGACCTTCTCCATCCGGGTGGTGTCCCGCTGGACCCCGGTCGGCATCTGCTGGAGGCGCCGGTCCACCGCCACCAGGTAGCGCATCAGGTCCGGGAGGCGCTTCAGCCCCGTACGGGTGACGAAGCCGGCCGGCACCAGCCGGTCGAGCTGTTCCCGGACGTCCCGCAGGTTCGGCAGCAGCGCCGGACTGCTCGTGGCCTTCAGGCGCCGCTCGCAGGCCTGCCAGGCCGCCAGGACCTGCTGGACCTGGCCCACCGTCCGCACCGTCGTGTCCACGAGGTCCGCGCGGACCCTGTCGTACAGCTTCCGGAAGGACTCCTCGTCCCACACCGGGCCGCCGTGGTCCGCGATCAGCTTGTCGGCGGCGGCGGTCGCGCAGTCCTCGAAGAGGGCCTGGATCGAGCCGTGCGGGTTCGAGGACAGGGCCAGCTTCTGCTGGTTGGTCAGCTTGTCCGAGGCGAACTTCGCCGGGTTCACCGGGATGTTCAGCATGATCAGCTTCCGGGTGCCCTCCCACATCGCCCGGTCCCGCTCGGCCTCCGTGTCGAAGAGCCGCACGGCCACGCCGGCGCCCTCGTCCACGAGCGCCGGGTACGCCTTGACCGGCTGCCCGGCCCGCCTGGTCTCGAAGACCTTGGTGAGCGTGCCGATCGTCCAGTCCGTGAGCCCGGCGCGCTCCAGGGAGGGCCCGGAGCCGTCCGGGCCGCCCGTGGCCGCCGCGGCGGCCTTGGAGAGGGCCTGGCGGGCCTTGGGGCGCAGTTTCAGGCGCAGCGCCTCCAGGTCCTTGTCCTCGGCCACCTTGCGGCGCCGCTCGTCCACGATCCGGAACGTCACCTTGAGGTGGTCGGGGACCTTCGCCCAGTCGAAGTCGTCCGGCGTGAGCGGGACGCCGGCCATCCGCCGGAGCTCGCGCGCCAGCGCCGTCGTCAGCGGCTCCTGCACGGGCACCACGGAGTCCAGGAAGCGGGCCGCGAAGTCCGGAGCCGGGACGCAGTGGCGGCGGACCGGCTTCGGCAGGGAGCGGATCAGCTCCGTGACGACCTCCGTCCGCAGGCCCGGGATCTGCCACTCGAAGCCCTCGCCCGTCACCTGGTTGAGCACCTGGAGCGGGATGTGGACGGTCACGCCGTCCGCGTCCGCGCCCGGCTCGAACTGGTACGTCACCCGGAACGTGAGCGCGCCCTGCCGCCACGCGTCCGGGTAGTCGTCCTTGGTGACCGCCCCCGCCCGCTCGTTGATGAGCATCTCGCGCTCGAAGTCGAGGAAGTCCGGCTCCTCGCGGTGCTTGCGCTTCCACCAGGAGTCGAAGTGGGCGCCGGAGACGACGTGTTCGGGGACGCGCTTGTCGTAGAAGTCGAAGAGCGTCTCGTCGTCCACCAGGATGTCCCGGCGGCGGGCCCGGTGCTCCAGCTCCTCGACCTCCGTGAGGAGCCTGCGGTTGTCCGCGAAGAACTTGTGGTGGGTGCGCCAGTCGCCCTCGACCAGCGCGTTCCTGATGAACAGGTCCCGGGAGACCTCCGGGTCGATCCGCCCGTAGTTCACCTTGCGGTCGGTGACGATCGGGACGCCGTACAGCGTCACCTTCTCGAACGCCATCACGGCCGCCTGGTCCTTCTCCCAGTGCGGCTCGCTGTACGTCTTCTTCACCAGGTGCTGGGCGAGCGGTTCGATCCACTCGGGCTCGATCCGGGCGTTGACCCGGGCCCACAGGCGCGACGTCTCCACCAGTTCGGCGGACATGACGAAGCGCGGGGGCTTCTTGAAGAGCGCCGAGCCGGGGAAGATCGCGAACTTGGCGTTCCGCGCGCCCAGGTACTCGCTGCGGCCCCCCTCCCGGCGGCCGCCCTCCTTCGCCCCGTCCTTGGACTCCTTCACGTCCTTCAGGCCGATGTGCGAGAGGAGGCCGGCGAGGAGGGAGACGTGCACGGACTGCTCCGGCGCATCCTCCTCGTTGAGGTGGATGCCCATCTGCCGGGCGACCGTCCGCAGCTGGGTGTAGATGTCCTGCCACTCGCGGATGCGGAGGAAGTTCAGGTACTCCTGCTTGCACATCCGGCGGAAGGAGCTGGAACCGCGCTCCTTCTGCTGCTCGCGGACGTACCGCCACAGGTTCAGGTAGGCGAGGAAGTCGCTCGTCTCGTCCTTGAACCGGGCGTGCTGCTGATCGGCCTGCGCCTGCTTCTCCGCGGGCCGTTCGCGCGGGTCCTGGATGGAGAGCGCCGCCGCGATGACCATGACCTCGCGGGCGCAGCCGTTCCGCTCGGCCTCCAGGACCATGCGGGCGAGCCGCGGGTCCACGGGCAGCTGGGAGAGCTTGCGGCCCTGCTCCGTCAGCCGCTTCTTCGGGTCCTTCTCGGCCGGGTCGATCGCGCCCAGCTCCTGGAGGAGCTGCACGCCGTCCCGGATGTTGCGGTGGTCCGGCGGGTCGATGAAGGGGAACTTCTCGATGTCGCCGAGGCCGGCGGCGGTCATCTGGAGGATGACGGAGGCCAGGTTCGTGCGGAGGATCTCGGCGTCCGTGAACTCCGGCCGCGAGAGGAAGTCGTCCTCCGAGTACAGCCGGATGCAGATGCCGTCGGACGTACGGCCGCAGCGGCCCTTGCGCTGGTTGGCGCTGGCCTGGCTGACCGGCTCGATGGGCAGCCGCTGCACCTTGGTCCGGTGCGAGTAGCGGGAGACGCGGGCGGTGCCCGGGTCGATCACGTACTTGATGCCGGGGACGGTCAGGGAGGTCTCGGCGACGTTCGTCGCGAGGACGATCCGGCGCCCGGAGTGCGCCTGGAACACCCGGTGCTGCTCGGCGTGCGAGAGGCGCGCGTAGAGGGGGAGGACCTCGGTGTTCCGCAGGTTCCGTTTCAGCAGCGCGTCCGCCGTGTCGCGGATCTCGCGCTCGCCGGAGAGGA
This sequence comes from Streptomyces sp. NPDC014907, assembly GCF_055562975.1. Classification (NCBI taxonomy): domain Bacteria; kingdom Bacillati; phylum Actinomycetota; class Actinomycetes; order Kitasatosporales; family Streptomycetaceae; genus Streptomyces; species Streptomyces sp. NPDC014907. The sequence goes on along the minus strand of NZ_JBVHEG010000003.1, from coordinate 45,454 downwards.
AGACCAGGATGTCGCCCGGCCCCTCGGACTGGAGCTCGTCGACGGCGTCGCAGATCGCGGTGATCTGGTCCCGGTCGGACTCCTCCGAGTCCTCTTCGAGGAGGGGGCGGTAGCGGACCTCGACGGGGTACGTGCGTCCGCTGACCTCGACGATCGGGGCGTCCCCGAAGTGGCGGGAGAAGCGCTCCGGGTCGATGGTCGCGGAGGTGATCACGACCTTGAGGTCGGGGCGCTTCGGAAGGAGCTGGGCCAGGTAGCCGAGCAGGAAGTCGATGTTGAGGGACCGCTCGTGGGCCTCGTCGATGATGATCGTGTCGTAGGCGCGCAGCTCGCGGTCCGTCTGGATCTCCGCGAGCAGGATGCCGTCGGTCATCAGCTTCACGAAGGTCGCCTCGGGGTTCACCTGGTCGGTGAAGCGGACCTTCCAGCCGACGGCCTCGCCCAGCGGGGTCCCCAGCTCCTCGGCGACGCGCTCGGCGACGGTGCGGGCGGCGATCCGGCGGGGCTGGGTGTGCCCGATCATGCCCCGGACGCCCCGGCCCAGCTCCAGACAGATCTTGGGGATCTGGGTGGTCTTCCCGGAGCCCGTCTCACCGGCGACGATCACGACCTGGTGGTCGCGTATCGCCTCCAGGATCTCGTCCTTCTTCTGCGAGACGGGGAGCTGTTCGGGGTAGGTGACGGCGGGCACGCGGGCGGCGCGCGCGTCGACGCGCTCCTTGGCCTTGGCCGCCTCGGCGGCGATCTCGTCCAGGACGGCCGCGCGGGCCTCGGGCTTGCGGATGCGGCGGGCGCCTTCGAGACGGCGGCCGAGCCGGTGGGAGTCCCGCAGCGAGACCCCGGCCAGGACGGACTGGAGGGCGGCGAAGGAAGTAGACATACGGAATCCAGGATCGCACCTGCGGCCGAGAAGCGGCGAACCGATTTACGAGCGGTCCGTCCCGGGGTCCGGCGGGGCGCGCCGTCCGGACCGGGAAGAACGGGCGGGGAACGGACCGGGGTGCGCCGTCCGGGGCGGGAACGGGCCGGGAACGGGCCAGGAACGGGCCGGGGCGCGCCGTCCGGGGCGGCCGGGCGGAGTGCGTACTATTTCGGGCACGTCGACCGGACCGGAGAGTTCTGCATGTTCCGCACCACCCGCGCGCCGGCGGCGTTCGCCGCGCTCCTGGGACTGGTGCTGGGGCTGCTCGCGTGCGGGGCGTTCGCCCGGGCGGAGCCCGCCGGGGCCCCGCACGCCGCGGACGCCGTCGCCGTCTCCGCCCCGGGAGGTTCCGTGCCCGGCTGCGATCCGGGCCGTTCCGCCGGGGGGACGGGGAAGCCCGCCGCGCCGCCGCGCGCGCACGGCTTCGCGGAGCTGCTGCCCGCCCTCGCCGCCGACCGGGTGCCGTGCGGTGCCCGGCCCGTGGACGCGGCGGCCGGTGTCCGGCCGGTGCCGGGGCGGGAGCCGCCCGTACGCGTCCCGCCGTCGCCCGTGGAGCTGTCGGTCCTGAGGGTGTAGACGGACGGCCGTTCCCCGCCGTCCCGTCCTTTCCCTTCCCCTCTTCCCGGGAGCGCTTCCGCATGCCCACCTCCTCCTCGTCCTCCTCCGCCGCCAGGTACAGGCCGGTCGCGATCGTCGCCGGGGTGGCGACCGCCGCCGTGCTGCTCGGCGTCGTCTCGTACACCGCGACCAAGCCCCCGGCCCCCGGCGCCTCCGGTCCGTCCGCCGTCGCGGAGGCCGGCGCCGGCCCGTCCGCCGGCGTGTACGCGCGGCTGGAGGCGTACGCCCGCCGCGACGCCTCCGACAAGCTCGCCCTGGGCCGGGCCGACGCGCCCGTGGTGCTCATCGAGTACGCCGACTTCAAGTGCGGCTACTGCGGGAAGTTCGCCCGGGACACCGAGCCGGCCCTGGTGGAGAAGTACGTCGGCGACGGCACCCTGCGCATCGAGTGGCGGAACTTCCCGATCTTCGGCGAGGAGTCGGAGGCCGTCGCCCGCGCCTCCTGGGCGGCCGGACAGCAGGGCCGTTTCTGGGAGTTCCACAAGGCCGCCTACGCGGAGGGCGCCAAGGAGAAGGGCTTCGGCCGGGACCGGCTCGCGGCCCTCGCGAAGGAGGCGGGCGTCCCCGACGCGGCCCGGTTCGCGCGCGACAGCGAGGGGGAGGCGGCCCGCGCGGCCGTGCGGAAGGACCAGGAGGAGGGGTACGCGCTCGGCGCCACCTCCACCCCGTCCTTCCTGGTCAACGGCCGTCCGATCGCGGGCGCGCAGCCGCTGGGGACCTTCACGGAGGCGATCGAGGCGGCGGCGAGGGCGAAGGGCGCGGAGAAGTCGGCGCGGCCCTCCGGGAGCGGGCGGTGACCTCCGGGATCGGGTACTTCGCCGCCTTCCTCGGCGGGCTGCTCGCCCTCCTCAGCCCGTGCAGCGCCCTGCTGCTGCCCGCCTTCTTCGCGTACTCGATCGACACGCGCGCGAAGCTGGTCGCCCGGACCGGCGTCCTCTACGCGGGGCTGGCGACCACCCTCGTCCCGCTCGGGGCGGCCGGTTCGCTGGCGGGCCGGTTCTTCTACGGCCACCGGGACCTGCTCGTCACGGCCGGGGGCCTGCTGATCGTCGGGCTCGGCGTCCTCCAGATCCTCGGCCTGGGCTTCGCCTCCCGCCGGATCGCGGAGGCGAGCGGCCGCATCCGGCCCGTGTCGGCGTTCTCCGTCTACGCCCTGGGCCTGGTCTACGGACTCGCGGGCTTCTGCGCGGGCCCGATCCTCGGCAGCGTCCTGACGGTGGCGGCGCTGAGCGGCAGCCCGGCGTACGGGGGGCTGCTCCTCGCGGTGTACGCGCTGGGGATGGCGGTGCCGCTGTTCGTCCTGGCGCTGCTCTGGGAGCGGTACGACCTGGGCCGGCGGCGCCTGCTGCGCGGGCGGGCGTTCCGGGCGGGCCCGCTGACGCTCCACTCGACCTCGGTGCTCTCGGGCCTCTTCTTCGTCGTCCTGGGCACGCTGTTCCTGGTCTTCGACGGGACGACCGCGCTGCCGGGCCCGCTGTCGGTGGACGACTCGTTCGCCGTGGAGGAGCGGGTGGCCTCGCTGGGCCGGGCGGTCCCGGACTGGGCGCTGCTCGTCGCGGTGGTGGCCGTGGTGGCACTGGTCCTCGCGCTGCGGGCGAGGCGGGGGAGCCGTTCGGGGGAACGCGAGGAGGTCTGACGGTACGGGGAGGGGGCGCCGCCCCCTCCCCGTGCGGACGCCTCCGGCCCTGGCGCTCCGTTCCGGGAACGGCGAAGGCCCCGTTCTTTCGAACGGGGCCTTCTGTTTGTGGCTGGGGCCGGGGTCGAACCGGCGACCTATCGCTTTTCAGGCGATCGCTCGTACCAACTGAGCTACCCAGCCACGAAGCCGTCTCCAGCTTCAGCGACTCTGACGGGACTTGAACCCGCGACCTCCACCTTGACAGGGTGGCGAGCTAACCAACTGCTCCACAGAGCCAAGCTTGTGCGCGATCACTAGTCTCGCACACGGTCATGCGTGCCCCCAACGGGATTCGAACCCGTGCTACCGCCTTGAAAGGGCGACGTCCTGGGCCACTAGACGATGAGGGCTAGAGGCTCACCTGCGCACTTCCCAGTGCGTCGGGGACGTGAGAAGCATATGGGATGCCGGCCGCTATCGCCAAAACGGTTTCCCGCCGGGGGAGAATGGGCGCGTGCTGGAGATGACGCGCGAGGAGTTCGAGGAGCTTGTCGCCGAGGCCCTGGACCGCATTCCGCCCGAGCTGACGCGGCTGATGGACAACGTCGCCGTGTTCGTGGAGGACGAGCCCCCTTCCGACGACCCCGAGCTGCTCGGGCTGTACGAGGGGACGCCGCTGACCGAACGGGGCGAGTGGTACGCCGGCGTCCTGCCGGACCGGATCACGGTCTACCGGGGGCCGACGCTGCGCATGTGCGCGTCGCGCGAGGACGTGGTCGCGGAGACCGAGATCACCGTGGTGCACGAGATCGCCCACCACTTCGGCATCGACGACGAGCGGCTGCACGCGCTGGGGTACGGCTGACGGGCGCGGGATGTGAACGGGCGCGGGATGTGAACGGGGGAGGGGTGTGATCGCGGACGGGACGTGATCGGCCGGAGCGCGGGACGGGCTCGTCCGGGGCGGGGGCCGTGTCCCGTGCGCGGCGGCCCGTGTCCCCCGTGGCGTCCGGGGAGTTGGGCAGGGTGACGCGTTCCGTTCCCGCCCGCTGTGTCCTGGAGGTGCCCCCGTGCGCCATTTGCCCACCCCGGTGAGATGGGCCGCCACCGCGCTGGCCGTCGCCGCCTGTGCCGGTCTGAGCGGCTGCATGAGCGTGAGCGACGAGGGGGCGGAGCCGGGTCCCGGCGCGTCCGGGGGGAAGCGGGGCGTGGCGGCCGAGACCGGCGGCGGTGGCGCCGGACAGCCGGACGGGGGCGGCGGGCCCCGGCACGGCCGGCCGGACGCGGGCGGGCCGGAACCGGCCGCCGCGGGCAGGGGGACCCCGGTGCCGGGCGGCCCGTCCGCCTCCGGCACGGCGGCCCCCGCGCCGAGCGCGCCGCCGGGAGCCCCTCCTTCCGGCGGCCCGGCGGCGTCGAGGCCGGCCGGCGGCCACACGGGCGGCGGTCCGGGCGGCGGCGGGCCCGGGAACGGTGGAACCGGCGGGGGCGGAGGCGGCGCCGTGCCCGGCGGTGGCGGTGGCGCGGGAGGGGCGGGCGACGGCGGGGGCACCCCGGCTCCGGAGCCGACCGCGCCGCCCGTCGAGCCCACGCAGGAGCCGCCGGTCCCGACCCCGGAGCCGACGCCCGAACCGACCTCGGACCCGACCGATCCGCCCAGCCCCGGCCCGGACACCCAGATGGGTGCCCTGCGGCCGGCGGAAGGGGCGGGCATGGTCCCGGCACGACCGGTGTATCCGCAGGTGGGGCGGGTGTGAAGTAGACCGATTTGCCATAGGTGGGGGAGGGTGCGTATGGTGGTAGATCGTTTGATCCCATTGCCCGGCGCCGACACAGAAGAGCGCCGTGTGGCGCGTACTCTCCCTAGCCGTGGCTGGACCGCATCGAGGCGGTCGATTTGCGAAAACACGGAGTTGACGGGCGCGTGCCGAGACTCCGGAAGGTTTCGCATTTCGCATGTCCATTTTCAGTTCTGACCACGCCGTCATGCCCGAGAACGACGAGATCACCGAGGCCGCCGCGGCCGCCGGGATCGCCGAAGCCGTAGAGGCCGTCGAGACCGACATGATCGAGGCCTCCTTCGAGGACGGCGCCCCGGGCGACGACTCCGCCGAGGAGCCCGCCGAGCCCACGATCACCTTCGCGGACCTCGGTCTGCCGGAGGGCGTCGTCCGCAAGCTCGCGCAGAACGGCGTCACCACCCCCTTCCCGATCCAGGCGGCGACCATCCCGGACGCCCTGGCCGGCAAGGACATCCTCGGCCGCGGCCGCACCGGCTCCGGCAAGACCCTCTCCTTCGGTCTGCCGCTGCTCGCCGGTCTGGCCGGCGGCCACACCGACAAGAAGAAGCCCCGCGGCATCATCCTCACGCCGACCCGTGAGCTCGCGATGCAGGTCGCGGACGCCCTCCAGCCGTACGGCGACGTGCTCGGCCTCAAGATGAAGGTCGTCTGCGGCGGTACGTCCATGGGCAACCAGATCTACGCCCTGGAGCGCGGTGTCGACGTCCTCGTCGCCACCCCGGGCCGTCTGCGCGACATCATCAACCGCGGCGCCTGCTCCCTGGAGCAGGTCAAGATCGCCGTCCTCGACGAGGCCGACCAGATGGCCGACCTGGGCTTCCTGCCCGAGGTCACCGAGCTGCTCGACCAGATCCCCGGCGGCGGCCAGCGCATGCTCTTCTCCGCCACCATGGAGAACGAGATCGGCACCCTGGTCAAGCGCTACCTGACCGACCCCGTCACGCACGAGGTCGACAGCGCGCAGGGCAACGTCACGACCATGACCCACCACGTCCTCGTCGTGAAGCCGAAGGACAAGGCCCCGGTCACGGCCGCGATCGCCGCCCGCAAGGGCCGCACGATCATCTTCGTCCGCACCCAGCTCGGTGCCGACCGCATCGCCGAGCAGCTGTGCGACGCCGGTGTGAAGGCCGACGCGCTGCACGGCGGCATGACGCAGGGCGCCCGCACCCGCGTCCTCGAGGACTTCAAGAAGGGCTACGTCAACGCGCTCGTCGCGACCGACGTGGCCGCGCGCGGCATCCACGTGGACGGCATCGACCTCGTCCTGAACGTGGACCCGGCCGGCGACCACAAGGACTATCTGCACCGCTCGGGCCGTACCGCCCGCGCCGGCAAGTCCGGCGTCGTCGTCTCCCTCTCCCTGCCGCACCAGCGCCGCCAGATCTTCCGCCTGATGGAGGACGCGGGCGTCGACGCCACGCGCCACATCGTCGGCGGCGCCGGCGCGTTCGACCCGGAGGTCGCCGAGATCACCGGCGCCCGTTCGCTGACCGAGGTCCAGGCCGACTCGGCGAACAACTCCGCCAAGCAGGCCGAGCGCGAGGTCGTCGAGCTCACCAAGCAGCTGGAGCGCCTCCAGCGCCGGGCCGTCGAACTCCGCGAGGAGGCCGACCGCCTGGTGGCCCGCGCCGCCCGTGAGCGCGGCGAGGACCCGGAGGCGGCGGTGGCCGAGGTGGCCGAGGCCGCCGAGGCCGAGGTCGCCGCGGCGGCCGCCGAGGCCGAGCGCGCCGCGCGCGCCGAGGAGCAGCGCCGCGAGGAGCGCCCGTCCTTCCGGGACGAGCGGGGCAACTTCGAGCGCCGCGACCGGGGCGACCGGGGCGGTTTCCGCGGGAACGACCGCGGTGGGGACCGCGGCGGCTTCCGTCGTGACAACGACCGTCCGTCCGGTGGCTTCCGTCGTGACGACCGTCCCTCGGGTGGTTTCAACCGTGACGGTGACCGTGGTGGCCGTTCCTTCGAGCGTCGTGACAACGACCGTCCGTCCGGTGGCTTCCGTCGGGACGACCGTCCCTCGGGCGGTTTCAACCGCGACGGTGACCGTGGTGGCCGTTCCTTCGAGCGTCGTGACAACGACCGTCCGTCCGGCGGCTTCCGTCGTGACGACCGCCCCTCGGGCGGGTTCAACCGCGACGGCGACCGCGGCGGCTTCCGTCGTGACAACGACCGTCCGTCCGGTGGCTTCCGTCGTGACGACCGTCCCTCGGGTGGTTTCAACCGTGACGGTGACCGTG
>NZ_JBVHEG010000003.1:0-38167 GCF_055562975.1 Streptomyces sp. NPDC014907 | reverse complement strand
CGTGGTGGCCGTCCCTTCGAGCGCCGCGACAACGACCGTCCGTCCGGCGGTCACCGGGGCAGCGACCGCCCGTTCAACCGCGACCGCCGCGACGACCGTCCGGCCGGTGGCTTCCGCTCGGGCGGCGACCGCCCGTACGGCCGTCGTGACGACCACCGCGGCACCGGTTCGACCGGCTCGACCGGTGGCTCCTTCGGCCGCCGCGACGACAAGCCGCGCTGGAAGCGCAACGGCTGACCTCGTGTAGAGGCACACGCAGGACCCTGAGCAGGGCCCGTACGAGCACTCCGGTGCCGTACGGGCCCTGCTCTCTTTGCGCGGGGCGGGCCCCGTCCCTCCGGCGGGACGGAGCCCGCCCCTCCGGGCGGGTGGCCCTTGTCCCCGGGCGGGGCGGACCGGCCCCTTTGAACATGTTCGAAAATCTCTTCCTTCCGTCCTCCCGGGCTGTTAGCCTCGCCCTACTTGCACGGGGGGTTCGGCAAGGACGGGGCACGCGATCGAGCGTCGCCGACCGCGGCACGGGGTGCCGCGTCCTCTCCGTGCGCCCATCTCATGCATGGAGACGACGTGAACCACCACGTTCGGCCCCGGAGGGCCACCCTTCGCCGTGTCCTCGGCGCCGCGCTCGTACCCGTCGTCGGCGCCGGCGTCGCGGCGACCGCCGCCCCCTCCGCCTTCGCCGCCCCGGCCGCCCTCACGGCCCCGGCCGCGCTCACCGCCGCCGCCCTCGCGGCCCCCGACCCGTGGGCGGCGTCCGTGGGACTGTCGGACGGCACGGCGGACGAGGGCGTGCTCGACCTCGTGACCGCGAAGGACGGCGCGGTCGTCGCCCTCGCCTACCGCGTGGGCGCCGACCGCAAGGCGTACGAGCTGAGGGCCCTGGTGCGCCCGGCGGGCAGCACGGTCTGGGGGGCGCCGCGGCTCCTCGCCACGACGGCCGGACACCCCCAGGACACCTCGCTGACCGTCTCCGCGGACGGCGCCGTCGTCGCCGGCTGGTCGGAAGGGGACCAGTGGTCCAGCACCGGGACGTTCCGGATGTCCGTGCTCGAAGCGGGCGCCACGGTCTGGTCCGCCGCCGCCGACGTCCCCACCGGGGGCGCCCGTGGCGTCAGGGTGGCCGGCTCCCCGTCCGGCAGGCTGGTCGCGGTGTGGGGCAAGTCGTCGGGACGGACGAGCGCCCTGTACGCGGCGGTCCGTACGGCGCCCGGCCAGGCCTGGTCGGAGCCGGTCCGGCTGAGCGAGGACCTGCCGGACGTCGAACTGGTCTCCGGACCGGAACTCGCCGTGTCGGAGCAGGGCGCGGTGACCGTGGCCTTCGCCCAGTACGGCGCGGAGAAGGCCGCGGTGAAGGTCGCCGAACTGCCCGCGGACGGCGCGGCCTGGACCACGCCGGTCACCGTCTCCCAGCCGGACGTCCACGCGAGCGCTCCGACCCTCGCGCTCGGCAAGGACGGGCGTGCCGTGCTGGTCTGGTCGAACCAGAACGCCTCCGACAGCGCGGAGACGACCCAGGTGTTCGCCCAGCGGCCGGCCGGAAGCGCGGTCTGGAGCGCCGAGGAGCGGGCCGGCGACTTCGCGTCCGGAACCTGGCGGCAGGTCGTCGTCGGCCCGGAGGGCGACGTCACCCTGCTGAGCCCCACGTACAACGAGGAGGGCGGCGGGTTCGCCGCCCGGACCGTCACCCGGTCCGCCGCGACCGGGACCTGGTCCCCCGTGAAGACCCTGTCCACGGGCTACGTCCCGGACGACCAGTTCGACCTCGCGGCCGGCCCGGACGGCGGCGTCCACGCGATCTGGACGCAGGGCGTCGGCGACACCCGGAAGGTGATGGCGTCCTCCCGGGTGAACGGCGCCTGGTCCGAGGCCCCGACGCCGCTGAGCACCAACACCGAGGGGTACGCCCTCGGCCAGGTGACGGCCGACGCGGCCGGGCGGCCCGTCGCCGTGTGGCAGCAGACGGCCGGGGAGCTCGACCAGCTGCGCGCGGCGACCACCGCGCCCGCCCCCGTCGACCCCCCGAAGCCGCTGCCCGCCTGGCGCGACGTCAGCGGCGACGGCAGGGGCGACCTGCTGGCCCTCGCCCCGAACGGGACGCTGACCGTGCGGACCGGCACGGGGACCGGGGGGCTCGGCACGGGCGCCTCGGCGGCGGGCTGGCCCGCGACCTCGACGGTGGTGCCGTTCGGGGACCTGTCGGGCGACCGCTGCAACGACCTCCTGGTGAGGGACGCCGCCGGCATCCTGACCCGGTACGACGGCGGCTGCGGCAAGGCGTTCGCGCCGGGCGGGACGCGGCTGGTGCTCGGTGGCGGCTGGAACATGTACGACACCCTCACCGCGCCGGGCGACCTGACGGGCGACGGCCGGACGGACCTCCTCGCGCGCACCCCGGGCGGCGAGCTGTACCTGTACGCGGACGACGGCACGGGCAAGTTCGGTCCGCGGGCGCGGGTCGGCGGCGGCTGGCAGATCTTCAACACGGTCGTCGGCGTCGGCGACCTCAACGGGGACAAGGCCGGCGACCTGATCGCCCGGGACGCGGCCGGCGTGCTGTGGCGCTACGACGGAACGGGCCGGGGCACGCTGTCGGTCCGGGTGCGGGTCGGCGGCGGCTGGCAGGTTTACGACGCGCTCGCGGGCATCGGCGACTTCACCGGCGACGGCAGGGCGGACCTGGTGGCCCGGGACACGGCCGGCGTGCTGTGGCGGTACGCGGGCACCGGTACGGGCGCCTTCGCGGGCCGGGCGTCGATCGGCGGCGGCTGGCAGATGTACAAGACGCTGTCCTGACGACCGGGGCAGGGGCCGGATACGGGGGAACACCCTCCGTATCCGGCCCCGTCCCGCGCCGCTTCCGTTCCGTGCCGCCCCCCGTTTCGCACCCCAGTGCGACCGGTTACGCTCAGCCGGTCGATGTGGGCGGGGAGCGCGGGCCGGGGGCCCGGCGGACACCCGCCCCCGCACCCGAAACACGCACACCGCACATCAGGCTGCCCCGGGGAGGGACCTCTTTGCCTCGTTCCGCACGCGCGCGACACACCCGCGCGCGTATCGCCGTCCTCACCACCGCGCTGCTCGCGTCCGGCACCGTCCTCCAGCCCGTCACGGCCGCGCAGGCCTCGCCCGCGACGGGCGCCGACCGGATCGACGTCGCGCCCAACTGGCGGGCCGTACCGCGCCAGGCGGCCGTCGCCGCGGTCGGCCCCACGGGCTACGCGCACGAGACGGAGGACCCCCGCCGGCCGTACGGCGGGAAGCTGGAGTGGACGGACTTCGCCGACCCCGCCAAGGGCTTCTCCCTGGGGTACGACAAGGGCGCCCTGCCCTTCGCCCGGTCCGGCACCGGCGGGCGCCACCTGTACGTCGAGCCCGGCGTCGGCCTCCACGCCCTGCACGACCTGGAGACCGGTACCGAGCGGCCGTTCGAGGTGCCGCAGGACAGCGTCTACCTCGGTCTGTTCGGCGACACCCTGCTCTTCCAGGCGGGCCCCTCCGCGACGGACCCGGCCGGGACGGCCGGGTACTACCTGACGCGCGCCGACGACCCGGACGGGGTCCGCACGCCCGTCACGGGCTGGCCCGAACAGGCCGACCTGAGCCAGGCGCGGATCACGGCCGGCGACGCCACCACGGCCGTGTTCCAGTTCGCCCGCTTCCCCGACTCGGTCGGCTACGGCTACTCCGACCTCGGCCTCGTCGACCTGCGCACCGGCCGGATGACCGTGATCCCGACGCCCGTCGCGCACGCCCTCGAACCGGTCGGGCCCGTCACCCTGAGCCCCGAACGGCTCGCCTGGGTGGACCGGAACCGCACGGTGCACCTGCGGGACCGCTCCGACCCGACCGGCCCCGAGCGGACCTTCCCGCTGCCCGAGGGCCTGGGCACCGAGCGCATCGGCCTCGTGGGCGACTGGGTCCTCGCCCTGGGCGACTCCTCCGGCACGGGCTCCGTCCTGCGGCGGAAGCTCGTCGCGCTGCACCCCGACGGGCGCGCGCAGCACCTCCTGGACATGGCGGAGGAGGAGCTGAACCAGATCCCGGGCGGCGGTGTGGCCGTCGCCGGCGGCTCCTCGTCCGCCGACTGGGCGCTCCTCAAGGTGCTCCCGGGCAAGGGCGACGGCGCCCCGGCCCTGGAGAAGCTGCGCCGGATCGAACCGCTGCCGGCCACCGTCGACTCGCTGGCCCTGGGCGGGGGCCACCTCTCCACCCTGGAGACGAACACCTCCAAGGGCCTCGGCCTGTACGGGCGGACGCTGCCGGTCGGCCCCGTGCGCACCGGGTCCCCGGAGGCCGTGTGGGCCGGTGCCGAACGGGGCTACCTGGGGAACAGCCCCACCCCGCTCTTCGCCACCGGCGACGGCCGCACGGTCTACGTCGCGGGAGGCGCCGACACCCGCAAGGAGGTCGTCGCCCGCGCCTCCTCCGGCCAGGAGACCCGCATCCCCACCAGGAGGTCCGAGGGCCGGATCGCCGACGCCGCCGGCCGCTGGGCCGTCTTCCAGGAGGGCCGCACGAGCGCCCCCGGCCAGATCACGTCCGGCGCGATGCTCGTCCTCGACCTGGACACCGGGGCCACCGTCGTCACCCGGGCCTCCCAGACGGCGGCCGCCCTGTGGGGCGACACCCTCTACGAGGCCACGGCCGTCACCGGCGAGGTCGCCCGCACCGACCTGGCCACCGGCAAGACGCTCGCCAAGGTCGCCACCGGCGCTCCGTGCCAGGCGACGGAACTGCAGGTGACGGGCCCCTGGCTGTACTGGGCCTGCTCCCAGTTCCTCCAGCAGGGCGTGGTCGACCTGCGCACGGGCGCCCCGATCAAGCTGGACAAGGGCCCCCTCTCGGGCCCCCTGCTCGGCGACGGCTACCTCGTGCAGCAGAGCACCTCGTACGGGGCGAACCTCGACCTCGTCGACTTCCGCACGGGCACGGCGGCCCCGGCCCGCCCGCTCCCCGGCTCCTCCCCGGTCGTGTCCGGCAACAGCCGCCGCACGTCCTGGACCGTGGACCGCTTCGGCGGCGCCGTCGCGTACAAGGACACCGACCACCTCGTCCACGCGGTGTGGCCGGACGTGCCCACCTCCGCCCTCACCGCCGCCTCGGTGAACGCGCCGGCGGCGATGCGTCCGCAGGACGGCTGGAAGGCCTCCTGGACGCTCTCCAAGCCGGCCGCGATCTGGCGGCTCACGATCCGCGAGCGCTACAGCGGCACGACGGTCCGCACGTTCGGGGCCGACGAGACCCGGGGCCGGATCGACGTGACCTGGGACGGGCGGACGGCGGCGGGCAGGACCGTGCCGAACGGCCAGTACGTCTGGGAGCTGACGGCGGGCGCGGCGGACGGCCAGGGCCGGGACCTGACGGCCTCGGGAACGATCACGGCCACCGGCGGCACGCCCGTGTGGCGGGACCTGGCAGGGAACGACGGCCTCGGCGACCTGCTGGTGACGGACACGGCGGGCCTGGTGTCGATGTACCGGGGCAACGGGACCGGCGGCCTGTCGGCGCGGATCGCCGGCACGGGCACCGCGTTCGCCGCCACGACCGTCCTGGTGCCGTACGGCGACGTGGACGGCGACGGGTGCGCGGACGTGCTCGCCCGGGTGGGCGACCGGCTGCGGGCCCACCGCCCCGGCTGCGGCAAGGTCGTCTCGGCCTCCTCGCCGTACACGGAGATCGGCGCGGGCTGGGGCCAGTACGACGTCCTGACCTCGCCGGGCGACCTGAACGGCGACGGGTTCACGGACCTGGTGGCGCGTCAGTCGTCCACGGGCGACGTGTACTTCTACGGGGGGACGGCCGATCACCGGCTGAAGGCCCGGGTCCGGATCGGGACCAACTGGAAGCTGTACACGAAGCTGGTGGGCGTCGGCGACCTGAACGGCGACGGGCGCGGCGACCTGCTGGGCGTGGACGCCTCGGGCGTGCTGTGGCGCTACCACGGCACGGCGACCGGCGGCGTGACCGCCCGGGCGAAGGTCGGCGGCGGCTGGAACATCTACTCGGCCCTGGCCGGGACCGGTGACCTGACCGGCGACGGCCGCGCGGACCTGGTCGCCCGCGACACCACGGGCAAGCTCTACGCGTACTACTCCACCGGCTCCGCCACCACCCCCTACGGGGGCCGCGCCCTCATCGGCACCGGCGGCTGGAACACCTTCAGGTCCCTCTTCTGACCCGCCTCCGGGGCCCGGCCGACGAGGCCGGGCCCCGGAGACGGTGCGCGGGAAGGGGCGCGGAGCGGTACGCGGAGGGGCGGGGAACGGCGCTCGACCGGCGCGCGGCGCGACCGGTGTCGGATACCCGATCGGCTCCGGGGATCACTCGGGCTATGCTGCACGGGTGTGCTTGTCCACGGGCCGTTAGCTCAATTGGTCAGAGCAGCGGACTTTTAATCCGTTGGTTGTGGGTTCGAGTCCCACACGGCCTACCCGTCACGGGGTCAGCAAGCCTCTCCCGTCCCCGTGCTCAGCGCCTCGACCGGTTCCGGCCGGTCGGGGCGCTTCGTGTTTCCCGGGGTGTGCGGCCCGTGTTCCTACGCCGGGCCGGGCGGCAGGTGGACGGTCATGATCAGGTGGCAGGTCCCGGTCCCCGTGCCGCGGTAGGTGTGGGAGGTGTCGCCGTCGAAGGTGGCCGTCTGCCCGGCCTCGACCGGGTGTTCGGTGCCGTCGACCACGAGCACCATCCGTCCGGCGGTGACGCTGACGGTCTCGGTCACGCCCGCCTGGTGGGGGTGGCTGGGGTACTCCTCGCCGGGTTCCAGCTTCCAGCGCCAGACCTCGGTGGCCGCCGGGCCGCCGGTGGTCAGCATGAGCCGGGCCTCGCTGCCGCCCTCGCCCTTCCACAGGGGCATGACGGCCTCGGCGCTCACCACCCGGACGCGTTCTTCGGGCCGGCCTTCCAGCAGGGTGGAGACGGAGACGCCGAGGGTGTCGGCGAGGCGGACCAGGGTGGCGAAGTTCGGGTTGCCCTGGGCCTTTTCGAGGCCGACCAGGGCGCCCTTGCTGACCTTGGCGCGTCGGCCGAGTTCGTCCAGGGACAGTCCGGCCCGGTTGCGGGCGGCCCTGACGTTGTGCGCGAGCGTCCGCAGGGCGGCCTCGGTCTCGGTCATCGCGTCGTCCCTCCAGGCAGTGGATCAGCGCATTGCACCGTGCGGTCGTTCGGTTGACGAAACTCGGTCGGTGCGTTGTACGGTGTAGTCGTTCTGTTGATAGTAAGGGATGACCCCGTGATCGCTCTGCTGCTGGCCCTGGGCAGCTCCCTGGCCTACGGATGCGCCGACTTCCTCGGCGGTCTCGGCGCCCGCAAGGCCCACGTCCTGCGCACCGTGATGATCGCCGCCCCGGCCTCGCTCACCGTGGAACTGCTGCTGTGGCCCTTCCTCGGCGCCACCTTCGACCCGGCGACCCTCGGCTGGGGCGCGGCGTCCGGCGTCGCCTCCGCCGCGGCGTTCGCCCTGCTCTACCGCACGCTCGCGATCGGCCCGATGAACGTCCTCTCCCCCGTCACCGCGCTGGTCTCGGCGGTCCTGCCGGTCGGCGTCGGGCTGCTGCAGGGCGAGCACCTGGGGACGGCCGGACTGATCGGACTGCCGCTGGCACTGGCGGCGGTGGTCCTGGTCAGTGCCGGGCACGGGACGGAGACGGTCCGCCCGTCGCGCACCGCTCTGCTGCTGGCCCTCGGCGCCGGGGCGGCCATCGCCCTGCAACTGGTCTTCCTGCACCAGGCGCCGTCCGGCAGCGGCGTCGGCCCGCTGATCGTCGGCCGTGCCGTCTCCTCCGCGGTCACCCTGGCCGCGGCCGGCCTGATGTACCGCAGGCTCGGCACCGAGAAGCCCGCGTACGCGCTGTCGGCGACGGCGGGCGTACTGGACTCGGTGGCCAACCTGCTGTTCCTGCTCGCCGCCCGCGGCGGCGACCTGGCCGTCGTCGCCGTGATCACCGCCCTGTACCCGGCCGGTACCGTCCTGCTCGCCCGCGGCGTCCTCGCCGAACGGGTCCACCGCGGCCAGTTGATCGGCCTGGGCACCGCCGCCGTCGCCGTCAGCCTCCTCGCCCTCGCCTGATCCCGCACCACCCCGGAAGGACCCCACATGTTCATCCAGCCCTGGGACGCCGCCCTGGACGACGCCGAGTGGCAGGCCTGGATCGCCGACGGCCACGACTTCGGCGTCCTCAGCGTCAACGGCCCGGCCGGAGGCGCGCCCGTGGTCGTGCCCACCCACTTCACCGTCGAGGGCACCGGTCTGCTGATCCACCTCGCCCGGCCGAACCCCGTTTGGAAGGCGATCGAGGCCGCCCCCGACGTCACCTTCACCGTCACCGGCGACTACGCCTTCGTCCCCGGGCCCTGGCGCGCCGCGCCCGGCACCCCGGCCACCGACGGCGTCCCCACCAGTTACTACGCGGCCGTCCAGTTCACCTGCCGGGCCACGCTCGTCGACGACCCCGAAGCCAAGGCCGAACTGCTGCGCCGCCAGATGGCCCACTTCCAGCCCGGGGGCGACCACGCCCCCGTCGAGGTCGGCCGGCCACCCTACGGGCGGATGCTGTCCGGCATCCGCGGGCTGCGCCTGGACGTCACCGAGGTACGGGCGAAGTTCAAGTACGACGACCACAAGCCGGTCGGGCAGCGTGCCGACACCGCCCGCAAGCTCGCCGAACGCGGCACCGGCCCGGACGCGTCCGCCGCGGCCCAGCAGCTGCGCCGACTCGACCGCGTCGGCCCCTGGAAAGCCTGACCCCGCAGCCCCGCAGCCCCGCAGCCCCGCAGCCCCGCAGCCCCGCGGCCCCGCAGCCCCCGCCTGCCTGCCGTCCCCGCCCGCCTCCCGGAACGGACACCCCTGATGACCACCTTCCACCTCGTCCCCGCCGTCGCCGAAGCCTTCCCCGACACCCTCGTCGCCGTCGTCACCGCCACCGGCCTGCGCGGCCGCGAACCGTGGCCCGCCACCACCGCCGCCCTCGAGGACCTGGAGCGGCGGCTCGCCGACGGCGCCTGGCGGCCCGCCGACGAGACCGACCCGCGCGTCGAGGCGTGGCACACCGCCTACCGCTCCTTCGGCACCAACCCCCGCCGCGTCCGCCCCAGCGTCGACGCCCTCGGCCGCCGCTTCGCGAAGAAGGGCACCCTGCCCCGGATCAACCCGGCCGTCGACTCCTACAACGCCGTCTCCGTCCGCCACGGCCTGCCCGCCGGCGCCTTCGACCTCGACCACGTCACCGGTGACGTCGAGATCCGCCCCGCCGACGGCACCGAGACCTTCACCCCGCTCGGCGAACCGGACACCACCGAGACCCCCAGGGCCGGCGAGATCGTCTACACCGACGACGACGGCGTCCTGACCCGCCACTGGAACCACCGCGACGCCCACCGCACCCGCGTCACCGAGGACTCCACCCACGTCGCCTTCGTCCTGGAGACCCTCCGGGCCACCCACGACGGGCACCTCGTCGAGACGGCCGCCGCCGAACTGCGGGACCTGCTCGCCGGGCACTCCGCCCGGAGCACCGTCCACCACCTCGGCCCGGCACACCCGCGGATCACCGTCTGAACCGCGTCCTCCACGCGTACGGGAGGGCCGGGACCCCGGGCGGGGCGGGCGAGGCGGGCGGGGCCCACGCCCGTGCCGCACCCATGCCCGTGCCCGTGCCGCGCCCGTGTCGTCGGGGCCCACGGGGGTGCCGACGGACGTGTCGGCGGATGTGCCGGCGGGGGTGCCGGCGGCGGGACGAACGGCCCGGCCTTCTCCACGGGCGCCCGGCCTTCTCCACGGGCATCCGGGTTTTCCCGGGGTTCCGGCTGTCCGGGCTCGGGGTTGCGGACCTCCGGGTTTCAGGGTTTTCCGGGTGCTTTCCGCCGCGTGGGGTAGGCAGGCGGCGGGGTACGGAAGGGGAGACGGCCCGGACACCGGGAGGTCATCACTCCCGGGAGAGACTTTTCCCGTGGACTCCCTCCTCCGAACGGCCCGGTCGGAGGGCGGGGCGGAAGGGCGTCGGGAAGGGTGAGGACGGAATGCGGAGGTGGGGTCGGTGACGGCGAGCGGTTCCGGTGATCCGGTGGGGGCGGCCCGCTGGCTGGCGCGCTGCGCGCTGCTCGCGGCGCTGGCGGCGGTCGCGGTCCTGCTGACGGCGCTGGGCGGCGGCGGAGCGCTGATCCTGGTGGCCGGACTGGCGGGGCTCGCCCTGTCGGCGGTCGGCGTCTGGTGGTTCCTCGCCCACCGGGGGCCGCTGCGGCTGCTCGGCGCGCTGCTCGCGGTGGCCGCGCCCGTCACGGTCCTCACGCTGTACGTCGTCGGGGGAGTGTGGGTGAACGCCCTCGTGGCCCTCGCCCTCTGGGGCACGGCCCTGTCCTGCGCCCGGTCCGCCCTGCGCCGTCCGGGGGTGGACGGGACCGAGCCGATGCGGGGCGCGCCCGCGGCCCGGCCCGCGAAACCCGTCCTGATCATGAACCCGAAGTCCGGGGGCGGAAAGGTCGAACGCTTCGCGCTGGTCGAACGCGCCGAGGAGCTGGGCGCCCGGGTGATCCTCCTCGACCCGTCCGAGGACACCGACGTCGCCGAACTCGCCCGGCGGGCCGTGGCCGAGGGCGCCGACCTCCTCGGTGTGGCCGGCGGCGACGGCACGCAGGCGCTCGTCGCCGCCGTGGCCGCCGAGCACGACCTGCCGTTCCTCGTCGTCTCCGCCGGCACCCGCAACCACTTCGCCCTGGACCTCGGCCTCGACCGCGCCGATCCCTCGACCTGCCTGGACGCGCTGACCGACGGCGAGGAGCTGCGGGTCGACCTCGGCACGGTCGCCGGCCGGCCCTTCGTCAACACCGTCTCCTTCGGGGTGTACGCGGACGTGGTCCAGCACCCCGAATACCGCGACGCGAAGGCCGGCACCGCCCTGGACGCGCTGCCCGACCTGCTCCAGGGCGGCGAGGGCGACCGCGTCGACGCCACCGCCGACGGCACCCTGCTCGATGCGCAGCAGGCCCTCCTGGTCAGCAACAACCCGTACGCCACGCCCGACCCGCTCAGTACCGCCCCCGCCCGCAGACCCCGGCTCGACGGGGGTGAACTCGGCGTGATCGGCATCCGGGTGGAGGGAGCGGTACAGGCCGCCGAGCTGGCGGTACGGGGCACCCAGGCGGCCGGCCTGAACGTCCTGACGGCCCGCAGGGTCGAGGTCACCTGCGACAGCGGCGACGGCCCCATCTCCGTCGCCGTCGACGGCGAGGCCCTGACCCTTCCCACCCCCGTCGTCTGCACCCTCCGGCCGCGCGCCCTGCGGGTGCTCGTCCCCCGCGACCGGCCGGGCACCACACCCCCGAAGCCACCCCTCGACTGGCGGCGCATCACCGAACTGGCCTTCCACGGCTCACCCGTCCACTGAGCCACCGGCACCGGCACCGGCCCCGTCGGTACCGGGCCACCGGTCTCGTCCTTCGCCCGAACCGCCCGAACCGCCCGACCACCTGGCTGCCCGGCCCCGAACCGCCCGACCACCGAACTGACCGGCCACCGGTCACCGACCACCGAACTGATCGACCACCGAACCCGGCACCACACCTCCGACCAGCACACCCCCGACCACCGAACCGTCCGACCACCGAACCGCCCGACCACCGAGCCCCCGAGGAGCGGCGCATGACCGACGACACGACCACCGGGACCGTCCGCCCGAACACCGGTGCCGACCGCACGGCCGCCGGGACCGCGCGGGACATCCTGCACGACCTCCGGGCCGTCGACGGTGCCGTGTACGCCGCCGTGGCCGCCACGCCCACCCCCACCCTCGACACGGCCCTCCGCCGGCTCTCCACGGCGGCCGACCACTCCAAGATCTCGTTCGCCGTCGCGGCGGCGCTCGCCCTCTTCCCGGGCCGTCCGCGCCGGGCCGCGCTCGCCGGGGTCGGGGCGGTCGCGGTGGCCTCGGCCACCGCGAACCTGCTGGGCAAGCGGCTCGTCCGCAGGCCGCGGCCGGACCGCGAGGCGGCCCGGGTGGTGGCGGGCCGGCACATCCCGATGCCCGACTCGGCCTCGTTCCCCTCGGGGCACACCGCGTCGGCGGTCGCCTTCGCCACCGCCACGGGGGTGGTGCTGCCCGCCGCCGCCGTGCCCCTGGGCGTCCTGGCGGCGACGGTGGGGTACTCCCGGGTCCACACCGGTGTGCACTACCCGGGCGACGTGGCCGCGGGCGCCGTCCTCGGCATCGCCAGCGCCGCCGCCTCCCTGGCGGCCGGTGCCTCCCTCGCCCGCCGCCGGCCGGGTCTGCGGGCGGCCCTCGGGGCGTGACGGCCGCCGGACCCCGCGTCCCGCCGTGCCGGGGGACGGGCCGGTCCCCGCAGGACGGTGGCGGGGGACGGAGCGGCCCCTGCGGAACGGCGGGGGGCAGACCGGTCCCTGCGGAACGGCGGCGGGGCGGACCGGAGATCCCGACAGGTGAGATCCCCGCCGAACGGCGGCCGGTTCCGGGGATTCCCCGGCCGCAGGGCATGAACGCCGTGGTTCTCTGGTTCGGTCGGGGGCTCTCCGTCCCTAACGTGATCACCATGACGACGACACACCAGGTCAACCCCGTTCTCCGCACCCCGCCGGCCTCTCCCGCCGCCGCTGCCGCGTACTTCGCCGCGAGCCTCGCCTTCCACGCCGACGTCTCCGACGTGGCCTCCGCGCTCGCCACCGCCGCCGCCGGGGACGGCGACCCCGGGTTCGTCCTGGTCGACACGCGGTCCGGGGCCTCCTGGGACCAGGGCCGTGTCCCCGGCGCGCTCCACCTGCCGACCGCGCTGATCCCGGAGCGGGCCGACGGGCTGCTCGACCGGTCCGTTCCGGTCGTCACGTACTGCTGGGGTCCCGGCTGCAACGGTGCCGCACGCGCCGCGCTCGCCCTCGCGGAGCGGGGCTTCCGGGTCAAGGAGATGCTGGGCGGCTTCGAGTACTGGGTGCGCGAGGGCTTCGCGTACGAGACGGGGGAGGGCCGTGAGGAGCGGGCCGCGGACCCCCTGACGGCCCCCGTCGGCGCCGGAGTCTGCGGCTGCTGAGGGGGTGGCCGTGAGCCCCGGCGGGAACCGATTTCAGGATTGCCCCGGTCATGCCGTAGAGTCGTGTTTACCGACGCGGGGTGGAGCAGCTCGGTAGCTCGCTGGGCTCATAACCCAGAGGTCGCAGGTTCAAATCCTGTCCCCGCTACTCAGTAGCAACGAAGGCCCGAATCCCTCAGGATTCGGGCCTTCGTCGTGTCGCCGTGCGTTCCGCTTGACCTTGACGTTGCGTCAAGATCTAGCGTTCCCGGCATGGAGTGGTCGATCCAGGAGATCGCCAGGAAGGCGGGCACCACCAGCCGCACCCTCCGGTACTACGGGGAGTGCGGACTGCTGGAACCGAGCCGGATCGGCGCGAACGGTTACCGGTACTACGACCAGGCGGCGCTCGTGCGGCTGCAGCGGATTCTGCTGCTGCGCGAGCTGGGGCTCTCGCTGCCCGCCATCGCCGAGGTCCTCGCGGGGCAGCGGGACACGTCCGCCGCCCTGCGCACCCACCTCGCCCTCCTGGAACAGGAGCGCGAGCGCCTCGAGCGCCGGATCGCGTCGGTGCGGACCACCCTCCACAAGACCGAGAACGGAGAAGAACTCATGGCCGAAGAAGTGTTCGACGGTTTCGATCACGCGCGGTACGAGGAGGAGGTCACCCGGCGCTGGGGCCGGGAGGCGTACGAGAGCGGCGACCGCTGGTGGCGCTCGCTCGACGCCGGGCGGAAGCAGGCGTTCATGGACGAGCAGGCCGGCATCGCCCGCGACTTCGGGAAGGCGGCGCGGGACGGCCTGGCGGCCGGCAGCGACGAGGTGCAGGCCATCGTGCGGCGCCAGATCGCCTGGCTGTCGGCCACCACGACGCCGACCAGGGAGTACGTGATCGGTCTCGGCCGGATGTACGTCGACGACCCCCGTTTCGCGGAGAACTACGACAAGCACGGCGAGGGCACCGCCGTGCTCGTCCGGGACGCGATGGAGATCTACGCCGAACGGAACATGTAGGTCCACCGCCTCAGGCACCCGGGCCCCACCCCGGTCGGCCTCCGCCACCCGCCACCCGCCACCCGCCACTCGCCACCCCGGCCCCGACACCCGGGCCCCACTCCCGCCACCCCGGCCCCGGCACTCGGGCCCCACTCCCGTCCCCCCGGGGCCCCGTCGCCCCGGTACGCCACTCGGCCGTACGGAAGTCGCCGTTCCCCGGCGCGGCGGCCACCCTGAGGAGGGTGCGGCGCGGTGTGGGGCCGCGAGCGGTCGGACCGGGCAGGAGAGTTCAGGTGGGGCACCCCCTAGGAGCGGCGGACCACGGGCGGCGGGACGCCGGGGGCGGTGCCCGGCGGGGCGGTGAGGGCGTGCCCGCGTACGGCGGCGCCCGGTGGTTCATCCGCGTGCTGCCGCTACTGATCATCGTGGGCGGTGTCGTCTTCGACCTGACGACCCCCGCCCCGTACACCGCCTCCCCGATGCTCGCCGCCGCCCCGCTGGTCGCCGCGCCCTTCTTCTCCCTGCTCATGACCCTGCTCACCGGGATCGCCGCCGTTCTCGCCTCGGTCGGGCTCTACCTCGGCAACGACGACGTGACCCGCGCCCCGGCCGTCGCCGAGACCCTGACCGTGTTCACGGTCTCCGGGCTCGCCCTCTTCATCAACCGCGTGGTGCGCCGCAGCAGCAAACGGCTCGCGTCGGCCCGGGTCATCGCGGAGAACGCGCAGAAGGCGGTGCTGCCGACGCCCCCCGAACGGATCGGCGGACTCGTGTGCGCCGCCCGCTACGAGGCGGCGCAGGCGGACGCGTTCGTCGGCGGCGACCTCTTCGCCGTACAGGACACCCCCTACGGGGTGCGACTCGTGGTCGGGGACGTGCGGGGCAAGGGGATGGAGGCGGTCGAGGCCGTCGCCGTCGTCATCGGGGCCTTCCGGGAGGCGGCCGAGCAGGAACGGACCCTGGAGGGCGTGGCGCAGCGGCTCGAACGGGCGCTGACCCGGGAGGGCACCCGGCGGGAGGGCCTGGACGCCGTCGAGGGGTTCACCACGGCCGTCCTGGCCGAGATCCCGCGCGCCGGCGGCAGCGGCACCTTCGACGGGTTCGTGCGGGTCGTCAACCGGGGGCACCCGCCCCCGCTGGTGCTGCACGGGGACGGACGGGTCGAACCGGTGGACCCGAGCCGGCCGGCGCTGCCGCTCGGCATGGGGGACCTGGCGTCGTGGCCGGACCGGGCCGAGGCGCGCGCGTACCCGCCGGGCACGACGCTGCTCTTCTACACCGACGGCCTCTCGGAGGCGCGGGACGGGGCCGGCGTCTTCTACGACCCGGTGGCGCGGCTGGCCGGACGGATCTTCCCCGGGCCCGAGGAACTGCTCGACGCGCTCGTGGGCGACGTGCGCCGCCACACGGGCGGCGGGGCGACGGACGACATGGCGCTGCTCGCGCTGAGCCGACCCGGGGAGGGACAGCCGGAACGGCGCCGGACGATGCCGGTGGTGCATCCGGGCGGAGGAGGTCACCACCCGTAGTCGAGAGGTGTCACTGGGATAACGATTGACAAAACGTCAGATCGCAGGGGGTTTGGAGATCCTCCGTCGCGCCCTGCTGAAGGGAGGTCAAGTCGGGACACTTCCTGCCAATTCAATGAATGATCAAGGAGAGCGGCTTGGAAACGGGGCCTCCTGTCTATTAACGTTCGATAACGCAGCGCGGTCGTCCCAGCCGTCGCAAGAGACGGCGCCGCGCGCGTGCGCCGAATCCCGAAAGGGAACCGGGGAACCACCATTTGGGGTGAATCGAGCCCGCCGCGCCCGTGCGGCGTGCCCGTAGGAGACCTTCCTGCTCCGAACCCGTCAGCTAACCCGGTAGGCGAGAAGGAAGGAAAGGAGTGCGCCTCCGTGGCGTCCAACCCCCCTGCCCCCGAAGCCCCCTTCGATGCCTTCGGTGGTGGTGCGGCCCCCTCCGCCCCCGACACCGAGTGGAACCCCACCGAGGATTCCCTGCGTGACCGGAACCGCTCCGGCGGCCGGCACCGGGTCGTCAAGCAGCGCTCCAACTTCGCCCGTTCCTCCACCGTCCTCGGCGTCGGCGTCATCGCGGCCGTCGGCGCGGGCGGCCTCGCCACCGCGCAGGACAAGCCGCCGGTGGCCATCTCGCTCCCGGACCTCCCGGACCTCGACCTGCCGGACGCCCACGACCTGCCCGGCGTCGGCTCCCTCCTGCCCGAGGAGGAGCGGGAGACGGTCGCCGAGGACCGCGTCAACCCGAACCCGCTGACCTCCACCGCCTACACCACCGGGACCGGCGAGCGGACCGGACAGGTCACGCGGGCCGCCCTGAAGACCGGGGCCCCGAGCACCGCCGACGCGGGCGAGGCGCTGCGCGCCCGCATCCTCCAGCAGGCCGAGCAGCAGCAGGCCTCCGCCGACGCCGCCGAGAGGATCGCGGCGGAGAAGGCGGCGGCGGAGAAGGCCGCGGCGGAGGCGAAGGCCAAGGCGGACGCGGCGGCGAAGGCGGCCGCCGAGGCGGAGGCGAAGGCCGAGGCGGAGGCCAGGGCGAAGGCGGAGGCCGCGGCCGAGGCGAAGGCCGAGGCCGAGCGCCTCGCCCGGCTCGCCGCGAGCTACTCGCTCCCCCTCTCCTCGTACTCCGTCACCGCGACCTACATGCAGTCCGGTTCGATGTGGTCCTCCGGGTACCACACGGGCCTCGACTTCGCGGCGCCCACCGGCACCCCGCTCAAGGCGGTCCACGGCGCCACCGTGAAGTCGGCGGCCTGGTCCGGTTCCTACGGCTACCGGATCGTCCTGGAGCTGGAGGACGGCACCGAGGTCTGGTACTGCCACCTGTCGTCCATGACGGTCGGCACGGGCCAGACCGTGTCCACCGGCGAGACCATCGGCCGCGTCGGCGCCACCGGCAACGTCTCCGGCGCCCACCTCCACCTGGAGGTGCACCCCGGCGGGGGCGGCGGCGTCGACCCGGGCGCGTGGCTGCGCTCGAAGGGCCTCACGGTCTGAGGACCCGGCGCCCGTGGCCCGAGGTCCCGGGCCCGCCCCGGCCGGGACCCCTCGCGGGGGCGCCGGCGGTCTATCCGCGGTACGGGTTGTAGTCGCCGTAGTCCAGGTACTGCGGCGGCGTCCACACCCGTCCCGTCGCCCGGGCCGCGTACGTCAGCGCGGGCGAGGCGACCGCGCGGCGCTGCCACAGGTGGTGCAGCAGTTCCCGTTCGCGGGCCGCGAAGTCGGGACCGGCCGTGCCGCGCCGGGCCCGGTCGCGCAGGAACGCGAGGGTCGTCGCGAAGGACTCGTACTCGCCGACGGCCCGGGCGGCCCGCTTGCCGTACGTCCGGGCGGCGACCGTGCGGGCGGTCCGGCGGGCCCGCATCGAGGAGAGGGCGAGCGGTTCGGCGGGGGAGAGCCAGCCGGCCGCCGCGTACGCCGGGAGCTCCCCGGCTATCGTCCGCAGCTCCCGCTGCCGGCTCCACACCGCGAGCCAGGTCAGCAGCCCGAAGGCGGGCATCATGAGCGCCCCGTAGACCGCGTAGAAGGCCAGGGCGCCCCCGAAGGTGACGGAGCCGTTCCAGGCGGCGTGCATGCCCATGGCGAGCAGCAGTCCGGCCAGGGGCAGCAGGACGCGGCGGAGCCGCCGGCCGCGCGGGGCGAGCGCGGCGAGACCGAATCCGAGACCGGTGAACACGGTGAACAGCGGATGCGCGAACGGCGACATCACGGCCCGTACGAAGAAGGTCCCGACGGTCACCGCGCCGATGCCGGGGGCGCCGATCTCCTGGTCCTCGCCGAAGGCGTTGCCGAGGTAGAGGATGTTCTCGGTGAAGGCGAAGCCGGTCGCGGTGAAGCCGGCGACGACCACGCCGTCGACGAGGCCGTTGAAGTTCCGCCGGCGGAAGAGGAAGAGCAGCAGGATCGCGGCGGCCTTCGCGCTCTCCTCCACCACGGGGGCGACGACCGTGGCGCCGAGGGTGTCCGCCGAGTCCGGGTCGGCGGTGGTCGCGGCGATCCAGCGGACCGCGAAGGTGTTCGCCAGGATCGCGGCGAGCGCGGCGGCGAAGGCGCCCCAGGCGAACGTGAAGAGCAGGCTCTTCCAGGGGAGGGGCTCGACCCGGTCGAGCCAGCGGAACGCCGCCGTCAGCAGCGGTACGGGAAGCACGGCCAGGGCCAGGCCGACGAGGAACCCCTGCGTGCCCGTCTGCTCGCGGACCAGCGCCAGGATGGCCAGGGCGCAGACCAGGAGGACGGTGACCAGGGCGACCGCCCGGACCACCCGGCTGCGCCAGAAGGCCCGGTGGGGCCGGTAGCGCCACGGGGAACGGTCGGCGGCGGGGAAGGCCGGGTCCCCGGCGTCCCGGCGGGGGACGGGCGAGGCCTCGGTTCCGGACGCGGCGCCGGTTCCGGTTTCGGCGGGAGCGGGGTTCGACACGTGAGCGACCCTAACGACCGGCACCGACAGGGGCGAAGGAGTTGCCGGGCCCGTCCTCCCCGGCCCGGTCCCACCGCCCCCGGGCCGCCGTCCTCCGGGGCCTTCCGGGTGTCACTTCCTCCGGAAGAGGAGGTCGTGCACGACGTGCCCCTTGTCGAGTCCCTGGCCCTCGAAGCGGGTGAGGGGACGGAAGCCGGGGCGGGGCGCGTAACCGCCGTCGGCCTGCGTGTTCTCGAAGTCGGGGTGGGCGGAGAGGACTTCCAGCATCTGCTCGGCGTACGGCTCCCAGTCGGTGGCGCAGTGCAGCACCCCGCCGGGCTTCAGCCGGGTCGCGAGGAGGCTCAGGAACTCCGGCTGGATCAGGCGCCGCTTGTGGTGGCGGGCCTTGGGCCACGGGTCGGGGAAGTAGACCCGGCAGCCGTCGAGGGAGTCGGCGGCGAGCATCTCGCGCAGCAGGATGATCGCGTCGCCGTTGGCGACCCGCACGTTGGTGAGGCCGTTGCGGTCGGCGAGCCCGAGGAGATTGCCCTGGCCGGGGGTGTGCACGTCCACGGCGAGGATGCCGGTGCCGGGATCGGCCGCCGCCATCTGCGCGGTCGCCTCTCCCATCCCGAACCCGATCTCCAGGACGACCGGGAGCCCGCCGAACATCTCGTCCAGGTCCAGGATCCGCTTGCCGTCGATGTCGAGCCCCCAGTCGGGCCACCGCTTCAGCATCGCCTCGGCCTGCCCGGCGGTCACCCGGCTGCGGCGCGGCTGGAAACTCCGGATGCGCCGCTCGTGGTGCGATCCGGCGGGATCGGGCAGGGGCCCCTCGCCGGGGGCGAACATCCGGCTTCCGCGCCGCGCCGCGGGCTGGGCGGGGCCGGTTGCGGGACGCGGGCTGTTCTCGGACTCAGGCTGCTCAGACACAATGCGGACGATTCTACGGGGCCGGGGCGGGGCCCGCCGGTCGCGGAGGAGGGCGGTGCCACGGGGAGCCCGGCACCGGGGGGGCGGGGCCCGGAGGGAGACCGGGGCGGGGCCCGGAGGAGGACCGGAAGCAGAACCCGGAGGAGTCGGGCCGGGGCCGGCGCCGGGGCAGACAACGGGGGCGAGGGCCGGCGCCGGGAGAAGGACCGGGGGCCGGCACCGGGGACGGGACCGGGGCCCGGGCCCTACAAGAGGGCCAGCGCCCGTCCCGCCACCTCGCGCCCGATCGGGAGCGAGGCCGTCGCCGCGGGGGAGGGCGCGTTCAGGACGTGGACCGTCCGTGCCGCCTCCCGGACGAGGAAGTCGTCGACGAGCGTCCCGTCCCGCAGCACCGCCTGCGCCCGCACCCCCGCCGCGGCCCGCCGCAGACCGGACTCCTCCACCGCCGGGAGGAGCCGTCGCACCGCCTCCGTGAAGGCCCGCTTCGACAGCGAGCGGCGCAGCTCGCCCGCCCCGTACCGCCAGTGCTTCCGGGCGATCGCCCGGGAACCGGGCCAGGCCAGGGTGGCGGCCAGCTCGCGCGGCCGGACGACGGACCATCCGTACCCCTCGCGGGCGAGGGCCGGCACCGCGTTCGGCCCGGCGTGGACCCCGCCGTCGATCCCCCGCGTCAGGTGCACGCCGAGGAACGGGAACGCCGGGTCCGGCACCGGATAGACCAGGCCCCGCACCAGCGACGGGTCGGCCAGCTCGTAGTACTCCCCCCGGAAGGGGATGATCCGCATGCCCGGGTCGTCGCCCGCGAGGCGCGCGATCCGGTCGCAGTGCAACCCCGCGCAGTTCACCAGGACCCGCGCCCGCACCACCCGTCCGTCCGCCGTCCGCACGGCGACGCCCCAGGGCCGCCGGTCGATCACGGCGGCCTCCGCGCCGTACAGGACGCGGGCCCCGGACGCCTCGGCGAGCCGCGCGGCCACCGCCCCGTAGTCGCAGATCCCGGTCGTGCCGACGTGGATCGCGGCCAGTCCCCGCACCTGGGGCTCGTACGCGCTGATCTGCGCGGGGCCCAGCTCCCGCACCGGGATGCCGTTCTCCCGGCCGCGCTGCACGAGCGCGTGCAGCCGGGGCAGCTCCTCGCGCGCGGTGGCGACGACGAGCTTCCCCGTCACCTTGTACGGAATGCCCCACTCCGCGCAGAACTTGACCATCTCGGCCGCGCCCTCGGCCGCGAACCGCGCCTTGAGCGATCCCGGCCGGTAGTAGATCCCGCTGTGGATCACCCCGCTGTTGCGCCCGGTCTGGTGGCGCGCGGGGCCGTGCTCCTTCTCCAGGACCGTGACCCGGGTGCCGGGGGCGGCACGCGTCAGCGCGTACGCCGTCGACAGGCCGACGATCCCCCCGCCGATCACCAGCACGTCACAGTCGAACACCGGTCCCACCTCCCACCCCCGATACTGCACTGACCCACTGACAGCGCCGCGAAACCTCGCCCGGACGCACGAGACGCGGATCACGGCGGGTCGCGGGCCGCTCAGGGGGCGGCGGGCGGGCGCCTCACACCGGGGCGACGAGCAGCGGACGGGCCCGCTCCCGGAGCTCCGCGACGCGCGGCTCGTCCCCGTACGGTTCGAGCCGGTGCAGCAGGTCCCGTACGTACTCCGTCGTCCGCGCCGACGAGATCCGCCCCGCCACCTCCACCGCGCGCGTACCGGCCGCGCACGCCGCGTCCAGGTTCCCGGACTCCAGTTCGGCGACGGCGGAGACGACGAGCCGCAGCCCGTGCGAGCGGACGAACTCCTCGGTCGGCCGGGACAGCGCCTGCTCGGTGAAGCGGCGCACCTCGCGGGGCATCCTCAGGTCGCGGTAGCACTCGGCGGCGTCGGCGCAGAACCGGTCGTACGAGTAGAAGCCCAGCCAGGTCGGGTCGGCGTCGCCCTTCCGGGAGCGCTCCAGCCAGCCCTCGGCGGACTTGAGCGCGGCCGCGGCGGCGGCCCCGTCCCCGGCCTTGGCGTGCGCGCGCGCCTCGACCAGCCGGAAGAAGGACATGGTGCGGGCGGTGGCGAGCCCCCGGTTGCGTTCGAGGGCGGCCTGGGCGAGGTCCACGCCCTCGTCGGCGAAGCCCCGGTAGGTGGCCTGGAGCGACATGGACGCCAGGACGTAGCCGCCGAGGGGGACGTCGGCGGCGGCGCGGGCGAGCCGCAGCGCCTGGATGTAGTAGCGCTGGGCGGCCTCCTGCTGCCCGGTGTCGAAGGCCATCCAGCCGGCGAGCCGGGTGAGTTCGGCGGTCGCGCCGAACAGGGCCCGGCCGACCTCGTCCGAGTACGAGCCGAGCAGCAGCGGGGCCGCGTCCACGCGTAAGCACTCGGGGACCATGGACGAGCGCCAGTCCCCGCCGCCGTACTTGGAGTCCCAGCGGCGCGCGTCCTCGGCGGCCTCGCGGAGTTTGGCGACGTCGCTGTGGCCCACGCGCGCGTGCTCCGTCGCGGGCGCGGGGGAGCCGCCCGCCGGGCGCGGGACCTCGCGCTCCACCGACGGGTCGGCGGGGGTTATCAGCCAGCGGGACGCGGGCGTGGCGTAGGCGCTCACCGCGAACGAGCCCGCGAGCGACTGCCAGATGCCGCCCCCGCCGGCCCGCCGGCCCGCGAGGTCGAGCCGGTACAGGTCGGTCGCGGAGCGGACCGCCTCGCCCACGTCGCGGGGGAAGGCGAGCCCCACCTCGGGCGCCGGATCGGCGTCGGCGAGCCCGATCTCGTGCAGCGGCACGGGCCGGCCGAGCTTCTGCCCGATCGCGGCGGCGATCAGGTGCGGGGCGGCGCCCTGCGGCACCATGCCCTTGGACACCCACCGGGCGACCGAGGTCTTGTCGTAACGAAGCGTCAGACCCCTCTGCGCGCCGAGGTCGTTGACGCGCCGGGCGAGCCCGGCGTTGCTGATTCCCGCGAGGGCGAGAACCGTGCCGAGCTTTTCGTTCGGCCCGCGTTGCTCCCTGGACATGACGCCACCCCTCGACAGCACAGACGGCTGCCACGACGCCGGGCATAGGCGTGCGGCATTCGTAAACACAGGGTAGTTCGCCGCATCCCTACCGTTAAGGGGCGGTGTTCCGTATGGCGAGATTGTTGTGTGATCGGCCGATGAACGGGATCGGCCGGCCCGTACGCGCTCCGCCCGTGTGGCCGTGCGCCCGGCCGTGCGCTCTCGTTCCGTGAGCGGGAGGGGGCTTCCATCGTTATCGCGTGGGTCGGCCCGTTCGACCGGGACCGGAGTCCCGGACCAGTGGGCCGGGGGACATCGCCGCCCCATTCCCCGCGGGCGGCGGACGGCACCGGGAGGCGGAACCGCCTCCCGGACAGCCGTGGCTCCGTACGGGACGGGCCACCCCCACCGGTGCTCCATCGGCGGCCGAACGCGGTTCAAACCTCCCGGGGGCGGTCGATATTTGGCCGAATGTCACCGGTGTCCAACTGGCTCATGCCAGGGGCGCATTCGGCTTTCGCGCCCGTGCCCCCGGACCCCGCCCCGTGCGCCGTTGTCGTGGCAGCATGTCTCCCACCGAAACGGACGTGGAGGCGCCGATGCGATGGCTGGTGGGCTGGAGCAGTGTCGCCGCGAGCTTCGCAACGACCGGACGGACACGGGCCGGGACGGGGAACGGCCCGTACGGTTCGTACTCCTCCCAGGACGCGTACGGCTCCCGCGACGCGTACTCCCCCCACGGCTCGTACGGTTCGTACGGCCCGGCGGACCCGGGCCCGGGCGACGGGTACGGCCCCGGCCACGACCGCCCGGCGGCCGAGGGGCGCACGGTGCAACCGGTGGGCGCACAGCTCCTCTGGGGCGGCCCCGACCCCCTCTGGGCGGTCGGCGACTGGCGCCCCGACGAAGTGCGCGTCGTGGCCGTGGACGACCACACCCGCCTCGCCGTCCTCGGCTGCTGCGCCGCCGGCGACGAGGAACTGCGCCTCGGCCTGCTCACCGCGCGCGGCGGCGCCCTGCGTCACCTCACGGCCTGGCCGGGCAGCTACACCGCCGTCGTCAAGGCCGGCCGCCGCATCACCGTCACGGGTGATCTCGCGGGCGCCCGGCCGGTGTTCCACACCCCGTGGCAGGGCGGCACCGCGTACGCCACCGCCGCTCTCCCGCTCGCGGACCTGGTCGAGGCCCAGCTCGACATCGGGCACCTGGCCGCCCTGCTCGCCTGCCCCGAGACCCCGGAGGCGCTGCGCGACTCCACCCCGTACGAAGGGGTCCGGCGGGTCCCGCCCGGCCACGCGCTGATCCTGCGCGAGGGCTCCCGCGAGATCACCGGCTACGAACAGGTCGCCTCGCTCGCGGTCGCGGCCCCCGAGTCCGACCCCCGGCAGGCCGTCGAGGGCGTCAGGGACGCCCTGGTCGAAGCCGTACGGGCCCGGCTCACCGCACCCCGGCACGCCCCCGAGGCCCCCCTCCCCGACCCCGGCCCCGTCCCCGGCATGGGCCCCGCCGACCGGCGCGCCGCCCGGGGCGCGGGCCCGGCGCCCGGCATCGGCGCCGACCTGTCCGGCGGCAGCGCCTCCGGCACGCTCGCCCTCCTGGCGGCCGGCCTCCCGGGAGTCCCGGGCACGATCACCGGCCACGGCGCGGGCGCGGGGGAGCGGCTGCTCGCCGTCACCTTCAACGACCTGGCGAACCGGTCCGGCGCCGGCCGCGAGGACGAACTGGAGCGGGCCCGGGAACTGGCCGCCGACCCGCGCCTGCACCACGTGGTCGTCGCGGCCGGCGAGGAGGCGCTTCCGTACGCCTCCCTGGACGGGCCGCTCACCGACGAACCGGGCCCCGCCCTCGTCACGGCCGAACGGCACCGGCGGCGGCTCGCGGGCGGCAGCGCCGACCACTTCACCGGCATGGGCGCCCGGCAGGTCCTGGACGCGCACCCGGCGCGCCTCGCCGACCTCCTGATGGACCGCAGGCGACGCTCCCTGGTCCGCCCCGTCACCGCGCTCGCCAAGGCCACGGGGACCTCGGCGGGCGCGCTCCTGGTCCCGCTGACCGTGTACCGGGCGGCCCGGAAGCTGGCCCGCACCCCGTACCGGGCGGGCCTGGAGGCGGCAGCCGCACGGGTCCTGGAGGCGAACCGCACGGCCCCCGACGGCTTCGGCCCCCTGGAGGCCTCCCTCTCCGCCCTCGCCTGGTCGAGACCGGGGCCCGCCGCGCGGTGGCTGACGGGGGAGGCGCTGGCCGAAGTATCGGTTCGCCTGAACCGGGCGGCGACCCTCCCGGCCTCCGTCCAGCGCCCCGGCGAGGCACGCGCGCGTGCCGCCCTCGCCCGCGCCGCCGCCGACCACCGGGTCCTGGAACAGGCCGCCGAGATCCGGGGCCAGCGCCTGCACGCCCCCTTCCTCGACAACCAGGTCGTACGGGCCTGCCGCGTCCTCCCCGAATCGCTCCGGGTCCAGCCGGACGCCCGCGCGGGCGTCCTGCGCGCGGTCCTGTCCGGCGCGGGCATCCACGACCTGCCGCCGGGCTGGGGCGCCCCCCACCCGGCCGTCCCGGCCGCCGCCGTCCGCGCGGGCCTGCGGGCCGCGCTCCCCCGGCTCCTCGCCCTCTTCGAGGCGCCGCTCCTCGCGGACGCGGGCCTGATCGAGGCCCGCGTCGTCCGCGGAGCCCTGCGCGCCGCCGCCGACGGCGAACCCGTCTCCCTCGACGGCCTCGCCGACCTCGTCTCCACCGAACTCTGGCTCCACCGCCTCCTCGCCCGCCGCGGCTCCTGCTGGACCAGCACCGCGGAACCCCGCGCCCACCGCGCGGTCCAGGGCCCGCTGGTCCCGGCGTCACGGTCGCTGCCCGCGTGAACCACCGCGGGCCCCCACTCCGGAGAGGGGCCCCGACACCCACCGTCTCCGGGTCGGCCCCGGGGAAACCCCGAGGCGCACGTACGGCCCGGCGGCCACAATGGACCGGTGCGGTATCTGATCCTCGGCCCCACCGAGGCCCTTCGTCCCGACGGCTCCCCCCTTCCCCTCGGCGGTGCCCGGCTGCGCGCGCTCCTCGCCGCGCTCGCGCTGCGCGGCGGACGGGCCGTCTCCGCCGGCGAACTCGCCGACGACGTGTACGGGGACGACCCGCCGCAGGACGCGCCCGCCGCCCTCCAGGCCCTGGTCGGCCGCCTGCGCCGGATTCTCGGCAGGGAGGCCGTGGCGTCCACCCCCGGGCCCGGCTACCGGCTCGCCGCCGGCCCCGGCGACATCGACCTGTACGTCTTCGAACGCCGGGCCGCCGAAGCGGGCGCCCTCCTGGACTCCGGCGATCCCGAGACCGCCGCCGCCCTCCTCCGGGAGGCGCTCGGACTCTTCCGCGGCCCCGCCCTCGCCGACCTGCCCGGCCCGGCGGGCGTCCGGCCCGAGGCCCAGCGGCTCGCGGCCCTGCGCCGCCGCGTCGAGGCGGACCTGCGCCGGGGCGCCACCGACGGGCTCGTACCGGAGCTGACCGAGCTCACCGCCACGTACCCGTACGACGAGGCCTTCCGCGTCCACCTCATCCGCGCCCTGCGGGCCGAGGGCCGCCACGCCGACGCCCTCGCCGCCTACGAGTCCGCCCGCCGCACCCTCGCGGACGCGCTCGGCGCCGACCCCGGCCCCGAACTCGCCGCCCTCCACCGCGAGCTGCTCACGGGCCGGACCCCGCCCCGGCCCGCCCCCGCCCCGCCGGCACCCGGCACGGGCCTCGCCCCCGCCCCTGTCCCCGGCACCGGTACCGGTACCGGCTCGGCCCAGGCTCCGTCCCCGTCCCCGCCCCCGTCCCCGGAGGAGGCCGACGCCCTCCGGGGCGGCCGCCCGGCCGGAGCCCCGGGCCCGGACGCCCAGCCGTGTCCGGACCCCCGGCCGTATCCGTATCCGGACCCCCGCCCAACCCCGTACGCGGCCCCCCACCCGCCCCCGTCCCCGAACCCCCATCCGACCCCGAGCACACCCCCGGGCCCCGCCCCGGCCCCGCTCCGAAGCCCTGCTCCCTCCCCGCACTCGGGCGAAGCTCCGACCCCGCTCCGAAACCCCGCCCCCTCTCCGCACCCGGGCGAGGCTCCGGCCCCCGGCCGCATACCCGGCAACATCCGCCCCCGGCTCACCTCCTTCGTCGGCCGGGAGCCCGAGCTCGCCGCGCTCCGCGCGGACCTGGACCGCTGCCGCCTCGTCACGCTCACCGGCCCCGGCGGGAGCGGCAAGACGCGGCTCGCGGAGGAGGCCGCGCTGAGAACAGAGGGCCCCGCCGCCTGGATCGCCGAACTCGCCCCGCTCGACGACCCCGAGGCCGTACCCGGCGCCGTCCTCTCCGCGCTCCGCCTCCGCGAGGTCAACCTGATCACCCGCGACGGCGCGTCCCCCCAGGGCGACCCCACCGCGCACCTGGTCGAGCACCTCGCCCACCGCCCGCTCCTGCTCGTCCTCGACAACTGCGAGCACGTGATCGGCGCGGCCGCCACCCTCGCCGAAATCCTCCTCACCCGCTGTCCGGGGCTCCGCGTCCTCGCCACCAGCCGCGAACCCCTCGGCGTCCCCGGCGAGTCGGTCCGCCCCGTGGAGCCCCTGCCGCCCGATCCCGCCCACCGCCTCTTCGCCGAACGCGCCCGCGCCGTGCGTCCCTCCTTCGACCTCGCCCGGGACGGCGGCGAGGCCGTCGACGAGATCTGCCGGCGCCTCGACGGCCTGCCGCTCGCCATCGAACTGGCCGCGGCCCGCCTGCGTCTGCTCACCCCCCGCCAGATCGCGGACCGCCTGGACGACCGGTTCCGGCTCCTCACCTCCGGGTCCCGCACCGTCCTGCCCCGCCAGCAGACCCTGCGCGCGGTGGTCGACTGGTCCTGGGACCTGCTCGACCCGGACGAGCGCACCCTGCTCCGCCAGGTCTCGGTCTTCGCCGGCGGCTGGGACCTCGCCGCCGCGGAGGCCCTCTCCCCGCACGCCGCCGGCACCCTGGGCGCCCTGGTCGACAAGTCCCTCGTCGTGGCCACCCCCACGGAGGGCGGCGAGATGCGCTACCGCCTCCTGGAGACCATCCACGAGTACGCGGCCGGGCGCGCCGCCGAGATCCCCGACCTGCTCGCCGCCGCCGGCGCCGCCCACACCGCCCACTTCACGGCCCTCGCCGAGGCCGCCGAGCCCAGGCTCCGCTCCGGCGAGCAGATTCCCTGGATCGAACGGCTGGAGCGCGACCTCGACAACATCCGGGCCGCCCTCCACCGCACCCTCGTCACCGTCCCCGACGAGGGTGCCGCCCTGCGCCTCGTCTTCGCCATGGGCTGGTTCTGGTGGCTGCGCAACTACCGCCCCGAGGGCCTGGCCTGGGTCGAACGCGCCGTCGCCCTCGGCGACGACCCCGCCGACCCGGACGATCCGCGCCACTGGCCGCGGATGCGCCTGCGGATGCTGTACTTCTTCCTCGTGATCGAGGGCCACACCGTCTCGGAGCTGCGCGACGACCCCGGGACCATGGCCCTGCTCCGGCGGGTGCGGTCCGCGTTCGGGGAGGAGCCCGGCCCCGAGGCCGCCCGCTTCCCCGGGCTGCTCTGGCCGTTCACCGCGGTCCTCACCGAAGAGCCGGTGCGGGTCCGGGAACTGCTCGACACCGCCGTCGCCAACTGCCGCCGCCACGGGGGCGACTGGGAGGTCGGCGTCAGCCTGATGTTCCGTACGCACATGGCCGTCGACATGCCCGGCGGCATGGCCGGGGTCGACGAGGACCTGGCCGAACTCCGCTCCCTCGCCCGCCGGGTCGGCGACCGCTGGATGGGGGCGCAGATCACGAGCGCGGCGGCCGAGGCCAACATGGTGCGCGGCCGGTACGAGGAGGCCGGCGCGGACTACGAGGAGGCCCTCCGCCTCGCCCGTGAGGTGGGCGCCCACGCCGAGAGCCCCTTCCTCATCGCCCGCCTCGCCGAGATCGCCTACCGCTCCGGTGACATGGAGACCGCCGCCAAGGGCCTGGACGAGGCCTCGGCGGAGGCCGAGCGCTACCACGTCCAGGACGTCCGGCCCTTCGTCTGCTTCCTGCGCGCCTGCATCGCCCTCCACCGGGGCGAGTTCGAAACGGCCCGCGTCCAGGCGGAGGAGGCGAACCTCCTGGTCGAGGCCGGAAACCCGCCGCCGCACTTCACGGCCTCGATCATCGGCCTCGTCGCCCGGGTCGAGGCGTACGGGGGCGGGGGCGTCGCGGCCGTCGGCTCCGCGGTGTCCGCGCTGCGGGCCGCGCGGGACGCCCGGTGCGCGGACCTCGTCCTCGCGTTCCTCGGCCAGGGGGTCGCGGTCGCCCTGTCCCGGGCGGACGAACACCGCCTCGCCGCCGCGGCCCTGGCCGCCGCCGACTCCTGGCGCCGGGGGGTGCCCCGCTCGGTTCCGGAGCGGGACGAGGCCGACGCGGTGCGGGACCGTTCGCTGGCCGCCCTCGGCGAGCCGGGTCTCGCCGCCGCCCTGACGGCGGGCGGAGACCTGGACGCCGACGGGGTCCTCGCCCTCGTGGAGCCCGTGGTCCCCGCACGGGCGGACAGCGGCCCGGACGGCGTCAGGAGCAGCTGATCCGGGACTGCGCCCAGTCGGCGATCACGGCCCGCCCGAGCGGGGACTCCTCCTCGACCACGAGCCGGATCGTGGAGCGGCCGGTGATGTCGACGTGCACCGGGACGGGCGGATCGCCCGCCCCGACCACCTCGGAGCGCCAGAGCCGTTCCCCGTCCCCGTAGACGGAGAAGCGGACGCCGCCGAGGCCGAACAGGGCGCTCAGATCGTCGACGCCGGCCATCGCGTCGTACCGCGTGCACTGCCGGTTGAGGTCGATGACCAGGGAGGACGGCGCGTGGACGCTCACTCCGTGCGCGTACCGGGTGCCGCCGACGGAGAGTCCGTCGCGCTGCCACATGAAGCCGCTCTCCGAGAGCGACACCTCGGGTTCGGTGCCGTCGCCGAAGATGCCGTACTCCAGCTCGTCGACCGGGTAGACGGTCGGCGGCGCCGGCTTGGGCGAGGGCTTCTCGGGACTCGGCGTGGGCGTGGGCGGGGGAGTGGGGGTGGGCTCCTCCGGTGGGGGGGACGGGGAGGGCGGCGGCGTCGGCTCGGGCGTGGGCTCCGGGGACGGCGGTGCCGGTTCCGGTGGCGGCGTCGGTTCCGGTGTCGGCGCCGGGGACGGCTTCGCGGGGACGGGCGCGGGCGCCGGGGGCTCCTGCGGTACGGACACGACCGGCGGTACGGGCTTCGCCACCGGTTCCACGGGCGGCGCGGCCTCCGGGGGCGCCACCGGCGTGACGACCGGTCGCGGCGGTCTGGGCGCGGCCTCGGGCCGCGGGTCCCCGGCCATGGCCCAGGCGAGTCCGGCGGCCGCGGCGATCGCCACGGCCGCCGCGATGCCGGCCTTGGCGGGCGCGCCGAGCCCCTCGGCGGCGCCGCCCGACGCGGCACCGCCCGTGGACCCGGAAGCGGCGGCCGCCGCGCCCGCACCGGCCGCCCCGACGGCACCGCCGGCGACGACGCCGGCCGCCTTGAGCGAGTACCCGGCGGCGAACCAGCCGATGACGGCGATCGGCAGCAGCGCGGGGATGCCGGCGTTCACATGGGCCAGCTCACCGGCGGCGAGCCGGCACCGGGCGCACTCCTCCAGGTGCTTGCGCAGGCCGCGTTCGGCCCGCATCCGCAGTCCGCCGCGCGCGTAGGCGCCGAGCCGGTCCGCGTACCGGGCGCAGTCGCCGCCCGCCGTCAGCGACTGGCTGACGTGGGCCTGGAGGTAGGCCTGCTTGAGTCCCTCGCGGGCCCGGCTGGCGAGGACGGCCGTGGCGTTGGCGGTCAGTCCGAAGAGCGGGGCGATCTCGCTCGGGGACTCCTCCTCGACGGTGGTGTGCCACAGCACGGCCTGCCACCGCTCGGGCAGCGAGCGGAAGGCCTGCATGGCGAGCGACTGCTCGGCCTCGTGCATGGCCCGTACGTCCGCGCCGAGGTCCATCGTGTCCTGGTCGGAGACCTCGGAGGAACGGGCGGCCTCCGCCGCGAACGCCGCGAAGTCCTCGACGAGGTGTTCCCGCTTCTGCGTCCTGGCCCAGTGCGCGGCGACCCGTCGGACGGTGGTCATGAGGTAGGCGCGCACGGCCTGTTCGGGCCCCGCCCCGCCCCGCACCGCCTGGAGGGTGCGGGCGAACACCTCGGCGGTGAGGTCGTCGGCGGTGTGCGCGTCGCGGCAGCAGGTCCTCGCGTACCGGCGCACGGCCTCGGAGTGCCGGCGGAACAGTTCCTCGTACGCCGAGTCGTCCCCGTCCCGCATGAGCTGGACGAGTTCGGAGTCGGAGGGCGGCAGCTCGACGGGTGGCGGGAGGACGCCCTCGGTCCCGTCGAAGCCGTCGTCCGCACCCGCGTCGTCGCCCGCACCCGGACCGCCGTACGCGCCCGGACCGCCGTACGCGTCCGTACTGTTGTACGTGTCCGTACCGTCGTACGGGCCGGTCCCGTCGTACGCGACCGGTCCCGTCCCGGCGGTCGCCCCCGCGACGACCCCGGAACCCGCCCCGGTCTCCGTACCGCCCCCCGCTCCGGCGGATTTGCCCTCGCGCTGCTGCGGCACGCTCGCGTCGAGCGACGCGGCGTACCCGGGCGGCAGCGGCCCCGGCGGCCCGGACGGGCCCGCCGGCCCGGACGCGCCCGGCACACCGCCGGGACCACCCGGCCCTCCCTGGAGCGGTACCTGCCGGGAAGGCAGGCCTCCGGTCTCCGTGGCGCCGCCGTTTCCCAGCGGCTCGTCCCGTCCGTCACCGCTCATCGCGGAAGCCCCCGTCCGCACGCTCAGACCCGAACACCGGCCAAGCCTGACACAGAGGGCGGGCACGCCGAAGGGCCGCGTCCGCGAACCACTCGTCCGGGGCGACTTCACGTGTCCGGGCGTGACCGCTCACACGTTCGTGTCATGCTCGGGGGTCCCCCGGACCACGGCCCGCGCTCCCGGCGGAAGACGCCGCTCCCGCCGGCGGCCCCGGAGCACCCGGGGCCCCCACGGCGGCAAGCGCACGGCACCGGGGCGCACGGCACCGGCGGGCCCTCGGCGGCACCGGCGTCCCGCGACAGGGACCGGCGTCCCGCGACGGGGACCGCCCCGCCGCGTCCGTCCCCCTACCGCGTCCGTCCCTACCGCGACCGCAGGCCCTCCAGCAGGATGTCGAGGAGCCGGGCCGAGGCCGCCGCCTGCTGCGCCGCGTCCGGCAGGGCCGGGGCGGCGGTGGCGATGACGAGGAGGACGTCCGCCACGGTCACGTCCGTCCGCAGCTCACCCGCCTCCCGCGCCCGGTCGACCAGACGCCCGACGACCTCCAGGAGTTCCGTGGTCCCCGCGGGGTCCCGCTCGCCGTCCGGCACGCCCCGGGGCGCGACCACGCGCGCGTCCGCCTGCTCGGCGCCCACCCGCTGGTACGGCACCCGGGCCCCGCCCTCGGCGCCGTCCGCGTCCGCGGCGGTCTCCGGCACGCGGTCGTCCACGCCCACCCGCAGCACCCGCGGCGGCAGGAGGCGGCCCGCGCCCGAAGCCACCGAGGTCCGCAGGAAGCGGGAGAGGGCCGACCACGGCTCCTCCTCCTGGCCGAGCGCCGCCCGCGCCTGCTCGGTCAGCCGGGAGGTCTCCTCCTCGGCTATCCGGCGCACCAGCACGTCCTTGCTGGGGAAGCGCCGGTAGACGGTGCCGACCCCCACGCGCGCGCGGCGCGCGACGTCCTCCATCGGAGCCCCGTAGCCCAGCTCGCCGAACACCTCGCGCGCGGCCCGCAGGACGTGCTCCAGATTGCGCTGGGCGTCCACCCGCAGCGGCGCGGACCTGCCGTCCTGCACCGGCACCTCGTGGCGCCCGGCACCGTCGGCCCCCACGGCCACGGCACGGCCGGCGTCGGCGGTCACCGTCCCGGCGCCCGACTGCCCTCGCGAATCATGCATCTGCATAAGCGTTCCCCCGCTCATGATGTCTCCCCCCGGAGACTCCCCGCCCTGATGCGGGGCTCCCGGCCGGCGAGCGCTCCGGTCCACGCGCTCGCCCCGACACCCCGACGAACTACGAACATAGTTGAGTCGGGGTCAATTCAGAAGGGGAAGTTCCGCACGGTGCGCCCCCCGATCGGAGCAAGGACCGGATCACTCCCGATTCCGTCCCCGCGACGGCCCCGCCCCACCCGCCGTGACCTGGACGGATTCCTCCGTGTTCCGTCCGTGCGCCACCCCGCGCCTCCGTACCCCTCCCGTCACACAATTCGTCGAGCCTGTGGACAAACCCCGGACGGCGGGTGCGTCATGGGACGGTGACCGAACCTGCGCGCATTCTCGTGGTCGGCGGTGGCTACGTCGGCATGTACACCGCGCTGCGCCTCCAGCGGCGGCTCAGGGCGGAACTCGGAGCCGGCACCGCGGAGATCGTGGTGGTCACTCCGGACCCTTACATGACGTACCAGCCGTTCCTGCCCGAGGCCGCGGCCGGCTCCCTCTCCCCGCGCCACGTCGTCGTCCCGCTGCGCCGCGTCCTCGGCCGCTGCCGGATCGTCATCGGGGAGGTCCTCTCCGTCGACCACGCCGCGCGCACCGCCGTCCTCTCCACCCCCGCCACGGACGAGGAGGGCACCGGGCCGACCACGCTCGCCTACGACGAACTCGTCATGGCGCCCGGGTCCGTCTCCCGCACCCTCCCGGTCCCCGGCCTGGCCGAGCACGGCATCGGCTTCAAGACCGTCGAGGAGGCCATCGGCCTGCGCAACCACGTCATCGAGCAGATGGACATCGCCTCCTCCACCCGCGACCCCGCGATCCGCGACGCCGCCCTCACCTTCGTCTTCGTCGGCGGCGGCTACGCGGGCGTGGAGGCCCTCGCGGAGCTGGAGGACATGGCCCGCTACACCGCGCGGTACTACCACAACATCAAGCCGGGCGACCTGCGCTGGGTCCTCGTCGAGGCCTCCGACCGCATCCTCCCCGAGGTCGGCGGGGAGATGGGCCGGTACGCCGTCCGCGAGCTGCGCGGCCGGAACGTCGACGTCCGGCTGGAGACCCGCCTCGACTCCTGCGAGGACCGGATCGCCGTGCTCAGCGACGGCACCCGCCTGCCCACCCGCACCGTCGTGTGGACGGCCGGCGTCAGGCCCTCGCCCCTCCTCGCCGCCACCGGCCTCCCGCTGGACGCGCGCGGCCGGCTCCGCTGCACCGCCCGCCTCACCGTCGAGGGCGTCGAACACGCCTGGGCCGCCGGCGACGCCGCCGCCGTCCCCGACGTGACCTCGGGCGAGCCCGGCCGGGAGTGCGCGCCCAACGCCCAGCACGCCGTCCGCCAGGCCCGGGTCCTCGCCGACAACATCGCCGCCTCCCTGCGCGGCCGGCCGCTCGTGGAGTACGCGCACGCGTACGCGGGTTCCGTGGCCTCCCTCGGCCTCCACAAGGGGGTCGCCCACGTCTACGGCCGCCGGCTCAAGGGTTACCCGGCGTGGATCGTGCACCGGGCCTACCATCTGAGCCGGGTCCCCACCTTCAACCGGAAGGCCCGGGTCCTCGCCGAATGGACCCTGTCCGGCCTGTTCAAACGGGAGATCGTCTCGCTCGGTTCGCTGGAACACCCGCGCGCCGAGTTCGAACTCGCCGCCTCCCCGCCCCGGGACGACGACAAGCCGTCGTCCTGACATCACTGTCAGTGCACCCGTCCACACTGGGCGTGTGACCATAGGTGGGCCCACACCTGCACAGCGTGACTCCGCACGGCACCGACACCACGAGGCATACGAATCCGTGAACTTCACCCGCTGGAGCGCCCGGCTCCCCGGCACGCAGCGCCGCACGGCGCGGGGGACCGAAGGCTCCGTGCCCGCCGCCCGCGGTGCGTACGGGCAGCAGTCGGAGCCCCCGCCCGAAGGCGTCCCCGCCCTGGAGGACTTCCCCGTGCGGGAGCTCCTCGGCCGCCTCCCCGGCCTGGTCGCGCTCGTGTACGGCCCGGAGCACCGCATCGCGTACGTCAACGAGGCGTACGCCGCCGCCTTCGGCGCCCGCCCGCCCGGCGCCACCGTCGCCGACACCTGCCCGGAGGCCGAGGAGCTGGGCCTGCTGCCGCTCATGGACCAGGTGCTGCGCAGCGGCAGGCCCCGCACGGTCAAGTCCCGCCGCACCCGCGAGGGCGGCTCGTACACGGTCACCTGCCTGCCCGTCGACGGCCCGGGGCCGGACGGCGACGGCGGCGGCGTCCTCGTGCACGCCGCCGACGTCACCGACCACGCCGAGGCCGCCGAACGGCTCCGGGCCAGCGAGCGCCGGCACCGCGAGACCGCCGTCACCCTCCAGCGCTCCCTGCTCCCGCAGGACCTGGAACAGCCCGACGACCTGCGGATCGCCGCCACCTACCAGCCGGGCGGGACCGACGCGGCCGTGGGCGGCGACTGGTACGACGTGATCACCCTCGGCGCCGGCCGCACCGCGCTCGTCATCGGGGACGTGATGGGCCGGGGCGTTCGCGCCGCCGCCGTCATGGGCCAGCTCCGCACCGCCGTCCGGGCGTACGCGCGCCTGGACCTGCCGCCGCACGAAGTGCTCCAGCTCCTCGACGGCCTCGCCGCCGAGATCGACGCCAGCCAGATCGCCACCTGCGTGTACGCGGTCCACGACCCCAACGAGGGGAAGCTGGTGTACGCCTCCGCCGGCCACCTCCCGATGCTGGTGCGGGACGAGGACGGCACCGTGCGCCGCGCCGAGGACCCGACCGGCCCCCCGCTCGGCACCGGCGGCTGGCTGCACACCTCGGGCTCCATCGCCCTGCCGCCCGGCTCCACCGCCGTCCTCTACACGGACGGCCTGGTCGAGCGCCGCCGCGAGGACATCGACGAGGGGGTCGCCGCCCTGGCCCGTGCCCTCTCCGGGGCGAGCGGCACCCCGCAGGTGGTCTGCGACCGCCTCCTGCGCTCGCTGGGCGTCACCGCCGACCACGACGACGACGTGGCGGTCCTGGTCGTCCAGCACCCCGCACGGGAGGGGGCGGACGCGGAGCTGTTCCACAACGCCGCCCTGGACCTCCTCGGCGGAGTGGAGGCGGCCCCCCGCGCGCGTGCCTTCGCCTCGGGCGTCCTGGCGAGCTGGCGCTTCCCGGTCGAACTGTGCGACCTGGGCGTCCTCGCCACCAGCGAACTGGTGGCGAACTCCCTCCAGCACGGCACCCCGCCCATGCGCCTGCGACTGCGCCGCACCGACCGGCGCCTGATCATCGAGGTGACGGACGGCGACGACCACCTGCCGCGCCGCCGCAGGGCGGAGACGGAGGACGAGGCGGGCCGCGGGATCTCGATCATCGCGACGATCGCCTCGTCCTGGGGGAGCCGCCGCACGCCGGGCGGCGGCAAAGCGGTCTGGTGCGAGTTCGCCCTGCGCAACCAGGACGGTCCGGCCTAGGAAGCTCCGGAAGCGGCGCCGGCCGTCCTCACCGGGCGGACGCGGTCTCGCGGGCCGGTTCGTGCCGCGCGACCACCTTCGACGGCTTGAGGGCCGACGAGGGCAGGTCCTGCTCCGGGGTCAGCTGCCGGCCGAGCCGGACGGCGAGGAAGGCGATCCCGAGCGAGAAGAGCACGAAGGTCACGATGTACGGCCCGTGCAGCGCGGCCCCCATGGGTCCGCCCACGGCCGGGCCGACGGCCAGGGCCAGCTGCTTCACCAGGGCGAAGGCCGAGTTGTACGACCCGACCCGCGACTCCGGCGCCAGGTCGGCCACCAGCGGCGCCACGGTCGGCGACAGCATCGCCTCGCCGAGCCCGAAGAGGGCGTACGTGGAGATGAAGGCCGCCGTCGCCATGGTCTGGCCGCCGTGCCCGAGCCCCGCGTATCCGGCGATGAGCCACGCCACGGTCCAGATCAGGCCCACGGCCGCGATCACCCGGGACCGCCTGCGCCGCTCGACGAACCGCAGCACCAGGAACTGCGCCACCACGATCACCGCCGTGTTGGCGGCGAGCGCGAGGCCGAGCGCCGAGGGCTGGATGCCGGCGGCCTCGGTGCCGTAGGCGGCGAGACCCGACTCGAACTGCCCGTAGCAGGCGAAGAAGAGGACGAAGCCGAGGACGCAGAGCTGGACCATCGCCTTGTGCCCGAGCAGGGCGCGGACGCCGCCGCCCTTGCCGGCCCCGGTGGGGCGGGTGTCCTGGAGGGCGGGGGAGCCCGGTACCCGGACGGCCCCGACGATCCCGGCGAGCACCAGGAACATCGCCGCCTCGATCGAGAACAGCAGGATGAAGCTGCCCGGCCGGCTGGTGTCGACGAGCTGGCCGCCGATCAGGCCGCCGACGCCGAGGCCCAGGTTCTGCAGGAAGAACTGCGTGGCGAACGCCCGGGTGCGGCCCGCGGGCGTCGAGCACCAGACGATCATCGTGGCGAGTGCGGGCTGGAGCACGGCGGTGCCGGCGCCGAGCAGCGCCGCGGCTCCCACGACGGTCGGCACGTGGGCGGCGAACCCCATCCCCACGGCGCCCGCGGCCGCGACGACCGAGGCCACGAGCAGCACGGGCACCGGACCGCGCCGGTCGACGGCCCGCCCGCTGAAGGGCAGCACCACGAGCGCGGCCACGGCGAAGACGGCGAGGACGACGCCCGCCGTCGCCGCGCCCAGATCCCGCACCTGCGCCACGTACACATAGAGGTACGGCACGGTGAAGCCGAGTCCGAACGCGCTCAGCGCGCTGCCTGCCTGAATCCGGCGCATCGCTGCGCCCCTCGCCTCGGTCACACTCACCCACTTCGATCGCTGGTTCAGCTCTGTAGCCCTGAACCCTGAAGACTTCAATACTAAAGTTAACTCCTCAACTGTACACATGGAAGGACTTCAACGCCAACGGGGTCCGTGGGATACTCGCCGCATGTCCGACACCCCCGCGCGGTCCGGCCCGCAGGCCCTCCAGGAGCCGAGCCTCGACGAGCAGATCGCCGCCTATCAGCGCGAGTTCCGCGACCTGGACCCCCAGGTCGAGAAGGTCGTCTCCGCCCTCGGCCGGCTGAACCGGCGGATGAACGTGGCGTACGGGCGTCAGCTCGCCGACCTCGGCATCAGCAACGCCGAGTGGGAGGTCCTGAAGACCCTGGTCCTCTCGGGGGAGCCCTACCGGCTGGGCCCCGGCGAGCTGGCCAAGCGCCTGGGGCTCACCCCGGCCGCGATGACCCACCGCATCGACCGCATGGCGGGCGAGGGCCTG
Organism: Streptomyces sp. NPDC014907; assembly: GCF_055562975.1. Lineage (NCBI taxonomy): Bacteria > Bacillati > Actinomycetota > Actinomycetes > Kitasatosporales > Streptomycetaceae > Streptomyces > Streptomyces sp. NPDC014907. The sequence goes on along the minus strand of NZ_JBVHEG010000003.1, from coordinate 633 downwards.
GTGACCCGGGACCGCGACGAGAACAACCGGGTCCGCGTGATCGTCGAGCTGACCGACGAGGGCCGCACGAAGTGGCTGGAGGCCATGCGCATGGCCACCGCCTTCGAGGAGGACCTGCTCCAGGACCTCACTACGGAGGAGAAGGGCGTCCTCGGTGACGTCCTCATCCGCCTCCTGCGCCGCGTGGAGCTCACCCAGCCCGACGCCGGCGGCCGCCTGACGGATCTGGATTGAGGCCGCGGGACGGGGGTAGGGGAGGGGGTTGACGCACCCCTCCCGGACGCGTAGTGTTCTCCGAGTTGTCACAGAGCCGGAACGGTCCTGCGGCAGCCACTCCCGCCGCTGATGCGGCACCTCTACTCCAGCACGATCTCCCCTCGGGAAGAATTTCGGCATGCCGAAATTCATTTCGAAGGACTCGATTATGAGTCGCCGGGGAAACCCGCTAGAGTTTGAGACGTCGGAACGGCCCAACGGCCGGAAAGACAACTCCCGCTGACCGGGAATCAGACGCCGAAAGGATCTGATAGAGTCGGAACCGCCGGAAGGGCCCGGAGCGAAAGCGAAACGGGGCCGGAAAGCACCGCCGAAATCGGGCCGGAAACGGTCTGGTAGAGTCGGAAACGCAAGACC
>NZ_JBVHEG010000002.1:780782-852210 GCF_055562975.1 Streptomyces sp. NPDC014907 | reverse complement strand
AGTAGCGCGCTCAAGACCCGAAGCGGAGTGATCTAGCCATGGGCAGGTTGAAGCGGAGGTAAGACTTCGTGGAGGACCGAACCCACCAGGGTTGAAAACCTGGGGGATGACCTGTGGTTAGGGGTGAAAGGCCAATCAAACTCCGTGATAGCTGGTTCTCCCCGAAATGCATTTAGGTGCAGCGTCGTGTGTTTCTTGCCGGAGGTAGAGCACTGGATAGGCGATGGGCCCTACCGGGTTACTGACCTTAGCCAAACTCCGAATGCCGGTAAGTGAGAGCACGGCAGTGAGACTGTGGGGGATAAGCTCCATGGTCGAGAGGGAAACAGCCCAGAGCATCGACTAAGGCCCCTAAGCGTACGCTAAGTGGGAAAGGATGTGGAGTCGCAGAGACAACCAGGAGGTTGGCTTAGAAGCAGCCACCCTTGAAAGAGTGCGTAATAGCTCACTGGTCAAGTGATTCCGCGCCGACAATGTAGCGGGGCTCAAGCGTACCGCCGAAGTCGTGTCATTGCAGCACATACTCCCAACGGAGGCTGTGATGGGTAGGGGAGCGTCGTGTGCCGGGTGAAGCAGCCGCGGAAGCGAGTTGTGGACGGTTCACGAGTGAGAATGCAGGCATGAGTAGCGATACACACGTGAGAAACGTGTGCGCCGATTGACTAAGGGTTCCTGGGTCAAGCTGATCTGCCCAGGGTAAGTCGGGACCTAAGGCGAGGCCGACAGGCGTAGTCGATGGACAACCGGTTGATATTCCGGTACCCGCTTTGAAACGCCCAATACCGAGCCCATTGATGCTAAGCCCGTGAAGCCGTTCCGGACCCTTCGGGGAATGGAAAGTGGTGGAGCCGGCGGACCAAGGTGGTAGTAGGTAAGCGATGGGGTGACGCAGGAAGGTAGTCCAGCCCGGGCGGTGGTAGTCCCGGGGTAAGGGTGTAGGCCGTGTGATAGGCAAATCCGTCACACACGAGGCTGAGACCTGATGCCGAGCCGATTGTGGTGAAGTGGATGATCCTATGCTGTCGAGAAAAGCCTCTAGCGAGTTTCATGGCGGCCCGTACCCTAAACCGACTCAGGTGGTCAGGTAGAGAATACCGAGGCGTTCGGGTGAACTATGGTTAAGGAACTCGGCAAAATGCCCCCGTAACTTCGGGAGAAGGGGGGCCACGTCTGGTGAGGGAACTTGCTTCCTGAGCTGGGGGTGGCCGCAGAGACCAGCGAGAAGCGACTGTTTACTAAAAACACAGGTCCGTGCGAAGCCGTAAGGCGATGTATACGGACTGACGCCTGCCCGGTGCTGGAACGTTAAGGGGACCGGTTAGTGACCTTTCGGGGTTGCGAAGCTGAGAACTTAAGCGCCAGTAAACGGCGGTGGTAACTATAACCATCCTAAGGTAGCGAAATTCCTTGTCGGGTAAGTTCCGACCTGCACGAATGGCGTAACGACTTCTCGACTGTCTCAACCATAGGCCCGGTGAAATTGCACTACGAGTAAAGATGCTCGTTTCGCGCAGCAGGACGGAAAGACCCCGGGACCTTTACTACAGTTTGATATTGGTGTTCGGTTCGGCTTGTGTAGGATAGGTGGGAGACTGTGAAGCCGTGACGCCAGTCATGGTGGAGTCGCCGTTGAAATACCACTCTGGTCGTGCTGGATGTCTAACCTCGGTCCGTGATCCGGATCAGGGACAGTGTCTGATGGGTAGTTTAACTGGGGCGGTTGCCTCCCAAAGGGTAACGGAGGCGCCCAAAGGTTCCCTCAGCCTGGTTGGCAATCAGGTGTTGAGTGTAAGTGCACAAGGGAGCTTGACTGTGAGACCGACGGGTCGAGCAGGGACGAAAGTCGGGACTAGTGATCCGGCGGTGGCTTGTGGAAGCGCCGTCGCTCAACGGATAAAAGGTACCCCGGGGATAACAGGCTGATCTTCCCCAAGAGTCCATATCGACGGGATGGTTTGGCACCTCGATGTCGGCTCGTCGCATCCTGGGGCTGGAGTCGGTCCCAAGGGTTGGGCTGTTCGCCCATTAAAGCGGTACGCGAGCTGGGTTTAGAACGTCGTGAGACAGTTCGGTCCCTATCCGCTGCGCGCGCAGGAATATTGAGAAGGGCTGTCCCTAGTACGAGAGGACCGGGACGGACGAACCTCTGGTGTGCCAGTTGTCCTGCCAAGGGCATGGCTGGTTGGCTACGTTCGGGAGGGATAACCGCTGAAAGCATCTAAGCGGGAAGCCTGCTTCGAGATGAGTATTCCCACCCACTTGATGGGGTAAGGCTCCCAGTAGACGACTGGGTTGATAGGCCGGATGTGGAAGCCCAGTAATGGGTGGAGCTGACCGGTACTAATAGGCCGAGGGCTTGTCCTCAGTTGCTCGCGTCCACTGTGTCAGTTCTGAAGCAACGAACTCCCGTGCCGGTCGAGTTCGTGAACTTCATAGAGTTTCGGTGGTCATAGCGTTAGGGAAACGCCCGGTTACATTCCGAACCCGGAAGCTAAGCCTTTCAGCGCCGATGGTACTGCAGGGGGGACCCTGTGGGAGAGTAGGACACCGCCGAACAATCATTGTGGGAAAGCCCCGCACCTCATGGTGCGGGGCTTTTCTGCGTTCCAGAACCTTTTCCGGGTCTGTTTCGGGACATGGGGTCCCGAAGGGGCGCGGGGCCGGACGGCGTTCGGAGACGGCCGACCGTCCTCAGGACGAGGTAGGCGCCCGTCAGAGCCGGGGTGGGAACGCCGGCAACGGTGTCGACGCGGCCCGCCGAGGTGCGGCCGGTGTTCCAGGACGTAGCAGGGTGTGGCGGTCGCGCTCGGGCCCCCAGGCGAACGAACGGGTGCCGTTGCCGAGGACGTGTACTCGCGGAGGTTGCTGAACCCTGGCAGAGGTTGCTGAACCCTGGTGGCCGCCCTGGCGGGCCGCGAGGCCGAGAGGATGGGTTGACGACAGCAAGCTGGTCTTCTGTCGCGTCACCGAGTCGAACGGATGTGTCACCGCTTCGGGTGAATTGAAGCTTTCGTACTGGCGTGGCCGGAGCGTAGTCGCACAGTATTGCGAGTGAGGGGGGCGCGTTCACCGCGGGCATCCCCCGTCCAGCCAGGGGCGAGGGTGCCGACACCGGGGGCCTTCACCTCACCCGGGGTGGTGTGGTCCCGGCCGGTCGGCGAGGCCCGGGCGCGAGTGGTGGAGAGCGGGGCGGTGGCCGGCTCGGGGAGAGGCCCCGAGCACGAATGAGGGGGACGTACACGTGGCACGGCAGATATCGAGGACGTAGCCGACGATCCCGACGGAGACCGAGGTTTCCGTGACGGTGGTCCGGACGGTTTCCGGTTCAACGGGGCCCGCGACGAGGCAGACGTCGACGGCCTTCAGGCCGCGGGGATCGAAGCCCTCAGTGTGACGGGGGAGGACCTGGACCTCGTCCGCGCATGGGGGGAGAGATCCTCAGTCTGACCAGGAAGCAGCCCAGTTGGGCTTTCGGCGGGGGCAGGTGCCCTCGTACTCGACGGGGGTCTGGGAGCGGCGACCAGGAACGGTTCGGGCAGAGGACGCGGCGTGCCGTCGACCGTGACCTGACGTTCCTCGACGGCGGGGTCCTGGCCGACCACCGCCTTCGCGATCTGGGTGCGCAGGGCCGCCCCGGGTACGGGTCACGATCCGCAGGGCGGAGACGGCACGGTCACGGTCGACGGCCTTGCGGTAGAGGTGGGGAACGGCCCTCGGTGGCTTCGGAGGAGGCGTCGTACAACGAGGGGAGGCACTGGACGCGGAGTCGAAGGGGCCGCCGAGTCGCTTTCAGGAGCGGTTGAGGCCGCGCTGGAGGAGGTTCGGGCCGTTCTCGTGGCGCCCCCGGGTCGGACAGCTCCCGCTCCGCCGCCTCGCGGGCGGGGGCGCGGGAGATGCCCACCGGTGCGTCGTCGTCGGCACGCGGGCGTGCCGGTGCCGCGGCCACTCCCCCGGTGGCCGCCACGGCATCAGCCCCCGACGGCCTGGTCGCCGGGGGAGGGGTCGCGGTCGGGAAGATCCGCGGCCCGGATCAGTTCGAGGTCCAGGGCTTCCCGGCGGATGCGCTGGTCCACGTAGAGGAGGACCGTCACGCCGGCCCAGATGGGGTAGGTGAGCGCGCTGGTGAGCACGCCGCCGATGCCCGTCACGATCAGGAACGGCCAGCCGAAGGTGGTGGAGGTGCCGGTGAGCATGCCGGTGAGGCCGTCACCGTCGGCCGCGATGCCGACCAGGAGGAAGGGGATCGACACGATCAGGGTGAAGAGGTAGATCAGCAGCTGGGTGAGCAGGAGGATTCCGAAGACCCGCCACCACGAGCCCTGGACCAGCTTCGCCGAGCGCTTCAGGGACTGGACCACGCTGCCGCGCTCCAGCATCAGGGCGGGGAAGGCGAGACCGAAACGGACCAGCAGCCAGACGAACACCACCAGGGCGGCGAGGCCGCCGAGGAAGGTCAGGGCCACGCCGGGGGCGCCGCCGACCAGGAGACCGGGAAGCAGGCCGACGACCATGACGGCGACGCTCATCGCCGCGAGAAGCAGCGTCAGGCCGAGCAGGCGGAGCAGGCGCGGCCGGGCCTCCTGCCAGGCGGAGGACAGCGAGACCGGGCGGCCCAGGAGCGCGCGGCTGACGACGACGGTCAGCAGGGCGCTGCTGACCAGGGACGCCATCAGCGTCACGAGCAGGACCGGCCCCGTGCCGATCAGGGAGGACCGGACCGACTCGAGCATGTACTCCAGTTCCTCGGCGGGCGTGGCATTCGGGCTGAGCGGCGGGACCTCCGGCATCAGATACCGCTGGGCCAGGACGCCGGCGGTCTCGGAGATCACCGCGACCGTGACCGTGATGGCGAGCACCGTGCGCCAGTAGGCGCGAAAGGTCCTCGCCGCGCCCTCGAGGATCTCGCCCACGCCCAGGGGGCGCAGCGGGACGACGCCGGGTTTCGGGGCGTACGGCTTGCCCCAGGGGACGCCGGCGGGCCCGCCCCCGTTCCAGCCGGGGCCGGGAGGCGGCGTCGGGCCGGCCGGCGGGGACCACCGGCCGGCGGGCGGCTGGTCCTCGGACCACTGGGAGGCGGAGGCGTTCGCGTCGGCCGGGCCGTCGGGCCTGGGGACGCCGGAGCCGTCCCGGCCACCGGAGGGGGCGGGTCCGGGCGGGGTCCGGCCCGGAGTGTCGTTCACGGTCGTCCACCTCGGGAGAATGGTCGCGGTGCCGGATCGGCGAACCGGCTCGGTCACGGCGGCCGACACCTGGCACGGCGGCGGGCCGGGTGCCATCGTGCCACGCGGGCTCCACCGGCGGGCGGGGGCGGTCCTGTCCTTCGTACCTTCCTCCGGACCTTCATTGTGCGGACGACAGGCGGCACACTGTGCGGATGCCCGATCCGGCCGCGCGAACCGTGCGGCGGCGGGCCGAGCGGGGTCGTCCTCCACAAGATCACGACCCGGGCAGGGGGAGACGCTGTGGGACAGGTCACGGCAGGTAACGATTGGCTAATGGGATGATGTCGATATGAAGGGACGCGTTCTTGTCGTCGACGACGACACCGCACTGGCCGAGATGCTCGGCATCGTGCTGCGGGGTGAAGGGTTCGAGCCGTCGTTCGTCGCGGACGGTGACAAGGCGCTTGCCGCTTTCAGGGAGGCGAAGCCCGACCTGGTGCTGCTGGACCTGATGCTGCCCGGCAGGGACGGCATCGAGGTGTGCCGGCTCATCCGGGCCGAGTCGGGAGTGCCGATCGTCATGCTGACGGCCAAGAGCGACACGGTCGACGTGGTCGTGGGGCTGGAGTCCGGCGCCGACGACTACATCGTCAAGCCGTTCAAGCCGAAGGAGCTCGTCGCCCGCATCAGGGCGCGGCTCCGGAGGTCCGAGGAGCCGGCTCCGGAACAGCTCACCATCGGTGACCTGGTCATCGACGTCGCCGGGCACTCCGTGAAGCGGGACGGGCAGTCCATCGCCCTGACCCCGCTGGAGTTCGACCTGCTGGTCGCGCTCGCGCGCAAGCCCTGGCAGGTCTTCACCCGTGAGGTCCTGCTCGAACAGGTGTGGGGCTACCGGCACGCGGCCGACACCCGGCTGGTGAACGTGCACGTCCAGCGGCTGCGCTCGAAGGTCGAGAAGGACCCCGAGCGGCCGGAGATCGTGGTGACCGTCCGCGGTGTCGGTTACAAGGCGGGACCGAGCTGACATGAGCAAGGGCAGTGCTGCTCCGAAGCCCGGGGACCCGGGAGACCGTGCGGGGCGGGCTGCCGGACCGGGGCGGGGGGGCTCGCGTTCCGGCCGTCTGCCGCGAGGCGGACGGCTCCTCCAGGACGGGGCGAGGGGAGGGCCGGTCTTCCGGCTCTTCGCGCGCTGGATCCGCCGCCCCCTGCTGCCCGCCGTGCGGCTGTGGCGGCGGAACATCCAGTTGCGGATCGTCGCGGGCACCCTGCTGATGTCCCTCGGTGTCGTGCTGCTGCTCGGCCTCGTCGTCATCGGCCAGGTCCGCAACGGTCTGCTCGAAGCCAAGGAGAAGGCCGCCCAGAGCCAGGCCGCGGGCGGTTTCTCCGCCGCCCAGGACCGGGCGGCGACCACCCCCTCGACCCCCGGCCAGCAGGACGGCGGCCGGGCCGGCGCCCCCGTGAACTGGCGCTCCACCCTGGTCGAGCAGCTCGCCAGCGGTGGTCAGAGCGCCTTCAACGTGGTGGCGCTCTCCCTCGACACCGGCGACACCGCGAGCCGTGGCGTCCGCGCCTCCGGCGAGGTCGACCCGGCCACCAGCATCCCCACAGACCTGCGGCGCTCGGTCGCCCAGGGCACGGGCACCTTCCAGAAGTTCACGCGCATCCACTACACCAGCAGCAAGGCGTCCGAGCCGGGGCTGGTGATCGGCAAGCGGCTGAACGACGCCGAGGGCACCCAGTACGAGCTGTACTACCTCTTCCCCCTGACGCAGGAGGAGGACTCCCTCACCCTCGTGAAGGGGACCCTGGCGACCGCCGGTCTCTTCGTGATGGCGCTGCTCGGCGCCATCGCGTGGCTCATGGTGCGCCAGGTCGTCACGCCCGTCCGCATGGCCGCGGGGATCGCCGAGCGGCTTTCGGCCGGCCGTCTCCAGGAGCGGATGAAGGTCACCGGCGAGGACGACATCGCACGGCTCGGCGAGGCCTTCAACAAGATGGCCCAGAACCTCCAGCTCAAGATCCAGCAGTTGGAGGAGCTGTCGCGGATGCAGCGCCGGTTCGTCTCGGACGTCTCGCACGAGCTGCGCACCCCGCTGACGACCGTCCGGATGGCCGCCGACGTCATCCACGAGGCCCGCGTCGACTTCGACCCCGTCACCGCCCGCTCCGCCGAACTCCTCGGCGACCAGCTCGACCGCTTCGAGTCGCTGCTCTCCGACCTCCTGGAGATCAGCCGTTTCGACGCGGGAGCGGCCGCGCTGGAGGCCGAGCCGATAGACCTGCGGCAGGTCGTGCGCCGGGTCATAGGCGGCGCCGAACCCCTCGCCGAGCGCAAGGGCACCCGGATCGTGGTCGTGGGCGACCAGCAGCCCGTGGTGGCCGAGGCGGACGCCCGCCGGGTCGAGCGGGTCCTGCGCAACCTCGTCGTCAACGCCGTCGAGCACGGCGAGGGCCGGGACGTGGTGGTCAGGCTGGCCGCCGCGGGCGGGGCCGTCGCCGTCGCCGTCCGCGACTACGGCGTCGGGCTCAAGCCGGGCGAGGCGACCCGGGTCTTCAACCGCTTCTGGCGCGCCGACCCCGCCCGCGCCCGCACCACCGGCGGCACCGGTCTCGGCCTGTCGATCGCCGTCGAGGACGCCCGGCTGCACGGCGGCTGGCTCCAGGCCTGGGGCGAGCCCGGCGGGGGTTCGCAGTTCCGGCTCACCCTGCCGCGCACCGCGGACGAGCCGCTGCGGGGCTCCCCGATACCCCTGGAGCCCGAGGACTCGCGCCGCAACCGCGAGCAGACGGCCGCGGGCCGGGCGCAGGAGAACGCCCGCCGTGCGGCGGTGCCGGCGCAGGCGGCGGGGGACCGGCCGGCGCTCCCCGTACCGCCGAGGCCGTTCCGGGCGACCGTCGATCCGACGGCGCTGCCCGGCAGCGGCTCCCGGGTGGTGCCGAGGGCGGCCGCGGACACCGACGGCGGGGCGGGCGCGACGGCGGGACGGAACGGGAACGGGAACGCCGAGCGGGAGGACGGGACACATGGGAGCTGACTCCCGAACGGAGCGCGCGGGGCGGGCACGGGGGACGCGCGCGGTGCTGCTCTCCGCGTGCGGGGCGCTCCTGGCGACCGGCTGCGCGACGATGCCCGACAGCGGGGACGTACAGGCGGTGAAGGGCTCCACCACGGGCGACTCGCAGGTACGGGTCTACGCCGTCGCACCGCGGGAGAACGCGGACCCGGGCGAGATCGTCGACGGCTTCCTGGAGGCCATGACCAGCGACGACCTCGGGTTCGCCACCGCCCGCAAGTACCTGACGCAGCACGCCGCGCAGACCTGGAAGCCGGAGGAGAGCATCACCGTGCTCACCACCGCGCCCAGCCGCGAACAGGCCGACCGCAACGGCGACCCGGAGAAGGAGGGGCGTTCCTACTCCCTCACCGGCCGCAAGATCGCGACCGTGGACGCGCGCCACGCGTACCAGCCGATCAGTCCCACGGAGTACCTGCAGACGATCCACGTCGTGCAGCAGCCGACCGTCAACGGCAAGGGCAAGGAGTGGCGCATCGACAGCCTCCCGCCCGGCCTGGTCCTCGGTGAGGCCGACTTCCTCCGGAACTACCGGTCGGTCAACAAGTACTACTTCGCCTCCGGGGAGGACTGGGTCGTCGCCGATCCCGTCTACATCCGGCAGCGGCAGGACCCGGTCACCCGGATGGACCCGGTGACGCAGACGGTCAAGGCGCTGCTCGACGGTCCCACGGACTGGCTGAAGCCGGCCGTCGACTCCAGCTTCCCCTCCCGCACGGGGCTGAGGAAGGGCGTCACCACGCTGGCGACGGACGACCAGTCCACGCTGAGGGTGCCGCTCGACTCCGGGGCGGACCGGGCCGACGGCCCGGCGTGCCGGCGGATGGCGGCGCAGCTGCTGTTCACCCTGCGCGACCTGCCGTCCGTACGGGTCGAACAGGTGGAGCTCGTGGGGTCGAAGGGGTCGCTGTGCCGGCTGGGACAGGGGCAGGCGGCCGAGTTCGCGCCGGTCCGGAACACCGGCCGCGGGGAGAACGCGTACTTCCTCGACGAGCACGACAAGCTGAGGAAGCTGATGGTCGGGGAGAGGGAGACGATCGCCCCGGTCGAGGTGCCGGGACCGTTCGGCAAGGGTCCGACGCGGCTCGGTTCGGTCGCCGTCGACCGTGACGAGACCCGGGCCGCCGGGGTCGACGGGACCGGACAGCACCTGTTCGTCTCCTCCATCACGGTGGAGACGGGGCAGGACCCGCAGCCGGCCGTTCTGTCCAGCAAGGGCGTCAGGACGGCGGACCGGCTCTCCGCGCCCAGCTGGGACGGCAGGGGCGACCTGTGGGTCGCCGACCGCGATCCCGCCGCGCGCCGGCTGTGGATGGTGCCGGGGGGCACGGGCAAGCCCGTCGAGGTCCGCACGCCGTGGCTGGGGGACGGCCGCATCGAGTCGCTGCGGGTCTCCGCCGACGGCGTCCGGATGGCCCTGGTGGTCAGGCGGGGCGAGCGCACCACCCTCCAGATCGGCCGGATCGAGCGGCGGTCGACGGACGACGAGAGCGTCGTCTCGGTGGCGGACCCCCAGCCCGCCGCGCCCCGCATGGAGTCGGTCACGGCGGTCTCCTGGGCCGGACCGAGCAGGCTCGTCGTCGTCGGCCGGGAGGCGGGGGGCGTGCAGCAGATCCGTTACCTCCAGACGGACGGCTCGACCGCCGCGTCCTCGGTGCTCCCCGGCCTGAACGGGGCGGCCTCGGTGTCCGCGCCGCACAACGAGTCGGCGGCGACCCCGGTGGTGGCCGACGCCGAGGACGGCATCGTCCGGCTGTCGCCGGGAACGAACTGGCAGCCGGTGGTGAAGACCGGCAGTTCCCCCGTCTACCCCGGCTGAGACGCGTCGCGGCCCTCCGCGGCGCGCTTGGGACGCCGGACCGCCGCCGGGCAGGGCGTGCGCCCGGCGCGCGAAAGGCCCTACCTGACGTACTCCGGGGCCGGTGAGGGCCTCCTGAGGAGGCCGGGACGGGCCTCCCGGCGAGCGCGGCCCGGGGGTTGTCCACAGGGGTGGCCGGGAGCCGGGGGAAGGCGCACAGTGGAGCCATGCGGGGGTGGTGGCGCGAGATCGCCGGGCTGGTCCTGCCGGTCGCCTGCGGAGGCTGCGGCAGGCCTCGGACGGAGTGGTGCCCGGAGTGCGCGGAGGCGCTGACCGGGGCGGCGCCGCGCCGGGTGCGGCCCGAGCCCGAGCCCGCCGGACTGCCCGTGGTCCACGCCGCCGCGCCGTACGCCGGCGCGGTACGGGAACTGCTCCTCGCCCACAAGGAGCGCGGGGCGCTCGCGCTGGCCGGTCCCCTGGGCGACGCGCTGGCGGGCGCCGTGGCGGCCGTGGCCGGGGCCCTGGGCGAGCCCGCCTCCGGCCCGCTGGTCCTCGTGCCGGTGCCGTCCTCCCGCCGCTCCGTGCGGGAGAGGGGACACGATCCCACGCGGCGCGTCGCCCTGGCCGCGGCGGCCGGGCTGCGGCGCACGGGACGGCACGCGACGGTGGCTCCCGTCCTGCGCCAGCGGCGGTACGTGGCGGACCAGGCCGGACTGGGGGCGCGGGGGCGGCTGGCGAACCTGGCCGGGGCGCTGGAGGTCGTCCCGGGCGGCGGGCGGCTGCTCGCGGCGGGGAGGGTGGTCCTGGTGGACGACCTGATGACCACGGGCGCGTCCCTGGCGGAGGCGGCGCGGGCCCTCGGCACCGTACGCCTTCCGTCCGCCGGGGGAATGCCGCGCGGCTCCGGGGAAAGGCGGACACAGCACGGAACGAAACAGCGGGCGGCGGCTGTCGTGGCATCCTCTCCCGCTTCTTTCGAAATAAACCGGAACTCGGCAAGATCTTGAATCGTTGCAGGTGGTGAACGGTGAAAGCATCCGAACGGAGGTATGTGGCGGCAGCGGGTGCCGACACCCGTCCGAAGGGGCTATGTTCGGTTGTGAGGAATGACGAAAGTCATCGCCTCACCGAATACATGGTTGCGCCCGAGGACAGGAGTGCAGAGCGAATCAACTTCCTGTCGACGGGGTGGGGATCTTGTCGACCGGGGAGGAGGAGGCGAAAGTCGCCAAGTCCGAACTCCGGTAATCCACCGGAGTCTGGTGCAAAGGGAGATGCCCGGCGGCCGGGGTGCCGATCCGGGCGATCCGGGAACGGAGTTCTGCGTGGACATCGTCGTCAAGGGCCGCAAGACCGAGGTGCCCGAGCGGTTCCGCAAGCACGTGGCCGAGAAGCTGAAGCTGGAGAAGATCCAGAAGCTCGACGGCAAGGTGATCAGCCTCGACGTCGAGGTGTCCAAGGAGCCCAACCCGCGGCAGGCCGACCGGTCCGACCGCGTGGAGATCACCCTCCACTCCCGCGGCCCGGTGATCCGGGCGGAGGCCGCGGCGGGCGACCCGTACGCGGCGCTCGACCTCGCCAGCGACAAGCTGGAGGCGCGGCTGCGCAAGCAGCACGACAAGCGGTACACCCGGCGCGGCAACGGCCGCCTCTCGGCGGCGGAGGTCGGGGACGTGGTGCCCGGCGTCGCCCAGTTCGACGGGGACGGCAATCTCGTCGCGGACGAGACCGACGACGTGCCCACCAGGATGGTGGGCTCGATCGAGGTCCAGGGCGACGGGCCGCTGGTCGTCCGGGAGAAGACCCACACGGCCGCGCCGATGACGCTCGACCAGGCGCTCTACGAGATGGAGCTGGTCGGGCACGACTTCTATCTCTTCGTCGACTCCGACACCAAGCAGCCGAGTGTCGTCTACCGGCGGCACGCGTACGACTACGGCGTCATCCACCTGGAGAGCGACCCGCTCGCCCAGAGCGACCCGCTCGACGACGGCGGCGCCGGCGGTGCGCTCGGCGGCTGACCGCCGCCCGCGCCGACCCGCATCCCGAGGTGCCCCCGGAGCGCTCAGCGCGCCGCCGGGGGCACCCCCGCGCGCCCGGTATCACCCCGTCGCCGCCGGGGCATGAAATCATGGCGTGCACGCCAACCGGCGCTCTTCGGGTGCCGGTTGGGGACCGGAAACGAATTCAGGCCACGGCCTTCAGGGGGAGGAACGATGGCGGACAGCTTCGGGCCGGTGCTCAGCGGGCGCGAGCACGGTGAGACGGTTCCGGAGGGATCGGATTCGGACAGCGGCGCATTCCGCAAGGAGCCGATCCGGGTCCTCGTCGTGGACGACCACGCCCTCTTCCGCCGCGGACTGGAGATCGTCCTCTTCCACGAGGAGGACATCCAGGTCGTCGGCGAGGCCGGTGACGGGGCGGAGGCCGTCGACAAAGCGGCCGATCTGCTGCCCGACATCGTCCTGATGGACGTGCGGATGCCCCGGCGCGGGGGCATCGAGGCGTGCACCTCCATCAAGGAGGTCGCCCCCAGCGCGAAGATCATCATGCTGACGATCAGCGACGAGGAGGCGGACCTCTACGACGCGATCAAGGCGGGGGCCACCGGCTACCTCCTCAAGGAGATCTCCACCGACGAGGTCGCGACGGCGATCCGCGCGGTCGCGGACGGGCAGTCGCAGATCAGCCCGTCCATGGCGTCCAAGCTCCTCACCGAGTTCAAGTCGATGATCCAGCGGACCGACGAGCGCAGGCTCGTGCCCGCGCCCCGGCTGACCGACCGCGAGCTGGAGGTCCTCAAGCTCGTCGCGACCGGGATGAACAACCGGGACATCGCCAAGGAACTGTTCATCTCCGAGAACACGGTGAAGAACCACGTCCGCAACATCCTGGAGAAGCTTCAGCTGCACTCCCGCATGGAGGCCGTGGTGTACGCGATGCGGGAGAAGATCCTGGAGATCCGCTGAGGCACCGGGCCCCGGCGGGCCGGTTCAGCCCAGCGCCCGCACCAGCTCCGGCACCAGCCCCGGGAGGTTCACCCGGTCCGGGACCACCGTGACCGCGTCGCAGCCGACCCACTCGGCCGCCTCGCGCAGGGCCCGCGCCACCCCCGGGACCGCCCCGGGGCCGTCGAGGGTCACCTGCCGGGCCACGAGCGTCCGGCCCTCGCGCGCCGGGTCCACCCGGCCGACCAGCCGACCCCCGGCCAGCACCGGCATGGCGAAGTAGCCGTACACCCGCTTCGGCTTCGGCACGTACGCCTCCAGGCGGTGCGTGAAGCCGAAGATCCGCTCCGTACGGGCCCGCTCCCAGACCAGCGAGTCGAACGGGGACAGCAGCGTCGTGCGGTGCCGGCCGCGCGGCTCGGTCGCCAGGGCCGCCGGGTCCGCCCAGGCGGGCTTCCCCCAGCCCGCCACCGTCACCGGCACCAGGCCCGACGCCTCGACGACCGCGTCGAACTGCTCGCCCTTGAGCCGGTGGTAGTCGGCGATGTCCGCGCGCGTGCCCACGCCGAGCGCCTCGCCCGCCTGCCGCACCAGGCGCCGCACGCACTCGGTGTCGTCCAGGTCGTCGTGGAGCAGCTCCCGCGGGATCGCCCGCTCGGCCAGGTCGTAGACGCGCTTCCAGCCGCGCCGCTCGACCACCACCACCTCGCCGTACATCAGGGCCCGTTCCACGGCGACCTTGGCGTCGGACCAGTCCCACCACTCGCCCTTGTTCTTCGCGCCGCCCAGTTCGGTCGCCGTGCGGGGTCCCTCGGTCCGGAGCTGGTCGATCACCTTCCGGTAGGCCGCGGGCGGCAGCTCGTGGCCCCACTGCGGGCGGGCGCGGTAGGCGCGCCTGCGGAAGGCGAAGTGCGGCCACTCCTCGACCGGCAGGACGCAGGCGGCGTGCGACCAGTACTCGAAGGCGTGGGGCCGGGCCGGGGACGCGCCGCCGGACGAGGCCGTCCAGTACGCCTCTTCCACGGCCGCGCGGCCCACGGCGCCCAGGCGCGCGTACGGGACCAGTTCGTGCGAGCGGGCGAGGACCGAGATGGTGTCGAGCTGGACCTGGCCCAGGCTTCGCAGCACGCCGCGCACCCCGGCGCGGCGGTCGGGCGCGCCCAGGAATCCCTGGGCGCGCAGCGCGATCCTGCGGGCTTCGTCGGCGGACAGTTCGGCGGCGGGGCGCGGCGCGGTCGTCATGATCGGCACCTTAGGCCCCGGCACCGACACCCGGCACCGGAACCCGACACCGGAACCCAGGACCGGAACCCGGGACGGGGCCCGTTCAGGCGGCCGGGAGACCGGATGCCGGGAGGTACGGCAGCGGGCTCGGCAGGCCGAAGTCGGAGGGGAGCAGGGCGCCGGTCCAGCAGTCCCGCAGCGTGCCCTTGTTGGGCAGGCCGGCGCGCTGGACGCCCTCCATGAGGAACCCGGCCCGTTCGGCCACCGCGCGCGAGGCGGCGTTGCCGACCTCGGCCCGCCACACCAGGCGGGTGCAGCCGAGCCCTGTGAAGGCCCAGTGGGCCAGGGCGCGGACGACCTCCGTCATGTAGCCGTGGCCGCGGTGCTCCCGGGCCAGCCAGTACCCGACCTCCCAGACGCCCGGGCCGCGGCCGCTCAGGGAGGCGGCGGCGAGCAGCGGGCCGCCGGTCAGGGGCTCGGCGAAGAAGACGTACTCGCTGTCGTCGCGCCAGCCGTCCGGCACCAGGCGGTTCAGGAAGAGTTCGGCGTCCTGCCGGGTGTAGGGGTCGGGGACGGTGGTCCAGCGCAGGATGGCGGGGTCCTGGCAGATCCCGTACACGGCTTCGGCGTCACCGGGGACGGGGGCGCGCAGGCGCAGGCGGTCGGTGGTGAGGGTGATGGGCTCCATGCGGGGATTGTGGGGACCGGCCGGGCCGGAAGCGAACACTTTTCGGGCGGGGCGGCACCTTCCGCCCGCTTCGTGCGTTCTCTCTGCGGGCGGACGCACGGCTCAGGTGCTGCGGGCCTCCCTCCGTGAGGGCGGTCTCGCTTACGATGGCCGTTGCGGTGGGGACCACCTGCCGTGCCCGCGCTCGTGTCCATGACAAGACCTAGTGCCAGGCCCGACCGGCAAGGAGACCAGCCTCAGTGTCCGTCTTCAACAAGCTCATGCGTGCAGGCGAAGGCAAGATCCTGCGCAAACTGCACCGCATCGCGGACCAGGTCAACTCCATCGAAGAGGACTTCGTCAACCTCTCCGACGCCGAGTTGAGGGCGCTCACCGATGAGTACAAGCAGCGGTACGCCGACGGTGAGAGCCTCGACGACCTGATGCCCGAAGCGTTCGCGACGGTGCGCGAGGCCGCCAAGCGCGTGCTCGGCCAGCGCCACTACGACGTCCAGCTGATGGGCGGCGCCGCGCTGCACCTCGGCTACGTCGCGGAGATGAAGACCGGTGAGGGCAAGACCCTCGTCGGCACCCTCCCGGCGTACCTCAACGCGCTCTCCGGCAAGGGCGTGCACCTGATCACGGTCAACGACTACCTGGCCGAGCGCGACTCCGAGCTGATGGGCCGGGTGCACAAGTTCCTCGGCCTGACCGTCGGCTGCATCCTCGCCAACATGACGCCGGCCCAGCGCCGCGAGCAGTACAACTGCGACATCACGTACGGCACGAACAACGAGTTCGGCTTCGACTACCTGCGCGACAACATGGCGTGGTCCAAGGACGAGCTCGTCCAGCGCGGCCACAACTTCGCCTGTGTCGACGAGGTCGACTCCATCCTCGTGGACGAGGCCCGCACGCCGCTGATCATCTCCGGCCCGGCCGACCAGGCCACCAAGTGGTACGGCGACTTCGCCAAGCTGGTCACCCGCCTCACCAGGGGCGAGCCCGGCGTCCCGCTCAAGGGCATCGAGGAGACCGGCGACTACGAGGTCGACGAGAAGAAGCGCACCGTCGCCATCCACGAGGCGGGCGTCGCCAAGGTCGAGGACTGGCTGGGCATCGACAACCTCTACGAGTCGGTGAACACCCCGCTCGTCGGTTACCTGAACAACGCCATCAAGGCGAAGGAACTGTTCAAGAAGGACAAGGACTACGTCGTCATCGACGGCGAGGTCATGATCGTCGACGAGCACACCGGTCGCATCCTCGCCGGCCGCCGCTACAACGAGGGCATGCACCAGGCGATCGAGGCGAAGGAGGGGGTGCCGATCAAGGACGAGAACCAGACCCTCGCCACGATCACCCTGCAGAACTTCTTCCGCCTGTACGACAAGCTCTCCGGCATGACCGGTACGGCCATGACCGAGGCCGCCGAGTTCCACCAGATCTACAAGCTCGGCGTCGTCCCGATCCCCACGAACAGGCCGATGATCCGCAAGGACCAGTCGGACCTGATCTACCGGACCGAGGTCGCCAAGTTCGCCGCCGTGGTGGACGACATCGCCGAGAAGCACGAGAAGGGCCAGCCGATCCTGGTCGGCACGACCTCCGTCGAGAAGTCCGAGTACCTCTCGCAGCAGCTCTCCAAGCGCGGCATCCCGCACGAGGTCCTCAACGCCAAGCACCACGAGCGCGAGGCCAGCATCGTCGCCCAGGCCGGCCGCCGCGGCGCCGTCACCGTCGCCACGAACATGGCCGGCCGCGGTACGGACATCAAGCTCGGCGGCAACCCGGACGACCTCGCCGAGGCCGAGCTGCGCCAGGCGGGCCTCGACCCGGTCGAGCACGTCGAGGAGTGGGCCGCGGCCCTCCCCGCCGCCCTGGAGCGCGCCGAGAAGGCCGTGAAGGCGGAGTTCGAGGAGGTCAGGGAGCTGGGCGGCCTGTACGTCCTCGGCACCGAGCGCCACGAGTCCCGCCGCATCGACAACCAGCTCCGCGGCCGCGCCGGCCGTCAGGGCGACCCCGGCGAGTCCCGCTTCTACCTCTCCCTCGGCGACGACCTGATGCGCCTGTTCAAGGCGCAGATGGTCGAGCGCGTGATGGCCATGGCCAACGTGCCGGACGACGTGCCGATCGAGAACAAGATGGTCACCCGCGCCATCGCGTCCGCGCAGTCGCAGGTCGAGACCCAGAACTTCGAGACCCGCAAGAACGTCCTGAAGTACGACGAGGTCCTCAACCGGCAGCGCGAGGTCATCTACGGCGAGCGCCGTCGCGTCCTGGAGGGCGAGGACCTGCACGAGCAGATCCGCCACTTCATGGACGACACGATCGACGACTACATCCGCCAGGAGACCGCCGAGGGCTTCGCGGAGGAGTGGGACCTCGACCGCCTGTGGAACGCCTTCAAGCAGCTCTACCCGGTGAAGGTCACCGTGGAGGAGCTGGAGGACGCGGCCGGGGACCGGGCGGGCATCACCGCCGAGTTCATCGCCGAGTCCATCAAGGACGACATCCACGAGCAGTACGAGGCGCGCGAGAAGCAGCTCGGCTCGGAGATCATGCGCGAGCTGGAGCGGCGCGTCGTCCTGTCCGTCCTGGACCGCAAGTGGCGCGAGCACCTCTACGAGATGGACTACCTCCAGGAGGGCATCGGCCTGCGCGCCATGGCGCAGAAGGACCCGCTGGTCGAGTACCAGCGCGAGGGCTTCGACATGTTCACCGCCATGATGGAGGGCATCAAGGAGGAGTCCGTCGGCTACCTGTTCAACCTGGAGGTCCAGGTCGAGCAGCAGGTCGAGGAGGTCCCGGTGCAGGCGAGCGCCCCCTCGCTCGACAAGGGCGACGCGGTGCCGGCCGGCACCGGGCGTCCGGAGATCCGCGCCAAGGGGCTCGACGCCCCGCAGCGGCCGGACCGGCTGCACTTCTCGGCGCCGACGGTGGACGGCGACGGCGGTGTGGTCGAGGGCGACTTCGGCTCCGACGACACCGACTCCGGCGACGGGATGACCCGCGCGGAGCGGCGCAAGGCGCAGAAGAACGCGGGCGGCGGGCGGCGCCGCAAGAAGTGACGCCCCGCCGGGCCCCCGGACCCTGAGCGTGCGAGGGGGCCGTCCACCCACCGGGTGGACGGCCCCCTCGTCGTACCTACCTCCGCGGCCGTGCGCCCCCGCGACGTACGGCCCGTGTCGTGCGTCCCGCCGTCACGCGTGCCGGGCCGTCGCGCCCAGGCCGTCGAGTTCCACGGCGGCGCAGCGCCAGCGGTGGTCGGCGCCGCGCTCCAGCCGGAACGCCATCGCCCGGACGCGGGCGCCGACGGCGATGGTCGCGAACGCCTCGACGGCCCCCTGGGAGGGGTGGGTCTGGGCCGAGCAGCCGCGCAGCACCGGGCGCGGCCCGGAGGAGCGCAGGGGGGTCCGGGGGGCGAGCCGGACCAGCTGCTCGTACGCGTCGCCGAGGGTGTGGCCGAGCATCCAGTGCACCGGCCGTTCCCCGCTCAGCACGGCGAGCAGGCGCTCGGCGAAGACGGTGTGCGGGGGCAGCGAGCGGCGCGCGGCGCCCCGGGACGCGCGGGGGCGGGTGCCCGCGGAGCCGCGCGGGCGGGTGCCGGCCGGGCCGCCCGGAGCGGTGCGGGGGCGCGGGGCGCGGGGGCGTGCGGCGGCGGCCGGGGAGACCGCGTGGGCGGCCTCGGCGGTGGCGTCGCCGGCGGTGGTGCCGGCGGTGAGGAGCGTGCTGGTCATGGAGGGTCCCTGTCTCTGAGTAACCGTTTGGTACCAGTCGGTAACTTCCGATGGGGACCTTGTACGGCGGGACTCCGGGGCCCCGCAAGGAGCCCGCCCCCGGAGGCGGCCCGGGGACGGGATCACCTATCCGGGTGACGCGGCCGGAAAACCGGTCCCCGGCGGTCCGGAGAGGGCGTCCCGGCGGCGGCGGAGCGGCACCGGCCGGGAACCCGAAGGGGGACTCCGCACGTATCCTGAGGACACCTCCGTCTACGAAAGCGGCCAGCCATGCGCGTCTACGTCCCCCTGACCCTCCCCGGTCTCGCACAGGCGCACAAGGCGGGCGAGCTGGGCCCGGGCCCGCTGACCGCCTACGCCGTCACCCCCGCCCTGCGCGAGTGGTACGTCTCCGACGACATCGAGGAGCTGGAGTACGCGGCGCTCAACCGGGCCGCCTCCGCCTCCCTGCGGCTGCTCGCCAACGACCCCGGGACGCCCCGGCGCCGGGTCGTCGTCGCCGTGGACGTGGCCGACAAGGACGCGACCGTGGATCCCGACCGGGGGCTCGACGCCGGTTCCGTCGGCGAGGTCCGGATCGCCGGGCCCGTGCCGCTGGGCAGGGCGGCGGCGGTGCACGCCGACGCGGACGACGCCGAGGCGGACGTCACGGCGGCGGCGGACGCGCTGGGGGCGGCGGACCAGGGCGACGACGACGCGCGGTTCGTCGTGGACGGTGCCGAGGACCACGAACTGCTGTGGTTCGGGGTGCAGGAGATCCCGGCGCTGCTGGGCTGACGGCGCGGGGGAGGCCGCCGCACTCCTCACCGCCGGAGGCGGCGGGTACCGTCCTTCCATGGGGAAGCACGGAAAGCACCTGGTCTGGGACTGGAACGGCACGCTGCTCGACGACACCGACGCGGTCATCGGGGCGACGAACGCCGCCTTCGCGGAACTCGGACTCGGGCCGATCACGCCGGAGCGGTACCGCGAGCTGTACATGGTGCCGGTGCCGAGGTTCTACGAGCGGTTCATGGGGCGGCTGCCCACCGAAGCCGAGTGGGCCCTCATGGACGGCGTCTTCCACCGCCACTACCGGGAGCGGGCCGAGGGCTGCGGGCTGACCCCCGGGGCGGCGGAACTCCTCGCGGCGCGGCAGGCGTCCGGCTCCACGCAGTCGCTGCTCTCGCTCGCGCCGCACACCGACCTCGTCCCGCTCGTGCGGCGGCACGGGATCGCGGAGCGCTTCACGCGCGTGGACGGACGGGTCGACGCCTCGACGGACGGGAAGTCCGGGCACATGGTGCGGCACCTGGCCGCCCTCGACGGGGTGCGGCCGGAGCGGGTGGTCGTCATCGGCGACGCGGCGGACGACGCGCTGGCGGCGGCGCACGTGGGGGCCAGGGCGGTCCTCTACACCGGGGGATCGCACAGCCGCGCCTCGCTGGAGCGGGTGGGCGTACCGGTGGTGGACTCGCTCGCGGAGGCGGTGGCCGTGGCGGAGGAGCTGGTGTGACCCCTCCGCCAGGCACCGGCCGGACGGGCCGGCCCCGCGCCCGGCGCCCCTCCGGGGACTCCGCCGCGCCGCCGGTCGCGATCGGGCCCTTCGCCGGGGTCCTCCCGGATCACGGGGGCCGGACCGCCGTCCCGCGCGGACCGCTCCCTCCGGGGCACCCCGCCGGGAGGACCCGTGTCGCTGTCCATAACGTCAAACTTCCGCCCCCTCTTTTGTACACATACGGCTCATGACGGTTCGGGGGTCGGGAGCGATAGGCTTTCGTCGTGATCAGCGCGATACGCCGAGGGGGCAGTGAAGCCCCCGGCTGCCGCCCGGTCCGCGACAGCGGCCGGGCCGTCCGTGCGTTCGCCGATCCCCTCCGTCCGGGCGCGCCGCGCACAGTGGCCGATAACGACCCGGACATCTCTCATCCGGGCATAACGTCGTCCTCGACCGGAATCACCGCGTCGAGACGTTGTGTCCTTCCTTCCACCGACGTCACGCAACGGCGCGCGACCAGGAGTCAGAGGACATGCAGACCAAGCTGGACGAAGCCAAGGCCGAGCTGCTCGAAAGGGCCGCTCGGGTAGCTGAGCACAGCCCGGTCGGGGGGCGACTTCCGACGGGGCCGGAGGGTTCGGGCGAACGCCCGGACGGGGACACCGTGCTCGAGTACCTCCAGCGCTACTACCTGCACACGGCGCCCGAGGACCTGACCGACCGGGACCCGGTCGACGTGTTCGGCGCCGCCCTCTCCCACTACCGGCTCGCGGAGAACCGCCCGCAGGGCACCGCGAACGTGCGCGTCCACACCCCGACGGTCGAGGAGAACGGCTGGACGAGCAGCCACTCCGTCGTGGAGGTCGTCACCGACGACATGCCCTTCCTGGTCGACTCGGTCACCAACGAGCTGTCCCGCCAGGGCCGCGGCATCCACGTCGTGATCCACCCGCAGGTCCTCGTCCGCCGTGACGTCGCCGGCCGGCTCATCGAGGTCCTGTCGGCCCAGATCCACGGCGAGCTGCCGCACGACGCGCTCACCGAGTCCTGGATCCACGTCGAGATCGACCGCGAGACCGACCGCGCCGACCTCAAGCAGATCACCGCGGACCTGCTGCGCGTCCTGTCCGACGTCCGCGAGACGGTCGAGGACTGGGAGAAGATGCGCGACGCCGCCCTGCGCATCGCGGACGGCCTCCCCGACGAGCCCACCGCCCCCGACCTGCGGCCCACCGAGGTGGAGGAGGCCCGCGAGCTGCTGCGCTGGCTCGCCGACGACCACTTCACCTTCCTCGGCTACCGCGAGTACGAACTCGTGGACGGCGACGCCCTGACCGCCGTGCCCGGCACCGGCCTCGGCATCCTGCGCTCCGACCCGCGCCACGACGGCGACGACGAGGGCCACCACGCCCACCCCGTCTCGCCCTCCTTCAGCCGGCTCCCCGCCGACGTGCGCGCCAAGGCCCGCGAGCACAAGCTGCTGATCCTGACGAAGGCCAACAGCCGGGCGACCGTGCACCGCCCCTCGTACCTCGACTACGTCGGCGTGAAGAAGTTCGACGCCGACGGGAACGTCGTCGGCGAGCGCCGCTTCCTCGGCCTCTTCTCCTCGGCCGCCTACACCGAGTCCGTCCGCCGCGTCCCCGTCGTCAAGCGCAAGGTCCAGGAGGTCCTGGCGGGCGCCGGCTTCTCCCCGAACAGCCACGACGGCCGCGACCTGCTCCAGATCCTGGAGACCTACCCGCGCGACGAGCTGTTCCAGACCCCGGTCGACCAGCTCCGGTCCGTCGTCACCAGCGTGCTGTACCTGCAGGAGCGGCGCCGGCTGCGGCTCTACCTGCGCCAGGACGAGTACGGCCGCTACTACTCGGCCCTCGTCTACCTGCCGCGCGACCGCTACACCACCCGCGTCCGGCTGCGGATCATCGACATCCTGAAGGAGGAGCTCGGCGGCACCAGCGTCGACTTCACCGCCTGGAACACCGAATCGATTCTCTCCCGGCTGCACTTCGTCGTCCGCGTCGAGCCCGGCACCGAACTGGCCGTGCTCACCGACTCCGACGTGGACCGCATCGAGGCCCGGCTCGTGGAGGCCGCCCGCTCCTGGGCCGACGGCTTCGGCGAGGCCCTCAACGCCGAACTGGGCGAGGAGCGCGCCGCCGAACTGCTCCGCCACTACGGCAACGCCTTCCCCGAGGGCTACAAGGCCGACCACTCGCCGCGCGCCGCCGTCGCCGACCTGGTCCACCTGGAGGCCCTGTCCGACGGCCGGGACTTCGCGCTCTCCCTGTACGAGCCGGTCCTCGCGGGCCCCGGCGAGCGCCGCTTCAAGATCTACAAGACGGGCGACCAGATCTCCCTCTCCGCCGTCCTGCCGGTCCTCAACCGGCTCGGCGTCGAGGTCACCGACGAGCGTCCGTACGAGCTGCGCTGCGCCGACCGCACCCACGCCTGGATCTACGACTTCGGCCTGCGGATGCCCGCCGAGACCGGCAACGGCGCCTCCCTCGGGGACGACGCCCGCGAGCGGTTCCAGGATGCCTTCGCCGCCACCTGGACCGGACAGGCCGAGAACGACGGCTTCAACTCGCTCGTCCTCTCCGCCGGGCTGACCTGGCGCGAGGCGATGGTGCTGCGCGCCTACGCCAAGTACCTGCGCCAGGCCGGGGCGACCTTCAGCCAGGACTACATGGAGGACACCCTCCGCAACAACGTCCACACCACCCGGCTGCTCGTCAACCTCTTCGAGGCCCGGATGGCCCCGGAGCGCCAGCGCGCCGGCACCGAGCTGATCGACGCGCTCCTCGAAGAGCTGGACGCCGCCCTCGACCAGGTCGCCTCCCTGGACGAGGACCGCATCCTGCGCTCCTTCCTCACCGTCATCAAGGCCACCCTGCGCACCAACTTCTTCCAGCGGGACAGCGAGGGCCGGCCGCACGCCTACGTGTCGATGAAGTTCGACCCGCAGGCCATCCCCGACCTGCCGGCCCCGCGCCCCGCCTTCGAGATCTGGGTGTACTCGCCCCGCGTCGAGGGCGTCCACCTGCGCTTCGGCAAGGTCGCGCGAGGCGGTCTGCGCTGGTCCGACCGGCGCGAGGACTTCCGCACGGAGATCCTCGGCCTGGTCAAGGCGCAGATGGTGAAGAACACCGTCATCGTGCCCGTCGGCGCCAAGGGCGGCTTCGTCGCCAAGCAGCTCCCGGACCCGTCCGTGGACCGGGACGCCTGGATGGCCGAGGGCATCGCCTCGTACAAGACGTTCATCTCGGCCCTGCTCGACATCACCGACAACCTGGTGGCGGGCGAGGTCGTGCCGCCGGCCGACGTGGTCCGCCACGACGAGGACGACACCTACCTGGTCGTCGCCGCCGACAAGGGCACCGCGACCTTCTCCGACATCGCCAACGGGGTCGCGGAGTCGTACGGCTTCTGGCTCGGCGACGCGTTCGCCTCCGGCGGCTCGGCCGGCTACGACCACAAGGGCATGGGCATCACCGCCCGCGGCGCCTGGGAGTCCGTCAAGCGCCACTTCCGGGAGCTGGGCCACGACACCCAGTCCGAGGACTTCACCGTCGTCGGCGTCGGCGACATGTCCGGCGACGTCTTCGGCAACGGCATGCTGCTCTCCGAGCACATCCGCCTGGTCGCCGCCTTCGACCACCGGCACATCTTCCTCGACCCGAACCCGGACGCGGCCGTCTCGTACGCCGAGCGCCGCCGCCTCTTCGAGCTGCCCCGTTCGTCCTGGGCCGACTACGACACCTCGCTGCTCTCGCCCGGCGGTGGCGTCCATCCCCGCAGCGCCAAGTCGATCCCGGTCAACGCGCAGGTCCGGGCCGCCCTCGGCATCGAGGACGGGATCACCAAGATGACCCCGGCCGAGCTGATGAAGGCCGTCCTGCACGCCCCCGTGGACCTGCTGTGGAACGGCGGCATCGGCACGTACGTCAAGTCGTCGGCCGAGTCGAACGCCGACGTCGGCGACAAGGCCAACGACGCCATCCGCGTCAACGGCCAGGACGTGCGCGCCAAGGTCGTCGGCGAGGGCGGCAACCTCGGCGCCACCCAGCTCGGCCGCATCGAGTTCGCCCGGTCCGGCGGTCCCGAGGGCAAGGGCGGCAAGATCAACACCGACGCCATCGACAACAGCGCCGGCGTCGACACCTCCGACCACGAGGTCAACATCAAGATCCTGCTCAACGGGCTCGTCGCCGAGGGCGACATGACCGTCAAGCAGCGCAACAAGATCCTCGCGGAGATGACCGACGAGGTCGGCACGCTGGTGCTGCGCAACAACTACGCGCAGAACACGGCCCTGGCCAACGCGGTCGCGCAGTCGCCGTCCCTGCTCCACGCCCACCAGCGCTTCATGCGCCGGCTGGGCCGCGACGGGGCCCTCGACCGCTCCCTGGAGTTCCTGCCCAACGACCGGCAGATCCGCGAACTGCTCAACAACGGGCGGGGCCTGAGCCAGCCGGAGCTGGCCGTCCTCCTCGCTTACACCAAGATCACGGTGGCCGACGAGCTGATCGGCACGGAGCTGCCGGACGACCCGTACCTGCGCGGGCTGCTCCACGCGTACTTCCCGACGCTGCTGCGCGAGCGGTTCGCCGACGCCGTCGACGGCCACCCGCTGCGGCGCGAGATCATCACCACCGTCCTGGTCAACGACACCGTCAACACCGGCGGATCGACCTTCCTGCACCGCCTCCGCGAGGAGACCGGCGCGTCGATCGAGGAGATCGTCCGGGCGCAGACCGCCGCCCGCGTCGTCTTCCGGCTCGGCCAGGTCTGGGACGCCGTCGAGGACCTCGACAACCGGGTGCCCGCCGACATCCAGACCCGGATGCGGCTGCACTCCCGCCGGCTCGTCGAGCGCGGCACGCGCTGGCTGCTCAACAACCGTCCGCAGCCGCTCCAGCTCACCGAGACCATCGAGTTCTTCTCCGACCGCGTCGAGGAGGTCTGGTCGCGGCTGCCGCAGCTGCTGCGCGGTTCCGACCTGGAGTGGTACCGGTCGATCCTGGACGAGCTGACCGGGTTCGGCGTGCCGAAGGAGCTGGCCCTGCGGGTCGCCGGCTTCTCCTCCGCGTTCCCGATCCTCGACGTCGTGGCGATCGCGGACCGGACGGGAACGGAACCGCTGGAGGTGGCCGAGGTCTACTACGACCTGGCCGACCGGCTGCGGATCACCCACCTGATGGACCGGATCATCGAGCTGCCGCGCAGCGACCGCTGGCAGTCGATGGCCCGTGCCTCGATCCGCGAGGACCTGTTCGCGGCGCACGCGGCGCTCACGCAGGACGTCCTGACGGCGGGCGGCGACAACGCGAGCCCGGAGGAGCGGTTCAAGGCCTGGGAGGAGCGGAACGCGGCGATCCTGAGCCGGGCGCGGACGACCCTGGAGGAGATCCAGGGTTCGGACACCTTCGACCTGGCGAACCTGTCGGTGGCGATGCGGACGATGCGCACGCTGCTCCGTTCGCACGGCTGACCGTGAAGGGGGAGGGCCCCGCCGGAGACTCCGGCGGGGCCCTCCCCCCTTTTTCTCATTCGGCCGGTTCGGCGGCGGCCGTCGAGGTCCACAGGCGGCGGGCGGCGAGCAGGGCCGCGGCCAGCAGCAGGCCGTTGCGGAGCACCATCACGGCGAGGCCGGTGGGGGTGCCGTCGATGACGTCGTAGTAGAGGACGGGGTACGCGAGCGCGCTGAGCGCCGCCGCCGGGAGCAGCAGCAGGGCCACCGGGCGCATCACGGTGTCGCGGGAGGTCAGGCAGACGGCGGCGAGGCCGAGCAGCCAGACCATGTACTGGGGGCTGATCACCCGGCTGGTGACGGTGAACAGCAGGACGGCGGCGAGGGCCGTGTCGAACGGGGTGGCGGGGGTCCACGTGCGGGCCCGCAGGCGCCACACGACCAGCCAGCCGAGGGCGATCGCGGTGAGCAGCAGGAAGAGGTGGCCGAGGCTGGAGACGTAGGGGCCCGCGTACTCCAGGGCCCCGTAGCGGAACTCGACCCGGCCCGGCCAGACGCCGGAGGACCGGGCGAGGGCGAGGACCGTGCCGCCCAGGGACTCGATCTGGACGCCCCGGCCGCTCTGCTGGCGCAGGAAGCCCAGCGACTCGGAGAAGAGGAGCGCGAGGGTGGCGAGGAGCACGAGGGCGGTGACGGCGGCGGCGGTCCACGCCTCGCGGGTGGTGCGGCCCCGGGGCGTGCCGAGGAGGGCGAGCACCGGCCAGACCTTGACCGTCGCGCCGATCCCGGCGAGCGCCCCGCCGAGCCGGTGGGCCGCGGCCGGGCGGGCACCCAGGGCGAGCAGGGCGAGGACGGCGAGGGCGGTGGTCTGGACGTCGTACCGGGCGAGGGGGACGTGGAGGAGGAGCGGCAGGCCGCAGACCCAGATCCAGGCGCCGTGGGTGAGGCGCGCGCCGTCGGCACGGGCGAGGGCGAGGGTGACGACCGCGTCGGCGAGGAGGGTGAGGGTGACGAAGGCCTGGAAGTAGGTGAGCCACGGGAGGGCGCCCGGGGACATGATCACGAGCCCGGCGCCGGGCGGGTACTGCCAGGTGGCGTCGCCGGGCGGGAAGGTGCCCTCGGCGAACCTCCCGTACCACTGCTGGTAGAGCGTCACCTCGCGGGCCACCCCGCCGATGCCGAGGTCGTCGCGGAGGAGCAGCAGGAGCATGCCGGCCCGGGTGAGGAGCCAGACGGCGGCGAGCGCGAGGTGGGGGCCGCGGCCGACCGTGACGAAGGTGGCGAGGGTGAAGGTGTCCGAGTCGAAGGGGGAGCGGGTGAGGGCGGGGGGTTCGGTACCGGCGGGGCGGGGGGACGGCGGGGGCGCGGAGCCGGGGGAGCGGGGAGGTGCGGAGCCGGGCGGTTCGGTGCCGGCCGGGTGGGGGGTCTGCGGCTGATCGTTCGTCACCCCACCGCACTTTAGACCGTAATGTCTTTTTTGGGGGTGGTCTTCCCCCCTGTCGCGGTGAACTCCTCGTACGCCGCCACCACCTCCCGCGCCGGACCGTCCATCCGGAGCGTCCCCGCCTCCAGCCACAGGGCGCGCCCGCAGGTCTCCGCGACGGTGGCGTGCGCGTGGCTGACCAGGAAGACCGTGCCCGCCTCCGCCCGGATGCCCATCGAGGGGATCGCGCGCTCGGCGGGCCGGCCGGGCGGACCGCTCCGCCGGCCGGGCCGCTCCACGTGCCACGCGGGTCGCTCCACGGGCCGGGCCGTGCGGGAGTGCCGGGCCGTGCGCGGGTGCGGCCGTGCCCGGGTGCCGGGCCGGGCCCTGTGCGGGGGCCGGTTCGTACGCCGGTGCCTGGCCGTACGCCGGTTCTGGTTCGTACGCCGGTGCCGGGCCGTGCGGGTTACTTCACCGCGCCCGCCATCACCCCCGACGTGAACTGGCGCTGGAACGCGAAGAAGACCACCAGCGGCACCACCATCGACAGGAACGCGCCCGGCGCGAGCACGTCCACGTTGTTGCCGAACTGCCGCACCTGCTGCTGGAGCGCCACCGTGATCGGCGGCGACTGCGAGTCCGCGAAGATCAGTGCGATCAGCATGTCGTTCCAGACCCACAGGAACTGGAAGATGCCGAGCGAGGCGATCGCCGGGCCGCCGAGCGGCAGCACCACCCGGGTGAACAGCCGGATCTCGCCCGCGCCGTCGAGCCGCGCCGCCTCCAGGAGCTCGCGCGGAATCTCCGCGAAGAAGTTCCGCAGCAGGAAGATCGCGAACGGCAGGCCGAAGGCCGTGTGGAAGAGGACCACCCCGGCGGTCGTCTCGAAGAGCCCGACCGTCCCGAAGAGCTTCGACACCGGGACCAGGGCGACCTGCACCGGCACCACGAGGAGGGCGACCACGCCCAGGAACCACCAGTCCCGGCCCGGGAAGTCCAGCCACGCGAACGCGTACCCGGCGAACGCGCCGAGCACCAGGACGAGGAGGGTCGCCGGGACGGTGATCAGGACGGTGTTGAGGAGGGAGCCCGTGATCGTGTCGTTCGCCAGCAGGCGGGCGTAGTTCTCCGTGGTCAGCTGCGCCGGGGCGGTGAACACCTCCCACCAGCCGCTCGCCGCGATGTCGGACGGCGAGCGGAGCGAGGAGAGCAGCAGCCCGATCGTCGGCAGCAGCCAGAACAGGCCCGCCAGGACGAGGAAGACCCGGACCGCGCCGGACGCGGCCGCGGACGCGATCCGCGCCGCCGGGGAACGGGAGGGCCTGGCGTCGGTCGTCCTCATCGGCGGGCCTCCCTGCGCATGCGGCGGATGTTGAGCACCATCACCGGGACCACGAGCAGGAGCAGCAGGACGGCGATGGCCGAGCCGACCCCGAGGTCCGCGTCCGTGCCGAAGGACGAGCGGTACAGCTGGAGCGCGAGCACGTTCGCGTCGTCCTGCGCGGAGCCCGGCGCGATGACGAAGACCAGGTCGAAGATCTTCAGCACGTTGATCATCAGGGTGACGAGGACGACCGCGAGGACCGGGGCCAGGAGCGGCACCGTGATCCGGCGGAACACCTGCCATTCGTTCGCCCCGTCCACCCGCGCCGCTTCGAGCAGTTCGCGCGGCACGGCCGCGAGCCCGGCCCCGATGAGGACCATCGCGAACCCGGCCCACATCCACACGTACGCCCCGATGATCGCGGGCGTGACGAGCGAGGGGCCCAGCCACTCGACGCCGTTGTACTGCTCCCGGAAGTTGCCCGCGGGCAGCCGGAGCACGGCCCCGTCCGCGCGGTCGGCGGGCAGCGCGAACGTGCCGTCGGCCGCCGCCGTCGCCGTGGCGACCACCTTCCCGTCCCGTACGGCCTCGATCCGCAGCCCGGCGAGGCCCCGTTCGGCCGGGTCGACCTCGTTGGGCCGTCCGCCGCCGCCCCGGGTGAAGTCCAGCCAGGCCGTGCCGGTGACCGTGCCCGGGTCCGTGCCGGCGGGCTCCGCGGCCGGGCGGGCCCCCTCCGGCATCTGCGCCGGCGCCACCCCGATCAGCGGAAGCCGTACGGGCCGCCCGGCCCGCACCGGCTCCTTCGTCACGTACGCGCCGCCCCCGGCCGCCTTCAGCGGGTGCACGGGCAGCGGCCGGGCCTTCGGGAAGACCGAGGACTCGGCGAAGGTGTCGTGGACGCCGACCCAGACGGCGTTCGCGACGCCCCGGCCCGGGTCCTGCTCGTACACCAGCCGGAAGATGATTCCGGCGGCCAGCATCGAGATGGCCATCGGCATGAAGACGAGCAGCTTGAACGCCGTTCCCCAGCGGACGCGTTCGGTGAGGACCGCGAAGACCAGGCCGAGGGCGGTGGCGACCGCCGGGGCCAGCACCAGCCAGACCAGGTTGTTCCTGACGGCGGTGCGGAGGGAGTCGTCGGTGACCAGGGCCAGGTAGTTGTCGAGGCCGACGAAGGAGGAGCCGGAACGGTCGAAGAACGAACGCCGGACGGAGTACCCGATCGGATAGACGACGAGCGCCCCGAGCAGGAGCAGGGCGGGCAGCAGGAACCCCGCCGCCACGGCCCGGCTCCTCCGCCTCTCCCCGGCGTTCCCGCCCTTCCCGCTCCCCGCGCGCGTGGCGGTGGTGGTGGAGGACATGCCGGCCTCAGCCCTTCGCGGTCCGGTACGCCTTCGCCGCGTCCGCCTCCAGGCGCGCCTGGGTCCCGGCGATGTCCTTCGGGTTCTTCAGGAAGTCCTGGAGCGCCTTCCACTCGCCCTTGCCCGGCGTCCCGCCGAAGGACTGCGGCATCTGGTCCGACATGTCGAAGCGGAAGTCGTCGCCCGCCCCGATCAGGGCCTTGGCGATCTCGCGCTGGACGTCGTTCGGGTACGCCGCCGGGTCGAGGTTCTTGTTGGGCGAGAGGAAACCGCCCTCGGCCGCCCAGATCTTCGCCGCGTCCGGGGAGGCGAGGAAGGCGAGCAGGGCCTGCGCGCCCTTGGTGTCCTTGAGCGCGACGGCCGCGTCGCCGGCCGTCACCACGGGCACGGTGCCCGCGTCCCCCACCTTCGGGAAGGGGAAGACCTTCGCGTCCGTGCCGATCTTCGCCTTGGTCTCCGCGATGTTGACGGCCGCGAAGTCGCCCTCGAAGACCATCGCGCCCTTCGGCTCGGCGCCGCCCGTGAAGGTCTGCGCGACCGAGGCCGGGTACTCGGTCTGGAGCGCGCCGCTCGCCCCGCCCGCGATCAGCGACGGCTTGCCGAAGAGCTCGGCCAGGGTGGTCAGGGCGGCGGTGACGGACGGGTCCGTCCACTTGATCGTGTGCTTCGCGAGCTGGTCGTACTTCTCCGGTCCGGCCTGGGAGAGGTAGACGTTCTCGAACCAGTCGGTGAGCGTCCAGCCGTCCGCGCCGCCGACCGAGACCGGGGTGACGCCGGAGGCGGATATGGTCTCGGCCGTGGACAGGAAGTCCTTCCAGGTCTTCGGCTCGGTGGCGCCCGCGTTCTCGAAGACGGCGCTGTTGTACCAGACCAGGGACTTGTTGGCGGCCTTGAAGTAGACGCCGTACTGGGTGCCGTTCACCGCGCCCAGCTCCTGCCAGCCGCGCGAGTAGTTCGCGGCGAGCCGGGCCTTCACCTCGGGACCGACCGGTTTGAGCCACTTCTGGGCGGCGGCCTGCTGGATCGCGCCCACCTGCGGGAGCATCGCCACGTCCGGCGGGGAACCGCCGGCGATCTTCGTGCCGAGGAAGTTCACGATCGGGTCCTGCGCGGGCACGAACGTGACCGTCGCGCCGGTCCGCTTCTCGAACTCCCGCAGCACCTTGGTGAAGTTCTCCTGCTCCGGGCCCGTCCAGACGGCGGCGACCTCGATCTTCTCGCCCTTCAGGGGGAGATCGCCGGTGGGCTTCGCCCCCGGGTCCTCCGCGCCGCCGTCGCCGCAGCCCGCGAGGGCGAGCGCGGCGAGCGTCGCGAACGCCGTGAAGGTCACCGCGGCCTTGCGTGGACGAAGAGTTGTACGCATTGCTGCCCCGTCTCTTTCGTGCGCCTAGCTGTCCCGTGCCGACAGGTCTACGCCGGGCGCCGCGGGGCCGCAATACCGCCTTCCGCGTCACGTGGGGGATCGTGATCCGCTTGTGACGTGGCGTCAGGAACCCTGTCGCGCGGGGGCGGCGGAGGAGAGCGGCGGCACGGGCACGGCCTCGACCGACCGGGCGGCCCGGTCGAGCGCGCTCGCGAGGAGGGCCAGGTCCGTCGGGCCGTTGCCCAGCTCGCGGACCGGGCGGCGGGCGGGCGGGTCGCCCATCCGCTCCCACTCCAGCGGGACGACCGTCGGGCGGAGCGTCGCCGTCCGGGGAATCCGCCCGGTGACGCGGCCCGCCTGGAAGGGGGTCACCCGGCCGTCCGGATGCCCGAGCCGGCCCCGGCCCGCCACCGGGACGTCCGGCCCCGCCGTCGCCGGGGGCGCGTCGAGCACGATCCGCAGCCGGGCGCCGAGGGCCGGCTCCGTGTCGGCGGTGCGGTCCGGGCGGGCCGAGGCCACGACGAGGTGCACGCCGAGCCGCTCGCCGTTCCGGGCGACGGCCTCCAGGGCCCGTACGACGGAACCGGCGGCCGGCCGGCCGGGGGCGCCGAGCGCGGGGGCGACCAGCGCGTCGAAGTCGTCGACCAGGACGACGAGCCGGGGCAGCGCCCCGGTCGCGGTCCCGGCCGCCGTCCGCCCGCCCGTGGCGGGCCGGGGGACGCGGGGCGCCACGGCCTCCCCGGTCCGGTCGTCGCCCGGACCGCCGTCCCCGGCACGGAGGGCGCGACCGGCGGGGCGGTCGGCGGGACGCTCGTCCGGGCCGCCGCCCCGCCGGGGCAGCCGTCCGCTGGGGGTGTCGGCCAGGAAGGCGTCCCCGCCGCGCGCGAAACCGTTCCCGGTCCGGGGCGCGCGTCCGCCGGTCCGCCCGGCCGCGTCGTCCGCGCCCGGGTACGCGCTCCGGCCGCTCGGCAGGGAGCCGATCGAACCGTCGCCCGTGCGGAGGGTGCGCCCGCTCGGACGGTCGGCGTCCGGGAGGCGGACGGCCGCGCGGGCGTCCCGGGGAAGGGTCTCCGCCGCGCTCGGGGCGCGCTGGCCGAACAGCCGGTCCGTGACCTGCGGGGTGCGGGCGCCCCGCAGGTCGGCGAAGGAGGCGTCGCCCAGGAGCTCCGCCCGCCGCTTCAGCTCGGCGCCCAGCGCCTGGGCGAACTCCCGCATCCGGACCGGGTCCGAGGCGACCAGGTGCTCGGTGACGTGCGGCAGCTCCGTACAGGCCGCCAGCCCCTCGCCGCGCTCGCCGCCCGCCCCGTCCACGAGGACCAGGCCCAGCCGGTCGGGCCGGCCGCCCGCCGCGAGCGAGGCGGCGATCGAGCGGAGCAGTTCCGTGCGCCCGCTGCCCGCGGGGCCCTCGATCAGCAGGTGCGGCCCCTCCCGGGTGAGGTCCACGGACAGCGGTCCGCGCGGGCCCGTGCCCAGGACGGCCGTCCCGTCCCCGGCGGAGGCCCAGCGGGCCATCAGGGAGGCGGGCGTGGCCCGCGCGAGCCCCAGCTCGTCGAGGAGCCGGGACGACGGCGGCAGCGCGGCGGCCCGGCCGCGCGGGGCCGCCGCCGGGGTCTCCGGCCGCAGCGGCGCCAGCGCCCGCGCGAACCGCTCGGCCCAGGCGACGGAGACCGCGTCGACCACGCCGACGGTGCCGTGGCCCGCCACGTGCCCGCCGGAGGTCCGCAGCAGCCGCAGCGCCGTCGCCACGTCACCGCTCAGGAGCGCGGCGGCCCCGCACTCGCGGAACGCGAGGGACGCGGCGCACGCGGCCTCGTACGTCGCGGCCACCGGCGAGACCGGGGAGGCCGGGGGCGCCTCGGCGAGGCACAAGAGGTGGATGCCGGCCGCCGCGCCGGCCCCGGCGAGCCGTGCCACCGTCTCGCGCAGCGCCGCGGTGCCGGGGTCGCCGTCCACGACGACGACCGTCCGGGGTCCCTCGTGGCGGGCCGCGGCGTCGGCGACGGCCGCGCGGTCCGCGCTGGGCCAGCCGGGACCCAGCGGGCCGTCGTCGAGCCGCCGGGCCAGTTCGGACGTACGCGCGTGGGCCTGCTCGCGGTCGTAGGCCAGGAGCAGCCGGCAGTCCTGGCCGTGGGCCGGACGGACGTGCGGGAGCCAGCCGAGCCAGCCCCAGGCGCGGCGCCGCTCCTCCGGGGAGCGGTTCCGGTCGGTGCTGAGGAGCACGATCTCCAGGTCGGAGGGGGAGTGCAGGGCGGCGAGCTGGGCCACCACCGAACGGGCCAGACCGGCGAGCCGGTCGCCGGGGCCGGCCAGGCCGAGCGAACCGGCCTCGCGCAGCCCGACGGTGACCGGCACGCCGGAGAGTTCGGCGCGGTCCGTGGTGCCGAGCCGGAC
Source organism: Streptomyces sp. NPDC014907 (assembly GCF_055562975.1). Lineage (NCBI taxonomy): Bacteria > Bacillati > Actinomycetota > Actinomycetes > Kitasatosporales > Streptomycetaceae > Streptomyces > Streptomyces sp. NPDC014907. Next base: position 818,782 of record NZ_JBVHEG010000002.1, on the reverse strand, counting down.
CGCCAGGAACTCCGGGTGGTCCGGCTCGCGCTCCCACAGCCGGGGGCCGGGGCCGAGGGCGTTGAGCAGGACGGTGGCCGGGTCGGGCCAGGTGTCGGCGCCCGGCACGGGACCCCGGGGGCCGGCGTCCCCCGGGGCACCGGCGCCCCCGCCGGGGGCCTGCCGGGTCCCGGCGGGGGCCGGAAGCTCCTCGCGGCCGCCGGCGAAGCGCCGGGCCCACGCGCCGAGCCCGCGCCTGCCGCCCGCCCGGACGGACGCGCCGGGAGCCGTCGGGACGTCGTCCCCTCCCCGGCCGGCCTCCGGGAACCCGTCGTGCGCCCCGCCGCCGGCGCCGTCCCCCCGGCCGTCGCCGTACGCGTCGTGGTGTCCGTGCCCCGCGCGCGGGGGGCCCTGGACGTGGTCGTGCCCGCCGTCGTACGGGCCGCTCCGGTCGTCGCCGTACCGGCCTCCGTCGTACGGGCCGTCGTACGAACCGCCCCGGCCGTCGCCGTACCGGCCTCCGCCGTACGGGCCGCCGGGGCCGCCGTCCCACGCGAGTCCGTGCCCGCCGTGGGTCGTGTCGTCCGCCGGACCGGCCGGGACCGTGGGGCCTCCCGCCGGTCCCGGCCTGCCGGTCCCGTCCCGTCCTTCGGTCCCGCGCGCGAGCCGCAGGTGGCCCTCGCCGTCCGGGGCCGTCGCCACCGTGTCCGTACCGCCGGGGCCGTCGTCCGGGCCGGTCAGGCGCAGGACGGACTCGCCGAGGCGCAGCAGCGCGCCCGGGCGGAGCCGGACCGGGCGGTCGCCCACGGGCGCGCCGTCGAGGACCGTGCCGTTCGTGGACCCCCGGTCGGCGACCGTGATCCGGCCGTCCCCGCCGACGGTCACCGTGCAGTGCGCGCGGGAGACGTCCGGGTCGTCCAGCGGCACGTCGGCGTCGGCGGAACGGCCGATCCTGACCGTCCCGCCGTGCAGCAGGTGCACCCCGCCCGCGTCCGGGCCCGCCACCACGTGCAGCCGGGCGGAGGCGGGCTCCCCGGCCCGGTCGTCCGGGCCGGGGACCTGGAGGGAGAGGACCGCGCCGTCGACCAGCGGGGGTTCGCCGAGCACGCAGCGCCGTCCGTCCAGCCGCTCCGCGCCCGCGTAGAGCACGACCGTGCCCGACGCGGAGGACTCGGGGCCGGTGACGGCGGCGGCCAGTTGCGAGGCCACGGCGGAGAGCGCCGTCCCGGCGGGGGCGGTGACGAGCACGTCGCAGGCGCGCCCGGCGCCGGGGCCGGCGTGTGGCGCGAGGACGGTCAGCCGGATCTGCATCGCCGTCAGCGGTCCCTTCTGCGCGACGTGCCCGGCAGGGGGACCGCCCTGTGTCTCCCCCCACCCGGCACGGACGCGTCGTCCGGTACAGGTCGGCACGGCGCGGGGCTCCCGACCCCTCGGTGCGGCGTGCTGAGGGCATCCTCGCACCTGCCGGTGACAACGCGCCCGCGGGTCGGCCGTAAGTGATCTTGAATGGTCGGCTGTGGACGTAAAAGTGCCTGGTTGGGCATGCCTTCGGAACATGTCCGGCAACCGTCCCGCTCGAAGAAGCGTCTTCTTCCGGGCAGGACCGGGTGCCGTTCCGGACACCTCCGGTCGGAGCCGGGCCGGAAGCGGGCACGGGAATGGGCGCGGGACCGGGCCGGAAGCGGCGCGGACGCCGGGCCGGCGCCCGCCCGCGCGGAGCCCGCAGGCCCGGCGCGCCGCTCCGGAACCGCCCCGCGGAGGACCGGTCCGGCACCCGTTCGGCGGCACTAAAGTGGGTCGGACATCCGGACGGGTCACAACAAGAGGACAGGGCCTCCGGGACACCGCGGGGACCACTCCGGGACCACGATCAGCAGGGAGCGCGTGACGTGCGGCCTATCGGCAGCAAGTACCTGCTCGAGGAGCCGCTCGGCCGCGGCGCCACGGGCACCGTCTGGCGAGCCCGCCAGAGGGAGACGGCGGGCGCCGAGGCGGCCGTGCCCGGCCAGCCGGGCGAGACCGTCGCGATCAAGGTCCTCAAGGAGGAGCTGGCCAACGACGCGGACATCGTGATGCGCTTCCTGCGCGAACGGTCCGTGCTGCTGCGGCTCACCCACCCGAACATCGTGCGCACCCGCGACCTGGTCGTGGAGGGCGACGTCCTCGCCCTCGTCATGGACCTGGTCGACGGCCCCGACCTGCACCGGTACATCCGCGACAACGGCCCGCTCAGCCCGGTCGCCGCCGCGCTCCTCACCGCCCAGATCGCCGACGCGCTCGCCGCGAGCCACGCCGACGGCGTCGTCCACCGCGACCTGAAGCCGGCCAACGTCCTGCTCGCCGAGCGGGACGGCGGGATGCACCCGATGCTCACGGACTTCGGCATCGCGCGCCTCGCGGACTCCCCGGGCCTGACCCGCACCCACGAGTTCGTCGGCACGCCCGCGTACGTGGCGCCGGAGTCCGCCGAGGGCCGCCCGCAGACCTCCGCCGTCGACATCTACGGCGCCGGCATCCTCCTCTACGAGCTGGTCACCGGCCGGCCCCCGTTCGCCGGCGGCACCGCCCTGGAGGTCCTGCACCGGCACCTCAGCGAGGAACCGCGCCGCCCCTCCACCGTGCCCGGACCGCTGTGGACGGTCATCGAGCACTGCCTCGACAAGAACCCCGAGCGCCGGCCGAGCGCCGTCAACCTCGCCCGCGGCCTGCGCGCGGTCGCCGCCGGCATCGGCGTGCACGCCACGCCCGCCCAGATCGAGGCGGCGGACGGCGTCGCGGTGCTCCTCGCCCCGGACCCGGCGCCCGCGCCGGTCCCGGAGACGCCCGGCGCCGCCGACCCGACCCAGGTCCTGTCCGCCGGTGCCCCCGGGGCCGCCGACCCCACCCAGGTGCTGCCCGCCGGGGCCGGGGCGCCGCCGCGGTACGACCCCGCCGCCGCGACCGGCGTCCTGCCGGCCGGGGGGCCGGGCGGCGCCGACCCGACGGCCGTCATGCCCCCGGTGCCGACGCGGCCGCCGGGGGGCGGGGAGGAGGGGCGGAACAACGAGGAGCCGCACCCCTGGCAGAGCCAGCTCCGCGCCGCCCGCGACCGCAACGAGCAGACGCAGGTGCAGTACCTGGACCCGGGCGAGGACCCCCTGCGCCGCCGTCCCCAGCGGCAGCCGCAGCAGCCCCCGCAGCCCCCGCAGAACCGGCAGCGGCCCGGCGGGTACGGGCAGCAGCACGGGCAGCAGCCCCCGCCGTACCGGCAGCAGCCCCCCGCCCCCCAGCAGTACGCCCAGCAGCACCAGCCGCAGCAGTACGCGCCCCCGCCGCAGCCCGCCCCGCAGCAGCGGTACGCCCCGCCCCAGCAGCAGTACGCGCCCCCGCAGGCGCCGCCCCCGGCGCCCGCGCCGCGCGAGCCGCGCCCGCCCCGGCGGCGCGGCGCCAACCCGATGCGCATCCCGGGCCTGGGCTGCCTCAAGGGCTGCCTGTTCACGATCGTCCTGTTCGTGGTCGCCGGCTGGCTCGTCTGGGAGCTGACCCCGCTCCAGGACTGGGTGGCCCAGGGCAAGGGCTACTGGGAGGCGATCGGCGACGGCGTCTCGTCGTTCGGCGACTGGGTCTCCAAGCTGTTCGACAGCACCGGCACCTCGGGTGCTACCGGCGGTACGGGACAGTAGTACTGCCGATTTATCGACTTCCGGGGGGAGTTTTCCCCCCGGAAGTGACGATCGGCGGTCGCGGACGCGTAGCTTTGGCGTGAACCGCAGCCGCTGAGGGAGCAGTCTTGGCACGGAACATCGGCAGCCGCTACACCGCCCACCAGATCCTCGGGCGGGGCAGCGCCGGAACGGTGTGGCTCGGCGAGGGCCCCGAGGGGCCCGTCGCCGTCAAACTGCTGCGCGAGGACCTGGCCTCGGACCAGGAACTGGTCGGCCGCTTCGTCCGGGAGCGGACCGCCCTGCTCGGCCTCGACCACCCGCGCGTGGTCAAGGTCCGCGACCTGGTGGTCGACGGCAACGACCTCGCCCTCGTCATGGACCTGGTGCGCGGCACCGACCTGCGCACCCGCCTCGACCGCGAGCGGCGGCTCGCCCCCGAGGCCGCCGTCGCGATCGTCGCCGACGTCGCCGACGCCCTGGCCGCCGCGCACGCCGCCGGCATAGTCCACCGGGACGTCAAGCCCGAGAACATCCTGCTCGACATGGAGGGCCCGCTCGGCCCCGGCGGTTCCCACCCCGCCCTCCTCACCGACTTCGGCGTCGCCAAGCTGATCGACACCCCCGGCCGCACCAGGGCCACCCGGATCATCGGCACCCCCGACTACCTCGCCCCCGAGATCGTCGAGGGCCTGCCGCCGCGCGCCGCCGTCGACATCTACGCCCTCGCGACCGTCCTGTACGAGCTGCTCGCCGGCTTCACCCCGTTCGGCGGCGGCCACCCGGGCGCGGTCCTGCGCCGTCACGTCACCGAGACCGTCGTCCCGCTGCCCGGCATCCCCGAGGAGCTGTGGCAGCTGCTCGTGCAGTGCCTTGCCAAGGCCCCGGCCTCCCGGCTGCGCGCCTCCGAGCTGGCCGCCCGCCTCAGGGACGTGCTGCCGCTGCTCAGGGGCATCCCGCCGCTGGACGTGGACGAGCCCGACGCGGAGCCGGCCCCGGAGCCGTACGAGGAGGAGGGGTACGCCACCGTCGCGGGCGCCGCCCAACCCGGTCCGCGCCGGACCGCCGTCCCGCTCGTCCCCGGGGCCTCCGCCGACTCCCACCGCGACACCCACACCTCCATGCGCGTCCCGGCCCCGGACGAGCTCTCCGGCGGCCCGCTCGGCACGGCCCGCGCGCCCCGCCCGGCGGGCGCCCGCCGCCCCGGCTCGGCCCGCCACAAGGCGGGCGCGGTCCGCAAGCGCCGGATCACCCTCGCCGTCGCGGCGGTCGTGCTGGCGGGAGCGATCGGAGCCGGCGGCTACCTCGCGGCCTCCGGGGACGCGGAGGCCCCGCCGCAGGACTCGAAGCGGTCCTCCGCGCCGTAGGGGCGCCGGGGACGCCGGGCGGGGCCGGCCGCCGGGACACCCCCGGTCGCCGGGGGTTCGGCTCCCCGCCCGGAGCCGTTACGCTGGACGCGTGGCAGTCGTCGATGTATCCGAAGAGCTGAAGTCCCTCTCCTCGACCATGGGGTCGATCGAGGCCGTCCTGGACCTCGAGAAGCTGAGGGCCGACATCGCCGTGCTCGAAGAGCAGGCCGCGGCCCCGTCCCTGTGGGACGACCCGGAGGCGGCGCAGAAGATCACGAGCAAGCTTTCGCACCTCCAGGCCGAGGTCCGCAAGACCGAGACCCTGCGCGGACGGATCGACGACCTCGCGGTGCTCTTCGAGCTCGCGGAGGAGATGGACGACCCGGACACCCTCGCCGAGGCCGAGGCGGAGCTGGTCTCCGTCCGCAAGGCCCTCGACGAGATGGAGGTCCGCACCCTCCTCTCCGGCGAGTACGACGAGCGCGAGGCCCTGGTCAACATCCGGGCCGAGGCCGGCGGCGTCGACGCCTCCGACTTCGCCGAGCGCCTCCAGCGCATGTACCTGCGCTGGGCGGAGCGCCACGGGTACTCCACCGAGGTCTACGAGACCTCGTACGCGGAGGAGGCCGGCATCAAGTCGACCACCTTCGTGGTGAAGGCCCCGTACGCCTACGGCACGCTCTCCGTCGAGCAGGGCACCCACCGGCTCGTCCGCATCTCGCCCTTCGACAACCAGGGGCGCCGCCAGACCTCCTTCGCCGGTGTCGAGATCCTCCCCGTCGTGGAGTCGTCCGACCACGTCGAGATCGACGAGTCCGACCTGCGCGTCGACGTCTACCGCGCCTCCGGCCCGGGCGGACAGGGCGTCAACACGACCGACTCGGCCGTGCGCATCACGCACATCCCGACCGGCATCGTGGTCTCCTGCCAGAACGAGCGCTCCCAGATCCAGAACAAGGCGAGCGCCATGAACGTCCTGCAGGCCAAGCTCCTGGAGCGCCAGCGCCAGGAGGAGCGGGCCAGGATGGACGCCCTGAAGGACAGCGGCAGCTCCTGGGGCAACCAGATGCGGTCGTACGTCCTCCACCCGTACCAGATGGTCAAGGACCTCCGTACGGAGTTCGAGGTCGGCAACCCGCAGGCCGTCCTGGACGGCGAGATCGACGGCTTCCTGGAGGCGGGCATCCGCTGGCGCAAGCAGCAGGACAAGTAGCCCACGGCTCCGTCCGCCGGGCCCCGCACCCCACCGGTGCGGGGCCCGGCGCCGTTTCCCGGTCACACGGCGCATTCGCTGACGCAAGGGGAAGACGGGTCGCCGGAACGCTATGTCGACAAGGGAACCGGCCCTGCGGAGGCCGGTGTTCAGGGCTTACGTCACAGTTGCATCATCGCATGTCGGGCGCCTGGTGACCTTTCGGGCATCGCACGCGCAACGACCTTGACGCCTCATCGGAAACTCGGAAGGGTGTCGTACCGGCATGCGCATTCCCGGGGCGCGTGTGAACGGGGGGCCGGTCCGGTCGTGACGTCGCCCCCTGCCGCGCAGGACCCCGAGCGCTGCCCCATGACGAGTTGAGCTACTGGGGGTAGCAGCCAGATGACCAAGCAGATGCGAATCCGTATCGCGCGCGTCGCCGCCGGTGCGGTGATCGCCGCCGGTGCGTCGCTCACCGCGGCGGGCGCCGCACAGGCCGTGGGGGCCTTCGAGGGCGAGCCCGACCCGACGCCCACCTGCATTCCCGGCACCGTCGGTTGCGAGGAGACCCCGCCGCCGGTGACCGAGCCGCCGGTCACGAAGCCGCCGGTCACGGAGCCGCCGGTGACCGAGCCGCCGGTCACGAAGCCGCCGGTCACGGAGCCGCCGGTGACCGAGCCGCCGGTCACGAAGCCGCCGGTGACCGAGCCGCCGGTCACGAAGCCGCCGGTCACGGAGCCGCCGGTGACCGAGCCGCCCGTCACCACACCGCCCACGGGTCCGGGCACCACCGCCCCGCCGACCGGCAAGCCGACCGGCAAGCCGGGCACCAAGCCGGGCACCACCGCCCCGGAGCCGGGCACCACCGCCCCGGTGCCGGGCGCCACGGACGCCCCCGGCGACTGCACCGTCAACCTCGACGGGGTCGAGTGCGCGGCTGCCGGCAACGGCACCACCGGCAACAACAACCCCGACACCAACAACGCCGGCTCGCAGCCCGTGCAGCAGGGCCAGGCGAAGGAGGAGCTCGCCGAGACCGGCGCGGCCGAGACCTCGTTCCTGGTCATCGGCGCCGCGACCATGATCGCCGGCGGCATCGGTTTCCGGATGCTGCCGCGCCTCGTCACCGGCGGCCGCACCGCCGCCTGACGGTTCCGTACGCGACGAAGGGCCGGGGAGACCTCTCCCCGGCCCTTCGCCGTCCTTCCGGGCCCGCACGGGGCCGTCCGGCGGCCTCCTAGGGCGTGCGCACCGCCATCAGCAGGGCGATCGCCGCCAGCAGGGCGATCGCCAGCGTCAGCAGCATCGCGGGGGACGGCCCGCGGGGGGTCAGTCGCTCCCGGCTCGCGCGGCAGACGGGGCAGCGGCCCTCGGCGACCGGGGCCGCGCAGCTGGCGCACACCAGTCGGTCGTAGGTCATACGCTCTCCTCCTCCCGTCCTCCCGCACCGGGACGCACACCGGGACAACGTGCGGGGGGTTCCGGACGTTCCCCCCACCACTGTGCCAGCTCCGCGTCGTTTCGGCGCGCCCCGCCGGCCCCCGCCCCCACCGCCCGGAAGGGCGAAAAGGATATACCGCGCAAGCCAGGACCGCGACTGCGAGGGCCGTCCCGGGTCGCGTAAGGTCACGCACACCTACTCCCGGCCGACCGTGGTGCATCCGTGATCCGATTCGACAACGTCTCCAAGTCCTATCCGAAGCAGAACCGCCCCGCGCTCCGGGACGTCTCCCTGGAGATCGAGAAGGGGGAGTTCGTCTTCCTCGTCGGTTCCTCGGGCTCCGGAAAGTCGACTTTCCTGCGGCTGCTCCTCCGTGAGGAGCGCGCCAGTCAAGGCCAGGTGCACGTCCTCGGCAAGGACCTGGCCCGGCTGTCCAACTGGAAGGTGCCGCACATGCGGCGGCAACTCGGCACCGTCTTCCAGGACTTCCGCCTGCTGCCCAACAAGACCGTGGCCCAGAACGTGGCCTTCGCCCAGGAGGTCATCGGCAAGCCGCGCGGCGAGATCCGCAAGGCCGTCCCGCAGGTGCTCGACCTGGTCGGGCTCGGCGGCAAGGAGGACCGGATGCCGGGCGAGCTCTCCGGCGGCGAGCAGCAACGCGTCGCCATCGCCCGGGCCTTCGTCAACCGCCCCATGCTGCTGATCGCCGACGAGCCCACCGGCAACCTCGACCCGCAGACCTCCGTCGGCATCATGAAGCTGCTCGACCGCATCAACAGGACAGGTACCACCGTCGTCATGGCGACCCACGACCAGAACATCGTCGACCAGATGCGCAAGCGCGTCATCGAGCTCGAAAAGGGCCGCCTCGTCCGCGACCAGGCGCGCGGCGTCTACGGATACCAGCACTGAGCCCGTAGCGAGCAGGAGGAGAAACCAGACCCATGCGCGCTCAGTTCGTGCTTTCCGAGATCGGCGTCGGCCTCCGGCGCAACCTGACGATGACCTTCGCCGTCATCGTCTCCGTGGCCCTCTCGCTCGCCCTCTTCGGCGGCGCGCTGCTCATGCGCGAGCAGGTCAGCACGATGAAGGACTACTGGTACGACAAGGTCAACGTCTCCATCTTCCTCTGCAACAAGGCCGACGCGGCCACCGCGGGCAAGTGCCCCAAGGGCGCGGTCACCGCACAGCAGAAGGAGCGGATCGAGGCCGACCTGAAGAAGATGGACATCGTCGAGTCCGTCCAGCGGGAGACGGCCGACGAGGCCTTCAAGCGCTACAAGGAGCAGTACGGCGACACCGCCATCGCCTCCGTGGTGACGCCGGACCAGATGCAGGAGTCGTTCCGGGTCAAGCTCAAGGACCCGGAGAAGTACAAGGTGGTGGCCACCGCCTTCGCCGGGCGGGACGGCGTCGAGTCGGTCCAGGACCAGCGGAACATCCTGCAGAACCTCTTCGACCTGATGAACGGCATGAACATCGCCGCGCTCGGCGTCATGGGCCTGATGCTGGTCATCGCGCTGATGCTGATCGTCAACACCGTCCGCGTCTCGGCCTTCAGCCGCCGCCGCGAGACCGGGATCATGCGGCTCGTGGGCGCGTCCAGCTTCTACATCCAGATGCCGTTCATCATGGAGGCCGCCTTCGCCGGGCTCCTCGGCGGCGGCGTCGCCTGCGTGCTGCTGCTCGTCGGCCGGTACTTCCTGATCGACCACGGCATCGCGCTGGCCGAGAAGATGCAGCTGGTCAACTTCATCGGCTGGGACGCCGTGTTCGCCAAGCTGCCGCTGGTGATCGCCATCGGCCTCCTGATGCCGGCCGCGGCGGCCTTCATCGCGCTGCGCAAGTACCTGAAGGTGTGAGAAAGCACCCGTCGTGAGGGACGGCGTCGTGCGGCCACGGCCCGTGCGGCGCCGTCGCCCTGTCCTACAGTGGACGCCATGCCCGACGGCACCGACCTTCTCCGTCCCCGGCCCCGCGGAGCGCTCCGCGGGGCCGTTCTGACGCTGGTCTTCACCGGCGTCCTCGCCACCGCCGCCGCCACCGGTTCGCTGCCGCGGCAGGAACCGGCGGGGAAGCGGGCCGAGGCGCTTCCCGGTCCGGGGTCCCGGACTCCGGGCCGTACGCCCGTCGACGGCGCCGCGCTCGGCCGGGCCGCCGCCGCGGCCATGGCCGACGGGAAGTCGGGCAAGCAGGCCGCCGAGGAGTTCGTCAGCCGCAGCGGTGACCGCTGGGGCGCGGTGTACGACAAGCGGGAGTACGCGGAGTTCGAACGGGCCCTCGACGGGGCCTACACGGGCGTCGGGCTCTCCGCGGGCCGCGCCGGCGGGGGCCGCGTCCGGGTGACCCGGGTCCAGCCGGGCGGCCCCGCCGACCGGGCCGGGCTGCGGGCGGGCGACCGGCTGGTCTCCGTCGACGGGCGCCCGGTGGACGGCCTCTCCGTCTCCGAGGCCGTCGCCCTGCTGCGCGGTGACGGCGTGCCCGGCTCGTCCGTCGTCCTGGGGGTCGAGCGCGGGCGGGCGGCCTGGACGCGGACCCTGCGCCGGGCCCGGCTCGCGACGGACCCGGTGACCGTCCGCCGCCTCGACGACGGGGCCGTGCTGATCCGGGTCGAGGCCTTCACCAAGGGCGCGGGCGCGCGCGTGCGCGAAGCGGTGCGGAAGGCGCCGTCCGGCGCCGGCGTCCTCCTGGACCTGCGGGGCAACTCCGGCGGCCTCGTCACGGAGGCCGCCTCCGCCGCCTCCGCGTTCCTGGACGGCGGGCTCGTCGCCACCTACGACGTGGAGGGCGAGGAGCGGGCCGTGTACGCGGAACGCGGCGGCGACACCGGCCGGCCGCTGGTGGCGCTGGTCGACGGGGGCACGATGAGCGCGGCCGAACTGCTCACGGGCGCCCTCAAGGACCGGGGCCGGGCCGTCACGGTCGGTTCCCGGACCTTCGGCAAGGGCTCGGTCCAGATGCCGAGCACCCTGCCCGACGGGTCGGTCGCCGAGCTGACCGTCGGCCACTACCGGACCCCGGCGGGGCACGCCGTCGACGGGCGCGGCATCACGCCCGACCTGACGGCGGGGGAGCGGGCCGAGGAGCGGGCGAGGACGGTATTGAGTGGCCTCGGAGGGGGCTCGTAGTGCGAAAATGACCGCACTATGGCAAAGGGACTCGTGAACGTGCAGGGCAAGCCTGCCAAGAAGAACCAGGACAAGGCGCCGGAGCGCAAGCTCGTCGCGCAGAACAAGAAGGCGCGGCACGACTACCAGATCATCGACACCTACGAGTGCGGTGTGGTGCTCATGGGCACCGAGGTGAAGTCGCTGCGCATGGGACGGGCCTCGCTGGTCGACGGCTTCGTCCAGATCGACGACCACGAGGCGTGGCTGCACAACATCCACGTTCCGGAGTACACGCAGGGCAGCTGGACCAACCACTCGGCCAAGCGGAAGCGGAAGCTTCTCCTCCACCGGGAGGAGATCGACAAGCTGGAGGCGAAGGCGCAGGAGACGGGTCACACGATCGTGCCCCTCGCGCTGTACTTCCTGAACGGCCGGGTCAAGGTCGAGATCGCCCTCGCCAAGGGCAAGAAGGAGTACGACAAGCGCCAGACCCTGCGGGAGAAGCAGGACACGCGCGAGACCAACCGCGCCATCGCGGCGGCCAAGCGGCGCGAGCGCGCGGGGCGGTCCCTCTAGCCCCCGGGGCCGGCTCCCGGGAATACGCTGGCGACGGCCGCCGTTGGTCACGTACGATGGGGCACGCACCCCACGGCGGGTGCGACCTTTGAAAAATCAACATGGGGATGATCGGTTTCGACAGCGGATACCGATGCAGAGGAAGCGTGTCGAGGAAGCGGCAATGATCTCGTAAACCATATGTCGCAACCAATAATCGCCAACTCCAAGAGCGATAACTCCCGCTTCGCCCTCGCTGCCTAATTTTTAGGTAACGAACAGAAGCCTCTGTGAGGAGCGTCAGCCCGGGGATGGTCCCGACCCGGATCCTGGCGTCATTCAGGGATCTAAACCTCCTGCCCCGGTCACGGGGGCCGGAGGGAAATCAAACAGTGACTGAGCCCGTCGGAGACTTGTCCGCGTGATCTCCGGGGCTGAGAAACTCGTAGCGGACTGCACACGGAGAAGCTCTGTTTCCGTACCGTTGGACGCGGGTTCGATTCCCGCCATCTCCACCGAGCGCCCGGGGGCACGTTCCCCGGGCACCTCATCCCATGTGGGCGAAGGCCCGGCGGTCACCACGACCGCCGGGCCTTCGTCATGTCTCAGTAGCGGTACCTGGCCTGGACGATCTTCACTTCCCCGGCGTCCGCCCGGTAGACGAGACGGTGCTCGTCGTCGATCCGACGGGACCAGTAGCCGGTCAGGTCCCCCTTCAACGGCTCCGGTTTCCCGATCCCCTTGAAGGGGTCCCGCTGGATCTCGCCGATCAGGCGAACGATCCGGCGTGCCGCCCGCCGGTCCGTGCCGATCCAGAACAGGAAGTCCTACCAGGCCGCCGGATCGAAGTGGACACTCCTCACTCCTCGCCTCCGGCCATCTCCCTCAGCTCGTCGGTGGTCGAGACGACCGCCGCCCGCCCCTCCCGGTCCCGGGTCACCGCTTCCATGAGCCGTCCGGCGTTCTTGGGAGAACGCAGCAGGTGAACCGTCTCCTGCCAGGCGTCGTAGTCGGCGGCGGACATCAGGACGGCGTCACCGTTCCTGGAGGTGATCCGCACCGGAACGTGGTCGTCGTTGACGCGTTCGATGAGCGGGAAGAGCGTGGCCCGTGCCTCGCTGGCGCTTATGGACATGACGCGGTCCCCTTCCGGCGGTCTCGTGACGAGAAAACTGCACCTCTCACTCGTACCGGACAGTCGTACCAGTCTTTCGCCGGTGGCGGCTGCCGACGCGGAAGGCCGAGGCCAGCGCCAGCGCCGCGGCCGCCGCCGTGACCGGCAGCAGGAAGCCGAACGCGGGGAACGGGGCGTGGTCGGCGGCCCAGCCGCCGGACGCCGAACCGGCCGCGATGCCCGCGAGGAGCGCGGTCACGGCCAGGGTCATGCCCTCGTTGAGCCGCGCCGCGGGCGTGAGGCGCTGGATCAGGCCCATGCCCGTCACCATCGTCGGGGCCGTCGCCATGCCCGCCACGAGCAGACCGCCCGCCAGGGCGAGCAGCGAGCCGGTCGAGGCGGCGAGCAGCGGCAGCGCCATCAGGACCGTCATCGCGGCCAGGCAGGTGCGCAGCCGCGCGGTGCGGCGGACACGGCCGTAGAGCAGACCGGCGGCGCAGGAGCCCGCCGCCTGGAGGGCGAGGACCGGACCGGCGACGGGCCCGTCCACGTACGCCAGGGCCACCACCTCCATGGAACCGAAGACCGCCCCGGTGGCGAGGAAGACCGCGAGCAGCGGCGCCGTGCCGGGAGCGCGCAGCGGGGAACCCGCCGGGGAGCGGGGGGCGACCGGCGGCTCGGTGGAGCGCTGGGCGGCGAAGAGGAGGACCCCGCCGAGGAAGAGGACGGTGGCGGCGAGCGTCCCCGCCTCGGGGAAGAGCGCCGAGCAGAGGACGGCGGAGAGCACCGGGCCGAGCATGAAGCAGAGTTCGTCGGCGGCCTGCTCGAAGGCGTTGGCGGTGTGCAGCGCGTCCGGGTCGTCCCGCAGGAGGTGCGCCCAGCGGGCCCGGGACATCCCGCCCGTGTTCGGGGTGGTCGCGGTGACGGCGGTCGTCACGAAGAGCGCCCAGGCCGGGGCCCGCTCGTGGACGCACAGCAGCAGGACCAGATGGCCCAGGGCCGCGTACGCGGCGGCGGGGACCGCGGCCCGGGCCTGCCCGTACCGGTCGACGAGCCGGGCGATCAGGGGAGCGGTCACGGAACCGGCGGCCAGACCGGTGGCGGTGACCGCGCCGGCCAGGGCGTAGGAGCCGTACGCCGCCGCGATCATGATCACGGCGCTGACGCCGAACATGCCCGCGGGCAGCCGGGCGATCAGGTTCCCGGCGGTGAAGGCGCGGGTGCCGGGGAGGGCGAAGAGACGGAGGTAGGGGTTGCGGGGGAGGGCGGCCGGACGGCCGGGGCCGTGGGGGCGCGGGTCGCCCGCCGGGCGGTCGCGGTGGCGGTAGCGGGGGGCGAGGGCCGGGCCCGCCGGGGTGAGGGTGAGGTCCGGTTGCGGCATGGCAGCAAGGTTCGGGCGCGCGGTCCCGGCCGGTCCAACACCTGTTCCGTGGCCATTCACGCACCTGTGTTGTTGAATGCGGCGGTGGCCTCCCCGTACGACATCGACCCCCGCCTCCTGCGCGCCTTCACCGCCGTCGCCGAGGAACTGCACTTCACCCGCGCCGCCGCCCGGCTCTACGTCGCCCAGCAGGCCCTCAGCCGGGACGTGCGGCGCCTGGAGCGCGAGCTGGGCGCCGAACTCTTCGTACGGACCACCCGGCAGGTCGCCCTCACCCCCGACGGCGAACGCCTCCTGCCGCACGCCCGCCGGGTCCTCGCCGCCCACGACGAGCTGGGCGAGGCCTTCCGGTCCGCGCCCCGCCCCCTCCTGGTCGACCTCAACAGCCCCGGCCTCGCCCACGAGCGCGTCCTGCGCCGGGCCCGCGAACTCGCCCCCGACCTCGAACTGATGGCCCGCTACGAGAGCGGCCTCACCGGGGCCGCGCGGTCCATCGTCGCCGGCCGCCTCGACACCTCCTTCGGCCGCTACGGAGGACTCGACGCCGGGCTCAGGGCGGGCCTCGGCGCGCAGTTCGTGCGGTACGAGCCGATGGCCGTGATCCTGCCCGAGGACCACCCGCTCGCCGGACTCCCCGAGGTCCCGCTCGCCGCGCTCGCCGGGGAACGGATCTACGCCGGCGCCGGGAACGAACACACCCCCGAGTGGACCGACCTCGCCGCCCGCCTCTTCGCCGGGCGCGGCATCGGGATCACCCCGCCCGCGCCGCTCGCCGTCGGCAAGGAGGAGTTCCGCCGGATCATGGCCAAGTACGGCCACCCCGTCCTCGCCGTCGTGGACTTCCCGCCCATGCCCGGCTGCGTCCTGCGGCCCCTCGTGGACCCCGTGCCCCTGTCGCCCGTGAGCCTGGTGTGGCGCAGGGGACTGCGCCACCCCGGCCTGGACGCCCTGCGGACCGCCGCCGCCGAGATCGGCGCCCGGGAGGGCTGGCAGGACCTCCCGCCGGACGCCTGGCTGCCGGAGGACGAACCGGGCCTGCCCCGGACCTGAGGCGCCCGGCGGCCCGCCCCTCTCACAGGGGCCCCGGCCGCCGGGTGAGCGCAAGGTTCCCCCGCCGTCACCTCGCGGCACCGGACCGAAACGCGGCCTCCCTAGCGTCGGTGGCCGGAGGACCGGGGCCGTGGACGCCCCGGGTCCCGACACCCGGAGGTGGGACATGGGCGGCCGGTGGATCGAACGCTGGGAACCGGAGGACGAGACCTTCTGGCGCGAGGAGGGCGAGCGGACCGCGCGGCGGAACCTGCTCTTCTCCGTCTTCTCCGAGCACGTCGGCTTCTCGGTCTGGAGCCTGTGGTCGGTCATGGTCCTCTTCATGGGCCCGGAGTACGGGATCGACCCCGCCGGGAAGTTCTTCCTGATCGCGACCGCCACCCTGGTCGGCGCGCTGATCCGGATTCCGTACACCTTCGCCGTCGCCCGCTTCGGCGGCCGGAACTGGACCGTCGTCAGCGCCCTCCTGCTCCTGCTGCCGACCGGTCTCGCCCTCGCCGTGACGGAGCCCGGCACGCCGTACGCCACGTTCCTCCTGGTGGCGGCGCTCACCGGCGTCGGCGGCGGCAACTTCGCCTCCTCCATGGCCAACATCAACGCCTTCTTCCCGCTGCGGAAGAAGGGCTGGGCGCTCGGGCTCAACGCGGGCGGCGGCAACCTCGGCGTGCCCGTGGTGCAGCTCGTCGGCCTCCTCGTCATCGGGACCGCCGGGGCCGCGCACCCCCGGATCGTGCTCGGCGTCTACCTGCCCCTGGTCGTGGCCGCCGCCGTCTGCGCCGCGCTCTTCATGGACAACCTCGCCCCCGTCAGGAACGACACCGGAGCCGTCCGGGAGGCCGTGCGGAACCGGCACACCTGGATCATGGCCTTCCTCTACGTCGGCACCTTCGGCTCCTTCATCGGCTACGGCTTCGCCTTCGGGCTCGTGCTCCAGACCCAGTTCGGCCGCACCCCGCTCCAGGCCGCCTCGCTCACCTTCCTCGGCCCGCTGCTCGGCTCGCTCCTCCGGCCCGTCGGCGGCTCCCTCGCCGACCGGTACGGCGGCGCCCGCATCACCCTGTGGACCTTCGCCGCCATGGCCGCCGCGACCTCCGTGGTGATCCTCGCCTCCGCGACCGGGTCGCTCGCCGTCTTCCTCGCCGGCTTCACCTGCCTCTTCGTCCTCAGCGGCCTGGGCAACGGCTCCACGTACAAGATGATCCCGGCGGTCTTCCTCTCCCAGGGGCACCACCGCGGGCTCGCGGGCGAGGCCGCCGAGGCGTACGGGCGGCGGCTCTCCGGCGCCGCCATGGGGATCACCGGGGCGGTCGGCGGACTCGGCGGACTCGGGATCAACCTCGCCTTCCGCCAGTCCTTCGCGACCGCCGGCACCGGCACCGCCGCCTTCGTCGCCTTCCTCGCCTTCTACGCGATGTGCATGGGCGTCACCCGGGCGGTATACCTTCGACGCCCGGCGGTCGCCGTGCCGGAGACCGCCGGGGCCCTCGGCGCCGTCGCGCAGCCGGAACCCAGGACCGGCCACGCGAAGGTGTGAACCCGGTGCCCGGCACGGACCGTAACGGCCAGGAAATACGGACGAACCGCGTCCGTCACGCGCTCCCGTCAGGCTCAGGACCCATGGACGAGCAAGAACACGGCCCCCTCGCCGGCCCCCTCGCGGGCTTCACCGTCGGCGTCACCGCGGCACGGCGCGCGGACGAACTCATCACGCTGCTCCGCCGGCGCGGTGCCACCGTCGTCCACGGCCCCGCCCTGCGGATCGTGCCCCTCGCCGACGACACCGAACTCCTCGCCGCGACCAGGGAACTCGTGGCCCGCGCCCCCGACGTCGTGGTCGCCACCACGGCGATCGGCTTCCGGGGATGGATCGAGGCCGCCGAGGGCTGGGGGCACGGGGAGGAACTGCTCGCCGTCCTGCGGGACGTCGAACTCCTCGCCCGGGGGCCGAAGGTCAAGGGGGCCGTACGGGCCGCCGGGCTCAGCGAGTCCTGGTCGCCGTCCTCGGAGTCCATGGCCGAGGTCCTGGACCGGCTCCTCGCCGAGGGGGTCGCCGGCCGCCGGATCGCGCTCCAGCTGCACGGGGAGCCGCTGCCGGGCTTCGTGGAGGCGCTGACGGCGGGCGGGGCGGAGGTCGTCGGCGTCCCCGTCTACCGCTGGATGCCGCCGGAGGACCCCGCCCCCCTGGACCGGCTGCTCGACGCGGTCCTCGGCGGAAGCCTGGACGCGGTGACCTTCACCAGCGCCCCGGCCGCCGCCTCGCTGCTCGCCCGGGCAGGGGAGCGGGGAGTGCGGGAGGAACTCGTCGCGGCGCTGCGGCACGGCGTGCTCGCGGTGTGCGTGGGGCCGGTGACCGCGCTGCCGCTCCAGGCGGAGGGCATCGGCACGTACCAGCCCGAACGCTTCCGGCTCGGCCCCCTCGTCCAGGTCCTCTGCACCGAGCTGCCCGCCCGCGCCCGGGTCCTCCCGGTCGCGGGCCACCGCCTGGAGATCCGGGGCCACGCGGTCCTGGTGGACGGGGCGCTGCACCCGGTCCCGCCCGCCGGGATGGCCCTCCTGGGACTCCTCGCCCGGCGCCCCGGCTGGGTCGTCTCCCGGGCGGACCTCCTCCGCGCCCTGCCGGGCGCCGGGCGCGACGAACACGCCGTGGAGACGGCGATGGCCCGCCTCCGGGCCTCCCTCGGCACCCCGAGACTGATCCAGACCGTGGTCAAGCGCGGCTACCGGCTGGCCCTGGACCCGGCGGCGCGGGACAAGTACGACGTGTAGGACGGGCGGGGCGAGCGGGGCGGGAGGGGCGAGCGGGGGGTAGGACGAGCGGGGCGGGAACCCGGGGGGCTCCTCGGGACTCTTACGGCCCCTACGGCCCCTACGGCCCCTACGGCCTCCGGAGGCCCGTCCCCGCCCCTGTCCCCGTACCGCCGGACGGGGCCCGGCCGCCCTCCGTCCACGACCGCAGCTTCTCCGGGTTGCGGACCACCCAGATCCGGGAGACGCGGCCGTCGGCGACGCCGAACGAGGCCACGGTCACGACGGCCCCGTCCCGCAGGGCCACCAGCCCCGGCGCGCCGTTGAC
Organism: Streptomyces sp. NPDC014907; assembly: GCF_055562975.1. Lineage (NCBI taxonomy): Bacteria > Bacillati > Actinomycetota > Actinomycetes > Kitasatosporales > Streptomycetaceae > Streptomyces > Streptomyces sp. NPDC014907. The sequence goes on along the minus strand of NZ_JBVHEG010000002.1, from coordinate 800,894 downwards.
CGACCGTTCCAGGAGCCGGAGCCCCGGGGCCAGGTCGGCGATGCCCGCCATGTACCGGGCGATGCGCGCGCCGCCCTCGACCGGGTGCGGGGCGGAACCGGCCAGACCGCCGCCGTCGGCGGTCATCACGGCGGCCGGGTCGAGGAGGGCCACGAGGGCCGCGACGTCCTTGTTCTCCCACGCCTCCCTCACGCGCCGCACCAGCCCTGCCTGTCCGGCCGCCACGGGGGCGGGCGCCGCGCCCGCCCGCCGCCGGGCGGAGGACGCCAGCTGCTTGCAGGCCGCGGGGGACCGGTCGAGGACGCCGGCGATCTCGGCGAAGGGGTAGCGGAAGACGTCGTGCAGGACGAACGCCACCCGCTCGGCTGGCGTCATCGTCTCCAGGACCACGAGGAAGGCCATGGACACCGACTCGTCCAGGACCAGCTGGTCGGCGGGGTCGGGAGGACCGGCGGGGGCGGTCCCGGGGCCGCGGCCCCACTCGGCGCGGTCGGGCAGCGGTTCGGGCAGCCACATGCCGACGTAGCGCTCGCGCCGGGCCCGCGCCGAGCCGAGCACGTCCAGGCAGACGCGGCCGGTCACCGTCGTCAGCCAGGCGCCGGGGGACAGGATCTCCTCCCGCCGGCCCGGCGGCAGCGCGTACCAGCGCGCGTAGGCCTCCTGCACGGCGTCCTCGGCCTCGGCCGGCGAACCGAGCAGCCGGTAGGCGACGTTCAGCAACCGCCGCCGCTCGCCGGCCACCACGCCGTCGGCACCGGCCCCTCCGGCGGCTTCCGTCCTTCCGGGGGCCTCCGTCCTTCCGGCGGTCTCCGCCCCTCCGGCCGTTCCGCCGCCGTCGACGGCCCCCGCGCCCCCGGCCGTCTCCTCGTTCCCGTCCGCTCCCACGCTTCCGTCCGCCCCCTCGCCTTACCTTTCGCGGGCCCGTGTCGTCGGACCCGCGAGACCTTATCGACCCACTGCCCCCGGGCAGAACGGAGGGACCGGCACATGGCCATCCAGACGGCGGCGCGGCGCGGCTTCTCGTTCCTGCGATGCGCGATCGCCCTGCAGACCCTGACCGTCTTCGTCCAGGCCGTCTCCGCCGGGCTGCTCCTGACCTCGTCCTACGGAGAGACGCTGCACGGAGTGGGGGCCCGCGTGACGTACGGGGCGACGATGCTGTACCTGCTCGCGGCGGTGCTGGCGTGGAAGCCGGGCGGCGGCTCCCTCCGTCCCGTCCGGGACGCGTCCGGCTTCCTCCTCCTCGCCTCCGCCCAGGTCGTGCTCGGCATCGCGCACGTCCCGTCGGTCCACCTTCCGCTGGGGGTCCTGATGTTCGGCCTGAGCGTGCTGGCCCTGGCCCGGCGCTGAGGCCCGGCCGCCGGACCCGGGGGCCGGCGGAGACGGGAACGGCGGGGGTGGCGCGCCCGGGGACGGCGGGGCCCGGGGCGGCCGGGCCCCGGGGCGGCGGGGCCCGTTACCGTACGCGGATGACCACCGAAGGACCCCGCATCCGGCCCGCCACCCCCGCCGACGCCCCCGCCCTCGCCCGGGCGGTGACGCGGAACCGGACGTACATGAAGCCCTGGGAGCCGTACCGGCCCGAGCGGTACTACACGACCGAGGGGCAGGCCGAGCGGATCGCGGACGGCGGGGCGCGGTGGTTCGCCCTCGACGGCGACGAGATCGTGGGCGTCGCCACGCTCTCCGGGATCGTCCTCGGGCCCTTGTGCAGCGCCTCCCTCGGCTACTGGGTCGACCCGGACCACGCCGGGCGGGGCCTCGCCACCGCCCTCCTGGAGGAGGCCTGCCGGGCCGCCCGCGAGGAGCTCGGGCTGCACCGGGTCGAGGCTTCCACGCTCCTCGACAACCACGCCTCCCAACGGGTCCTGGCCAAGGGCGGTTTCACCCGTGTCGGGACCGCGCCGCGCTACCTCCACATCGACGGGGAGTGGCGCGACCACCACCTCTTCCAGCGGCTGCTGCACGACGACCCGCCGCCCGGCGTCCCCGTTCCGGGAGACCCGGCCTGACACGGGGTCTCCGGTGGCGTACGCTCGACGGCTGCCCAGTGCACGTGAGAAGGGGGCCTTAGGTGGCCGCGCAGGAAGCCGTGGACACGGTCAGGGACCGTGAGATCGGTGTCGAGCAGGAACATCTTGACCGGGTCTACCGACGGCTGGAGGAGAAGATCCACGAGGCGGAGTTCCTGATGAACGACGCCGCCCAGCGCGGCCAGGTCGGCACGCCCGGCGCCCTCGCCGAGCGCGACGCCCAGGTCTTCCGCGCCGGTATCCACCTCAACCGGCTCAACAACGAGTTCGAGGACTTCCTCTTCGGCAGGATCGACCTGCTGGACGGGAAGGACGGGAAGAAGGGTCCCGACGGGGCCTACACCTCCGTGGAGCCCGCCGACGACGCGGTGCGCCCGGACAACACCGCCGACATCGGCGAGACGCTCCACATCGGCCGCATCGGCGTCCTGGACTCCGACTACGCGCCGCTCGTCATCGACTGGCGCGCTCCCGCCGCCGCGCCCTTCTACCGCTCCACGCCGGTCGACCCCGGCCGGGTGGTGCGCCGCCGGGTCATCCGCTCCAAGGGCCGCCGGGTCCTCGGCGTCGAGGACGACCTCATGCGCCCGGAGCTGAGGGCCGCCCTCGACGGGCAGGAGCTGCCGGTGATCGGCGACGGCGCCCTGATGGCCGCCCTCGGGCAGGCCCGCGGCCACACCATGCGGGACATCGTCGCCTCCATCCAGGCCGAGCAGGACCTCGTCATCCGGGCGCCCGCCGCCTCCGTGACGTACGTGGAGGGCGGTCCCGGCACCGGCAAGACGGCCGTGGCCCTGCACCGGGCCGCGTACCTGCTCTACCAGGACCGGCGGCGGTACGCGGGCGGCATCCTGATCGTCTCCCCGACCCCGCTCCTCGTCTCGTACACCGAGGGCGTCCTGCCGTCCCTCGGCGAGGAGGGCCAGGTCGCGATCCGCGCGGTCGGCTCGCTGGTCGACGGCGCCGAGGCCACCGCGTACGACGACCCGGCCGTCGCCCGGATCAAGGGTTCCTCCCGCATGCTCGCGGTGCTCCGCAAGGCGGCCAGGGGCGCCCTGGAGACCCCGGCGCCCAGGACGCGGCCCGGGAGGGACGGGGAGGAGCGGGACGGGGACGGAGCGGCCGCCGGCACGCCCACGCGCCTGCGCGTGGTCGCCTTCGGGCGCCGCCTGGAGCTGGAGGCCGAGGAGCTGCGGCGCATCCGCCACAACGTCCTCGGCGGCACCGCCCCGGTCAACCTGCTCCGCCCGCGCGCCCGCCGGCTGCTCCTCGACGCGCTGTACGCCAAGTCCGGCGCGGCCGGCCGGCACAGCGACCCCGAGCTCGCCGCCGAGCTGCGCTCGTCCTTCGACGAGGACGTCTCCACCGAGGACTCCTTCCTCTCCTTCCTCGCCGCCTGGTGGCCCGAGCTCACCCCCCGGCGGGTCCTCGACGCGATGGCCGACGAGCGGCGGCTCGGCCGCTGGGCGCGCGGCGTCCTCAACCAGGGCGAGGTGCGGCGGCTCGCCCGTTCCCTGCGCCGTCCGGAGCTGTCCGTCCACGACGTGGCCCTCCTGGACGAGCTGAACACCCTGCTCGGCGCTCCGGCCCGGCCGAGGAAGCGCCGGGAGTACGACCCGCTGGACCAGCTCACGGGTCTGGAGGAGCTGATGCCGGTACGGGAGGAAACCCAGCGCGAGCGGGCCGAGCGGCTCGCTGCGGAGCGCACCGAGTACGCCCACGTGATCGTGGACGAGGCCCAGGACCTCACGCCCATGCAGTGGCGGATGGTCGGGCGGCGCGGCCGGCACGCCACCTGGACGGTGGTCGGGGACCCGGCGCAGTCCTCCTGGTCCGACCCGGACGAGGCGGCGGCGGCCCGGGACGAGGCGCTGGGTTCCCGGCCGCGCCGCCGTTTCGAGCTGACCGTGAACTACCGCAACCCGGCGGAGATCGCCGAGCTGGCCGCCCGGGTGCTGGCCCTCGCCATGCCGGGCATGGAGTCGCCGCGCGCGGTCCGTTCCACGGGGGTCGAGCCCCGTTTCGTCGCGGTCCAGGAGGGGGCCGGGACGGCGGATCTGGCCGAAACGGTACGTTTCGAGGCGCGACGGCTTCTCGATCAGGTGGACGGAACGGTCGGTGTCGTCGTCGCCATGAAGCGGCGCGAGGAGGCCGCCCGCTGGCTCGCGGAGCTGGGCGACCGGGTGGTGGCGCTCGGCTCCCTGGAGGCGAAGGGCCTGGAGTACGACGCGACGGTCGTCGTCTCGCCGGCGGAGATCGCGGACGAGTCCCCGGCGGGTCTGCGGGTGCTGTACGTGGCCCTGACCCGGGCGACGCAGCAGCTCACGGTGGTCGCGGCGGCCGGTGACCTGCCGGACGCGGCGGGGGTGCCGGACCTGCTGCGGGACTGAACCGGGCCGCCGTGCCCGCCGGGGTGCCGGACCGGGCCGCCGCTCCTCCCGGGGGCGGCGGGGTCCCGGGGCGTCTCCGGCGGGCGGCGCGGTCCGCCGCGCCCGGGCCCCGGTGCGGGCGATTTCAAGTCAACCTGTGGCGCTGGAATCACTTGCCCGAGTGGTTTGTTAGCCTGGATGTGGCACCGGCTCGATCCAAGCCCCCGGGCCCAACCTTCGTCCCTCAGAGGGACCACTTGCCGCGAGGCGAGCATGGCGGGTCGGTGCCACTCAACGCGTGAACGCTTCGTACACGGTTACGAAGCCGAGGCCCTCGTCACCCCGGTGACGAGGGCCTCTTCTGTTTCCCGGCCACTTCTCGTATGGTGGAAAATGTTTTCCGAAAACAAAATGACCGCATTACCTGCTACCGGCAGGTAGGTGCGACCATCGGAGGGCGCCGCCGGGCAACCAGCCGGGGCGGACGTAGCAATGAAGCTCAGGGAAAGCAGAGGAACTCGGCCATGGCAACGGCGCCCAGCGTCTCGTACTCGATGACGGTCCGGCTGGAGGTTCCCGCGAGCGGGACCGCGGTCTCCCAGCTCACCACGGCGGTGGAGTCGTCCGGCGGTTCCGTCACCGGCCTCGACGTGACCGCCTCCGGCCACGAGAAGCTCCGGATCGACGTCACCATCGCCGCGACCTCCACCGCCCACGCGGACCTGATCGTGGAGCAGCTGCGGGGCATCGAGGGCGTCGTCCTCGGCAAGGTCTCCGACCGCACGTTCCTGATGCACCTCGGCGGCAAGATCGAGATGGCGTCCAAGCACCCCATCCGCAACCGTGACGACCTCTCCATGATCTACACCCCCGGCGTGGCCCGGGTGTGCATGGCGATCGCCGAGAACCCCGAGGACGCCCGCCGCCTCACCATCAAGCGCAACTCCGTCGCGGTCGTGACCGACGGCTCCGCCGTCCTCGGCCTCGGCAACATCGGCCCCATGGCCTCCCTGCCGGTCATGGAGGGCAAGGCGGCCCTCTTCAAGCGCTTCGCCGGCATCGACGCCTGGCCGATCTGCCTCGACACGCAGGACACGGACGAGATCGTCGCGATCGTCAAAGCCATCGCCCCCGGCTTCGCGGGCATCAACCTGGAGGACATCTCCGCGCCGCGCTGCTTCGAGATCGAGGCCCGGCTGCGCGAGGCCCTGGACATCCCCGTCTTCCACGACGACCAGCACGGCACGGCCATCGTCGTCCTCGCCGCCCTCACCAACGCCCTGCGCGTGGTGGGCAAGAGCGCCGGCGACGTCCGGGTCGTCATGTCCGGCGCCGGCGCGGCCGGCACGGCCATCCTGAAGCTCCTCCTGGCCGCGGGCGTCAAGCACGCCGTCGTCGCCGACATCCACGGCGTCGTCCACGCGGGCCGCGAGGACCTGGTCGCCGCCCCGGCCGGCTCGCCGCTGCGCTGGATCGCCGACAACACCAACCCCGAGGGCGTCACCGGCACCCTCAAGGAGGCCGTCGTCGGCGCGGACGTCTTCATCGGCGTCTCGGCCCCGAACCTGCTGGGCGCGGAGGACGTCGCCGCCATGGCGGACGGCGCCATCGTGTTCGCGCTCGCGAACCCCGACCCGGAGGTCGACCCGGCCGTCGCCCGGCAGACCGCCGCCGTGGTCGCCACCGGCCGCTCCGACTTCCCCAACCAGATCAACAACGTCCTGGTCTTCCCGGGTGTCTTCCGCGGCCTGCTCGACGCCCAGTCCCGTACGGTCAACACGGAGATGATGCTGGCGGCGGCCGAGGCCCTCGCCGACGTGGTCACCGAGGACGAGCTGAACCCGAACTACATCATCCCGTCGGTCTTCAACGACAAGGTCGCGGGCGCGGTCGCGGGCGCGGTCCGCACGGCGGCGAAGACGGCCGCCGCGGGCACGGTTCCGGCCGAGCGCTGACGGCGCGTCGCGATTCGCGGTGGCGTAAACCCGCCTTTAGGGTTGCTTTTCGGCTCCGCTCGGTTTCCGCGGGGTCGACAGAACGTCACCACCACGGGTTCCCGGTGTTTTCCGTGCGATCCGAGGGGGTGCCGGATTGGCGTTCCCGCCGCTGGTGGGGGCAGGATGCGTCTTTGGGCGCGAGGGTCTGTCCATGTGACCCGGGTCCGGGGACTGTCCGAGAGCCCTGGCAGCATCGGCTTCGCTGTACCCAACGCGCGGCTTCCGCCGCGTGGCACGCCTCACAGGCAAGAAGAACACGGGAGTAACAACATGAACCGCAGTGAGCTGGTGGCCGCCCTGGCCGACCGCGCCGAGGTGACCCGCAAGGACGCCGACGCCGTGCTGGCCGCTCTCGCCGAGACCGTCGGTGAGGTCGTCGCCAAGGGCGACGAGAAGGTCACCATCCCCGGCTTCCTGACCTTCGAGCGCACCCACCGTGCCGCTCGCACCGCTCGTAACCCGCAGACCGGCGACCCGATCGACATCCCGGCCGGTTACAGCGTGAAGGTCTCCGCGGGCTCGAAGCTCAAGGAAGCCGCCAAGGGCAAGTAAGGCGGCCTGTAGGCGCTGAAAGGGCGGCCACCCCTCCAGGGGGTGGCCGCCCTTTCGTTCGCCCGTCAGAACCGCCGGAGCGGCCGGAACCACCCGTACGGCTCCGTGCGGGCACGGGAGCCGCCGTACGCGCGCGGGCGCGGCACGGGGCTCCGGACGCGCGCGGAACGGGCCCGGACGCGCGAGAGGGCCCGTCCCGTACGCCTCCACGCGTGGAGAGCCGTACGGGACGGGCCCCGGTGCACGTCCTAGACCAGCGCGCTGCCCGGCAGCTCGACCTTGGCGCCCAGCTCGATCAGCTTCTCCATGAAGTTCTCGTAGCCGCGGTTGATCAGCTCGATGCCGTGGACCCGGGAGGTCCCCTGGGCCGCGAGCGCCGCGATCAGGTACGAGAAGCCGCCGCGCAGGTCGGGGATGACCAGATCGGCGCCCTGGAGCCGGGTCGGGCCCGACACGACCGCCGAGTGCAGGAAGTTCCGCTGGCCGAAGCGGCAGTCGGAGCCGCCCAGGCACTCGCGGTACAGCTGGATGTGCGCGCCCATCTGGTTCAGCGCGGAGGTGAAGCCCAGCCGCGACTCGTACACCGTCTCGTGCACGATGGACAGGCCGGAGGCCTGCGTCAGGGCCACGACCAGCGGCTGCTGCCAGTCGGTCTGGAAGCCGGGGTGCACGTCCGTCTCCAGGGCGATCGCGTTGAGCGAGCCGCCCGGGTGCCAGAAGCGGATGCCGTCGTCGTCGATCTCGAAGGCGCCGCCGACCTTCCGGTACGTGTTGAGGAAGGTCATCATCGAGCGCTGCTGGGCGCCGCGCACGTAGATGTTGCCCCCGGTGGCCAGCGCCGCCGACGCCCAGGAGGCCGCCTCCAGGCGGTCCGGGAGCGCCCGGTGGGTGTAGCCGTCGAGCCGGTCGACACCGGTGATCCGGATCGTCCGGTCGGTGTCCATGGAGATGATCGCGCCCATCTTCTGCAGGACGCAGATCAGGTCCTCGATCTCGGGCTCCACCGCCGCGTTCGACAGCTCGGTGACGCCCTCCGCGAGCACCGCCGTGAGCAGCACCTGCTCGGTCGAGCCGACCGAGGGGTACGGCAGGCGGATCTTGCAGCCGCGCAGGCGCTGCGGGGCCTCCAGGTACTGCCCGTCCGCCCGCTTCTCGATGGTGGCGCCGAACTGCCGCAGCACGTCGAAGTGGAAGTCGATGGGCCGGCCGCCGATGTCGCAGCCGCCCAGGCCCGGGATGAAGGCGTGGCCGAGGCGGTGCAGCAGCGGGCCGCAGAAGAGGATGGGGATGCGGGACGAGCCGGCGTGGGCGTCGATGTCGGCGACGTTCGCGGACTCGACGTGCGTCGGGTCGAGGACGAGTTCGCCGGGCTCCTCGCCCGGACGGACCGTCACCCCGTGCAGCTGGAGCAGGCCGCGGACCACCCGGACGTCACGGATGTCGGGCACGTTGCGCAGGCGGCTGGGGCCGCTGCCGAGCAGGGCGGCGACCATCGCCTTGGGCACGAGGTTCTTCGCGCCCCGGACGCGGATCTCGCCCTCCAGCGGGGTGCCGCCGTGGACAAGCAGTACGTCATGGCTGTCTGTGCCGGTCATGAATCTCGCGTTCCGAAAGTGGGTCCGACGGGTGGCCAGTGAAAAGAGTAAGGGGCCGTGAGACCCCTTTCGGGTGGGCCGGGGGGCCTGCCGCGCGTAATGAATTCGGCACAACACCCTCTGTTCGCGCGATCTTGCGGAGTGTCACCGTCCGGTTCTTCCGGCGGGCCCGTCCGTCCGCCCGCTCCCCTCCCCTCTGAACTGCGGCGGTTTCCCGCCTTCCCGCGTTCGCGCGTCCGACGCGTCCCGCGAACCCCGGAGATGCGGGATCATGTCTCCCATGACCGAGGTGTCCTCGCTCACAGGACGGCTGCTCGTGGCCACCCCCGCCCTCGCGGACCCGAACTTCGACCGCGCGGTGGTCCTGCTGCTCGACCACGACGACGAGGGTTCGCTCGGCGTGGTCCTCAACCGGCCGACGCCGGTGGCCGTCGGCGACGTCCTCGCCCCCTGGGCGGACCTCGCCGGCGAGCCGGGCGTCGTCTTCCAGGGCGGTCCCGTCTCCCTCGACGCGGCCCTCGGCCTCGCCGTGATCCCCGGCGACGAGGGCCCGCTCGGCTGGCGCCGGGTGCACGGGGCGATCGGCCTCGTCGACCTGGAGACCCCGCCCGAGCTGCTGGGACCGGCGCTCGGCTCGCTGCGGATCTTCGCCGGGTACGCGGGCTGGGGCCCCGGCCAGCTGGAGTCCGAGGTGGACGACGGGGCCTGGTACGTGGTCGAGTCGGAGCCCGGCGACGTCTCCTCGCCGGAGCCCGGGACGCTCTGGCGGCAGGTGCTGCGACGGCAGCGCGGCGACCTCGCGATGATCGCGACGTACCCGGACGACCCGACCCTCAACTGAGGGCCGGTCTTTCAGTACCCTTGGCGGTTATGAGCACTCTCGAGCCCGAGCGCGGGGCAGGTACGGGGACCCTCGTCGAGCCGACGCCGCAGGTGTCCCACGGTGACGGCGACCACGAGCGCTACGCCCATTACGTCCAGAAGGACAAGATCATGGCGAGCGCGCTCGACGGCACGCCCGTCGTGGCGCTCTGCGGAAAGGTCTGGGTGCCGGGGCGCGACCCCAAGAAGTACCCGGTCTGTCCGATGTGCAAGGAGATCTACGACTCCATGGGCGCCGGCGGCGACAAGGACAAGGGCGGCAAGGACAAGTAGACCGGTCCCCGGCGACGGGAAGGTCCGGTGACGGCCCCCGCCGTGCGTGCTCAGGCACGCACGGCGGGGGCCGTTCCGTTTCCCGCCTCCCGGAGCGCGTCCCGCCGGTGCTCCCGGGCGCGCCCCCTGGTTTCCCGGAGCCCGCCCCCGTTGCACGGGGTGCTTTCCCGGGTCACGGAGTGGTCGAAGTGGTCGAGACCTCTTGTCGGCCCGCCCGGGGCCCGCCTAACCTCACGCGTGTTGTGCAGAACGAAACGCGCATTGCGCATGTTGCAACGCACGCATCCGGAGGGGACCCGCCATGAAGCTTTCCGCCCTCCCCCGAGTCCTCGGCCTCGCCCGAGCAGGGGGGACCCCCATCACCGCCACGGCCGCCGCGCTCCTGCTGGCCGGCCTCACCGCCACCGCCTGCGCGCCCCGAATCACCGACGGGAAGGCCGCGACGGACGAGAAGAGCGGCACCCTGCGCGTCTGGCTCTTCCAGGAGGTGGGCAACAAGCCCAAGGAGCAGGCCGTCCGGCAGGCCGTCACCGCCTTCGAGCGGCGCAACGGGGGCGCGAGGGTCGAGATCGAGTACATCCCCGTCGAGGCCCGCGCCCAGCGCGTCAAGGCCGCCTTCAACGACCCGGAGTCGGCCCCCGACCTCATCGAGTACGGCAACACCGACACCGCCGGATACGTCCGGGACGGCGGCCTCGCCGACATCAGCGCCGAGTTCGCGGCCTGGGACGAGGCCGAGGACACCGATCCCACCGCCCGCCGGTCCGTCACCGTCGGCGGCAAGGTCTACGGCGCCCCGTTCTTCGTCGGCGTCCGCGCCCTCTACTACCGCACCGACGTCTTCCAGGACCTGGGCCTCACGGCTCCCAGGACCCTGGCCGAACTGGTCGGGACGGCCAAGAAGATCCGCAAGGCCAGGCCCGAGCTGTACGGCATCGCCGTCGGCGGCGCCTACACCTACGGCGCCATGCCCTTCGTCTGGGCCGCCGGCGGCGAACTCGCCACCGAGCGAGGAGACTCGTACAAGGCCGCCGTCAACAGCCCGGACGCCCTCGAGGGCATCGCCACGTACGCCTCGCTCTTCGGCGACGACAACTGCCCGGCCGCCAAGTGCGCCCAGATGGGCGGCAACGCCACCGTCACCGCCTTCGCCTCCGGCAAGGCGGGCATGGCCATCGGCGGCGACTTCAGCCACGCGGCCGTCGAGGCGGGCACCGTGAAGGGCAAGTACGCCGTCGTGCCGCTGCCCGGCACCACCCCCGGCTCGATCGCCCCCGCCTTCGCCGGCGGCAACAACATCGGCGTCCTCGGGAGCACCTCGCACCGCACCCTCGCCGTCGACCTCCTCAAGTCCCTCGCCGGCAAGGAGACCCAGGGCCGGCTCTTCGACGCGATGGGCTTCCTGCCCACGTACACCGACGTGCGCGCCGCCGCGGCCCGGCGGCAGCCCTTCGTGAAGCCCTTCACCGACACCCTCGCCGCCGGCACGAAGTTCGTCCCGGCGTCCCCCGGCTGGGGCCGGATCGACGCCTCGCTCGTGCTGCCCACGATGTTCCAGGAGATCGTCAGCGGCCGTAAGGACGTCAAGGCGGCGGCGGACGACGCCGCGAAGAAGATGGACGCGGCCTTCGCGTCGGCGGGCTGACCCGCATGACGACCCGGCTCACCCCGCCCGTCGCGAAGCGGCCCGGAGCGGCCGCGGGGCCTCCGGCCGCGAGTCCCGCGCCCCGGGGCCGCGGGCCCCGGCGCCCCGGCGCCTGGACGCCCTGGCTGTACCTGCTGCCCGCCCTCGTCGTCCTCGGCGCCCTCCTCGTCTACCCCGTCTACCAGCTGGGCCTGATCTCCTTCCTGGAGTACACCCAGGCCCAGGTCAGCGGCGGCGAACCCACCTCGTTCCAGGGGTTCGGGAACTACACGGCGCTCTTCTCCGACCCCCAGTTCCGGCAGGTCCTCCTCGCCACCGTCGTGTTCGCCGCCGCCTGCGTCGTCACCACGCTCGCCGTCGGCTGCGCCCTCGCCGTCCTCCTCACGCGCGTGCGCGCCCTGCCGCGGCTCGTCCTGATGACGGCCGCACTCGGCGCCTGGGCCACCCCCGCCGTCACCGGCTCCACGGTCTGGGTCTTCCTCTTCGACCCCGACTTCGGTCCCGTCAACCGGCTCCTCGGACTCGGCGACTTCTCCTGGACGTACGGGCGGTACAGCGCCTTCGCCCTCGTCCTCCTCGAAGTCGTCTGGTGTTCCTTCCCGTTCGTGACGGTCACCGTCTACGCGGGCATCAGGGCCGTCCCGGCCGAGGTCCTGGAGGCCGCCGCCCTCGACGGCGCCTCGCAGTGGCGGACCTGGCGCTCGGTCACGGCGCCGATGCTCCGGCCCGTCCTGGCCGTCGTCACGATCCAGTCGGTCATCTGGGACTTCAAGCTGTTCACCCAGATCTACGTGATGACGAACGGCGGCGGCATCGCCGGCCAGAACCTCGTCCTCAACGTGTACGCCTACCAGAAGGCCTTCGCCTCGTCCCAGTACAGCCTGGGCTCGGCGATCGGCGTCGTCATGCTGCTGATCCTGCTGGCCGTGACGCTCGTCCACCTGCGCCTGCTCCGACGCCGGGGAGAAGAACTGTGAGCACCCTCCGGGCACGGGGCGTCCGGCGCCCCGGACGCCTCGCCGCCGAGGCCGTCACCCTCCTCGTCGCCGCCGTCGTCGCCTTCCCGCTGTACTGGATGGTCCTCTCGGCCCTCAAGCCGGCCGGCGAGATCCAGTCCACGACCCCGCGCCCGTGGACGCTCTCGCCGTCCCTGGACTCCTTCCGGCGCGTCTTCGGGCAGCAGGAGTTCGGCCGCTACTTCCTCAACTCGCTGGTCGTCGCCGTCACGGTCGTCCTCGTCTCCGCGGTCGTCGCCTTCCTCGCGGCGACCGCCGTCACCCGGTTCCGGTTCCGGTTCCGGACGACGCTCCTGATCATGTTCCTGGTCGCCCAGATGGTGCCCGTCGAGGCGCTGACCATCCCGATGTTCTTCCTCATGCGGGACTTCGGGCAGCTCAACACCCTCGGCTCGCTGATCCTGCCGCACATCGCGTTCTCCCTGCCCTTCGCGATCTGGATGCTGCGCGGCTTCATCGGGGCCGTCCCGGAGGCCCTGGAGGAACAGGCGCGGGTCGACGGCGCGAGCCGCACGCGCTTCCTGTGGCAGATCCTCTTCCCGCTGGTCTTCCCCGGCCTGGTCGCCACCAGCGTCTTCTCGTTCATCTCCACCTGGAACGACTTCCTCCTCGCGAAGTCGTTCCTCATCAGCGACACCTCGCAGTCGACCCTGCCCATGGCCCTGCTCGTCTTCTTCAAGCCCGACGAGAACGACTGGGGAGGCATCATGGCCGGCTCGACCGTGATGACCCTCCCGGTGCTCGTCTTCTTCGTACTCGTACAGCGCCGCCTGGTCTCGGGACTGGGCGGGGCGGTGAAGGACTGACGCGATGACCGATTCCACGGACCTGATCCCCGCGCCCCTGTCGGCCGGACGCCCGGGGGGCGCCCCGGGGCACGTCACGCTCGACGGGCGGACCGTCCTCGACGCCGGGCCCGGCACCGGGGGCACCGCCCGCTGGCTGCGGGCCGCCCTGGGCGCCGCCACCGGGCTGCCGTTCCCCGACGGGACGGGCGAGCGCGCCGTGCGCCTCCGGATCAGCGAGCAGGTGGCGCGGGAGCACGGCCCCGAGGGGTACCGCCTGACCACCGAGGACCCCGGAGCGGCCGTCCTCGTCGAGGGCGGGGGCCCCGCCGGGGTGTTCTGGGGCGTCCAGACCCTCCGCCAGCTCCTCGGCCCCGCCGCGTACCGCAGGGCGCCCGTGACCGGCGGCGCGTGGCGCCTCCCGCGCACCACGGTCGGGGACCGGCCCCGCTTCGGCTGGCGCGGCCTCATGCTCGACGTCGCCCGGCACTTCGTGCCCAAGGACGACGTCCTGCGCCTGATCGACCTCCTCGCCGCCCACAAGCTCAACGTCCTCCACCTCCACCTCACCGACGACCAGGGCTGGCGCGTCGAGATCCGGCGCCACCCGAGGCTCACGGAGGTCGGCTCCTGGCGGGCCCGCACCAAGTGGGGCCACCGGGCCTCCCCCCTGTGGAACGACACCCCGCACGGCGGGTTCTACACCCGGGACGACATCCGCGAGATCGTCGCGTACGCCGCCGGGCGGCACGTCACCGTCGTCCCCGAGATCGACCTGCCCGGCCACTCGCAGGCCGCCGTCGCCGCGTACCCGGAACTCGGCAACACCGACGTCGTCGACACCGCCGCCCTCGGCGTCTGGGACACCTGGGGCGTCAGCCCGAACGTCCTCGCCCCCACGGAAGCCGTCCTCCGCTTCTACGAGGGCGTCTTCGAGGAGGTCCTGGAACTCTTCCCGTCCCCCTTCGTGCACGTCGGCGGCGACGAGTGCCCCAAGGACCAGTGGAAGGCGTCCCCGGCCGCCCAGGACCGCATGAGGGAACTCGGCCTCGCCGACGAGGACGGGCTGCAGTCCTGGTTCGTCCGCCACTTCGACCGCTGGCTCGCCGCCCGGGGCCGGCGCCTGATCGGCTGGGACGAGATCCTGGAGGGCGGTCTCGCCGAGGGGGCGGCCGTCTCCTCCTGGCGCGGGTACGGGGGCGGGATCGCCGCCGCCGAGGCCGGTCACGACGTCGTCATGTGCCCCGAGCAGCACGTGTACCTGGACCACCGGCAGGCGCCGGGCGAGGACGAGCCGATGCCCATCGGGTACGTCCGCACCCTGGAGGACGTCTACCGCTTCGAGCCCGTCCCGCCGGGCCTCTCCGAGGAGGCCGCCGCCCACGTCCTGGGGACCCAGGCCAACGTCTGGACCGAGGTCATGGAGAACCGTTCCCGCGTCGACTACCAGGTCTTCCCCCGCCTCGCGGCCTTCGCCGAGGTCGCCTGGTCCGCGCTCCCCGCCCCGGGGGAGCGCGACTACGCCGGCTTCGAGCGCCGCATGGAGACCCACTACCGGCGCCTGGACGCCCTCGGCGTCGACTACCGGCCGCCCGCCGGGCCCCTGCCCCACCAGCGGCGGCCCGGAGTCCTCGGCAGGCCCCTGGAGGGGATGCCCCCGAACGTGTGAGGCCCCCCGGACGCCCCGTCACCCGGGAGCGGTGCTTCCCCCGGCGGGGGCGCCGCGGCGGGGACCGCCCCCGGCCGCGGGGAAGGGCGGTCCCCGCCCTCCGGGAGCGACGAAACGGAAGTCGCCTTCTTTACCAGGATGTTCCGGACAGAACAGTCCTTCGTGGACCCTCGCGCCGGACCGCTCCGAAGATGTGCCAGAGTTGCCACGTCCGGCCCGTGAGCACGTACGGTACGCCCACACGCAGGCGCGACGGCCGGGCGACAGTCGGGGACCGCCGGGACACCGGGAAGGGGCAGCGGGTTGACCACGCACGCACCACAGACGGCGCAGTCCGTGACGCTGCCCGCCTCGCTCGACGAGGCCGTGGCGGCCCTCACGGCCAGGCCGGACGCCGTTCCCGTCGCGGGCGGCACCGACCTGATGGCCGCCGTCAACAAGGGCCGTCTCCGGCCCGCCGGACTCGTCGGCCTGGGCCGCATCAACGAGATCCGGGGCTGGCAGTACCAGGACGGCCACGCCCTCCTCGGCGCGGGCCTCACCCACGCCCGGATGGGCCGCCCCGACTTCGCCGCGCTCATCCCGGCCCTCGCCGCCGCCGCCCGCGCCGCCGGACCGCCCCAGATCCGCAACGCGGGCACCCTCGGCGGCAACGTCGTCACCGCCGCGCCCACCGGCGACTCGCTGCCCGTCCTCGCCGCCCTGGAGGCCGACCTCGTCGTCCTCGGGCCGCTGGGCAACCGCGAGATCCCCGTCTCCCACCTGCTCGCCGGACGCGACCTGCTCGCCCCCGGCGAACTCGTGGGCTTCGTCCGGGTGCCGCTGCTCCACGCCCCCCAGGTCTTCGTCAAGGCCACCGGCCGCACCGGCCCGGCCCGCGCCACCGCCTCCGTGGCCGTCGTCCTCGACCCGGCCCGGCGCGGGGTGCGCTGCGCCGTCGGCGCCGTCGCGCCGATGCCGCTGCGCCCGCTGGAGGCCGAGCGCTGGATCGCCTCCCTCGTGGACTGGGACAACGACCGGGGGCTCGCGCCGGAGGCGCTGGCGGCGTTCGGCGAGTACGTCGCCGCCGCCTGCGTCCCGGACCCGCAGGGGGGCGGGCAACTGCCCCCCGCCGTACTGCACCTGCGGCGCACCGTCGCCGCACTCGCCCGACGGGCACTGGGGAGGGCACTCGCGTGAGCAACGACGAACAGCACGGCAACCAGGGCGGCTGGGAGCCGATCCCGCAGAGCGAGGGGTACGACGGCGACGCGACCGCCTTCGTGCAGCTGCCGCCCGACTTCATGCTGGACGGCGTGCCCCTGGAGGCACCCGGCCACGACTACGTGCCGCCGATGATCACCCCCCTCCAGCCGCTCGCCCCGGCCCCGGCGACCGACCCGGCGGCCACGGGCGGCTGGACGGCGCACCCGCCGGCGGAGACGGACCGGGACCCGTACTTCGGGCGGGAGCGGGGGCAGGAGCCCCACGGCTTCGAGGAGCCCCGGTCCTTCGAGCCGCCGGAGCCCTTCGGGCAGGACCGGGACCGGGACTTCGGGCAGGAGCAGGACCGGGGCTTCGAGTACTTCGAGCAGGTCGGACGCCCCGACGGGCCCGGGTACGGGGACGGGCCCGGATACGGGGACGGGGACGGGGACCCGCACGCGACGGCCGAGTGGCGCTTCACCGAGGAGGCGGGGACGGCGGCGACGGCGGAGCCCGTCCCGGGACCGGACGCCGCGGACCACTGGGACTTCCCCGCCGAGGAGGCGGAGGAGCAGGGCGGGTTCGCCGCCCCGGTGCCGCCCGGCGCGCCCGTCGCGCCCCCCTCGTACGACGGCGCCCCGGCGACCCTGCCGGGCGGCGCCCCCGCCCCCTGGGCGCTCCCGGAGGAACCGCCGTCCGCCCCGGACGACGCCTCCGGCCCGGCGTCCGGGGACGCGCGGGCGGACGGGAGCCCGGAGCCCGCCGGCGAGGGCGCGGGCCCGGCGGAGGAGTACGGCGCGGCCCCGGACGGCGGCCCGGACGCCCCTGGAACCGACGCCGGTCTCCGCGCGGAGACCGTCCCCGGCCAGGGGCTCGGCACGGAGCCCGCCCCCGGGGCCGTCCCCCCGGCGGAGGCCGTTCCCGGCGCGGACGCCGTTCCCCCCGCGGACGTCGCTCCCGGCGCGGACGCCGTTCCCCCCGTGGACGCCGTTCCCGGCGCGGAGACCGTCCCCGGCGCGGAAGAGGCCCCCCGCGCGGAGACCGTCCTCGACACGGAGCTCCCGGACGCGGACGTCCCCGCGGTGCCCCCCGCCGCGCCGGGGACCCACGCCTCCACCGACAGCGACGAGCACCCCCACACCTCGTACACCCTGCGGGTCAACGGCGTGGACCGGCCCGTCACCGGTTCCTGGATCGGGGAGTCGCTGCTCTACGTCCTGCGCGAGCGCCTGGGGCTCGCCGGGGCCAAGGACGGCTGCTCGCAGGGCGAGTGCGGCGCCTGCAACGTGCAGGTCGACGGCCGCCTCGTCGCCTCCTGCCTGGTGCCCGCCGCGACCGCCGCCGGGAGCGAGGTCCGGACGGTCGAGGGGCTCGCCGTCGACGGGGAGCCCTCCGACGTGCAGCGGGCCATGGCCACGTGCGGCACCGTCCAGTGCGGCTTCTGCATCCCCGGCATGTGCATGACCGTGCACGACCTCCTGGAGGGCAACCACGCCCCCACCGACCTGGAGACCCGCCAGGCGCTCGCCGGCAACCTCTGCCGCTGCTCCGGCTACCGGGGCGTGCTCCAGGCCGTACGGGACGTCGTCGCCGAACGCGAGGCGAGCGCCGCGGCCCACGCCTCCGAGGGCGCCGGCGACGCCCGTGTCCCGCACCAGATCCCCCACCCGCACGACGGAGGCAAGGCGTGAGCAGCGACGCGACCACCGCCGCTCCCACGGTCCCGGACACCCCCGGACCCCTCGGACCGGAGCCGGCCGCCCACGGCCTCGGCACCTCGCTCCCGCAGGCCGAGTCCCGGGCGAAGACCGAGGGCACCTTCCCGTACGCCGCCGACCTGTGGGCCGAGGGCCTGCTCTGGGCGGCGATCCTGCGCTCCCCGCACCCGCACGCCCGGATCGTCTCGATCGACACCGGTGCCGCGACCGCCATGCCGGGCGTACGGGCCGTGGTGACGGCCGCCGACGTGCCCGGCGCGGCCACCTACGGGCGCCGGGTCGCCGACCGGCCCGTCTTCGCCTCCGACCTGGTCCGGCACCACGGCGAGGCCATCGCGGCCGTCGCCGCGGACCACCCCGACACGGCCCGGCTCGCCGCCGCCGCGATCGGCGTCGAGTACGAGGTCCTCGAACCGGTCACCGACCCGGAGAAGGCGTTCGAGGCCGGACCGCTGCACCCCGACGGGAACCTGATCCGGCACATCCCGCTCCGCTTCGGCGACCCGGAGGCGACCGGCGAGGTCGTCGTCGAGGGCCTGTACCGGATCGGGCGCCAGGACCCGGCGCCGATCGGCGCCGAGGCCGGCCTCGCCGTGCCCCGCCCCGACGGCGGCGTGGAGCTGTACGCGGCCTCCACCGACCCGCACACCGACCGCGACCTGGCCGCCGCCTGCTTCGGCCTGACGCCCGAACAGGTCAAGCTGGTCGTCACCGGGGTCCCCGGCGCCACCGGCGACCGCGAGGACCCGGGCTTCCAGATCCCGCTGGGCCTGCTCGCCCTGCGCACCGGCTGCCCCGTCAAGCTCACCGCCACGCGCGAGGAGTCCTTCCTCGGCCACGCCCACCGCCACCCCACCCTGCTGCGCTACCGGCACCACGCGGACGCGGAGGGGCGCCTGGTGAAGGTGGAGGCGCAGATCCTGCTCGACGCGGGCGCGTACGCCGACTCCTCGTCGGAGTCGCTCGCGGCGGCCGTCGCCTTCGCCTGCGGCCCGTACGTCGTCCCGCACGCCTTCGTGGAGGGCTGGGCGGTCCGCACGAACAACCCGCCCTCCGGGCACGTGCGGGGCGAGGGCGCGATGCAGGTGTGCGCGGCGTACGAGGCGCAGATGGACAAGCTGGCCGCGAAGCTGGGCGTGGACCCGGCCGAGCTGCGCCTGCGGAACGTCATGGCGACCGGCGACATCCTGCCCACCGGCCAGACGGTGACCTGCCCGGCCCCGGTGGCCGAACTGCTCACCGCCGTACGGGACTTCCCGCTGCCCCCGCTGCCCAAGGACATCCCGGAGGGCGAGTGGCTGCTGCCCGGCGGCCCCGAGGGCGCGGGCGAACCCGGCGCGGTGCGGCGGGGCGTGGGCTACGCGCTCGGCATGGTCCACATGCTCGGCGCGGAGGGCACCGACGAGGTCTCCACGGCGACCGTGCGCGTCATGGACGGCGTGGCCACGGTCATCTGCTCGGCCGTGGACACCGGTTCGGGCTTCTCGACGCTCGCCCGGCAGATCGTGCAGGAGACCCTGGGCGTCGAGGAGGTCCACGTCGCCCCCGTGGACACCGACCAGCCGCCCGCCGGCCCGGCCGCCCACGGCCGGCACACCTGGGTGTCGGGCGGGGCCGTCGAACGGGCCGCGAAGATGGTCCGCACACAGCTCCTCCAGCCCCTCGCCCACAAGTTCGGCATGTCGACGGAGCTGCTCCAGATCGCCGACGGCAAGATCACCTCGTACGACGGCGTGCTGTCCACGACGGTCACCGAGGCGCTCGACGGCAAGGAGCTGTGGGCCACCGCCCAGTGCCGCCCCCACCCCACCGAGCCCCTGGACGACGCGGGCCAGGGCGACGCCTTCGTGGGCATCGCCTTCTGCGCGATCCGGGCGGTCGTGGACGTGGACGTGGAACTCGGCTCCGTGCGGGTCGTGGAGATGGCCGTCGCCCAGGACGTCGGCCGCGTCCTCAACCCGGCGCAGCTCGCCACCCGGATCGAGGCGGGCGTCACCCAGGGCGTCGGCGCGGCCCTCACGGAGAACCTGCGCACCGCGCGCGGCCTGGTCCGGCACCCCGACCTCACCGGCTACGCGCTCCCGACCTCCCTGGACGCCCCGGACATCCGCATCGTGAAGCTGGTCGAGGAACGCGACGTGGTGGCCCCCTTCGGCGCCAAGGCCGCGAGCGCGGTCCCGGTCGTCACCTCGCCCGCCGCGGTGGCCTCGGCGGTCCGCGCGGCGACCGGCCGCCCGGTCAACCGCCTCCCGATCCGCCCGCAGGCGGCGACGGCGGCGCCCACCCCGTAGGGACCGGACGCGGGGGGGGGGGGGGGGGGGGGGGGGGGGGGGGGGCCCCCCCCCCCCCCCCCCCCGCCGCCCCCCCACCCACCCGCAGCCCACACCCGCAAA
>NZ_JBVHEG010000002.1:640106-780772 GCF_055562975.1 Streptomyces sp. NPDC014907 | reverse complement strand
CGCCCGCCTTCTCTCTATTTTTTGTTGTTCTCGTGGTGGGTTCTGTTGTCCGTGGCCGGGGCGGGGGGGGGGGGGCCCCCCCCCGCGCGCCGGCGCCCCCCCCCCCCCCCCACCGCGTCCCGGGAACGGCGTCACTCCACGGTGCGGGTGTGCGCCGGTCCCGAGTCGTAGCGGTCGAGGAACTCGTCCGGCGGGACGTCGAGCGCGTGCAGTCGGGAGAACACCTCCGTGCCCGCGCCCACCTCCTCGTCGCCGTCGGAGATCCGGTAGACCTGCACCATGTCCAGGACGTCGAAGCCGCCCTCCCCGGCGTACCCGGCCGACTCCCGCTCGGCCAGTCCGACGGCCTCGTCGAGGGACCGCGCCCGGAACAGCACGACGCGTTCCTCGTAGGGCCGGCCCTCCGGGCCCGGCCACCGGTAGAAGGTCCTGGCGCCGTACCACGCCATCGGTTCTCCCCTCGTCGCCGGCCCGCCGCGTCCCCTCGGGCGAACCGCGATCATCGTCCGGAGGGGCCGCTTTCGCAAGGGGCCGGACACGACGACGGCCCCGGGCCGGGAGGGCCGGGGCCGTCGAGGGGACGTCGAGACCGTGGCGGGGATCGAACCCGCGTAACCCGCTTTGCAGGCGAGTCCCTGAGCCACTCGGGCACACGGTCGTGAGGTGATGCGGTGGTGCGCTGGTACGACCGTAGGCGGGCGGTCCGCGGGGGCTCAAGGGTTCGCCGGACCGTGCCACGCGACCGCCACACGCCCGCAACACCCCGTTCGCGGTCGTACGTCGGAGGACCGAGCGCGCACCGGTCCTCCGACAGGGGTCATTCCGGTCTACACCTCTTACCCTGGGGTGATGAGCGCCCTCGAACCCCGCGACGCCGACACCGGCGCCGCCCCCGCCGGAAGCCCCCGAACCGGCCCCCGTGCCGACCGCCCCGACGCCCAGGGGTCCGTCCTCGACCCGGCCCACCGGGCGCTCAGCATCGGCGTCGTCTCCGTCGTCCTGCTCATCGCCTTCGAGGCGACCGCCGTCGGCACGGCCATGCCCGTCGCCGCCCGCGAGCTGAACGGCGTGTCCGTCTACGCCTTCGCCTTCTCCGCGTACTTCACCACCAGCCTCTTCGCCATGGTCCTGGCCGGCCAGTGGTCCGACCGGAGCGGGCCGCTGGCGCCCCTCACCGCCGGCATCTCCGCCTTCGCCGCCGGACTGCTCCTCTCCGGGACCGCCGGCTCCATGTGGCTGTTCATCCTCGGGCGGGCCGTGCAGGGCCTCGGCGGCGGCCTGGTCATCGTCGCCCTGTACGTGGTCGTCAGCCGCGCCTACGCCGAACACCTCAGGCCCGCGATCATGGCCGCCTTCGCCGCGAGCTGGGTCGTCCCCTCCGTCGTCGGCCCGCTCGCCTCCGGCACGATCACCGAGCACCTGGGCTGGCGCTGGGTCTTCACCGGCATCCCCGTCCTCGTCGTCCTGCCGCTCGCCCTCGCGCTCCCCGCGATACGCCGGACCGCCTCGGGGCCCGCCGACCCGTCCGCGCCGCCCGTCCCCTGGGACCGGCGCCGCGTCCGGCTCGCGCTCGGCATCTCCGCGGGCGCCGGGCTCCTCCAGTACGCCGGGCAGGAACTGCGCTGGCTCTCCCTGCTCCCCGCCGCCGCGGGCGTCGCGCTCCTCGTGCCCGCCGTGCGCGGTCTGCTCCCGCACGGCACCTACCGGGCCGCCCGGGGACTGCCCTCGGTCGTCCTGCTGCGCGGGGTCGCCGCCGGGTCCTTCATCGCCGCCGAGTCCTTCGTGCCCCTGATGCTGGTCACCCAGCGGGGCCTGAGCCCCACCCTCGCCGGCTTCTCCCTGGCCGTCGGCGGCCTCACCTGGGCGCTGGGCTCCTGGATCCAGTCCCGGCCGTGGACGGAGCCGTACCGGGAGCGCCTCGTCGTCCTCGGCATGGTCCTGGTCGCGCTCGCGATCCTGGCGGCGCCGAGCGTCCTGATCACCGCCGTCCCGGTGTGGACCGTCGCGGTCGCCTGGGCCTTCGGCTGCCTCGGCATGGGCGCCGTGATCTCCTCCACGAGCGTGCTCCTCCTGAAGCTCTCCGCGCCCGAGGAGGCGGGCACGAACTCCGCCGCCCTCCAGATCTCCGACGGCCTCTCCAACGTCCTGCTGCTCGCGATCGGCGGCGCGGCCTTCGCGGCCCTCGGCGGCGGCGCGGTGGGCCACGCCGTGACCTCCTCCACGGCGGCCACCGGCTCCCACCCGGGCGCCTTCGCGGCGGTCTTCCTGCCGATGGCCGCGGTGGCGGCGGCGGGCGCGTGGGTGGCGACGCGGCTGCACGGGGACCCGGGACGGCCCGGGGACCCGAAAGCTCCCTGACACCATGTGGTACCGCGCGGTACCATGGCGTCATGGCTGGTCTCAACGTCAGATTCACCGAGGAAGAGCTGGACGCCCTGCGCGAGCGGGCCGAGGCGGAGGGGCGCAGTATGCAGTCCTTCGCGCACGATGCCGTGATCCGGGCCATAAACGAGCATGCGCGCCTCTTCAACGAGGCGGCCGAACACGTGCTGAAGGTCAGTGAGGAGCTGAACCGGAGGCTCGCGTGACGTACTACCTCACGCTTCCCGAGCTCCTGAACCTCGCGCGGCGGCTCGGTGCGGACGACGTGCGGGACTACGGTCTCCTCGACTCCGCCCTGGCGCGTCCGCAGTCGAGCGTGTTCGGCCAGGACGCCTACCCGGACGTCTGGCAGAAGGCGGCGGCGCTCATGGAATCGCTCGCCCGAAACCACGGGCTGGTGGACGGGAACAAGCGCATCGCCTGGTACGCGACCTGGGTCTTCCTCCACGTGAACGGACATCCCCTGGACTCGGCCTTCGACGTCGACGAGGCGGAGACGTTCGTCCTGGACGTCTGCCAAGGCGCCCTCGACGTCTCCAGGATCGCCGCACAACTGCCCCGGTTCGCGCGCCGAACCGGGACCGCGACGTGAAATGTGACGCTTGCCGCACCCGGGTGGGAGACCTCCCGCCGGGTACGAGGACCGGGGCCGGCCGCCGGTAAGGTGGCCCGGTTGTCATATCTGGACGAGCGCCGAACCGGAGATCGTGACTACCACCGCCACCTCCTCACACCACCTCTCTCCCGCCTTCCCCGGGCGCGCCCCCTGGGGCACCGCCGGCAAGCTGCGAGCCTGGCAGCAGGGAGCGATGGAGAAGTACATCCAGGAGCAGCCGCGCGACTTCCTCGCGGTCGCCACCCCCGGGGCCGGCAAGACCACCTTCGCGCTGACCCTCGCCTCGTGGCTGCTGCACCACCACGTCGTGCAGCAGATCACCGTGATCGCGCCCACCGAGCACCTCAAGAAGCAGTGGGCCGCGGCCGCCGCGCGCATAGGGATCAAGCTGGACCCGGAGTACAGCGCCGGGCCGCTCAGCAAGGAGTACGACGGCGTCGCCCTCACCTACGCGGGCGTCGGCGTCCGGCCCATGCTCCACCGCAACCGCTGCGAGCAGCGCAAGACCCTCGTCATCCTCGACGAGATCCACCACGCCGGGGACTCCAAGTCCTGGGGCGAGGCCTGCCTGGAGGCCTTCGAGCCCGCCACGCGCCGCCTCGCGCTCACCGGCACCCCCTTCCGCTCCGACACCAACCCCATCCCCTTCGTCACGTACGAGGAGGGGAACGACGGCATCCGCCGGTCGTCCGCGGACTACACCTACGGCTACGGCAACGCCCTCGGCGACGGGGTCGTGCGGCCGGTCATCTTCCTCTCCTACAGCGGCAACATGCGCTGGCGGACCAAGGCGGGCGACGAGATCGCCGCCCGCCTCGGCGAGCCGATGACCAAGGACGCCGTCTCGCAGGCCTGGCGCACCGCCCTGGACCCGCGCGGCGACTGGATGCCGAACGTGCTGCGCGCCGCCGACCGGCGCCTCGCCGAGGTCCGCAAGTCCATCCCCGACGCGGGCGGCCTCGTGATCGCCTCCGACCAGGAGTCGGCCCGCGCGTACGCCAAGCTGATCCGCGAGATCACCGGCCACCGCGCCACCCTGGTCCTCTCCGACGACGCGGGCGCCTCCGGCCGCATCGACGAGTTCAGCGAGAGCGACGACCGCTGGATGGTCGCCGTCCGCATGGTCTCCGAGGGCGTCGACGTCCCCCGCCTCGCGGTCGGCGTGTACGCGACGACGATCTCGACCCCGCTCTTCTTCGCCCAGGCCGTGGGCCGCTTCGTGCGTTCCCGCAGGCGCGGCGAGACCGCCTCGGTGTTCCTCCCCACGATCCCCAGCCTCCTCGGCTTCGCCAACGAGATGGAGGTCGAGCGCGACCACGTGCTCGACCGGCCGAAGAAGGCGGGCGAGGACGAGGACCCGTACGCCGAGTCCGAGAAGGAGATGGCGGAGGCCGAGAAGCAGCAGGACGAGGACACCGGCGAACAGGACATGCTGCCGTTCGAGGCACTGGAGTCCGACGCCGTCTTCGACCGGGTCCTCTACAACAGCGCCGAGTTCGGCATGCAGGCCCACCCCGGGAGCGAGGAGGAGCAGGACTACCTCGGCATCCCCGGCCTCCTCGAACCCGACCAGGTCCAGCTCCTCCTCCAGAAGCGGCAGGCCCGGCAGATCGCGCACAGCCGCAAGAAGCCGGACACCGAGGCGGACCTCCTGGAACTGCCCGCCGAGCGGCGGCCCGTCGTCTCCCACAAGGAACTGCTCGAACTGCGCAAGCAGCTCAACACGATGGTCGGCGCCTACGTCCACCAGAGCGGCAAGCCGCACGGCGTCATCCACACCGAGCTGCGCCGGGTGTGCGGCGGCCCGCCGAGCGCGGAGGCCACCGCCGGACAGATCCGTGAGCGGATCAAGAAGGTGCAGGAGTGGGCCACCCGCATGCGGTGACCCTTCTGTGGCCGGCCGGGGCCCGTGCGCGGAGACGTGTACGGGCCCCGGCCGCGTTCCGGCCCATCAGGACCGGAGCGGGCCCATCAGGACCGGAGCCGGTCGGCGGTCCTCGCGCGGGCCCGGAGCGGGCCCGGAGCGGAGAGCCGGCCCGGCGCCCCCGCGCGGGGCCCTGAGCGGAGCCGGCCGCAGGCCCCTGAAACGGCCCTCGTGAGGCTTTCGCGAAGCATTGGCGAGGCCTTCGCGAACACCCCCGCGCACGCCCTCCGGGCCGTCCCCCGGCCCCGCGCGACAAAGCCGATCTTGTCCGCCGAAGTCCCTCGTCGGACCGGTAAAAGTCCCGAACCGCCTTCATCCGGTCGCCCGTGACCGGATTCTGGACGAGGTCTTCCGCTGAGCGGAGCGGGTCGCTACTGTCCCGGCTCAAAAGCAATCGCCCCGTGGCAGCGCCGCCGCGGAGCGCAGCCGGTGTACCCCTTCCTGCCGGCGGCCTCTGACGTGCGTCGCCGCGGGACCGGCGAGGCAACCCCCGTGAGAGTCCCGCCTCCACTCACTCCGAAGGAGAGGGCGTCGTGACCGCGGAGACCTCCCAGACGCTCGACCGGGGACTCAGAGTCCTCAAGCTGCTCGCCGACACCGACCACGGCCTGACCGTCACCGAGTTGTCCAACAAACTCGGCGTCAACCGGACCGTCGTCTACCGCCTCCTCGCCACACTCGAACAGCACGCCCTCGTCCGGCGCGACCTCGGCGGGCGCGCCCGCGTCGGCCTCGGAGTGCTGCGGCTCGGGCGCCAGGTCCACCCCCTGGTGCGCGAGGCGGCGCTGCCCGCGCTGCGCTCGCTCGCCGAGGACATAGGGGCGACGGCCCACCTCACCCTGGTCGACGGGGCCGAGGCGCTGGCGGTCGCGGTCGTCGAACCGACCTGGACGGACTACCACGTCGCCTACCGGGCCGGCTTCCGCCACCCCCTCGACCGGGGCGCGGCCGGCCGCGCGATCCTGGCCGCCCGCCAGGGCGGACTGACCGAGCCCGGCTACACCCTCACCCACGGCGAACTGGAGGCCGGCGCGAGCGGCGCCGCCGCCCCGCTGGTCGGCGTCACCGGCGTCGAGGGCAGCGTCGGCGTCGTCATGCTCGCGGACGCGGTGCCGGAACGGGTGGGCCCCCGCGTGGTGGACGCGGCCCGGGAGGTCGCTGACGCGCTGCGCTGACGCGCGGAACGGTGCCGTCAGCCCGACGTCCTCTTCCGCCGGCGGGAGTAGGGCCGGGCGACGGCGCGTACGGGCCCGGAACGCGGTGGTGGCGAGGACCGGTCCGCGCCCGGCCCCGCCCCGGCGTCCGCCCCCGCCCCCGCCCCGGTGCGCGCCCCAGTAGATTGGGGGCGTGTTCTCCAGCCTCTCCCGTCCCCGCGCCCTCGCGCTCTGCGCGCTGCCCGTCGTCGCGCTCTTCGCCGCCGTCGGGCTCGCGCCGCTGCCGTACGCGATCGCGCAGCCCGGCTCGACCGCCGACGTGCTCGGCGCGGACAAGGGGCAGGAGGTCATCACGATCACCGGCGCCCCGGTCCGGAAGACCGTCGGGCAGCTGAGGATGACGACGATCCTCGCGACCGGGCCGTCCGCGGACATCCGCTTCGCGGACGTGGCCGACGCCTGGTTCCGCACCGACCGGGCCGTCCTGCCGAAGGGCTCCGTCTACCCCTCGGGGAAGTCGGACGCGGAGGTCGAGGAGCACAACCTCGGCCAGATGAGGGAGTCGCAGGACGCCGCCGCGCTCGCCGCCCTCGGCCACCTGAGGAAGGACCCCGC
Organism: Streptomyces sp. NPDC014907; assembly: GCF_055562975.1. Classification (NCBI taxonomy): domain Bacteria; kingdom Bacillati; phylum Actinomycetota; class Actinomycetes; order Kitasatosporales; family Streptomycetaceae; genus Streptomyces; species Streptomyces sp. NPDC014907. The sequence continues at coordinate 774,081 of NZ_JBVHEG010000002.1, read as the reverse complement.
GAAGGTGAGGGTCACCCTGCACCTGGCCGACATCGGCGGCCCCAGCGCCGGTCTCCTCTTCTCCCTCGGCATCGTCGACAAGCTCGACGGGAACGGCGCCGGCGGCGACCTCACCGGCGGCCGGACCGTCGCGGGTACGGGCACGATCGCCCCGGACGGGAAGGTCGGCGCCGTCGGCGGGGTCTCCCTCAAGACGCAGGCCGCCGCCCGGGACGGCGCCACCGTCTTCCTGGTGCCGAAGGCGGAGTGCTCGGACGCGGAGGCCGAACTGCCGAAGGGGATGCGGCTCGTCCCCGTCACGGCGCTCGACGACGCGGTGGCGTCCCTCAGGGCCCTGGGGCAGGGGCAGGAGTCGAAGGTCCCGTCCTGCTGAACCCGGCGGGAGCGGGCGGGGCCGGGGGCGCCGGCCCGGCGCTGGCGGCGCTCCCCGGCCGTTCCGCGGAGCGGTGTCCCGGTTACGGCGGCGGCTCCCCGCCCGCCGCCTGCTCCACCAGCGGGATGATCCGCAGCGGCACCGGGTTCTCCATCACGATCGCCGTGGACGCCCGCACGATCCCCCCGAAGGCCACCACCTTGTCGATCACCCGCTGGAGGTCGGCGTTGGAGCGGGCCACCAGGCGGCAGAGCATGTCGCCGCGGCCCGTGGTCGTGTGCAGCTCCAGGACCTCCGGCACCGTCGCCAGGTGCCCCCGCACGTCCGCGCCCTGCCCCTGCTTGATCTCCAGGGTCGCGAAGGCCGTCACCGGATAGCCCAGCGCCGCCGGGTCCACCTGCGGGCCGAACCCCCTGATCACCCCGGTCGACCGGAGCCGGTCCAGCCGCGCCTGCACCGTCCCGCGCGCCACCCCCAGCCGCCGGGAGGCCTCCAGGACGCCGATGCGCGGCTCGCGCGCGAGGAGCGCGATCAGCCGGCCGTCCAGATGATCGATCGCCACGGTGACCTCCCCATGGTCAGGATGTACAAGTCGCACGGCCACCCTGACGCATCGCTGTACACATTGACCAGAGGATCAGCAAACTATTGCGCACCTTGCGAACCGGCGGGACGCTTCTCCCATGACTGAGACCATCGATCACACCCCCTCCACGGCGCGGCAGGCCGATCCCTTCCCCGTGAAGGGAATGGACGCGGTCGTCTTCGCCGTCGGCAACGCCAAGCAGGCCGCCCACTACTACTCCACCGCCTTCGGCATGAAGCTGGTCGCCTACTCCGGACCGGAGAACGGCAGCCGCGAGACCGCGAGCTACGTCCTCACCAACGGCGCCGCGCGCTTCGTGTTCACCTCCGTCATCAAGGCCTCCACGGACTGGGGCCGCTTCCTCGCCGAGCACGTCGCCGAGCACGGCGACGGCGTCGTGGACCTGGCGATCGAGGTCCCGGACGCCCGCGCCGCCTACGCGTACGCCGTCGAGCACGGCGCCACCGGCATCACCGAGCCGCACGAGGTGAAGGACGAGCACGGCACCGTCGTCCTCGCCGCCATCGCCACCTACGGCAAGACCCGCCACACCCTGGTCGAGCGCTCCGGCTACGACGGCCCCTACCTGCCGGGCTTCGTCTCCGCGAACCCGATCGTGGAGCCCCCGGCCAAGCGCACCTTCCAGGCGATCGACCACTGCGTCGGCAACGTCGAGCTCGGCCGGATGAACGAGTGGGTCGGCTTCTACAACGAGGTCATGGGCTTCACGAACATGAAGGAGTTCGTGGGCGACGACATCGCGACCGAGTACTCGGCGCTGATGTCCAAGGTCGTCGCGGACGGCACCCTCAAGGTGAAGTTCCCCATCAACGAGCCCGCGATCGCGAAGAAGAAGTCGCAGATCGACGAGTACCTGGAGTTCTACGGCGGCGCGGGCGTCCAGCACATCGCGCTCGCCACGAACGACATCGTCGCCACCGTCCGCACCATGCGGGCCGCCGGCGTCCAGTTCCTCGACACCCCCGACTCGTACTACGACACCCTCGGCGAGTGGGCCGGCGAGACCCGCGTCCCGGTCGAGACCCTGCGCGAGCTGAAGATCCTGGTGGACCGCGACGAGGACGGCTACCTGCTCCAGATCTTCACCAAGCCGGTCCAGGACCGCCCGACCGTCTTCTTCGAGATGATCGAGCGCCACGGCTCCATGGGCTTCGGCAAGGGCAACTTCAAGGCCCTGTTCGAGGCGATCGAGCGCGAGCAGGAGAAGCGCGGCAACCTCTGAGGCCCGCCCACCGCGCGGCGCGGGGGCCCGGGGCAGCACCCCGGACCCCCGCGCTCCCTCACGCGCGCGTGCCCGTCGCCGGCCGGGGTCGCGGAAGACGACGGGGCTTCCGCGCCTCCTCGCGCGTCGGGCCCCCGCGCGCGTGCCCGCCGGCCGGGGTCACGGGAGGCGAGGGGCCCCGCGCCTCCTCGCCCGCCCCGCGCGCGTGCCCGCCCCTCCGGTCACACCCCTTCCGGCGACCCGTCCGGCGACCTCTCCGGCGGCGGCCCGTCCGGCGGTTCGCCCAGCGCCGCCAGCGCCTCCGCCGCCCTCGGCGCGTGCAGGGGCGAGAAGACCGGGCTGATCCGCAGGGCCTCCGCCAGCCGGCGGCGGGCCGGGCCGCGCATCCCCAGGGCCCGCTCGATCTCGCCCCGGTGGTACGAGAAGAGCGCGCTGCGCCGCCCCTCGTCCGTGGCCCGCTTCGCGTACCCCAGGGCCTCCTCCGCCCGCCCCGACCGGAACAGCGCCCATCCGAGCGCGTCCGCCACGTCCACCGAGCGGTGCCCGCGCGCCCACTCCGCCCTCAGCCGGGCCACCGCGCCCGCCGGGTCGCCGTGGTCCGCGCCGAGCAGCCCCAGGACCACCTCCGCCCGCGCCCACGTCCCCGTCCGCAGCCGCTCGTACAGGGCCCGCGCCTCCTCCTCCCGGCCCAGCGACTCGTACAGCTCGCCCGCCTCCAGGAGGTACTCCGGCAGCGGCAGCCGGGCCAGGGCCGCCCGCCAGTCCCGCACCGCCTGGTCCGCGCGTCCCAGGGCGGCGAGGGCCCGCGCCCGGCCCGCGAGCGAGGGCCCGTGGTCCCGGACGAGCCGCAGCGCCGCCCCGTACCGGCCGAGGGCCTCCTCCGGCTCCCCCCGCTCCCACGCCAGGTCCCCGAGCCGCGCCGCGGCGGCCGCCCCCTCGGCGTCCGTCTCCGCGAGGGCCGCCGCGTCGAGGGCCGCCGCGTCGGCGTCCTCGCGCCAGCCCCGGTCGCGGTAGGTCCGGGCGGCCCGCGCGCGCACCACCGCGCCCGCGTGCAGCTCCTCCAGCCTCTCCATCGCCTTCCGGGCGTCCCCGTACCGCCCGAGGCCGTTGTACGCGTCGATCAGGAGCGGGTACACCGGCCAGTGCCCCGGCTCCGCCTTCCGCACCCGCTCGCCCCACTCCCCGGCCGTCCGCCAGTCGCCCCGCGCCCCGGCGAGCACCCCGAGGCCCAGCCGCGCCGCCGTGCCGGCGCGCTCGGCGGGCCGCCCGCCGAGGGAACGGCGCAGCGCCTCCTCGGCGCGCGCGTAGTCCCGTACGTCCCCCAGGCGCGTCCCGCGCTCCGTGTACGCCGTGCCCAGCTCCGCCCAGGACGCCGCGTCGTCCGGACGGGAGCGCAGCCGCTCCTCCCGGTCCGCGATCAGCGCGGCCAGGTCCGGGAGCGCCGCCTGCGCGCCCGCGCGGGCCGCGGTCTCCGCCCGCTCCACCGGCCCCGGCGGGGGCGGCGGGTCCTGGCCGGTGAACTCCGTGACGCACAGCAGCGTCCCCGCCGCGAGCGCCGCGCCCGCTCCGGCCACCAGCACCGTCCTCGTCACGCCGCGGTTCCTCATGGCGCCCACTGTGCGCCCGCGCCCGCCTCCGCGAGGAGCGCGCGAAGCGCTCCCTCCGGCGGGTTCACACCGATGGCCCCGGGTGCCACGCTGGACGCATGGACGATCTCCGGGCACGGCAGAAGGACGACCTCCGGTCACGGCTCCACGAGCGCCTGCGCGCCGGGCTGCCCCCCGGGGCACTGCTCACCGATCCGGACGTGACGGCCTCCTACGCCCACGACATGGCGGGCTTCTGCACGGCCGGCACCCCCGCGGCCGTCGTGCTCCCGCGCACCGTGGAACAGGTCCGGCACGTCATGCGCACCGCGACCGAACTCCGCGTCCCCGTCGTCCCGCAGGGCGCCCGCACCGGCCTGTCCGGCGGCGCCAACGCCTCCGACGGCTGCGTCGTGCTCTCCCTGATCAAGATGGACCGCATCCTGGAGATCGACCCGGTCGACCGGATCGCCGTCGTCGAACCGGGCGTGGTCAACGCCGTCCTGTCCCGCGCCGTCGCCGAGCGGGGCCTGTACTACCCGCCGGACCCGTCCAGCTGGGAGACGTGCACCATCGGCGGGAACATCGGCACCGCCTCCGGCGGCCTGTGCTGCGTGAAGTACGGGGTCACCGCCGAGTACGTCCTCGGCCTCGACGTCGTCCTCGCCGACGGCCGGCTCCTGCGCACCGGCCGGCGCACCGCCAAGGGCGTCGCCGGATACGACCTGACCCGGCTCTTCGTCGGCTCGGAGGGCAGCCTCGGCATCGTCGTGAAGGCCGTCCTCGCGCTGAAGCCGCGGCCCCCGGCCCAGCTCGCGCTCGCCGCCGAGTTCCCCTCGGCCGCCGCCGCCTGCGCAGCCGTCTGCGCGGTCATGGAACGCGGCCACACCCCCTCGCTCCTCGAACTGATGGACCGTACGACCGTCCGGGCCGTCAACAGGATGGCGCGCATGGGTCTGCCCGACACCACGGAGGCGCTGCTCCTGTGCGCCTTCGACACCCCGGACCCGGCCGTCGACCTGGCCGCCGTGGGGGAGCTGTGCGCGGCGGCGGGCGCCACCGAGGTCGTCCCGGCCGCCGACGCCGCCGAGTCCGAACTCCTCCTCCAGGCCCGCCGGCTCTCCCTCACCGCCCTGGAGACGATCAAGCCCGCGACGATGATCGACGACGTGTGCGTGCCCCGGACCCGGCTCGCCGAGATGCTCGACGGCACGGCGGCCGTCGCCGAGCGGTACGGCCTGACCATCGGCGTCTGCGCCCACGCGGGCGACGGCAACACCCATCCCGTGGTCTGCTTCGACCCCGCCGACGAGGACGAGTCGCGGCGGGCCCGCGAGTCCTTCGACGAGATCATGGCGCTCGGGCTCGCCCTCGGCGGCACGATCACCGGCGAACACGGCGTGGGCGTCCTCAAGAAGGAGTGGCTGGCCCGGGAGCTGGGCCCGGTCGGCCTGGAGCTCCAGCGCGGGATCAAGGCGGCCTTCGACCCGCTCGGCCTCCTCAATCCCGGCAAGCTCTTCTAGGGCGCGTGCCGGAGGTCCCGCCCGTCCGGCGGCGCCCGGCACGCGTCCCGGGGCGCGTCCGCGCGCGGGCGTCACAGCTCGCCGTCCTGCGACTCGTCCGACGGCCACGGGTCGCGCAGCCACAGGTCGTCGGCGGCCACGGTGGCCGCCAGGAGTTCGGCGAGCCCGTCGTCGATGCCGAGCCGCTCGGACTCGGTGCCCGGCGGGACGGCGCGCAGGGTCCGCTCCAGCCAGGCGGACACCTGCGCGGACGGGGCTTCGAGCAGGGCGTCGCCGTCGGGGGAGGAGAGCGCCATCAGGACGACGCCGCGGCCGTCCACCTTGGTGGGCCAGACGCGGACGTCCCCGTGGCCGCACGCCCGGAAGACGCCCTCCACGAGCAGTTCGCGCGCGAAGGTCCAGTGGACCGGGTGGTCCGTGCCGATGTGGAAGGTGATGTGGACGGCGTACGGGTCGCCGGTGCGGTAGGCGAGCCGGGCGGGCACGGGGACGGCACGCTCGGGGGAGATCACCAACTTCAGTTCCAGCTCCCGCTCGACGGTGGTGTTGTCGGTGTTCTGCATGGTCGTACTCCTTCTCGCGGACGGGCCCGGGCGGGCCTTCACCAGGAGAGAGCGGGGTGCCCGTGACTCATTACGCGACTTCGGGAAGTTTTTTCGGGAAGTTTTTCCGCCCCCGTGTGCCCGGCCGGGTTCCGGGCATGCTCCCCGGGCCGGACGGACCGAAGGCATCGGCCCGAGCGTGACCGTGAGTGACCGATTCCGGGGCCCGTCGCCCGAAGGCGGCCTTTCTCGCGGGCTCTTTCTCCCCTCGGCGGCGTTCTTCGTTACTGTCATCCCTGGGCGCGGCACGCCCGGCGCGCTGCCGTGCGGATCAAAGGCGTTGTGACTGAACGGAGTCGGGGCAGTGGCTACTCCTCCTGGAGGCGGCGGAGAGGTACCGCAGGCGGGGTACTACCCGGACCCGTCCATTCCCGGATACATCCGGTACTGGAACGGGAACGCGTGGGTTCCCGGCACGAGCCGGCCGGCCCCGCAGGAGGACGGAGCCCCGGCCCGCCCGTCCGCCCCGGAGGCCCCGGCCGCCGGAGCCGCCGCCGTCGTTCCCGCGCAGGCCTCCGCCCCGGCGGAACCGTCCGCCCCGGCACCGGCGCGGGAACCGGCGCAGGCACCGGCCCGGACCCCCGCGCACGTACCCGACCAGGGGCGGGCGCCTTCCCCGGCGCCGGTCCCGGTCCCCGGCCCCGCCGCCGTCCCCCCGGTCGAGGAGACCGGGCCCGTCTTCCTCGACGAGGAGCCGGCCGCACCGGAGCCCGCGCCGGCGTGGCAGGCGGACGCCTCCCGGCAGACCGGGTTCGGCGGCGACCTGGACCGGAAGGTCTCCTGGGGCGGGCCCCCCGCCGCCGATCCGCGCACTCCGGCGGAGTGGCCGGTCGCGGGCGCGGGCGAACCCGCCGGGACGCCGGCCGACGCCCCGGCGCGCCCGGCGGACGCCCGCGCGCCCGGCGGAGCGGCACGCCTCGGCGGCATGCCCGTCACCCCGGCGCCGGCGCCGCAGCCCGCCCCCGCGCCCGCTCCGGCCCCCGTCCGGGCGTCCGCTCCCGCGCCCGCCCCCACCGCGCCCGCCTGGACGCAGCAGCCACAGCCGCAGCCGCAGCAACAACAGCAGCAACAGCCGCAGCAGGCACGGTTCCAGCCCCGGTCCTCCGCCCAGGAGCAGCAGCCGGTCGTGCCCTGGAAGCCGCCGGTCGAGGACCCCTTCCTCCGGGCGGCCCGCGCGCAGGCCGCCGCGCGTCCGGCCGGGCTCGGCAGGCGCCTGCTCGCGCGGCTGATCGACTCCGTCGTCCTGGGCGGGCTCGTCGGCGCGGCCGCCTTCCCGCTCGTGACCGCTGCCCTCGACCACATCGAGGGCAAGATCGAGGCGGCCAGGCGGTCCGGCACCACCGTCCAGGTGTGGCTGGTGGACTCGACGACCTCGGTCCAGTTCGGTCTGGCGCTGGCCGCGCTGTTCGTCATCGGCGCCCTGTACGAGGCGCTGCCCACCGCCAAGTGGGGCCGCACCCTGGGCAAGAAGCTCTGCGGGATCGCGGTGCGGGACATCGAGGCGCACGAGCCGCCGACGTTCGGCGCGGCTCTGCGGCGCTGGCTCGTCTACAGCGTCCTGGGCCTCCTGGCCGTCGGTTTCCTCAACGTCCTGTGGTGCCTCTTCGACCGCCCGTGGCGCCAGTGCTGGCACGACAAGGCCGCCCACACCTTCGTGGCCCGCTGAGGGAGGGGCCGGGAGCGGACGGGACCGGGAGCGGACGGGCCGGCCGACGGAAGGCCGGTCCCCCGAACGGCCGGTGATTCCTTGCGGGGCCGTTCCGCCCGGGATGCACTGCCCCCATGAGCACCGACCAGCCGCCGTCCGGCCAGCCGCCCGAGGAGGACCCGTTCCTCAAGAGGCCGCAGGAGCCTCCGCCGCCCTCCGGGGGCCAGCCCCCTCCCGGGGGTCAGCCCCCTCCCGGGGGTCAGCCCCCTCCCGGCGGCCCCCCGCCGGGGGACCCCTACGGGAGCCCGTACGGGACCCCGCCCGGTGGCTCCTACGGCTCCCCGTACGACAACGCGCCCCCGCCCCCGCCTCCGTACGGAGGCGGTTACGGCGGTGGTTACGGCGGGACCGACCCGCTCTCCGGGATGCCGCCGCTCGCCGACTCCGGCCGGCGCGTCCTCGCCCGTCTGATCGACTGGCTGATCGTCGCGGTGCCGCTCGCGCTCATCGGCATCCCGTTCAAGATCTACGACCGGGTGACGTCCGACGACGGCTTCGGGGACGCGGTCAGCGGCTTCGACGGCGGCGGCCAGCTCGTCTTCCAGCTCATCACGATCGTCGCGTACGTCGCCTACGACACGGTCCTGACGGCCAGGAACGGGCAGACCGTCGGCAAGAAGCTGATGAAGCTGCGCGTCGCGATGCTCAACGACGGTGCGACGCCCCCGATGAACCAGTCGCTGCTGCGCGCCGTCGTGCTGTGGCTGCCCGCGCTGATCTGCTGCGCCTGTCTGTGGCCGCTGCTCCTGCTGATCCTGATCCTGGTCGACAAGCCCTACAAGCAGGGCCTGCACGACAAGGCGGCGAAGACCGTGGTGGTCACCGTCCCGGGGTGAGCGAACCCCGCCGGAACGGGCGGAACGGACGGAACGTCACGAACCGGTCCGGGTCTCGGCCCCCGCGCCCACGCGCGGGGCCGGGGCCCGGATCTCGTCGTTCCCGGAGGCCGGCGGAACGGCTCCGGGGGTCTTGACGCGTTCCGCGCGCACCGGCATCGTCACCGCCACGAGAACGCCGAGCAGCAGGCCCGCGACGCAGGCCGCCGCGATGCCGGGGGTGTCCGCCGTGCCGGAGAGCAGCAGCAGGGCGGCGGTCGCGAGGACGACGGTGACCGCGCCCCGGGTGAGTCGCGCGGTGTCCGGACGCTGCATGACGAGTACCGCCCCTCAAGCCCTCAAGACGTCGGTCCGACCCTACGACGGTGGATGCCCGGGCGGGGCACTGGCCATGCGCGGTCCCGCCCGGTGCCGGTGCACGGGGGGCGCACGGGGTCACGCGATCGTCAAGTTTTCTTCACGGTGCGCCCGCTTGGTGTTCGATTATCGGAAAATCGCTCCTGCATAGTGCAGTTGGTATGTCCAAGTCAAGATCTGTCTTTTCTCTCCTCACTCCGGTCGAATGTCGTCACTTGTGACGCGTGACCCGCCGACGGACACCCCACCTTCGGTCCGTCGGCGCGGTCGCCGGGGAGGACATACTTCAAGTGACCAACAGACGACGGGCGATCAGAGCGTCCGCAGTTGTCGTGGCGCTCGCGGCCACCGCCGCCACCGCCTCGACGTTCACCACCGCCTGGGCCGACAACCACGGAAACGTGACGTCCGCCGACGTGCGTCACGACCCGGCGCCCGGCGCCGGCGTGGACAAGACGACGGTCGACCACGACCTCGCGGGCCCCTACAGCGAGCAGCAGGAGCAGCAGCGCAAGGCCGCCCTGGAGCGGGTGCTGAGCGGTGACGCCAAGGTCGAGAGCCGTGCCGGCTCCAAGGTGGTCAAGCTCGACAGCAAGAAGTACGTCGAGCTCGGCCGCGAGAAGACCGACAAGATCTTCACGATCCTCGTCGAGTTCGGCGACCAGGTGGACAACACCACCCTGGTCGACCGCAAGGACGACGACACCCCGGACCTGAAGCCGAAGTACGGCGGCACGCCCGGCCCGCTGCACAACTCCATAGCCAAGCCCGACCGTGCGAACGACAACTCCACGGCCTGGCAGGCGGACTACAACCAGCAGCACTTCCAGGACCTGTACTTCGGCACCGGCAAGGACGCCAAGGGACAGCCCAAGCAGTCGCTGAAGACCTACTACGAGAAGACCTCCTCCGGCCGGTACTCGGTCGACGGCGAGGTCTCCGACTGGGTCAAGGTCCCGTACAACGAGGCCCGTTACGGCTCGAACTACTGCGGCCAGACCAACTGCTCCAACGTCTGGGACACCGTCCGCGACGGCCTCACCGCGTGGGTCGCCGACCAGAAGGCCAAGGGCAAGACCGACGCCCAGATCAAGGCCGACCTGGCGCAGTACGACCAGTGGGACCGCTACGACTTCGACGGCGACGGCAACTTCAACGAGGCCGACGGCTACATCGACCACTTCCAGATCGTCCACGCGGGCGAGGACGAGTCGGCCGGCGGCGGCGCCGAGGGCACCAACGCGCTGTGGGCCCACCGCTGGTACGCGTACGGCACCAACGCGGGCAAGACCGGCCCCGCGAACAACAAGGCCGGCGGCACCCCGATCGGTGACACCGGCATCTGGGTCGGCGACTACACGATGCAGCCGGAGAACGGCGGCCTCGGCGTCTTCGCCCACGAGTACGGCCACGACCTCGGTCTGCCGGACCACTACGACACCGCGGGCGGCGAGAACTCCACCGGGTTCTGGACCCTCATGTCGTCCGGTTCCTGGCTCGGCCAGGGCAAGGACGCCATCGGCGACCTGCCCGGCGACATGACCGCCTGGGACAAGCTCTACCTCGGCTGGCTGAACTACGCCAAGGTCAGCGACTGGCAGCGCTCCACCAAGACCACCCACAAGCTGGGCGTCTCGGAGTACAACACCAAGAACCCGCAGGCGCTCCTCGTCGAGCTGCCGAAGAAGCAGGTCACCACCGACATCGTGGCTCCCGCCGAGGGCACCACGCAGTGGTGGAGCGGCATGGGCGACGACCTCAAGAACACCCTGACCCGCCCGGTCGACCTCACCGGCAAGACGTCCGCCTCCCTGGAGCTCCAGGGCTGGTACGACATCGAGCTCGACTACGACTACCTGTACGCCGAGGTCTCGACCGACGGCGGTTCCAACTGGACCGCCCTGGACGGCACCGCCGACGGCAAGCAGATCCCGCGCGACGCCAGCGGCGCCCCGGCGCTGACCGACGTCTCCGGCACCCACAAGAAGCTCGTCTACGACCTGGGCGCCTACGCGGGGAAGAAGTTCGACCTCCGCTTCCGCTACCAGACGGACGGCGGCGCGGGCGGCAAGGGCTTCACGGCCGACGCCATCACCCTGACCGCCGACGGTGCCCCCGTCTTCTCCGACAACGTCGAGAACGGCGACAACGGCTGGGCCGCCAAGGGCTTCTCCCGCGTCGGCAAGGGCTTCACGAAGGAGTACGAGCAGTACTACATCGCGGAGAACCGCCAGTACGTCTCGTACGACAAGACCCTCAAGGTCGGCCCGTACAACTTCGGGTTCACCGGTGACAAGTCGAGCTGGGTCGAGCACTACCCGTACCAGAACGGCCTGCTCATCTGGAAGTGGGACCTGTCCCAGAAGGACAACAACACCTCCCAGCACCCGGGCGCCGGTCTGGTCCTCCCGATCGACGCGCACCCGAGCCCGCTGAAGTGGTCCGACGGCACCCTGATGCGCAACCGCGTCCAGGCGTACGACTCGCCGTTCAGCATCTCCCGCACGGACGGCTTCCAGCTGCACAACAAGGGCGTCGCCACCTGGGTCCCGTCGCAGGCCGGCAACCCGACCTTCGACGACCGCAAGGGCGTCTACTGGTTCCCCGAGACCCCGCGCGCCGGCGTCAAGGTAACTGACACCAACACCAAGATCCAGGTCGTCAAGGAGCCGAAGGATGGCCAGACGATCACGGTTCAGGTCGGCCCCTCGACCAAGTAATCGGTAAAATCGCAGGTCAAACCATGATCGGCCGTCGCCCTCTAGCGGGCGGCGGCCGATCGTGTTTAGGTGCGTCTGGCACATCTCTTATTGACACAGACCCACGGGGGAGTGGTTCCGCATGCCCAGTGGAGGGTTCTGCAAGCTGCCGGGAGGCAGCGTGGTCGTCGCCATAGGGCTGCCCAGCCCGGCCGGCGACGGCGCCATGGTCCGCTTCCTGGTCCACGCGGCGAACCGGGCCCGCGCCCTGACCCGGCTGCGGAACCTGGGGCTGCGCGCGGTCTACCTCCGGGGGAACACCGAACCGCCCACGCCGGACGAGGTCACCGCCGTCCTGCACCATCCGGACGGCCTGCTGTGGAAGTCCGCGCCGGGCGCCGCCCAGGAGCTCTGGCACCCGGCGCGGTCGCTGCCGAGGGCGCCGGCGGCATAGGCCCGGCGCGCGAGCGCGCCCCGGGGCGCCCGGAGACGGCCCGGAGGGGCCCCCGTGGTCACCTGGCCACCGGCCCGCCGGGGCCCGCACCACCGCCCCGCCGTGGCCCGGACCGCCGCCCGCCGGGCCCGGACCGCAGTCCGCCGGGGTTCAGACCACCGGCCTGCCGGTCAGCTCCACGCCCGCCGCCCGCAGCTCCTCCAGGGCCCGCTCCGTGGTCGCCTCCGCCACGCCCGCCGTCAGGGCGAGCAGCACATGGGTCCGGAAACCCTCCCGGGCCGCGTCCAGGGCGGTCGCCCGGACGCAGTGGTCGGTGGCGATCCCCACCACGTCCACCTCGGTGACGTCCCGCGCGCGCAGCCACTCCGCGAGCGTCGCCCCGTTCTCGTCCCGCCCCTCGAAGCCGCTGTACGCGGCGTCGTACGCGCCCTTGTCGAAGACGGCGTCGATCGCCCCGCTGGCGACGGCGGGCGCGAAGTTCGGGTGGAAGCCGACGCCCTCCGTCCCGGCCACGCAGTGCACCGGCCAGGAGGTGACGTAGTCCGGCTCCTCGCCGGGCGCGGCGAAGTGCGCGCCCGGGTCCACGTGGTGGTCACGGGTGGCGACGACGTGCCGGTAGGAGGTGCCCGCCGTCTGGCCGATCAGGTCGGTGATGGCGGCGGCGACGTCCGCGCCGCCCGCCACCGCGAGGCTGCCGCCCTCGCAGAAGTCGTTCTGAACGTCCACAACGATCAATGCGCGGTGCATGGGGGGTGTCCTTAGCGCGTCGGATGGGGGAGGGGAAAAGGGGACGGGGCCGAGCCTAGAGACTTCCCCACCCCTTCGGGAGGGGGGCGGACCCGGCGAGCCGGGGCGGTCACCGGGGTGCCGGGACGCGCGGGCCGTCACGCGGGACCGCCGCGCGCGTCCTCACGCGCACGCGGCCGGTCCCCCGCGTACCCGCCCGTCCCGTACGTACGCGGCCCGTCTCACGGCCGGGCGACCGGTCTCCCGCGCACGCGGTCGGCCGGGCACGCGCACGCGGCCGGTCTCACACGTACTCGGTCGGCAGGACGGCCTCGCCCCGCGACAGCTGCATCGCCGACATGGGCAGCCCGGCGCGGGACGCGATGTGCCGGGCCCTGGCGGCCTCCAGCGGCTCGCGGCCCACCACCTCGCCGCCCCTGACCAGCTCGACCAGGAGCTGGTGGCCGGCCAGCGCCGGGGGGACGGGTCCGGTGCCCACGACCTCGGCCTCGGCGACCCCGTCCGCGTCGGGCCGGCGGGCCGCCCACTTGCGCCCGCCGACCGAGGCCTTGCCGCCCAGGGACTTCTTGGCCACCGGCACGAGGGGCGCCTTCGGGTCCGCCGACGCGGCCCGCGCCACCAGCTTGTAGACCATGGAGCAGGTCGGGTGGCCGCTGCCGGTGACCAGCTGCGTGCCCACCCCGTACGCGTCGACCGGGGCCGCCGCGAGCGAGGCGATGGCGTACTCGTCGAGGTCCGAGGTGACGACGATCCGGGTGTCCCGGGCGCCCAGCTCGTCCAGCTGCGCCCGCACCCGGTGGGCGACGAGCAGCAGGTCGCCGGAGTCGATCCGGACCGCGCCCAGCTCGGGCCCGGCCACCTCGACGGCGATCCGCACGGCCTCGGTCACGTCGTAGGTGTCCACGAGCAGGGTCGTGCCGCGCCCCAGGGTCTCGACCTGCGCCCGGAAGGCGTCCCGCTCGCTGTCGTGGAGCAGGGTGAAGGCGTGGGCGGAGGTGCCGACGGTCGGGATGCCGTAGCGGAAGCCCGCCGCCAGGTCCGAGGTGGAGTCGAAGCCTCCGACGTACGCGGCACGGGAGGCGGCGACGGCCGCCAGCTCGTGGGTGCGCCGGGCGCCCATCTCGATCAGGCTCCGTCCGCCGGCCGCGGCCGACATGCGGGAGGCGGCGGCCGCGATGGCCGAGTCGTGGTTGAGGATCGAGAGGATCACGGTCTCCAGGAGCACGCACTCCGCGAAGGAGCCCTCGACGCGCAGGACGGGGGAGCCCGGGAAGTACGTCTCGCCCTCGGGGTAGCCCCAGATGTCGCCGGAGAAGCGGTAGCGGGCGAGCCATTCCAGGGTCGGCTCGTCCACGACGGCGTGCTCGCGCAGGAAGTCCAGGACGGCGGGGTCGAAGCGGAAGTTCTCGACGGCGTCCAGGACCCGTCCGACGCCCGCGAGGACTCCGTAGCGCCGCCCCTCGGGCAGCCGCCGGGTGAAGACCTCGAAGACGGAGTGCCGGTCGGCGGTGCCGCCCCTCAGGGCCGCCTGGAGCATGGTCAGCTCGTACTGATCGGTGAAGAGCGCGGTGGAGGGAACGTCCACCGGCAGCCCAAGGTCCGCAGCGTTCATGCCGGCGATGCTAACCCAGAAATCGTCAGAGTGACGATTTCTGTGCCGGAGGCCGTGGCCCGTTTGTGCGAGGGACCCCCGGGAGTGGCAGCATGGGGTGAGTGAGCGTCGCGCCTATTGAGATCGAACGTACGGAACCGGCCGAAGGGGTCACCGCGGTCGTCGAACCGGACGTGCCCTGGGTGACCCTCGTGCACAACGATCCGGTCAACCTGATGAGCTATGTGTCCTACGTCTTCCAGTCGTACTTCGGATACTCCAAGGACAAGGCGCACAAGCTGATGCTCGACGTGCACAACAAGGGCCGCGCGGTGGTCTCCAGCGGCACCCGCGAGGAGATGGAACGGGACGTGCAGGCGATGCACGGCTACGGCCTCTGGGCGACCCTCACCCAGGACCGCGGCTGATGGCCGGCCGCTTCGAGGCGCTGCCCGGCGGCGGCGCGGCCGTCGCCCTCGACGACGTCGAGATCTCCATCCTCCGCTCCCTCGCCGTCCAGCTCATGGAGCTGATCGGCCCCGGCGACGAGCCCGCGGCCGACGCGGACCCGCTGGCCGCGCTCTTCTCCGAGGGGCCCGGCGAACCGCCGTCCGACCCCGCCCTGCGGCGCCTCTTCCCCGACGCGTACGGGGACGACACCGAGGAGCTGCGGGAGGCCGCCTCGGACTTCCGCCGCTACACCGAGAACGACCTGCGGGCCCGCAAGCGCGAGGACGCCCTCGCGACGGTGCGCGCCCTGGACTCCCTCGCCGCCGGCGCGGACGAGGAGGGCGGCGGGGTCCTGAAGCTCACCCCGGACGGGTCGCGGGCCTGGCTCGGCACCCTCAACGACCTCCGGCTGGCCATCGCGACCCGCCTGGAGATCGCGGACGACGAGGAGAGCGAGCGGCTGTACCGGCTGCCGGACTCCGACCCGCGCAAGCCGATGGTGATGGCCTACCTCTGGCTGGGGGCGCTCCAGGAGTCCCTGGTGGAGACCCTGATGCCCTCCTGAGGCACCTTCCGGAAGGGAGTGCCGGGGTTGTTCGCTCAGCGGACGCTCAAATCCGGATAACGAATGCGTTATCGGAGCGTCCGCTTTGTCGTCTTGTATGCGCCGGATTCCCGTTTTCGTGTGGCACGCGCCACGTGCCTCTCCGCCGACCGCCCCGGGACGCGTGATACACCTTCACGACCGCTCGGGGACGCCACCCCTGTTCCCGAGGGCGCTTCGGCCGGCTGACCGCCGGCGGCACTCCATCCACATCCGGGGGGATCAGGATCTGATCCGTGACCGACACACGCGTGGTCGCACGGATCAGCATGGAGAAAGGCGCACCACCATGACCTCTGTGCAGGTCGACAAGCAGCACGACGGCACCGACGGGGCCGTGGGCGGCGGCGAGGGCTACCAGCGCGGCCTCGGCGCCCGGCAGATCCAGATGATCGCGATCGGCGGCGCCATCGGCACCGGCCTCTTCCTCGGCGCGGGCAAGGCCATCCACAAGGCCGGCCCCAGCCTCATCCTCGCGTACGCCGTCGCGGGCCTGGTGATCTTCTTCATCATGCGGGCCCTGGGCGAGCTCCTCATGTACCGCCCGGTGTCCGGCTCCTTCTCGGAGTACGCCCGGGAGTTCGTCGGCCCCTTCGCGGGCTTCGTGACCGGCTGGACGTACTGGCTCTTCTGGGTCGTCACCGGCATCACCGAGGTCACCGCCGCCGCCACCTACATGACGTACTGGTGGGACATCCCCCAGTGGGTCTCCGCGCTCGTGTTCACCGTGGTCCTCTACGGCGCCAACCTGATCTCCGTGAAGCTCTTCGGCGAGCTGGAGTTCTGGTTCTCGATGGTCAAGGTCACCGCCATCATCGGCATGATCCTGATCTGCGCCGGCATCCTCACCGTCGGCTTCTCCGACGCCGGGGACACCGCCACCGTGGCCCACCTGTGGAACCAGGGCGGCTTCTTCCCGAACGGCGTCGGCAGCACCCTGATGACGCTCCAGATCGTGATGTTCGCCTTCCTCGCCGTCGAGCTGGTCGGCGTCACCGCCGGCGAGTCCAAGGACCCGAAGACCGTCCTGCCCAAGGCCATCAACACCGTGCCGTGGCGCATCGCCGTCTTCTACGTCGGCGCCCTGATCATGATCCTGTCGGTCGTCCCGTGGACCGAGTTCCAGCCGGGCGTCTCCCCGTTCGTCGCCGCCTTCGAGAAGATGGGGCTCGGCGTCGGCGCCGCCGTCGTCAACTTCGTCGTGCTCACCGCGGCCCTGTCCTCCTGCAACTCGGGCATGTACTCCACCGGCCGCATGCTGCGCGACCTCGCGCTCAACGGCCAGGGCCCCAAGGTCTTCACCCGGCTCACGAAGAGCGGCATCCCGCTGCTCGGCACCACCTTCTCCGCCGCGCTCATGCTGGTCGGCGTCTGGATCAACTACGTCGCCCCCGGCAAGGCCTTCGAGTACGTGGTCTCCTTCGCCACCATCTCCGGCATGTGGGCCTGGATCATGATCCTGGTCTGCCAGATCCGCTACCGCCGCAAGGCGGACCGCGGCGAGCTGCCCCCGTCCTCCTTCAAGGCCCCGGGAGCCCCGTACACGAGCTGGTTCGCGCTCCTCTTCATCGGCATGGTCGTCGTGATGATGGGCATCGACGAGGGCGCCCGCGTCTCCCTCTACTGCGCGCCGGTCTGGGCCCTGCTCCTGGGCGTCTCCTACCTGGTCCTGAAGTCCCGCGACCCCGGGGGCGCCGCCTTCGCCAAGCGTTCCTGACCGGACCCGTCCCACCCCTCGGACCGTCCCGTACCATCCCTCGGTACGGGACGGTCCTTCTGTCTATCCTGTCGCCATGCTGACCATCACCCGGGCCCTGTACGACCAGATCGTGGAACACGCCCGCGCGGACCACCCGGACGAGGCCTGCGGCGTGGTCGCGGGTCCGGCCGGCAGCGGCCGCCCCGAGCGGTTCGTCCCCATGCTGAACGCGGCCCGCTCGCCCACCTTCTACGAGTTCGACTCCGCGGACCTGCTCAAGCTCTACCGCGAGATGGACGACCGGGACGAGGAGCCCGTGATCGTCTACCACTCGCACACCGCCACCGAGGCCTACCCGTCCCGCACGGACATCACGTACGCCAACGAGCCGCACGCCCACTACGTCCTCGTCTCCACCGCCGACACCGACGGCGCCGGCCCCTTCCAGTTCCGCTCCTTCACCATCGTGGACGGCGTGGTGACCGAGGAGGACGTGAAGATCGTCGAGAGCCACGACCACGCGTGACGCGGCCGATGAGACACTGACGGAAACCCAACGGGCGGCAGGACCCAGGAAGCCGGTGCGAATCCGGCACGGTCCCGCCACTGTGACCGCCTCCCCGGGGGCGGAAGCCAGGAACTGACCTGCCGCCCGCACCACCGGACGGGGACGTGGAAATCCCCGGAGGAGGAACGTTCCGTCATGTCCTGGCGCCGCCCGCTCGCCCTCGCCGCCGCCCTGCTCCCGCTCCTCGCCGCCTGCTCGGCCGCCCCCGCACCTGCGGGTCCGCCCGCGAAGGCCGCGCCGGGATTCCCGTACACCGTCACCAACTGCGGCGTGACGCACACCTTCCCGGCCCCGCCGAAGCGCGCGGTCACCATGAACCAGCACGCCACCGAGACCATGCTCGCCCTCGGCCTGGAGAAGTCCCTCGTCGGCACCGCCTACCTGGACGACGCCGTCCTGCCCGCCTACGAGAAGGCCTACGCGTCCGTCCCCGTCCTCGCGAAGGAGTACCCCTCCAAGGAGGCCCTGCTCGCCGCGAACCCCGACTTCGTCTACGGCGGCTACGGCTCCGCCTTCGACGCCAAGGACGGCCGCGGCCGCGACGACCTCGCGCGCTCCGGCATCGCCACCCGCCTCAACACCGAGTACTGCCCCTCCGGCAGGACCTCCGTGGACGACCTCTACCGCGAGGTCCGCGAGGTCGGCAGGACCTTCGGCGTCCCCGACCGCGCCGAGAAGTGGATCGCCGGGGCCCGCGCCGCCCTCGCCGCCGACGAGAAGCGCCTCCGGGGCGTCGAGCCCGTCCCCGTCTTCGTCTACGACAGCGGCGACAAGACCGCCTTCACCGCCGGCGGCAAGGGCATCGGCAACGAGATGATCACCCGCGCCGGCGGCCGCAACGTCTTCGCCGACCTCGACAAGGCCTTCGGCGACGCCACCTGGGAACAGGTCGTCGCCCGCCGGCCCGAGGTCGTCGTCCTCTACGACTACGGCTCCGTCACCGTCGAACAGAAGAAGAAGCGGCTCCTCGACGACCCCGCCCTCAAGGACGTCCCCGCGATCAGGAACCGCCGGTTCGCCGTCCTGCCCCTCTCCGACACGGTCCTCGGCGTCCGCGTCCCCGCCGCCGTCGGCAAGCTGGCCGGCCAGCTCCACCCGGCCGCCCGGTGAGCGCCGGAACCCGCGCCGCGGACACGGCGGAGAAACCGGCCGCCCCGGAACGGGCCCCCCGCCCCGGCCCCCCGGCCCCCGGACGGCTGCGCCTCCCGGCCGTCGTCACCGGCCTCCTGCTCGCCCTGGCCGCCGCCTGCCTCGCCTCCCTGGCCCTCGGCTCCGTCAGCGTCCCGCCCGGACGGGTCCTCGACGCCCTGACCGGGCGCTCCGGCCCCTCCCCGTACCGGACGATCGTCCTCGACGTACGGCTGCCCCGGGTCCTGCTCGGCGTGGTCGTCGGCGCCGGCCTCGCCGTCGCCGGCGCCGTCCTCCAGGCCCTCGTCCGCAACCGGCTCGCCGACCCCTTCCTCCTCGGCATCTCCTCCGGCGCCTCCGCCGGAGCCGTCCTGGTCCTCGTCGTCGGCGTCGGGGGAGGGATCACCACCACCCTCGCCCTGCCCGCCGGCGCCTTCGCCGGCGCCCTGGCCGCCCTCGTCCTCGTCTACGGACTCGCCCGGCGCGGCGGCACCATGACCGGCCCCCGGCTCGTCCTCGCCGGAGTCGCCGTCTCCTACGTCCTGTCCGCCCTCACCACCCTGATCCTGGCCGCCGCGGGCCGCCCCGAACACTTCCGCGAGGCGCTGTACTGGTCCCTCGGCGGCCTCGGCGGCGCCCGCTGGGACACCCTCCTCCTGCCCGCCGCCGTCCTGGTCCTCGGCACCGGCGCCCTGCTCGCCCTCGCCCGCCCGCTCGACCTGCTCCTCGTCGGCGAGGAGGACGCCACCGTCCTCGGCCTCGACACCGCCCGCTTCCGCGCCGCCGTCTTCGTGCTCGTCTCCCTGCTCACCGCCGTCATGGTCGCCGCCAGCGGAGCCGTCGGCTTCATCGGCCTCATGGCCCCGCACGCCGCCCGGCTCGCCGTCGGCGCCCCGCACCGCCGCCTCCTGCCCGTCGCCGCGCTCGGCGGCGCCCTCGCCCTGGTCGTCGCCGACCTCGGCGCCCGGACCGTCACCGCGCCCCAGGACCTCCCCGTCGGCGTCCTCACCGCGCTCACCGGCGGCCCGTTCTTCCTCTGGCTGATGCGCCGCCGCCCGGAAGGAGCGCTCCTGTGACCGGACTGCGCCTGGAGGGCCTCTCCTACGGGGACCGCCTCCGCTCCGCCGACCTCACCGTCCGCCCCGGCGAGACCGTCGGTCTCATCGGCCCCAACGGCAGCGGCAAGACCACCCTCCTGCGCTGCGTCTACGGCACCCTCGTCCCCACCGCCGGACGCGCCCTCCTCGACGGCGACGACCTGCGCGCCCTCGGGGCCGGGGCCCGTGCCCGCCGCGTCGCCGCCGTCCCCCAGGACAGCGCCGCCGAGTTCGAGCTGACCGTCCGCGAACTGGTCGCCCTGGGCCGCTCCCCGCACAAGCGCTTCTGGGAGGGCGACACGGCCGCCGACCACGGGCGCACCGCCGCCGCCCTCGCCCGCGTCGGCCTCGCGGACCTCGCCGACCGCCCGTACCCCACCCTCTCCGGCGGCGAGCGCCAGCGCGCCCTCGTCGCCCGCGCCCTCGTCCAGGACCCGGCCCTGCTCGTCCTCGACGAACCCACCAACCACCTGGACATCCGCCACCAGCTCGACGTCCTCGCCCTCGTCCGCGGCCTGGGCACCACCAACCTGCTCGCCCTCCACGACCTCAACCTGGCGGGGGCGTACTGCGACCGGATCTACGTCCTGGAGCGGGGGAGGGTCGTCACCGGCGGCACCCCCGCCGAAGTCCTCACCCCCGCCCTCCTGGACGCCGTCTACGGGGTCCGGGCGGACGTGATCCCGCACCCCGGGACCGGCAGCCCGACCGTCGTCTACCTGCACGGTCCGGCAGGCGGTCAGCAACCTTCCATCATGTGAGATCACATTCCGGAACCCGGACCGGGAATCGATACGATGAGCCCATGGTTTCCCACGACGTGAGCGAAGAGACTCCGGGCACCCCCCTGCTCGTGGCCCGCCTGCACGTCGACCTGGGCCGCCTCGCCAGCGCGATCTGTCCGGGCGGAACAGCGTCCCGCCCGGACCGCGCCGCGTCCTGACCGGCCGGCCGAGCGCCCCACCGCACCACCCCCTCCGCGCGGGGCCCCAGCAGCGCGCCCACCACGCCACTTCCGACAGGAGCCCACGCCATGGCCATCGAGGTCCGCATCCCGACCATCCTCCGCACCTACACCGACGGCGCCAAGGCGGTCGAGGGCGACGGCGGCACCCTCGCCGAACTCTTCGCCGACCTGGAGACCCGCCACACCGGGATCGAGGCCCGCATCGTGGACGGCGGCAAGCTCCGCCGCTTCGTCAACGTCTACCTGAACGACGAGGACGTGCGCTTCCTCGACGGCATCGACACCAAGCTCTCCGACGGCGACAGCGTCACGATCCTGCCGGCCGTCGCCGGCGGCGCGGTCTGATCCACATGCGTTACGACTCCCCGCTCGCGGCGGTCGGCAACACGCCCCTGGTCCGCCTCCCCCGGCTCTCGCCCTCGGACTCCGTCCGCGTCTGGGCGAAGCTGGAGGACCGCAACCCCACCGGCTCGGTCAAGGACCGCCCCGCGCTCCACATGATCGAACGGGCGGAGAAGGACGGCCGGCTCACCCCCGGCTGCACCATCCTGGAACCGACCAGCGGCAACACCGGCATCTCCCTCGCCATGGCCGCCAGGCTCAAGGGCTACCGCATCGTCTGCGTCATGCCCGAGAACACCAGCGAGGAACGGCGCCGGCTGCTCACCATGTGGGGCGCGGAGATCGTCTCCTCCCCGGCCGCGGGCGGCTCCAACACCGCGGTCCGCATCGCCAAGGAACTCGCCGCCGAGAACCCCTCCTGGGTGATGCTGTACCAGTACGGCAACCCCGACAACGCCGGTGCGCACTACGCCGGCACGGGCCCCGAGATCCTCGCCGACCTGCCCTCGATCACCCACTTCGTGGCCGGACTCGGCACCACCGGAACCCTGATGGGCGTCGGCCGCTACCTGCGCGAGCACAAGCCGGACGTGAAGATCGTGGCCGCCGAGCCGCGCTACGACGACCTCGTCTACGGCCTGCGCAACCTCGACGAGGGCTTCGTGCCGGAGCTGTACGACGCCTCCGTCCTCACCACCCGCTTCTCCGTCGGCTCCGCCGACGCGGTCACCCGCACCCGCGAACTCCTCCAGGAGGAGGGCATCTTCGCGGGCGTGTCCACCGGCGCGGCCCTGCACGCCGCCATCGGCGTCGGCAACAAGGCCGTCAGGGCGGGGGAGAGCGCCGACATCGTCTTCGTCGTCGCCGACGGCGGCTGGAAGTACCTGTCCACCGGCCTCTACACGGCCGCGACGACCGAAGAGGCCATCAAGACGGTCCAGGGACAGCTCTGGGCGTGAGCCGCCGCCCCGGAGGGCGTCGGCCTCAGCGCGCCAGATGGCGGACCCGGTCCCACAGGGCCGGGTCCGCCTTTCCGATCCTCCGCCGGAAGTCCGCCACCGGCACCTCCCGCAGCTCGTCCGTCTCCAGGAAGCTCGGCCGCCCCCGCGCGTCGCCCACCGTCCCCGGCGGCAGCGCGATCACCCCCGGCCGCTCCTCGTGGTGCCTGCTGGTGATCTTCGCGACGAGCGCGCTCTCCCCCCGCACCGAGAGCACCAGACAGGGCCGGTCCTTCGAGCCGGGCCCGTCCTCGAAGGGCACGTCGGCCCACCAGATCTCGGCCGGCTCCGGCCCGCGCCCCTCCCGGGGCCGGGGCTCCGCCGCCCGCCCGGGCGGCCGGGTCCGCCCCGGAGGGCGGCGGGAGGCGGGCCGGGAGGGAGGACGGCGCGGAGAACGCTTCCGTCCGTCGACGACCGCCACCACCAGGGCGAGCACCACCACCGCGGCCAGCGCGGGCCACCACGACGTGTCCATACCGCACGACGTTACCGGTGCGCGGTTCCCCCCGCCGTGACGCCCCGCCATCCATCCGAACCGGTGACAGAGCCCGTGAGTTCGCCCACAACGGGCCGTCGCGGAGGAGCGACGGGCCCGGACGCGCCTTACGCTCGACGGACCGCACAGCCTCCCTTCCCCCAGCGCGCTTCCCCGCACCCGTCCACGGAGGTTCACGCTCCATGAAGCTCACCGTCGTCGGCTGCTCCGGGTCGTTCCCGTCCGCGGAATCGGCCTGTTCGAGCTACCTCGTCGAGGCCGACGGCTTCCGGCTGCTCCTCGACATGGGCAACGGCGCCCTGGGCGAGCTGCAGCGTCACATCGGTCTGTACGACCTCGACGCGATCTTCCTCAGCCATCTGCACGCGGACCACTGCATCGACATGTGCGGGTACTTCGTGGCCCGTTACTACCGGCACGAGGGCGGGCGCTGCGACGCGATCCCCGTCTACGCGCCGGAGGGCGCCGAGCAGCGGCTGACCACGGCGTACGCGGACACGCCCTCGCCCACCTCGATGAGCGAGGTCTTCGACTTCCGCACGCTGAAGCCGGGCGCCTTCGAGCTCGGCCCGTTCTCCGTCCGCACGGAGAAGGTGTGCCACCCGGTCGAGGCGTACGGCATCCGGGTCGAGCACGGCGGCCGTTCGCTCGCCTACTCCGGGGACACCGGGGCCTGCGAGGCGCTGCACGAGCTGGCCGCCGGCACCGACCTCTTCCTCTGCGAGGCCTCCTTCACCCACGGCAAGGAGGACGTCCCGGACCTCCACCTCAACGGCCGCGAGGCCGGCCTCCAGGCGGCCCGGGCCGGGGTGGGCCGCCTCGTCCTCACGCACATCCCGCCGTGGACGGACGCCGGGCGGAACCTGGCGGACGCGCGCGCGGTGTACGCGGGACCGGCGGAGCTGGCGAGACCGGGCGCGGTGTACGAGGTCTGAGGACGGGCAGCTCCCGCGTACGGGGAAGGGCCCCGGAACCGTGACGGTTCCGGGGCCCTTCGGCATGCGGGGCGGGGCTCACGCCTTGGTGAGGTCCTCGACCTCCTCCTCGGGCTCGCGGCCCGGGGTGGAGAGGTTGAACCGGACGATCGCGAAGCGGAAGACCGCGTAGTAGACCGCCGCGAAGACGAGGCCGATCGGGATGATCATCCAGGGCTTGGTCGCCAGGTTCCAGTTGAGCAGGTAGTCGATCAGGCCGGCCGAGAAGTTGAAGCCGGCGTGCACGCCGAGCGCCCAGGTGACGGCCAGGGAGACGGCCGTCAGGACCGCGTGGAGCACGTACAGCAGCGGCGCGATGAACATGAAGGAGAACTCGATCGGCTCGGTCACGCCGGTGACGAACGAGGTCAGCGCCAGGGAGACCATCATGCCGGTCACGGCCGCGCGGCGCTCCGGACGGGCGGTGTGCGCGATGGCCAGGGCGGCGGCCGGCAGACCGAACATCATGATCGGGAAGAAGCCGGACTGGAACATGCCGGCGGACGGGTCACCGGCCAGGTAGCGGCTGATGTCGCCGTGCACGACCTCGCCGGCGGCGTTGGTGAAGTCACCGATCTGGAACCAGGCGACGGTGTTGACGAACTGGTGCATGCCGACGGGGATCAGCGCGCGGTTGATGCCGCCGAAGATGCCCGCGCCGGCGGCGCCCAGGCCGGTCATCCACTCGCCGAAGTCGGTGATGACCTCACCGATCGGCTCCCACACCAGGCCGAAGAAGACGCCCATGGCCAGGCCGACGAAGGCCATGATGATCGGGACGAGGCGGCGGCCGTTGAAGAAGCCGAGCCAGTCCACCAGCTTGGTGCGGTAGAACCGCTGCCACAGCACGGCGGCGAGCAGGCCCATGATGATGCCGCCGAGCACGCCGGGGTTGTTGTACTTCGCCGGGTCGTCCTTGCCGGCCTTGACGACCGCCTCGGCGACCGGGAAGGCCTCCAGGACCTTGGAGTAGACCAGGAAGCCGACCAGTGCGGCGAGCGCCGTCGAGCCGTCGGCCTTCTTCGCGAAGCCGATGGCCACGCCTATGCAGAACAGCAGGGGGAGCTGGCCCAGGATGGCGTCACCGGCGTGCGCGAAGACCGAGGCGACCTTGTCCCAGCCGAGCCCGTCCTTGCCGAAGACGTCGTCGGCGCCGAGGCGGACCATGATGCCGGCGGCGGGCAGGACGGCGACGGGGAGCTGCAGGCTGCGACCGACCTTCTGCAGGCCCTGGAACAGGCCGGACCCGCGCTTCTTGGCGGGAGCGGCGGCCGGGGCGGTGGCCGTACTCATCAACTTCCTCCAGTAAGGCAAGGCGCCGCCAGAGGACAGGGAAAGGAGTGACGGCGGCGTCTCGTGGAACGCGGTGGTCTGGACCGCGTGGTCTACACCAATGAGTGGTGTAGACCAGTTGTAGCACGTGTGACTTAGATAAGGAACCTGCGAATTCTCACGCGCCCGGACACGCTCCGTAGCGGACGCGGAAAGGCCCCCGGACACGGGGGTCCGGGGGCCTCGGAAGAGGGGACGCGCGGGGCTTCAGCCGGGGAGGACGGCCGGCCGGCGCGCGATCACTTGATGTTGTCCCGCTCCATCTCCGCCTCCACCTCCTCCGGCTCGCGGCCGGGGGTCGGCAGGTCGAACTTCGTGATCGCGAACCGGAAGACCGCGTAGTACACGACCGCGAAGACCAGACCGATCGGGATGATCAGCCACGGCTTCGTCGCCAGGTTCCAGTTGATCACGTAGTCGATCAGGCCGGCCGAGAAGCTGAAACCGTCCTTCACCCCGAACGCCCAGGTCACCGCCATGGAGACACCGGTGAGCACCGCGTGGATCGCGTACAGGACCGGGGCGATGAAGAGGAACGAGTACTCCAGCGGCTCCGTGATGCCGGTGACGAACGAGGTCAGCGCCACCGACAGCATCAGACCGCCGACCTCCTTGCGCCGGTGCGGCCGGGCGCAGTGGGTGATCGCCAGCGCGGCGGCCGGCAGCGCGAACATCATGATCGGGAAGAAGCCCGTGGTGAACTGCCCGGCCTCCGGGTCGCCCGCCAGGAACATGCTGATGTCACCGTGGACCACCGTGCCGTCCGGCTTGGTGTACGAACCGAACTGGAACCAGACGGGCACGTTCAGGAACTGGTGCAGACCGATCACCAGCAGGGCGCGGTTCGCGACCCCGAAGATACCCGAACCCCAGGCCCCGAGCCCGACCAGCCAGTCGCTGAAGCTCTCCAGGGCGTCACCGATCGGCGGCCAGACCCACAGACAGAGCGCGGCGAAGAGGATGCCGACGAACGCCATGATGATCGGCACGAGCCGGCGCCCGTTGAAGAACCCCAGCCAGTCCACCAGCTTCGTCCGGTGGAACCGCTGCCACAGATAGGCGGCGAACAGGCCCATCAGGATGCCGCCGAAGACGCCGGGATTCTGGTACGTGTACCCCGCGAAGGAGTCGTCCGCGCCCAGGCAGCCCCCGCCGATGTCCCTCGTGCCCGTCGGACAGTCCTTCGGGAACTGCCGCAGCACCGTGTAGTACACGAGGAAGCCGACCACCGCCGCGAGCGCGGTCGACCCGTCGGACTTCTTCGCCATGCCGATGGCGACGCCGATGCAGAACAGCAGCGGCAGACCCAGACTGCCGTCGAGCAGGGCGCCGCCCGCGCCCGCCATCACCTTGGCGACGTCGTCCCAGCCCAGCCCCTCGGAACCGAAGACGTCCGGCTGCCCGAGCCGGTTGATGATGCCCGCCGCCGGAAGGACCGCGATCGGGAGCTGGAGGCTGCGCCCCATCTTCTGGAGGCCCTGGAAGAGGCCGCTTCCCCAGGACCTCTTCGGCGCGGCCGCGGCTCTGTCGGTACTCATCGGCGTCCTCCCTGCCCGGAACGACCCGGGTCCGCGTCTCGGCGCATACTGGTGTAGACCAGTTGCGGTAGGCTCCGAAAGCCCGCTGAGGACAGGCCGCCGGTGATCGTCATCATTCGGCAGAACGGGGCCACTCGCTCGCGAAGGTGGGCCAACCGTGGGTTACCGTGACCAAACGGACCGCAAGTGCGCCGAGAATCGCGTTCCCGCGAACGGAACGGACAGGGAGAAACACATGGCCACCAAGGCTGAGAAGATCGTCGCCGGGCTCGGCGGCATCGAGAACATCGAAGAGGTCGAGGGCTGCATCACCCGCCTGCGCACCGAGGTCCGCGACCCGGCCCTGGTCGACGAGGCCGCCCTCAAGGCCGCCGGCGCCCACGGCGTCGTGAAGATGGGCACCGCCATCCAGGTCGTCATCGGCACCGACGCGGACCCGATCGCCGCCGACATCGAAGACATGATGTGAGCGACTGACGCGCCGGCCCCGCGCCGGCCGCAGGGCCCGTTCCGGCAGGGGAACGGGCCCTTCGCCGTCTCCCGCTAGGCTCGACCCATGTCTCGCATCGACGGCCGTACCCCCGAACAGCTCCGCCCCGTCACCATCGAACGCGGATGGAGCAAGCACGCCGAGGGCTCCGTCCTCATCTCCTTCGGCGACACCAAGGTCTTCTGCACCGCCTCCGTCACCGAAGGCGTCCCGCGCTGGCGCAAGGGCAGCGGCGAGGGCTGGGTCACCGGGGAGTACTCCATGCTGCCCCGCGCCACCAACACCCGCGGCGACCGCGAATCCGTCCGCGGCAAGATCGGCGGCCGCACCCACGAGATCTCCCGCCTCATCGGACGCTCCCTGCGCGCCGTCATCGACTACAAGGCGCTCGGCGAGAACACCGTCGTCCTCGACTGCGACGTCCTCCAGGCCGACGGCGGCACCCGCACCGCCGCCATCACCGGCGCCTACGTCGCCCTCGCCGACGCCGTGGCCTGGGCCCAGGGCAAGAAGCTCGTCAAGGCCGGCCGCAAGCCCCTGACCGGCACCGTCGCCGCCGTCTCCGTCGGCATCGTCGACGGCGTCCCCCTCCTCGACCTCTGCTACGAGGAGGACGTCCGCGCCGACACCGACATGAACGTCGTCTGCACCGGCGACGGACGCTTCGTGGAGGTCCAGGGCACCGCCGAGGCCGAGCCCTTCGACCGCAAGGAACTGAACGCCCTGCTCGACCTGGCCTCCGGCGGCTGCGCCGACCTCGCCGAGATCCAGCGCGAGGCCCTCGAAGGAACCCTCTGACCGCAACCCCCGGACGCCGCACGGCGTCCTGACGGACAACGGGCGCACGGACCGTGTCCGCGCGCCCGCGCCACCGTCGTGTACAGGGGAGGACCCGTCTTGAAGCGCCGTCTCGCACTCGCCGTCGCCGCGGCCGCCACGCTCACCACCGTCCTGAGCGGCTGCGGAGCCCTCGACACGGCCATGGACTGCGTCAAGACCGCCGACGCGATCGCCACGTCCGTACAGAAGCTCCAGCAGGCCGTCTCCAACGCCTCCAACGACGTCACGCAGATCGAGGAATCGCTGAACTCGATCTCCACCGAACTCGGCAACCTCAAGAACACGACGGACAACGCCGACCTCTCGAAGGCGGTCGACGACCTCACCAAGGGCGTGGACTCGGTCCGCACCGCTGTGAAGAACGGCGACACGACCCCCGACATCACGCCCATCACGAACGCGGCGGGCGAGGTGGCGAAGGTCTGCACCCCGGGGTGACCGGCTCCGGGACGACCGCTCCGGAGCGAACGGCTCCGAGGTGACCGGCTCCGGGGCGAACGGCTCCGGGGTGACCACTCCGGGGCGAACGGCTCCGGGACGGCCGCTCCTCGGGGCGACCGTCCCCGGGCGGTCGCCCCGAGGGACGACCGCCCCGGGATAATCACCGGCATGACCCGTCTGATCCTCGCCACCCGCAACGCGGGCAAGATCACCGAACTCCGCGCGATCCTCGCCGACGCGGGCCTCGACCACGAACTCGTCGGCGCGGACGCCTACCCGGAGGTGCCCGACGTCAAGGAGACCGGCGTCACCTTCGCGGAGAACGCCCTCCTCAAGGCCCACGCCCTCGCCCGCGCCACCGGCCTGCCCGCCGTCGCCGACGACTCCGGCCTCTGCGTCGACGTCCTCAACGGAGCCCCCGGCATCTTCTCCGCCCGCTGGTCCGGCACCCACGGCGACGACCGCGCCAACCTGGACCTGCTCCTGGCGCAGCTCTCCGACATCGCGGACGAACACCGCGGCGCCTCCTTCGCCTGCGCCGCGGCCCTGGCCCTCCCGGACGGCACGGAACGCGTCGTGGAGGGCTGGATGCCGGGCGTCCTGCGCCACGCCCCCGTCGGCACGAACGGCTTCGGCTACGACCCGATCCTCCAGCCGGAGGGCTACGACGTCACCTGCGCGGAACTGACCCCGGCGCAGAAGAACGCGATCAGCCACCGGGGCAAGGCGTTCCGGGCGCTGGTGCCGGTGGTGAGGGAGCTGCTGGGCTGAGGACGGCGCGAGGGCGCGGCACCCTGTGGGTGACGCGCCCTCGCGGTGGGCCCGGTGGGACTCGAACCCACGACACACCGGACCTAAACCGGCGCCCTCTTGGCCAGCTGGGGTACGGGCCCAGACGTCGACTACTTTACTGCCCCGCCGGAGGAGGGCCGGCTCCTCCCTCCTCGACACCACGTGTCGGTAACCGCACGGCAGTTGGGGCACAGGAGCCGCAGGTTCTCACGCCTGTCATCGCTCCAGTCACCGTTGACGTGATCGACCTCCAGGGTCATGGGCCTGCCGAGCCACTCGGGCCCGACGCCGCAGCGAGCGCACAGTTCGGGAACGCCGATCCCGGCCAGTGCGCGGCGCAGTCTTGCCGTCGTCGTCCGGTACCCCTTGTCGTGCTTCACCAGTACGTCCTCCGGCGCCGCGGCGGTGGGGCTCGGTTTGCCCCGCCGATGGGCCTGGCCCAGAAAATGCGTGGTCGAGAGGCAGTCGTCGGCGATCCATTTCCGGAGGTTCGCCCGCTGTGCGCCGTTGTCGGCCCGCCCGAGCCGGCGGAGTGCTTCCCTGACGGAGGAGGACAGGGCGACAACGGCTTTCAGTTCATCGGCGCCGGGCCGATGACGCCTGCCCGTGGGCGGAAAATGCGTCACGTCGATGCCGAAGTGAGCGAAGCGTTTCATCAAGTAGCGGGAGAGGTTGCGGTGGGGGTCGCTCCCCAGAAAAGCGATGACTTCCTCGATGCTGGAGCACTGCGCCGCTGCCTCGGCCAGCCGTTCGCGCGTGTACCGCATGCCGCTTGTCATCGGGCACGTCCTTTGCCGCGCCCCCGATAGCCGTCCGTCGTCGAGTGGCAGTTGGGGCAGAGCAGCCGCAGGTTCGTGATCCGGTTGTTCCGCCAGTTGCCGTCGATGTGGTCGACCTCCAGAGAGAGGGGCAGCCCCAGCCACGCGCCCTCGTTCCCGCATTCCGCGCACCGGTTCTCGACGCCGACCTCCAGCATCGCGCTTTTGAGGCGGTCGCTCCGTTTGCGCCGGGCGTACGGCGACTCGTCTTCGACCAGCACTTCCGCTGGTGTTCGGCGTCGCTGGTTGAACCGCATGTTCTCCGTGCGAACCGAAGGCGTGAAGTGTGACGTATCGATGCCGTGAGCCTTGATGCGCCGGCTGATGTGGGTGTGCTGCCCGCCCACGAGTTCCACTCCGAGATGACGCAGGACGTCGTACAGGTTCGTGGAGGCCTTCACGGCTTCCGTCAGGATCTCCCGTGTCCACCGCGCTCCCTCCTGCTCGAAGTGGGACGTGTCCACGCCCAGCTTCTTCATCCGGTCGTGGATGTACCGACGGGACCCGCTCCGGGGGTCCGCCCCCAGCTTCCCCAACGCCTCCGACAGCGTCCGCGACGATCGCGCCGCTTCGGCGAGACGCTCTCGCGTGTATGGACTCTTCGGCATCTCGTGCCCCCTCCCCTTCGGCCGTCCGTTCGTGGCCTCGCACGGATCAACGAGCCGAATATCGGACGGTTACGTCATATCGCGTACGCATGTCGCGACCGCCGGGAAAGGCGAACGGCCCGTGCCGGAAGCAACCGGTGCGGGCCGTTCGTGGAAGGGGGAGGGTCAGAACTTCGGTTCCGGGGCCTGGGCCATCACCATCTCCGCCGCCTCCTCCGGGGTCTCCACCGACGGGGGCGAGCCCTCCAGGGGCCGGCGGGCCGTCTCCTTCATGCAGGCCACGGCGATCACGCCGACGAGCGCCGCGCCCATCGCGTAGTACGCCGGCATCAGGTCGTTGCCGGTCGCGCCGATCAGGGCGGTGATGACCAGCGGGGTCGTCCCGCCGAAGAGGGACGCGGAGAGGTTGTAGCCGACGGACAGCGAGCCGTAGCGGACGTCCGTGGGGAAGAGGGCGGGGAGCGCCGCCGACATGGTGCCGAGCATGCACACCAGCGACAGGCCGAGCATCAGCATGCCCGCCGTGATCGCGGGGACGCCGCCCCGGCCGATGAGGAGGAACGCGGGGAGCGAGAGGAGGAGGAAGCCCAGCATGCCCGTCATGAGGACGGGTTTGCGGCCGAAGCGGTCGCTTAGGCGGCCGACTCCGGTGAGGAGGGTCATCAGCAGGACCATCACCAGGAGCAGGATCAGCAGGCCGTGCGTCTCGCTGTAGCCGAGTTCGTCCGAGAGGTACGTCGGCATGTACGACAGCAGCATGTAGTCGGTGATGTTGTACGCGCCGACCAGGGCGACGCACAGGATCAGTGCCGGCCACTGGCGGCGGAAGATCTTGGCGAGGTCGGCCTTGGTGGTGGTCTCGGGCGCGTCCGCCGTGTCGGGCGCGTGGGCCGTGCCGGACTCCAGGCGCTGGAAGGCCGGTGTCTCGTCGAGGCGCAGCCGCAGGTAGAGGCCGACGAGTCCGAGGGGGCCGGCCACCAGGAACGGTACGCGCCAGCCCCAGTCCTGCATGGTGTCGTGGCCGAGCCAGGCGGTGAGCGCGGTGACGAGGCCCGCCGCGCCGACGTATCCGGCCAGGGTGCCGAATTCGAGGAAGCTGCCGAAGTAGCCCCGGCGCCGGTCGGGCGCGTATTCCGCGATGAAGGTGGAGGCCCCGCCGTATTCGCCGCCGGTGGAGAAGCCCTGGAGCATCCGGAAGGAGATGAGCAGCACCGGCGCCCAGAAGCCGATGGAGGCGTACGAGGGGATGAGGCCGATGGCGAAGGTGCCGGCGGCCATCAGGACCATGGTGAGGGCGAGGACCTTCTTGCGGCCCAGGCGGTCGCCCATGGGGCCGAAGAACATGCCGCCGAGGGGGCGGACGAGGAAGGCGACGGCGAAGGTCGCGAACGAGGAGAGGAGCTGGACGGTGTCGTTGCCGGACGGGAAGAAGACGTGGCCGAGGGTGGCGGCGAGGTAGGCGTAGACGCCGAAGTCGAACCATTCCATGGCGTTGCCGAGGGAGGCCGCCTTCACGGCCCGCCTGACGGCGGCCTCGTCCGTCACCGTGATGTCGGTCCGCCGCAGCCGGGGGTGCTTGCGCCGGCTGACGGCCCTGAAGAGGCGGGGGTGGCGTCTCAGGGCTCCGGGGTCGGGCGCGGGGGCGCGGTCTGTGGCCGGCATGACCGTACGTCCTCTCTGGGGAAGGCGAACACAAGAGGCTCTTCTTGCACGGTCATGCCGTTCGCAAACGAAAATCACACGAAAGTGCGATCTCCGTCACGCGCCCGCGGGGGGTCAGGCCTCGACGCCCAGGTCCCGGATGATCTTGGCGACGTGGCCGGTGGCCTTCACGTTGTAGAGGGCCCGTTCCACCTTGCCCTCCTCGTCCACGACCACGGTGGAGCGGATCACGCCGGTCACCGTCTTGCCGTACAGCTTCTTCTCGCCGAAGGCGCCGTACGCCTCCAGGACCTTCTTCTCCGGGTCTCCGAGGAGGGTGACCTTCAGGTCCTCCTTCTCGCGGAACTTCGCCAGTTTCTCCGGCTTGTCCGGGGACACGCCGATGACGTCGTAGCCCGCGCCCGCGAGCAGTTCGAGGTTGTCGGTGAAGTCGCAGGCCTGCTTGGTGCAGCCGGGGGTGAGGGCGGCGGGGTAGAAGTAGACGATGACCTTGCGGCCCTTGTGGTCCGCGAGGGAGACCTCGTTGCCGTCCGCGTCGGGCAGGGTGAAGGCGGGGGCGGTGTCGCCGGGCTGCAGTCGCTCGCTCATGGGTCTCCTCGGGAAACGTTCGCTTACGCGTGCAGAGCCTAATGGGGGTCTGGGGCGCCCCTCCGGCGGCGGAACTGACAGACTGTCCATCAACGACCGGATCACGACTACGGAGGCAGCGCGGTGTCGGAGGCCAGGACCCCTGCGCAGATCGAGGCGGACATCGTCCGCCGGCGCGAGCAGCTCGCCGTCACTCTCGACGAGATCGGCATTCGAGTGCACCCGAAGACGATCATCGGAGACGCGAAGGCCAAGGTGGCGTCGACGGTCGACCAGACCGCCGGGCGTGCCTTCGTCGCCGTCAACCGGGTGGTCTCGGATGTGAAGGCACGTTTCACCCACGCGGACGGCACGCCCCGTCTGGAGCGCGTGGTGCCGGCGGCGCTCGCGGTGGTGGCGGTGATCGGGCTGGTCGCCGCCACCACCCGCAAGGACAAGTGACGGCTCCCGTTCACGGGGGCCGCGCCCGGGCGGGTAGGTTCACCCCGTGAGCGAGAACACGCACGACAAGCTGCCCATCCGGATGCTTCACGACCGGGTCCTGGTCCGTACCGACTCCCCGGAGGGGGAGCGGCGTTCCGGTGGCGGCATCCTGATTCCGGCGACCGCCGCGGTCGGCCGTCGCCTCGCCTGGGCCGAGGTGGTGGCGGTCGGCCAGAACGTCCGTACGGTCGAGACCGGTGACCGGGTCCTGTACGACCCCGAGGACCGTGCCGAGGTCGAGGTGCGGGGGGTCGCGTACGTCCTGATGCGGGAGCGCGACCTGCACGCGGTGGCCGCGGACCGGTTCCAGGGGACGTCCGACTCGACCGGGCTGTATCTGTGACGACGGGTGCGCGAAGGCCCCGGTGACCGCGGTCACCGGGGCCTTCGGCCGTTCTTTGCTAGCCTGGTCGTCCCCCGACGAGACGCGCCGTACCGGGTACACGACAAGACGACGCACCCCTGTCGTTCCGTCTCACGGAGGTGTCGTCGTCATGGCGTGGGTCCTGCTCGTCGTCGCGGGTCTGCTGGAAGTCGCCTGGTCGGTCGGGATGAAGTACACCGACGGGTTCACCCGTCTCTGGCCCAGTGTGTTCACCGGTGCGGGGATCGTGGCCTCGATGCTGCTGCTCTCGCAGGCCGCCAGGACGCTGCCGATCGGTACGGCGTACGGGGTGTGGGTCGGCATCGGCGCGGCCGGGGCGGCGGTGTTCGGCATGGTGGTGCTGGGGGAGCCGGCGACCGCCGCCCGCATTTTCTTCGTCTGTCTGCTGCTCGTCGCGGTGGTGGGACTGAAGGCGACGTCGGGTCACTGACCCCGTTCGGCGGTACGGGAGGGGCCGGGCTCCGGGGCGGCGGTGCGGGGCCGTCCGGTCGCCGGGGCGGTGTCCGGGGGGCCGTCCGCCGCCGGTGCCCGTTCCGCCGGGGCCGGTGTGGCCGCCGTTCCCCGTTCCGCCGCCGGGGCCGGTGTGGCCGCCGCCGGTCCGGCCTCTCCGGTCGCCTCCGGCACGTACTCCCCGGCCACGTCCCCCTCCGACGGGGGCGACGGGTCCGGCGGGTTCGGCGGGCCGGAAGGGTTCGCGGAGTTCGCGGGGTTCGGGGAGGGGGACGGCGGGGCCGGCGGGGTGGACGCGTCCGCCGTCACCGGCACGGCCGCCGGTCCCTCGGCCCCCGGCATCGGCCGGAGGTCGAACTCCTTCGGGGCCGTTCCCGCGAGGGCTTCGCGGGCGAAGGCGCCCCAGATCTCGGCGGGTGGCCCGCCCCCGCCGACCCGGGGTTGTCCGAGGGCCCCGTACAGCGGCTTCTGGTGTCCCGTCTCCGGGTCCTGGCCCATCAGCGCGACGACCGCCGCCAGGTCCGGGGTGTAGCCCGCGAACCAGGCGGCCTTGTCGTCCTCCGCCGTTCCCGTCTTGCCCGCCGCCGGGCGTCCGACGGTCCGCGCGGCCGTCCCCGTGCCCGTGGCGATGACGCCCCGCAGGACCGAGGTGGTCGTGTCGGCGGCCTCCCGGGAGACCGCCTGCCGGAACCGGGGGGCCGGGAGCGGGAGCGCCGTGCCGTCCTTGGAGACGCCCTCGACCAGGGAGTACCCGCCGTGCCTGCCGTGGGCGGCGAGCGCCGCGTACGCGGTGGCCATGTCCAGGACGCTGGCCGTGGCCGGGCCGAGCGCGATGGAGGGGGAGGCGGTGAGGTCGGGGGTGGAGCCGGGCACGCCGAGGGCGACGGCGGTCCGGCGCACGCGGGCGGGGCCGACGTCGACCGCCATCTGGGCGTACACGGCGTTCACCGACAGGTCGGTGGCGGTGTCGACGGGGATCTCGCCGTAGTTCGCGTCGTCCTCGTTGGCCGGGTCGTAGGGGGCGCCGTTCCAGCCCTCCACCGGGCGCCGGTTGGTCCCGTCGTACAGGGTGTGCGGGGTGATCGGCAGGCCCTGCTGGGTCTGCGCGCCGCTCTGCACGGCCGCCGTGAGGACGAAGGGCTTGAAGGTGGAGCCCACCTGGTAGTCGCGGCGGGTGGCGTTGTTGACGTACTGGCGGGTGTAGTCGATCCCGCCGTACATCGCGAGGACCTTGCCGGTCGCCGGGTCGACGGCCGCCGCCCCGACGCGCACGTACCGGTCGGCGGGGCGGCGCGCCGGGTCGAGCCGGGACACGACCCGGTCCTCCACGGCGCGGACGAGGGCGTCCTGCCTGGCGGGTTCCAGGGTGGTCGTGATCCGGAAGCCGCCGGCGGCGAGGGTCTTCTCGTCGATGATCCCGCGTCCGGTCAGGTGGTCCTCGACGGCCCGGACGAGGTAGCCGCGCTGCCCGGACAGGGTGGCGGCGCGCCGGGCGGGCTGCGGGGCGGGGAAGCGGAGGGCGGCGCGTTCCGCGCGGCCCAGCCAGCCTTCGCCGACCATGCCGTCGAGGACGTAGTGCCATCGGGCGACGGCCTTGGCGCGGTTCTCGGGGTGGGTGGTGACGTCGTAGGCGCTGGGGGCCTTGAGGAGGGAGGCGAGGTACGCGCCCTCGGCGGTGTCCAGGTGTGCGACGTCCTTGCCGTAGTAGGCGCGGGCGGCGGCCTGCGCGCCGTAGGCGTTGCGGCCGAAGTAGCTGGTGTTCAGGTAGCCCTGGAGGATCTCGTCCTTGCTCTTCTCGCGGCCGAGCCTGATCGCGATGAAGAACTCCTTCACCTTGCGGGTGAGGGTCTGTTCCTGGCCGAGGTAGTAGTTCTTGACGTACTGCTGGGTGAGGGTGGAGCCGGACTGGCGGCCCTTGCCGGTGACGGTGTTCCAGGCGGCGCGGACCATCGCCTTGGGGTCGACGGCGCGCGAGGTGGTGAAGTCGCGTTCCTCGGCGGCGAGGACGGCCCGCCGGAAGGAGAGCGGGACCCGGTCGAGCCGGACGTTCTCGCGGTTGACCTCGCCGTCGCGGGCGAGGGGGGTGCCGTCCCGGTAGAGGTAGACGTTCGTCTGGGCGACGGCGGCGGCGTTGGCCGGGGGGACGTCCACCAGGAGGTAGCCGGCGACGAGGGCGCCGGCGAGGAGCAGCGTGCCGAGCAGGAGGAGCCCGAGGAGGCGCCGCAGGAGGCGGCGGAGGGGGCCGCGGCGGGGCGGGCGGGGTTTTCCGTCCGTCCGGGCGGTCTTCGGCGCGGGAAGGGTGGGGTCCCTCGGCTCCCAGCCCGGGCGGGACGCCCGGGGGGTGCCGATCGGGCCGCTCGTACCGGATGAAGAGGACATGAAGAGCATATTGCCCTTAAAGCGACACAACATCTGAACGCGACCCGGACCTGACGCGAAAACGGGTCGCGACGGCGGCCGTGCTCCCGCTAGGGTCGTGCGCTTCGCCGTTCTCCGGAGGGGCCCCCGCTCTCCGCCCAGGGAAGGAATCCCCATGCTGCGGCTGTACGCGACGGTGGCCGCGGGCGGGTTCCGGCGCCACGCCACCTACCGGGTGGCGACGGCGGCGGGCGTCTTCACCAACAGCGTCTTCGGTCTCGTCCTCTCCTGCACGTACCTCGCCCTGTGGGACGAACGGCCGCACCTGGGCGGCTACTCCGCGGACGACGCCCTCGCCTACGTGTGGATCGGGCAGGCCCTGATCACCGTCTGCGGCCTCATGGGCGGCGGCTTCGAGGACGAGCTGATCGAGCGGATCAGGACCGGCGACATCGCCGTCGACCTCTACCGCCCCGCCGACCTCCAGGCCTGGTGGTTCTCGGCCAACGCGGGCCGGGCCGCCTTCCAGCTCCTGGGCCGGGGCGTCGCCCCGATGACGCTCGGCGCCCTCGTCTTCGGCTTCACCCTGCCGTCGGGGCCGGGCGGCTGGGCGGCGTTCCTGCTGGCCGTGGCGCTGGGCTCGGTGGTCGGCTTCGCCCTCTGGTACCTGGTGGCGATGAGCGCGTTCTGGCTGCTCGACGGCCAGGGGGTGGTCCAGGTGGCCTGGCTGGGCGGCCTCTTCTTCTCGGGGATGCTGCTCCCGCTGAACGTCTTCCCGGGGGCCCTGGGCGAGGTGGCCCGGCTGCTGCCCTGGGCCTCGCTCCTCCAGGTCCCGGCCGACGTGTACCTGGGCAGGTACGAGGGCTGGGACCTGGCGGGGGCGTACGGCTTCCAGGGCTGCTGGGCCCTGGTCCTGCTCGGCGCGGGCCGGGCGGCGCAGGCGGCGGCGACGCGGAAGGTGGTGGTGCAGGGTGGCTGAGACGACCGGCCTCCCGGACGGGGCCCGCTCCCGTACGCACGGCGGGGCGGACGGCCCGCACCGCACCCGCGACGGCCTCGGCGACTCCCTCCGCACCTACCGGATGGTGGCGGCCATGTGGATCCGGTCCACGATGACGTACCGCGCCTCCTTCGCCCTCACCCTCTTCACCAGCTTCTGCGTGACCTTCTTCGACTTCGTCGTCATCCTCCTGATGTTCGGCCGGGTGGAGGGGCTCGGCGGCTTCTCCTTCGCGGAGGTCGCCCTCCTGTACGGGACGGCCGGCACGTCCTTCGGGATCGCGGACCTGACGACGGGTTCGCTCCAGCGGATGGGCGGCCGGGTCAGGGACGGTTCGCTCGACGTCTTCCTGACGCGCCCGGCGCCGCTGCTCGCCCAGGTCGCGGCGGACAAGTTCGCGCTGCGCCGCTTCGGCCGGGTCGCGCAGGCGCTGTTCGTCCTGGTCTGGAGCCTGCTCCTGCTCGACGTGGACTGGACGCCGGCGAAGGCGGTGCTGCTGCCGGTGACGGTGGTCTGCGGGGCGGTGATCTTCGCCGCCGTGATGGTGATCGGCGCGTCCGCCCTCTTCTGGGTCCAGGACGCGGCGGAGGTCACGAACTCCTTCACGTACGGCGGGAACACCCTCCTGCAGTACCCGCCGACGATCTTCGCGCAGGAGCTGGTGCGGGGGGTCGTGTACGTCGTGCCGCTGGCGTTCGTGAGCTGGCTGCCCGCCCTGTACGTACTCGGCCGGCCGGCCCCGGCCGGGGTGCCGGAGTGGGCGGCGTTCGCGTCGCCCGCGGTGGCGCTCCTGTGTTGCGGGGCGGCCGGCCTCGCCTGGCGGGCGGGAATCCGTTCGTACCGATCGACGGGAAGCTGAGGCCATGACTCCGACCGAACCCTTCATCCATCTGGACGGGGTCGAGAAGACCTTCACGGTCCGCCGCCGGGCGGCCCTGTTCCGCCGGGAGAAGCGCGAGGTCCGGGCGGTCGACGGGATCTCGTTCGGCGTGGAGCGCGGCGAGATGGTCGGGTACATCGGGCCCAACGGCGCCGGGAAGTCCACCACCGTCAAGATGCTGACCGGCATCCTCACCCCCAGCGGCGGCCGGCTGAGGGTCGCCGGCATCGACCCGGCGCGGGAACGCACCCGCCTGGCCCGGCGGATGGGAGTGGTGTTCGGGCAGCGGACCACGCTCTGGTGGGACCTGCCGCTGAAGGACTCGTACCGGCTGGTCCACCGCATGTACCGCGTCCCGGACGCCCGCTACCGGGAGAACCTGGCCCGGTGCGTGGAACTCCTGGACCTCGGGGACCTGCTCGACGTGCCCGTGCGGCAGCTCTCGCTCGGCCAGCGGATGCGCGGCGACATCGCGGCGGCCCTGCTGCACGACCCCGAGGTGCTGTACCTGGACGAGCCGACGATCGGCCTGGACGTGGTCTCCAGGGCGAGGGTGCGGGAGTTCCTGAGGGACCTGAACCGCGAGCGCGGCACCACGGTCCTCCTGACCACGCACGACCTGACCGACATCGAACAGCTCTGCTCCCGGGTGATGGTCATCGACCACGGGCGCCTGGTGTACGACGGCGGTCTGGCCGGCCTGCACGCGGCGGGCGGGAGCGAACGGCTCCTCGTGGTGGACCTGGAGCGCGAACGGCCCCCGATCGAGGTGCCCGGCGCCCGCTTCGTACGGGCGGAGGGCCCCCGCCAGTGGCTCGCGTTCCCGGCGACGGCGTCGGCGGCCCCGCTGGTCGCCGCGGTGGCGGCGGCACATCCCCTGGTGGACCTCTCGGTGCGGGAACCGGACATCGAGGCGGTGATCGCGAAGATGTACGGGGGAACTCGGGACGAGCGCCGGGAGTCCCTGAGGTAGGAGGTCGACCATGGTGGGTTTCTCGTACACGGCGGCGGACGAGGAGAAGAGCAGGGGCGTCCGGCGGATGAAGACGCTGGCGACGTCCCTGCTGCTCCTCGTCGCCGTGATCTACGCCCTGGCGACGTGGGCGCGGAACGCGGGGGCGGGGGCCTGGGCCGGATACGTCGCCGCGGCGGCGGAGGCGGGCATGGTCGGCGCGCTCGCGGACTGGTTCGCGGTGACCGCCCTCTTCCGGCACCCGCTGGGCCTGCCGATCCCGCACACCGCGATCATCCCGAAGAAGAAGGACCAGCTGGGCGCGTCCCTGGGCACCTTCGTGGGCGAGAACTTCCTGTCGGCGGACGTCGTGCGCGGCAGGCTCACCGCCCTGGGCATCGGGGGCCGGCTGGGCGCCTGGCTGGCGGACCCGGCCCACGCGGACCGGGTGGTGGCGGAGCTCTCCACGGCCCTGCGGGGCGCGCTGACGGTGCTGCGCGACTCGGACGTGCAGGCGGTCGTGGGGGAGGCGGTCACCCGGAGGGCGGAGGCGATGGAGATCGCGCCGCCCCTGGGCAAGACGCTGGAGAAGGTGGTCGACGACGGGGCGCACCGCCGGGGGGTGGACCTGATCTGCTCCCGGGCCCACGACTGGCTCGTCACCCACGGGGACTCGGTGATGGACGCCGTCCAGGGCGGCGCGCCGGGCTGGACCCCGCGCTTCGTGGACAAGCGCATCGGGGAGCGCGTCTACAAGGAGCTGCTGCGCTTCGTCACCGAGATGCGGGACATGCCGGGGCATCCGGCGCGGGGCGCGATCGACCGCTTCCTCGCGGACTTCGCGGCCGAACTCCAGGCGGACACGGACACCCGGGCCCGCGTCGAGCGCCTGAAGTCGGACCTGCTGGCCCGGCCCGAGGTCCAGGACGTCATCGCCTCGGCCTGGGCGTCGGTCCGGGCCCTGATCATCGCGGCGGCCGAGGACGACCACAGCCAGCTCCGCCTGCGCGCCCGCGCCTCCCTGATCTCCCTGGGCCGGCGCCTCTCGTCGGACGCCCGCCTCCAGGCGAAGGTCGACGGCTGGGCGGAGGACGCGGCGGCCTACCTCGTCACCACGTACCGCACCGAGATCACGTCCCTGATCACGGACACGGTCGCGGGCTGGGACGCCACCCAGACGTCGAGGAAGATCGAGGCGAACATCGGCCGCGACCTCCAGTTCATCCGCATCAACGGCACGGTGGTGGGCGCGCTCGCGGGGCTGCTGATCTACACGGTGAGCCACGGGCTGGGAGGCTGAGCCCCCTCGGTCCGTGGTGCCGGTTCGGCCCTTGTCGCGGGCGACGGCCAGGTGCGGGTGCGGGTGCTTTCAGCCCTTGTCGCGGGTGACGGCCCAGGAGGCGGCGGCGACGGCCCCGGCCACGGAGAACACGGCGGGCCAGGCCCCGATCCTCTTCGCGAGCGGGTGCGACCCGGCGAACGCGGCGACGTAGGCGGTGGTCAGCCCGACGGAGGCCCTGGTCCCGCCGGTCCGCTGCCACTCCCGTGCGGCCACCCCGCCCGCCACGGCGAGCACGGCACCGCCGAGCGGCCGCTTCTTGGTCCAGCGGGCGACGGCGTACCCGCCGACGAGTCCGGCGGCGGCTACGGCGGGGGAGGGGATGCGGGGCATGGCGGGGCCTCTCGGGTCGACGGGTCGTCCTCCGAGCGTACGAGGTGCGTACGGGGCCGTTGCGCGGGGCCTCTACGGGGTGCCCTCATACGGAGCCCTCATGCGGAGCTCTCATGCGGAGTGCTCGCGCGGGGCCGGGGGCGACGGGGGCACGGGTGCCGCCGTGGGCTTCCGGGGCGGGCGACGGCGGGGGCCCGTCCGGGGCGGGGGAGGCGCACCGGGCGCACAGCGTCTCGTCCCCGACGGGCCGGAACAGCATCGGCTGGACGTGGTCGCCGGAGCACTCGCGGGTGCCTTCGAGCCGGGGGGACAGCCGGGGCGCGGACGGCGACGGCATCGACGGCGACGGCACGGACGGCGGCAGGGTGCGGGGCGGTACCTCCCGCAGCAGGTACCGGACCAGCCCTCCGGGCCGGTGGACGGGCGTCCCGGCACCGGGCAGGCCGCGCAGGACGTGCTCGTGGACGTCGGCGGAGGTGTGCCCGGCGTCGAGCCAGCGGGCGGCGAGGCGGGCGAGTTCGTCGCGCATGCCGGGCGGGATGCTCCGGAGGACGGGGGAGAGGAGCGGCAGCGCGCCGACGAGGGCACGGGCCTCTTCCCACCGGGAGCCGGAAGGAGCTTCGCCGGAAGGAGCCTCGTCGGAGGGCGCCTCGCTGGAGGAGCCGGTGGCGGCGCGTGCGGTCTCGTGGCCGGGCTGGCCGGTGTGGTCGGGCTGATCGGTGTGGTCGGGCTGGTCGGTGTGGTGGCCGGACCGGGCGGTCTCGTCGGGACCGCTGGGGCCGCCGACCGTCCCGGTGACCGGCTCGGTGACCGGGACGGCGGGGGCCGGGGGAAGGTCGGAGGTGTCTTCTCCCAGGTGTTTCTTTGGATGACCGCCGGTCGACGGAGCCTCCGGAGCACCGGCGGCCGGAACACCGGCGACTCGCTTCCGGGGACTCGGTACGACCTGCGGGGACACCTCGTCCCGGCAGCCGGGGAGGGGCGTCCGCGCGAGGATCTTGGCGGCCTCACCGGCGGTCAGGGGGGAGCTGGAGACGAGCTGTTGGGTGATCCAGAGCCCACCGGCGCTCTGGACCCGCCGCTCGTGCACGAACCCCTCCTCCTTGAGCTGCCGCTTGGCGCGGGTGAACGCGCATGCCCCGATCCGGGCACGTTCGGCACTTCGGGAGAGCGATTCGCGGGCGCCCTGGGGGAGGGAGAGCTGCCAGGTCAGGAGGCGCACGGCGTCGGAGTTGAGACGCGGGTGCCGGATGATCTCGTGCGAGAACTGCGTGAAGGCACGCGAGGGCGCGTTAAAGTGCCGGTAGATCACGGTGGACCCTTATTCCACTAGTGGTTCAGGCCCTCGCCGATGGTTGCACCCATCGGCGAGGGCCGTTTTGCGCGACCGTATCGCACGCAGCGTGTCAAGAGGGCCACGGTGGGTGAACAGCACTCGTGCGGGTGATCTTCAAGGCCTTGTCTCGGCCTCCGGCAGCGCGGTGGCGTCCCTGCGCCCCTCGGCTCAGCGCTCGGAGGCGTCCCGTCAGTAGTCCGCCAGCATCTCGCCCGGCCATGCCGGCTGGGTGACGGGCCCACGGGGAAGCATCTCCCGGAACACGGCCACGAGATCGACGACTTGGGTCCCCTCGTCGGCATCGAGGTCCGTGACGTGCAGGTCGAGCCCGTCGACCTTGAGGAGCCTGGGGAAAGAGGTCGCGAGCCGGGCCGGACGCCGGTGGTTGTGGTGCACGAAGGTCCCGGTCGCCGGCCAGGCGGGGTTGTCGCGGGGACTGCGCGCGTGAAGGGCGACGTCGTCCGGGGAACCGAGGTTGAAGAACCACGTGACCTGGAGGTGGGAGAACTCCTCGATGCCCCGCAGCGTTTCGGCGGGGAACTCCGGCCGCAGACGGATGACCGACTCCACCCCGCCCTTGAAGTCGTCGCGCTTCCCGGTATGCCCCCCGACGACGTCGGCGATGACCGGCACCCGAACGAACTCTGCGGTCACGACCGGCCCTTCTCGGAGAACAGCAGAGTGGGCTCGGCGAGGATGTCGCGGCCGGTCTCGCTCTTGTAGATCTCGTCGACGCTGCCGAATCGGGCTTCGGTGTAGTCGAGATCGAGAAGATCGGCGGCCTGACGGACGGACGCCTCGTCCGGGGCTTCGATCTCGACGAACGTGGGGAGGTCCGGCCAGGTGTCGAAGTCGAAGGCGACCTCGCCCAGGCGCCACTCCTCGCGGTAGTTCTCCTGGTAGCGGACCTCGGTGAGGCCCAGGCGGCGGAGGATGTCGGCCATGGCGTGGAGATCGGTGACCTCGGTCTCGATCTCGGTAGTACCGTCGATGGTCGTCGCGTCGGTGACCTGCTTGAGGGTGAGGGTGGAGCGGTTCCCCTCGTCCCGCAGGCGGAGCCACGCGCCGCCGTCGAGGGCGTCGTTCTCGAAGATCTTGCGGGTGAGGAGGGTGCGGGGGAACGCCCGCGTGGCGCCCAGAGCGGTGAGCTTGCTCTGGAGGGCGGTGACGTCGATGTTCAGGAACTTGGCCTCGTACTCGTGCTTCATGGTCGTCTTCCTTGCCGTGTGCGATCAGCTGGAGGTGCGGGCTGCGATGAGCAGGCCCATGCGGTGCGTGTGGTCGTGGGGTTGGCCGAGGTGCGGGCGCTCGATGAACTGGTTGGTGCGCACCGTGAGCAGTACATCCCAACCAGGGGTGAAGTGGCGGGAGAGCCTCTCGGGCGAGATGTAGTGCTCGATGTGCTGGTGGCGCTCTTCGATGGGCATCATGAACTCCGCGCCGAACAAGCCTCCTTCGCGAACAAGGGACTGCATGCGCTGGACGAAGTCGGCAAGAGGGCTGTGGTGGTTGGCACTGTAGTGCCACGAACAGCTCGTCCAGACGGCGTCGCAGCGGTTCTCGGGAAGCTCGGCCGTGAGGAAGTCCTCGCCGATGACCTGGACCCGGTCGTGGAGTTCTTCGGCCTTGAGGCGGTCGATGAGGCCGGGGGCCTGAGCCTGGGTGTCACCCGGAAGGCTGACCTCCCCTCCGTGGAGAGCGAAGGGGTCACGCTCGATGGCGATGACACGGTGACCGGCGGCGGCGAGCGGCAGCACGAACTTGCCGTCACTCGCGCCGACGACCGCGACCGTGGCGTCAGGAGACGTGCGCTCCTTCAGAGCGGCGAGGAACTGGGGGAAGAACGTGAGGGTGTGCTCCCACAGGCTCCGTGTCTGCACGAGGATGTCCTTCCTGAGTGATGGTGAGGATCGTCTGGACGACCTGCTCCGGGGCCCTGTCGGTGGTGTCGATTCGATGCATCGGGAACTGGGCGTAGGCGGTTGAGATCCGG
Source organism: Streptomyces sp. NPDC014907 (assembly GCF_055562975.1). Taxonomy (NCBI): domain Bacteria; kingdom Bacillati; phylum Actinomycetota; class Actinomycetes; order Kitasatosporales; family Streptomycetaceae; genus Streptomyces; species Streptomyces sp. NPDC014907. The sequence continues at coordinate 729,835 of NZ_JBVHEG010000002.1, read as the reverse complement.
TCCGAGGTTTCTTCGCTCAGGGCGTCCCACCAGGAGACGGGCTTGATCCTTCGGGCGAGGCGCCGTTGCCGTTCTTCTTCCGCACACAGCAGGTGGTACGTGGTGGGCTGGGGCAGGTCGGGCGGGAGGGTGACGCCGAGGCGGGCCCCGAAGGCGTGGTGGTTCGCGAGGCACCGGGCGAAGTAGCTCTCGACGACAACGGGGGTGCCAGCGGCGAGGTGCCCTCGGATCTCCTCGACAGCCGTGAACAGAGCCGAGAGGTAGAAGCACAAGCGGGCGTCGACGCTCTCTTGTAGATCCACCTGACGCCGCAGCGGCTGGTAGAAGAGCGGCACGGTGGGGACCAGGACCGCGCCCCTGGCTGCCGCGAGCAATGGCGCCACGGTGGACTTCCCGCTGCCCCGTAAGCCTTCGAGCGCCTCGAAGAACGGCCGGTCAGGCACGGGTGTACACCACGTCCGGGACGGCGAGGGTGAGCTCGTCGGTGGCGGAGGGCCGGTGGACGATGTGGTGGGCGGCCTTCTCGTACCAGAAGGCGTGCGAGTCCTTGCCCACAGCCTTGCAGGACATGGTGAGCGCGCCGCGCGGGTCGGCCTCGATCCGTTCGATTTCGCGAGGGCCGCCGACCGGCGTGCAGATCTCCGGAGCCCCGCCCTCGGCGAGGTCTTCGTCGAGGATCACCTCGATGGAGAGCCCAGCCGTCCGGAGGTCTTCACGGAGACGGGTGTACGCAGTCGGGTCACCGACCAGGAGCTCGGGATGGTGGGCGGCGTTGCCGACCGGGCGGAGGCAGTGCAGCTTGAGCTGACGGGCACCGAACCGTTGCATGACCCGTGCCAGAGGCAGCACCTCGTTGATGTTCTGCGAGGTCACAGTCATGGTCGCGGCCGTCGTGACGCCGAGCTCCCGAGCGAGGTTCAGCGTGCTGAGCGCGGCGTGGTAGCTGCCCTGCCTGCGGATGTCGTCGTTGGTGCCGGCGACACCCTCCAACGAGACCCGGAGCAGGTCCACGTAGGGGGCGATCTCGGTGAGACGACGCTCGATCCGGTAGCCGTTGGTGCAGATCTCCACCCGCATCCCCAGCTCCTGCCGGGTGTAGCGGACGACCTGCGCGAGCTCCTTGTAGAGGAAGGGCTCACCGCCGAGCAGGGTCACCGCCTCGGTGCCGTAGTCCTCGCGCATGAGCCGGATGAGCCCGACCGCCTCCTCGGCAGTGAAGGCATCGGCCTGCTTCAGACGCTCACCGTGGAAGCAGTGCAGACAGGAGAAGTTGCAGCGGTACAGCAGCTGCAAGTACAGCATCCGGATTCTGTAGATACCGATGACATCACGGATCACGTGGGCCTCCTGGGCCGGTTGGCTGGCGGGGAGGAATCGATCGTGACCGAGTGGGTGTGGACGGCGTCACCGCGTAGACGGACACTCCGAGGACGTCCTGGGACGTTTTCAGCGCGTAGTGATGTCCTCGAAGTGGCTCATCAGCCCCGCTGTGTTCGAAAGCATGGCAGGACGGCCGTCGCGAGAGGAGGACTCCGTCGGTCCCGCAGGCGCTGACGGAGGAATCGGGCAGAGAGTCGAGGTCGAAGGCGGCGAGCTGGACCTCAGCATGTGCCGCGATGTTCTCCGTGAGCACGGAGAACGCCTCGCCCCTTCCTGGAAACGCACTTGGGTACGCTCCTTGTGCCCGACAGAGCCGTACCGCGCACCCGCAGCTCCGCGAACCGCCAGCGTACGCAGGGGCTCGATGCCGTCCGGTGTCGCGGAACGGCGTAAGACGTCCTTGCTCTTCCTCCCACGACTCGGCTTGTATTACGTCCGTGAACGAGCGACTTCACTCCGTACTCGCCCAGCGCGGTGTATCTCCCGAATCGCTCGCCGAAGCCTGCGAAGTGGACCCCAAGACCGTCGGCCGCTGGCTCGGCGGACGCGTGCCCCATCCACGGCACCGCTTCAGCGTTGCGCAGCACCTGCGTGTCGAGGAGACCTTTCTCTGGCCCGCACCGCTGTCGCGCAGCGGCCGGCCTGGCACCGGTTTAGGCAGTGGCGAGATCATCGGCACCTACCAGAACCGGGCCAGCGTCCCCCGTGACACATGGCTGGCCCTCCTCCAGGGCGCCCAGCGGCAGATCGATGTCCTGATCTTCTCCGGCACCTTCTTCGCCCAGACCAACCCGCACGTCGCCAAGATGCTCGCCGAACGCGCGGCCACTGGGGCACGCGTGCGCCTCTGCTTCGGCGACCCGAGCGGCGACGCAGCCATCACCCGTGGTCGCGAAGAGGGCATCGGCGACACCCTCGCCGCGAAGATCCGCGCCTCCCTCACCTACTACCGTCCGCTGTTGTCCGAAGCAGGATGCGAGGTGCGGCTCCATGACACCACGCTCTACAACTCCCTCTTCCGGTACGACGACGACCTGCTGGTCAACCCGCACGTCTGGGGTCAGCCGGCGAGTGCCAACCCTCTGTTCCACCTGCGAAGAGTGAATGCCATGGGCTGGTTCGACAACTACGCTCAGAGCTTCGAAGCCGTCTGGGCAGGCGCACGGCCGTGGACACCCGACCAGGAGGGGACCGCCGCACATGGGCAGGACTGAGTACTACAACGACCCCGACGCCCCCAAGGCCAACACCCTCATCCCCGCCAGCAACCTCCTGGTCGTCGACGACAGCGGCGCCATCCTGCTTCAGCGCCGCCGTGACACCGGCCAATGGGCCCTGCCCGGCGGCGCCCAGGACATCGGCGAGACCGCCGCCGAGTGCGCGGTGCGCGAGTGCCTGGAGGAGACGGGAATCGTCGCCGAGATCACCGGCTTCCTCGGTGTCTACACCAACCCGAACCACATCGTGGCGTACACCGACGGCGAGATCCGCCAGCAGTACGAGAACACCTACATCGGCCGTCCCATCAGTGGTGAGCCGACGGTCAACGACGAGGCCGACGGCGTTCGCTTCGTCCAGCCGGCCGACCTCGACCAGTACGACATCCACCCCAGCATGCGCCAGCAGATCGGCGACTATCTCGCCGGCACCTACCCCTACCTCGGCTGAGCCGCCAGCGCGGCCTCCACCCGCCCCACGGCGCCAAAGATCTCCGGCGCCGCCCGACGGATGAACCGCCCGACCACGCTGTCGTCCCCGTAGCGGCCAAGGATCTCCGCGACCCGCTCCTCGGCGGTGGTCCGGCCGCCGTCGGGCGTGGTCGTCATGTCGCAGTACACGAGCGCGTCCACCAACAGCGGCTCCTCCAGCAAGGGAAACTCGCTCGCGAGCTCCTCCCGCAGCCCCCGCTCCTCGGCTTCCAGGAGCGCGAACGAGTGATTCGCGACCAGTCGCGTCAGCCGCTCGTCGGCCCCGTGCTCGTCGCGAAGGAACCGGGCCCCGTCCAGCGGATGGAACCCCGTCGTGGCCAGGCGTGGCGCGTAGCCGATGTCGTGCAGCGTGGCAGCCGCAGTCAATAAGTCGGCCCTCGCGCCGAGAAGCTGAGCGAGCCCGGATGCCCGCTGAGCAACTCCCTGACTATGGGCCCACCGCCGAGGAAGAACACCGTCGAGCTCAACCCTTGCGATCTCCCAAGCCCAGCTCGGCATTACATTCTTTATGGCTTCCATCCTTTGGGTAGAGGAAACGATGAACGAGGGTTACCTCGTGACGGTCGTGGAATACGCCCAGACATCAGCGGGAATTTTATGCTGAAGTTCCCACCTGATCTCCATCGGCTTACTTCCCTTATGCTCGACATAGTTGGCTGGGCCCAAAAGTATCCAGGGCTGCGGGCCGCCGATATCGGTCTTCTTGTAGCGGCGCACGAAGAGGAGAACGCGGGAGCCTTCTGCCTTGTGATTCTGGTATCGACGGCCCGTTGGTGAGGTGTCCGAAATTCGGTTCTGGGATTCCCAGTGGAAGAGGAGCTCGCTCACGGCGTAGTCGTGGTAACGAGTTTGGGGCGAGAAGTCCTTCTCATCCTTTTCAAGGGTGATGAATAGGGCGTCCGTCTTGATGCTGTCGCACCACTTCACCCCTTCGCGGAAGTGGCCAGGGGCGTCGCGGTTCACGAAGGCCTGCCCCAGCGCAGGGAGGATTTCCTCGCGGCTGTAGGAGGCGTGGACGGTCAACGGAATGGTGGCTAGGGAGCCGCTCAGGCTGACAGGGACGTGTTCGAGTCGGTCCAGGGCGTAAGCCAACACCTGGCGGATCTCACTTCGCACGGCTTGATGGGGACGGAGAGACTCCAGTCCCTCCTCGTAGCTCGTGAACCCGCTGAGCGGCCAGAGCGAGAAGTAGAGCATGCGGGCGAAAGCCTGGTCCCGGTCGCTCAACTCGCTGTAGCGCGGAGAGTCGTCCTCAAGGATCTTCGAGTAGGCGGCGATCCGTTCAGGGTCATCGGTATGGTGGAAGGCTGAAACACGCTTGAGGAGCCCCTCTTCTCCTTGTGGGGATTCCTTCGGCAGCAACCCGGACCGACGGAGCAACCCCGTCCACGAGTTGCCGTTGCCGCGGTAGAGCTCTTTCAGTTCGCGGCCGCTTTCGTGGAGGTATGCCGCGAGTTTTGGTGTGCCGTACCGTTTGACCTCCTGGGCGAGCTGCGTGATGTTGACGCTGATCTGGCTTCGGATGTTGTCGATGATCAGCTGCTTGGCCTTCGACTCAAGGATGATTTGGCAGCCGGACGGCAACTGGGGAAAGTCGTGCTCGATGTTGGTGAGGAGGCGGTTGCGCGTCAGATTGGTCAGGGCGCGGAACTGCTCCTCGAAGCGGAACTCCTTGCGGTGCTGACCGATGAAGTCGAGCACGGTGAGGACTGCCTTGTCCTGTGTACGACGCAGGCCGCGCCCCAACTGCTGGAGGAAGACCGTGGCGCTGGAGGTCGGACGCAGCAGGAGCAGGGTGTCGACATCCGGGATGTCCAGCCCCTCGTTGAAGAGGTCCACTGAGAAGATGACTTGGATCTCGCCGGCGCGCAGGTCGTTCAACGCTGCCTTGCGTTCTTGCTGGGGAGTTTCACCCGACAGTGCGACCGCCTTGAGACCGGCCTGCCGGAAGAAGTCGGCCATGAAGACGGCATGGGCGACAGAGACGCAGAAGCCGAGGGCTCGCATGGTCCCGGGGTCCGCGACCTTCTCCTGGACGGCCTGCACGATGAGACGCGCCCTGGCTTCGTTCCCGGTGAACAGGTTGCTGAGTGCTGAGGAGTCGTAGGCTCCTCGCTTCCAGGTGACAGCGCTCATGTCCGTGCTGTCGGTGATCCCGAAGTAGTGGAACGGGCTCAGGAGATCGTTCTCCAACGCTTCCCACAGCCGCATCTCCGCCGCGATGCGACCGTCGAAGAACTCGTCTTGGACATTCAGGCCGTCCATGCGCTCTGGAGTGGCTGTGAGCCCCAGGAACTCCAGGGGCTGGAAGTGCTCGATGATTTTCCGGTAGGTGGATGAGACGCCGTGATGGAACTCATCGATGACGATGACGTCGAAGTGATCGGGAGACAGCTGCTCCAGCCGCTGCCCCTTCAGGGACTGCACACTGGCAAAAACGTGCTTCCAGCCCTCGGGTACGAAGCCGCTGTGGAGCTCTTCTCCGAAGTTGGCGTCCACCAGGACGTCCTGGTAGGTGCGCAACGACTGGCGCAGGATTTCCTGCCGATGGGCGATGAACAACAAGCGCAGGTCGCGGCCGTGCTGCTGTCGAAGGTGCTTGTAGTCCAAGGCGGCCATGACGGTCTTGCCCGTGCCGGTCGCTGCCACGAGGAGGTTACGGTGCCGGTCGTGGACCTCACGCTCCACCTGGAGGCGTTCCAGCATGTCCCGCTGGTGAGGGTACGGGCGTACTTCCAGTCCGGACAGGGTGATCCGTTGGTCCGAAGAATTGCCTTTTCCGTGCCCTGCTATCTGGAGTGCTTCGCTGAGTCGTTCGGCGTCACGTTCCGGGTCGTACGACTCGAAAGCGGGGTCGTTCCAGTAAGAGTCAAAGGTGGCCTCGAACTTGCGGATGACATCAGGTGTCGCAATGGACGAGAGGCGAACGTTCCACTCCAGCCCGTCAAGGAGTGCGGCCTTCGACAGGTTCGAGCTCCCGACGTACGCGGTGTCATAGCCGCTGTGCCGCCGGAAGAGCCACGCCTTGGCGTGCAGACGGGTCGAACGGATCTCGTAGTTGACCTTGACTTCCGCATTGAACTGACGAACGAGACGATCAAGTGCCTGCCGTTCGGTGGCTCCGATGTACGTCGTCGTGATGACCCGGATGGGGACGCCTCGTGCGTGAGCCGATTCAAGCGACTGCTCGATGACACGCAGACCGTGCCATTTCACAAAAGCGCACAAAAGGTCTACCCGGTCAGCTGTGGCGAGCTCGGCCCGCAGCTCGAAACCCAGGCTGGGATCTTCTGGGGCGTTGGTGAGGAGGGCCGTTTCCGCGAGGGGAGTCACAGGGCGGATGCGGTACGCGCCCTGAGCCTCCTGCTCCGCTATTGCGAGGAGCTGCCGCGGGCCATCGGCAACGAGCTCGACCCATTCACGTGCGCCCTCGATGGTGTTCATCGATTCGAGGATTTGGTTGGCCGCATGCACGTGCTCTGCCGCAGGCAGCCCCTCCAAGATGCGGCGCACCGTGACGGCCACGTGCTGTGCCAGAACCCGCGGAGACGACGCAGGACCGACCACTTCATCGATCGCATGCCAACCACGATCCGAGAGAGCCTTGAGCTGCGCTTCGAGCCGCAGGGTCACCAACTGCTCATAGAGTCCCGAAACCGGCCCGCTGGAGCTCGACAGCTCGCTCATCGTGTTCCCCTCCCTGATTCAGCCCCTATTGGTATCAGGCGTCGGAGAGGGGGGCGCGATGAGGCGTCGGTCGGGCGTCAATCCGCCCCGTGGCACTTCCCGTACGTCTCCCCCGACCCGCACCAGCACGCCTCTCCCCGGGCCGGCGGCCAGGCCGTCGCGCGGCCGCGGGCCGCGAGGGTGGTGGCGTACTGGGGGAGGAGGTCCGCGTTCGACGGGTGGGTGGACTCCGAGGCGGCGAAGGCCTCGTAGGAGGGGACCGTGGCGCGGACGACGCCCAGGTTGGGGGTGCCGGCCTGGGCGAGTTCGCGGAGGGAGGCCTCCAGGTCGGTGAGGTGCGCCGCGTACGTGGGGTACTCGGCCTCCAGTTCCGGGTACGCGGCGAGCAGCTCGTCCAGTTCCGGCTCCGGCCAGTGGAGGACCGCGACCGGGAAGGGGCGGGAGAGGGCCGTGCGGTAGGTGCCCAGTTCGGAGCGGAGGCGGGCGATCTCCGCCCGGAGCTCCGCCGGGTCCTCCGAGCCGAGGGACCAGAGGCGCTTCGGGTCGTGGAGTTCGTCCAGGGGGACCGCCGCCGTGTGGAGCCGGTCCGCCCGGTCGTCCCAGTCGTCGTGCGGCAGCGCCAGCATCCTGCGCACCCGGTGCCGGGTCGTGATCAGGGACCGGGTCGCGTGGGGAAGCTCCTCCGCGGAGGCGGCCAGGAGCCTCGCCGCCTCCGTCAGGGTCGCCTCCGCCGCCTCCAGCTCGTCGTGGGCCTCCAGCGTCTCCGCCGCGATCTCCCACGGTGCCGCGTCCGCGGGCCGGACCTCGCGGAGTCCGTCGATGATGGCGCGGGCCTCGGCCTCGTGCCCGTACTCCCAGAGGTTCGCCGCCTTCAGCGCCCTGATCAGGTGCGGGTTCGCGGGCTCGGACGACAGGAGGGCGTCGTAGAGGGCCGTCGCCCCGGGGCGGTCGCCCGCCAGTTCCAGGTGGGCCGCGGCCCGGAGGGACAAGGGCTCCCGGTCACCCGGGTACTGCGCGGCGGTGCGCAGCAGACGCTCGGCTTCGGTGGTGTGTGCGGCAGGCGTGTCGGGGCGCATGTGTCCCACCGTACTGCTGTGCGGGCCCGGAGAGTTGGCGTGTCGGCGCTTGTCGTCCCCCGGGGGGTGGAGGGGAGCGGCCGGGGCGGGAACTTCCGTCCCCGGCCGTGCGTCTTCCCGGTGGACGCCCCGGACACCGGACACGGGACACGGGGCACGGGGCACGGATGCATGGAGACACTGCGGTGCGCCGCTGCGGCGGCGCCGGGACGGGGAGGGAGTGACGCGATGACGGCCGGGAGTCCGTTCCCGCGGTTCGCCGCGCCCCTGCTCTTCCTGTTCGCCCTCGCCGGGCTGCTCCTCTCCGACGGTGTCGGCGCCGCCGCCGGAGCCGGTGTCTCCGCCGCCGTCGCCCTCGCCGCGGCCAGCGTCGTCCGCGCCCTCTCCGGCGCCCGCACGGCCCCGGCCGTGCCGCCCACCGCCGTCCGCACCGCCATCCGCGACCGCGAGCGGCGCACCGCCTTCCTGCCGCAGCGCGACCCCGACGCGGCCGGCCGCCGCAGACCCCGGGCTCCCGGCCGTCCCCTCCCGACGGCCGCGTAGGGAGCCCCGCGCACCGGCCCGGACGCCAGTCCGGGCGCACGACCCGGACACCGTTCCGTGAACCCCCTCCCGCACGCGAGTCCGTCCTGCCGAGAACCCCGTCTCCCCGGCACGACGAGACCCCACGGAGGGCTCCCCATGTCCGCGTTCACGTCCCTTTTCGCCACCCTGGTCGAACGGCTCGCCGAGCTGCTCCAGCCGCTCTTCGCCGGCACCGCCACCGCCGCCGCGATCGTCCTCTTCACCGCGCTCGTACGGCTCGCGGTCCACCCCCTCTCCCGGGCCGCCGCGCGCGGCCAGAAGGCCCGCGCCCGGCTCGCCCCGCGGCTCGCCGCGCTCCGCCGGGAGCACGCCGAGGACCCCGAGCGGCTCAGGAAGGCGATCCTGGACCTGCACGCGGAGGAGAAGGTCTCGCCCTTCGCCGGCATCCTGCCCGCCCTGTTCCAGGCGCCCGCCTTCCTCCTCATGTACCACCTGTTCTCCGGCGACCGGATGGCCGGGCACGACCTCTTCGCCGCCCCGCTCGGCGACCGCTGGGCCGACGCCCTCTCCCACGGCGGGGCGTTCGGGCCGGCCGGGCAGGTCTACCTGGCCCTGTTCGCGTGCGTCGCCGTCGTCGCCGCCTTCGGCTACCGCCACACCAGGCGGCAGCTCGCCGCCCAGCCCCTCGCCTCCGGGGAGCCCGTTCCCGGCGCGGGCGCGATCACCGGGCTGATGCCGCTGCTCTCCTTCGCCACCCTGATCACGGCCGCCGTCGTGCCGCTCGCCGCCGCCCTCTACGTCGTCACCAGCGCGGCCTGGACCGTCGCCGAACGCGCCCTCCTCTTCCGTACGGAGGAGTCGCCCGACGCCCTTGCTACTCGCGCGTAAGGGTCCACACCGTGAACGGGGTCTTGCAGCGGACCCCGTTCTCTTGGAGGATCGACCAATCCTCCGATGGCCGCACTCCATCGGCCGGGGCACCGCGGGGCCCTTCCCGGCCCCACCTCGACCACAGGGAGAAGACCATGAGACTGCTGCGTGTCGGACCGCCCGGAGCCGAGCGTCCCGCCCTCCTCGACCAGGGCGGAACGCTCCGCGACCTGTCCGCCCTCGTCGACGACGTCGACGGCGGCCTGCTCTCCGACGCCCCGGCCCTCGACCGCATCCGCGCCGCCGCCGGCGCCGGGGTGCTGCCCGCGCTCGACGCCACCGGGCTGCGCGTCGGCCCGCCCGTCGGCCGGATCGGCAAGGTCGTGTGCGTCGGGCTCAACTACCACGCCCACGCCGCCGAGACCGGCGCGGCCGCCCCCGCCGAACCCGTCGTCTTCCTCAAGGCCGCCGACACCGTCGTCGGGCCCGACGACACCGTGCTCGTACCGCGCGGCTCGGTGAAGACCGACTGGGAGGTGGAGCTGGCCGTCGTCATCGGCCGCACCGCCCGCTACCTGGAGACCGACGAGCAGGCGCTCGCGCACGTCGCCGGGTACGCCGTCGCCCACGACGTCTCCGAGCGCGAGTTCCAGATCGAGCGCGGCGGCACCTGGGACAAGGGCAAGAACTGCGAGACCTTCAACCCGCTCGGCCCCTGGCTGGTCACCGCCGACGAGGTGCCCGACCCGCAGGCGCTCTCCCTCCGGCTCTGGGTCAACGGCGAACTGCGGCAGGACGGCCACACCTCGGACCAGATCTTCCCGGTCGCGGAGGTCGTGCGGTACGTCAGCCGGTTCATGACCCTGTACCCGGGCGACGTCATCAACACCGGTACGCCCGCCGGCGTCGCCCTGGGGCAGCCGGAGCCCAAGCCGTACCTGCGCCCCGGCGACGTGGTCGAGCTGGAGATCGAGGGGCTCGGGCGGCAGCGCCAGGAACTCAAGGGCGCCTGACCGGGCGGCGGCCCGGCGGGCGGCGCCTCACAGGGACACGGTGATCCCCTCGCGGGCCGACCGCCGGGCCGCCTCCAGGACGTCGAGGGCGGCGGCCGCCTCGTGCGCGGTGACCGGGTTCCGGCCGGCACCGCGCAGGGCGGCGGCGACGGCCGCGTAGTACGCCGGGTAGTCGCCGGGCAGCGACTCGACCGGGGTGCCGCCGCCGGTCACCGGGGACTCCCCGGCGCCGACCCGGCCCCACAGCTCCTCCGGCTCCACGCCCCAGGGCGTGCCGGGGGAGGGCCGCTTCCCCTCGCGCAGGGCGGCCTCCTGGGGGTCGAGCCCGTACTTCACGAAGCCCGCGCGCTGCCCGAGGACCCGGAAGCGGGGCCCGAGCTGGGCGGCGGTGGCGCTCATGTACAGGTGGGAGCGGACGCCGTTCGCGTGCGTGAGCGCGAGGAAGGTGTCGTCGTCGGCCCCGGCCCCCGGCCGGCGCACGTCCGACTCGGCGTACACCGAGACCACCGGCCCGAAGAGGACGAGGGCCTGGTCGACCACGTGACTGCCCAGGTCGTACAGGAGCCCGCCGATCTCCTCCGGCGCGCCGGACTCGCGCCAGCCGCCCTTGGGCTTCGGGCGCCACCGCTCGAAACGGGACTCGAAGCGCTGGACCCCGCCGAGGGCGTCCTCGTCGAGGAGCCGGCGGAGGGTGAGGAAGTCGTTGTCCCAGCGGCGGTTCTGGAAGACCGAGAGGAGCAGCCCCCGCTCCTCGGCGAGGGCGGCGAGCCCGCGCGCCTCGGCCGCGGTCCCGGCGAGCGGCTTGTCCACGACGACGGGGAGACCCGCCTCCAGGGCGGCCGTGACGACCTCGACGTGCGTCTTGTTGGGGGAGGCGACGACCACCAGGTCCAGCTCCTCCGCCCCGGGCGCCCACAGCTCCCCGGGCGTGGCGGCCACCCGCACGCCCGGGTGGGCGGCGCGGGCCTCGGCGGCCCGCTCCGGGTTCCCGGTGGTCACGGCGGAGAGGACGAGGTCCCCGGAGGCGGCGATCAGCGGCGCGTGGAAGACGGAGCCCGCGAGGCCGTAGCCGACGAGCCCGACGCGGAGGGGGGTGCGGGGGGCGGTGTCCGTGCCGCCCCCGGCGGCGGTCGTCGAGTCGGTGCCAGTCATGCTCCTCACTTAAGCAACGCTGTTGCCGAAGTGCAAGCGACGGCGACAATGGGGGCGTGAAGAACGACCTGGGCGGAGTGAACGTACCGGCGCTGCGCAGCCACAACGCCGCGCTCGTGCTCGACCTGCTGCGCACGGCCGGGGAAGCGGGGATCAGCCGTCTGGAACTGGCCGGGCGGACCGGGCTCACCCCGCAGGCCGTCAGCAAGATCACCGCACGCCTCCGGGCCGGGGGCCTGGCGGCGGAGGCGGGCCGGCGCGCCTCGACCGGCGGCAAGCCCCCCACGGTCCTGCGCCTGGTGCCCTCCGCCGCGTACGCCGTCGGCGTCCACCTCGACCGCGACGAGCTGACGACCCTCCTGACCGACCTCACGGGCACGGTCGTGACCCTGCGCCGCCGCCCGCTGGACCTCGGGGCGGGCACGGGGCCGGTCCTGGACGCGGTGACGGAAGAGGTGCGGGCCCTCCTGGAGGACGGCCCGGCGGGCGGGCCGGGGGCCGCTCCCGGGGGCGGGGACGGGGACGGGACCGGGGGCGGGGACGTGAGCGGGAGTGGGGCCGGGAGCGAGGGTGGGGGCGGAAACGGAAGCGGGAGCGGGAGCGGTACGGGGCCGGGTCCGGCCGTCGGGAGCGGTACGGCGGCCGGGGCCGGGGCGGGGGCCGTTCTGGGGATCGGGGTCGCGATGCCCGGACCGCTGGACCACCGGGCCGGGGTGCCCGGCCGGGTGACGGGCTTTCCCCAGTGGGCCGGCCACCCGGTACGCGAGGAGCTGGCCCGGCGCCTCGGACTGCCCGTCGTCCTCGACAAGGACACCAACGCCGCCGCCCTCGGCCTCGCCCTGCGGCCCGGCGCCCCCGGCTCGTTCGCCTACGTCCACCTCGGTACGGGGCTCGGCGCCGGCCTCGTCCTCGGCGGCGCGCCGCTGCGCGGGGACAGGACGGGGGCGGGCGAACTGGGCCACCAGACCGTCCAGCTCGACGGGCCGCCCTGCGCCTGCGGCGGGCGCGGCTGCCTGGAGGTCCTGTGCCTGGCGGCGGTCGCGCGCGGCGAACCGGTCGGGGCCGCGCGGATTCTGGGCGCGGGCGCCGCCAACCTCGTACGGCTCCTCGACATCGACCAGGTCCTCCTGGGCGGCCGGGTGGTGCTCGCCGCGCCGGAGACGTTCGCGGACGGGGTCCGGCGGGTCCTCTCCGGACTCGGCCTGACGACCCGGGTGGGGGTCGCGCCGGGACGGGACGTGGTGGCGGAGGGGGCGGCGTGGCTGACCCTGGCGCCGGTCTTCGGGAAGTAGGTCGCTCCCCGGGCCCGGGCCCGGGGCCGGCGTCGATTCCGGTGCCGGGCCCGGCACCGGCCCCGGTTTCGGCGCGAGTCCCGGTCCCGGTGTCGGCCCCGGTCCTGGCCCCGGTTCCGGTCCCGTGCCGGTTCCGGTTCCGGTCCCGGTTCCGGTTCCGGTCCCGGTTCCGGTTCCGGTCCCGGTTCCGGCGCGGGACCGGAATCGGCGGACGGAGGGCGGGCGGGGCGGCGGACGGAGGGGCAGGCGGCGGGAGGGCGGTCCCACCCGGTGACGGGCTCGTCGGCCGCGTACGCCCGGCGATCCGGAGGTGGGCTGATCGGGCGCATCTTGCGGTCCTTCCGGAGGGGCCCCCGGTCCCCCCGCTCGCCCCGCCCGCCCCCGGGTGGCAGTGTCACGACCGACGACCCCTGCCCGCGAGCAGCAAAGGCACCGGCCCCATGGCATCCGCCCCCCTGCGACTGCGCAGCGTCCGTGCCGTGACCGTGGCGACCGCCGTGGCGACGGTCCCCCTGGTCCTCACGGCCCCCGCCCCGGCGGCGGCCCCCGCCCCGGTCACGGCGACGGCTCCGGGCTTCGGCGGCGCGGCCCCGGAGCGGGGCGATACGGCCCCGGGCCCGGGAGCGACGGCCCCCGCGCTCGCCCCGGAAGCCCCGGCCGCCCCGGAAGCCCCGGCCGCCCCGGAAGGGCCGGCGGTTCCGGCCGCCCCCGCTATCCCCGCCCCCGATCCGTCCACCCCCGCCTGCGGCACTCCGGGCGATGCCGGCTTCCCGCTCGACACCCGGATTCAGGACGGCCCGGCCACCTACCCGGCGGGCGGCCCCTTCCGGGAGTGGAAGCTCGTGCTGACGAACACCACCGGGGCCCCCTGCTCGGGCGTCCACCCGGTGCTCGTCCTCGCCGACCGGGACCGGGTCCTCCGGCCGGAGCGGATTCGCTTCGAGTTCTACGACGCCGGGGCCGCGCGCTGGCATCCCGTGGCCTTCGAGGCGACCGACGAGGCGGAGAACGTGGGCGTGTTCACCGACTTCGGCGGTTTCGCCGTGCCCGCCGGCCGAACCGTCACCGTCCCCGTGCGGCTGGCCTTCGCGGCGGGGACGGCCCCCGGCGAGATCGTGGTCAACGCGGCGATCGTCCAGCGCCAGGGCGCGGACGGGGACTGGATCGGCGAGTCCGGCGACTACCGCCTGACCGTCGGCCCTCCCGCCCCGGCCGAGCCCCCGGACGCCCCGGCCGAACCGTCCGGGCCCGCCGAACCCCCGGGGGCGGCCGAACCGTCCGGGGCTGCCCATCCCCCGGGACCCGCCGAGCCCCCGGCCCCCACGAGGCCGTCGGGGTCCGTGGGCCCGGTGGGACCCACCGCCTCGGCCGGACCGGCGGCCCCCGCCGAGCCGTCCGGGCCCGTCCCGCCTTCCGCGTCCGCCACCCCCGCCCGGCCGTCCCCGCCGGCGGAGACGCCCACCGCGCCACCTTCCGAAGTCCCCGCCCCCGTCCCCGAACTCGCCCGCACCGGAAGCGCGCCGGACGACCGGGCCCGCGCCCTCGCGGTCCTCGCCGCCGCCCTGCTCCTGCTCGGAGCCGCCCTCGTCCGCGCGGGCCGCCGCCACCGGCGCCCCTGAACCCCGCCCGAACCGCGACCTTCCGGCCGGCCGCCGCCACCGGCGCTCCCGCACCGCGCCCCGAACCGCCCCCCGGCCGGCTGCCACCACCGGCACCCTGACGCGCCTCCCCGGCCCGCAACCGTCACCGGCGCCCCGAACCGCGCCTCCCCGGCCCGCAACCGTCACCGGCGCCCCCGAACCCGCGCCTCGAACCACGGCCCCCCGGCCGGCCACCACCAGCGCCCCCGAGCCACCGCCACCCCCGCCCCACCCCCCAACGGCAGGCGCCCCGCATCCCCGGGACACCCGCCGTACACCTCCCCGTTCACCCCCGTCTGCGACCATCCCCCGGTGAACTACCAGAGCACTCCCGGCGCCCCCGTCCGCTCCGGCGTCCCCGAGCACGGCCGCGTCCCCAAGTACTACGCCGTCAAGGCGAAGCTCACCGAGACGGTCGACGCGCTGGGGGAGGGCGGGCCGCTGCCCACCGAGCGCGACCTCGCCGTCCGGTACGGGGTGTCCCGGGAGACCGTCCGGCAGGCGATCCGCGAACTCCTCCTGGAGGGGCGGCTGCGTCGCCGGGGCCGGAGCACGGTCGTCGCGGGCCCCAAGCTCGAACAGCCCCTCTCGCTCGCCAGCTACACGGAGGGCGTGCGCCGCCAGGGCCGCCGCCCCGGCCGCGGCCTGATCTCGCTCGACCGCTTCCCCTGCCCGGAGGCGCTCGCCCCCGAGGTCGGCGCCGCACGCGGCGAACCCGTCTGGCACATGGAGCGGGTGCTGCTCGCGGACGACGAGCGGGTCGGCCTGGAGAGCACCTACGTCTCCGAGGCCCGCGTCCCGCGCCTGGACACCGACTTCGACCCGGACTCGTCCTTCTACGCCTACCTCCACGACCGGCTCGGCATCTCGTTCGGCGACGCCGACGAGCGCATCGAGACCGTGCTCGCGACGCCGCGCGAGGCCCTGCTCATCGGCACGCCGCCCGCCCTCCCGATGCTGCTCCTCCACCGCGTCTCCCGGGACACCGCCGGACGGCCCCTGGAACGGGTCCGCACCCTCTACCGGGGCGACCGCTTCAGCTTCACCGCGCACCTGGGGCGCCAGGACTGACGGCGGGAGCCCGTCGCGGGACCCGTTCATCACGGAACGGTAACGGGTCTGGTCCAAGTTTGGCGGCCCGTTCACCGCCCCGTCGACCACCGGCCCCGTCCGGGCCATCCGTCCCCGCGACCGTCGTCGGCATGAAGGTGATCGTCGTAGGAGCCGGCGTGGTGGGAACCATGCACGCCTGGCACGCAGTGGAACGCGGCCACGAGGTCGTACACATCGAGCGCGAGGCGGAGGCGCGCGGCGCCTCCCTCCGCAACTTCGGCCAGATCTGGGTGAGCGGCCGCGCCGGCGGGGAGGAGCTGGACACCGCCCTGCGCGCCCGCGAACTCTGGGAGGGCATCGGCGCCCGCGTCCCCGGCCTCGGCTTCCGGGCCATCGGCTCCCTCACCCCCGTGCGGAACGAGCTCGAACGCGCCGTCGCCGAGGCCGCCGCGGCCCGCCCCGACGCCGCCGCGCGCGGCTACGAGCTGCTCACGGCCGACGAGGCCCGCGCGGTCAACCCGGCCCTGCGCGGGGAGTTCGAGGCGGCGCTCTGGTGCGAGCGGGACGCCGCCGTCGAGCCCCGCACCGCGCAGCTCGCCCTCCGCGAGGCGCTGCTCGCCACCGGCAGGTACACCTTCCTGCCGCACCGCGAGGTCCGCGAGGTCGTCGGGGAGCACGCCGTCCGCGACGACCGGGGCGAGGTCCACGGCGGCGACGCCGTCGTCCTCTGCACCGGCGCCTGGCTCTCCGGTCTGGTCCGCGAGGTCGCCGGCGAGATCCCGGTCCGCCGGGTCCGCCTCCAGATGATGCAGACCGACCCGCTGGGCGAACCGCTCACCACCTCCGTCGCGGACGCCGACTCCTTCCGCTACTACCCGGCCTACGCCTCCGGCGCCCTCGACGCGCTGAACGCGGGCCAGGCGCAGGACCCCGTCGCCGCCGCCCACCGGATGCAGCTCCTCATGGTCCAGCGGCTCGACGGCGGACTGACCATCGGCGACACCCACGAGTACGAGCACCCCTTCGCCTTCGACACCCTCGAAGACCCCTACGAACACCTCACCCGCGTCGTCGAGTCCTTCCTCGGCCGCCCGCTGCCGAAGATCCGGCGCCGCTGGGCCGGGGTGTACGCGCAGTGCACCGACACCACCCGGGTCGTCCACCGCCAGCGGGTCCGCGACGGCGTGTGGCTGGTGACCGGGCCCGGCGGCCGGGGCATGACCTGCTCGCCCGCCATCGCCGAGACGACCGCGAACGAACTGGGCTGGTGAACACCATGAACTCCGTGAACCCCACGAACACGGCCACGACCGCGACCACGGCGGCGACCGCCGCCACGGCCGCGAAGAACACGTACGGCCTCGTCGTCCTCGACATGGCCGGCACCACCGTCGCCGACGACGGCCTCGTCGAACGGGCCTTCACCGTCGCCGCCGAACGCCTCGGCGAGGACCCGGCCGCGATGATCGGCCACGTCCGCGCCACCATGGGCGAGTCGAAGATCTCCGTCTTCCGCCACCTCCTCGGCGGCGACGAGCAGCGCGCGCAGCGGGCCAACCTCGCCTTCGAGGAGGCGTACGGGGAACTCGTCGCCGACGGCATGATCGCCCCGGTCCCCGGCGCCGCCGAGACGATCGCCGCCCTCCGGGAGCAGGGCAGGACCGTCGTCCTCACCACCGGCTTCGCCCGGGTCACCCAGGACGCCATCCTCGACGCCCTCGGCTGGCGCGACCTCGTCGGCCTCACCCTCTGCCCGGCCGACACCGGCGGCCGGGGCCGCCCGTACCCCGACATGGTCCTCGGCGCGCTCCTCCGCACCGGCGCCGTCGACGACGTGCGCCGGATCGCGGTCGCCGGCGACACCGCGTACGACATGCTCTCCGGCGTCCGCGCCGGGGCCGGGATCGTGGCGGGCGTCCTGACCGGGGCCCACGGCGAGGCCGCGCTGAAGGAGCACGGCGCCACCCGCGTCCTCGCCTCCGTCGCCGAACTGCCCGGGCTGATACGGGAGTACGAGGCATGACCAGCGGCATCCGCTTCGACGCCGTCTCCGTCGCCTACGGCTCCACCACCGTCCTGGACTCCCTGGACCTGACGGTGGAGCCCGGCGAGGTCATGGCCCTCCTCGGACCCTCCGGCTCCGGCAAGACGACCGCCCTGCGGGCCGTCGCCGGATTCGTCCGGCCGTCCTCCGGGCGGGTGTTCATCGGGGACCGGGACGTCACCGGCCTGCCGCCGTACCGGCGCGGGATCGGCATGGTCGTCCAGCAGTACGCCCTCTTCCCCCACCTCCGGGTGGACGCCAACGTCGCCTTCGGCCTCAAGGCCCGCAAGGTCCCCAGGGCCGAGATCCCCGGCCGGGTCGCGGAGGCCCTGGAGATGACCGGCATGGCGGACTACGCCCGCCGCCACCCCCGGGAGCTCTCCGGCGGCCAGCAGCAGCGCGTCGCCATCGCCCGCGCCCTCGCCGTACGGCCCGACGTGCTCCTCCTGGACGAGCCGCTGTCGGCGCTCGACGCGCAGCTGCGCTCCGGGATGCTGGCCGAACTGGCCCGGCTCCACCGCGAACTGCCCGACGTGTCGATCCTGTACGTCACCCACGACCAGGTCGAGGCGCTGACCCTGGCCGACCGGATCGCCGTCATGGACCGGGCCAGGCTCCGGGACTGCGGCACCCCGCAGGACCTGTACCGCAGGCCCCGCACCGAGTTCACGGCCTCCTTCGTCGGCAACGCCAACCTGCTGCCGGTGACGGTGGGCACGGACGGGGTGGCCCTCGGGAGGACGGAGCTGAAGGTGGAGACCGGGGGAGCGGCACCGGGCGCCGGGGCCACCCTCTGCGTCCGCCCCCACCTCGTCGGCCTCGGGGACGGCCCGAACGCCCTCCGGGGCCGGATCGCCGAGGTCCAGTGGCGCGGCTCCACCCACCGGCTGTACGTGGAGGTGGACGGCCATCGGGTGAAGGCGGACGTCCGCGAGCTGCGGGAGACGCCCCCGCTGGGAACCGAGGTCACCCTGCACTTCGCCCCCGACGACGCGGTGCTCCTGACGGCGGGGGTGACCGGCGGCCCCGTGGCGACCGGCGGCCCCCGGACGACCGGTGGTCAGGGGGTGTCCGGTGGCTAGCGCCGTCACCACGGCCGTCCCGGCCCCGGCGGACACCGCGAAGGCCCCCCGCACGACCCCCGCCTGGGTCTGGGCCCTGCCGCCCGTCGCCGTCCTCGGCCTCGTCTTCCTCTACCCGCTCGCCCTCGTCGTCCGGGAGTCCCTGGCCCCCGGCGCGTACGCCCAGGTCCTCGGCTCCGCGTCCTTCCGCGAGGCCCTGGTCACCACCGTGTGGATCGCCGTCGCGGCCACCGCCGGCTGCCTCGTCCTGGGCTTCGCCCTCGCGCTCGTGATCGCGTTCGTGCCCTTCCCCGGCGCGAAGGCGGTGGCGCGGTTCATCGACGTCTTCCTCTCCTTCCCGTCCTTCCTGATCACGCTCGCCCTGCTGTTCCTCTACGGCACGGTCGGCATGGCCAACGGGATCTGGACCGACGTCACCGGCGCCGCCACCGGGCCCTTCCGGTTCCTGACCACGCCGTGGGGCGTGCTCCTCGCCGAGATCACGTACTTCACCCCGTTCGTGATGCGCCCGCTGCTCGCCGCCTTCTCGCAGATGGAGACGGCCCAGCTGGAGGCGGCGTCCTCGCTCGGCGCCCGGGCCCCGCGGATCGTCCGGCAGGTGATCCTGCCCGAGGCGCTGCCCGCGCTCGCCGCCGGCGGCAGCCTCGTCCTCGTCCTGTGCCTCAACGAGTTCGGGATCGTCCTCTTCACCGGCGCCAAGGGCGTCACGACCCTCCCGACGCTCGTCTACGGCAAGGCGATCCTCGAGTCCGACTACGCCGCCGCCTGCGTCGTCGCCGTCGTCAACGTCGCGCTCTCCACCGGCCTCTACGCCCTCTACCGGGGGGTGAGCCGCCGTGCTGGTGCATAGCCGTACCGGCCGCTGGACGGTCTGGGTCCTGTTCGCCGTCCTCTTCGTGCCGCTCTTCGCCCTGCCCCTCCTCGTCGTCCTCGCCGCCTCCTTCTCCACCCACTGGTCCGGCGCCCTCCCCTCCGGGCCGACCACCGCCCACTACGCGGCGGCCGTGCGCGGCGAGTCCCTGCGGGCCCTGACCACCAGCCTGGTCACGGCCGTCACCGCCAGCCTGGTCGCGCTGACCGCCGGCACCTGGGCCGCGCTCGCCTCGGCGGCCCTGGGGAAGCGGGGCCGGCGGATCGTGGACGCGCTCTTCATGCTGCCGGTCGCCGTGCCGTCCGTGGTGGTCGGCCTCGCCGTCCTCGTCGCCTTCTCGCGGCCTCCGGTGCTCCTCAACGGCACCCGCTGGATCGTGGTCCTCGCCCACACCGTGCTCGTCACCGCCTTCGCCCACCAGTCGGTCTCGGCCGCGATCCGGCGCCTGGACCCGGTGTACGAGCAGGCGGCGGCCGGTCTCGGCGCCCGACCCTCGTACGTCCTCTTCCGGGTGAAGCTCCCGCTCCTGCTGCCGTCCCTGAACGCCGCCGCCGGACTCTGCTTCGCCCTTTCCATGGGCGAACTGAGCGCCACGATGATGCTCTACCCGCCGGACTGGACGCCGCTGCCGGTGCTCGTCTTCACCGCCACCGACCGCGGCTCCCTCTTCACCGGCTCGGCGCTCGCCGTGGTCCTCATGGCCACGACCCTGCTCGTCCTCCTCGCCGTCTCCCGCGTCCGCACCCGAGCCTCGTACCGCTGAGGCTCCGTCCCACCAGGAGAGAACCCGACATGCGCACCGCGTCCACGTTCGCCCGGCCGGCCGCCGCCGTCACCGGCGCCCTCGTCCTCGCCGCCACCCTCACCGCCTGCGGCGGCTCCTCCGCCGCCTCCGACGAGAAGGTCGTCACCGTCTACAGCGCCGACGGCCTCAAGGGCGAGGCGGGCGACGGCTGGTACGACAAGGTCTTCGCGGACTTCGAGAAGAAGACCGGCATCAAGGTCGAGTACGTCGAGGGCGGCTCCGGCGAGATGGTGCAGCGCGCCCTCCGCGAGAAGAGCAACACCCAGGCCGACGTCCTCGTCACCCTGCCGCCCTTCATCCAGCAGGCCGGCTCCAGGGGGCTGCTCCAGCCGTACGCGCCGCAGGGCTCCGACCGGGTCGACGGCGCCGACAAGGCGGCCGACGGCACCTGGACCTCCGTCGTCAACAACTACTTCGGCTTCGTCCACAACAAGAAGGAGCTGCCGGCCGCCCCGAAGACCTGGGAGGAACTGCTCGACAAGAAGTACGAGAACCGGGTCCAGTACTCCACCCCCGGCGTCGCGGGCGACGGCACCGCCGTCCTCATCAAGGCCGTGCACGACTTCGGGGGCCGCGAACCGGCCATGGAGTACCTGAAGAAGCTCCAGGCCAACAACGTCGGCCCGTCCTCCTCCACCTCCAAGCTCGCCCCCAAGGTGGACAAGGGCGAACTCCTCGTCGCCAACGGCGACGTCCAGATGAACTTCGCCCAGGCGAAGTCCATGCCGAACCTCGGGATCTGGTTCCCGGCCAAGGGCGGCGGGAAGCCCACCACCTTCGCGCTGCCGTACGCCGCCGGCCTGGTGAACAAGGCCCCGCACGCCGGGAACGGCAGGAAGCTCCTCGACTTCCTCCTGAGCGAGGCCGCCCAGCGCCAGGTCAGCGCCGTCGGCGGCGGCTTCCCGGCCCGCAAGGACGTCAAGCCCACCGACGCCAACGCCGTCGCCCTCACCAAGCTCCTGGAGGGCGTCGAGGTCTTCGAACCCGACTGGACCGACATCGGCGAGAACCTGACGGCGTACGTCGACGCGTGGAAGTCCGCCACCGGAAGCTGAGAGTTCACCGCACGGCTCTGGAACACTCCCGCAGATCGCGGAAGGATAACGGGTACGGACCCAACGCCCCTGAGCCCTCAGGGGTGTTGGGCTGCGCCCGGACACCTTCCCCCCTTCCACGGAGGACTCCGACATGCCGCTCACCGGCATCTCCCGCCGCACCGTGCTCGCCGCCGCGGGCGCCACCGCGGCCGCCGCCGCCACCGGGCTCGCCGCCCCCGCCGCCCTCGCGGCCGGCACCGCCGCCCCGACGCTCCCCGACGGCACCAGCAAGGACAAGGTGCTCGTCGTCGGCATGGACGGCCTGCGGTACGACCGGATCGACGCCGCCAAGGCCCCCGTGCTCAAGTCCCTGATGGCCAACGGCACCTACGGCCGCTCCCTCCTCTACGCCAACCCGATGGCCGCCACCTCCTCCGGCCCCGGCTGGTCCACGATCTCCACCGGCGTCTGGCCCGACAAGCACGGCGTCAGGGACAACACCTTCACCGGCAAGAACTACGGCCGCTACCCCGGCTTCCTCGCCCGCCTGAACCAGGTCCGCCCCGGCCTCTCCCTCTTCGCCGCCGTCGACTGGCCCGAACTCGACACCCACGGCACCGTCACCCCCGGCGCCGACGCCAAGCTGGTCTACGACAACGACTACGTCGTCAACGACAAGGTGATCACCGACATCACCGAGTCCGTCCTGCGCGACCAGAACCCCGACGTCCTCTTCGTCTACTTCGGCGAGACCGACGAGATCGGCCACACCTACGGCGCCGCGCACGCCAAGTACCTCGAAGCCATCGACGTCCAGGACGCCCACCTCGGCCGGCTCCTGGCCGCGATCGAGGCCCGCCCGTCCCGCGCCTCGGAGCGCTGGACCGTCATCGTCACCACCGACCACGGCCACACCGACGCCGGCGGCCACGGCGGTTCCGGCATCGAGGAGCGGCGCACCTTCGTCCTCGCCCAGGGCCCCGGCATCGCCGCCGGCGCCCGCCCGATCGACACCCGCCTGGTCGACGTCGCCGCCACCGTCTTCCACCAGCTCGGCATCGTCCCCGACCCGTCCTGGGGCCTGGACGGCAAGCCGGTCCAGGAGCGCTCCACCGACCCCTTCGACACCCTGTACGGGTCGCTGTCCGGCCGCGTCGACGAGACCGCCGTCCCCGCCGGGGTCCTGGGCTTCACCCGCACCCCGCCCAGCGGCTGGTCCGTCGTCAACAACGCGATGGGCACCGGCGGCGTGACCGAGTGGCGCGGCTGGTCCTTCGCCACCGACGAGTTCTGGACCCGCGCCCAGCGCGACCAGTCCCGCGAGCTGAACGTGCGTGCCCGGGGCGTCTTCGCCGTCGCCGACTCCGACGAGTGGGCCGACAAGAGCTTCTCGGGCACGTTCGACTCCACCCTGGTCACGCCCGCGCACCCCGTCTCCGGCGCGTCCTCGGTCACCCTCGGCTTCACCACCCTCTACCGGCAGGAGGGCGCCCAGACCGCCCAGGTCCTGGTGAGCTTCAACGGCGGCACCCCGACCGTGGTCAAGAGCTACACCGCCGACGTCCTCTCCCAGCCCCAGTCCCTCACGGTCCCCGTCCCGGCCGGCGCCTCCACCGTCAACTTCCGCTTCCGCTACACCGGCGACAACAACTGGTACTGGACGGTCGACGGGGTCGGCATCACCACCTCCTGACCCCCGGGGCGCCGCCCCGGCGCGGGCGCGGCGCCCCCGGCACCCCGCGCGGTCACGGGACCGGCGCCCGCGCCGTGGCCGGGGGAGGTCCACGGGACGCGTGTGCGCCCCCCGGAGCGGCTGGTATGACTGACGCATGCAGGAAGAGACAGCCCGGTCCGCGATCGACACGTTCCTCTCCGCCTTCAACGCATCGGACGACAGATACGTACCCGGGCTGCTCTCCCAGGCCCTGACCACGGACGTGGTCTTCTGGGGGCCGCTGGGCCGCAGCGAGGGCATCGGGGCGGTCGAGCAGTTCGTGCTGGACATCCGGCACCACCCGGCGGGGACCGGGACGATGGTGCGCTGCTCGGCGGTGGACATGCCCGACGAGTGGGCCCGGTACCGGTGGGCCTTCACCACGCCGGACGGAGGCCCCCGCCTGGCGGGAACGGACGTCGTCCACCTGCGGCGGAGCCTCATCGACCAGGTGATCGTCTTCGCCGGGGAGATCGAGCCGTCCGGTTCCTGAACGGTCCCTCCCGGGCCGTGCGGCCGCGCGCGCCGGAACCCCGCTCCGGCCCGGCCCGGTGCGGGCGGCCAGGCCCTACCCTGGGGGCGTCGCCACAGCGCAGTCGCGGCGCCCCCAGCACCCCGCACACATGTACGGCAGGAGTCCCGCACCCATGGCAGAGCGCAAGCCGATCGAATCCTGGCTCACCGACATGGACGGCGTCCTCATCCACGAGGGCGTGCCGATCCCCGGCGCCGACGCGTTCATCAAGAAGCTGCGGGAGACCGGGAAGCCCTTCCTGGTCCTCACCAACAACTCGATCTACACCGCCCGCGACCTGCACGCCCGGCTCGCCCGGATGGGCCTCGACGTCCCCGTCGAGAACATCTGGACCTCCGCCCTCGCCACCGCCAAGTTCCTCGACGACCAGCGCCCCGGCGGCACCGCGTACGTCATCGGCGAGGCCGGACTCACCACCGCCCTGCACGACATCGGCTACGTCCTCACCGACCACGACCCGGACTACGTGGTCCTCGGCGAGACCCGCACGTACTCCTTCGAGGCGATGACCAAGGCCGTCCGGCTGATCAACGCCGGCGCCCGCTTCATCTGCACCAACCCCGACGAGACCGGACCCTCCCTGGAGGGCCCGCTCCCCGCCACGGGCTCGGTCGCCGCGCTGATCACCAAGGCCACCGGCAAGGAGCCGTACTTCGCGGGCAAGCCCAACCCGCTCATGATGCGCACCGGCCTCAACGCGATCGGCGCCCACTCCGAGACCAGCGCCATGATCGGCGACCGGATGGACACCGACATCCTGGCCGGTCTGGAGGCGGGGATGCAGACCTTCCTGGTCCTGACGGGGCTGACGAGCCGGGCCGAGGTGGACCGCTACCCGTTCCGCCCGTCCAAGACCGTCGACTCGATCGCGGACATCGTCGACCGCGTCTGACCCCGGCGGGAGGGGCCCGGCCCGGACACCCGGCCGGGTCCCCCGGGATGCGGAAAGAGCCGGAACGGGTGACCCTGCCAGTACCAGGAGGTCACGATGCGTTCAGGCTCCATTGCTCTCCGCGCCGCTGGGGCGGCCTTGGTGCTCGTACTGGCACCCTCGGCCGGCGGCGCGCACGCCCACGACGGGGTGGGGGTCACCGTCACCCCCTCGACCGCCTCGCCCGGCGACGACCTGGACGTGCGCGTCCGGGGGTGCGAGGGCACGACCGGCGTCGCCACGTCCCGGGCGTTCACCACCGGGGTGGAACTCACCGGCCGGGACGGCGGGCACTCCCCGCTGTACGGCGACACCGGGGTGAGGGCCGGACTGGAGAGCGGTGCCTACCCGGTCGACGTGGTCTGCGACGGCCACCGGCACCGGGACGCCGGCGTCGTACGGATCGGGCCCCGCGAGCCGGTCCGGCCCGCCCACCACCCGAGCGCGGCCGCCCCGGCCGAGCCGGTCGGCGCGGGTGGCGGCGCCGTCGCCTTCGCGGCCCCGGCCGCCCCCGGCGTCGCGCAGGCCGCGGGCGAGAACGGCCTCGGCACCCCGTACACCGTGCTCGGCCTCGGCATGGCCGCCGTCGCCGCCGTGGCGGTCGCCTTCCGCAGCTCGCGCCGCCGCGACGACGGCTCCGGCGCGGAAACGGCGGACTGAGACCGGGGACGGAACGGCCAAGGCCCCCTCACCGATGGTGAGGGGGCCTTGGTTTCGCGTGCGCCGCCAGGGACTCGAACCCCGGACCCGCTGATTAAGAGTCAGCTGCTCTAACCAACTGAGCTAGCGGCGCCTGCTGACAGAGAGAACTCTACCCGACGTGGAGACGTGCTCCTGACCAATAACGGCCCCTCCGGCCTGTCGGATGGTCGTATCAGTCCTCCGATCGGTCAAAATGCGACTTGTCCGGACAGTTAAGACAGGTCCGCCCCCGGGCGGCCGAAGAGATCTTGACGAGTGTGGAGGGGAATCGCATGAGCGTGCTGGTCTTCGAGGAGTTCGAACCGGCGGCCGACTGCGGCTGTCCCGGCTGTGCCCGGCAGCGGCGCGACCTCGCCCTCGGCCTGCCGGTCCGGTCGGGCGGCCACCCGGCCGCCCGGGGCGCCCGCCGCGCCCTGGTCCTGATGACGGCGGCGGGCGTGGTCCTGGGCGGCGGCGGTGCCGCGACCGCGACCGCCTTCTCCCGCGCGCCGGGCCCGTTCGCCCCGGCGGACCCGGCACCGGGCGGCCTGCCCGACGACCCGGTGGACCCGGGACCGGACGACGGGCCTGCCGGGACGGTGTCCGGCACGCCGCAGGGCGGACCGGAACCGCTGTACGGCGGGGCGGGTTCCGGCCCCCGGCCCGCCCCCGGCGCCACCCCGACGACCGGACAGACCCCGGCGACCGGGCAGACCCCGGCCGCCCCGACCCCGGCGGGAACGCCGCGCCCGACGACCCGCACCGAGATCATCAACCGCGCCCAGCGGTGGGTCGCCGCGCAGGTCCCCTACTCCATGACCGCGTACGCGGCGGACGGATACCGCCAGGACTGCTCCGGCTACGTCTCCATGGCCTGGAACCTGGGCGGCAACGAGTGGACGGGCAGCCTCGGCGGCTTCGGCGAACGGATCGACCGGTCCGAACTCCAGCCCGGCGACATCCTGCTCTTCCACAACCCGGCCGACCCGTCCCGGGGCTCCCACGTCACGATCTTCGGCGGCTGGACCGACTACACGCACACCTCCTACCTCGCCTACGAGCAGACCAGGCCGCACACGCGGAAACAGGCCACGCCGATGGCGTACTGGGAGAACAGCGACCGGTACGTGGCCTACCGGTACAAGGGCCTGGAGAGCGCCGGAGGCACCGGGAGCGGGGCGGAACCCGAGGCGACGCCGTTCCCCGGCGCGGCGAAGTTCGGACCCGGCGCGGACAACGCGTACGTCACCCGGCTCGGGAACCTGCTCGTCGCACGCGGCGGCAAGAGGTTCTACAGCCGGGGACCCGGCCCGAAGTGGGGGGAGGCGGACCGGCGGGCGACCGAGGCGTTCCAGCTGGCGCAGGGCTGGCGGGGCAAGGAGGCGGACGGCCTGCCCGGCCCCGACACGTGGCGGCTCCTCGTGACCGGCGGCGGCAGGGACATCGGCGGTTCGAGTGGTTCGGGCGCCCCGGGCGCGCACGCGCCGGCGTTCCCCGGGCGTGGCTCCTTCCGTCCGGGACAGTCCAACGCGTATGTGAAGAAACTGGGCGAACAACTGGTGAAGCGGGGCTTCGGCAAGCACTACCTGTCGGGACCCGGTCCGCGCTGGACGGAGGCGGACCGCCGCAACGTCGAGGCGTTCCAGCGGGCACAGGGCTGGCGCGGCGGAGCGGCCGACGGCTACCCGGGCCCGGAGACCTGGCGGCGCTTGTTCCGATGAACCGAGAGCATGAGGTGGACCACCGAATGACGGCACCGACCCCGAACCCCGCGGACTCCGGAGCGGCGGCCTCGCGCGACGCGGCCCGCACGGCCAGACGCCTGACGGACGGCACCCTCCCGCGCACGTCCCCACCCCCGGCCGCCCGGCCGGAGACGACTCGGCCCGAGGCGGTCCGGCCGGAGACGGCCCGACCCGAGCCGATCGGGCCGGAGCCGGTCCGACCGGAGCCGGTTCGGCCGGAGCCGGTTCGGCCGGGGGCGGCCCGGTCCGAGGCGGCCGAAGTTGTGACGGCCGCGTCCGCGACGGCTCGTCCCGAGCCCGCCGGGACCGAGCCGACCGGGACCATGACGGTCCAGCCCGTGACGGTCCGGTCCGAGTCGGCCGGGTCCGCGACGGCCGGGCCGGTGACGACCTTCACCGAGGCGCCCCGGGCCGAGACATCCCGCGCTGAGGCGGCCCGGCCCGAGACGCCCCGCGCTGAGGCGGCTCGGCCTGAGGTGGCCCGCACTGAGACGATCCACACCGGGACAGCCGGGTCCGGGGTGTCCCGTGCCGAGGCGTCCCGCACCGAGATGTCCCGGGCTGAGACGACCCGCACCGAAGCGGCCGGGGCCGCGACGGTCCGGCCCGTGACGGCCGGGTCGGTGACGACCCTCACCGAGGCGCCCCGGGCCGAGACATCCCGCGCCGAGACGGCCCGATCCGAGATGACCCGGGCGGAGACGGCCAGGTCTGGGGAGGTCGGGTCCGAGGCGGTCGGGTCCGAGGCGGTCGGGTCCGAGGCGGTCGGGTCCGAGGCGGCCCGGTCCGAGGCGGCCCGGTCCGAAACGGCCGGGGCCGTGGAGGCCGGGCCCGGGAAGGCGGCCGGGGCTCCGGCATCCCGGCCCCTGTCGGACCGAGCCCCGGCGGCTCCCCTCCGTGCGCCGTCCGGCGACCGTCCGGCGGTGGCCCCCGGCGGGGATGAGCAGACCGCCGCCGTCGGAGACCCGGCACCGGCACCGGTTCCTGATTCCGGTGCGCGACCCGCCCCGGCTTCCGGTGCGGCACCGGCTCCGGTCTCCCGTACGGCACCGGTTCCGGTCTCCGGTGCCGCGCCCGCTCCGGGACCGGGTGCGGCGTCGACGGCCGTCCTGTCGGAGACTCCCCGTACCGAAGCCGCCCCCGCCCCCTCACCGGAGGCGACCGGCACCCCGCGCCCCGGCGGCGCGCCGGAAGCGGAGCAGGCGGAGACGAAGGCGGTTGCGGAGACGAAGGCGAAGGCGGTGGCGGAGGCGGCGGCGTCCCCGGCCGTGGCGGGAGTCCCGGCGGCTCCGGACTCCGGGAAGGCTCCGTCCCCGGCGGCGTCCCCGGCTCCCGCGTCCGCCGCCGAGGAGCGCCCCGCTCCGGCCGGGAAGCCCGGTGTTCCGGCGGCCCCGGAGGGCGAGCGCGTCCCCGGGTCCCCCGCCCCCGGTGGGGGCGCCCCGGCTCCCCGGCCTCCCGGGGCCCCGGACTTCGGCCGGATCAAGGGGGCGAAGGTCGCCTCCGTCGCCGTGCCCGTGGCCGGTGTGGTGCGGGTGGCACGGCGGAAGAACGTGATCGGGACCGACACCACCGGCTCCATCCCGGTGCACCTGCTCTTCCGGGACGAGCCGGGGGCCGCCGCCCGTACCGCGACGGACGACGGGGGTCCCGACACCGTCGCCATGGCCGCGCCCGCCCCGGCGCGGAAGGACCGCGAGCCCGCCTCCCCGGGCCCGTCGGGGCCCCGGGCCCCGGGGCGGGCCGAGCAGGCGTCCGACCCCCGGCCCCGTACGAAGGCCAGGTCCAGGGCCCGGCACGCGGCGCCCCTCGTCTCCACCCGTCCGGCGCCCACCGCCGACCCCGCGCTCGTCGAGCGCCCCGGGGCGGTGCTGCCCGGCTGGGTCGGGGTGACCGCCGGGGCCCTGGCGCTGTTCTGGTGCGCGGCGGTCGTGTGGTGGACGGGCGCGGTGCCCACCGGGGCGGCGCGGGCGCTGGGGCTGCCGGACCGTCCGTACCACGGGGTCCGTCTCGGCCACTGGGTCTTCCTCGCCCTGGGGCTGGCGGCCGCCCTCTTCGCGTTCGGCGGCCTCGGCCGGGGCCGGGTCGGGCACGCCTGGGTGCTGACCCTGTTCGGCGACTACCGGGGCACGGTCCGCCGCACCGGTCTGGTCTGGGTCAGCCCGCTCCTGCTGCGCCGCCGGGTGGACGTACGGCTCCGGCACTGGCGCAGTGAGCCGTTGCCGGCGGTGGACGCCAAGGGCACCGCGCTCGACGTGGTGGTCCTGGTGGTCTGGCGGGTGCGGGACACGGCCCGGGCGGCCCTCGGGGTGGACGGGCACGAGCAGTACCTGCGGGAGCAGGTGGAGGCGGCGATGGCCCGGGTGCTCTCACAGCTCCCGGCGGACGCGTTCCACGAGGACGCGCCGACGCTCCGCGACGCGGAGGCGGTCGGCGAGGCCCTGACGCGGATGCTGTCGGCGGAGTGCGCCCCGGTCGGGCTCGACGTCTTCTCGGCGCAGCCGACGCGGATCGAGTACGCCCCCGAACTCGCGGCGGCGATGCGGCGGCGGCGGATCGCGGTGCTCGACGCGAAGCACCGGGACAGCATCCTCACGTCGGTCGTGGACGCGGTGGACGACGTGGTCCACCGGCTGACCAGTCGTGGTCTGGTGGAGCTGGACGACTACGAGCGCAAGGTGCTGGTCAAGGACCTGACGGTGGCGTTCTACACGGGCAGGACCGCTCCCGTCGAGGGGGCGTGAAGGGATGGACAGGTTCAACTTCTCTCCCTACCTTGGTACTTGGTCCAGACCAAAGTGAGCCATCCGTGGTGCGTCACCGTCCGCGACAGCGGCGGTGGCGCACCACGGCCGGCCGTACCCGCACGCGTGCGCAAGGCCCGACGGAACTCCCCCACGTTCTCTGGAGCGACAGCATGCGCAAAAAGTCAGTCGGAGCGACGGTGGTGGCGCTCGGCGTCGCCGGCGTCACCCTCCTCGGCACCGGCACCGCCGGCAGCCACGGCTACACCGACTCGCCGATCAGCCGCCAGAAGCTCTGTGCCAACGGCACCGTGTCCAACTGCGGCAGCATCCAGTGGGAGCCTCAGTCGGTCGAGGGGCTCAAGGGCTTCCCGGCCGCCGGACCCGCCGACGGGAAGATCTGCTCGGGCGGGAACGCCCCGTTCGCCGAGCTCGACGACCCGCGCGGCGGCACCTGGCCGGCGACGAGCGTCACGGCGGGGCAGAGCTACACCTTCCGCTGGCAGTTCACGGCCCGCCACCGCACCACCGACTTCAAGTACTTCATCACCAGGAACGGCTGGGACCCGACCCAGAAGCTCACCCGGGCCGCGCTCGACCCCCAGCCGTTCCTGACCGTCCCCTACAACAACCAGCAGCCGCCGTCGACCCTCTCGCACTCCGGGACCCTCCCGGCGGGCAAGACGGGCCGTCACCTCATCCTGGCGGTGTGGACGGTCGCGGACACCGCGAACGCCTTCTACGCCTGTTCGGACGTCAAGTTCTGACGGTCCGCCACCACCCCGGCCGGGGCGCGAGCCGCGCCCCGGCCCCCGGGCCACGGGCGTCCGTGGCAGGGGTCTCCGGACCGCGGGCCTCCGTAACGGGGGCCCCGGGCCACGGGCGTCCGGGCCACGGACGTCCGGAAGGAACGCGCCTCCGGTGAACGGGCCGCCCGGCCCCGGGGCAGTCCCGGCCCCGGGGCAGTCCCGACCCCGGGGTACTCCCGGCCCCGGGGTAGTCCCAGCCCCACCCCCGCCCGGCCCCCCAGACCCATGGCCCCGCCCCCGGCGCCGGGCCTACCGTGGGCGTCCATGGAACCCCGTAGGCCCGCAGAGGCCGTGGAACCGCGCACCCCGGTGGAATCCCGTCTCCCCGCCGGGCCGCGCGCGCCCGTGGCACCCCGTCCCCCGGAGGAGCCGCGCACGCCCTGGCAGGCGCTCGCCCGGCCCCGCTTCCTCCTCGGCCCGTGGCCGTGGCGGGCCGTCGCGTACCTCGCCACCGGAGCCCTCACCGGGGCCGCGGCCTGTCTGGTGCTCCTGCTCCTCGGCGTGTTCTCGCTGTTCCTCGTGGGGCTGCCGCCGCTCCTGCTCTCCGGGCCCGCCGTCGGTGCGCTGGAACGGCTCCGCCTCCGGCTCGTGGACCGGGACCCGGCCCCGGACCCGCACCGCGTCCCCACCGAGCCCGGTCTCGCCGCCTGGCTCCGGCTGCGGGCGGGCGAGCAGGCGACCTGGCGGGAACTGGCGTACGCCCTGCTGCTCGCCGCCGTCCTGTGGCCGCTGGACCTGATCGTCCTCGCCGTCGGCGCCGGCCTGCCCCTCGCCCTCCTCAGCGCCCCCGTCCAGCTGGCCGCCGACGGCCGGGAGGCCAAGGTCGTCAAGGCGTACCTGGTCACCACCTGGCCGGAGGCCTTCGCCACCGCACTCCTCGGCGCCGCCCTCCTCGTGCTCCTCTCCTATCCCCTCACCGCCCTCGCCGGCGCGCGCGCCGCCCTCGCCCGCGCCCTGCTCGCCCCGCGCGACGCCGACGCCCCGCCGGGCGCGATCGGTGAGGTGATCGCCTCCCGCGCCCGGCTCGTCGACGCCTTCGAGGCCGAGCGGCGCCGCATCGAGCGCGACCTCCACGACGGGGCCCAGCAGCGCCTGGTCGCCCTCACCATGACCCTCGGCCTCGCCCGCCTCGACGCCCCGCCGGGGCCGCTCGCGGACCAGCTGGCCAAGGCCCACGCGGAGGCCGGGCAGGTCCTGACCGAGCTGCGCGAGCTGATCCACGGCATCCACCCCCAGGTCCTCGCCGACTACGGCCTCGGTCCCGCCCTCGCCGACGCCGCCGACCGCTCCGCCGTCCCCGTGGACACCGACGTCGAGCTGCCCCGGCTGCCCGGGGCCGTGGAGAGCGCCGGCTACTTCGCGGGCTACGAGGCGCTGGCCAACGTCGGCAGGCACAGCGGTGCCCGCCGCGCCCGGCTCACCGCGCGGCACGAACGCGGCGTCCTGCGCCTCGACGTCGAGGACGACGGGCGGGGCGGGGCGGACCCGGCCCGGGGGAGCGGCCTCACCGGTCTGGCCGACCGGCTCGCCGTCCTCGATGGCACACTGACGATCATGAGCCCGCCGGGCGGGCCGACCCTGCTCCGAGTGGAGATCCCGTGCCCCACACCGACCGAACCGACACCGACCGCGCCGGCACCGGCCGGCCCGACGCGGGCCGCGCGCTCCGCGTCGTCCTCGCCGAGGACGGCGTCCTCCTCCGGGAGGGCCTGATCGGGCTCCTGGCCCGCTTCGGCCACGAGGTCGTCGCCGCCGTGGGGGACGCCGACGCCCTGCGCGAGGCGGTCGCCGCCCACGACCCGGACATCGTCGTGACCGACGTGCGGATGCCGCCCGGCTTCCAGGACGAGGGGCTGCGCGCCGCGGTCGCGCTCCGTGCCGAACGGCCCGCCCTGCCGGTCCTCGTCCTCAGCCAGTACGTGCAGCGCAGCTACGCCGCCGACCTCCTCGACGCGGGGGACGGCACCGGCGTCGGCTACCTCCTGAAGGACCGGGTCGGACAGGTCGAGGAGTTCCGGGACGCGCTGGCCCGGGTCGCGGACGGCGGCACGGTCGTCGACCCCGAGGTCGTACGGCAGCTCCTGCGCCGCCACCGGGACCCGCTGGAGGCGCTGACCCCGCGCGAGCGCGAGGTCCTGGGCCTGGTCGCGGAGGGGCACTCCAACGGCGCGATCGCCCGCCGCCTGGTCGTCACCGAGGCCGCCGTCGGCAAGCACATCGGCAACATCCTGGCGAAGCTGGACCTGCCCCCGGCCGAGGACACCCACCGGCGCGTGCTCGCCGTCCTCACCTACCTCAGGGCGTGACGTACTTCGGGGCGTGACGTACCTCGGGGCACGACGAGAAGGACCCCCGCTTCCGCGGGGGTCCTTCTCCGTCCGTGCGCCGCCAGGGACTCGAACCCCGGACCCGCTGATTAAGAGTCAGCTGCTCTAACCAACTGAGCTAGCGGCGCCTGCTGACAGAGAAAATACTACCCGGTCCCGCGGGGTGCTCCGGACCACCCCGCGGGGCGGGCCTCAGATCGCCAGGGAGAGCACCACCGGGGCCGCCCTGCGGTTGAGCGTGTCCGCCGCCGCGCGCAGCCGGTGGGCGTGCTCGATCGGGAGGGAGAGCGCCAGGCAGCCCACGGCGGCGCCCGCCGTCAGCGGCACGGCGGCGCAGACGGTGCCCACCGCGTACTCCTGGAGGTCGAGCACGGGGACGGTGGCCGGCTGGCTGTCCAGCTTGGAGAAGAGGACGCGCTCGCTGGTGATGGTCCGGGAGGTCAGCCGGGCGATCTTGTGCCGGGAGAGGTGGTCCCGCCGTCCGTTCTGGTCGAGCTGGGTGAGCAGGCACTTGCCGACCGCGCTGGCGTGCGCCGCCGAGCGGAAGTCGACCCACTCGTTGACCTTGGGCGTGCGCGGGCCGTCCGCGAACTGGGTGATCTTCACCTCGCCGTCGATGTACCGGCTGATGTAGACGGCCGCGCCGACGGAGTCGCGCAGCTCGGTCAGGGTCTCCTGGAGCTTGGCCTCCAGGGCGTCGCGGCGGGTCGTGCCGGAGCCGAGGAGGACGAGGGAGTCCCCGACCACGTACGCGCCGTCGGCGACCTGCTCGACGTATCCCTCGCGACGGAGCATGAGGAGCAGCGAGGACAGGTGGGCCACGGGGAGGCCGGTCTCGCGTGCGATCTGGACGTCCGTCACTCCGCCGCCGTGCCGGGAGATCGTTTCGAGTACGCGCAGGGCGTACTGCACCGAATGGAACGGCGCGGTGGGCTCGGGCTTCAGCGCCACGGTTTCCCCCTACCAGGTTGTGACCGCTAGCTTTCGTTCCAAGATAGCCGTCAAGGCCCCTTCGGAGGGCGGCTGTTGGCCAGAAAGACGCGGGCGGTCCGGGCCCTGTGCTGGGTCGCGCCACTCTGGCATATGCCAGGGTCATTGGTTTCGGGCAGAACCTCAGGTCAGGGACGTGCGTGAACGCGCTCGTCCGCGTGTTCGACCGGAAGAGAAGAAGAGATTTTTCGCGCGGAAAGGGACCCGGTGCCGCCTCCTCCCCGGTGGCCGGGAACGCACGCCGCCGCCCGCGCGGGGGTACGGCGCCCCGCACGGGCGGCGGGAGCGGGAGGAGGCGGGAGCGACGGCGGGAAGAGGCGGGGCGAAGAGGTGGGGCGGAGGGGACGGAATAAGCGGAGCCTCCCTCCTGTTCTTCCCCTCATGCACACGCGAGCGCGCCGAGGAGGGTCCCGACGGTGACCGACACCATTCGAGGAGAGGTGCGGGGGACCGCGCCCGTACCGCTGTCCGTGCTGGATCTGGTGACCGTCGGCAGCGGGCGGACCGCGAGCCAGGCCCTCGCCACCAGCGTCGAGCTGTCCCGGCTCGCCGAGCGGCGCGGCTACCACCGCCACTGGGTGGCCGAGCACCACTCCATGCCCGGGGTCGCCTCCTCCTCCCCGGCCGTCATCCTGGCCCACCTCGCCGCCCACACCCGGCGCGTCCGGCTGGGCTCGGGCGGCGTCATGCTGCCCAACCACGCCCCGCTCGTCGTCGCCGAGCAGTTCGGCACCCTGGAGGCCCTCGCCCCCGGCCGGATCGACCTCGGTCTCGGCCGCGCGCCCGGCACCGACGGCGCCACGGCCGCCGCCCTGCGCCGCACCGACCGGCTGAACGAGGGCGCCGACGACTTCCCGGAGCAGCTCGCGGAGCTGACCCGCTTCCTGGACGACGACTTCCCCGACGGGCATCCGTACGCGCGCGTCCACGCCGTGCCCGGCCCGGTGCAGGGCCCGAAGGGACGCCCGCCGGTCTGGCTGCTCGGCTCCTCCGGCTTCAGCGCCCGGCTCGCCGGCCTGCTCGGGCTGCCCTTCGCCTTCGCCCACCACTTCTCGGCCAGGAACACGATCCCGGCGCTCGACCTCTACCGGGAGTCCTTCCGGCCCTCGGCGGTGCTCGACGCCCCGTACGCGCTGATCGGCGTCTCGGCGCTCGCCGCCGACGAGGCCGGGGAGGCGCGCCGCCAGGTCCTCACCGGCGCCCTCTCGATGCTGCGGCTGCGCACCGGCCGGCCCGGTCTGGTGCCGACGCCGGAGGAGGCGGAGGCGTACTCCTTCGGCCCCGCCGAGCGGGAGTTCGTGGACGGCTGGCTGGCGAACGTCGTGTACGGCACCCCGGACGAGGTCCGCACGGGCCTGGACGACCTGCGGAAGCGGACCGGCGCCGACGAGCTGATGATCACGGCCAACGCGCACGGCGGGGAGGCGCGGCTGCGGAGCTACGAACTCATCGCCGACGCCTACGGCATGCCGGAGCTCCCCGAGTAGCCCGGACGGTCCGGCCGTCCGGTCCCGGACCGGCGCCCGCCGGACGGATCGCGGATTTCCGGAACGGGTGGTTCACCGTCGAACGAATCCCGGATCTTCCCTAAGGGAACCTTAAACCGCTCGTCACCGATGGTGGCGGGCGGTTCTTTTCTGTGCCGCACCCCTCCGACAAGGCCTTTCTGCCTCCGATTGGTCTAGTCCTCAATTTGGTTCAGACCATTGACTCACCGTTCGCGCGGCGGCTATCACTGCTCCCACTCCTGTACGGCACCACCCAGTACCCCCCCACCCGGAGGCCGCACGTGCACCCCCGCAAGTCACTGATCGCCGCGCTCCTCGGCTCGGCCCTCGCCGCCGGCGCGCTCGCCGCGACCGCCGGACTCGGCTCCGCCCAGGCGGCCGGCACGACGACCGCCGCCTCCGCGGGCGGCGTGCGCATCGCGTACTACGACCAGTGGAGCGTCTACGGCAACGCGTTCTACCCCAAGCACCTCGACACCCGGGGCATCGCGGGCCGGCTGGACGTCCTCAACTACTCGTTCGGCAACATCCACCCCACCGACCTCACCTGCTTCATGGCCAACAAGGCCGCGGGCGACGACAACAACCCCAACGCGGGTGACGGCGCGGGCGACTCGTTCGCCGACTACCAGAAGTCCTTCGGCGCGGCGGACAGCGTCGACGGCGTCGCCGACACGTGGAACCAGCCGATCGTGGGCGTCTTCAACCAGTTCAAGGAGCTGAAGGCGAAGTACCCCCACCTGAAGATCAACATCTCGCTGGGCGGCTGGACCTACTCCAAGTACTTCCACGACGCCGCGAAGACGGACGCGAGCCGCAAGAAGCTCGTCTCCTCCTGCGTCGACCAGTACCTCAAGGGCAACCTGCCGGTCGAGGGCGGCTTCGGAGGCCCGGGCTCGGCGGCCGGCGTCTTCGACGGCATCGACATCGACTGGGAGTACCCGGGCTCCTCCGGCGGCCACCTGGGCAACCACTACGGCCCCGAGGACAAGCAGAACTTCACGCTCCTGCTCGCCGAGTTCCGCAAGCAGCTCGACGCGTACGGCAAGGCCAACGGCGGCAAGAAGTACCTGCTGACCGCGGCCCTCCCGGCGGGCCAGGACAAGATCAAGCACATCGAGACGGACAAGATCGGCGCGTACCTCGACTACGCGAACATCATGACGTACGACATGCACGGCGCCTGGGACGGCGACGGGCCGACGTACCACCAGTCCCCGCTGTACCCCTCCCCGGACGACCCGACCGACCCGATCGCGCCGGGCACCGAGAAGTACACGATCGACTCCGCCGTCGACTCCTGGATCGACGGCAACCCGGCCTACGGCGTCGCGGGCGGCTTCCCCGCCGGCAAGCTGACCCTCGGCTACGAGTTCTACTACCGCGGCTGGAAGGGCGTCCCGGCCGGAACCACCCACGGCCTCGCGCAGACCGCCACCGGCGGCTCCAACGCCCGCCCGCTCAGCCAGCAGGCCGGCATCGCGCACTACAAGGAGCTGGGCGGCATCGTCGACAACCCGGCGACCACCTTCTGGGACGACCGGTCGAAGTCCTCGTACTTCTACAAGGACGGCGAGTTCTTCACCGGCCTGAACCAGAAGTCCGTGCAGGCCCGGGTCGACTACGGCAAGCAGCGAGGCCTGGCCGGCGCGATGATGTACTCCCTGCTCGGCCTGGACGAGAACGCCACCCTCCTGAAGCAGATCGACACCGCGCTCGGCTCCGCCACCACGCCGCCCACCACCCCGCCGACGACGCCTCCCACGACGCCGCCGACCACCCCGCCCACCACGCCCCCGACGACGCCGCCGGCCACCGGCTGCACCGCCCCGGCGTACGCGGCCGGCACGGTCTACAACACCGGCAACGAGGTCTCCCACAACGGCCGCACGTACAGGGCCAAGTGGTGGACCCAGAACGAGGCCCCCGGCACCACCGGTGAATGGGGCGTCTGGCAGGACCTCGGCGCCTGCTGAGGACCTGACCCCCCCCACGACCGCCGTCCCGTCCCGGCCGGCCGCTCCCCACGGCCGGCCCCCTCCCCCCACGACCACCGCCCCCGCCCGGACTGTCCCTCCGGCCGGGGGCGGTTCCACGCCCCGGCCCGGCGCGCGGGCGGCTCAGACCGGCAGCGGCTCCGTGCCGATCAGCTCGGCGATCCGGTCCGGGGTCACCGCCCGCGAGTACAGCCAGCCCTGCCCCGTGTCGCAGCCGATCCGCCGCAGCCGGCCGGCCTGCCCGGCGGTCTCGACGCACTCGGCGGTGACCGTGAGCCCCAGCCGGTGCGCGAGCTGGACGAGCGCCTCGACGATCAGCTCGTCCGCCGGGTTGGAGTGCTCCTCGTCCTGGAAGCCGCGGACGAACGAACCGTCCAGCTTGAGCACGGAGACCGGGAGCCTGCTCAGGTAGGCGAGGTTCGAGTACCCGGTGCCGAAGTCGTCGATCGCGATCCGCACCCCCATGTCGCTCAGCGCCTGGAGCGCCCGCAGCGGCCGGCCCGCCGAGCCCATCACGGCGGACTCGGTCAGTTCGAGCTGGAGCAGGTGCGGGGCGAGGCCGGTCTCCGCGAGGACGCCGGCCACGTCCGAGACGAGGTCGGAGTCCCAGACCTGCCGGACCGCCACGTTGACGCTCACGAAGAGCGGGCGTTCGCGCGGATGGTCCTTCTGCCACTGCCGGGCCTGGTGGCAGGCGGTGCGCAGGATCCACCGCCCCAGCTCCACGATGGAGCCGTCCTCCTCGGCGATCCCGATGAACCGGTTCGGCGCGAGCGGGCCGAACCGCGGATGGTGCCAGCGCACCAGCGCCTCCACCCCGCGCACCGCCCCGTCGGACAGGTCCACGAGGGGCTGGTACTCCAGGGCGAACTCCCCGCGCTCCACGGCCGGCCGCAGGGTGGAGGAGAGCGCCTGCCGGGTCATCCGGTGGGCGTTGCGCTCGGGGTCGAAGAGGGCCCAGCGGGCCTTGCCGTCCGCCTTCGCCCAGTACAGCGTGGTGTCCGCGGCCTGCATGAGGGACGTCGCCGTCGTCCCGCGCCCGGAGCGCTCGACCACGCCGATCGAGGCGGACACCGAGAGCCGCTGCCCGGCCAGGTCGAAGGGGGCCTGGAGCGCGTCGAGCACCGAGCGCGCCAGGTCCGCGAGCTGTTCCGTGCCGGTGGAGTCCTCGACCATGATCGCGAACTCGTCCCCGCCGAGCCGCGCCACGAGGTGACCGCCGCCGCGGGTGGGGCCCCCGCCGTCCGCGCACGCGGTCAGCCGGTCGGCGACGGCGGCCAGGAGCCGGTCGCCGACCCGGTGGCCGAGGGTGTCGTTGATCGCCTTGAAGCCGTCGAGGTCGATGGAGCAGAGGCCGATCCGGCCGGTCCCGCCGTACCCGTGCGGCTCGTGTGATTCGTGCGGCTCGTGCGGCGGTCCGGACGGGCCGGTGTCCTGCCGGGCGGCGGCGTCCAGGGCGGCCGAGAGGCGTTCGAAGAAGAGCGCGCGGTTGGGCAGCCGGGTCACCGGGTCGTGCATCTGGAGGTGGCGCAGCCGGGCCTGGAGCTCGCGCCGGTCGCTGATGTCCGCGACCGACAGCAGGACCCGCCGGCTGCCCGGCACGGGGGCGACGGTGACCTCGGCCCACAGCGGGCGCCCACCGGGGTGCTCGAGGCGGCGGGTGCAGCGGAGGCGGGAGCGCCGGCCGCGGAGCACCTCGCGGTACGCGTGCCACGTGCGCCCGTCCGAGGCGAGGTCCACGAGGTCGGAGGCGGCCCGCTCCCGGAGCGCCTCGGCCCCGGTGCCGAGGAGGGCGCCGAGGGAGTCGTTGGCGGCGACGACGATGCCGTCCTGGTCCACGACGGCCATGGCGAGCCGGGCGACCCGGAAGGCGGCGCGGTAGTCGTGGAGTTCGGCCGCGCGGTGCTCGTCGTGACGCTCCGTGAGGGCGGGGGCGGTGCCGGGCGGCTCCGGCCGCTCCTGGGGCGCCGGTCCTTCGGGGGTTGCGCTCACCGCTCGCTCCCGTAGTGCAGTCGGGCCGGTCACACGGGGACGGGACGGTCGGCCGAGGAAGAGTGAGCCGATCATAGAGCCAGGCCGGGCGGCCCTTCCAGCCGTGGGGGGCCGCCCGGGTCCGCCCGGCCTCCCGGAGCGCTCCGCCGGGCCGCCCCGCCCGACCGCTTCGGCCCGGCTCTGACAGGGGCTGATGGGGGGTGATCGATTGTGACTTTCCGTGAACCGGTTCGTGTCCGTTTCACGTCGACACCGTGGCTCCTCCTCACCCGACCGGGTCAGCGGAAATATGCGAAATGATGCAAATCATCACAAGGTGGGTGAGGTGTCCCGCATTCGTGATCCGGAGGTCCACGTGAGGCGTCAGCAGCCACCCGGAGGAGGGGAACCGCCCGGGGGAGCGGAGCCACCGGGAGGCGCGGGACCGTCCGGCGGCACGGGTCCCTCCGGAAGGGCGGGACGCCCGCGCCTGCGCGCCGGGGCGGCCGCCTTCACCTCGCTCACCGCGCTGGCCGCCACCACCCTCGTCACGGGCCCCGCCGTCGGCGTGCCCTCGGCGGCCCCCTGCGCCCTGACCCGCACCGGGGCCCACCACTCCCTCGGCCTCGACACCTGGAACGGCTCGTACCCGCGCCCGGGGGGCGTCCTCGACGCGGTCATGATCTTCCTGTCCTTCCCGGACGCCGAGCCCCTCACCGGCCCGGCCGAACTCGCCGCCGACCACTTCCCCGGCACCAGCGAGTACTTCGAGCGCGCCTCCTACGGGCGCTTCACCCTGCGCCCGCACCCGCAGAAGGCCTGGACCCCGATGCCGCGCGACTCCGGCGCGTACGGCATACGGCGGGACTGGGACACCGAGAAGCGGGCCGCGTACCTCCGGGACGCCGTCGCCGCCGCCGACGCGAGCGTGGACTTCTCCCGGTACGACATCGTCTACCTGGTCGCGGACCCGGACGCGCCGGGCGTGGACTCCGACGCGACCAAGGTCGTCAACCTGGACCGGCCGCTGGAGGCCGACGGCACCGAGATCAGGCGGGTCGTCACCGTCTTCGAGCGGCACCCGCCCGACCGGAACGTCCTCGCCCACGAGACCGGCCACGTCTTCGACCTGCCCGACCTCTACCACCGCCCGGAGGACGGCAGGGGCGACTGGGACACCCACGTGGGCGACTGGGACGTCATGGGCAGCCAGTTCGGGCTCGCCCCGGACCTCTTCGGCTGGCACAAGTGGAAGCTCGGCTGGCTCTCCCGCACGCAGGTGACGTGCGTCCGGGGGCCCGGCCCCGAGGTGGTCAGCCTGGAGCCGACCGACGCCCCGCGGGCCCCGGGGGCCACGCTCGGCACCCGGCTGGCCGTCGTCCGCACCGGTCGCGACAGCGCGCTCGCGATCGAGGCCCGCAGCGACGCCGGGAACGACGCCGAGACCTGCACGGAGGGCGTGCTCGTCTACCGGATCCGCAGCGGTACGGCCTCCGGCGACGGGCCGGTCGAGGTCGTGGACGCGCACCCGGACACCGAGGCGTGCTGGGACCGCTCGGTCTACCCGCCGCTCGCGGACGCCCCGCTGGAGGAGGGCGAGACCTTCACCGTGCCGGGGACGGACGTCCGGATCGAGGTCACGGACCGCACGGCGTCGGACGTCTGGACGGTCCGGATCACCCCGGCGGGAGCGCGCTGACGGCCGCCCGCCGGCACACGAAGAAGCCCCCCGCTTCCGCGAGGGGCTTCTTCCGTCGGTGCGCCGCCAGGGACTCGAACCCCGGACCCGCTGATTAAGAGTCAGCTGCTCTAACCAACTGAGCTAGCGGCGCCTGCTGACGTCGTAGACATTAGCACCCGGAACGGCGGGAGGAAAAATCGATACCCGCACGTCGGCGGCGGCGGCCGCCCGCGCGGCCCGCACGCAGGCCCAGAGGACGACCTCGGGTCCGGGCAGCCACGGGTGCCGGGTGTCGGGGGCCACCAGCCAGCGGGGCCCGGCCGTGCCGGACGGGGCGAGCGGCGGCACGGTCACCGCGTCCCCGCGTCCGTGGCAGAGCGGCCGGGGCACCGCGCCGCCCCGCCCCCGGGCGTCCCGCCCGGAGTCGGCGCCCGCCTCCCAGTCGAGCAGGGCGGGCAGCCGCTGGGCCGTGCCCGGCGCGGTGAAGAGCATCATCCGGCCCCGGTGGACGGCGACGGGCCCCGACCCCGGGCCCTCCGCCCACAGCCGGTCCAGCATCCGGCGCCCGAAGACCTGGTCCACGCCGACGACGTCGAAGACCGTTCCGCAGGGCAGCGTGGCGGGCGAGGCGGGCCGGGACTCCCAGCGGGTGAGCGCGGCCCCCCGGTCGCCGGCGGCCGAGGCCAGCCAGGCGGCTCCGTCGGCGGTCACCCGGGCCGTCTGGTGCCGCCCCTCGTCGTCCTCCCGCAGGAAGCGGAACACGTCGTGCGGGGTCTCTTCGCGCAGCCACGTCGTCATGCGTCCAGGTGTACCCGGAGTGACGGGACGGTTTCCGAGAGTTCGCGGAATCCCGGACAGGGAGGGCGGCCGAGGGGTATCGTGCCCACTCGGCATATGCCAGGGGTGTTTTTTGGTCACGGGGTACGACTTCGAGCCGTACGCGCCCCCGTTTCGCGCCCCCGTGCTCCGGAGCGACGCCCTTGCGCCCCGGCTCGTCCGTGTGCGCCCCGGCCCGCGCCCGCGCGCCGTCCGGGGCTCCGGAGACGTCCGCGGCGCCCCCGCCTCCCGGTCCGGGCGCCGGGGGCTCCCGGAGACGCCAGCGGCGCCCCGCCTCCCGGTCCGGGCCCGCGCGCCGCCGGGTCCGCTCAGTCCTCCGGCGGACGTCCGTCCGTCCGGATGAGGCCGCGGCCGAACTCGATCATCTTCCGGGCGTAGTCCTCGGTCCACTGGGCCCGCTCGGCGACGTCCGCCACCGACAGGCGGTCGAAGCGGCGCGGGTCCGCGAGCTGGGCCGCCGCGATCGCCTGGAACTCCGTCGCCCGGTCCGTCGCCGCCCGGAACGCGAGCGTCAGCTCCGTCGCGCGGGCCAGCAGCTCCCGGGGGTCCTCCAGGGACTCCAGGTCGAAGAAGTGCTCCGGATCGGCGGTCGCCTCGGCAGGCTCGAAGACCAGCGGTGCCGGCCGGAGCCGCCGCTGTCCGCTCCGCTCCGCGGGTTCCGCCATCGTCCTTCTCCTCCTCGCACGGGCACGGCCCGGAGTCCCGGGCCGTCCTCCATTGTCCCGCGCCCCGCAAGGGCGCGAATCCGGGGCCGCGCGCCCCGGGGTCACGGCGTCCAGACCACCCGGTGTTCCTC
This sequence comes from Streptomyces sp. NPDC014907, assembly GCF_055562975.1. NCBI lineage: Bacteria > Bacillati > Actinomycetota > Actinomycetes > Kitasatosporales > Streptomycetaceae > Streptomyces > Streptomyces sp. NPDC014907. The sequence goes on along the minus strand of NZ_JBVHEG010000002.1, from coordinate 687,336 downwards.
CAGGTGGGAGAGGACCGCGTGGTTCGCCTCCCAGCCGTCGGGGAACGACACCACCGCCCCCAGCCGGACCGGTTCCGTCGACGGGTGCTCGTCCAGGAGCTCCGCCACGCCCGCCCGGCACACCACCACGCACGCGTGCCGGTGCCGGGAGGCGAGCACGCACAGCCGGCCCGTCTCCAGGTGGAAGGCGGTCGCGTCCGGGCGGCCGGACAGCGGGTGGAGGACGACCGTCACGTCGTACTCGCGTCCCTGGAGCCGGTTCGCGGTGTCCACCGTCACCCCCGTCACGCCCAGCCCCGCGAGGGCCGCCCGCACCGCCGCCGCCTGGTCGCGGTGGGCGGTGCCGACCGCGATCCTCGCCGGGGTCAGGGGCACGGGGTGCTCGGAGCGCTCCGAGACCGCCGCGCCGCCCCGGTCCAGGAGGCGCCGCACCACCAGGGCGACCGCCCCCACCGCCTCGGGATCGGTGCGCGGGGTGTGCCGGGGCGGGAGTTCGAGCAGTCCCCAGCCCGACTCGGCCGCCTCGTCCAGGACCCGGTCCGGACCCGAACCGTCCGACGGCACCCCGAAGGACAGCCTCCGGTCCCCGTGCCCGGTGCCGCTGCGGAACGGCGTGTACGGGTAGAAGGCGTCCGACACCAGCGGCGCCGCCGACGCGGGCAGCCGCCACGACACCGGCAGCCGGTGCTGCGGCAGCTCCGGGTTGTGCGCGAGCAGGGTCGAGACCGCGCTGGCGGACGGGTCGTACGCCAGCCCCGCCCACTGCTCCGCGCCCACCACCGAGAACGGGTCCAGCTGCCCCGGGTCGCCCACGAACAGCGCCCGCTCGAAGAGCCCGGCCACCGCGAGCAGCGCGTCCGAACGCATCTGGTACGCCTCGTCGACGATCGCGTGCGCCCACGGCTCGGCGTTCTTCACGTGCCCCCACTTGGCGGCCGTGGAGATCACCACCGGCAGCCCGGCCAGGTCGCCCGCCTTCGCGGACTTCCGCACGTTCTCCAGGTCGTCGAGCGCCTTGTCGTACGGATCGCTGTCGCTGGAGTGCAGCCGGCCCACCACGAGGTCCGGTTCCTTCTCGGCGAGCCTCAGGACCAGGTCGTCCACCTGCGCGTTCGTCTGCGCGACCACCATCAGGGGACGCCCGGCGGCGGCCAGTTCGAGGGCCGCGCGCACGACGAGCGTCGACTTGCCGGCGCCGGGCGGGGAGTCCACGACCACGCCCCGCGAGGTGCCGTGCAGGGTGTCCGCCAGGATGGCGTCCGTCGCCCGCCCGGCCGCGGCGGAAGGATCGAAGGGTTCGCGGGTCACAGCAGGTCCTCGGGGGTCACGGGGTCGGGCGGTTCCACGGCGTCGGTCCGGGGCGGACCGCCGTGCGTCCAGGGCGTCTCCTCCGGGTCCGGAAGCCGCGGCCCGGTCCGCTGGTCGTGCTCGAAGAGCGTCCAGACGATCCGCTCGCCCTTCTCCGGCACCGAACCCTCCGCCGGCTCCCTGGACCGGCCCATCCGGTCCAGGACCCGGAACACCGGCGAGCCGTCCTCCTCGTACCGCACGAACTCCGCCGTCTGCGGCTTGCCGTCCAGCGAGCGGTACGCCCGCACCCGCTCGGCCAGGTGCGGCCGGTCCTCCGTGCGGAGCGTGAGCAGCGGCCGGGGCGCGGGGCGCTTCGACTCCGTCCACGCCATCGTCACCTCCACCACCTCCGCCGCGAACGCCTCGCCCGCCAGCCGCCGTCCCGCCATGACCAGCGGGTCGTCCAGCGCCTCCTGCGCCTCCAGCTGGCCCTGGGCCTGCTCGCGGGCCGCCAGCTTCCGCGCCGCCGTCACCGCGTCGTCCCGGCGCGGCTGCGGCGGCTCGCCGGCCGCGATCCGGTCCCGGTGGGCGGTGAAGGACCAGCGGTCCCGGGTCCAGCGGTCCCCGGTCCTGGCCCCCTCCGGCAGCTCCCGCAGCAGCCCGAGCGCCCGCCACACCGCCTCCCAGACCGGCTTCAGCTGCGAGGCGACGAGCCGGCGCACCTCCCGCTCGGCCGCGACCAGTTCGCCGAGGGCCCGGTCGGCCGCCTCGCCGTCCTCGGCCGCGCCGGACGCCTGCCGGGCCCTGTCGTACCGCTCGATCGCGGGCGCCAGGAGCCGGTTGTCGAAGGCCGGGTCGGTGGCGGGCCCGGCGGGCGGGCAGAGGAGCTGCCCCCGCTCGTCCCGGCCCGTCTCTGCCCGCAGCGCCCCCACCGGGCCTGGCACCCCGTCCTCCGGATCGATCCAGGCCAGCAGCGCGCCCAGGTGTTGGTCCTCCAGGGAGGACTGGCCGGTCGCCCAGTGCCGGTTGAGCAGGTCGGTCGCCGCGAGCAGCAGCGACGAGCCGGGCACCCGGGCCCGCTCGCCGAAGTGCGTCAGCCAGCGGCCGAGCAGCGGCACCCGCGGCGGCGCGGGGAACGGCGTCTCCGGGTCCTGTTCGGCCGTCCGCCGGAACCGGGTGGAACGCCCGAGCAGCCGCACGTACTCGACGCCCGCCCGGCTCGGCACGATCAGCTGCGGCGCGTCCGCGCACAGTTCGACCTCGACCCGCACCTTCTTCCCGGTCTCCGCGTCCGTCTCGTTCCGCTCCACCAGCTCCACGGCGTCCGTGAACCCGTCGACGTACGGCAGGATCTCCTCGGCCAGGTCCGCGAGGAACGAGAACCGCAGGTCGCGGTCGCGGGGCTGGGGCACCACCAGGAGCCTCGGCTCCTCCGGGTCGGTGCCGACGAGCGCGCCCAGCGGGGCGCCCGCCTCACCGGCGGTGGTCAACGGCACCAGGACCAGCGGGCGTTCGGAGAGGTGCCGGTGCCGGACGGTGGCGAGCGGCTGCGCCCGGCCCGACTCGACGGCCTCCATCCGGGCCAGCGTGGAGATCAGCGACATGCGGGGGCCTTTCGGGGCGCGCGACGGGGACGCGCGGTCGGGCGGGGCGCGCGGGACCCGGCGCCCCGGGGCGCGGGACGCGCGGTCAGCGGGGGCATGCGACGCCCTCCCGGGGGACGCGCGGAGGGGCCGACGCCAGCGCCTCCTCGCGCAGGGCCCGCGCCCGGCGCAGCGCCGCCACCGCCGGGTCCTCCGGGTCGCCGGCCTCGCCGCGCGCCGCCGCCAGGACCGCGCCGATCGTCGTCAGGCCGCCCAGCTCACCCCGCACCGAACGGCCCAGGGTCTCCACCGCGCCCGCCTCCCGCGACCGCGAACGGCAGTGGAAGGCCAGCTCGCAGGCGGCCAGGCACTCCGGCGCGTACTGGTGGGGCACCGACTCCACGGCGGCCTCCAGCTCCTCCGCCGAACGCTCCGTCACGTCGAAGCCGACGCCCTCCGGCAGGGCGTCCACGATCTCGTCGATCCGGGTGAGCCGGGCCAGCTGACGCCGGGTCACCGACCGCTGCTTGCGGACGTCGACCACCGAGGCCGTCGGCACGTTCGAGAAGTCCTTGGGGCAGACGAGCAGGACGGAGTGCGCCACCCGCGCGCCCTCCACGGCCTCCGCGACCCGTTCGAGCGCGAGCACGTACACGGCGGCCTGGCGGGCCGCCGCGCCCACCTTCGCCGCGTCGGCCGAACCGTCGACCGTCGGGAAGGACTTGATCTCCACCACCGTCCAGCCGCCGTCCGGGCGGACCACCACCGCGTCCGGCTCCAGGTAGACCGGCGAGCCCGCCACCTCCAGGGCGAGCAGCGGATGGTCGAGGAGCGTCCACGTCCCGGACCCGGTCGCCTCCCGCAGGGCGAGCGCGGTGCGCGCCACCCGTCCCGCGGGCCCGGCCGCCGTCAGGTCGGGCACGTCCACCCCGCCCGGCTCCTCCACCCCGAACAGGCGCAGCAGTTCACGGCCGCCGTCCGCCTTGACCTTCGCCTCGAAGGAGTTGCCCCGCACGATCGCGAACTGCGACTGGCCGAAGGGGGCCGGGGAGCCGAGCCTCGCGGCCAGCGCGGACTTGTCGACCCCGGCGCCGTCGAGCAGGGCCCGGCGCCGGCAACCGGGGTTGGCCGCGAGCGCCGCGAGCGCCCGGGCGTCCAGCGGGCGCGGCGGGTTGGCCGGCCCGCGCAGTTCGGCGAGCCGTTCCCGGGCTCTCGGCTTCGCCGGGGCGGGGGCGGTGCCGGGCCGGCGGGTCGTCTGCGGCGGTCGTGACAGACCGCCGTCCAGGGATGCGCTCACCCGCGGAAGTCTCGCATCCGCCACCGACAACCGGGGCGGGTTCCCCCCTTTCCGGGCGTCCGGCCGGCCGTTCCGCGCGGCCGGAGACGCCGGAGGCGGCCCCCGCCGGTCGCCCGCGTGCCGCCCCGGATCGGGGTGGGCGATGATGGAAGGAGCCCGTCCGCACCGCGAACCTCTGGAGAGCCTTCCCATGGCACCGCGCATCCTGCTCGCCCGGCACGGCCAGACCGAGTGGTCACTTCTCGGCCGGCACACCGGCAGGACCGACATCCCGCTGCTCGAAGAGGGGCGGCGCGGCGCGAAGCTGCTCGGCGAGCGCCTCCACCGGGGGCCCTGGCAGGGCCTGCCCGGCGTGGAGGTGCGCACCAGCCCCCTGGTCCGGGCGAGCGAGACCTGCGCCCTCGCGGGCTTCGGGGACCGGGCCGAGCCCTGGGACGCGCTGATGGAGTGGGACTACGGGGCGTACGAGGGACTGACCCCGGCACAGATCAAGAAGGACCGGCCGGACTGGTTCATCTGGCGCGACGGCGTCCCGGAGGGGGAGACCCTGGCGCAGCTGTCGGACCGCGCCGACACGATCGTGGAGTGGGCCCGCTCCGGGGACCGGGACGTCCTGGTCTTCGCCCACGGACACATCCTGCGCGCGATCGGCGCCCGCTGGCTCGGCGAGGACGTCTCCTTCGCCGCCCGCATCCGCCTGGACCCGACGAGCCTGTCGGTCCTGGGATGGGCGTACGACGCCCCCGCGCTCGAACGCTGGAACGACACCGGACACCTGGAGCGCTGACCGCGCGCACGCGGAGGAGCGGGCGGAGGAACTGACGCCCCCGCCCCGCGCGTACGGCGCCCGCCGGGCGGACGGCGGCCCGGCCGGGGTGGTACGGGCCCGCCCCCGGCGTACGGGAGCCCGGCCCGGGCGGTACGGCCCCGCCCCCCGGCGTACGGCGCCCGCCGGGCGCGGGACGGGCCCGCGGGGCGCCGGCCCGCGCGCGTGCGGCCGGGCCCGCGCCCGGTGTCAGCGCGTCGCGGACAGGACGCGGCCCGTCTCCGTGAGGAGGCCGCGGACGCGGGCCGAGGCGATGCCGTCGAGCGAGTTCCGCACGAGTTCCGCCTCCGCCGCCGCCTCGTCCGTGCGGCCCGCCCGCGCCAGGTCCCCGGCGAGCTGGGCGCGGTAGAGGGCGAGGTTCCGGGCGAAGTGCGGGTTCTGCAGGGCCGTGGCCCGGCGGGCGTGCCGGACGGCCCGGTCGTGGTCGCCGAGGAGCGACCAGCACTGCGCCTCGTGCGCCTCCCGCTCGGGCTCCCCGAAGAAGGACATCCACTCCGGGTCGTCGTCGGCCGGGCCCCGGTCGAAGAAGGAGTGGGCGCGGCCGAGGGCCCGCTCGCAGGCGGAGCGGTCCCCGAGCCCCGCCCGGGCGCCCGCCTCCCGCAGCGACAGCAGACACAGCAGCCGGGCCGACCCCAGTGGTCGCGCGACCCGCAGACCGGCCTGTGCCGCCCCGAGCGCCTCCCGGTACCGGCCGGTGTCCCGGGCCAGGAACGACGTGTTGCAGAAGGCGTGCGCCTCCAGGGCCGCGTTTCCCGCGCCGCCCGTCGCGCGCGCGGTCGCGAGGGCCTCGGCGTAGTGCGAGCGCGCGTCCTCGTGGCGGCCCGAGTCGTGGGCCAGCCATCCGACGGAGAGCGCGAGTTCGCCCACGCCCGCGTGCAGCCGTTCCCCGGTGGAGCGGCGGGCCGCGGCGCCCGCGTCGAGCAGCGCGTACGCGGCCCGGAGCGGCTGGGCGGCGGCCTTGTGGAGCCCGTCGGCGCCGTGCCGGTCGTCGAGCAGTCTGATGCGCCGTACGGCGTCCTCGACGGCCCGCACCTCGGCCTCGCCGATCCGGTGGGTGCCGCGGGGGGCCGGGATCGCGGCGGCGGGACCGCCGAGTCCCAGCGAGACGGCCGCCAGGGCGGCGGAACCGCTCGTCATGAATGCGCGACGCAGCACGTCGCTCTCCTCATCGTTCCAGGTCGTGAAGCCGGTGGGGGGCGCCGCGCCGGCCGGGACGGTCCGCCGTCGGCCGCGCACCGCCTCCCGCGCGGAGAAGCCCAGGTCGGAGAGGCCGAGGCCGGGGAACATGTGCAGGAACACCCGCTCGTACGCGTAGTTCGGGCAGCGGATCTCGCCCGCCTCCACGCGCCCGACGTAACGGGCGTCGCACGCGACCTGTTCGCCGATCTCCCGCGCCGCCCGTCGGACGGCGGCGGCGAACTCCGCCGCCGACCGCTGTCCGCGGAGCCTGCGGAAGGCGAGGTTGGGAACTGCCCGTGACATCGCCATGGCCGAGCCCTCTCCTGGTGCTGCCGGGTGGTCCGGCGGCAAGAACGTACCCTCTGTGACCGAATGCCTACGCGGAGTTTGGCAACAAACCGGATATCTCACCCGCGATCCGCCATGAACCGCCACCCTTTGCGGCGGGAAAACGCCGTAGCCGTTGACGGGCGCGGGCGTTGAACCGTAAGGGGGAGACGAACGTGTCTCCTCATGGAGTGAGGAGGGGTCCCATGTCGGAGATCGGTTCCCAGTCGGCCACCTGGAGCGCGCCCGCCCCGGGGACGGACGGGCCCCCGCCGGCCGAGGCCTGGGACCTGGTCACCGTGCCGGTCCGCCAGGGACTGGAGGCCGTCGACATCCTGCGCAGGACCGGGGCCCCCGCCGTCGGGCCGGTCGTGCACGACGGGACCTGCGACACCCTGGGGTTCCTGGTGCCGCCCGGCACCGCCGCCGCCTGGGACGTGCCCGGCAGCGCCTGTACGCGCACGTCGGGGCGCGGCCTCCGCCTCCCCGAGCTCCCGGAACTGCCCGAACCCGCCGGTGACGCGCTCCGTCCCGCCGGGTGGCTGCTGCCCCCCGGCGACACCGACCCGGTCACCGACCCCGCCGTCCTGCGCGAGGCCCTGGGCGAGGCGGCCCGGCTCATCGAGGCCGCCGACGGCTGCCGCTGAGCCCGCCGCGCGCACGTCCGGCCCCGGAGGAGGCCGCCGCCCACCGTCCGCCGTCCCGCCGGGCCGGGGCCCGCCGCATGCGTACGGATGAGCGAACGAGCGGATAATGGGCCGATGGCCAGGAACAAGCAGCGTGACCGGGCGGCGGCCGCACCCGTCGCCGAGACCGTCGACGGCGGCCTCGCCGAACTCGTACCCGACCGGGAGCGCCCGCGCGGCTGGACCCTGCTCGTCGACGGCGCCCCGCAGTCGCACGTCGACCTCGACGACCCGACGCACCTCTCCTTCGAGTACCAGCGGCGCCTCGGCCACGTCGTGGACCTCGCCGCCCCGCCGAACCGGCCGCTCCAGGCCGTCCACCTCGGCGGCGGCGCCCTCACCCTCGCCCGGTACGTCGCCGCGACCCGCCCCCGCTCCACGCAGCAGGTCGTGGAGCTGGACGAGGCCCTGGTCCGGTTCGTCCGGCGCGAACTGCCCCTCGACCCGGGCGCCCGCGTGCGGGTCCGTTCCGCCGACGCCCGCGCCGGTCTCGCCAGGATTCCGGACGGCTGGGCGGACCTGGTCATCGCGGACGTGTTCGGCGGAGCCCGTACCCCCGCCCATCTGACCAGCACCGAGTTCCTCGCCGGGGTGCGGCGGGTGCTGCGGCCCGGCGGCCTCTACGCGGCGAACCTCGCCGACGGCCCGCCGCTGGCCCATCTGCGCGGCCAGATCGCCACGGCCGCCGCCGTCTTCCCCGAACTGGCGCTGACCGCCGACCCCACCGTGCTGCGCGGGCGCCGCTTCGGCAACGCGGTGCTGGTCGCCTCGGACCGGGAGCTGCCGGTGGCCGAACTGACCCGCCGGGTCGCCACCGACCCGCACCCGGGCCGGGTCGAACACGGCAGGGCCCTCGCCGACTTCGCGGGGGGAGCGGCGCCGGTCACCGACGCGACCGCCAGGCCCTCGCCCGCCCCGCCGCCCTCCGTCTTCCGCTGAGACCCGGGAACGCGGGGGCCCGGACCGGTCGTTCCGCCCGGACCGCCGGACCGCCGGACCGCCGGACCGCCGGACCGCCGGTCCCGTCCGGGCCGGCCCTCAGACCTTCCGGTCCTCAGACCTTCCGGCCCTCAGACCTTCCGGTCCTCGATCTCCACCCGGGGCGCGGTGTCGTGCCACACGCAGAAGACCGACAGTTCGCGGTCGTCCCGGGTGAAGGTCACGCGAATCCAGTTCGTCTGTTTCCACACCTGCATCCGCCAGCCCGGGGCGGGCGTCGCCGAGACCAGTTCGGCCGAGGTCGCCCCGATGTCGAAGGTGACCCGGCCGCCGTCCACGGGATAGCTCTTCACGTTCGAGCCCGACCCGGGGTCCCGGTCCGCCGGAGGGGTGGAAGGGGTCTCCGCCGTGGGCTTCGGGTGGACCGTGGGGCGCGCGGAGGGGGTGGAGGAGGAGGGCGGGGCCGACGTGGGCGTGGGACGGTCGTCCGGCTTCGCCGCCGGCGGCGCGGTGGACGCGGCCGGCCCGGTGGGCTCGGGGCGCGGGGGCGTGGTGACCGGCGGGCCGCCCGAGCCGTACAGCCCGTCGACGGCGCCGGCCGGCAGGGGAAGGGCGCGCGGCGGGTCGTACACGGTGCCGGAGAGCACCGTGTGCACCCCCCACCAGGACAGGGTGACCGCCGCGCCGGTGGCGAGTGACCAGGCCAGGGCGTGAACCAGTCTTCTTCGCACCGGCCCCATATTGCACCATGGTCGGGAGCCCCGGTCCGGCGGGTGGATATTGTCCGACGATTCGCCCACATGGCGTACGGTGCCGCCCATGGCAAGTGTGCTCGTGGTCGAGGACGACCAGTTCGTGCGCTCCGCCCTCATCCGGCAGCTCACCGCGGCGTCCCACACGGTACGCAGCGTCGGCACTGCTCTGGAGGCGCTGCGCGAGGTCGCCCATTTCCGTTTCGACGTGGTCATCCTCGACCTCGGACTACCCGACCTGGACGGGTCCGAGGCGCTCAAGATGCTGCGCGGCATCACCGACGTACCGGTGATCATCGCGACCGCCCGGGACGACGAGGCCGAGATCGTGCGGCTCCTCCACGCCGGGGCCGACGACTACCTGGTGAAGCCCTTCTCGGTCGACCACCTCTCGGCCCGGATGGCCGCCGTCCTGCGCCGCTCCCGGTCCGCCGCCGGCGAGGCGCCGCCCTCCGCCGTCATCCGCGTCGGCGGGCTCACCGTCGACCCGCTGCGCCGCCGGGCGGAGCTGGACGGCGCGCCCCTGGACCTGACCCGGCGCGAGTTCGACCTGCTGGCCTTCCTCGCCGGGCGGCCCGGCGTGGTCGTCCCGCGCAAGGAACTGCTCGCCGAGGTGTGGCAGCAGTCCTACGGCGACGACCAGACCATCGACGTCCATCTGTCGTGGCTGCGGCGGAAGCTGGGCGAGACGGCCGCCCGGCCCCGCTACCTGCACACCCTGCGCGGCGTCGGCGTGAAGCTGGAGCCGCCCCGGGAGCCGCAGCCGTGAGATGGGCGCTGGTCAAGGTCTGCCTGGCCGTCACCGTCATGGTCGTGGTCGCCTTCGCCGTCCCCCTGGGGCTCGTCGTCGAGGAGATGGCCCGCGACCGGGCCTTCTCCAACGCGGAACGACGGGCCTCCGGTCTCGCCCCCGTCCTCGCGATCACCACCGACCGCGACGAGCTGGACAGGGCCGTCGCCGCCACCGAGGACGGGCCCGCCGGCCGGCTCGCCGTCCACGTGCCCTCCGGCACGCCGGGCGCCCCGCCGCTGGAGATCGGCACCCGGCGGGCCGGCGAGGAGGAGCTGCGGGCCACCCGCGGCCTCGGCCGGGCCTCCATCGCGGAGGTCCCGGGCGGGTTCGCCCTGCTCCAGCCCACCGCGATCGGCAGCGGGGAGGTCGCGATCGTCGAACTCTTCGTCCCCGAGGGCGAGGTGTCCAACGGCGTCGCCACCGCCTGGCTGATCCTCGCGGGCGTCGGCGTCGCCCTCGTCGTCGGCTCCGTCGCCGTCGCGGACCGCCTCGGCGTCCGCATGGTCCAGCCCGCCGAGCGGCTCGCGGGTGCCGCCCACGAGCTGGGGGAGGGACAGCTCGGCGTGCGCGTCCCCGAGGAGGGGCCGCCGGAGCTCAAGTCGGCCGCCGTCGCCTTCAACTCGATGGCCGATCAGGTCGTCCAGCTCCTCGCCAACGAACGCGAGCTGGCCGCCGACCTCTCCCACCGGCTGCGCACCCCGCTGACCGTCCTCCGGCTCAACGCCGCCTCGCTCGGCGGGGGCCCGGCCGCCGAACAGACCCGTACGGCCGTGGAACAGCTGGAACGCGAGGTCGACATCATCATCCGCACGGCCCGGGAGGCGAAGCCGCAGACCCGGGCGACCGGACCCGGCGCGGGCTGCGACGCCGCCGAAGTGGTCCGTGAGCGGATGGACTTCTGGTCGGCGCTCGCGGAGGACGAGGGGCGGCGGGTGCGGGTCGCGGGCGTCGAGCGCCCGGTCCGCATCCCGGTCGCCCGCCCCGAACTGGTCGCCGCCCTCGACGCCCTGCTCGGCAACGTCTTCCGCCACACCCCCGAGGGCACCGCCTTCTCCGTCGACGTCCACAACGGCGACGACGCCGTCATCGTCCTGGTCTCGGACGCGGGCCCCGGCATCGACGACCCCGCCGCCGCCCTGGCCCGGGGCAACAGCGGTGACCGGGACGGTTCCACGGGCCTCGGCCTCGACATCGTGCGCCGGATGGCGGAGGGCACCGGCGGCGACGTCCGGATCGGGCACTCGGTGCTCGGCGGCACCGAGGTCCGCGTCTGGATCGGCCTGGAGGGACGCGCCGGGGCGTCCGGCCCCGCCCGTACGCCCACCCGCCGCGCCCACCGCCCGGCCCGCCGCCGGCGCGGGGGGACGGGAACCCGCCGGGCCCGCGAACGCTGAGCCCCGGGCCGGGCCCGGTACGAACACCGCCCGGCCCGGGACCGGTACGAACACCGCCCCGGGCCCGGTCCGGTACGAGCCCCGCCCGGGCCAGGGCCGTACGAACGCCGCCACGGCCCAGGGCCGGTACGGGCCCGGCCCGGTTCCGCCGGTACGGGCCCGGCCCGGTTCCGCCGGTACGGGCCCGGCCCGGCCCGCCCCGGTTCCGTCCCCGTTCGCCCTCCTCCCTGGGGGCGAACCTTTTCCCGTCCCGATGGCCTCCTTAAGCGGCCCGTAAGAAACCCCTCCCCCGCCCCCGGAGTCCGGTTTCTCCCCCTCCCGGCCGCTAGCGTGCTGTCACATCCCCTCGGCAGGAAGGTTCCCACCGGCCCCGTACGGTCCTCCTCCACTGCACCCCCCCAGCAGCGCGCCCCGGCCTCCCCCACCCACCCCCCCGGCCGGGGCGCGCCTTTCCTCCCGGTCCGCCGCGGACACGACGGAGGCCCCGGTCCTCACGGACCGGGGCCTCCCCCCGGGGCGGGCCCCCGGCGCCCGCGCGGGTGCCGGGGGCGCCGTTCAGCCCTGGAGCGCCGTTCTCCGTGACGCGTCACGGAGGCCCAGGACGCACGCGGCGACGGCGACCAGGGCGCACAGCACCATCAGCGCGTTGACCGCGACGTCGGGTCCGGCGTCCTGGGCCAGCGCGTTGGACACCGCCGACCGGATGCCGAGGGCCTGGAGGACCGCCGCGGCGACGAGCCCCGCGGCACGGGCCCACCGGGGGCCCTTCTCCGTGAGGGCGGGAAGCGCGAGCACGGCCGCGGCCCAGAGCAGGACCAGCGCCGCCACCGCCCCGGCCACGAGGGGAAGACCTCCGGAGCCCTCCGACCCCGGGTGGTCGATCTCGGACGTGTCCACCACGAGGAACGCGAAGGCCAGCTGCACGAGCAGCAGGTAGCAGACCTCCAGGGCGAGGACCGCCGCTCCCGCCCGCTTCACGAAGAGAGGGCTCAACTGTTGCTCCTCACGAGTCTTCCGCTCTTGATGATCCACAGCTTGCCGTTCCGCTGGGCGCTGCGGCAATCGTCCCGCGCCCTGATCCCGGCGTTGGTCTGGCCGGTCCGCTTGCGGCCGATCTCCCGGCCGATCGCGTTGTTCTTCAGGTCCATCTGCTTGTCGACGCCCTTGGACGTCGACTCGTGCCGGGTCGCGAACTCGTAGGCGTCCGTGGTGGACAGGCGGATCTCCATGCGCGCGTTCCAGTAGCAGTGCCGGAAGGAGTCGCCGGTGCCCTGGAAGAGGGTCCTGTCCGGGTACCAGTCCTGCGCCTGCTTGAACGCCTTGTTCGCAGCGTCGTACGCGGTGGTGCAGTCGATCGGGTTCCAGAAGCAGTACGACCGCTCGGAGGGCGTGGCGCTGCCGTAACCGAAGCCGGGGTCCATCAGGACCGGGTAGGCCGGGGTCTGCCCGGCGGCGGGGGCCAGCGAGGCGGTGACCTCGTTCCCGGAGAGCGTGAGCTTCACGGGGATGCCGGCGCCCTTGGCGTCCCGGGCGACGGGTGCGGTGATGAAGGTCAGGTTGCCCAGCTCGTCCGAGACGATGATGACGTTGTCCGCGCCCTGCGACGCGGTCTGACCGGGCAGCAGGCGCAGGGTGTACGTGTAGCTCGTCGCCGCGGAGGCGCTCCGGAGCAGGTGGAACGTCTCGACGGCGTTCTGCCCGGTCCGGATGGCGAGCGTGTCCGCGTCCGTCTGCGTGTTCGGGTAGACGACGACACCGGTGTCGCTGAGCGTGGCGGTCGCCGCGGCGCCCGCGGGCATGGCCACCGACGTCTGGACGGAGCCGTCCGCGCTGGTGCCGACGATCTCCTGACCGGCCGTGCCGGGGAGTTCCACGACGCCGGAGGACAGGACGGACTCCTCGGTCTCGACGACCTCGGGGTCCTCCTGCTCCTGGTAGCCCGCGGGCGTGTCGTCGACCTCGGGGTACTCGGTGTCGACCGGCCGGTCCTCGGGCTCCGTCTGCTCCTCCTCGGGGTGCAGCAGCTCGGAGAAGTGCGTCTCGGCGATCTCGTTGATGAAGGCGGGGGAGAGGACGCCGGTGATCCGCCCGGCGCGGAACGTGTGCTCCGCCGGGTCCGACCACGTTCCCGCCGCGTTCCTCACGCGGACGGAGAGGACGTGGGTGCCGTCGGCCGAGGGGGTCAGCGTCACCGTTCCCCGGCCGGCCGAGAGGGCCACCGTGCCCGCCGGGCCGCCGTCCAGGGAGTACTCGGCCGCGACGGCCTTGCCCTGGGGGTCGGTGACGGTGAAGGAGCCGGGGGTTCCCGCGCCGCCGTGCCACAGGCCGTCGGCCGGGTAGGCGGAGGAGGCGATCGAGGGGGCCACCGGCACGGAGGTGTCGACGGTCAGGGTGCGCCAGGCGGACCATCCGCCGTTCCAGAGCTTGCCGTCGTACACCGAGACGCGCCACTTGTACGTCCCCGGCGCGAGCGTCCCGGACGTCCAGGTGGCGGGCTTGCCGGAGGCGACGAACGCGGAGGTCCCGCTCGTCACCTTCGTGGTGGCGTCCTTGTTCCAGACCTCGAAGGTGAGCCGCACGGAGTCGGCGTCGGGGTCGGTGGCCTGGGCGGTGAGGGTCGGGGTGGTGTCCGCGGTGACCGTTCCCTCGGCGGGGCTCACGGCGCTGCCGGCGTTCGGCTTGGTGTTGTAGGTCACGACGAGCGTCGGCTCGGTCGGGCCCTGGGCCCCGTCCACGTAGTTCGCCGAGCGGAAGCGCCGCCAGCTCATCGAGTCCGCCTCGTCCACGGCGCGCACCTGGAGGCCGTGGTTCGGCTGGCCGTCGGCCCACGCCTGGACGATCCCGTCCACGTCCCAGCGCATGAAGTTCGCCGGGCAGGCCGAGCTGTACCCGTAGGCGGCCTTGGAGACGACCGCGTCGTCGGCCGTCGTCGCGGGCTGCGCGCCCCAGGTCACCGCGCTGGGGTCCCAGTTCGCGGTGATGCGCCGGACGGCCACGCCGGAACCGGTCGCGGAGCAGCTCGACGACCAGTAGGAGTGCAGCCTGAACTCGGTGTCCAGGATCTGCTTGCCGGCGTACTTCGACACGTCGAACTTCACGTACGAGCGGGCCTTGGTGGTGCCGCCGTCGTAGGTGCCGGCCTTCAGCTCGGTCGAACCGCGCTGGGAGTCCGGGTAGTTGGTGGCGACCCAGGTGTCCGTGGACGCCGCGAGGGTCGTCGTGGGGTCGATGTTCACCGGGTAGGTGACGTCGGGGTCGGTGAGGAACGCCATGCTGGGCTTGAGGACCAGGACCGGCCGGCCCGCGCTCTGCTCGATGCGGGTCTCGATCTCCATGGAGTGGGTGGGGTCACCGGACTTCGGGTCCGTTCCCGTGCCCCACATCCGGGGGGCCGGGGCGCTGGCGACCAGCTTCCCGGTGGCGTCCTCCAGGCGCAGGTGGCCCGACCGCTCCTTCTCCAGGCTCAGGCCCTCCAGCGTGACCGGGAGCCGCAGCTCGACCGGTTCGGTGGGGCGTTCGCGCAGGATGAGCGACTCGGTGAAGCCCTGGGGGAGCGCGGTGACGTGCAGGTCGCCGTCGGGCACGACGTCGGGGTAGACCGCCGTGTCCCCCTCGACCTCGGGGGCCGGGAGGGCCTTCGAGGCGGACCAGTCGAGGCCGAAGGTCCGTCCGCTGCGGGTCACCGCGGCGAAGTCCTCGGCGCCGCCGTCGGACAGCTTCACGTCGGCGACGGCGGCCTCGGGTTCGAGCCGCGTCCCGGTGTCGACGAGGGTGGTGTCGAGCTGCTTCCACGCACCCCCTTCCTTGACCCGGACCGGCCCGGAGGCGGTCTCCGTGGTGACGGTCCCGTTCGGGTTGACCCAGGTGCTGGAGTCCTCCGTGCGCTCGGACAGGGCCTCGACCCTCTTCCCCCCGAGCACGGCGGCCAGGCGTGCCGACGCGAGGTCGGGCGCCTCGGTGCGGCCGGAGACGACTCCGGCCGTTTCGGCGGGTACCGCTGCTTGCTCTCCTGCGACGGCCGGCAGCTGTATGGACAGCGTCAGGGCCACCGCGGTCGAGACGGACGCGATACGTGTTCCTCTTCGCATCCACCCCCCTTAACTCGTTCGTTCGGTGTGGTTCGCCTGCGGGGCAGGCCGCGCGAGCTTTTCATGATCATTAGGTAAAGAGAAAGTCAGGAAAGGGTGTGCTCGATCACAGCGAGTCTTCGGCCGGTACGTTGTGTCACATTTTGTGATCATGGGGATGGTGTCGGGGCCGGTGGGGGACCGGGGGCCGGTGCGGGGCGCGGCGGCCCCCGCCCCTCCCGGGCGGTCCACCCGCGCCGGAACACGAAGAAGGCCCTGATTCATGTCTCCATGAATCAGGGCCTTCACCTGAAAGGGTGAGTAACGGGACTCGAACCCGCGACATCCTGGACCACAACCAGGTGCTCTACCATCTGAGCTATACCCACCACGCCCGGCGGTTTTCCCGAAGGTTTCCCCGACCGGCCGAGAAGAAGTCTACAGGGTTCCGGAGGGTGCTCGCGCCCACGTTTCCCGGAGGGGTCCGCGCGGGCGCGAGCGGGCGGTCATTCGGCGGACAGGACGTGACGGGCGGCGATCCGCTTGGCGGTGTCCGAGTCGGGGCCGGGCTGCGGCACGAAGACCGCCTCGCGGTAGTAGCGCAGTTCCGCGATGGACTCGCGGATGTCGGCGAGCGCCCGGTGGTTGCCGCTCTTCTCCGGACTGTTGAAGTACGCCCTCGGGTACCAGCGGCGGGCCAGCTCCTTGACCGAGGAGACATCGACGATCCGGTAGTGCAGGTGGCCTTCCAGGGCGGGCATGTCGCGGGCGAGGAAGCCCCGGTCGGTGGAGACCGAGTTCCCGCAGAGCGGCGCCTTGCCGGGCTCCTTGACGTGCTCGCGGACGTACGCGAGGACCTGGGCCTCCGCGTCGGCGAGCGTGGTGCCGCCGGCCAGCTCGTCGAGCAGCCCCGAGGCCGTGTGCATCTGGCGCACGATCTCCGGCATGGTCTCCAGGGCCGCGTCCGGCGGGCGGATCACGATGTCCACCCCGTCGCCGAGCACGTTCAGTTCCGAGTCGGTGACCAGTGCGGCCACCTCGATGAGTGCGTCGTCCGTCAGCGAGAGCCCGGTCATCTCGCAGTCGATCCACACCATGCGGTCGTTCATGCGTCCACCTTAGGGGCTGCTCGGGGGCTCTTCCCCGTGCGGACGGGGACCGACGGGCCGGCGGGCGCCGGGGAGTGCGTCCCCCGGCGCCCGCCGTTCCCGCGGTGCGCGGCTCGTGGCCGCGCGGTTTCCGTCAGGGAGCGCTGCGCTGGCCCGGGAGGGAGGCGCGTCCGGGGGCGTAGACGTCGGACGGGGGCTTCCCCGGCTCCGGCGGGGGTCCCGGACGCCGGGCGCCGGCCGGGACCTGGGCGGGCACGACCGGGTCGAGCACCGCCGTACCGATGTCGCCCTGCGGCCGGCGGGCGCGGTACGCCGCCCGGTAGGCCGCCGGGGAGGAGCCGAGCTGGCGCCGGAAGTGCCCGCGCAGCGCCACCGGGGAGCGGAAGCCGCACCGGCCCGCCACCTCGTCCACCGAGTAGTCGGAGGTTTCGAGCAGCCGCTGCGCCTGGAGCACCCGCTGGGTGATCAGCCACTGGAGCGGGGCCGAGCCCGTGAGGGAGCGGAACCGGCGGTCGAAGGTCCGCCGTGACATGTAGGCGCGCGCGGCCAGGGTCTCCACGTCGAACTGCTCGTGGAGGTGCTCCAGCGCCCAGGCGACGACCTCGGCCAGCGGGTCGGCGCCGATCTCCTCGGGTAAAGACCTGTCGAGGTAGCGCTCCTGACCGCCGCTGCGCCGCGGCGGGACGACCAGCCGGCGCGCGAGCGCGCCCGCGGCCTCGGTGCCGTGGTCGGTCCGCACGATGTGCAGGCACAGATCGATTCCGGCCGCGGTGCCGGCGGAGGTCAGGACGTCCCCGTCGTCCACGAAGAGCTCCCGGGGGTCCACGTGGACCGACGGGTAGCGCTTGGCGAGCGTCGGCGCGTACATCCAGTGCGTGGTCGCCGGGCGGCCGTCGAGCAGTCCGGCCGCCGCGAGGACGAACGCCCCGGTGCACAGCCCGACGATCCTGGCCCCCTCCTCGTGCGCGCGGCGGAGCGCGTCGAGCGCCTCCGGCGGCGGCGGCGAGGTGATCGACCGCCAGGCCGGGACGACGACGGTGCCCGCCCGGCCAATGGCCTCCAGGCCGTACGGCGCGGTGAGTTCGAGTCCGCCGGTGGTCCGCAGCGGGCCTTCCTCGCCGGCGCAGACGAGCAGCCGGTAACGTGGCACTCCGGCGTCCTGGCGGTCGATGCCGAACACGGAGAGCGGGATGGAGCTCTCGAAGATGGGGCCGCCGCTGAACAGCAGCACCGCGACGACTTCGCGACGGCGCCGTCCGGACAGTTTCCGTGCGGCCTCCGGTACTGCGGAGTCCTGGCTCATGACGCTAAGCCCCCCTCGGTGTTCGCGTCTCCCTGGTCGTGTCGCACCTGCACGTTTCCCCTCGGTTCTGCACGAGACCCCAGTCCTCGGTACCCATGATCGAATCTACTGCGTCCCGTGGTGCCGACGTGCCACGTTCTCGAACCGGTGGATTGTCGACAAGGCAACTTGGCGCGAAGCGATCGATCGGGAAGCATCGCCTCCGGGTCCCCCGGTGATGCCGGGCCGGGTGGCGAACGCCCCGGTGGGCGGGGGGTGCGACCCCTTGGGGCAGGGCTTTCACCGGCAGGGGCGCCGGGGTTGGCCAATCGTTACGCCAAGGACTCGCCGGTCAGTGGAAGTTGGCCGAAAACGTATGGGAGCGGGTGTGCGAGCCTGTCAACTCGGAGGGGTTCCGGACCGGCCCGGAGCCCTCCCCGGCCCGGACGCGCGGCCGCGGAGGGGCGTCCGCCCGGCGGCGCGGGCGCGGAAGTCCTCCCCGTGGGGACGGGACCCCGTGGCAACGAGGAACGGAGCGCTCCGGTCACTCCCCGGCGCGCCTTCCCCGCTCCCCGTCCGGGTACCGTCCGGTCCACGCGCGCCCGCCCGCCGGCCGTGACCGGACGCCTGTAGGACACAACCGGCATTGCCAGATCCCGAACCGCTCGTGCATGCTCCCTGGAACGCCGCGCGCGAGCGGCGTGCGCGCCGGGCACCGCGCGGCGGGCTCTGGGCAGGAGAGGAGTGGCGCCGTACCCTTGGGGGTAGGAGAAGGGGAAGACCATTCCCGGACACAGCTCCGCTCTCCCGCCGTCCCTCACCCCCCCTTTCCCGTCCCTTCTCACGAGGACTCTCTTCGCCGAGACACCGATGGCCGGTCACGAATTCTTCGAACCCGCGGACCGCGAGCGCGTCGCCGACTCCACGGTCGACCCCCTGGCGGTAGAACAGCCACGTCATGCCTGCGACCCGGCCTTCCGGCACGGGGTCGTCGTCGGCTTCGACGGCTCCACGTCCAGTGAGCGCGCCCTCGCGTACGCCATCGGCATGGCCCGCCGCTCCGGCTCGGGCCTGATCATCGTGCACGTGGCCAACCGGCTGCCCACCACGGTGTGGGCGGGCTGCGAGCCCCCCGTCTTCGTCGACGTGCCCGACCACCGCACCGAGGTCCTGGGCCTGGAACTGGCCTGCGCCGACTACCTCTCCGAGGTGCCGTGGATTCTCGTCGAGCGCGGCGGGGACATCTGCCACGAGCTGGAGGAGGTCGGCCGCGAGTACTCGGCCGACGCGATCGTGGTCGGCTCCACGCACGGGATCGTCGGGCGGATCTTCGGCTCGGTGGCCGGCCGCCTGGCGCGCCGCGCCCGCCGCCCCGTCATCGTCATCCCGTAGCCCGTAGCCCGTAGCCCGTAGCCCGTAGCCCGTAGCCCGTAGCCCGTAGCCCGTAGCCCGTGGCCCGTGGCCCGCGGCCCGTGGCCTCGGCGGTTCCGGCGGTTCGGTGGTCCGGCGGTTCCGGAAAGCACGAACGGTCCCCGTGCACGGGAGGTGTGTGCACGGGGACCGTCGTGTGTCAGGCCGAGCGGCGCCGGGGGACAGGCCCGGCGGCGGGTTCCGGGGGACAGGCCCGGGGTTCCGCTACTCGACCGTGACGGACTTGGCCAGGTTGCGCGGCTTGTCGATGTCGCGGCCCATGGCGAGCGCGGTGTGGTACGCGAAGAGCTGGAGCGGGATGCCCATGAGGATCGGGTCCAGCTCGTCCTCGTTCTTCGGGACCACGAGGGTGTGGTCGGCCTTCTCCTGCGGCTGGTGCGCGACCGCGAGGATGCGGCCGCTGCGGGCCTTGATCTCCTCCAGGGCGGCGCGGTTCTTCTCCAGGAGGTCGTCGTCCGGGACGATCGCGACCGTCGGCAGGGCGGGCTCGATGAGGGCGAGCGGGCCGTGCTTCAGCTCGGAGGCGGGGTAGGCCTCGGCGTGGATGTAGGAGATCTCCTTGAGCTTCAGGGAGGCCTCCAGGGCGACCGGGTAGCCGCGCACGCGCCCGATGAACATCATCGACTGGGCGCCCGCGTACTCCTCGGCGAGCCGCTTGATCTCGTCCTCGCCCTTGAGGATCTCCTCGATCTGGGCGGGGAGCTTGCGCAGGCCCTCGATGATCCGCTTGCCGTCGGTGACGGACAGGTCGCGGATGCGGCCGAGGTGCAGGGCGAGCAGCGCGAAGGCGGTCACCGTGTTGGTGAAGCACTTGGTGGAGACGACGCAGACCTCGGGGCCGGCGTGGACGTACACGCCGCCGTCGGCCTCGCGGGCGATGGCGGAGCCGACGACGTTGACGACGCCGAGGACGCGGGCGCCCTTCCGCTTGAGCTCCTGGACGGCGGCGAGCACGTCGTAGGTCTCGCCGGACTGGGAGACGGCGATGTAGAGGGTGTCGGGGTCCACGACCGGGTTGCGGTAGCGGAACTCCGAGGCCGGCTCGGCGTCGGCGGGGATGCGGGCCATGGACTCGATGAGCCCGGCGCCGATGAGGCCGGCGTGGTAGGAGGTGCCGCAGCCGAGGATCTTGATGCGGCGGATGGTGCGGGCCTCGCGCGGGTCCAGGTTCAGGCCGCCCAGGTGCACGGTGGAGAAGCGGTCGTCGATCCGGCCGCGCAGCACGCGGTCGACCGCGTCGGGCTGCTCGGAGATCTCCTTGTGCATGAAGGTGTCGTGGCCGCCCATGTCGTAGGAGGCGGCCTCCCACTCGACGGTCTCCGGGGTGGCGGTGGTGGTGGCGCCGGAGGTGGTGTACGTGCGGAAGTCGTCGGCCTTGAGGGTGGCCATCTCGCCGTCGTCCAGGGTGACGACCTGGCGGGTGTGGGCGATGAGGGCGGCGACGTCGGAGGCGACGAGCATCTCCTTCTCGCCGATGCCGAGGATGACCGGGGAGCCGTTGCGGGCCACCACGATGCGGTCGTTGAAGTCGGCGTGCATCACGGCGATGCCGTAGGTGCCCTCGATGACCTTCAGGGCCTCGCGGACCTTCTCCTCGAGGGTCTCGGCCTCGGAGCGCGCGACGAGGTGGGTGATGACCTCGGTGTCGGTCTCGGAGGCGAAGACGACGCCGTCGGCCTCGAGCTTGGCCCGCAGCTCGGCGGCGTTGTCCACGATGCCGTTGTGGACGACGGCGACCTTGTTCTCGGGGTCCATGTGCGGGTGCGAGTTGACGTCGCTGGGGGCGCCGTGGGTGGCCCAGCGGGTGTGGGCGATGCCGGTGGTGCCGGTGAAGCGCTTGGGGACGCGGGCCTCCAGGTCGCGGACGCGGCCCTTGGCCTTCACCATCTTCAGGCCGCCGGCCTTCGGGCTGGTGACGACCATGCCGGCCGAGTCGTACCCGCGGTACTCCAGGCGCTGCAGGCCTTCGAGCAGCAGCGGGGCCACGTCACGCTTACCGATGTAACCGACGATTCCGCACATAAAGGTGAAACCCCTCCAAGTCAGTGGATGTACTCGGCCGTCCTGGCCGTCCGGGTCGTCCCGCGCGCTCAGCCGTAGACGATCCGGCGGAGCTGCCGGAGCGAGAGTTCCGGCGGGGACACGGCCCGGTGCGGCAGTTCCGCCGCGATCCGTTCGAAGATCTCGGCGTTCACGGACCCGCCGGCCTGCAGTTCGCGGTGGCGGCGGCGGACGAACGCCTCGGTCGTCTCGTCGAAGTACGCCAGCACGTCGAGCACCACCCGGGCGGCCTCACCGCGCTGGAGCGCGGTGCTGCGGACCAGATGGTCGATGAGGTCGTCGTGCGACGGGCGGCGTTCGAGCACCCGTGAATATTGGGGGGTCCCCGACGCTTTACGCAAGATTCCTGCCCGGAATCGGGCAGGGACGGGAAGATCACACCTCCGATTGCGACGGTTGGCCTAGACCTTCACCGTTGGTGAGCGGTGCGGTACGCGGAGGGCCGGCGCGGATATAAGAGAACAGCAGACGCGTCGATCACCCGAAGGGGAGCCCGCCCGTGAGACAGCGCCTGAACGTTCCGCGCCGACGGACCTCGCACCGAAGGATTCCGTACCTGATCGGTTCCCTCCTCCTGCTGGCGGCCGCCGGCGTCGGCTGCGGCGAGGCCGCCGCCGACGGCACCCGCGGCACCGGCGGCAAGGCGGCCGGCCGGCGGGCCGCCGCCGAACCCGAGGTCCGCCCGCTCGGCCGGATCATCCCCGTGCCCGCCTCCGTCACCCCCCGGGGCGGCCCCTACACGCTCACCGCCACCACCCGCATCGGGGTGGACACCCGCTCCCGGGAGTCCCAGGACCTCGGCCGCTACCTCGCCGGACTGCTCCGCCCCGCCACCGGCCTCCCGCTGCCCGTCGTGGACGACCAGGCGGCCCGGGGCGGCATCCGGCTCCGGATCAGCCCCACCGACACCGCCCTCGGTGACGAGGGCTACCGGCTCAGCTCCGCGCCGGAGGGGCTCACCGTCACCGCCCGCCGCCACGCCGGGCTCTTCCGGGGCATCCAGACCCTGCGCCAGCAGCTCCCCTCCGCCGTCGAGCGCGGGAGCGTCCAGGCCGGGCCCTGGAAGGTCGCCGGCGGCACCGTCACCGACACCCCGCGCTACGCCTACCGGGGCGCCATGCTCGACGTCGCCCGCCACTTCTTCACCGTGGACGAGGTGAAGCGGTACATCGACCAGCTCGCCCTCTACAAGGTGAACACCCTCCACCTGCACCTCTCCGACGACCAGGGCTGGCGCATCGCCGTCGACTCCTGGCCCCGGCTCACCACCCACGGCGGCTCCACCGAGGTCGGCGGCGGCCCCGGCGGCTTCTACACCAAGGAGCAGTACCAGGAGATCGTCCGGTACGCCGCCTCCCGCTACCAGGAGGTGATCCCGGAGATCGACATGCCGGGCCACACCAACGCGGCCCTCTCCTCCTACGCCGAACTCAACTGCGACGGCGTCGCCCCGCCCCTCTACACCGGCACCAAGGTCGGCTTCAGCTCGCTGTGCGTGCCCAAGGACGTCACGTACGACTTCGTGGACGACGTGGTCCGGGAGATCGCCGCGCTCACCCCCGGCCGCTACCTCCACATCGGCGGCGACGAGGCCCACTCCACCAGCCACGCCGACTACGTGGCCTTCATGGACCGGGTGCAGCCGGTCGTCGCCAGGTACGGCAAGACCGTCGTCGGCTGGCACCAGCTCACCGGCGCGACGCCCGCGAAGGGCGCCCTCGTCCAGTACTGGGGCCTCGACCGCACCCCCGACGCCGAGAAGGAGCGGGTGGCCGCCGCCGCGCGGAACGGCACCGGCCTGATCCTCTCGCCCGCCGACCGCGCCTACCTCGACATGAAGTACACGAAGGAGACCCGCCTCGGGCTCTCCTGGGCCGGGTACGTCGAGGTCCGCAGGTCGTACGACTGGGACCCGGCCTCCTACCTGCCCGGCGTCCCCGAGGGCGCGGTCCGGGGCGTCGAGTCCCCGCTGTGGACCGAGACCCTCGCCACCACCGGCGACCTCGACGTCATGGCCTTCCCGCGCCTGCCGGGCATCGCCGAACTGGGCTGGTCCCCGGCCTCGACCCACGACTGGGAGACGTACAAGGTCCGCCTCGCCGAGCAGGCGCCGCGCTTCCGGGCCCTCGGCATCGACTGGTACCGCTCGCCCGAGGTGCCCTGGCCGGCGGAGTAGCGCGTCCGCGCACGCGGAACGCCCGGCCGGGAGTTCCGGCCGGGCGTTCCCCGGGAGTGGGCGGGTCCGTCAGCGGACGCCGAAGCCCTCGCGCCCGACGCCCTCCACGAAGGCCGCGAAGGCGGTGGCGCCCAGGTCCAGGACGGGCCCGTCCGTGACCTTGGAGTCGCGGACGGGGACGGTGCCGCGCGAGGGGGCGAGGTTGACTGCGATCTCGACGCACGCGCCGCCGTTGTCGCTGTACGAGGACGTGAACCAGTGGGGGGTCTCGTCGGTCGTCATGGGCGTCCTTTCGGTCGGCGGAGCCGCCCGGTGGTCAGGCGGCGTCGAACTCTCCGGTCCTGACGCCTCCCACGAAAGCGGAGAAGGCGTCGGCGCGGAAGCCCAGAACCGGTCCGTCCGCGACCTTGGAGTCGCGGACGGGGACGGTGCCGCGCGAGGGGACGAGGTTCACGGCGACCTCGACGCAGTTGCCGCCGTTGTTGCTGTACGAGGACTTGAACCACTGGGGGGATGCGGTCGTCACGAGGTGCCCTTTCGCGCTTCTTGGATCATGGCCACGGATTCCGCCTGGGAGAGCGATGCGGCCTGAAGCTGATGGTAGGCCGTCAACATGGGGACCACGGACGTCATTTCACGGTCGAAGTGCCCCTGTGCCTGTGACTCGGCGTAGCACACCACCGACCGGTCGGCGAGGGTGAGCAGATTGACCGGCAGGTCGAACGTGCGGCGTTCCCCTATGGCGTACGGGGCGATCTGGAGCAGGGCGTTGGGGCGGTCCGCGAACTCGGTGAGCCGTTCCAGTTGCGCGTCCATCACCCTGTGTCCCCCGATGGGGCGACGGACGCAGCTCTCGTCCATCACCACGAAGACCATGGGCGGTTGGTCCCGCTCCAGCGCCACCTGGCGGGCGGCCAGGAACGCGACGCGTTCGTCGGCCTGTTCGGGAGTGATGGCCCCCCGCTTCACGGCGCTGTTCGCCAGGACGCGCGCGTACTCCGGGGTCTGCAGGAGGCCCGGGACGATCCCGATCTCGAACAGCCGGATCTCCACCGCCCGCCCCTCGTACCCCACGTACTCCGGGAAGCCCTCCAGGAGCACGCCGTGCCGCATGTCCCGCCACTCGCGCTCGAACGACTCCTTGCTCCCGGCCAGGCCGAAGACCTGGTCGGCCCGGCGCGAGAACGGCAGGGTCGGCGGTTTGCGGCCGGTTTCCACGGCGGAGATGTGCTGACTGGAGCAGCCCATGGGCCCGGCCAGGTCCTCCTGGGTCCACCCCCGTTCCTCCCGCAGCCTGCGCAGATGGGCCCCGTAGGCCGCCTGCGGACTGGATTCCGGTCGCAACTCCTTGCGATTGACCACGACTTGTCCTTCGGGTCCGCCTAGTTGAAGAGGGGGCCGACTCTAGTCCACGCTGGGCACCCCTGGTAGTGGATTCACTACGGAGAGGAGCGAACGTGCCCGTGCAGGACGTCCCCCCACCCCCCGACCAGTCCCCGCCCTTCCCCTCCACGGGCGCCTTCGTGGCCGACGCCGGCAGGGGGACGGTCCGCCTCGGCAAGGTCACGCGCCGGGAGGACGGGCGGGTGTACGTACGTCCGCCGGGTGGCGGGGCCGAGTGGGCCGCGACGCCGGAGGACCTGCGGGCGCCGACCGAGGGGGAGTGGGCGAGCATCCGCATCCTCACCACGCGCGTGCCCTCCGTCGTGCTCTCCGCCGACCACGGTCTCCGGCCCCGGCCGGAACCGGTCCCGGGGTGCACGCCCTGCGCGCACCTGGCGCGGTGGTTCGACCACTACATGCGGCGCGGGCCGCAGCACGACGAATCGGCGGCGGTGGACTGCGTGGTGGAGATCCGCAACCACCCGCACGACCCGCCGAAGATGACGCTCAGGGACTCCGCGCCGCCGGAGGGACGGCCGTGAGCGCGCCGGCGCCCGGAGCGGCCGTGGAAGCGGCGCCCGGGGCGGCCCTGGAGGAGGTGCCCCCGACGCGCCGGATCGGACCGCACCCGCAGGGGGAGGCCGTCGCCACGGCCCACTGCCTGGACGGCGGGTGCGGCTGGGGGACGCCGCCCACGGCCGCGCCGCCGGGCGTGAACGTCGAGTGCCTGGCGCACGCGACGGCGACCGGGCACGACACCTTCGCCGTCACGGTCGAGTACGTGGCCCTGGTGACGGACGCGGGCGGCGCGGGGCGGGACCCGGACACGGCGGCGTGACCGGAGACGGGCGGCGCGGGACCAGGCCCGGAACGCCCCCGGCCGCCCACCGCCCCGGCGAGGGGGCGGCGGACGGCCGGGGAGAGTCCGGGCGCCCGGAACGGGGTCAGGAGGGCAGGCCCAGCTCCCGGGCGATCAGCATCCGCTGGACCTCGCTGGTGCCCTCGCCGATCTCCAGGATCTTCGAGTCGCGCCACATGCGGGCCACCGGATACTCGTTCATGAAGCCGTAGCCGCCGTGGATCTGGGTCGCCTCGCGGGCGTTGTCCACCGCCACCGTGGAGGAGTACAGCTTCGCGATGGCCGCCTCCTTCTTGAACGGCTCGCCCAGGACCAGGCGCGAGGCCGCGTCCCGCCAGCCGATCCGGGCCATGTGCGCCCGGGTCTCCATGTCCGCGATCTTGAACTGGATGGCCTGGTTGTCCCCGATCGGACGGCCGAAGGCGTGACGTTCCTTCGCGTACTTCACGGACTCGTCCACACAGCCCTGCGCGAGGCCCGTCGCGAGCGCCGCGATGGCGACCCGGCCCTCGTCCAGGATGCGGAGGAACTGCGCGTACCCCCGGCCCTCCTGGCCCAGCAGGTTCTCCACCGGGACCCGGACGTCGTCGAAGGACAGCTCGCGGGTGTCCGAGGCGTTCCAGCCGACCTTGGAGTACGGGGCGGCGACGGTGAAGCCGGGGGTGCCGGACGGGACGATGATCGAGGAGATCAGCGGGCGGCCGTCGGGCTTGCGGCCGGTGACCGCCGTGACCGTCACCAGGCCGGTGATGTCCGTACCCGAATTGGTGATGAAACACTTGGAGCCGTTGATGACCCAGTGGTCGCCGTCGCGGACGGCCGTCGTCCGGGTGCCGCCCGCGTCCGAGCCCGCACCCGGCTCGGTCAGGCCGAACGCGCCCAGGACCTCCCCGGCGCACAGCCTCGGCAGCCACTCCCGCTTCTGCTCCTCGGTGCCGAAGAGGTGCAGGGGCATGGCGCCCAGCGAGACGCCCGCCTCCAGGGTGATCGCCACGGACGAGTCGACCCGGGCCAGCTCCTCCAGGGCGATCCCGAGGGCCAGGTAGTCACCGCCCATGCCGCCGTACTCCTCGGGGAACGGCAGCCCGAACAGGCCCATGCGGCCCATCTCGCGGACGATCTCGTACGGGAACTCGTGCCGCTCGTAGTAGTCGCCGATCTTCGGGGCGATCACGTCGTGGGCGAACGCCTCGACGGTGCGGCGGAGTTCCTGGTGCTCGGCGGAGAGCCGGTGGTCGAGGGACATGGAAGTCGTCACTCCTTGTGGGAGAGGGCGCGGACGGTGCGGGACGGGCTGGGCCGGCCCAGTTGTTCGGCCATCCACACGCTCGTGGCGGTGAGGGCGGCCAGATCGACCCCGGTCTCGATGCCGAGGCCGTCGAGCATCCACACGAGGTC
This sequence comes from Streptomyces sp. NPDC014907, assembly GCF_055562975.1. Classification (NCBI taxonomy): domain Bacteria; kingdom Bacillati; phylum Actinomycetota; class Actinomycetes; order Kitasatosporales; family Streptomycetaceae; genus Streptomyces; species Streptomyces sp. NPDC014907. Next base: position 660,504 of record NZ_JBVHEG010000002.1, on the reverse strand, counting down.
CTCGGTGGCGAGGTTGCCGGTCGCGCTCTTCGCGTACGGGCAGCCGCCGAGGCCGCCGGCGGAGGCGTCGACCGTGGTCACCCCGTGCCGCAGCGCGGCCAGGGTGTTGGACAGGGCCTGTCCGTAGGTGTCGTGGAAGTGCACGGCGAGGCGGGAGGTGGGGACGCCCGCCTCGTTCAGCGCGGTGAGCAGGGCCTCCACGTGCCCCGGGGTCGCCACGCCGATGGTGTCGCCGAGGCTCAGCTCGTCGCAGCCCATGTCGGCGAGCGCCCTGGCGACCCGGACGACCTGTCCGACCGGGACGGGCCCCTCCCAGGGGTCCCCGAAGCACATCGACAGGTAGCCGCGGACCTTCAGCCCGGCTTCCACGGCCCGGACGACGACCGGCGCGAAGAGGGCGAGGGACTCGTCCACGGTCCGGTTCAGGTTGGCCTTCGCGAAGGACTCGGTGGCCGAGGCGAAGACGGCGATCTCCCGGGCGCCGAGCGCGAGGGCCCGGTCGAGGCCGCGCTCGTTCGGGACCAGGACCGGGAGGCGCACCGGGAGGTCGCGGACGAGCGGGAACAGCTCCTCGGCGTCGGCCAGCTGGGGCACCCACTTGGGGTGCACGAAGCTGGTCGCCTCGACGGTGCCCAGCCCGGCGGCGGCGAGCCGGCGGACGAACTCCGCCTTCACCTCCGTCGGGACGGCCGTCCTCTCGTTCTGGAGGCCGTCCCGGGCCCCGACCTCGTGGACGCGGACCCGGGCGGGGAGCCCGGTGCCGGGGACGGTCATGGGCAGACCGGCGGTCATGCTTCCTCCCGGGGGGCGACGACGGCGAGCACCTGGTCCATGGCGACGGCGGTGCCGGGCGTGACGTCCAGCCCGGTGACGGTGCCGGCGTGCGGGGCGGAGATGACGTGCTCCATCTTCATCGCCTCCACCACCAGCAGGCTCTGCCCGGCCTCGACCTCGTCCCCGACGGCCACCTTCACCACGGTCACGGTGCCGGGCATCGGCGCGGCCAGCGTGTCGGCGCCGCCGTGCCGGGCGCCGCCGAGCGCGGCCTCGACCGGATCGTGGTCGAGGACGTGCCAGGAGTCGCCGTCGCGCCCCAGCCAGGCCCCGGCCCGGTGGAAGGCGTGGGTGACCCCGTCCACGACGACCGTCACCGAGGTGTCCGTGACCCGGGCGCCGGGGGGCGCCGCGGCCGTGACGGGTTCGAGGCCCGGTACGCGCACGGGGAAGACGAGCGGGGCCGGAGTGCCGCCCAGGCGCCAGCCGTTCGGCACCGAGAAGGGGTCCGTCCAGCCGTCCCGGGGCGCCGGGTCCAGCTCCGCGAGCCGTACGGCCGCCGCCGCCGCGTACACCTCCTCCGGCACCTCCTTCGGGACGAGCCCCTCCGCCTCGCGCTCCACCAGGCCCGTGTCCAGGGCGCCGGAGACGACGTCCGGGTGGGCCAGGAGGCGGCGCAGGAAGCCCGCGTTCGTCGGGACGCCCAGGGTCACCGTGTCCGCGAGGGCCGCGCGCAGGCGGCGCAGGGCCGTGGGGCGGTCCGGGGCGTGCACGACGACCTTCGCCAGCATCGGGTCGTACAGGCTGCCGACCTCCGTGCCCTCGCTCAGGCCCGAGTCCGTGCGGACGCCGCTGCCCCGCGGCTCGCGCAGCGCCAGGACCGTGCCGCCCGACGGCAGGAAGCCCCGGGACGGGTCCTCGGCGCAGAGGCGGGCCTCGATCGCCCAGCCGTCCAGGCGGACGTCCTCCTGCGCGAAGGACAGCGGCTCGCCCGCCGCCACCCGGAGCTGCCACTCCACCAGGTCCAGGCCCGTGACCAGCTCCGTCACCGGGTGCTCGACCTGGAGCCGGGTGTTCATCTCCATGAAGTAGTACTGGGAGGGGTCGCCGCCCGGGACGATGAACTCGACCGTGCCCGCGCCCACGTAGCCGCAGGACCGGGCCGCCTCCACCGCCGCCGCGCCCATCGCCGCCCGGATCTCCGGGGTCAGCAGGACGCTCGGCGCCTCCTCGACGATCTTCTGGTGGCGGCGCTGGAGCGAGCACTCGCGCTCCCCGAGGTGCACCACGTTCCCGTGGGCGTCCGCGAGGACCTGGATCTCGATGTGCCGGGGCCGGTCGATCCACCGCTCCACCAGGAGCGTGTCGTCGCCGAAGGAGGAGCGGGCCTCGCGCCGGGCCGCCGCGATCTCCTCGTCCAGGACCGCCAGGTCCCGCACGAGCCGCATGCCCTTGCCGCCGCCGCCCGCGCTCGGTTTGAGCAGCACGGGCGCGCCCAGCTCCCGGGCCGCGTCGGCCAGTCCGGGGCCGGAGGCGCCCGGGACGACGGGGACGCCCGCCGCCGACACGGTCTCCTTCGCCCGGATCTTGTCGCCCATGAGGGCGATCGCCCCGGCGGGCGGGCCGATGAAGACGAGCCCCGCCTCCGCGCAGGCCCGCGCGAACTCCGCGTTCTCCGCGAGGAAGCCGTACCCGGGGTGGACGGCCCGCGCGCCGGTGCGGCGGGCGGCGTCGAGCAGGGCGGGCACGGACAGGTACGACTCGGTGGCCGGCGGCGGACCGATCCGCACCGCCGTGTCCGCCTCCCGCACGTGCCGGGCGCCGGCGTCCGCGTCGCTGTACACGGCCACCGAGCGCACGCCGAGCTCCCGCAGGGTGCGGATGACCCGGACCGCGATCTCGCCCCGGTTGGCGACGAGGACGGTGTCGAACATGGACTGCATCTCCTGGGGTCCCCTCACATCCGGAAGACGCCGAACTGGGGGTCCCCCAGCGGCGCGTTGGCACAGGCGGTCAGGGCGAGCCCGAGGACCTGCCGGGTCTCCAGGGGGTCGATGACCCCGTCGTCCCAGAGCCGGGCGGTCGCGTAGTAGGCGCTGCCCTGGGTCTCGTACTGCTCCCGGATCGGGGCCTTGAAGGCCTCTTCCTCCTCCGCGCTCCACCCCTCGCCGAGCTGGTCGCGCTTGACGGTCGCGAGGACCGAGGCGGCCTGCTCGCCGCCCATCACCGAGATCTTGGCGTTGGGCCACATCCACAGGAAGCGGGGCGAGTACGCCCGGCCGCACATCGAGTAGTTGCCCGCGCCGTACGAGCCGCCGACGACCACGGTCAGCTTCGGCACCCGGGTGGTGGCCACGGCCGTGACCATCTTGGCGCCGTGCTTGGCGATGCCGCCGTGCTCGTACGCCTTGCCGACCATGAAGCCGGTGATGTTCTGGAGGAAGACCAGAGGGATGCCGCGCTGGTCGCACAGCTCGATGAAGTGCGCGCCCTTCTGCGCGGACTCGGCGAACAGGATGCCGTTGTTGGCGACGATCCCGACCGGGTGGCCGTGGATCCGGGCGAAGCCGGTGACCAGCGTCTGCCCGTACTCGGCCTTGAACTCCTGGAAGCGCGAGCCGTCGACGACCCGGGCGATGACCTCGCGCACGTCGTACGGGGTGCGGGAGTCGACCGGCACCGCGCCGTACAGCCCGTACGGGTCGGCCTTCGGCTCCTCGGCCGGTTCCACCGACCAGGGCAGCGGGCCGCGCCCGGGGAGCGTGGCGACGATGTTCCGGACGATCCGCAGGGCGTGGGCGTCGTCCTCGGCGAGGTGGTCGGTGACGCCGGAGATCCGGGAGTGGACCTCGCCGCCGCCCAGCTCCTCGGCCGTGACGACCTCGCCGGTCGCGGCCTTCACCAGCGGCGGGCCGCCGAGGAAGATCGTGCCCTGGTTCCGCACGATCACGGCCTCGTCGCTCATCGCGGGGACGTACGCGCCGCCGGCCGTGCACGAGCCGAGGACGGCCGCGATCTGCGGGACGCCCGCGCCGGACATCCGGGCCTGGTTGTAGAAGATGCGGCCGAAGTGCTCCCGGTCGGGGAAGACCTCGTCCTGCATGGGCAGGAAGGCGCCGCCTGAGTCGACCAGGTAGAGGCAGGGGAGACGGTTCTCCAGCGCCACCTCCTGGGCCCGCAGGTGCTTCTTCACCGTCATCGGGTAGTACGTGCCGCCCTTGACGGTGGCGTCGTTCGCGACGATCACGCACTCGCGGCCGGAGACCCGGCCGATGCCCGCGATGACGCCGGCGGCCGGGGCCTGGTCGCCGTACATGCCGTTCGCGGCGAGCGGGGCCAGCTCCAGGAACGGCGAGCCCGGGTCGAGGAGGGTGTCCACCCGGTCCCGGGGGAGCAGCTTGCCGCGCGCGGTGTGCCGGGCCCGGGACTTCTCACCCCCGCCCAGCGCGGCCGCCGCGAGCTTGGCGCGCAGCGTCGCGACCAGCTCGTGGTGCGCGGCCTCGTTCGTCCGCCAGGCGGGCGACGCGGGGTCCGCCGCACTCGACAGCACGGGTGCCTGCTGCATCGACCGATCTCCCTTGTCCGGTTAATGAGCGTTAACGTATGGCGCACAGGTTAACGACCGCTAACCCCCTTGTCTAGGATGGGGAGCATGGCCACGACTACGACCGCCGGCGTCAGGACCGACGCCCCCACGCGACGCGAGCAGATCCTCAAGGAGGCTGCCCGTCTCTTCGCCGAGCGCGGGTTCCACGGCGTGGGCGTGGACGAGATAGGGGCCGCCGTCGGCATCAGCGGCCCCGGGCTCTACCGGCACTTCCCCGGCAAGGACGCGATGCTCGCCGAACTGCTCGTCGGCATCAGCGAGCGGCTCCTCGACGGCGGCCTGATGCGGGTGGGGGAGGCGGGCGGCGACGCCCGGGTCCTGCTCGGCTCCCTCATCGACGGGCACATCGACTTCGCCCTGGACGACCGGCCGCTGATCACCCTCCACGACCGGGAGCTGGACCGGCTCAGGGACGAGGACCGCAAGCGGGTGCGCAAGCTCCAGCGGCAGTACGCCGAGCTGTGGGTCTCGGCGGTGCGGGAGCTGTACCCGGACGTCTCCGAGGGCGAGGCCCGCACGGCGGTCCACGCGGTGTTCGGCCTCCTGAACTCCACCCCGCACCTGGCGGCGGTCGGCCGCCGGCCCATGGAGGAGCTGCTGCGGCGACTGGCGCACGGGGCCTTCGGGGCACTGGAGGCCTGACGGGTCTCACGGGCCCGATGGCCCGATGGGCCGGCGAGCCCGGTGAGCCCGGTGAGCCCGGTGAGCCCGGTGAGCCCGGTGGGCCCGCCGGGTCCCGGCCGTTCACGGCACGGGGACCCGGCGGAGCCGGACCGTCGGGCCGCCGTCAGACCGCCGTCAGGGCGCGCGCCGCGGGGGCGGCGGGGGCGGCGGTGACGGGGTTGTGACTGCGGCCCTCACCGAGGGCGCCCAGGACCGGACGCAGGTCCGCCAGCGCGAAGGAGCGCCGCAGCCAGCGGTCCTCGCCGTCGTACCGGGGGACGAAACCGGTGCGGCCGTGCACGGTGCGCCGGTTGTCGATGACGACCAGCTCGCCGGGCCGGAGCACGATGCCCCGCAGCGCGTCGAGCATCGCCCGCTCCAGCGTCGCCAGCGCGTCCCGGGCCTCCCTGGTGACGCCGACCGTGCCGTGGAAGTCGACCCGCATGTCCGGGTCGCCCACCGGCCCGGAGAGCACCGGCACCGGCGGCGTCAGCACCTCCTCGTCGGTGTCGTGCACGAAGGAGCTGGAGAACCGGGTGCGGAACTCCGGGCGCCGCAGCGCCTCCACCGTCCGGGCGTCGAGGGCGGGCAGCACGTCCCCGATGCCGCCGGTGACCGTGGCGGCCGCCCCGTCCCGGTCGCCGCGCAGGCAGATCAGGCTCAGGAAGTGCGGCGCGGCCGGGTGGAAGCCGTCCTCGGTGTGCAGTTCCAGCAGGATGGAGCCGCTGTTCTCCTGGCGGGTCTCGGCGCCCCGCTTGGGGCTGACGTCCTGGACGAGGTCGCCGTTCTTCTCGTCGCTGTAGGAGATCGAGCGGCCCAGCACGGACATCACCATCAGCTGGGCGATCGTCGCCACCGGCACCCGGGTCCAGTCGGGTTCGTCCTCCACCCGGGCGGGGGTGGGGGGCAGACCGCCCAGGGGCAGGCCCCGCAGCAGCAGGGTGCCGGCGGTGTTCCCCTCGTCGCGGAAGGAGATGAGGGCGCGGCGGACGTGCGCGGGCAGGGCGGCGGCGGCGAGTTCCACGGCGTGCAGCAGGTCCGTGCCGTGCAGCGAGTGCCCCGCGTACTCGCCGGCGACCCTCAGGGCGGCCGCCTCGACGATGTTTGCTTCGCTCTCGCTCAGCACGATTCCCGTCGCGCGCGCGTCGGCGTACGCGAATTCTTTGCTCATGCTTCCTTTCCTTCTCTGTGTCCTTCTCCGAAGGCTCCGCGTCCTTCTCCGGGCGGGCGGACCGCCGGTCAGGCGGCCCGGCCCGCCCGGCTGCCGGCCCGGTAGACGGCCGCCGGGGCGAAGCCCCGCCACGCCTGCTCGGGCGGCAGCTTCCGCAGGAAGCGGGCCCGCTCCCAGTGGCGGCTCACCCGGTTGACGGCCCGGCGGGCCGGGGTGAGGGCGATGTGGTGGACGTCCACGGCGACCGTCCGCGGCACGTCCTCGCCCGCCACCAGCCGGTTGACCATGTGCACCGCGAGCGAGCCGAACTGGGTGGCGGCCTCCGTGAGCTGCGGCACGCTGTAGTCCGGCCGGCCGAGACCGTGGCGCAGCTCCCGGTACATCTCGCCGGGGATGTGGCCGCGGGGGGCGATCCGGAAGATCACCTCCCAGGTGCTCAGCCGGTCGGCGTCCTCCGCCAGCAGCTGGCCGTCGAAGATCCGCCGGACCAGCCGGTAGTCGAAGCACTGCGCCGCCAGCATGCCCGCCATGTCCCAGCCGGTGACCAGCGGCTTGCGCTGGCGGCAGGCCTCCTGGTGCAGGGCGATCTTGGCGAGCAGCCCCGACCTGGTGGTGACGTCGACGCCGTCGACGATCACCTCGGCCCGGCGGACCAGCTCCCGGACGTTCTCCCGGGTGATGCCCTCCGGCACCACCTCGGCCCGCACGTGCGGGTTGATGGCGCGCAGGGCGTCGGCCCCCACCTCGGCCTTGTTGCGGCCGAGGTCGTCCACGGTGGCGTGCTGCCGGTTGAGGTTGTTCAGTTCGTAGGTGCCGACGTCCGCGAGGACGAAGTCCCGGTAGCCCATGCGCCCCAGCGGCTGGACGGTGGCGCCGCCGATGGAGCCGCAGCCCGCGACCAGCAGCGGCGCGTGCCGGATGCGGTCCTGGAGCTCGGCGGGGACGAGGCCCCGGTTGCGCTGGGTCAGCGAGGCGTAGTAGGTCTCCTCGGCCAGTTCGCGGGCCTCGGCGGGCGTCCCGACGTCGGGCGGTACGGCGCTCATGCGCGGGCCTCCCGGAAGGCGGTGAGCCGGTCGCCGACCGAACCCGGCTCACCGGACGCGAGGATCGCGTCGAGGTGGTCCAGGGTGGGCCGCAGCGCTTCCCCGTCGGTGAGGACGAAGGGGTACGAGCGCTGCTGCTGGCCCCACATCGGCGCGAACAGGTCCGAGGGGTCCGCCGGCTTCGCGGGCACGTCGAGCATGCGGGCGGTGAAGCCGAGCAGCCCCAGCTGGTGGACGGCCACCCCGGGCTTGCCGTCGCCGACGACGGCGCCCTCCTCGGAGAGCGCGCGGACGCAGCCCTCCGCCCAGCCCCGGTAGACCCACCAGGGGACGGACACGCCGGCCTGGGAGCGGGGCATGCCGTAGTCGCGGACCAGCCGCTTGCCCTCCCGGACGCGCGCGGCGGGGGTGGCGGCGCCGAGGTGGTCGGCGAGCCGCAGCTCGTAGTCGCGCTCCACGACGAAGGGGCGGTGGTCCGGGTCGCCGAGCCGGGTGCCCGCCGGGCTGCGGGTGCCGGCCAGGGTGCCGTACCCGCGCAGCCTGCCGGTCTCCTCCTCGACCACCAGCGTGTGCTGGTCGGTCAGGGCGGTCTCGTCGTACGGCTCCGCCTCCAGGCCGCGCCCGGCGGCCGCGTCCTCGTTGACCCAGCCCCGCTGGAGGTACTGCGCCAGCCGGAACCGGAAGACCTCCGCGAGGTAGGGGGCGGGCAGCTGCGCGCCGTGGACGGTGAGGGTGAGGAGGCCCTCGGGGCTGGTGGCGCGGAAGACCGGCTCGCCGGTGAGGGAGGCCTCCAGGTCCGGCAGGGTGATCGCCCGGGCCCCTTGCAGCAGCCGGACCCGGTACTCGGCGCGGTCGGCGACGGCGGTGGTCATCGGACCTCCGGAACGCCGAACAGCTCACCGGTGACGACCAGCGCGAGGGCCTCGGGGCTGCCCTCGTAGATCCGCGGGCCGTAGGCGTCGCGGAGCACCCGGTCCATGCCGTCCTCGCGCTGGAAGGCGGCGGCGCCGATGAGGCTCATGGCGGCGTCGGCGTTGTCGATGGCCGCGCGGTCGGCGACCATCTTGGCGACGGCCGGCTCGTACGCCGGGGTGGGGATGACGGTGTCGGCCTTGAGCACCGCGTCGAGGTAGAGCGCGCGGGCGGCGGAGACGCGGGCGGCCATGTCGGCCAGCTTGCGGGCCGACATCTGGTGCTCGAAGAGCAGCTTGCCGCCCTGGCGGCGGGTGCCGGCCCAGGCGACGGCGCGGTCCAGGGCGTGGCGGGCGATGCCGGTGGCGACGGCGGCGCAGGTGACGCGGGTGAGGTTGCCGATGGCGACGTTGAGGTCCCAGCCGCCGTGCTCGTCGCCGATCACGTTCTCCTCGGGCACGCGCGCGCCGTCGAGGATCAGCTCGCCGGCCGGGGCCGTGCGGTAGCCGACCTTGTCGTGGATCTCGCCGCGGGTGACGCCGTCCTGCTCCAGCTCGGTGACGAAGCAGGTGAGGCCGGTGGAGCCGGGGGCGTCCTCCAGGTTCGCCATGATCGTGGCGTAGGTGGCGACCGGGGCGTTGGTGATGTAGCGCTTGGTGCCGGTGAGGAGGTACTCGCTGCCCGAGCGGCGGGCGACGGTCATGTCCTGGGCGTACGGCGCCTGCTGGGGGAGCACCAGGTCGGTGCCGTTGCGCTCCTCGGCCACGGCGTTGCAGGCGAGGACCGGCTCCGGGCCCAGGAACTTCGGCAGGTACTTCTCCTGGAGCTCCGGCTTCTCGCAGATGAGCAGCGGGGTCTGGAAGAGGCCGGTGGCCCCGAAGACCAGCGCCATGCCCGGGTCGGCGGCGGCCAGCTCCTCCAGGGTGAGGGCGAGGGCGAGCTGGCTCAGGCCCAGGCCGCCGAAGTCGCGCGGGATGGCCATGCGGAGCAGGCCGATCGCGTGGCCCTTGCGGATGGTGTCCCAGTCCACCTGGCCCTTCTCGATCCGGTCGCGCTCGGCGGCGCCGGGGGCGACCTCGTCCCGGGCGAAGGCGGTGATCTCGCGCAGCACACCGGACTCGAAGGCGTCGAGCAGCGGGTGGTCGGCCGGGTTGTGCGTGTACGTCATGGTGCTTCCTTGTCTGTGGGGGTGGACCCGGGCGGAGGGGTCAGCCCGCGAGGGAGAAGGTCGTCAGGGCCTGGCCGACGGCGAAGGTCCGCATGACGGGGCCGCGGGCGGTGACGCGGCGGGCGGTGACGGTCCGCAGGAAGGTGCGGCGGCCGGAGGTGAGGTCCAGCAGGTCGGCCCGTGTGATGCCGAGGACGTGGGTCGGCTCGGCCTCGGTGAGGGCGCCCTGCGGGTCGAGGGTGAACTCGGCCGCCGGCTCGGAGACGACGAAGCGGACGGTGGCGTCCGCGGCCCGCCAGGCGGCGGAGGCGCGGGCGGCTTCGGACAGGGTGCGGGGGAGCTCTTCGGGCGAGACGGACATGCGGGATTTCCTTCGCTCTTCGAGGGCGGGAAGAAGGGTGCGGACGGTGCGCCGGGCGTGCGGCGGAGGGTCCTGCGGAGACGGGCCGGAGACGGGGCCGGCGCGGAACCGGACGCGGTGTGCGGCCGGGCGGACGGCGGGACGTCCGGTGCCGGGCCGGACGGCTGCGGTGCGGTCTTCGTCGACCTCCGTGCCGTCGGACGAGCTCGACGTTACCGACCGGTAGAAGAGGCTGTCCAAGAAGTAAACGAGGTTCCACGGGCCGGGAACCGGCCTTCCAGTTCCCGGTAATCGGGCGTCCACTGAGGGGAGTTGTCGCAGGTGGGAGAACCCGCGGTAACCCCCGGGAACGCCGGACGGGCCCGAGGCGGGGAGCCGCGGGCCCGTGGGTGGGGGGTGTGCCGGAGGCCGTCGGGACGGCCCTCCGGGAGGGGATGTGGGGGTGGCGCGCCGGGCCCCGCGAGGAGGGCCCGGCCTGTGAGGAGGGGCGGCCCCGTGAGGGGAGGCGGCCCCGTGAGGAGGGGCAATCCCGAGAGGAGGGGCGGCCCCGCGAGGAGGGCCGGGTCCCTGAGGGGGGCCGGGCCCGTGAGGAGGGCCGGCCGCCGGGAGGGCGCGCGCGGGGAGGCGGCCGCCGTCCCGGCGGCCGGGGCGCGTGCGCGGGGGTGCGGGGAGTGCGCGGGGGTGCGGCCGCCGGGACGGCGGGCCGGGCCTCAGGACTGCGCGTCGGCCTGGATGTCGCGGGTCAGGTGGCGCAGGACGAGCGCGATGACGATGGCGATCGCCGCGCACACCGCGAGGGCCAGGAAGCCGTTGGCGACGCCGGAGGTGGTGGCCGCCGCCGCGGAGGCGCCCTCTTCGAGCCGGCCCTCGGTCGTGGTGGCCAGGATGGTGCCGATCACGGCGATGCCCAGGGCGGCGCCGCTCTCGTTGAAGGTGTTCAGCAGGCCGGAGCCGACGCCCGACTCCTCCACCTTGACGTGCGCGGTGCCGATGCCGAACAGCGGGACGAAGCAGGCCGGGAGACCGGCCCCGATGACGGCCAGGGCCGTGATCGTCAGCCAGACCTCGTCGGTGCCGGTGGCCAGGACGCCCGTGCCGACGAGCTGGAGGGCCGCGCCGAGGGCGTACATCCCGCCCAGTCCCAGCCCACCGGCGAGGGCGGGCGCGACCATGGCGACGACCAGCGCGGCCAGGCCCATCGGGAGCAGGGAGAGGCCGGTGACGAAGGCGCTCATGCCGTGGACCTGCTGGAAGTACATGCTGGCGAGGAAGGAGCTGCTGATCATCACGCTGGCGACCAGGAGCAGGCCGATGCTCGACAGCCAGTAGGTGGGCTTGCGCAGCAGGTGCAGGGGGAGCAGCGGGTCCTCCTTGCCCAGCTCCATGAAGGTCACCAGGGTGAGGAGGACCACCGAGGCCGCCAGGCTGATCCAGGCGACGCGGTCGCCGAAGCCCTCGTGCAGGCGGATCAGGCCGAAGGACAGGGCGGCGAGGCCGGCCGTGGAGACGACGGCCGAGGGGAAGCGGAGCCTGCGGCCGGAGCCGGTGCGCAGCGACGGCATGCTGCGCAGCGCGCCGATGAAGGCGGCGACGCTGACGGGGAGGTTGATCAGGAAGGCCCAGCGCCAGTTGATCGCCGTGACGATGAGGCCGCCGAGCACGACGCCGATGGTGGCGCCGATGACCCCGAGGCCGCTCCAGGCGGTCAGCGCGATCTTGCGCTGTTCCTCGTCCTGGTAGACCTCCAGGATGATCGAGAGGGCGGCGGCCGAGAGGAGTGCGGCGCCGACGCCCTGGGCGGCGCGGCCCGCGACCAGCAGTTCCTGGTTGCCCGCGACGCCGCAGAGCGCGGAGGCCACGGCGAAGAGGGTGAGGCCGGTGAGGAAGGTCCGCCGGCGGCCGAAGACGTCCGAGACCCGGCCGCCGAAGAGGAGCAGGCTGCCGAACATCAGGACGTAGGCGCTGATCGTCCACTGGAGGCCGGTCCGGTCGGCCGGCAGGTCCCCTCCGATGGACGGGAGGGCCACGTTCACGACCGTCGAGTCGAGCATCACCATCAGCTGGGCGACGCCGACCACCACCAGGGCGGTCCAGGGTGCCTTGGCCGGTGCGTCCGGCGTCTGCTCGGTGGGGGGCGCCAGCGTCTGCTCGGTCACCGGGTCTCCTTCTCCAGAAGTCTGATCCATGCGAATGCATCGAAGTGCTCGGCACACTACATTCATGCGCACGCATAGACAAGGGCGGGAAGAGAACCTAGTATCGGAGAGGTGACGGATACAGCTCTGACCGACCGATGGATGGCCGTGGTCCGCGCGGGCGCGCAGATCGTCCAGGCCGCCGAACGGCGGCTCTCCGACGAGTACGGCCTGTGCACCAGCGCCTTCGAGGTCATGGACGTCATGTCGCGGGAGGGCGACTGGATCCGGGCCGGGGAGCTGAGCACCCGCGCCTCCCGGAGCCAGCCCCAGGTCTCCCGGCTGCTGGCCCAGATGGTCGGCGCCGGGTACGTCGAACGCCGCGCCTGCGCCAACGACCGGCGCGGTTTCGACGTGCGCCTCACCGAGACCGGACAGCGGCTCTTCACCCGCTCCACCGCCACCATGGAGGAGTTGCTGAAGGAGCTGTCCGGAGCGAATCCGGAAGTGCGCGGGGTCCTCGGCGTTCCGGCCGCATGACCTGACGCACAGTCGGCCTCAGCGCTTTTCGGACGGATACTGGCTGGTAGCCTCCGGACGGCGACCGCTCCCGCACGCCCTTCACGTGCGTGATCCGGAGCCGGGACCGACAATCCGGGGGACGTCCGGACCCGTGCGCGCACGGGCCGCGACGGGGACTCCGCGTGCCGCCGCGCACCGGGGCCCGCGGCGCACCGTCCCCCGGTGGACACACGCACCGGAGGCACCTCCGGTGCGCGCACTCCCGGAAGGGAGTGCCCGACACGGGGGAACATGTGCTGAGCCAGACCATTCCACGACCGGACCCGGCCGGGCGCGTCCTCGCGCGTGGCCGGGACGTCCCGCACCGGAGAGAACCGGGCGGCCCGGTGTCCGTACCCCGCCCGCGGCCCTCGGTCATGGCCGAACGGGGCGTCTCCTTCCGGCTCCTGGGGCCGATGGAGATCACGACGGCGAACGGCCGGCTGCCGCTGAAGGGCATGAACCAGAGGCTCGTCCTCGCCTTACTGCTGCTCCACGTCAACCACGTGGTGCCCACCGCGGACCTGATGGGCGTCCTGTGGCCGGAGGGCAGCCCGCCCGCCACCGCCCGCAAGATCCTCCAGAACGCGATCTCGGCCCTGCGCGGGGTGCTGGCCCGCGGTGGAGTGCCCGAGCACGTCGCCTCCCTGACCAGCCAGGGCTCCGGCTACATGCTGAAGACCGCACCCGAGAACCTCGACCTGACGCGCTTCCGTCTCCTCGCCGACAAGGGACGGGACCTGCTGGCGGCGGGGGACACCGAGGAGGCGGCCCGCCTGCTGCGCGGCGCGCTCGGCCTCTGGCGCGGCCGGGCCCTGGAGGAACTCGCCGACGCCGGCGCCGACTGGCCCCAGCTGGTCACCGCCGAAGCGGCCTGGCTGCTCGCCCTGGAGGAGTACTGCGAGGCCGAACTGGCCAACGGACGGCCGCACGAGGTCGTCCACCGGCTGGAGGGCGTCGTCGCCGGGGCCCTCTCCCGGGAACGCACCCACCGGCTGCTGATGCTCGCCCTCTACCGGTCCAGCCGCCGCGACGAGGCCCTCAGGACGTACGAGCGGCTGCACCAGCGGCTGCGGGACGACTTCGGCGCCGACCCCAGCCGGGAACTCCAGGACCTGCACGAGGCGATCGTCCGGCAGGACCCCGCCCTCGCCGCCGAGGTGCCCGAGACCCGGCCCGCCGCCCCGACCCCTCCCGCCGACCCCGAACTGGGCGTGCTGCACGCCCTGCTGGACCTGGTGCGCCGCCAGCGCCGCCCGCACGTCGTCGCCCTCACCGGCGACGCCGAGGAGCGGCAGACCGCCCTGGTCGCCCGGCTGACCAGCGACCTCCAGCGGGACGACCGGGCCGCCGTGTGGCACGTGCGGTCCGGCCCCGACGGCGCCGACCTCGACCAGGACCTGAGGGCCGCGCTGCGCCGGGCCACCCCCGAGCGCCCCATGGTGGCCGTCGCCGAGCGTCTGCACCACGCCGGGCACCTCGTGCCGGAGTGCGTCGGCGACATCGTGGTCGAGGCGGGCCGCACCCCGCTGCTCATCGTCCTCACCGCCCGCACCGGCGCGCACGGCCTGTGGCCCGGCTGGGACAAGACCGTCCCCCGGTTCACCACGCTCACCGTGTAGGGCGCGCGCCGGAAGTCCCGCCCGCACTCCGGGCGGACGACACCGCGTCCGGCACGCGCCCCCGCCGTCCGCGGCGGTGCCCCGCCGTCCGCGGCGGTGCCCCTCCGTCCGCCGGTGATGCCCCGCCGTCCGCCTGCGGTGCCGCCCGGCCGGGGCGGCACCGCCGCGGATTCCCGCCGCCCGGCGCGCCGGGGGCTCCGACCGGCAGAATGAGCCCCATGCCGATACTCAGCCGTGAAGCCCTCGTCGAGCACCTCGTCCGCACCCGGATCGCGGGAGACGTCGCCACCCCGCGCGACAACAACCTCTCCCACTACCGGAAACTCGCCAACGGCGACCGGCACTACTGGCTCGGCCTGGAGCTGGGCGACCGCTGGACCGACGAGCAGGACGTGCTCGCCGTGATGGCCGAGCGGTGCGGGGTCGTGGACGACCCGGCCCACCGCAGCGGCCAGGACACCATCGACCCCGAGCTGACCGTGGACGCCCTCGACCGGATGGCCGCCCGGCTGCGCGAGGCCGCCGAGGGAGGGGAACGGGTCCTCTTCGCGACCGGCCACCCCGGTTCCCTCATCGACGTCCACAGCCGGGTCGCGGCGGCGCTGCGCGCCCGGGGCTGCGACATCGTCCGCATCCCCGGCGGCCTGACCGCCGACGAGGGGTACGTCGTGCAGTTCGCGGACGTCGCCGTCTTCGAACGGGGCGCCAGCCTCTGGCACACCCACTCCCCGGAGCCGATGAACGCCATCCTGGACGGCCTGGAGGTCCTGGGCGAGCCCGCGCCCGACCTGGTGGTCGCGGACCACGGCTGGGCCGGGCGCGCGGGCCAGCGCGGCATCGACTCCCTCGGCTACGCGGACTGCAACGACCCCGCCCTCTTCCTGGGCGAGGCCGAGGGCACGATGCGGGTCACGATCCCCCTCGACGACCACGTCGTGGACCCCCGTCACTACGAGCCGCTGACCGCGTACCTGCTCCACGCGGCCGGCCTGGACTGAGCCGGGGCCGGCGTCCGGACCGGGGGACGGGCCCGCCGGACCGGCGGGGTCAGGGGGTGCCCGCCGGGCGCGTCCGGCGCTCCCCCCGGCCCGGCGTCGGGTCCAGGTAGACCCGGCGGACCGAGGGCACGCGCGCGCGGAGCCGGGTCTCGGCCTCCTCGCAGCCCCACTCGATCTCCTCGGCCGTCGCGCCGTCCCGGAAGTCGATCTTCGCCGCGACCAGGACCTCGCCGGGGCCCTGGATGAGGGTCGTCAGGTCGAGCACGCCCGCGACCTGCGGGACGGACAGCAGCTCCTCGCGCACCGCGTCCCGCATCTCCTCCGGCAGCGGGCGCCCGACGAGGAGCTCGGCGTTGGAGCGGCCGAGGACCCAGGCCACGTACACGAGCAGGACGCCGATGAGGATCGACGCGACGCCGTCCCAGACGCCGGAACCGGTCAGCTGGCCGCCGAGCAGACCGCCCGCCGCCAGCAGCAGTCCCGCGAGGGCGGCCGAGTCCTCCATGACGACGGCCTTCACGGTGGTGTCGGGGGTGTGCCGCAGATAGGTCCCGAAGGGGACCTTCCGCTCCTTCGCCTCGGCCGCGACCTGCCGGATGCCGGTCCGCAGGGAGAAGCCCTCCAGGAGGAACGCGACGGCGAGGACGACGTACGAGACGAGCGGATCGCCCAGCTCCTCGCCCCTGGTCAGGGTGTGGACGCCGTCGTACACGGAGAAGACCGCGCCGCCCACGAAGGTCGCGACGGCCGCCAGCATCGCCCAGACGTACCGCTCGCCCGCGTACCCGACCGGATGGTCCTCGTCGGCCGGCTTCCCGCTCCGTCTGAGCGCCGTCAGCAGCATGACCTCGGTGACGGTGTCCGCGAGCGAGTGCGCCGCCTCCGACATCATCGCGCTGGACCCGCTGACGAGCCCCGCGACGGCCTTGGCGACGGCGATCCCGAGGTTCGCCACCGCCGCCACGATCACGGTGAAGGTGCTCTCACCGTCCGAGCCGTTCTTTCCGTCGTTCTTCGCCACGGTCGGAACGTATGCCCGGTCACGGGCGAGGTACGCGAACGACACCCTCCTGGATGACCGAGATCGCCAGCTTCCCGTCCCGCGTCCAGATCCGGGCCTGGCCGAGACCGCGCCCGCCGGAGGAGGTGGGGGACTCCTGGTCGTAGAGGAGCCACTCGTCGGCCCGGAAGGGCCGGTGGAACCACATCGCGTGGTCGAGGGAGGCCCCCACCACGTCCCCGACGGCCCAGCCGCCCCGCCCGTGCGCGAGCAGGACGGAGTCGAGCAGCGTCATGTCGGAGACGTACGTCGCCAGACAGACGTGCAGCAGGGGGTCGTCGGCCAGTTTGCCGTTGGTGCGGAACCACACCTGCGAGCGCGGTTCGCGCGGCTCCCCGACCGACCCCCACGGCGGGGTGTCCGCGTACCGCAGGTCCACCGCCGCCCGCGCCTCCAGGAGGCGTTCCGCGATCTCCGCCGGCAGGTGCCGGGGCAGCGTCTCCGCTGCGGTCGGCAGCGACTCCGGGTCCGGCGCGACCGGCATGTCCGCCTGGTGCTCCAGCCCCTCCTCGTACGCCTGGAAGGAGGCGGAGAGGTGGAAGACCGGCTGCCCGTGCTGGACGGCGACGACCCGGCGGGTGGTGAAGGAGCGGCCGTCCCGGATGCGGTCGACCGCGTACACGATCGGCGCGCCCGGGTCCCCGGGACGCAGGAAGTAGGCGTGCAGGGAGTGGGCCCACCGGTCCCCGGGCACGGTCCGGCCCGCCGCCACCAGCGCCTGGGCGGCCACCTGGCCGCCGAAGACGCGGGGGACGAGCGCGGACCGGGACTCGCCCCGGAAGATGTCCCGCTCGATCCGCTCCAGGTCGAGCAGATCGAGCAGGGCACCCAGTGCGTCGTGCGCCTCGGGCACTTACAGGCCCATCGACTTCGCGATGATCGACTTCATGATCTCGCTGGTGCCGCCGTAGATGCGGTTGACGCGGTTGTCGGCGTACAGGCGGGCGATGGGGTACTCGTTCATGTAGCCGTAGCCGCCGTGCAGCTGGAGGCAGCGGTCGATGACGCGGTGGGCGACCTCGGTGCAGAACAGCTTGGCGCTCGCGGCCTCGGCCGGGGTCAGCTCGCCCGCGTCCAGGGCCTCCAGGGCGCGGTCCGCGACGGCCTCGGCGGCGTCGACCTCGGCCTGGCAGGCCGCCAGCTCGAACTTGGTGTTCTGGAAGGAGGCGACCGGCTTGCCGAAGACCGTGCGGTCCGTGACGTACTGCTGCGCGAAGCGGATCGCGGCCTTGGCCTGCGCGTAGGCGCCGAAGGCGATGCCCCAGCGCTCGGAGGCCAGGTTGTGGCCGAGGTAGGAGAAGCCCTTGCCCTCCTCGCCGAGCAGGTCCTCGGCGGGCACCTTCACGTCGACGAACGCCAGCTCGGCGGTGTCGGAGGTGCGCAGGCCCAGCTTGTCGAGCTTGCGGCCGATGGAGTAGCCCTCGGACTTGGTGTCCACGGCGAAGAGGGAGATGCCGAAGCGGCGGTCCTCGGCGCTCGGGGCGGAGGTGCGGGCGCAGACGATCACGCGGTCGGCGTGGACGCCGCCGGTGATGAAGGTCTTGGCGCCGTTGAGGACGTAGTGGGTGCCGTCCTCGGAGAGCTTGGCGGTGGTCTTCATGCCCGCGACGTCGGAGCCGGTGCCCGGCTCGGTCATGGCGAGCGCCCACATCTCCTCGCCGCTGACGAACTTCGGCAGGTAGCGCTTCTTCTGGTCCTCGGTGGCCAGCATCTTCAGGTACGGCAGGGCGAGCAGGACGTGGACGCCGGAACCGCCGAACTGGACGCCCGCGCGCGCGGTCTCCTCGTACAGGACCGCCTCGAACTTGTGGGTGTCCAGGCCCGCGCCGCCGAACTCCTCGGGCACGTTGATGCCGAAGACGCCCAGCTCACCGAGCTTGTAGTAGAAGTCGCGGGGGGCCTGGCCGGCCGCGAACCACTCGTCGTAGACGGGGACGACCTCGGCCTCGATGAAGGCCCGGATGGTCTCCCGGAACGCCTCGTGGTCCTCGTTGAATACGGTACGGCGCACGAGCCGCCTCCTTCGGTTCCTGTCCTGGTCCGGCCGGTCGCTCCAGCGCCCGGACATGTGCCTAAGCGCTTGCTCAGCCTTTACCGGACGAAGTTACCCATCGGTCATCCGCTCTGTCCAGACTCCGCGCCTGTGATCCAGCGCCCTCCGGCGGTGTCGTACGCGTACGGAGGCCGCCTCCCGGTCCCGCTCGTACGGAAGGGCTTCCCGCCGTCCGTGATCCTCACCGTCCCCGACCGGCCTCCGGCACTCCATTCCAGTTCCAGGTACCAGCGGCAGTCGCAGCCCGTCGTCCGCGCGGAGACGAGCAGTTCCTCGGGGTCGGAGGCGGTGACCGCGTACGGGAAGGAGACGGCCGGGAGCGTCCGGACCTCGGCCCCGGAGGCGTCACGGCCGTCGACGGGCCGGGCGAGCGGGCGCGGCCGGTCGAGGTCCACCGCGAAGTGGCGCGGGGTGACGGCACCGCCGCAGCCGTCGCCCATCCGGTACGCGTTCCACGGCGGCGGCGCGGCCCGTCCGACCACGCGGACGTGCAGGGCCTGGAGGACGACGGCGCTGGACGCCGACCGGCCCTGGAGCGTGACCCGCACCAGCGTCTCCCCGCCGTGCACGGCCCCGTGCGCCGCCGCCCACGCCCTGGCGTCGGCCGTGACCGGCGGCGGGGCGACCGCGCGCGGGGCCCGGTCCACGAGGTACGTGTGTCCGCAGTCGCCCTGCCAGAGCTGGGACCCGACGGTCCAGGTGAAGGGGACGGGCCGTTCCTTTCCGGGGGAGGGAGCGGAAGCGGGCGCGGGCGCGGGAGGCGTACGGGAGGGGCGGCCGAGCAGGGCGAGGGCGAGCACGACGAGGGCGAGCACGACGGCCCCGGCGACGAGGAGGGGGACGGGGACGGAGAGGACGCGGCGGGGACGGGGCGCCTCCGGCGCGATCGGGACGGAGGCGGTCGGTTCCGGGGTGGGGGCGGGGCCCGAGGCTGGGTCGGGGCCCGGGTCCCGGTCGGGGGTCGGTTTCGGGGTGGGAGCGGGGCCCGGGTCCGGGGCGGGGTGCGATTTCGGGTGCGATTTCGGCGCGGGTACGGGCGCGGGTACGGACGCGGGAGGGGGCGCGGGTGCGGGCGAGGTCGTTCGGCGGCGGGCGCGGTCCGCCTCCGTCCAGGCCGCCTCCAGGGCCCGCCGCTCCTCCTCGCCCGCCCCGCACAGCAGGGCGAGGCGGCCGACCACGGCGAACTCCTCCGGGACGGTCACGCCCGAGCAGTAACGGTGCAGGGTGGACGCGCTGACGCTCAGGCGCCGGCCCAGCGCCTCGTAACTGCGCCCGTCCCGCGCCTTCAGCGCGCGCACGAGCCGCGCGAACTCCCCGACGGCGGCGTCCTCCGGCATTCCATCCCCCTCGACCCTGCGTCCCGCCCCTCACGCCCTTGCACGTCAGCAGGGGTGGAATGGTTCCGGGACGGGTGGTGGACGCGCCACCGTTGCAGGGGTGCGGGCGCCGGCCCGACGCTGGTGGAGCACTGACCGAAAGACCCGACGGGGGACTCACCACCATGAACAAGCTCCGCACCGCACTCGCCACCGCCACCGCCGCCGCCCTGGGCCTCGCGGCCCTCGCCACGGCCCCGGCGCGGGCCGCCGCGCAGCCCGCCTTCCTCGCGGCCTCCCAGATGCCGCCGTCGTCGACGCCGTGGACCGCCACCCAGGTCTTCACCGGCGTCCCGGAGAACGGCGGCGTCCTCTGCGCCCCGTACAAGATCCCGGCGCAGAACACCCGCTACCGCGAGTTCACCACCGAGCTCGACACCAACGGCGTCCAGGTCACCACCGTCGCCCGCACCGAGGCCGACGCCGTGAAGCTGGTCGACACCCTCCGCAAGGCCCTCGCCGGCTGCGGGCCCCTCCTCGAACAGCAGAACCCGGGCCTGAACGCCGTCAGCGCGTACCACGGCGCGCTCGCCGTCGAGGAGGGCGCCTGGGTCTACAGCCTGGACACCGCCGACCCGCAGGCCGGCACCACCGACGTCCACCTCTTCTCCGTCGGCCGCGACGGCCGCACCGTCACCCTCGTCCGCTGGGGGCGGATGGGCGACCTGAAGGACGCCCCGCTGACCGCCTTCCGCGCCACGACGAAGACCGCCGTCAACAAGCTGTACTGATCCGGGGGCTTCCCCGGAGGCCGGTCACGACTCCGCGGCGGCGCGGCCCCGCCCCCGGCCGCGCCCCCCGCGGTCACGGCGCCCCGGCGGCCGGGCGCCCCGGCGGGCCGGGCCGACGCACCCCGGATGTGGGCGGGGCGGGGGGGGTGTTCCCGCGGACCCG
>NZ_JBVHEG010000002.1:517824-640096 GCF_055562975.1 Streptomyces sp. NPDC014907 | reverse complement strand
GGGGGCGGGGGGGGGGGGCGGGGGCGGGGGGGGGGCCCCGCGCGGGGGGGGGGGGGGGGGGCGGCGGCGCGCCGCCCCCCCCCCCCCCGCCGGCGTTCACGGCGCACCGGCTGCCGGGCGCCCGGGCGGGCCGTGCCGACGAACCGAGGATGAGGGCGGGGCGGGGCGGTTGTACCCGCTGACCGCCGCCTCGCGGGGAGAGAACAAGGACTTGATGAAGTCCTGCCCGGTCATGGCGTTCGGAGCCGTTCCCGCCTTGCCGGAGCGACAGCCGAGGGCGCGTACGCCACGTCCGGCCTGCGGAACTGCACCACGCGAAGGGGACCGTGAGGAACAGCCTCACGCGTTCGGAGGAGAGCTGACGGAGTTCGGGTCTCCGGACAGTCAGTCGTCCGTCTTCACCGCCGTCACGAACGACGACCAGGCGCCGGGGGGGAAGAGGAGCGCGGGGCCGTGGGGGGTCTTGGAGTCACGGACCGGGACACCGGACGGGTGGCCGTCCAGGACCTCGACGCAACTTCCGGACTCGTTCCCGCTGTACGACGACTTGCGCCAGCCGCTCACCAGGGAGGCATCGGAGATCGTGGGCTTACTCATGGTCTTCGTGTTCCTTCGCGATCGCCCGCATGAGGGTCAGTGACTCTTGTGAGGGCAGTGCGTCGCCCAGCGCCAGATCGTAAACACTTTGCAGGCGATGGACCACGGATGGGGAGTCGTGCAGCTTGCCGAACGAAACGCCCTCGCTGTAGGCGGCTGGTGGCTGGTCCTCGAACCACATCAGCGTCAACATGCCCTGCATGAGCGGATGGACGCCGAGGCTCACGGGGAGGATGTGCACGCGTACGCGCCTGCTCTCCACCAACTGGATGATGTGCGCGATCTGCTCGGCCATGACCTCCCGGCCGCCGACCGGGCGTCGTAGGACCATTTCGTCCAGCAGGGCCCACACTACGGGCGTCACTGGATCTGCCAGGATCTTGGACCGCTCGATCCGTGTGACGACGTGCCTGTCACGTTCTTCGTCACTCCTGGGGGGAAAGGTCGTGCCCAGAACCGCAGACGCATACCTCTTCGTCTGGAGGATGCCGGGCACAAAAGTGCAACCGAACTCCCTGATCATGGTTGCCTGTTGTTCGAGCTGGCGTGCGGGCTCGAAGTAGTCGGCGATCGTGTCGTCTTCTTGCGGCAAGAAGCTCTGCAGAACATCGCCCGTGCCCAGCGCCCCGTCCAGTCTCCGCGCGTCCTCCCGGGACGGTGTCCGGCGGCCCGCCTCGATGTGGGCGATGTGCGAACGGGTCATGATCGCGGTGTCGGCCAGCTCTTGCTGGGTGAGTCCGGCGGCCTCGCGTCGCGCCTTCAGCCACTCCCCGTAGACGTTGCTCATCCTCGACTCCTCCGTGACAAAAGGCCCGTCACCTCGAACCCCCTGTTCAGGGTAGCCGCGACGGTCTCAGACTGTGAGGGAATCGCTACGGAGCGAAGTCCCCCGTGGTCGTCGTGAACGGCCCGGGGGCGTGGACCTCACCCCTGCGGGAGTCGAAGACGTGTTGCCCTGTATCGCCCGGACGCTGACCTCGCTGCTGCGGCTCCCGTGGCCCCCGCCGCCCGTGCGCCACCGCCCGCCGTGCGCCCGTGCCGCCCCCGTGGCCGCACCCGTGCCCGACCTGCCCGGGACCGCCCCCGCCCGTGCCCCCGAGCCGTGCTTCCGGGGAGAGGACAGTCCCCTCGTCCGGCCGTACTTCGTCGCCCACGAGAGCCGTCGGGCCGAGGCGCGGCGGCAGCGGGGTCGCCGTCGTGCGCTCCGGTTCGCCGTGCACGGCATCGACCTCGGCCCCCGTGTCCTCCACGGACGGGAGGTCGCGGCGTGAACCCGCACACCACGGACGGCGCCCGCCTGCTCCCCTGGACCGGCACCGGCGGCAAACCCTGCTATCTCGTCGGCGACGGCGAGGGATACGTCTCCCGCGTCGCCGACGACGTCGAGAGCGTGCAGCTCGGCATGGCCGCCGATCTCCTCGGCCACGTCGAGGACCTGCTGGGCGATCGTTCGGTCACTCCCGAGCAACTCCGCTACGTCGTCGCCCGCCTGGCGGAGTCCCTGCGCGAGGTGCACCGGGTCGCGCGGAGCCGGGGCGCGCGCCTCGTGGCGGCGTCCGTCCGGGCCGGTCATCCCGGGTAGCGGGAGCCGGGCCGGGTCACGGGGTCCCGAGCGCGAACCACAGTTCCGTCCGCACGTCCGGGTCGTCCAGGTCCCGGTCGAGGAGCGCCGCGCAGCGGGCGATCCGCTGGCGGACGGTGTTGCGGTGGACGCCGAGGGCCACCGCCGTCCGGTCCCAGCCGCCGTGGAGGGAGAGCCAGACGTGCAGGGTCTCCCGGAGCGGTTCGTTCAGGGGCGCGAGGAGCGTCCGGGCGTGGACGGCGGCCTCGTCCGGGTCCACCAGGGACGCGAGACCGCCCGGACGGTGCCGCACGAGCGCCGACCGGGTCGCCTCCGCCCGGCGCAGGGCGCGGGCCGCCTGCCGGTCGGCGGCCGGGAGGTCCCCGGCGGCGGCCGGGGCGGAAACGCCGAGAAACCAGCCGGGCCGGGCGGTGACGGCGGAGGACGCGGGCAGAAGGAGACGTACGGAGGCGGGGGCCGCCCCGGAGACACGGGCCGCTCCTGCCTCCCCAAGGGCCTCCCCGGGCTCCTCTCCCGGGACTGGGGACGGCCCCGTCTCCACCAGCGCCGTCCCCAGCGACGCCGCCAGGTCCGCCGCCGCGAACGGGGTGCCGTCGCCGCCCCGCGCGTGCACCACCGTCCACGGCCCCGGGCCCAGGGCGGCCGCCGCCTCCGCCGGGGAGGCCCCCAGGAGCAGCCGGACCAGGGCCCCGTCCCGCGCCGCCGCGTCCGCGCCCCGGTGCGGGGCCGTCAGGAGGGAGAGCAGGACCGCCGCGACGCCCGCGACCGTGTGGTCCCCGGGGCCGAGCCGTTCCGTCGCCACGCCGAGCGCCGGGCTGTCCCCGCCGCCCAGCGCGTAGGCGGTGAGCCGCAGCCCCTCCTCCTCCCCGCTCGCCGAGGCCGGCCCGCCCGGCCCGCCGGAGACCACTCCCGCCAGCTCCGCGAGCCTCCCCGCAGCCTCCGCCGGAACCTCCCGGCCGGCCGCCGCCGTCACCGTCCCGTCCGCCCCGAACAGCACCGCCCGTCCGCCCAGCCGCGAGGCCAGCGCGCCGAGGACCGCCGGGACCGGGGCCGGCCGGGCCGCCGCCGTCGCCAGGGACTGCTGCGCCTCCGTCACCCGGCGCAGCTCGCGCAGCCGGGCCTCCGACATCAGCCGCCACACCGCCCGCGCCACCGCCGCGAACGGGGTGCGCGGCGGCACTTCGAGCAGGGGGAGCCCCGCGCGGGCGCAGGCGCCGACCAGTCCCGCCGGGACCGTGTCGTACACCGGCGTCACCCCGAAGGCGAGCGCCGCCGCCCCCGCCTCCGCCACCCGCTCCACGTACCGCGCCGGATCGGCGAGCTGCACGCCCGCCGTCATCAGGAGCTCGCCGCCGAGCAGGTACGGATAGGGGTCGGCCATCTCCGAGGTGTGCACCCAGTGCAGCGGGACGTCCCCGGGGCCGGCGAGCAGGCGCAGGCCCAGGTCCCGGCGGGCGAGCAGCGCGGCGAGCGGGACCGGGGGAGCGGGCGGGGCGTCGGGGTCGACGGGACGGGTGCTCATGGACCCTTCGTACACCAGACGCTCGTACAGTGGAGGAAACGCACACTTCTGTGCGGCTTTCCCGGCGCCTACCGTCGTGGTGTCCGGTGCGCCGGAGGAACCAGCCGGAGAACCCCCAGAGGAGCCGACCATGAGCAGCAGCGACCAGAACGCCTTCCGCGGCCCGATCGACTCGTCCCGCGTCCCGCGGTACGCCGGTCCCGCGACGTTCGCCCGGCTGCCGCGCCTGGACGAGGTCGGCACCGCCGACGTCGCCGTGGTCGGCGTCCCCTTCGACAGCGGCGTCTCCTACCGGCCCGGCGCCCGCTTCGGCGGCAACGCCATCCGCGAGGCGTCCCGTCTGCTCCGCCCCTACAACCCGGCGCAGGACGCCTCCCCGTTCGCCCTCGCGCAGGTCGCGGACGCCGGCGACATCGCCGCCAACCCCTTCCACATCAACGAGGCCGTCGAGACCGTCGAGGCCGCCGCCGACGAGATCCTCGGCACCGGCGCCCGCATGATGACCCTCGGCGGCGACCACACCATCGCCCTCCCGCTGCTCCGCTCGGTCGCCAAGAAGCACGGCCCGGTCGCCCTGCTCCACTTCGACGCGCACCTCGACACCTGGGACACGTACTTCGGCGCCGAGTACACCCACGGCACCCCGTTCCGCCGGGCCGTCGAGGAGGGCATCCTCGACACCGAGGCGCTGTCGCACGTCGGCACGCGCGGCCCGCTGTACGGCAAGCAGGACCTCACCGACGACGAGAAGATGGGCTTCGGCATCGTCACCTCCGCCGACGTCTACCGGCGCGGCGCCGACGAGGTCGCGGACCAGCTCCGCCAGCGCATCGGGAACCGCCCGCTGTACATCTCCATCGACATCGACTGCCTCGACCCGGCCCACGCGCCCGGCACCGGCACCCCCGAGGCCGGCGGCATGACCTCCCGCGAACTCCTGGAGATCCTGCGCGGCCTGTCCTCCTGCAACCTGGTCTCCGCCGACGTCGTCGAGGTCGCCCCCGCCTACGACCACGCCGAGATCACCGCCGTCGCCGCCTCCCACACGGCGTACGAGCTGACCACGATCATGGCCCGGCAGATCGCGGCGGGCCGCGCGGCGAAGTAACCGGCGGACGCGCGGGGCGGGGCGCGGCAGCCGGCGGACGCGCGGAGCGGGTTCCCGGGACGCCCGGCGGCGCGGGGACCGGCCCCGTCCCACGCGGCCCGACCCCGCCGCCGCTCCCGTACCGCGCGACACTGGTGACCGCCGGGTGCCGCAGCCCCCGGCCGCATCCGACCCGCCCGCCACCGCCCCGAGGGACCCGCCATGACCCACGACCACGACCCGGTCCCGCGCCCCACGCCCGCCCAGACCGAGGCGGCCCTGAACCCGCCCCCGGGACGGACCGGCGGCGACCTGGTGGTCGAGACCCTCGCCGGGCTCGGCGCGGCCACCGTCTTCGGCCTGCCGGGACAGCACGCGCTCGCCGTGTTCGACGCGCTGCGCCGCTCCTCCCTGCGGTACGTCGGCCTGCGCGCCGAGAACAACGCGGGCTTCGCCGCCGACGCGTACGGCCGGATCACCGGCGAGGCGGCCCCGCTGCTGCTCTCCACCGGGCCCGGCGCCCTCATGTCGCTCCCCGCGCTCCAGGAGGCGGCCGCCGCCTCCGCCCCCGTGGTCGCGATCGGCAGCCAGGTCCCGGCGGCCGGGATCGGCGGCGGCCGGCACGGCCACCTCCACGAGCTGCGCGACCAGCGGGCCTCCTTCCGGGACGTCGTGAAGTCCGTCCACACGGCCCGCACGCAGTCCCAGATCCCCTCCGCGGTCGCCGCCGCCTGGAAGTCGGCGCTCACCGCCCCCCACGGACCCGTCTGGGTGGAGATCCCGCAGGACGTGCTCGCGGCGGAGACGACGCTGCCGGTGGTCACCGCGATGGACGCGACCCCCGAGGACGTCGTCCCGCGCCCCGAGCTGACGGCCCTGGCGGCCCACCTGCTCACGGGCGCCGAACGCCCCGTGATCGTCGCGGGCGGCGGGGTCGTCCGCTCCGACGCGTCGGGGAAGCTGCGGGCCCTGGCCGAACGGCTCGACGCGCCCGTGGTCACCACCTTCGGCGGCAAGGGCGCCTTCCCCTGGACGCACCCGCTGTCCCTCCAGTCCTGGCTGGAGGACCGGCACACCACCGACTTCCTGGAGGACGCCGACGTGCTCCTCGTGGTCGGCTCGGGGCTCGGGGAACTGTCCTCGAACTACCACACCTTCGCCCCGCGCGGCCGGGTGATCCAGATCGAGGCGGACGCCGGGAAACTGGAGTCCAACCACCCGGCGCTCGGCATCCACGCCGACGCGCGGCTCGCGCTCCAGGCCCTCCTGGAGACGGTCGGGGAGCGCACCGACCCGGCCGCCCCCGAACGGGTCGCGGCCGTCCTCGGCAAGGTGCGGGACCGGCTCGCCGCGCAGGACCTCGACCTGGAGCGGCGGGTCGTCGCCGCCGTGCGCGAGGCGCTCCCGGCCCGGTCCCCGAGCTTCTGGGACATGACGATCCTCGCCTACTGGGCGTGGTCGGCCTTCGACGCCCGGCACCCCAACACCATGCACTCCGCCCAGGGCGCCGGCGGCCTCGGCTACGCCTTCCCCGCCGCCCTCGGCGCGGCCGTCGCGGACCCCTCCCGGCCGGTCCTGGCGGTCTCCGGCGACGGCGGCGCGATGTACTCGCTCGCGGAGCTGGCGACGGCGAAGCAGCACGGGCTCGACGTGACGTGGCTGATCGTGGACGACGGGGGCTACGGCATCCTGCGCGCGTACATGAACGACGCGTACGGCGAGGCGACGGGCACCGAGCTGACCCGCCCGGACTTCGTCGCCCTCGCGGAGTCCTTCGGCGTCCCCGGCGTCCTCGCCACCCCCGGCACCCTGGCGGCCGACCTCGCGGAGGCCCTCGCCACGCCGGGCCCCTCGGTGGTCGTCCTCCCGGCCCTCCTGCGGATGTTCGAGCCGACGCACCTGTGAGTGAACGGCGTTTGCCGCGCCGTTTCCATGGTGCATATCCTCCTTGTATCGCCAGCATAGGGAGGATGTGTCATGTCGAATCTTTACGTCGAGGTCGACGACGAGGCCCTGGCCGAGGCCGCCGAAATACTCGGCACGAAGACGAAGAAGGACACGGTCAACGCGGCCCTGCTGGAGGTCGCGCGGCGGCACAAGCGGCTGCGGGCCCTCGAGCAGCTGACGGCGATGGCGGATCGCGGGGACTTCGACATCCTCATGGACAAGAAGAACTACCGCCGGTGAGCCCGGTCACCCATCTCGTGGACACGTCCGCCGCCGTCAGAATCCTGGCCAGGAAGCACGTCCAGGAGGAGTGGGTCAAGCACCTGACGGAAGGCACCGTCGGCCTCTGCGACCTCACCGAGCTGGAGATCCTCCACTCGGCCCGGTCCGCCAACGACCGGCTCGCGAAGGAAGACCTCCTCGCCCAGCTCTTCAACTGGACCCCCGTCCCCGACGGCGTCTACACCCGTGCCCGCCGCGTCCAGCAGATGCTGACCAACCGGGGCGAGCACCGCAGCGCCGGCCCGGTCGACCTCCTCGTGGCCGCCACCGCCGAACTGACCGGCCTCACGCTCCTCCACTACGACAAGGACTTCGAGACCGTCGCCCGCGTCACGGGCCAGCCGACCCAGTGGGTCGCCCCACCGGGGACGGCCTGATCCGGACGGCCTGATCCGGGCGGCCCGCCGCCCGCCGCGACGCGCCCTCAGAGCACCAGCGCGCCCCACTTCTCGCGGTACAGGCCGAGCTGGTGCGCGTACCCCTGGTGGAACTCGGCGACCTCCCGCTGCTTCAGGCCGTCGCGGGACATCCGCTCCGGGGCCACCAGCCTGGCCACGTCCCCGAAGACCACCGCGGCGGCCTCGGCATGGGGGCCGCCCCTCTCCCGGGCGAGGAGGAGATGCCGCCCCGCTTTTTGCAGGAGGAGCTCGAAGTTGTTCCTGGGGGTGTTCGTCGTCTTCTTCAGCTCCGGGGGCAGGCCCAGGGCCGTCCGCCCCTCCCCCAGCCCCTCCAGGACCCGGAGCGCCGCGTGCAGCCGCCCCCATCCGTACGGCCTGCCGTCCTCGACCCGTCCCACGTGCTCCCCTCCGGTCCGTCCGCGAGGCCGCCGGTCGGCGGCTCCGGGCCTCCCTACCCATCCCGCGCCGCCGCCACCCGTCCGTCCGGAGGGACCGGGACCGGAGACCGAGTCCTCCTCCGACTTCCGTCCCGGCTTCGTGACGGCGGGATGAAATCGCACGTCGGCCGCGTTGGGCCTTCCGGCAGAACAGGACGAACGGGAGGCACCACGTGGCGGCGGTCGGCGAGAAACAACAGGGCTGGGCCCGGCGGCTCGCGGGCTACGCCTGGCGGTACAGGACGAACGTGATCCTCGCGCTCGGGTCGTCTCTCCTCGGCATGGCCGTGCTCGCCCTCGTGCCGCTCGTCACCAAGGTGATCATCGACGACGTCATCGGGACGAGGACCCGGTCCCTCACCACCTGGACCGGGCTCCTGATCGGCGCCGCCGTCCTCGTCTACCTCCTCACCTACGTCCGCCGCTACTACGGCGGACGGCTCGCCCTCGACGTCCAGCACGACCTGCGCACCGACATGTACGCCACCATCACCCGGCTCGACGGGCGGCGGCAGGACGAACTGTCCACCGGGCAGGTCGTCGGGCGGGCCACCAGCGACCTCCAGCTCATCCAGGGCCTCCTCTTCATGCTCCCGATGACCGTCGGGAACGTGCTGCTCTTCCTCATCTCGCTGGCCGTCATGGCCTGGCTGTCGGTCCCGCTCACCCTCGTCGCGCTCGCCGTCGCCCCCGCGCTCTGGTACATCGCCAAGCGCAGCCGTGCCCGCCTCCACCCCGCCACCTGGCACGCGCAGCAGCAGGCCGGCGCCGTCGCCGGCGTCGTCGACGGGGCCGTGACCGGCGTCCGCGTCGTCAAGGGCTTCGGCCAGGAGGAGCAGGAGACCGGCAAGATCCGGGAGGCAGGGCGGAAACTGTTCGCCGGCCGGCTGCGGACGATCCGGCTGAACGCGCGGTACACCCCGGCCCTCCAGGCCGTGCCCGCCCTCGGCCAGGTCGCCGTCCTCGCCCTCGGCGGCTGGCTCGCCTACCGCGGCGAGATCACCCTCGGCACCTTCGTCGCCTTCTCCGCCTACCTGGCCTCCCTCGTCGGCCCGGTCCGCATGCTCGCCATGGTCCTCACCGTCGGCCAGCAGGCCCGCGCCGGCGTGGACCGGGTCCTCGACCTCATCGACACCGAGCCGGTCATCCGGGACGGCACCGAGGAGCTGCCGGCCGACGCCCCCGCCACCGTCGCGTTCGACGACGTGTCCTTCGCGTACGAGGGCGGCACCCCCGTCCTCGACGGCTTCTCCCTGGAGATCCGCTCCGGCGAGACCGTCGCCGTCGTCGGCGCCTCCGGCTCCGGCAAGTCCACCCTCTCGCTCCTCCTGCCCCGCTTCTACGACGTCTCCCGGGGCGCCGTCCTCGTCGGCGGCCACGACGTCCGCGACCTCACCCTGGAGTCCCTGCGCGCCGCCGTCGGACTCGTCCCCGAGGACTCCTTCCTCTTCTCCGACACCGTCCGCGCCAACATCGCGTACGGATTCCCGGAGGCCACCCAGGAGCAGGTCGAGGCCGCCGCCCGCGCCGCCCGCGCCGACCGGTTCATCGCCGAGCTGCCCCAGGGGTACGACACCAAGGTCGGCGAGCACGGCCTCACCCTCTCCGGCGGCCAGCGCCAGCGCGTCGCCCTCGCCCGCGCGATCCTCACCGACCCCCGGCTGCTCCTCCTCGACGACGCCACCTCGGCCGTCGACGCCAAGGTCGAGCACGAGATCCACGAGGCCCTGAAGTCGGTGATGGCGGGCCGCACCACCCTGCTGATCGCGCACCGCCGCTCCACCCTCCACCTCGCGGACCGCATCGCCGTCCTCGACGGCGGGCGCCTCGCGGACATCGGCACCCAGGCCGAGCTGGAGGAGCGCTCCCCGCTCTTCCGCCGCCTGCTCACCGACCCCGAGGAGCTGGGCGCCGCCTCGCCCGGCCACCCCGCGCCGACCGGGCCCGCCGAGGACGACCACGCGCTGCGGGACGAGCTGGACGCCGAGTTCGACGCCGAGCGGGGCATCACCCCCGCCCTGTGGGAGCGGGACGGGGCCGCGGACCGGGAGAGCGCCCCGCCCGGGGCCACCCCCGAACTGCTCGCCGCCGTCGAGGCCCTGCCGCCCGCCACCGACACCCCGGACGTGGACGAGGCGCGGGCCGTGGCCCCCGAGGACTCGTACGGACTGCGCCGGCTGCTCCGGGGCTTCGGGCTCCCGCTGCTCGTCAGCCTCGGCCTGGTCGCCCTCGACGCCGGTGCGGGACTGCTGCTGCCCGTCCTCATCCGGCACGGCATCGACGAGGGCGTGAACCGGCTCGCGATCGGCGCCGTCTGGGCGGCGTCCGCGCTCGCCCTGGTCACCGTGCTCGTGCAGTGGGCCGCGCAGACCGCCGAGATCCGGATGACCGGCCGCACCGGCGAGCGGGTGCTCTACGCGCTGCGCCTGAAGCTCTTCGCCCAGCTCCAGCGGCTCGGCCTGGACTACTACGAGCGCGAGCTCACCGGCCGGATCATGACCCGGATGACGACGGACGTGGACGCCCTGTCCACCTTCCTCCAGACGGGCCTGGTCACCGCCTTCGTCTCCGTCGTGACCTTCTTCGGGATCATGGTCGCGCTGCTCGTGCTCGACCTCCAGCTCGCCCTGGTCGTCTTCGCGACCCTGCCGGTCCTCGCCGTCGCCACGTACTTCTTCCGCCGCTCCAGCGTGAAGGCGTACGAGCTGGCGCGCGAGCGGATCAGCGTCGTCAACGGCGACCTCCAGGAATCGGTCTCCGGGCTCCGGATCGTGCAGGCGTTCCGCCGCGAACGGTCGGGCGCGGCCCGCTTCGCCGGACGCAGCGACTCCTACCGCGAGGCCCGCGTCCGGGGCCAGTGGCTCATCTCGGTCTACTTCCCGTTCGTGACGCTGCTGTCCTCGGTCGCCGCCGCCGCCGTCATGATCGTCGGCGCGCACCGGATCGAGGCGGGCACGCTCACCACCGGCGCGCTCGTCGCCTACCTCCTCTACATCGACCTGTTCTTCGCCCCCGTGCAGCAGCTCTCGCAGGTCTTCGACGGCTACCAGCAGGCCACCGTCTCGCTCGGCCGGATGCGGGAACTCCTCCAGGAGCCGACCTCGACGGCCGCCGCCGACGCGCCCCTGGAGGTGCCGCCGCTGCGCGGCGAGATCGCCTTCGAGGACGTCTCCTTCGCGTACGGGGGAGAGGACGGGACCGCGAAGAAGGAGACCGCCCTCACCGGCGTCGACCTCCGCGTCCCCGCCGGGCAGACCGTCGCCTTCGTCGGCGAGACCGGCGCCGGGAAGTCCACCCTGGTCAAGCTGGTCGCGCGGTTCTACGACCCGACGGCCGGCCGGGTCACCGTCGACGGCACCGACCTGCGGGACCTCGACCTCACCGGGTACCGGCACCGGCTCGGCGTCGTCCCCCAGGAGGCGTACCTCTTCGCCGGGACGGTCCGCGACGCCATCGCCTACGGGCGTCCCGGGGCGACCGACGCCGAGGTGGAGGCGGCGGCCCGCGCGGTCGGCGCGCACGACATGATCGCCACGCTGGACGGCGGCTACCTCCACGAGGTGGCCGAGCGCGGCCGGAACCTCTCCGCCGGGCAGCGCCAGCTCATCGCCCTCGCCCGCGCCGAACTGGTCGATCCGGACATCCTGCTCCTGGACGAGGCCACGGCGGCCCTGGACCTGGCGACCGAGGCCCAGGTCAACCGGGCCACCGACCGGCTCGCGGGCCGCCGGGCCTCCGGTTCCGCGCCGGGCGGGGGGCCGCGCACGACCCTCGTCGTCGCCCACCGCCTGACCACGGCGGCCCGCGCGGACCGGGTGGTCGTCATGGACCACGGCCGGGTCGTGGAGGACGGCACCCACGGCGAACTCCTCGCCCGGGGCGGGCGGTACGCGGAACTCTGGAGCACCTTCGCCGGGGAGGCGGAGCCGGAGCGGGTCCGGGCCTGACGGCGGGCGGGTCCGGGGCCGACGGCGGGCGGGCCGGGGTCCGACGGTGGACGGGGCCGGCCCCGACGGCGGGCGGATCGGGGCCCGACTACGGGCGGGCCGAGGACCCACGACGGACGGATCGGGGCCCGACGGCGGGCGGGCCCGCCCGGTCCCGGGGCCGGGCGGCAGGCCCCGGGGCAACCGTCCGGGTCCCCGGCGCGTCGTAGATCCGTACGCCTGTACGGCGTTTCACACGGGAGGGGACCCGCATGGCCATGGACGACGCGACCGCACCGACCGGTCGGCGGGGGCCCGCCAGGGCCCTCGTGACCCTCCTCGCGGCGCTCGCGCTCCTCCTGCTCCCCCTGCCCTGGACCGGCTCCGGCACCGCCGGGGCCGTCCCCGTCTGCCAGGGGCGGCCCAGCCGGACGGTCGCCTTCCCCACGGGGGAGCTGCGCCTCTACCGGACCCGGCAGTACGTGTGCGCCGTCACCGTCGCCCGGCGCCCCGGGGCCCGGGTGCCGATGGCCGTCTCGCTCCAGCCGCGCGGCGGGCGCCCCGCCGTCCGGAGCGGCCGGTTCGACCGGCAGGCCGGTCCCGTCACCGTCCACGCCCTGCACCGCTGCGTCCGGGCGTCGGGTTCGGTGGCCGGGAAGGGGACGTCCACCGGGTGGATTCTGTGCTGATGTGCGGGAACGTCCCGCCGTAAGGACCAACTGGGGCTGGCGGTCCCCACGTTGCCCCCGCTAGGTTCACGTCACCGTTGTGAACCAAGGGGAGGGTGCATGCGCAAGTCGCTCAGGTTGCTGCTGTCGCTTTCGGTGCTCATAGGCACCGTGGGCTCGGCCGGCGTGGCCACCGCCGCGGACACGGACACCGACAGCACGTCCGTCGCCGGCTCGCAGAACAAGGACACCGCCGAGGACATCAAGGACCGCATCCTGGCGATCCCCGGGATGACCCTGATCGAGGAGAAGCCGTACGCCGGGTACCGCTTCTTCGTCCTGAACTACGAACAGCCGGTCGATCACGCGCGCCCGTGGGCGGGCACGTTCCAGCAGCGGATCTCGGTCCTCCACAAGGACACGGACCGCCCCACCGTCTTCCGCACCAGCGGCTACGGGCTGAGCACCACGCCGAGCCGGTCCGAGCCGACGCGGATCGTCGACGGCAACCAGATCTCCATGGAGTACCGCTTCTTCACCCCGTCCCGGCCGCAGCCGGCCGACTGGTCGAAGCTGACCATCTGGCAGGCCGCCAGCGACCAGCACCGGATCTTCACCGCCCTGAAGAAGATCTACGGCAAGAAGTGGCTCTCCACCGGCGCCTCCAAGGGCGGCATGACCGCCACCTACTACGAGCGCTTCTACCCGCGCGACATGGACGGCGTCGTCGCCTACGTCGCCCCGAACGACGTGGTGGAGAAGGAGGACTCGGCCTACGACCGGTTCTTCGCGAACGTCGGCACCAAGGAGTGCCGCGACCGCCTGAACGCCCTGCAGCGCGAGGCCCTCGTCCGCCGCGCCCCGCTGCAGAAGAAGTACAAGGAGTGGGCCGAGACCGAGGGCGCCACCTTCAACACGGTCGGCACCCTCGACAAGGCGTACGAGGCCGTCGTCCTCGACTTCGTCTGGGGCTTCTGGCAGTACTACGGCGAGGACGTCTGCGACCAGATCCCGGACGCGAGGACCGCGAGCGACGACGCCGTCTACGACACGATCGACGCCTACTCCGGCTGGGCGGCCTACACCGACCAGGGCCTGGAGGGCTACACGCCGTACTACTACCAGGCGGCGACCCAGCTCGGCTCGCCCAGCATCCGGCAGCCGCACCTCGACGGCCTCAGCCGCTACGGCTACCAGCCGGCCCGCAACTTCGTGCCGCGCGAGATCCCGATGAAGTTCCAGCCGCAGGCCATGCGGGACGTCGACAACTGGGTCCGCAACAACGCGCACCAGATGCTGTTCGTCTACGGCGGCAACGACCCGTGGGGCTCCGAGCCGTTCCACCTCGGCAAGGGCGCGCGCGACAGCTACGTCTACACCGCGCCGGGCGCCAACCACGGCGCGAACGTGGCCGGGCTCGTCGACGCCGAGCGCGAGAACGCCACCGCCCGCATCCTGGCCTGGGCCGGCGTCCCCGCCCCGGCCGTCCGGGCGGCGCAGCCGCTGGCGCGCTTCGACGCCCGTCTCGACAGGGCGGTCGACGAGGAGGCGACGCGGGAGCACGGCCTGAGGCCCTGATCCCCACCGGTACGGAGTGAGGGGGTGCGCCCGGCCCGGGCGCACCCCCTCACCCGTCCGTCAGCGGTACGAGAGGCCGTGGCCGACCGGGTACAGCGTCCGGTCCGGGTCGTCCGCGCTCCGCACCGGCACCGGGAGCCGGCCCCGGGGCTCCGCCCGCCCGGCCAGGACCCGCGCGGCGGCCCGGAGTTCGACGTCGGTCCAGGAGTACGTGGCGAGGGCCGCCCGCTGGCCCGTCAGGCGGGCGACGTCGTACGGGTTGCGGATCGCGATCGTCACCACGGGCACCCCGGTCGCCGCCAGCCGTGCCACCAGGGTGCGCTGGCCGCTGGTCGCGGTGACGTTGTACGTGCCGACGACCACCACGTCCCGGCCGGCCGCGGCGGCCACGGCCTCCTCGATGCGCGCGGCCGTCGGCGCGGTCCCGGTGGAGAGCGCGGTCGCGTCGAAGCCCAGCTCGCGCAGGGCCGTCGCCAGGGTGGTGGTGGGCGGCCCGGTGGTGCCGGAGGGCGAGGCGGGGTCGGCGCCGACGACCAGGACCGAGCCGTGGCGGGAGGGCCGGAGGGGCAGGAGGCCGCCCTCGTTGAGGAGCAGGGTCGTGGTCGTCTCGGCGATCCGGTCGGCCCGTGCCCGGTGGGAACGGGTGCCGACGGCCCGGTCGACGCCCTCCGGGGACACGTACGCCTGCCGGAACAGGCCCAGCCTCTCCTTCAGGCGCAGGATGCGCAGAATCGATTCGTCGAGCCGGGCCTCCGTCAGCTCGCCGTCCCGCACGGCCTTCAGGACCGCGTTCAGGGCCACGTCGAGCCTCGGCGGGTTGAGGAGCTGGTCCACCCCGGCCCGCAGGGCGAGCACCGGGACCCGCTCGTCGCCGTACTTGGTGCGCACGCCCTCCATGCCGAGCGCGTCGGTCACCACCACGCCGTCGTAGCCCAGCCGCTCGCGCAGGATGCCGGTCAGGACGGGCCGGGACAGGGTCGCCGGGTCCTCGCGGGGATCGAGGGCGGGGACCACGATGTGGGCGGTCATGATCGCGTCGACGCCGGCCGCGATCGCGGCCCGGAACGGCGGGGCGTCCAGCTCCTCCCACTGCTCCCGGGTGTGGGTGATGGTCGGCAGCCCGTAGTGGCTGTCCACGGCGGTGTCGCCGTGGCCCGGGAAGTGCTTGGCCGTGGCCGCGACCCCGGCGCTCCGGTACCCCCCGACCTGGGCGGCGACGAGACCGGAGACCGCGCCGGGGTCGGAGCCGAAGGAACGGACGCCGATGACCGGGTTGGCCGGGTTGACGTTCACGTCGGCGTCCGGGGCGTAGTTCTGGCGGATGCCGAGGGCGGCGAGTTCGGTGCCCGCGATCCGGGCCGCCTCGCGGGCGCGGGCGCGCGACCCGCCGGCGCCGAGGGCCATCGCGCCGGGCAGCAGGGTGGCCGGCTCGCCCACCCGGCAGACGATGCCGTGCTCCTGGTCGGTTGAGATGAGCACCGGCACGGGGTTGCGCCGGGCGAGGGCGGCCCGCTGGATGCCGTTGGACAGCTCGGCGATCTGGTGCGGGTCGCGGGTGTTGTGGGCCCAGGAGAAGTAGATGATCCCGCCGACGTGGTAGCGCTCGACCAGCTCGGCGGCCGTACGGACCCCGATCTCGGCGAGGTTGGCGTCGACGTCGGCCTGGTCGGGGTCGGTCGCGGAGTGCCCGTACACCCGCATCACGAAGAGCTGGCCGGCCTTCTCCTCCAGCGACATCCGGTCGATGATCCGCCGGAGCCGGCGGTCGTCCGTCTCCGCGTGGGCCGCGGGGACGGTGGCGCCGGTGACGGCAGCCGCGGCGGCTGCGGCGGTCACCGTGAGGAGGGTGCGTCGGGAGGGGGAGGGTGCGGGGGCGCGGTGGTGCACTGGTGCTCCTTCCGGCCGTGCGAGGTTGAAGGAAACTTCCAAGGAGTCACGGATAGCCCGAAAGTAACTGCCAGGTCAAGGACCCGCGCAGGAATCGCCCGCGCGCACCTCACCCGGCGGACGCCCGGCCCGCGCGGAGGGCACCCGGCGCGGGCCGGACTCACCCGGCGGAAGAGGCGATCACGACTCACCCGGCGGAGGAGGCGATCACGGGCCAGAGCTCCCGGAGCGTGCGGACCGTCTCCCGGATCGCCGGGCGCCGCGCCGCGCCCGTCCGCCACACGGCGTGCAGCCGGCGCGTCGGCACCGGGTCGAGCCGCACCGGCACCACCTCCGGCGGCAGCGCCCCCCGGCCCAGACGGGGGACCAGGGCGATGCCCAGACCGGCCGCCACCAGGGCCACCTGTGTGTGGTTCTCCTCCGCCCGATGGACGATCAGCGGCTCGTACCCCGTCGCCCGCAGCGTCCGCACCAGCCAGTCGTGGCAGACCGTCCCCGGCGGCTGCGAGATCCACCGCTCCGCCGCCAGCTCCTCCCGGCGCACCGACTCCCGCACCGCCAGCCGATGGTCCCGGTGGACGAGGACGTCGCACGGGTCGTCGCCGATGACGGCCTGCTCGACCCCCGGGGGCGCCGGGAGCGGCGCGATGTCCCAGTCGTGCGCCACCGCCAGGTCGATCGCGCCCCGCGCCACCAGGTCGACCGAGAGGTGCGGTTCCACCTCCGACAGGCGGGCGTCCAGCCCGGGGTGGCGCCGGGCCAGTTCGGCGAGCGCCCGGGGCATCAGGCCGCGCGCCGCGCTCGCGAAGCAGCCGATCGAGAGCCGCCCGGACGGCTGCCCGCGCCGTTCTTCGAGCCGTACCTCCGCCTCCTCGACGAGGGCGAGCAACTGACGTGCGGTGGAAGCCAGTTGATGGGCCTCGTCGGTGAGCCGGACGCCGCGCCCGCTGCGTTCGAGCAGGGTCGTGCGGGTCTCCCGTTCCAGCTTCGCGATCTGCTGCGAGACCGCGGACGGGGTGTAGCCGAGGGCGGTCGCGGCGGCGCCGACGCTGCCGTGGACGGCGACGGCGTGCAGGGCGCGAAGGCGGCCGAGGTCCAGCACGGGCATCTCCCGGGTGGAGGAGGATGATGAAGGAACGCTTCATCCCACCATGAAGGAACCCGTGCTGGTGCTGCACGGTCGGCGGCGGCCATGCTCGACCGCATGCACCCCGCACGTACCGCTCCGGCCGGTTCCGGCCCGGGCCGCCTCGCCCCCGCCCACCTCGCCCTCGCCGCCCTGGTCGCCGCCGTCTGGGGCGTCAACTTCGTCGTCATCGAGATCGGCCTCGACCACTTCCCGCCGCTGCTCTTCTCCGCCCTCCGCTTCCTCGTCGCCGCCCTGCCGGCGGTCTTCCTCGTCGGCCGCCCGAAGGTCGCCTGGAAGTGGATCGTGGGCGTCGGACTCGTCCTGGGCGTCGCCAAGTTCGGGCTGCTCTTCACCGGCATGGACCTCGGCGCCCCGGCCGGGCTCTCCTCCCTCGTCCTCCAGGTCCAGGCCGTCTTCACCGCCCTCTTCGCCTTCGCCGCCCTCGGCGAACGCCCGGGACGGCTCCAGGTCGCCGGGATGGCGGTCGCCCTCGCCGGCATCGGCGTCGCCGCCGTCGACGAGGGCGCGGCGGGCTCCGCGACCGGCTTCGCCCTGGTGATCGCCGCGGCGGCCTGCTGGGGCGTCTCCAACGTCCTGACCCGCAGGGCCGCCCCGCCCGACGCGCTCAACTTCATGGTCTGGGTCAGCACGGTGCCGGTCCTGCCGCTGCTGCTCCTCTCCCTCCTCCTGGAGGGTCCCGAGCGGGACCTCGAAGCCCTGCGGGCCCTGGACCCGGCCGGCGTGGGCGTCGTCGTCTACGTCGCCTGGATCACGACCGTCTTCGGCTTCGGCGCCTGGGGCTGGCTCCTCCGCCGCCACCCGGCCTCCTCCGTCGCCCCCTTCTCCCTCCTCGTCCCCGTCTTCGGCATGTCGTCGGCGGCGCTGTTCCTGGGGGAGGGCGTGAGCCCGCTCCGCTGGTGCGCGGCCGTGCTGCTCGTGGGAGGGGTGGCGCTGACGTCCGTACGGGGGAGGGCCGTTCGCGAGCCGGAGGTTAAGGTGCCGGTGCCGATGTCGAACGGGGGAGCGAGACCATGACCCATCCGCAGCCACAGCCGTACGGGCAGCCACAGCCGTACGGACAGCCGCAGCCGCAGCCGCAGTCACAGCCGTACGGGCAGCCGCAGCCGCAGTCACAGCCGTACGGGCAGCCACATCCCCAGTCGTACGGGCAGCCGCACCCGCAGCCGTACGGGCAGGGGCAGCCGCAGGGAGGGCCGGGGAACCCGTACGGGCAGCCGTATCCGCCCCACGGCGCGGCCGCCCCGCAGGGATGCGAGGTGTGCGGTGCGGGGCCCGCGGCGGCGGCGACCGTCCGCGCGCACCAGGGCATGATCCTCCTCATGCGCACGGTCACCCGGCGCGGCGTCTTCTGCCGCACCTGCGGCCTCGCCGTCTACCGGCGGATGACCTCGAACACCCTGGTGACCGGCTGGTGGGGCCTCCTGTCGTTCTTCTTCACGCCGTTCGTCGTCCTCGGGAACGTCTTCGGCGCCCGCGCCGCGTTCCGGCGCCTGCCCGAACCGCACGGCGCCTGGGGACCGCCCCTCGACCCGGGCCGGAGGGTGCTGCTCCGCGCGCCCGCCCTGCTGGTGCTCGTCCCGCTCGCGCTCCTCGCGGCCGCCGTCCCGGTGCTCTTCCTCATCGGACTGCTCGTGGGCTCCGAGGGCGACGGCGACGGGCCGGGGCTCTCCGTCGGCGACTGCGTGGAGAACACGGTCGACTGGCCCGACCAGGCGCTCCGGAAGGTGGACTGCGGTTCGGCGTCCGCCGAGTACCGCGTCGAGGACGGACCCTCCTGCGGACCGGGGGACTACCTCCTGCGCCCCGAGTACGTGACCGGCTCCCCGGGGAGGCCGGGCCACTGCGTCAAGCCCCTGTGACCGTGCCCCGCCGGGAGGGGCACCCCGCATGACCTTCGAGAACGTCACCGTCGACAGCGCGGCGCCCGCCCCCGGCGCCGTCCTGCTGTCCGGCATCCCCGGGAGCGGGAAGACCACCGTCGCGGCGGCCCTGGCGGCCCGTTTCGCCCGCGCCGCGCACATCGAGGTGGACCGTCTCCAGGAGCTGATCGTCCGGGGCTGCCACTGGCCGGTCCCGGACGGCGACCCGGAGGCGGACCGCCAGATCCTGCTGCGCGCCCGCCACGCCTGTCTGCTCGCGGGCAGCTTCGCCTCGGCGGGCTTCCTGCCGGTCCTCGACGACGTGGTCGTGCGCCGTTCCCACCTGGACTTCTACCGTGCCCACGCCGGGGCGCTCCCGCTCCACGCGGTGATCCTGGCCCCGGGCCCGGACAAGGCCTGGGAACGCAACAACGCCCGCCACAAGAAGCTCACGACGAACTGGGCCTTCCTGGACGGGGCCATGCGCGCCGAACTCGCCGGCGAGGGCGTCTGGATCGACAACGCGGACCGGACGGTCGAGGAGACGGTCGACGCGGTCCTCGCGGCGACGGGCCTGATGCCGGACGGACGCCCCGGCCCGGACGCGTAGCCCACGGCCCGGGGCCGTACGCTCCGGGTCGGTACCTTCCGGGGCCGTACGCTCCGGGTCCGTGTCCTCCAGGGCCGTACGCTCCGGGTCCGTGCCCTCCGGCGCGCCCGGTTCCGACCGGTGGACCGGCCCCGCCGTCCCCGGCCGCGCCCTCCCGGCCCCGGCCCCACCGCCCCCGGCCCCGCCGGAACCGGGGCGCCCTCCCGGCTGAGCCGTCCCCGGCCCCACCGGAACCGAGCCGTCCCCGGCCGCCCGTTCAGCCGCGCGGGCGGGCCGTCGAGCCCCGCACCACCAGTTCCCCCGGGACGGTCTCCCCGCCCCCCGCCGGCGGCTCCTCCGCGCCCACCGCCAGACGGCCCGCGCGGGCGCCCGCCTCGTGCAGGGGCAGCCGTACGGTCGTCAGGGCCGGGACGGCGTCCACCGCGCAGGGGAGGTCGTCGAAGCCCGCGACCGACACGTCGCCGGGGACGGACAGGCCCCGCTCCCGCAGGGCCGCGCAGACGCCGAGCGCCACCGTGTCGTTGGCCGCGACGACGGCCGTGAGGTCCGGGTCGCGGGCGAGGAGCCCGGCGACCGCCTCGTGGCCGGAGCGGCGGTCGTACGGCCCGTGGACCGTCGGCCCCCCGGCGATCCCGGCCGCCGCGAGCGCCTCCCGGTGGCCCTCCAGGCGGTGCCGGGTGGTGGTGCGGTCGGCCGGGCCCGCCACGTAGCCGATCCGCCGGTGGCCGAGCCCGATCAGGTGCTCGGTGAGCCGCCGCGCCCCGGCCCGGTTGCCGAAGACGAGCGCCGCCGCGCTGGCGTCGCCCTGCACCGGGGGCCGCCCGCACAGCACGACCCGCGTCCCGGCCTCCGCCAGCTTCGCCAGCTTTCCGGCCGTCGCCGCGAGGTGGCCGGGGTCCTCCAGGGAGCCGCCCATGAGGATCACGGCCGCGGCCCGCTGCCGCTGGAGCAGGGTGAGGTAGGTCAGCTCGCGCTCGGGGGAGCCGCCGGTGTTGCAGACGACGGCGAGCTTCTCGCCCCCGCCGCGCCCGGTGGAGCCCTCCCCGATCGCGCCCTGCGCCGCACTGGCCATGATCCCGAAGAACGGGTCGGCGATGTCGTTGACGAGCACGCCGACCAGGTCGGAGGTGGCGGCGGCGAGGGAGCTGGCGGGGCCGTTGAGGACGTAGTCCAGCTCGTCCACGGCCCGCAGCACCCGCTCGCGGGTCGAGGCGGCGACCGGGTAGTTGCCGTTGAGGACGCGGGAGACGGTGGCGGGGGAGACCCGCGCGCGGGCGGCCACGTCCGCCAGGGTGACGGTCATCGCGTGCGTACCTCCGGGGCCCTTGTCGACGGCGATGTCGGCAGGCTAGCGTCATCGCCGACAGAAAGCGCTTTCTATCCGAGGATCGGAGGCGCGGAGCACCCCGGAGAGGAAC
Organism: Streptomyces sp. NPDC014907; assembly: GCF_055562975.1. Taxonomy (NCBI): domain Bacteria; kingdom Bacillati; phylum Actinomycetota; class Actinomycetes; order Kitasatosporales; family Streptomycetaceae; genus Streptomyces; species Streptomyces sp. NPDC014907. The sequence continues at coordinate 619,148 of NZ_JBVHEG010000002.1, read as the reverse complement.
GTTTCGTGACACGCAGGACAGTCCGCATCGCCATGAACGGCGTCACCGGGCGCATGGGCCACCGCCAGCACCTCGTGCGCTCGATCCTCGCCCTGCGCGAACAGGGCGGCCTCGACCTCGGCGGCGGGGACATCCTGTGGCCCGAACCCGTCCTCGTCGGCCGCCGGGAACACGCCCTGCGCGCCCTCGCCGAACGCCACGGCCTCACCGAGTGGTCCACCGACCTCGACGCCGTCCTCGCGGACGGGACGATCGACGTCTACTTCGACGCCCAGGTCACCTCCGCCCGCGTCGACGCGCTCACCAGGGCCGTCGCCGCCGGAAAGCACGTCTACACCGAGAAGCCCACCGCCACCGACCTCGCCGGCGCCCTCGAACTCGCCCGCCTGGCCCGGGAGAAGGGCGTCAAGCACGGCGTCGTCCAGGACAAGCTCTTCCTCCCCGGCCTGCTCAAGCTCAAGCGCCTGATCGACGGCGGGTTCTTCGGCGAGATCCTGTCCGTGCGCGGCGAGTTCGGCTACTGGGTCTTCGAGGGCGACTGGCAGGACGCCCAGCGCCCCAGCTGGAACTACCGCGCCGAGGACGGCGGCGGCATCGTCGTCGACATGTTCCCGCACTGGGAGTACGTGCTCCACGAGCTCTTCGGCCGGGTCACCTCCGTCACCGCCCACGTCACCACCCACGTCCCGCGCCGCTGGGACGAGCACGGCGAGCCCTACGAGGCCACCGCCGACGACGCCGCGTACGGCATCTTCGAGCTGGAGGGCGGCGCCGTCGCCCAGATCAACTCCTCCTGGGCCGTCCGCGTCCACCGCGACGAACTGGTGGAGTTCCAGGTGGACGGCACCCACGGCTCCGCCGTCGCCGGACTGCGCGGCTGCCGCGTCCAGCACCGCTCGGCCACCCCGAAGCCGGTCTGGAACCCCGACGTCCCCGTCACCGAACCCTTCCGCGACCAGTGGCAGGAGGTCCCCGACAACACCGGGTTCGACAACGGCTTCAAGGCCCAGTGGGAACTCTTCCTGCGCCACGTCGTGCTCGACGAGCCGTACCGCTGGGACCTCCTCGCGGGCGCCCGGGGCGTCCAGCTCGCCGAACTGGGCCTGCGCTCCGCCGCCGAGGGCCGCCGCCTGGACGTCCCGGAGGTGACCCTGTGATCCGGCTCCCCGGCCCCGGCGGCGGCATGCGGGAGTACGTGCCCCGCGCCGACCCGCTCGTGTTCGCCCCGGCCGCCCCGCCCGCCTCCCGCACGGTCTTCTCCGCCGCGCACGTCGTCGCCGACCCGTACGCCGACACCACCCCCGACGGCCCCGCCGCCGTCGACTGGGACGCCACCCTCGCCTTCCGCCGCCACCTCTGGTCCCACGGCCTCGGGGTCGCGGAGGCCATGGACACCGCCCAGCGCGGCATGGGCCTCGACTGGGCGGGCGCGGCGGAGCTGATCCGCCGGTCGGCGGCGGAGGCGCGCGACGTGGGCGGCCGCATCGCCTGCGGCGTGGGCACCGACCAGCTGACCGGCCCGGCCGGCCTCCCGGAGATCCGCGCGGCGTACGAGGAACAGCTCGCGGTCGCCGAGGAGTCGGGCGCGCAGACCATCCTCATGGCCTCCCGCGCCCTCGCCGCCGCCGCGACGGGCCCGGACGACTACCTCGACCTGTACGGGCACCTCCTCCGGCAGGCGGGCGAGCCGGTGATCCTGCACTGGCTCGGCCCGATGTTCGACCCGCCCCTGGAGGGGTACTGGGGCTCGGCCGACCTCGACGGGGCGACGGAGACCTTCCTCGACGTGATCGCGGCCCACCCCGACAAGGTCGACGGCGTCAAGGTCTCCCTCCTCGACGCCCGGCGCGAGGTCGCGCTGCGCCGCCGCCTCCCGGAGGGCGTCCGCTGCTACACGGGCGACGACTTCCACTACCCGGAGCTGATCGCGGGCGACGAACAGGGCTTCAGCCACGCCCTGCTCGGCGTCTTCGACCCGCTGGGCCCGCTGGCCGCCGAGGCGGTCCGCCTCCTCGACACCGGCGACGTGGCGGCCTTCCGCGCGACGCTCGACCCGACGGTCGCGCTCTCCCGGCACCTCTTCCGGGCCCCCACCCGCTTCTACAAGACGGGCGTGGTGTTCCTCGCCTGGCTCGCCGGCCACCAGGACCACTTCACGATGGTCGGCGGCCTGCAGTCCGCGCGCTCCCTCCCGCACCTCGCCCGCGCGTACGAACTGGCCGACGGACTCGGCCTGTTCCCGGACCCGGCGCTCGCCGAGTCCCGGATGCGCTCGCTCCTCACCGTGTACGGAGTCCCGCGATGAACCCCGACCGCTTCAGCATCAACCAGATGACGGTGAGGCAGCTCCCCCTGCCCGACCTCGTACGGGAGTGCGTCCGGCTCGGAATCCCGGGCGTCGGCCTGTGGCGCGAACCGGTCCGGGAGTACGGGGTGGAGGCGGCGGCCGGCCTCGTGCGGGACGCGGGCCTCACCGTCACCACCCTCTGCCGGGGCGGCTTCTTCACCTCGGACGGCTGGGAGGCGGACAACCGCGCGGCGGTCGACGAGGCGGTGGCGCTCGGCACCGACACCCTGGTCCTGGTCTCCGGCGGCCTCACCCCCGCCTTCCCCGACCTGCCCTCCGCCCGGGCCCGCATCACCGAGGCGATCGGCGCGCTGGCCCCGTACGCGGGAGAACGGGGCGTCCGCCTGGCGATCGAGCCCCTGCACCCGATGTACGCCTCCGACCGCTGCGCGGTCTCGACGCTGGACCAGGCCCTGGAGATCGCGGAGCGCTTCCCCGCCTCCCAGGTCGGCGTCACGGTCGACACCTACCACCTCTGGTGGGACGACCGGGCGCCGGCGGCGGTGGAACGGGCGGGCGCGGCCGGCCGCCTCCACGCCTTCCAGCTCGCGGACTGGACGACCCCGCTCCCCGCCGGGGTCCTCAACGGCCGGGGCCGGCCGGGCACGGGCGCGATCGACCTCCGGGCCTGGGCCGGCCTGATGGAGGGGGCCGGATACACGGGCCCGGTGGAGGTGGAACTCTTCAACGACGCGCTGTGGGCCCGGGACGGCGTGGAGGTCCTGGAGGAGGCCCTGGAGGACTTCCTGGCGGTGTGAGCGCCCCTCCTCCGGCCCCGGCGGGAGGGACCGCGTCTCCCGGCCCCGGCGGGACGGGCCACGCTTCCCGGCCCGGGGGCCCGCGCCGCTCGGCCCCGACGGGACGGGCCACGCCTCCCGGCCCCGGTGGCCCGCGCCTCCCGGGGCCGTCGATCCCAGCCGCCCCGGCCCCGCCCAGGGTCGGCCGTTCACCCCGACCCCGACTCCGACCCCGATCCCGCTCCTACCTTCCTCGTCCCGCCGTCCTCCAGGAGACCGGCGATCCCGTCCGGCGCGCCGCCCCTCTCCGCCGCGCGCCGGGCGAGGGCCGCGAGGACGGCGGGGACGAGGAGTTCGACCGCGCGGTGCGCCGTGGCCCGCGGGATGCCGGTGCGCCGCGCGACGGCGTCCGCCGCCGGCTTCGCCAGCCCGGAGAGCACCCCGGCCATCAGGCCGCCGCTCATCAGCGCGCCGAGCGGGGCGACGCCCCGCGGGGGCGGCCCGGACGGGGCCACCTCCCGCACGGCGGCGCGCACCTCGTCCGCGCTGCCGGGCCCGGCGGCGGCCCGCCGCAGTCCGCCGGACAGCTCCGCGACCGAACCGCCCACGACCTCCTGCGCCCCGGCGGCGTCCGTACCGAGCAGCCCGGCGATCTCGTGGAGCCGGTCGGCGCCGAGTTCGTCCAGGACGTCGTCCCGCAGAGATCCGTCGCTCATGCGGACCACGCTAGGACGGGCGCCGCGCGTCGGCACGCCGGGGGCGTGACGCGGACGCGCGGGTCCAGGTCGTTCGTACGGTCTTCCGTAGAATCGGCCGTCCGGGTCGGCAGGTCGTCTCCTGCCCTGGTTCCGCCCCCAGGACCGAGCGAACGGACAGCGACTCCCATGTACGTCAGCAGGATCCACGTCGAGAACGTCAAGTCGTTCCACGGTCCCCGCACGGTCGATCTGTCGCTGACCCGGCCCGACGGCGGTCATGCCGGCTGGACGGTGCTCGCAGGCCGTAACGGATCGGGCAAGACGACGCTGCTGCGTGCGCTGGCGCTGGCGCTGAGCGGACCGGTGGCGGCGCGCGGACTCGTCCAGAGCTTCGAGAACTGGATCGCACGGGGAGCGGAGGTCGGCCGGGCCGAGGTCGGCATCGTGAGGGACAGGAACTTCGACAGGTTCGGCGCCGGGGGAAGGACCGTGGACGAGTTCTGGGCCGGACTCAAGTGGACCGCGCCGGACGAGGCGAGCGGCAGCCGCCGGGGCGCGCAGCCCGCGCTGGAGGAGGTCCGGTACCCGAGGGGACGGGCGACCAGCGCCACCCCGGCCCGGCGCGGCCCGTGGGCCGACAACCCGGCGGGTTGGTTCTGTGCCGCGTACGGGCCGTTCCGGCGCATGGCGGGCGGCTCCGGAGACGTGCAGCGGCTGATGCTGGCCGCCGGCCCGGTCGCCCGTCAGGCCAGTCTCTTCCACGAGGATGCCTCCCTCGCGGAGGGCGTCGCCTGGCTGATCGAGCAGCACCTGCGCGCGCTGGAGGGCAAGGAGGGCGCTGCGGCGCTGAAGAAGGCGGCCCTGTCCGTTCTGGGCGACGGGCTCCTGCCGGACGGATACCGCGTGGACGACGTGGACTCCGAGGGACTCTGGGTCACCCGTGACGGACACCGCTTCCCCCTGCGGGAGATGAGCGACGGCTTCCGTACGGTCGCCTCCCTCGTCGTGGACCTGCTCAAGCAGATCCACGACGCGTTCGGTGACGCGGCGTTCCCCGGAGACGGGGAGGGCCTCCGGGCGATCCGCGTGCCCGGAGTGGTGATCATCGACGAAATCGACGCCCACCTCCACATCACCTGGCAGCGTCGTATCGGGCCGTGGCTGACCTCGCGCTTCCCTCTGATCCAGTTCGTCGTCACCACCCACAGCCCGTACATCTGCCAGGCGGCCGATCCCGGAGGCCTGATCCGCCTTCCCGGAGTGGACGAGGAGGCCGCGCCGGAAGTGGTGACACAGGACCTGTACGAGCGCGTGGTCTTCGGCAGCGGGGACGACGCGGTCCTCTCCGAGCTGTTCGGCCTGGACACTCCCTACTCCGCACGGGCCGAGCGGCTCCGCGCGGAGTTCGTGGACCTGGAAGCGAGCGTCTACGACGGCGACGCGTCAGCGGAGACGCTCTCCCGCTACAAGGAGCTGAAGAGCCGGCTCACCAGTTCGCCCACGGCCCGTCTCGACGAGATGTCCGCCCGTCTCCGGCGCCTCTCCAGCGAGATCGCCGAGGGCGAGGCGGAATGATCCGGCTCCGGCGTGTCGCGCTGCCGCCGGGGACGGCGGCGCGGCTGGAGGAATACACCGGGGAGATCGCGCGGGAGACCACGGAGAAGGCCCGGAAGAACAGGGCCAAGGACCTCTGGGGCGCCCGGCGGAGCGTACGCCCCGCGCTCCTCGCCGCACTCGCGGAGATGGCGCCCGGTCACGAGCGGTGCATGTACTGCGGTGACAGCCAGGGCACGGACATCGACCACTTCGACCCGAAGAGTCGCACCCCTCTCCGGACCTTCGACTGGCTCAACCACCTGCTCGCCTGTTCGTACTGCAACAGCAACCGGAAGCGGAGCCTGTTCCCGACCGACGGTGACGGCGCTCCGCTCCTGGTCGACCCGACCCTGTGGGACCCGCTGGACCACCTGCGCCTGGTGCTCCCCCTCGGGGAGTACCGGGCGAGGACGCCGCAGGGCCGGGCGTGCATCGACGTGTTCGGCCTGAACAGCAGGCCGGTCCTGGTCAAAGGGCGTGTGGACGCCTACGCGACGGCCCGGCATTCCCTGGAACTGTGGCGCATCGCCACGGACAGGGGACAGCACGACAAAGCGGGGGAGATCGTCCGGGTCTCCTGGAACCGTCCCCTCGTCGACGTACTCGTCGCGATGTTCCACCAGTCCGAGCACCCCGCGGCGGCGGCGCTCTTCGCCGGCGAGGAGGATGTCCTGGCCCTCCTGGAGGACCCGGAGCTCCGGAGGGGCTTCCTGCGGGAGGAGTGAATCCGCCCGCGCCCCGGCGGGCCCCCGCCCGGCCTCCCCGCCGGCGCCCGCGTTGTCCGTCCCCTTCGCTACGGTCGGTGCATGTCCAACGAAGGCCGCGGTCCGGCAGTGGTCGAAGGGGTCCTGGAGCGGATCACCTACGCCAACGAGGAGACGGGGTACACGGTCGCCCGGGTCGACACCGGGCGCGGTGCCGGGGACCTCCTCACGGTCGTCGGCGCGCTGCTCGGCGCCCAGCCGGGGGAGTCGCTGCGGCTGGAGGGCCGCTGGGGGTCCCATCCGCAGTACGGGAAGCAGTTCACCGTCGAGAACTACACGACCGTCCTGCCCGCCACGATCCAGGGCATCCGCCGCTACCTCGGCTCCGGCCTGGTCAAGGGCATCGGTCCCGTCTTCGCCGACCGGATCACCCGGCACTTCGGGCTCGACACCCTCGACGTCCTCGAACGGGACCCCGGCCGCCTGATCGAGGTCCCGGGGCTCGGCCCCAAGCGCACCAGGAACATCACCGCCGCCTGGGAGGAGCAGAAGGCGATCAAGGAGGTGATGGTCTTCCTCCAGGAGGTCGGCGTCTCCACCTCCATCGCGGTGCGGATCTACAAGCAGTACGGGGACGCCTCGATCTCCGTCGTGAAGAACCAGCCGTACCGGCTCGCCGCCGACGTGTGGGGCATCGGCTTCCTCACGGCCGACCGGATCGCGCAGTCCGTCGGCATCCCGCACGACAGCCCCGACCGGGTGAAGGCCGGCCTCCAGTACGCCCTGTCGCAGTCCAGTGACCAGGGGCACTGCTTCCTGCCCGAGGAGCGGCTGATCTCGGAGGCCGTGAAGCTCCTCCAGGTGGACACCGGGCTCGTCATCGAGTGCCTGGGCGAGCTGGCCGAGGACCCCGAGGGGGTCGTGCGCGAGACGGTGCCGGGGCCGGAGGGGACGCCCGTCATCGCCGTGTACCTGATCCCGTTCCACCGGGCCGAGCTGTCCCTCGCCGGGCAGCTCCGGCGGCTGCTGCGGGCCGAGGAGGACCGGATGCCCGCCTTCCGGGACGTGCCCTGGGACAAGGCCCTGGCCTGGCTCGCCACCCGCACCGGGGCGTCGCTCGCGCCCGAGCAGGAGGAGGCCGTGAAGCTCGCCCTCACCCGCAAGGTCGCCGTGCTCACCGGCGGCCCCGGCTGCGGCAAGTCCTTCACGGTCCGCTCCATCGTGGAGCTGGCCCGCGCGAAGAAGGCCACGGTGGTGCTCGCCGCGCCCACCGGCCGGGCCGCCAAGCGGCTCGCGGAGCTGACCGGCGCCGAGGCGTCCACCGTCCACCGGCTCCTGGAGCTCAAGCCCGGCGGGGACGCGGCCTACGACCGGGACCGGCCCCTGGACGCGGACCTGGTCGTCGTGGACGAGGCCTCCATGCTCGACCTGCTCCTGGCGAACAAGCTGGTCAAGGCGGTGGCCCCGGGCGCCCACCTGCTGCTCGTGGGGGACGTGGACCAGCTCCCCTCGGTCGGCGCGGGCGAGGTCCTCGGTGACCTCCTCGCCCCCGGCAGCCCGGTGCCGGCGGTCCGGCTGACCCGGATCTTCCGGCAGGCCCAGCAGTCCGGCGTGGTCACCAACGCGCACCGGATCAACGCCGGGACGCCCCCGCGCACCGACGGCCTGCCCGACTTCTTCCTCTTCGCCGAGGAGGAGACCGAGGACGCGGCCCGGGTCGCCGTGGAGGTCGCGGCCCGCCGCATCCCGGCCAGGTTCGGTCTCGACCCGCGCCGGGACGTGCAGGTCCTCGCCCCCATGCACCGGGGCCCGGCGGGCGCGGGCGCGCTCAACGGCCTCCTCCAGCAGGCCATCACCCCGGCCCGTCCCGACCTCCCGGAGAAGCGGTTCGGCGGCCGTGTCTTCCGCGTCGGCGACAAGGTCACCCAGATCCGCAACAACTACGACAAGGGGGCCAACGGCGTCTTCAACGGCACGGTCGGCGTCGTCACCGCCCTGGACACGGTCGAGCAGCGCCTGACCGTGCGGACGGACGAGGACGAGGAGGTGCCGTACGACTTCGACGAGCTGGACGAACTGGCCCACGCGTACGCGGTGACCATCCACCGTTCGCAGGGCAGCGAGTACCCGGCGGTGGTGATCCCCGTCACCATGAGCGCCTGGATGATGCTGCAGCGGAACCTGCTCTACACGGCCGTCACCCGGGCCCGGAAGCTGGTCGTCCTGGTCGGGTCCCGGCGGGCGATCGCCCAGGCGGTGCGCACGGTCTCGGCGGGCCGCCGCTTTACCGCACTCGCCCACCGGCTCGCGGGACCCGCTCTCGTGTGAAAGATCACGGAGGGGTACCGGAACCGGGGCGAACGGGGCAGGATATGAAGGTTGGCGGCACTGAGTGCCGCCGATTGGCCCAATGGTCGACCCCGAGTGCACTCTCCTGAGCCAAATGGGGGATGGTAGAGACAGTCAGGGCACCTCGAAGAAGAGGCACTACGTCGGTGAGGGATGACGTGAGCGACAACTCTGTAGTACTGCGGTACGCGGACGGTGAATACACCTACCCGGTGGTCGAGAGCACCGTCGGCGACAAGGGCTTCGACATCGGAAAACTCCGGGCCCAGACCGGGCTGGTCACCCTCGACAGCGGATACGGCAACACCGCCGCCTACAAATCCGCGATCACCTACCTCGACGGTGAGCAGGGCATCCTGCGGTACCGCGGCTACCCCATCGAGCAGCTGGCCGAGCGCTCCACCTTCCTCGAGGTGGCGTACCTGCTGATCAACGGTGAGCTGCCCAAGGTCGACGAGCTCGCGACCTTCAAGAACGAGATCACGCAGCACACGCTGGTCCACGAGGACGTCAAGAACTTCTTCCGCGGCTTCCCGCGGGACGCCCACCCGATGGCGATGCTGTCGTCGGTGGTCTCCGCGCTGTCCACCTTCTACCAGGACAGCCACAACCCGTTCGACGAGGAGCAGCGTCACCTCTCCACGATCCGGCTGCTGGCCAAGCTGCCGACGATCGCGGCGTACGCGTACAAGAAGTCGATCGGCCACCCGTTCGTCTACCCGCGCAACGACCTCGGGTACGTCGAGAACTTCCTGCGCATGACCTTCTCGGTCCCGGCGCAGGAGTACGAGCTCGACCCGGTCGTCGTCTCGGCGCTCGACAAGCTCCTCATCCTGCACGCGGACCACGAGCAGAACTGTTCGACCTCCACCGTGCGCCTGGTCGGCTCCTCGCAGGCGAACATGTTCGCCTCGATCTCCGCCGGCATCTCGGCCCTCTGGGGCCCCCTGCACGGCGGCGCCAACCAGTCGGTCCTGGAGATGCTGGAAGGCATCAAGGCCAACGGCGGCGACGTCGACTCCTTCATCCGCAAGGTGAAGAACAAGGAGGACGGCGTCCGCCTGATGGGCTTCGGCCACCGGGTGTACAAGTCCTTCGACCCGCGCGCCAAGATCATCAAGGCGGCGGCGCACGACGTCCTCTCGGCGCTCGGCAAGTCCGACGAGCTGCTCGACATCGCGCTCAAGCTGGAGGAGCACGCGCTCTCCGACGAGTACTTCGTGTCGCGCAACCTCTACCCGAACGTGGACTTCTACACGGGTCTGATCTACCGCGCCATGGGCTTCCCGACCGAGATGTTCACCGTGCTCTTCGCGCTCGGCCGCCTTCCCGGCTGGATCGCCCAGTGGCACGAGATGATCAAGGAGCCGGGTTCCCGCATCGGCCGCCCGCGCCAGATCTACACGGGCGAGGTTCTGCGCGACTTCGTGCCGGTCGAGGGCCGCTAGTCCGGCAGTCCGGCCGGCTCGCGGAAGCGAAAGAGAAAGCGCCCCGCCGCCGATCCCCCCACGGGTCGGCGAGCGGGGCGCTTTCCATATCCCCGGTGCGGATTCCCCCCACGGGATCCGGGCCGGGTGTCTGCCGGCGTCGGCCGGAGGCCACGCGGTCGGGCGCGACGCGGTCTGCCGGGGTACGTACGTACGGGAGGGCCGCTCAAAGCTCCCCGGTGCACGTGCCCCGGCCAACGCTTGCCTGGAACGTCCCCCAAGACATCCCACGAACGTCCCCCAAGACGTTCTTCGGCGTCGTCCACTTAGACCCACGAACAGCCCAGATGGTTACCCCACAATATCTGTGATCTAGATCTCGGTGTGAAGGTTCTGTGCGTCACACCCGGATGAATTCACGGGGAACACCGCTGTCGCGGACCGTCGAACGCGACGAACAGGGGCGAAAGGTCCATCGCGAACGCCGCGGGTTCCGCGATCGCCGGATCGGCCGGTCGGCCGCCGCGGACGCCGTGGGCGGTCCCCGACGGGAGCAGGGCCGTACCGGAAAGCGGTACGGCCCTGCCCGGCGTCGGCGTCCGGACGGTCAGACCAGCTCGTAGCCGGCCTCGTCCACGGCGGCGCGCACGGCCTCGCGGTCGAGCGGCGCCCCGGAGACGACGGTGACCTCGCCGGTCGTGGCGGCGGCGGTGACGGAGGTGACGCCGGGGAGGGCGGAGATCTCGGCGGAGACGGCGCCCTCGCAGTGCCCGCAGGTCATGCCCTTGACCCGGTAGACGGTGGTGAGTTCGTTCTTCGTCTCTGCGGTCATGGCGTTGCTCCTTCTGGGATTCGGGGCCGTACGACGCCAGGTTATACCCCTAGGGGGTATGAATTCCAGTCGGGACGGCCCCTGCCGCGCGACGTGTCCCCCCGGCAGGGGTGCCGGGCCCCGGAGGAGGTGCGGGGCCCGGCACCGGGCGGGACGGGGTCAGTCGCGCCGGGCCCGGTTGCCCGGCCGGTTCGCGACCCAGGCGCGGATCGTGCCCGCGTACCAGAAGGGCTTGCCCGACTCGACGTGGTCGGGCGGCGGCAGCAGCCCGTGCTTCCGGTAGGAGCGGACCGTGTCCGGCCGCACCTGGATGTGCGCCGCGATGTCCTTGTACGACCAGAGTCTTCTGTCCGTCATGCCTGGAGCCTCCCTGCCCACCGCGCGGCGGCGGCGGGGTGCCGTTCGGGGGCGCCGCGCGGGGACGTCGGTGATCACAGGGCCTGTGCCCCCCGCGGCCGGCCCTTCAGACCGGAGGGGAGCGGCTGTCGAGCACCCGTGACGGAAGACCCGCGTAACGGAGACATCGGTGACGGAAGGGCGAAGAACGTGACGGAAGCGGAGCAGTGCGACTTCGGCGTGTCCGCGCGTTCCGTCGCGGTCCGGCAGGGTATGCGCCGACCGGAACGGCACGCGCCGGCCGGGGCGCCCCGCGTGCGCCGGGGGAGCGGAGGGGGCGCCGGGCGTGGCGCGAGCGGTCCGGTCGTCCGGATGTCCGAACATATCGTTGACACGCCTCCCGGGGGACGGCTAGACCTGGGGCGGGCCCGAGGGCGGAAGGTGACGCGTGGAGACCGAACCGTACGACCTGATCACCATGGGACGCCTCGGCGTGGACCTGTACCCGCTCCAGACCGGCGTCGGTCTCGACCGGGTCGAGACCTTCGGCAAGTTCCTCGGCGGCTCCCCGGCCAACGTCGCCGTCGCCGCCGCCCGCCTCGGCCTCCGCACCGCGCTCGTCTCCCGCACCGGCGCCGACCCCTTCGGCACCTTCCTGCGCCGGGAGCTCAGGGGCTTCGGCGTGGACGACCGCTGGGTGACCGAGGTCGCCCCCTACCCCACCCCCCTCACCTTCTGCGAGGTCTTCCCGCCCGACGACTTCCCCCTCCACTTCTACCGGCTGCCCAAGGCCCCCGACCTGGAGATCCACCCGCACGAACTGGACCTCGGCGCGATCGGGGCCGCCCGGGTCTTCTGGGCCACCGGCACCGGCCTGTGCGCCGAACCGAGCCGCACCGCGACCCTGGAGGCCCTGCGGGCCAGGTCCGGCCGGGGGACGACCGTCCTCGACCTGGACTGGCGGCCGGCGTTCTGGGCGGACCCGGCGGAGGCCCGCCCGTACTACGCCGAGGCCCTGCGCCACGCCACCGTCGCCGTCGGCAACCTCGACGAGTGCGAGGTCGCGACGGGGGAGCGTGACCCGGAGGCCGCCGCCCGCGCCCTGCTCGCCTCTCCCGGCGGCACCGTCCGGCTGGCCGTCGTCAAGCAGGGGCCGAAGGGCGTCCTCGGGCTCGCCGCCGACGGGACCCGCGCCGAGGTGCCGCCGCTGCCGGTGGAGGTCGTCAACGGCCTGGGGGCGGGCGACGCGTTCGGCGGGGCGCTCGTCCACGGCCTCCTCGCCGGCCCGGACCTCGCGGAGACCCTGCGCCGCGCCAACGCCGCCGGGGCGATCGTCGCGGGCCGGCTCGCCTGCTCCTCCGCGATGCCGGACCCGTCCGAGATCGACGGGGCCCTGGCCCGGGGCACGGGCACGACCCCGGAGAGGGGGTAGGGATGTCCGGCATGAGCCCGCACCCCGAAGACCCCGCGCACCCCGAAGACCCGGCGCGCCCCGAAGACCCGGCGCGCCCCGAAGACCCGGCGCGCCCCGAAGACCCGGCGCACCCCGTGGACGCCGGACGCCCCTCCGCCCCCGGACGCCCCTCCGCCCCCGGTCGGTCCGGCTCCCTCCACCTGCCCGCCGGGGCCGCCGCGCGCGGCCCCTACGCGGTGGACATCGACCCCGGGCGGGCCGGATGGGCGTACTCCGCGCTCCGCGTCCTCGTCCTCGGGCCGGGGGAGAGCCATTCCTTCGCGAGCGGGGATTCCGAATGGGCCGTGCTTCCCCTCGCCGGTGCCTGTAGCGTGCGCGTCGACGGCGAGACCTTCGAACTCCGGGGCCGCGCGGGCGTGTTCGCCGGGGCGAGCGACTTCGCCTACGTGCCGCGCGACGCCCACGCCCAGATCGCCTCCGGCGCGGGAGGCCGCTTCGCTTTGGCAGGAGCGAAGTGCGAGCGACGACTCCCCGCCCGCTACGGCCCCGCGCCGGAGGTTCCCGTCGAGACCCGGGGCAGCGGCAACCGCGCCCGCGAAGTGCGGAACTTCGCCTCCGCGGACGCCTTCGCCTGCGACCGGCTCATCGCCGTGGAGGTCGTCACCCCCGGCGGCAACTGGTCCTCCTACCCGCCGCACAAGCACGACGAGCGCCTTCCCGGCGCCGAGTCGGTCCTGGAGGAGATCTACTACTACGAGGTCGCCGGCCCGCACGGCCTCGCCTACCAGCGGATCTCGCCCTCCCGGCCCGGCGGCGCGGACCTGCTCGCCGAGGTCCGCGACGGCGACGCGGTCCTCGTTCCCGACGGCTGGCACGGCCCTTCGATCGCCCAGCCGGGCCACGACCTCTACTACCTCAACGTCATGGCGGGCCCCGGGCCCGAACGGGAGTGGAAGATCCGCTTCCACCCGGAGCATCCGGAGGGATACGCATGAGACTGACCGTCGCCCAGGCCCTCGTCCGCTTCCTCGCCGCCCAGTACACGGAGCGCGACGGCGAACGGCACCGCCTGATCGCCGCCACCTGGGGCGTCTTCGGCCACGGCAACGTGGCCGGGATCGGCCAGGCCCTGGTCGAGAACTCCCCGCGCATGCCCTTCCACCAGGGCCGCAACGAACAGGCCATGGTGCACGCCGCCGTCGGCTACGCCCGCCAGTCCGACCGGCTCTCCACACACGCCGTCACCACCTCCATCGGCCCCGGCGCCACCAACCTCGTCACCGGCGCCGCCCTCGCCACCGTCAACCACCTGCCGGTCCTGCTCCTCCCCGGCGACACCTTCGCCGCCCGCCCCGCCGACCCCGTCCTCCAGCAGCTGCAACTCCCCCACGCGGGAGACGTGTCGGTCAACGACTGCCTGCGCCCCGTCTCGGTGTACTTCGACCGGATCACCCGCCCCGAGGCCCTGGTCCCGGCCGCGCTCGAAGCCGTACGGGTCCTGGCCGACCCCGCCGCGACCGGCGCCGTGACCCTCGCCCTGCCCCAGGACGTCCAGGCGGAGGCGTACGACTGGCCCGAGGAGTTCTTCGCCGACCGGACCTGGCACGTCCGCCGCCCCCGTCCCGACGCGGCCGAACTCGACGCCGCCGCACGGGCGGTGAGGTCGAGCGTCCGCCCGGTCGTCGTCGCGGGCGGCGGAGTCCGGTTCAGCGGCGCCGAGGACGCCCTGCGCGTCTTCGCCGAAAGGACCGGCATCCCCGTCGTCACCACCCAGGCCGGCAAGGGCGTCCTGCCGTACGACCACCCCTGCGAGGCCGGCGGCGTCGGCCACACCGGCAGCTCCACCGGCAACGCCCTGGCCCGCACCGCGGACCTGGTCATCGGCGTCGGCACCCGCTACACCGACTTCACCACCGCCTCCGGCACCCTCTTCCCGGCGGGCACCCGCTTCCTCAACCTCAACATCACCGCCTTCGACGCCCACAAGCAGAACGCCCTGCCGCTCGTCGCCGACGCCCGCGAGGGCCTGACCGCCCTCACCGGCGCGCTCGGCGACCACCGGCAGGACATGTCGCAGTGGATCTTCTCCAAGGAACACTGGCAGGAGTGCGTCGACGCCGCCTACGCCGTCCCCGACGAGGACGCCCGCCCCACCCAGACCCAGGTCCTCGGCGTGCTCGACGCCCTGGTGGACGGGACCGACATCCTGGTCAACGCCGCCGGATCGCTCCCCGGCGACCTCCACAGACTGTGGCGGACCCGCTCCCGGGACCAGTACCACGTCGAGTACGGCTACTCCTGCATGGGATACGAGATCCCCGCCGCGATCGGCGTCCTCCTCGCCGCCCCCGGCCGGCCCGTCTGGGCGCTCGTCGGCGACGGGACGTACCTGATGAACCCCACCGAGATCGTCACCGCCGTGCAGGAACGCCTCCCGCTGAGGCTGATCGTCCTCCAGAACCACGGCTACGCCTCGATCGGCGGCCTCTCGGAGGCGGTCGGCGCCGAACGGTACGGCACCGACTACCGCCACCGGGACGCGGACGGGGGCTTCACCGGACCGCCGCTCCCGGTCGACCTCGGCGCCAACGCCGCCTCCCTCGGCATGCGGGTGCTGCGCCCCCGCACCGTACGTGACCTGCGGCGGGCCCTCGCGGACGCGCGGGCCGCCACGACCCCCACATGTGTCTACGTCGAGACCGAAACGGCAGACACAGTGTCGGGCGCGCCCCCGGCCCAGGCGTGGTGGGATGTGCCCGTGGCCGAGACCTCGACCCGCCCGTCCGCGGTCAAGGCCCGGGAGGAGTACGACCGGCACGTCACCGCCCGGCACCGCCATCTCTGAAGGAGCATTTCGTCATGACGCACACCGTCGGCCACTGGATCGGTGGCAAGACCGTCGAGGGAACGTCGGGCAACTGGGGGCCGGTCACCGACCCGGCCACCGGTGCCGTGACCACCCGGGTCGCGCTCGCCTCCGTCGAGGAGGTCGACGCGGCGGTGGCCGCCGCCAAGGCCGCCTTCGCGACCTGGGGCACCTCCTCCCTCGCCCAGCGCACCACGATCCTCTTCAGGTTCCGCGCGCTGCTCGACGCCCACCGCGACGCCATCGCCGCGCTGATCGTCGCCGAGCACGGCAAGGTGCACTCGGACGCGCTCGGCGAGGTCGCCCGCGGCCTGGAGATCGTCGACCTGGCCTGCGGCATCACCACCCAGCTCAAGGGCGAGCTCTCCACGCAGGTGTCGAACCGCGTGGACGTGGCGTCGATCCGCCAGCCCGTCGGCGTCGTCGCCGGCATCACGCCCTTCAACTTCCCGGCCATGGTGCCGATGTGGATGTTCCCCATCGCCATCGCGACCGGCAACACCTTCGTCCTCAAGCCCAGCGAGAAGGACCCCTCCCCGTCGCTGAAGCTCGCGGAACTCCTCGCCGAGGCGGGCCTCCCGGACGGCGTCTTCAACGTCCTGCAGGGCGACAGGACGGCCGTGGACCGGCTCCTGGAGCACCCGGACGTCGCCGCCGTCTCCTTCGTCGGCTCGACCCCGATCGCCCGCCACATCCACACCACCGCCTCCGCCCGCGGCAAGCGCGTCCAGGCGCTCGGCGGCGCGAAGAACCACATGCTGGTC
Organism: Streptomyces sp. NPDC014907; assembly: GCF_055562975.1. Taxonomy (NCBI): domain Bacteria; kingdom Bacillati; phylum Actinomycetota; class Actinomycetes; order Kitasatosporales; family Streptomycetaceae; genus Streptomyces; species Streptomyces sp. NPDC014907. The sequence continues at coordinate 603,078 of NZ_JBVHEG010000002.1, read as the reverse complement.
CTCCCGGACGCCGACCTCGACGCGGCGGCCGACGCGGCCGTCTCGGCGGCGTACGGCTCCGCCGGCGAGCGCTGCATGGCCATCTCGGCGGTCGTGGCGGTCGGTTCCGTCGGCGACGAACTGGTCGCGAAGATCCGCGAACGCGCCGAGAAGATCAAGATCGGCCCCGGCACCGACCCCACCTCCGAGATGGGCCCGCTCATCACGGCCGCCCACCGCGACAAGGTCGCCTCCTACGTCCGCGGCGCGGCCGACGAGGGCTGCGAGGTCGTCCTCGACGGCACCGGGTACACCGTCGAGGGCCACGAGGGCGGCCACTGGATCGGCCTGTCCCTCCTGGACCACGTGCCGGCCACGGCCACGGCCTACCGGGACGAGATCTTCGGCCCGGTGCTCTGCGTGCTGCGCGCCGAGACGTACGAGGAGGGCCTCGCCCTCATCAACGCCTCGCCGTTCGGCAACGGCACCGCGATCTTCACCCGCGACGGCGGTGCGGCACGCCGCTTCCAGCTGGAGGTCGAGGCCGGCATGGTCGGCGTCAACGTCCCGATCCCGGTCCCGGTGGGCTACCACTCCTTCGGCGGCTGGAAGGACTCGCTCTTCGGCGACCACCACGTCTACGGCAACGACGGCGTGCACTTCTACACCCGGGGCAAGGTCGTCACCACCCGCTGGCCCGACCCCTCCGAGGCCCCGGCCGGCGTCGACCTGGGCTTCCCGCGCAACCACTGACGGGACGCACGACGGCGGGCGGCGGCCCCGGGGCGCGGTGTGCCCCGGGGCCGCCGCCGCACCGCGACCGCGCGGGGGACGCGGGAAGGCGGGGGTTCCGGCGAGGCGCGGTGCGGCGGGGCGCCGTGCCGGGTCCCGGGCCCCGGCCGCGTTCCACCGGGCACCGCCTAGGCTCGGCGGCATGCGACTTCGACTTTCCCGGTGGGCCGCGGCCGGTGCCGCGCTCGCCGTCCTCGGGGGTGCCGGTACCTGGGCCGCCGTCGCCCCGGACGATCCACCGCCCGTGCACCGTGCCGACCGGGCGCTCGACGTCGACGGAGTACGGCTCGACACCTCCTACTTCACCGGGGGCGGCGACGGGCGGCGGCCCGCCGTCCTCCTCGGGCACGGCTTCGGCGGTTCCAAGGAGGACGTCCGCGCCCAGGCCGAGGGGCTGGCCCGGAACGGATACGCCGTACTCACCTGGTCCGCCCGGGGGTTCGGCGCCTCCACCGGCGAGATCGGACTCAACGACCCCGCGCACGAGGTCAGGGACGTCAGCCGGCTGATCGACTGGCTCGCCGCCCGCCCCGAAGTCCTGCTCGACGGGGCCGGCGACCCGCGCGTCGGCGTCACCGGCGCCTCCTACGGCGGCGCGATCTCCCTCCTCGCCGCCGGGCACGACCCGCGCGTGGACGCGATCGCCCCCCGGATCACGTACTGGAACCTCGCCGACGCCCTCTTCCCGGACGGCGTCTTCAAGAAGCTCTGGGCCGGGATCTTCTTCTCCTCCGGGAACGGGGCGGGGGCCGGAGCCGCCGGCCGGACCGGCACGGACCCCGGCACCGGCACGGACCCCGGCACCGGCACGGGCCCCGGCACCGGTGCCGACACCGGGCCCGGCCCGGGGGAGGCCCCGGCCTCCGGCGGCGGAAAGGCCCCCGGGGCCGGCACCGGCAGGGCTTCCGCCCCCGGAAAGCCCGCCGCCTGCGGGCGGTTCACCGCCGAGCTGTGCTCCCTCTACCAGCGCGTCGCCGTCTCCGGGAAACCCGACGCCGCCGCCCGCGCGCTCCTCGAAGCCCGCAGCCCCTCCGCCGTCGGCTCCCGCGTCAAGGTGCCCGCCCTCCTCGTCCAGGGACAGACCGACTCCCTCTTCACCCTGGCCCAGTCCGACGCCGCGGCCCGCGCCCTCACCGCCAACGGCGCCCCCGTCGCCGTCGACTGGATCGCCGGCGGCCACGACGGCGGCGACGGCGAGACCGCGCGCGTCGAACGGCGGATCGGCGCCTGGTTCGACCGCTGGCTGAAGCGGGACGCCTCCGTGGACACCGGGCCCGCCTTCCGCGTCAGCCGCACCGGCGGCGTCGACTCCACCGACGGCCGGGCCACCCTGCGCGCCGCGACCGCCGACCGCTACCCGGGACTCGTCTCCGCCCCCGTGCGCCTTCCCCTCGACGGGCCGCCGCAGACCTTCGCCAACCCGCCGGGCGGCGCGCCGCCCGCCGTCTCGGCCGTCCCCGGCCTGGGCGGCGGACTCTCCGGCCTCTCCTCCGTCGGCGTCGGCCTCTCCCTCGACCTCCCCGGCCAGCACGCCCGCTTCGACACGAAGCCGCGGACGGAACCGGTGCGGATCACGGGCACGCCGACCGTCCGCGTCAGGGTCGCCTCGACCGCCGGGGACGGTTCCGCCGTCCTCTTCGCGAAGGTGTACGACGTCGGACCCGACGGGCGGCAACAGGTGCTGCCCGCCCAGCTCGTCGCCCCCGTCCGCGTCGAGGACGCCGGCGCGGGCCGCGGGGTCGTCCTGACGCTGCCCGCGATCGACCACGAGGTGGAGGCCGGGCACCGGCTGCGGCTCGTCGTCGCCGCGACCGACCTCGGCTACGCCTCCCCGGCCGCCCCCGCCGCGTACACCGTCTCCGCCGAAGGGCCGCTGACCGTCCCCACCGCCCCCGGTCTCACCACCCGGGCCGCCGCCCTGCCGTGGTGGGTGTGGGGCCTCCCGCCGGCCGGCCTCGCGGTCGCCGCCGTCCTGCTGTTCACGGCCCGCCGCCGGACCACCGCGCCCGCGCCCGACCCGGAACTCGCCGCCGTACCGCTCCTGATCACCGGCCTGTCGAAGAAGTACAAGGGCGGAGAGCGGTACAGCGTCCAGGACCTCTCCTTCCGGGTCGAGCGGGGCCAGGTCCTCGGCCTCCTCGGCCCGAACGGCGCCGGAAAGACCACCACCCTGCGCATGCTGATGGGCCTCATCACCCCCGACGAGGGCGAGATCCGGGTCTTCGGCCAGGCGATCCGGCCCGGCGCCCCGGTCCTCTCCCGCGTCGGCGCCTTCGTCGAGGGCGCCGGCTTCCTGCCGCACCTGTCGGGCCGGGAGAACCTCGACCTGTACTGGAAGGCCACCGGCCGTCCCGCCGGGGACGCCCACGTGGACGAGGCCCTGCGGATCGCGAACCTGGGCGGCGCCCTGGACCGCGCCGTGCGGACCTACTCGCAGGGCATGCGGCAGCGCCTCGCCCTCGCCCAGGCCATGCTCGGCCTGCCGGACCTGCTGATCCTGGACGAACCGACCAACGGGCTCGACCCGCCGCAGATCCGGGAGATGCGGGAGGTGATGATCCGGTACGCGGCCGGGGGCCGCACCGTCATCGTCTCCAGCCACCTCCTGGCCGAGGTCGAGCAGTCCTGCACCCACCTCGTCGTCATGGACCGGGGGCGGCTGGTGCAGGCCGGGCCGGTCGCGGAGATCACCGGCTCCGGGGACACCCTCCTCGTGACCCTCGCCGGCGGCGGGCCGGACGGCGCCCGCGTCCCCGACGCCCTGGTCGAGAAGATCGGGGCCCTGCCCGGCGTCGGCTCGGCCGCCCGCACCGACGGCGGTCTCCTGGTCCGCCTCGACGGCGCCGACGCGACCGCCCTCATCACCGAACTCGTCCGGCTGGACGTGCCGGTGACCGGGGTCGGCCCGCACCGGCGCCTCGAAGACGCGTTCCTGACCCTGATCGGAGGAGGAGCCGCATGAGCAGCACCGTCCCCAGCACCCCGCCGCCCCGGAGCGCCGCCGGCGCGGCGGAGTCCGCCCCCGGCTACCGGCCCGGCCACACCCTGCCCCTGCGGGTCGAGGCCCTGCGCCAGTGGAAGCGCCGCCGCACCCTGGTGATGGGCGCGGTCCTGGCCGCCCTGCCCTTCGTCCTGATCGCGGCCTTCGCGATCGGCGGCGCGGGGGACGACGACCGCGACGGCCGCGTCACCCTGATGGACACGGCGACGGCCTCGGGCGCCAACTTCGCGGCCACCTGCCTCTTCGTCTCGGCGGGTTTCCTCCTCGTCATTCCCGTGGCGCTGTTCTGCGGCGACACCGTCGCCTCCGAGGCGAGCTGGTCCTCCCTGCGCTACCTCCTCGCCGCGCCCGTGCCCCGGTCCCGGCTGCTCGCCTCCAAACTGGCGGTCGCCCTCGGCTACAGCGCGGCCGCGATGGTCCTCCTCCCGCTGGTGGCCCTGATGGCGGGCACGGTCGCCTACGGCTGGGGGCCGCTCCGGCTGCCGACCGGAGGCGCGGTGCCGGCGGGTGACGCGCTGTTCAGGATCGCCGTCGCCGTCGCCTTCGTCTTCGCCTCCCAACTGGTCACCGCCGGGCTCGCCTTCTGGCTGTCCACCCGCACCGATGCCCCGCTCGGCGCGGTGGGCGGCGCCGTCGGCCTGACCGTCGTGGGCAACGTCCTGGACGCCGTCACCGCGCTCGGCGACTGGCGCGAGTTCCTGCCCGCGCACTGGCAGTTCGCCTGGATCGACGCGCTCCAGCCCCGGCTGGAGTGGGGCGGCATGGTGAAGGGGACGGCGGTCTCCCTGACGTACGCCCTGGTCCTCTTCGCCCTCGCCTTCCGGGGCTTCGCCCGCAAGGACATCGTGTCGTAGGGCACGGTGGGAAGGCCCGGGGACGCGGGGTCCCGATGGTCCCGGGGCCCGTCACAGCCACCCCCTCCGAGCCGCTTCCGCGCCCGCGCGGAAGCGGCTCGTCGTGCCGAGGGCGGCCATCAGCTCGCCCACCCGGCGGCTGTACGTCCGCGCGGACATGCCGAGCCGGGCCGCCGCCGCCTCGTCCGTGAGCCCCGACAGGAGGGCGTCGAGCACCGGACGGAGCTGGGGCGGCAGGTCGTCCGGCGGCGGTGACGGGGACGGCACCGGGTACGCCGGTTCCTCGGCCGCCGCCCAGCAGACGTGGTGGACCCGGACGAGGGCCCGCACCACCACCGGGTCGCGGATCAGCAGCAGCCCGTTGTAGAGCAGTTCCAGGTCGAGCGGGATCGCCGCCACCGTCCGGTCGACCAGGATCATCTTGAACGGGATCGCCTCCACCAGACGGGCCCGCCCGGGAAGGCGAGGCTCCCCCTCGATCCGGGGCAGGGCATGTCGAGGAACGATCCTTCTCACCTCGTCGGCCCGTTCCGCCGCGGCCCGCATGCACGCTCCCGCCAGCTCCAGGAACGGTTCGGGGATCGCGTACGCGGCGGACGCGACCGGGTCGTCGAAGGTCAGCAGCTCGTGCCGGGTGGAGGCGGCCAGTCCGGCGAGCGCGGCGCTGATGCGCCGTGCGCCCCGGACCGGGCGCCCCGCGGGCCGTTGTCCCTCGGCCGTGGCCCGGTTCATCGCCGAACGGGCGAGCGTCACGGAGCCCGCGTTCTCTGCCACCGCTGACCTCCCCCGTCGATCGGTGTCCACTCCATGTACGCATGTGACTGCACACGGTGACAACCCCTGTTGGGGAGGATGGCGAATCCATGCCACGGGGGTCCCGTCCGTCGCGGTGGGAGCCTCCCGTCCCCCTCGCCGGCGCCTCCTCCCGGCCGTGTGCCGACCCCCGGTCCAAGTCCCTTGACGCGGCGGGCAGATGGAGCGGAACCGTGCGGTCCGCGGGCGCCCGGCGCCGCCTGGTCCGGCCCCCTATCACGGGAACGGGCGCCGCCCGGTGCGGGCCCGGCCCGCACCGGAGCGGGCGCGCCGCCCGATACGTACAGCCGTCGCATCGGGTGACGCGTACGGCTGACGCGCGCGGTTGACGTGCCGGGCGGGACGGCGGCCGGTGAGGGCGGGCGCCGACCCTGCCCGGGAGGTGCGCCGGCCCGGTCCGCCCTGCCCGGGAGGTGCGCCGGCCCGGCCCTCGGCTTGACGCGTACGGATCACGCGGAGGACGGCCGGCGGCCAGAATGACCGCATGGCCACCCTCGTCCTCGCCCTCGCCGTCGTCTCCACCGGCCTCTACGCCGGATTCATGCTGATCTTCCTGACCGGGATCATGCCCGCGCTCGCCCGGCTGACGGACGCCGGGTTCGTCACGGCGATGCGCCGCGTCAACGAGTGCGTGCCGAGGCCGGTGTTCCTCACCGTCTTCCTGGGCGTGATCGTCTTCCCCGCCGCCGCGTTCCTCGTCCCCGCCGACGGGCGCACGGACGCGCAGGGGCGGCTCGTCCTCGCGGGACTCGTCTGCGCGGTCCTCAACCACCTGGTCACCATCGGCGGCAACGTCCCCCTCAACACGGCCCTCGCCGCCTCCGGAAGCTCCCCCGACGGGGGAGCGGGGGAGGACCCGTCGGCGGTCCGGGCCGCCTTCGAGAAGCGGTGGAACGGTTTCCACCGTGTCCGCACGGCCCTGATCACGCTCTCCTTCGGGCTCCTCACCGCCGCCGCCGTGCTCTAGGGAGCGGCCCCCGGGGGGCCGCCGCGCCCCCGTCCGAAACCGACCGGGACGACTGTTCCTGGCGCGAACCGGCCTTCCGCGACTCCACGGCGTCCCGCGAAGAACACGCGAAAGCGTACCTGTGAGTCCGGAAACCGTCTTTCAAGTAGGCGCGTTCTGAGCCAGTGACGAAAATCTATCGCCGCCATAGACGGACAAAGGGGGTGAATCACCCTGATATCCGGGAGTGTGGTTCCGTACCTCACGGTTTCTTATTGACATGCCTACGGGGGTCTTTTCTAATCATCGAGAGTCATCCCGCGCGCAGACACCGCACAGGCATGGAGGGGGCAAAGTGGACGTCCGGATCCTGGGGGGGCTGTCGGTCCGTGAGAACGGGGTGTCGATCACCCCGACGGCCGCCGCTCCCCGGCAGCTCCTCGCCCTGCTCACGGCCAGCGCCGACCAGGTCGTCCCCGTGACGGTCCTGACCGAGGAACTGTGGCCGTCCGGCGCGCCGCGCGGGGCCCGCGCCGAACTCCAGTCCCACATAGCCGGGCTGCGCGCACTCATCGCGGGCGCCCTGCGCGGGGCCGCGCCCGCCGAGCCCCGGCCCGGCTGGTCCGACCGGCGCACCGCCGAGGCGATCCTCGTGTCCCAGCCCGGCGGCTACCGGCTCGACACCGGCGGCGGCGCCCACGACGTCTGGCAGTTCGAGCGCGCGGCCGGCGCCGGCTACCGGGCCATGGAGGCCGGCGACCTCCCGCGCGCCGCGCTCCGCCTCGGCGAGGCCCTGACCCTGTGGCGCGGAGACCCGTACGCGGGCGTCGCCGCGGGCCCCCGCCTCCGCAGGGAGATCGAACGGCTCAAGGCCTCCCGGCTCAGCGTCCTCGACCAGTGGATCGAAGCCCAGCTGGGCCTCGGCCGGCACGCCGAACTCGTCCCGGAACTCACCGGCCTCGTCGCCCGCCACCGCACCAACGAACCCCTCCACGCGCACCTCATGGCCGCCCTGACGCGCTGCGGCCGGCACGACGAGGCGCTCACCGTGTACGAGCGGCTGCGCCTCGCCCTCCAGGGGGAGGGCGGCACGGAACCCTCGGCGCGGCTGCGCCGCCTCCAGCGCTCGGTCCTGACCGTGCGGGACGCCGAGGCGCGCCCCGTGTTCGGCTTCCGCGTCCCCGGCCAGTACGCCCCCGCCCGGCCCCGGCTCGTCCCGGTGGGCTCCTTCGGCTGATCCGGCGGGGCGCCCCGGACCGGCCGCGTACCCGCCGGGGACCGGCGCCCGGCCCGGCCCCCGGTCGCCGCGCGACCGTCCCGGCCCCGGTCCGCGACCGTCCCGGCGGCACCGTGCTGCCGCCCTCGCGGAGGGCCAAACGGAATGAAGTGCCGCAACTCACCGTTGACCCACTTCCGAAGCCGAATTAGTTTCGGCGGGCAGGACGGGTTTCCTCCCAGGTGCCCGATTTCGCTCGACTACGGGGGTCCGGACCATGACCACGCACGGCGCGGACGGAGCCGGTGGTGCCGACGCGCTGCTCACGGTCCTCGAACTCCTCGCGGGACAGGCCCCGCAGGCCCGCTTCGACGCGCTCCTGGACGAGGCCCGGCGCGACGGCCTCGGCGACGACGACCTCGACCGCCTGGAGCGGGCCGTCGCCCTCGCCGGCCGGGTCCGCGCCGAACGCGCGCAGGCCGCGCACCGCGAGGCCGGACTCACCGCCCTCACCGACACCGCCCGCGACCTGACCCTCTCCTACGACCTCGACAGCCTGCTGCGCGTCATCACCCGCCGCGCCCGCCGGCTCCTCGGCCTCGACCTGGCCTACGTCACGCTGCGCGGCCCGCACGGCACCTGCTACGTCCACACCACCGAGGGCACCCGCGCCGGCCGCGCCGAGGGCCCGCGCCTCGCCCCCGGGCTCAGGATCGCCGAGGGGTACGGACTCGGCGGCGCCGTCCAGTTGCACGGCGAGCCCGTCTGGACCCCGGACTACCTCGCCGACGAACGGTTCGCCCCCTCCGGCTCCCTCGACGCCGGCGTCCACGCCCCCGCCTTCGACGAGGCCGCCGAGTCCGCCCTGCGCGCCGAGGGCCTGCACGCGATCGTGGCCGTCCCGCTGCGCAGCGGCGACACCGTCGTCGGCACCCTGTTCGGGGCGGACCGGCGCGTCCGCCACCACACCTCCGAGGAGATCGGGCTCCTCGCCGCGCTCGCCGACCTCGCCGCCCTCGCCGTCGAGAAGGCCGGCCTCCTCGACCGGACCCGGGCCGAACTCACCGAACTGGAGCGGGACAGCGCCCGGGCGCGCACCCGGCTCGCCCGCGTGCGGCACATCAGCGAGACCCACGGCCGCATCATGAACCTCGTCCTCGCGGGCGGCGACCTGTGCAACGTGGCCAAGGCCGCCGCCGACGCCCTCGACGCGACCGTGCTGATCCGCGACCCCGGGGGCCGGTGCCTCGCCGCCGCCGGGGACATCCCCGGCCTGGACGAGGAGGCCGTCGCGAAGGCCTCGCTCGACGCCCACGCCCGCCGCCGGCCGGTCCCCGCCGGCGACGGCACCTGGGTCGCACCGGTCATCGCCGGCTCCGAGGACCTCGGCGGCCTCGTGGTCCACGCCGCCACCGGGCTCACCGGCGAGGACGAGAGGCTCCTCGAACTCGCCGCCCAGGCCGTCGCCTTCCTCCTCCTCATGCGGCGTTCCACGGCCGTCGCCGAAGGACCCGTCCGCGACGAGCTCCTCGACGACCTCATCGCGGACCCGCCGCACGCGCCGCAGCAGATCGCCCAGCGGGCCCGCCGCCTCGGGGTCGACCTGCGCCGGCCGCACATCCTCGTCCTCGCCCGGCCGGAGGGCGGCGAGCAGGGCCGGGCGGTCGTGTGGGCGTCCTCGTACGCGTACCGCCTCTCCGGCCTGAAGACCGTGCAGGGCGGCTGCATCGTGCTGCTGCTGCCGGGCGTCGACGCCTCCGCCGCCGCGAAGGCCGTCGCCGCCGAACTGTCCCCGCTGCTCGGGCACCCCGTCTCCGTCGCCTCCGCCGGCCCCGGCTGGAGCCCGGACGGCGTCGGCCGGATGCACCGGGAGGCCGGGCGCTGCCTCGACGCCATGAGCGCCCTCGGCGGGACCGGTTCGGCGGCCTCCGTGCAGGACCTGGGCTTCCTGGGACTGCTGCTCTCCGACGACAACGACGTGGACGGCTTCGTGGAGGCGGCGATCGGGCCCGTACTGGACTACGACGCCGAGCGGTTCACCGACCTCACGCGCACCCTGGAGGCGTACTTCGCCTCCGGCGGCAGCCCGACGAACGCGGCCGAGGCGCTGCACGTCCACCCCAACACGGTCTCGCGCCGCCTGGAGCGGATCGGCGAACTCCTCGGCCCGGAATGGCAGAAGCCCGGACAGGTCCTGGAGGTCCAGCTGGCGCTGCGCCTCCAGCGCACCCGGGAGGTCCTGGCCCGGGGCAGGGTCGTTCCCGACCGGACCCGGCCGCCGGCCCCGCCGGAGCCCGGCCCCTGACGGGCGGGCCCTGAAGGCCGGGCCCGCCGTCCTGGTGCCGCATCGGACAACGTTCGCCCTGCCGCACTCCCCGCCCGGGCCAGGGCGGAGTCCTTCGTGCGTGGTACGTTCCTGCCGCCGTGCACCGCTGCGAACCGAGGAGGTGAGACCGATCAACGCTTTGACAGGTCGGGCCTCCCTCCCCCGCATGGCTTGGGGAGTGCCCGCAGAGGCATCCCGAAAGGCATGAACCGCTATGCGCTTCGTATCTGATGTGTCGTCCGACGGCGTCCGCGAACAGCTCTTCACCCTCGGCGACGTTCCCGGTGTGTTGTGGACGCCGGAAGGCGCCGTCGCCACTCGTCCGCTCGTCCTGATGGGACACGGTGGCGGTCAGCACAAAAAGGCCCCTGACGTCCTGGCTCGCGCACGCCGCTTCGTGACCGAATGCGGTTTCGCGGCCGTGGCGGTCGACGTTCCCGCCCATGGCGACCGGCCGAAGGTCGAGGAGTACGACCGGATCGTGGCCGAGAACCAGGCCCGCGTGGAAGCCGGTGAAGAGTTGGCCCCGCTGATCGCCGGCTTCCAGGCGCTCGTGGCCCGCCGGACCGTGCCGGAATGGCGGGCGGTCCTGGACGCGGTTCAGCGACTCGCGCACGTGGGCGCCGGCCCGGTGGGCTACTGGGGGGTTTCGCTGGGATGCGGACTCGGTGTTCCGTTCGTCGCCGCCGAACCGCGGGTCCGCGCGGCGGTACTGGGCCTGGGCGGGGTGTCGGCATCGGCCGAGGCCGCCGCGCGGATCACCGTCCCCGTGGAGTTCTTGGTGCAGTGGGACGACGAGCGGGTGCCGAGGGTCCAGAGCTTGGCGCTGTTCGACGCCTTGGCCTCGGCCGAGAAGACGTTGCACGCCAACCCCGGCAAGCACGGGGAGATCCCCGCGTTCGAGCTGGAGAGCACGCTGAGGTTCTTCGCCCGGCACCTCGGCTGACACCGCCGCCCGCGGTCCACGACGCGCCGGTCGGGAACCGGCTCCCGACCGGCGCGTTCACTGAAACCGGTCGGCGTGGCCGGCGGAGTTCGGGTTCGGCACATCGACGACGAGCGACAGCGCCTGCTGCGGATCATCCGCGGAGGCACCGGACCCGTGGTGACATGGCGGCGGGCCCAGACGGCCCCCTGCTCAACCGCGACGAAGCCCGGTTCACCGTCCTGCGCTACCTCACCCCCGACGGCACCGACCACACCACCCACGGTGAACGCCGCCTGACGCGGCACTAGCTCGCCGAGCGCCGCGATCCGTAGCCGGAGACGCCGTAACCGGAGGAGCCGTACCCCGGCCCGTACCCCGGTCCGCGCGCGTGGCCGGCGGTCCACCCGGCCGCCAGGGCCGTCGCCGCGTGGGCCGCCGAGGCCAGGGTGATGTGGCGGTGCCAGCCGCGGAACGAGCGGCCCACGAAGTCCCGCAGTCCCGCCCCCTCCCCGATCTCCGCGAAGTCCCGCTCCACCCGGCGGGCCAGCTTCGTCAGGCGCAGCAGGGAGCCGACCGGAGACCCCGTCAGATCGCTGATCCACACCCGGGACGGGGGCCGCCGGGGGTCGTCCCACTCGCCGAGCAGCACGAGCGGACGCATCCGCTCCCCGCCCGGCGAGGGCAGCGCGACCCGGACGGCCGCCGCCAGCGAGGTCCGCGAGGTCCGCGCACCGGCCACCGTGTCCACCCAGCTCACCGGCCTGCGCAGCCCCTTGAGGGACTCCAGTATCTGCGCGGCGGGAAGCGGGCCCGCCCCGAAGCCCGGCAGCGAACGGTCCGCGAGCGCGAGCCGGGAACCCGGCCCGATCCGGGCCACGACCGGCACCCCGGCCCCGGCGAGCCGGGCCAGGGCCGACCGGCCCGCCCCGCCCCGTATGTCGATGAGGACCGGCCTGCGGGTGACGTCGGCCCAGCGGGCCGTGTCGAGCGCCGCCGCGACCGCGCACTCCTCCAGGGTCTCCCCGCCCGCCTCGTCGGGAACCTCGGCGCGGTCGCGCCGCGTGCGGTCGTTCACCCAGGGGTCCGGCAGGAAGAGGCGCCAGTTGACCGGGACGCTCAGCTCCTCCCCGGCGAACCACACCCCGAAGGCCTGCTGGCCGTGGAAGGCCTGCCCGCGCTCGGGGTCGAAGCTCCGGACCACGCCCACGGAGTGCTCGCCGGCCTTCGGGATCGGCATGGGCCGCACCACCCAGGCCTGCGGGTGACCGGACCGCTCCAGGTACCGGGCGAGCGCCGCCCGCATGGGCTGCCAGTCCCAGGTGGAGCTGGAGACGAAGTGGTGCAGGCTCTGCTCGACCGCCGGCCCGCCGATCTGCGCGGCGATGTTCCGGATCGACTTGCGGCCCTGGGCCGTGAGCAGGCCGTGCAGGTACTGCTCGGCCTTCAGGCGCTGGTCGCGGCGCGGGAAGCCGGAGAAGAGCGCGGCACACAGCTCGGCGTAGACGTCCCCGCGCGGGCCGGCCGGCCCGGCGACGCCCAGGGGCACGGCCGGGGCGACGGCCCCGGTGACGGCGCTGCGCTTGGTTGCGACGGATGTACTCACGACACTCCTGCCCGAAGGTTGAGCAGCTCCCTCCCGCTGCCCCACCACCGTCGCCCGCCACCGCCCCCGGGGGCGAGGTGTACCCGGCACCCGAATCGGCCGCCGGATGGTGGCCGGACCACCTCTCCCGGTCTCCGCGCAGGTCAGAGCGGTCCCCGCCACCCCCGCCGGGGCCGTCCGGAACGGCCCCGGCGGATCTGACGGACTCGCGGTTCCGCCTTTGACCCGTCGCCCTGCGTGGCCGGACCATCGCGGAGCGAGGCGATACGGGCCGGCCGCGGTCAACGCCCCGGTCCGAGAGCCGGCCCGTACGCCTCGCCCCGTCACCTCCCGGAAGCCCGCGCCGGACGGCCCGCGCGGTGCCCCGGCGGAGCCGTCCGGCCGGCCGTGCGTCCGGCCGGCCGTGCGTCCGGCCGGCCGTGCGTCCGGCCGGCCGTGCGTCCGGCCGGCCGTGAAGCGCCCCCCGTCGCCGTACCGGGACCGGACGGCTTCCGGCCCGCCCGTCAGGACCCCGGCAGCAACCGCGTCTCGGCCGCCGGAAGCCCCTTGGCCCACCAGTGGTCGTAGCGGCGGTGGACGAGCGGGTCCCGGGCGGCGAGGAGCCCGGCCAGCGCCCCGGCCTCGGCCGCGATCTCCTCCCAGACCCCGGCGGGCAGCGGGTGGAAGGCCGCGACCTCGATCCCCTCGCCGGACGGCCGCCAGACCCCGGCCACGTACCCGTCGACCAGGAGCGTCGGCAGGGTGTCGCCGTTCACGCGGATCACCTGCCGGCGGTACGCGGGCGGGATGATCCGGGCGCGGTCCGCGTACGCCAGCAGGGTGCTGTCCCACATCGCCATCAGGCGCGGCGGAGCCGGGGTCTCCTCGTCGGGGAGCGGCGCTCCGGGCACGTCGTACAGCACCGTGCCGCCGTCCCCCTCCCTCCGCTCCAGCTCCTCCTCCAGGGTCCGCACGGCCTCGCGCACCAGGCGCCGGGGCGCGAGCGTGAACTGCGCCATGTCCGCCACGGACGCCGGGCCGAACCCCTCCAGGTAGCGCCGGACCAGGACGGCCAGGCCGGCCGCGGACGCCTCCGGGTCGGCGAGTGCGACCGGTCCGGCCGCCGCGACGAAGGACGGCGCGGTCCCGAACGACCACGGCGGACCCGAGGGCACGTGCCACAGCGGCGCGTACTGCCGCACCATCCGCCACACCACGGACTCCACCGGCCCGCCCCGGCTCCGCTCGATCAGCCCCCGCAGCTCGGCCCCGCTCCTGGCCACCCCGGCGTGCGCGAGCAGCCCGGGGAGCAGCGCGTCGGCGTCGGCGGCGGTGAACCCCGCCGCGACGAACCGGGGATCGTGCAGCCGCGAGCCGCGCAGCGTCGGCTCCATGGCCTCCCGGAAGGACCGGTAGTCCCCGGCGTGCACCAGGTGCAGGGTCAGCCGCATCAGCGTCGACCGGACCACCCGGAAGCCGTCCACGGCCCGGTCGAGCTCCTCCGGGTCGAAGTCCGCCGTCCTGTTCCACAGCGCCACGTACGGCGAACCCGGCAACTGCGCCTGGAGGGCCACCACCCGCCGCACGGCCTCCTCGACGCCGACCGGTTCGCGGGAGAGGAGCAACTGCCGTGCCAGAGTGGCCCGGTTGAGGGCGCGTGCGGTGATGACCATGGCCCGATTCTGCCCCCCAGGGACGGCGGGGGGCGCACCGTTAGGGTCGGGCCCATGGAACTCGCGCCCCCGTCCACCCCGCCCGGCCCGCCGAACGGGACCGCCGGCGTGCCGCGTCCGCGCGGGGAGGCGCCCGGACCGCCGGAGGAGACGGGGGACGGGCCCCGGGGCCGCCGGGGCGGGGTCCCGCTCCCGTACCTCCCGCGCCGCCGGGGCGAGGCCCCCGCCCCCGGCGGCGGGGACGCGGCCCCGGCCGCCGGCCGTCGTGGCGCGTTCCCGCTCCTGCGCCGCCGGGGCGCGGCCCCGACCCTCCTCTGCTTCCTCGTCTGCGCGGGCCTCGGCATGCAGTCGTGGACCGCGCTGCGGGTCACCGGCTTCGACCTCGGCATCTTCGACCAGGCGGTACGGGCCTACTCCCACCTCGAACCGCCCCGGTCGCCGATCAAGAACACCCACCACGAGTTCCCGCCCGGGTTCTCGCTCCTGGGCGACCACTTCACCCCCGCGCTCGCGCTCCTCGCGCCGCTCTACCGGCTGTGGGACGACCCCCGGGTCCTGATCCTCGCGCAGGCGGCGCTGTTCGCGGCCGGCGTGCCGGTGGTCCGGCGCATCGCCCGGCACTCCTTCGCGGGCGCCGGGCCGCTCGCCGCCCGCCGCGCCGCCGGCCTCGGCGCGCTGGTGTACGCGGTGGGCTGGCCGCTCCTGAACGCCTCCCACAACGGTTTCCACGAGGTCGCCTTCGCGGTGCCGTTCACGCTCCTGATGCTGGAGCGGGGCCTCGCCCACCGGTACGGCGCGGCGGCCTGCTGGGCGGCGGCGCTGTGCACGGCGAAGGAGGACATGGGCCTGGTCGTCGGCGCGTTCGGCCTCGTCCTCGCGGTACGCGCCCACCGCGCCGGCCACCGCCGGGGCCGGGCCACGGGGGCCGTCCTCGCCGTGGCCGGGCCGCTGGTGTCGGTGGCCGTGATCACCTGGTTCCTGCCCGCGATGGGCGGACCGGAGGGCTACTACTGGTCGTACGGCCGCCTCGGCGCCGACGCGGGCGAGGCCCTGGCCCACGTCGCCACCGCTCCCTGGGTGCTGCTCCAGGTCGCCGTCACGCCCTTCGTGAAGGTCGTCATGACGGCCTGGATCCTGGGCACCCTCGCCCTCCTCCCGCTGGGCTCCCCGACGTTCCTGCTCGCCGTCCCCCTCCTCGCGGAACGGGTCCTCTCCGACAACCCGAACCACTGGCCGGTGATCAACCACTACGACGCCTTCCTCTGGCCGATCCTCCTCACGGCGGCCCTGGAGACGCTGGGGAGGATGTACGGGGAGCGCGCCGCGACCGGCCGCCGGCCGCTGCTGCCGCGCCGCAGACCGGACGCTCCCGCCGGCCCGGGACGGGGGCCGTCCGTACTGGGACGGGAGTCGTCCGTACCGGAGCGGGGGCCGTCCGCCCCGGGACGGAAACCCTCCGCGCCGGAGCGGGAGCCGTCCGCCCCGGGACGTCACGGACCCCCCGTACCGGAACGCCGCGAACCGGCCGCCCCGGAGTGCCGCGAACCGTCCGCCCCCGACCCGCGCGGGGCGCACGCTCCGGCCCTGCGCTGGACCGTCGCCGCGGTCGTCCTCTCCTCGGCGGCGGCCGTGCTCCTCGGCCTCGGGCTCCTGGTGCGGCCGGACTCCTGGCGGCCGTCCCCGGACAAACGCCCGCTCGCCGCGGCGGCGGAACTCGTCCCGGACGGCGCGACCGTGGAGGCGGACAACGCCGTCGCCCCCCGGCTGACCGCCCGCGCGGACCTGGTGATCGCCGACGGCACCCCCCGGGGCGCCGACTGGGTCCTCCTCCGCACGGAGAACAGGACCTTCCCCTTCGCGTCCACCGGCGACCAGCGGCGGCGCGTCGCACTCCTCCTGGCCCACGGCTACACGGAGGTCTGGCGGCAGGACGGGACGGTCCTCCTCCGCCGCACCGGGCGCGTCCCGGTCCCCGGCGAGCGCCGTCCGGGCCCCGGCAGCACGCCGGTCCGCGAGGCCGTCCCGGAGGACGTCGGCACGAACCCGCTGCTGCGGTAGGGCGCGTGCCGAAAGCCCCGCCCGGCGGCGCCCGGCACGCACGCCCCGGCCGCGTACGCCGCGACCGGCCCCCGGTCCGTTCCCGGACGCCCCCGGTTCACCGGCGCCACGCCCCGGCGCCACGCGGTCCTCACCCGGCGGCGCGAGGATCACCCGCATGACCCTCACCTCCCGGGCCCCGCGCCCCGCCGCCTCCGCCGTCGTCCTCGCCGCCGCCGCGGCGCTCCTCGCCCCGGCCGCCCCGGCACACGCCGCCGCCAACGCCGTCCCGACGTACGAGGTGAAGATCAACCTCACGGCGGCGGCCCTCGACGCCTCCCACGCGCCGAGCGCGGCCGTGAAGGCGGCCTTCGGCATCACCGGTTCCGCCAAGGCCCGTTCGTACGCCTACTACGACACCGACGGCCTCGCCCTCGACGCCCAGGGATGGAGCGTCCGGCTGCGCCACAAGGACGGGTCGTCGTTCGAGGAGACGTACAAGAAGCGCTTCCCCGTCACGAACGGCGACATCGGGGCCGCGCTCGACGCCGCCAACGCGGCGGGCTTCGACAGCGGCGACACCGCCTACAAGGCCGAGGTCGACTGGGGCTACGCCAAGCAGACCCTCAGCTTCAGCACCGAGAAGAGCCACAGCGCCAAGGGCTACACGGGCACCGCCCTCCCCACGAGCACCACCGGCCGCACCTGGCTGGTCAACGACGTCCCCGGCGAGCTGGAGAACTGGGGGAGCGCCGGCTGGGGCGAGGGCGTCCTCCAGCAGTCCCGCGCCCACGGACCGGTCACCGCCAAGGTGTACGGCGGGGAGTGGGGCGCCTCCGACGACGCGAGCATCGAGGTGCTGCCGGTGGTCGGGGCGGACGGCACCGGCACGGAGTACGTCGTGGAGCTGTCCTTCAAGACCGACTCCGCCGCCGACGCCGCCGAACTGCACGCGGACGCCATCGCCCTCGCCGACTCCAAGGGCTGGCTGTACCACGGCGACATCCTCAAGACGCAGCTGATCCTCGACCGTTATTAGGACCTGTCGTCCGGATCAGTGTGTGGCACCCCGTGGCGCCCGGACACCAGGCAGAAGTACCGGGTCCGCGGAGACCCGGTAGCGCCCTTCCCGCTCTTCGGGATCTCGTTGGCCGGCACGGGGTGGTGTCAGGTGCCGGGCGCCGCTGGGCGTAGGACTTGACCGTGGCGCAGAAGCGACGACGGGTGCGTGGCCCCGGCGTGGGCTGTCCCCGGTCCCGCGGGAGCACCACCCGTCCGGGAGCGGCGTGCGGCGGGGGTGCGTGCCGTGCGGCGCGGGTCCCGGCACGATCCGGGAGAAAGGCACTAGCTCGCCCGGTAGTACGCCAGGAACATGTCCACGCCCCG
Organism: Streptomyces sp. NPDC014907; assembly: GCF_055562975.1. Lineage (NCBI taxonomy): Bacteria > Bacillati > Actinomycetota > Actinomycetes > Kitasatosporales > Streptomycetaceae > Streptomyces > Streptomyces sp. NPDC014907. The sequence goes on along the minus strand of NZ_JBVHEG010000002.1, from coordinate 585,545 downwards.
CTCGATCAGCCGCTCCGTCAGGTCCGGTGACAGGCGGTCGCCGTATGTGCTGTGGACGAGGTGCGGGTACAGCACGAGGGCGTAGAACTGGATGATCGCGACCTCCAGGTCGGGGATCTCCAGATCCGGCGTGCCGTGCAGCGCGGTGCCGAGGGGCTCCGCGAAGCGTTCCGGGCCCTGTTCGCGCCAGGCGCGTCCCAGGCCGGGGAAGCGGCGGGTCTCCGCGGCGATCAGGGTGCGCAGCCGCAGGACGTCGTCCTGGGCGATGCCCCGCACCCAGCCGCGGGCGGTGGCGATCAGGACCTCGCGGATGTCGTCGTCCGCCTCCAGTTGCCGGCCCATCTCCTCGGCGGTGGCGCCCAGCGCCCGCTCCAGCGCGTCGCCGATCACGTCGGCGAAGAGGTCCTCTTTGCTGCCGAAGTGGTTGTACACCGTCATCTTCGACACGCCCGCCTGAGCGGCGATCTGATCGACGCCGGCGCCGAAGCCGTGCTCGAGGAATTGTGCGCGCGCGGCGCCGATGATCGCCGCGCGCTTGCGGGCGGCGCGGTCGCCGGAGGGGCGGGTGCGTTCGTTCATCGGAGTCAGCGTAGCAGCCGAAGTGGACTCTTGAGTCCAACTGGACTGTGCCGTACAGTCCAGTTCTGTTCGAGTGACACCGACCCGACGGAGCAGCCTGCCGTGAATCACCTCAACGTCCTTGCCCTCTCCGGAAGTCTGCGCACCGGCTCCCACAACACGGCGCTGCTGCACGCCGCCGCCGAGCTCGCTCCCGAGGGCGTCGCCGTCGACATCTACGGCGGGCTGCGCGCCATCCCCCCGTACGACATGGACCTGGACACCCCGGACGCGCGCCCCGCCGCCGTCCGCGAGCTGCGCGAGCGGATCACCGCCGCGGATGCCCTGCTGATCGCGACCCCCGAGTTCAACTACTCGATACCCGGCGTGCTGAAGAACGCCATCGACTGGGTCAGCACCGACTGGACCGGCACCGAGGGCCTGCCGCTGCGCCGCAAGCCGGTCGCGATCGTCGGCGCGTCCCCGTCGGCCTTCGGCTCCGTACGGGCCCAGCTGGCGCTGCGGCAGGTGTTCGTGTGGACCGACTCGGATCTGGTCGTCAAGCCCGAGGTCATGGTCTTCCGCTCGCACGAACGCTTCGACGGGTCCGGCCGGCTGGCCGACCCCGTCACCCGCGAGCTGCTGTCCGACCTGCTCCGCGCCCTGGTGGCCAAGGCCGCGGGCCGGCAGCCGGCGGGGGCCCGACGATGACCACCACGACAACGGACACGACGGTGGTGCACGGCACCGCGGCCGAGGAGTTCGGCGCGGTACGGGACGCCTTCGGCGCCGTCGCGGCCGGTGAGCCCGGGCTGAGCGCGCAACTGTCCGTGCGGCTGCACGGGCGAGACGTCGTCGATCTCTGGACGGGGCCCGGGGTGACCGGGGACTCGCTGCTCGCGCTGTACTCGTCCGGCAAGGGCGCCGCCCATCTGCTGGCCGCGCTGCTGGTGCAGGACGGCGCGCTGGAGCTGGACCGGCCGGTCGCGCGCTACTGGCCCGAGTTCGCCGCCGAGGGCAAGGGCGGGATCACCGTCCGCGAGCTCCTCTCGCACCGGGCCGGCCTGATCGGCGTCCCGGAGGGCTTCAGCACCGCGGAGCTCGCCGACGACCAGCGGCTCGCCGAACGCCTCGCGGGGGCGCGCCCGTACTGGGCACCGGGGGAGGGGTACGGCTACCACGCCTTCACCATCGGCGCGCTCATCGGTGAGGTGGCGCGGCGGGTCACGGGCAAGAGCCTGCAGCGGCTGTACGACGAGCGGTTGCGGGAGCCGTACGGGCTGGACTTCCACCTCGGGCTGCCGGAGGCCGAGGAGCCGCGCCATCTGCCCGTACAGCCGCTGCCGCCCGAGCGGCAGGCGCAGGCGGACGCGCAGGCCCCGGCGCCGGACTCGCTCACCGGCATCGCCTTCAACCTGCACGCCGACCCGCCCACCGACCTGGCGGACTTCGCCGGCGTCCGGTCCGTACGGGCACAGGGGCCGGCGTCATCCGGCAGCGTCGGCACCGCGCGCGGCCTCGCCAAGCTCTACGCCGCCGCGATCTCGCCGGTGGACGGGCGCCCGCCGCTGCTCACCGCCGGCACGCTCGCGGAGTTCACCACCCCGCACACGCCGGGGGTGGACCTGGTCACCGGAGAGGAGGGGCACTTCCTGCTCGGATTCGAGGCCCAGCACAAGCGCTATCCGGGCCTGGGCACCCGGGCCTTCGGCCACAGCGGGGCGGTCGGCGCACAGGCCCTCGCCGACCCGGACAGCGGGATCGCGTACAGCTACACGCGGCGGCGGTTCGCGTACGGCGGGGGCGGGGGCGCCGCCGAGAACCGGCAGCTGGTCGCGGCCGTGGCGAGCAGCCTCGCGGCGCTGCGGCGCCGAGTGCGGGGGCGGGCCGCCCGGACCGAGGCGGCCCGCCTCCGGCATCAACCGCGCGCGCCGGCGGCTTCCTCCGGCGCCGTACCCGCCGACCGTGCCGCCGCGTCCCCGCCCGGCGTCCGCCCGAGGCGCCCGGCGACCACCAGCAGCACCGCCGTCGCCGCCGCCGCGACGAACACCGCCGTGCGGATGCCGTCCGTCGCCGCCGACCGCAGCGCCTCGCCGGTCCGGTCGCGCACACCGGAGTCGGCGATGGCGACCAGCACCGCGAGGCCGACCGCGCCGCCGGCCTGCCGGCCGGTGGAGGCCATGCCGGAGGCGACGCCCTGCCGCCGCGCCGGCACGGTGGCGGCCGCGGCGGCGAACAGCGAGGTGAAGACGATGCCCAGGCCGAAGCTGTAGAGCGGCGTCGGTCATGGACGACGGGCGTTCAGGCGGTGAGCATGGCCGGCTGGAGCCTCCGAGGAGGCGGGGACTCCGTGGCGATCTGCGGCCTCGTGGGCGCGCTCGCCACTTGGTACGCGGCGCGCGGCAGCGTCGTTGCCCTGCGGCGGGTGGCGCTCCTCGTCCCCGCCGCAGGTCTTGTCCTTTGTCTCCTCACCGACAACCACGGCGTGGGCCTTCTTGTCGGCAGCGCGCTGGGAGCCGGACTGGCGGCTCCTGCCCGCTCGCCCCTGGCGGTCTGACTCGGCGTGACGGCCGTCGGCCAGACGGTTCCCCAGGAATTGGCCACCTGTGGGGAATTGCAATTGGCCACTGGCACCGCCCCTTCGAGTGGCGACGAGAACACGCGTCCGACAAGTCGGCCGTGTTCTCGCGCCGGTATTCAAGGCGCAACAGCGAGCGTGCAGATCCAGCGGCCGGCGAGATTCACCACGGAACGGCTGCGCTGGTTCGTTTGGATCGCTTCCGCCCGGCAAGGTCATCGTTGATGATGTCCGTGTGACTCGCCGCATCAGCGCTCTGATCTCGGCCTTCGGCGTTCTTGTCAGCGTGGTGCTGCTGGTTCTTGCCGTTCGTGAGTACCGCTCCGGGGCCTCGGTTCTCTGGCTCGTCGCCGGAGCCATGATCTTCCTCAGCGCTTCGTACACGCTCGTGCGGGACGCGCGGCGACTCCGCCCCGGGCCGACCGCCTGACAGCGGCGCCGTTCCGGCCAGCCCCGCCCGTCGTTGTTCTTCGTGTGCCGTTGACCGACGCGCGGTGGGCGCGAATCGAGCCGTTGCCCCGGATCGGACGCCACGGTGGGGTGGCCGGTGGCGGGATCACCGAGAAGTGATCGACGCGATCGCCGGGAAGTTCCAGACGGGATCGCAGTGGACCCGCCTCCCGGAGAAGTACGGTAACCGGCGAGGCGTCTACAACCGGCTGCGGCGCGGTAGCCGGGGCGGCAGGCCACCCGCCTTCGACCGCGAGGCGTACAAGCAGCGCAACACCGTCGAACGCCGCATCAACCGCTTGAAGCAGTGGCGGGGCATCGCCACCCGCTACGAGAAGACCGCGACCGTCTACCTGGCCGGACTCCACATCGCGGGCACCTTTCTCCGGTCGGCGCGGTGATCCGAACGAAACCGCCGAGGAGGGGACCGGGCGGCGGGCCGGTCCTCGCCGCCCGGCCCGGACCCGCGCCGCCCCCGGGCGTTCACCCAGGGCTCGCCCCGGCGTCGCGGACGCGTCGCCCCGCGTTGTGGCCGGAAATGGACCATGGGCCCGCCTTCACCGGCGACCACCATGTGTACGAGGGAGTTCACCCAGATGATTCCGCGCCTCCTGCGCCGCCGACCCGCCGCCGCGGTCCTGCCGCTGTCCGCCGCGCTCGCCCTCACGGTGGCCGGGGGGACGGCGGACGGGGCGCCGGCGCACCGCGGCCACCCCGCTCCCGCAGGCCGCGTCGTCTCCACCGCGACCCTGCCCGACATCCCGCTGTCCGCCTTCAGCAACGCCCTGATCCGGGGCAGCGTCACCGACGACCGGGGCGTGGACCTCGGCGGCATCGGCAGCGACCTCTACCCGGCCGAGCGGCCCGGCGAGTACTGGACCGTCACCGACCGGGGCCCCAACGGCCAGATAGCCGTCGGCAAGGACAAGCGCCGCACCTTCCCCGTGCCCGGCTTCGACCCGGCCCTCGTGAAGGTCCGCGCCACCGGCGGCCGCCTCCGCGTCCTGGAGGCCGTCCCGATCACCACCTCCCACGGCGCCCCCGTGACCGGCCTGCCCAACCAGCCCGGCCGCGACGAGGCCCCGTACACCCACGACGCCTCCACCCCGCTCCCGTACGACCCGAACGGCCTCGACACCGAGGGCGTCGTGCGGGACCGGGACGGCAGCTTCTGGCTGGCCGACGAGTACGGGCCGTCCCTCGTCCACGTCTCCGCGAAGGGCCGGGTCCTCGCCCGCCACGTCCCCAAGGGCCTGAACCTCACCGGCGCCGACTACCCGGTGGTCGAGTCGCTGCCGGCGGTCTTCCTCCAGCGCAAGGTCAACCGCGGCTTCGAAGGACTCGCCCTGCTCCCCGGCGGCGACCTCGTCCTCGGTCTGCAGAGCCCGCTGCTCAACCCCGACAAGGCCACCGGCGAGGAGTCCCGCACCACCCGCCTGCTGCGCTTCTCCCCGCGCGCACAGCGGGTCACCGCCGAGTACGCCTACCGCTTCGACCCGGTCGGCACGGTCGAGCCCGGCCAGACCAAGACCTCCGAACTGAAGCTGTCCGCGCTCGTCGCGCTCGGCGGCGACCGCCTCCTCGTCCAGGAGCGCACCGACAGGGCCGCCCGCCTCTACGAGGTCCGCCTCCGCCGCTCCGACGACATCCTGGGCTCCGTCCGGGACACCGCGAACGCGCCCACCCTGGAGCAGCTCGACGACCGGGCGGCGGCGCGCGTGGTCCTGGAGAAGGACCTGGTGATCGACCTCACCACGGTGAACGGCGTCCCCGGCAAGATCGAGGGCGTCGCCGTCAGGGGCTCCTCGACCCTCGTCCTCCTCAACGACAACGACTTCGGGATGACGGACGGCCCCGGGGCCTTCGACGCCCGGGGCCGGCTGGTCGACAGCGGCGTGGAGACCACCCTCGTCGAGGTGAGGCTGAACCGCCCCGTTCGTTGAACCGCCCCGTCCGCTGAACCGCCCCGTCCGCCGGCCCGCGCACCGCGCCGCCCGCCGGTTCCGTGGACTCCCGCCGGTCCCGTGGACTTTCGTCGGCCTCCGTCCCGTGGGGGCGCCTCCTACCGGGAGGCGCCCCCACGCAGCGGATTGGCCAGCGGCACGTAACGGGCGTCGGCCCCGTCCGCGTCCAGCCAGCGCAACAGCAGGTTGGCCTTGGCGGGCACGTGGGGCGCGTCGAGCAGCGCGCGCAGCTCCGCCGGACCGCCGTGTTCCGCCGCGTACCCGGCGAACACCGCCCGGGCCGACGCCCAGAGTCCGGCCTCCAGCCCCCGACGGTCCGGGCAGCGGTCGGCGAGGGCGCCGGCGATCCCGGAGAGGTTGTTCGTCACCAGGCAGTACACCAGCCGCTCCCAGGCGTCGGCGGCGCGCAGGGCGGGGGCGGACGGCCCCCGCCGTTCGAGGAGGCCGCGGTGCCGCTCGGCGACGAGCCGCACCCCCTCGTGGTCGCGGAAGACCACCCGCGCGGGCAGGCCGGACCCGTCCACGCCGACGAGGACGTTCTGCAGGTGGCACTCGATCACCAGGCCGTGCCGCTGCCAGGCGCGCAGTACGGGCGGCACCAGCAGGTCGAGGTAGCCCCGCCACCAGAGGAGGGCGCGCTCCGGGGTCAGCCCGTCGAGCGGATCGCCGGGGAAGCCCTCGGCGACGCCCGCGGCGAGCAGCGGCGTCACCCCGGGCGGCAGGTGGGACCGCAGCCCTTCCCGCACGACGACCGCGAACCCCTCGTAGGCGCGGCGCCCGCCGAGGTCGGCGGTGCGGTACCCCCGGTCCGCGAGGACGGACGCCGCAGGCATCCCGTCGAAGACCGGCGCGAGGAGGTCGCGGACCGTCCGCAGCCACCGCAGGTCGCGCAGTTCGAGCCGCCGGTTCGCGTTGGTGATCCGCACGTCCAGGCCGAACTTGCAGAACAGGTCCGTGTCCGGCAGGTACACCGTCCGCACGGAGGAGGTCGGCACGGCCCGCTCCGTCCCGGTCCCCAGCCGCACCAGCCGCCCGTCGCGGAAGGCGGGCACGTCGCCGAGGAGTTCGAGCTCCCAGGGGTGGGCGGGCAGGGCGACGTACCCGTCCGGGAGGACCCCGACGCGCGGCCCGCCCCGGGCGCCCCCGGTGCCGGGGTCGGCCGGGCCCGCCGGGGCGTCCGGGGCGTCCGCGACGGCCCGGGAGACCAGGGCGTCCAGGTCCGACGCGTCGCCGTCCTCCGCCACGGCGTCGGCCCGCACGCCGAGCATCTCCAGCGGGAAACGGGCGTGGGCCTCCGGGGCGTAGGGCAGCCAGGACCCGGGCGCGCCCGCCCCCCGGGCCTTGGGCGCCGGATGGTACCGGTGACCGGCGAGCAGCGCCTGCTCCGACCGCAGGTACGGATCGTCCGGCGGGGTCGCGGAGGCCCGCGCGTCCCCCAGGGCGGCGATGGCGTCCCGGCTGCCGGCCATCTCGGCGAGGAGGGCCCCGTTGGTGACCCCGGTGCCGCGTTCGAGTTCGCCGGCCGTCAGCGCCACGAGGTCCTCGAAGGTCAGCGGGAGCCAGCCGTCGCGGGTGCGGACACAGGGCTCGGCGGGCCACCGGCCGGCCCGTACCCGCAGCAGACGACCGGTCGCCGGCAGCAGGAGGACGCGGTGACCGGCGCTCCCGCCCGGCGCCGGCCGGGCCACTTCGCGGATCAGGCAGTTGAGGAGGGCGGTGGCCGACAGGGCGTCGGCCCGGTCCCCGGCATCACTCACGACAGCGCCTTCCCGGTCCGTTCCGGCGGACCGGTGCCCGCCGGTAGGGACCATCCTGCGCAGGGTAGGGAGCCTTCGTGCACCCCGACGACCCGACACCCCGTACCCCGGAGGAGGCCTTCGCGACCGGCCGGGAAGCGGCCGCCACCGGCCCGGAACCGCTCTTCGCCACCGGCCCGGAATCGGCCTTCGGCACCGGCCCGGAACCGCTCTTCGCCACCGGGCTGGAATCGGCCTTCGCCGCCGAACTCGGGGAGACGGCCCCGGCCCTCGCGGCCCCCTACGCCGAGGCGCTGCCGGCCGCGCGGGCGGCGGTGCTCGGCAGGCTGTGGAGGGCGCTGCTCCACGAACCGCTGCCGGGCACGGCCGCGCGCGACGGGCACGCCGGGCGCGTGGAACTCTCCGACGGCCGGGTGCTGACCGGCCCGCCGCGCGGGGCCAGAGACCTGGTGGTGCCGGGCGAGGAGACGGCCGTGCGGCTCGCCGGCCGCGCGTACACCCATCCGGCCGTCCTCATGACCGCGCTCGGCCTGCCGGGCTCCGGCACCCTCGTCGCCGAACTGGACCACAGCACGGCCTCGCTGGCGCTCTCCCGGGCGGGCGCGGCACGGAACCGCGGAACACCCGGGGGAGGGGCCCCGGAGGGGGAGCCCCCGGAGACGCGCTCCCTGGAGGACGCGGAACAGAGCGTCGTCGACGGCCACCCCTACCACCCCTGCTGCCGCAGCCGCCCCGGCTTCTCCGTGGCGGAACAACTCGCGTACGCGCCCGAGCACCGCCCCCTCGTCGGCCTGGACCTGGTGGCGGTCCCGGCGGCCCTGTGCCGGGTCGCGGGGGAGTGGCCCGACCGGCTGCGGGACGGCGACCGGCTGCTGCTGCCCGTACACCCCTGGCAGAGCACGCACGTCCTGCCGGAACTGGGGCACCGGCCGTACGCCACCGGGGCGATCCCGGCGCGCCCCCTGATGAGCGTGCGGACCCTGTCCCCGCTCGGCGGGGGACCGCACCTCAAGACGGCGCTCCGCCTGCGGATGACCAGTGCGGTCCGCGACATCTCACCGGGCGGGGTGGCCGGCAGCGCCCCCGTCTCGGCCCTCCTGGCCGAAGTGACGGCGGACCTGTCCGGCACCCTGCGGATCACGCGCAACGTGGCCGGGGCGACGGCCGTCGTCGACGGGGAGCCCAGCGCGGACCTCGCCGTCCTGCTGCGCGAACCGCCGACCGGGGCCGCGCGCCCGGGACCGGGGGAGCGGATCGTGCCGGTGGCGGCCCTCACCGCGCGCCCCGCCGACGACGGACCGCCCCTGATCCGCAGGCTCCTGGCGCCCACGGACCGCCCGGAGACGGCCGCGGACTGGCTGGCCGCCTTCGCGGACCTCGCGGTGCCCGCCCTGGTACGGCTCCTGGGACGGGGCGTGGCGCTCGCGGCCCACGGACAGAACCTCCTGGTCGTCCTCGACGCCCACGCCCGCCCCCGCCGCCTCGTCTACCGCGACCTCGCCGACGTCCGCCTGAACCCCGCGCGCCTGGCCCGCCACGGGTTCGATACGTCCCGGATCACCGGCCGGGTCGTCGAGGACGATCCGGCGGCGCTCCGGACGATGCTCCTCGGCCAGCTCTTCGGCACCACGTTCGCGAGCCTGGTCTCCGCCCTCGCCGGACAGGACGGGACGACCGGGACCCGCCTCTGGTCCACGGTCGCCACCGCCACCCGCCGCGCCTGCGACACCCTCCGGACGGCCCCGGAGGACCGGGCGGCCCTCTTCGCCCCGGAACTCCCGGTGAAGGCCCTCACCCTGATGCGGTTCGACACCACCGCCGGGGCCGGAGACCGGTGGGTGTTCCTGCGCAACCCCCTCGCGGGCTGAGGGGGAACGGGGCGGGGCGGGGAGGGGAGGCCCGGGTCCCACCGGCCGACGACCGACACCGGCCGAGGCGGCACGGTGACCACTCATGTGGGCCGCGACGGTGCCCGAGTGCGGGGACCATCCCCGCATGCGCGGGGACCACATCGACGTGTACAAGGTCGCCGACGGCGGCCTGGGACCATCCCCGCATGCGCGGGGACCACAGGAGCGAGTGCGTGACGTAGATCGTCACGTCGGGACCACCCCCGCATGCGTGGGGACCACCGCGCGCTCCTCGACCCGGGCTACCCGGCGCAGGGACCACCCCCGCATGCGCGGGGACCACTCCTGGCCGCCGCCGGGCCACTGCCCGACGCCGGGACCACCCCCGCATGCGCAGGGACCACAATCGGGCTCGATCGAGCAGGATGCGGATATCGGGACCACCCCCGCATGCGCGGGGACCACAGGCTGCCGTCCGGGTTGCGCGGCCGTGTGGCGGGACCACCCCCGCATGCGCGGGGACCACAGGAACTGACCTGCGGCTTCACATAACAGGGCAGCGAATTTTACCCACTTTGCCAAGGCTCGACTTGACGCGGATAAGGGGGTGAAGGCGCATTCTCGCCCTCCTCCTTGTCGTCCAGCCGACTCGTTCCATTCTGTCCGGGATGCTTGGTCCGATGGTAACGAGCTGCCCCCGAGGCGGTATTGGCCAGGCGCGGCCGACCGGTGGGTGTCCCCGCCAGGTCCCCACCCGTCTCCCGCCCGGCGGGTAGGCGGGCAGGCGGGCCTGGGTTCACCGGAGGGAGAGCGGGGTCTCGGACGCGACGCGGGTCAGTTTTTCGGGGTTGCGGACGTAGTAGAGGGCGGTGATGCGCGCGTCCTCGACCCGGATCGTCATGACGCCGTCGAACTCCCCGTCCAGGAGGACCGCGAGTGCCGGCCCGCCGTTGACGGTGGTGGGTTCGCAGGTGACGGTGACGCCGGTCCTGCGGGTGCCGCCGAGGTAGAAGCGGGCCACCTTGTCGGCGCCGACGACGGGCCGTACCGCCGCCTGCTTGATGCCGCCGCCGTCGCTGACCAGGACGACGTCGGGGGCGAGCACGTCGAGGAGGCCCTGCAGGTCCCGTGTTTCGAGGGCGCGCCGGAACGACTCCGTGGCCGCCCGGGCCTCGCGCGGGGAGACCACCCGGCGCGGGCGGCGCTCGTCGACGTGCAGACGGGCCCGGTGTGCGACCTGGCGGACGGCGGCGGTGCTCTTGCCGACGGAGGCGGCGATCTCGTCGTACTCGAAGCCGAAGACCTCGCGCAGGACGAAGACGGCGCGTTCGGTCGGCGACAGCGTTTCGAGGACGAGCATCATCGCCGTCGACACGCTCTCCGCGAGTTCGACGTCCTCGGCCACGTCCGGCGCGGTGAGCAGCGGCTCGGGCAGCCACTGGCCGACGTACGCCTCCCGGCGGCGGCTCGCCGCGCGCAGCCGGTTCAGGGCCTGCCGGGTCGTGATCCGGACGAGGTAGGCGCGCCGGTCGCGCACCCGCTCCAGGTCGACCTCGATCCAGCGCAGCCAGGTCTCCTGGAGGACGTCCTCGGCGTCGGCCGCCGATCCCAGCATCTCGTACGCGACGGTGAAGAGCAGGTTGCGGTGGGCGACGAACGCCCCGGTCGCGGGATCGACGGTGGGGTCACCCGTGTCCACGGTCTCCTCTCCGCCCCTCCCGCCGTCCGTTCCCCCGCCGGTCCCCGTCCTTCCGGCCGCGGCCACCGCCCCCTCCTCCATCACCGGCCCGGCGCCTTCCTCACGCGGCTGGGCATCCTCCGTGCCCGGCCCCGCGCTCTCCCCACGCGGCTCGGCGTCTGCCGCGCCCGGTTCGGTGTCCTTCCTGTCCGGCCCCGCGTTCTCCGGCCCCGCGTCCTCCGCGCCCGGTTCGGTGTCCGCCATGCCCGTCCCCGTGTTCTCCACGCCCGATCCCGTGCCCTTCATGCCCGGCTCCGTCCGTCGGCGGCCTCCGGAAGGGCGTCCGCGGCGAGATCCTTCCGCCGGAGGTCCGCCGGGGCAAGCCCCGTCCGTCCGGCGCGCAGCAGCCGCCGGCGCCTCGTCCCGCCCGGGAGGCGGTGCAGCCGGTACGAGCCGGGCCGGGCCGCCTCACCGGCCAGGTGCCCCACGATGCCCGCGCACACGGCCTCCTTGAGCTTCGCGCCGGCGCCCCCGTCGATGTGGAACCACATCGCGGTGTCGTCGCGGGCGAACTGGAAGATGCCGTCGTTCCGGCCCAGGCTGATGCACTGGCCGGCGAACAACTCGCGCAGCGGCCGGGGCCGTTCCCCCGCGATCCGGTCGAGCACCGTGTCGGCGGCCCGCGCGCCCAGCGGGATCGCGGCCTGGCAGCTCATCCGCAGCGGCAGGCCCGACGGCGCCGCCGAGTCCCCGGCCGCGACGACACGCGGGTCGTCCACACTGGTCAGCGTCTCGTCCGTGAGCAGACGTCCGAGGGGGTCGGTGCTCAGCCCGCTGCGCGCGGCCAGGTCCGGCACCCCGAACCCGGCCGTCCAGACGGTCACCGCGCTCGGCAGCTCGCGGCCGTCGGCGAGCCGCACGGTGTCACGGGCCACCGCCGTCACCTTCGTGCCGGGCCCGTCGAGCACGGTCACTCCGAGCCGGGCCAGCCGCCGGGCCACGGACCGCCGGCCCCGGGGGTGCAGGTACGGTCCGAGGGGCCCGCCGCAGACGAGGGTCACGGGGCGTCCGGCCCCCGCCAGCTCGGCGGCGGTCTCGATGCCGGTCGGGCCGCCCCCGACCACGACCACCGGGGCCGTCGCGGGCGCGGCGCCGAGCGCGGGCCGCAGTCGCTCCACCTCTTCCAGGGTGGCGAGCGGATGGGCGAACTCGGCCGCTCCGGGCACCTGCGGATCGGCGCTCCCGCTGCCCACGGCGTAGACCAGGTAGTCGTAGCCGACGGTCCCGCCGTCCGCCAGCGTCACGGTGCGCCCGGCCGCGTCGATCCGTACGGCGGTGTCCACCACAAGGCGGACCCGTTCGCCCAGCACTTCCCGGTACTCCACGACCGCCTCACCGGTCCCGCCCGCCAGCTGGTGCAGGCGTACCCGGTGCACGAACGAGGGCCGGGGGTTGACGAGCGTCACCGCCACGTCGCCGCGCAGCGTCAGGCGGTTGGCCGCCATGACACCGGCGTACCCGCCGCCGACCACGACCACGCCGATGCGTCCGGCGGCCTCGGCGTTCTGGGTGTTCTCGGCCTTATTGGTCTTCCCAGCGGTACCGGTGTTCTCAATGTTCCCGGTGTTCCCGGTGTTCCCGGTGTTCCCGGTGTTCCCGGTGTTTCCGCTGATTCCACTGGTTCCGTTGTTCCGGGTCACGATGTCTCCTCCGCTCCAGGGGGTTCGACCTCAAGACACCGCCCGGCCGTCCCCTGTGACAGGGAGTGGCGCGGATCACTTCAGCGGCGGTCACTGCGGCCCGTCCGCCGTCGGGCCTGCCGGCGCACCTGGAACCGGGCGGCGAAGTCCCCGGCGCCTCCTTCGGCCTTCTCCGGGGGATCGGAGGGCCCTGACGGCCGTCGGCCCTGGGGCGGTGCCGCCGGGGCCGGAGAAGAGGAAGGAGGTGAGGGGCCCGGCCCCCTGGCTTCGGTCCGACCGGTCCGCGCGGGGGTGCGACCGCTCGATGCGAGCGAACGGTCTCCAGCGAGTCGCGCGGGGAACAACCCCTGCGGGCCTGCGCCCCGCCCCGTATGCCGAAGGACCCCCGGCCGCTGCCCGGTGCACCGGCGCCCAGGAGCGTCGTGCTTCCCCGCGGACCGCCCTCGGGATCGCCCAGAGGCATCCGCGTCTTCCGGGGGCGCGGCGGGGGACTCGCCACCGACTGTCCGGCGACCGTCTTCGGCCCTGACGGAACCCGTCTCCACCCCCGACGGCGCCGGGGCCGTCCCCACCCTCAAGAGGCAACGCTGAAGATCCTTGCTCGTAGCTCGTAGCTCGTAGCTCGTAGCTCGTAGCTCGTAGCTGCGCGAGGAGTACGGGCGTTGTTCTCGGCCGTGCACCTCGGCGTCCGGTCCGAAGGACGCGGCGGCACCGTATCCGGCGGTCCGGGGAGGGAGCCCGTTCGATGTCATGTGGTTCGGCGTGTGGGAGTGGGAGACGTGCGTGTGTCCGGACGTGGCACTGCTCCCGGGGGCCCGTCACCCGTCGAAACACCGCCAGGGGATGCCGAGCCGATCGAGCGGCTTCAGCGCACTGCGGTGAGAAGCGCCGATCCAGACGTCGATCTTCCCCTCCTCCCCGCTCGGGCCGATGCTCGCGACAAGGCCGCGGCCGACCAGGAAGTCCGTGGGCGCGTCGGCGGGCAACAGGAACGGCCGCAGGGGAACGCGCTGGAGGCAGCCTTCGAGTGCCGGAAGGAAATCACGGGGAAGGTTGCCGCAACCGGCCTGGTAGTCGGCGGAGATCGCGGCCTCGTACAGGGAGAACTGCAGCAGGAACCTGCTCAGTGGTTCCGGCTCGGGCACCGGACGGCTGTCTTCGAACCATACGGTGGGATCGGTGTCGATCGACCCTGGCTCCCAGGGGATCGCCCAGGTCCAGCCGCCCTGACACTCGACGCCGAAGACGAGGTACCGGCCGCTGCGATCGGGATGTATCCCGTTGACCGGTTTGATGCGATGGTGGCGGCCGAGGACGGCCGGACGCCGCACGGCGAGGCGGTAGAAGTCGGCCAGTGCTCGCGGGACGGAATCGGACGTGTCGGCGACCGGCTCCTGGGAGCGGGTTGCCGGGTACCAAGTCGTCAGGAAGCGCTCGAGGGCCCGACCGGTGTTCGTCTGCACGTCGTCGAGCCAGTCCACGGGCGGGATCGGAGACGCCGCGGCCGTTGGCCGGACCCGGTCGAGGACCTCGCGGCTCAGTGGTGGACTGATCCGCAGGTGGCAGCGGAGGATCACGCCCTCACTCGCTTCGCACCATGAGACCTGAACGACGCCGAGGTACAGGCAGCTGCCGTCAAGCCGGACGAAGAGGTGTACGGGCGGCTGTGGAGGTGCGTCCGCCGCGGTGAAGGGCGTGGGCCCCATGAAGCGTGAGGTGACCGCAGCAGGGGCCGGACCGACCAGACGGAACTCCTGATCGCTCCATACGCCACTGCTTCCCGCCGCGCCGCCGGGGTCAGCGATGATCACCGTCGACGAAGGGCCGGCAACGACCATTGCGCCGGGAACCGGGACTGCCTGGCCGTCTGGACCGGCAAGACCGAGAGCCGCATCCACATCGACCCGGGTGAGGAGGTCAGGGTTCATCGCCGAAGCGTATGCGTCGGAACGATCAGCCGGGGGCGGCGCCGGGGAACCCCGGCCCGGGATCTTCGACCGACGGGGTCCCTCACGGGGGCGAGCGCCTCGCCGCGTGCCTGACCAGGCCTGTCCGGAGGCGGGCCGACGGACGTTCGCCCCGATGCCGTTCCTCGCAGGGGGCGTTACCCGGACCTGGCGCCGTAGGGGAGGACGTCCTTCCGGCCGCCGGCGGATCCGGCGGTGTGAACGGTGGACAGCGGTCCCGTGCCGTCGTCGGCGCCGCACCGGCGCGCTCCCCCGTGGCCCTTCGGGCGCGGGGGTGCCTCCGGTCGCGTTGCCGCATCGCCCCGGTACAGCCGGTACCGGGGCGGCCCTCCGCCTTGCGATCGCACGCACCGGGCGCCGCCGGGCCTGCCCTCCGGGCAGACGACGCCACTTCCGGCACACGCCTGGCAGGCGACGAGGATTACTCCACGTCGACCCCGTATCCGCGTACGAGGGTTTCCAGATCATGGTCGTAGCCCTGGCCGACGGCGCGGAAGCGCCACCTCGGGCCCCGGCGGTAGATCTCGGCGAGGAGCAGGGTGCGTTCGCTGGTGGCGGCGTCCAGGGTGGCTCGGGCCGTGGCCGGAGCATCCACACCCGGTGCGAGGGTCATCTGGACCGCTCCGATGTCCCCGAAGGTGGCGGCACCGTCGATGGCGGCGGCGATCGCGATCCTGTGGGCGGCGGGAGGCAGTGCCGCGAGGTCGATGGCGATGGTCTGCTCCGTCGGACCGTCACAGAGGAGACGGACGGCTCCGTCGGGACTTTCCGGCGCGCTGTAGAAGACGAAGTCCCCGTCGCAGGAGGCTTGCTCGTCCCCGTCGAGGACGAAGGCGACGACATCGACCTCACAGTTCGTCTGCTGTGCCCAGGAGGCACTCACGTGCCAGTGGTCGACGGGGGGAAGTGCGGGGAGGTCGACGACTCCGCCGCGCGGCAGGACATCGGTCACCGCACCGTCCTGGGTGGGGACGTCGGGCGGCTCGGAGACGGGGGCACCGAGCCATCCGTGTGCGTGGACCGGAAGCTCCAACGCGGTGATGCGGGGCATGCGGCGGTCGAGTTCGCCCCCGGGCAAGAGGACGACGTCGGTGACGCTCGCCGAGAGGTTGATCGCGGCGGTCCCACCCAGCTCGACGACTCTGGCCCGGGCAGCGGACGCCTCCTCGTGGGTGCCGCCCAGGATCAGGATCCGCCGACGGCCGAACGGCTTGGCGGAATGCCTGGGTTCGGGCTGCCTGGGCGCAGGCACGTCCGCGACAACCGCGGTCGCGGCGGGGGACGACGTCGGCGTAGTGGGCGGTGTGGACGGGGCCGCCGCTACCGGGGTCTTCTTCGGAGTCTGATTTTCGTGCGGTGTTCCGGGACGCACCTCTCCCAGCAGCTTGAGGAACGCGTGCTCGTCGATGACCGTGACGCCTTCGGTGACCGCGCGCCGCGCCTTCGCCGAGCCCGAGGCGGTGTCATTGGTGACGAGAGCGCTGGTGTGCCGACTGACCGACGACATGATGTTCAGGCCGGCGGTGACGGCCCGGGCCACCAGCTCGGCCCGGGACGTCGCCGTCTCGCCCGTGATGGCGATCTTCATGCCCTGGACGAGCGGACCGCCGGGTGCCAGGCGACCGGGGTTCCGGTAGGCGCATGGAGTCTTCGGTGGATTGGGCGCGAACTGTGGATCCTGCCGAGGGGGGCAGGACACCAGTGGCAACGGGACGTCCAGCCGTGCGGCTTCGGAGAGGGAAGACCGGAAGATCCCCGCGAGGACGCGCGTGTCGTCCAGCGCGTCATGGGCGCGGGTCTGCGGCACGCCGTAGTGGGCGGCCAGCGACGCCAGGCTGAGGTCGACGGAAGGCGGCTCCACGCGCCGGTTCAACGCCAGGGTGCACAGCCGCTGGGTGACGGGGAGATAGAGCCGGGCGCGGGCGAATTCATGGGCCAGGAAGTCGTAGTCGAACTGTGCGTTGTGGGCCACCATGACGCGGTCCTGCAGGAGCGCTCCGATCCGTCCGGCTACCTGCTCGAAGGTCGGGGCGCCGCTCAGCCGTTCCGCGGTCAGGCCGTGGATGTGCACGGGGCCGGGGTCGCAGCCGGGGTTCAGCAGGGTGGAGTACTCGTCGGTCTGGGTCCCGTCCGGCCCGAAGGTCAGCACCGCGATCGAGAGGATCCGGTCACGCCGGGCGATCAGGCCGGACGTCTCCACGTCGACCAGAGCCCAGTCGTACGCGTAGTCGGCCAGGTGTGACACGTCGGGTGCGGCGGCGAGGGACATGACGCTAAGGATGATCCGGGCACGATCGTGGATTCAACCCGAATGCCGATTTGTCCACTCGGCCCTGTCGGACGGCTGTCCCGGAACTTCGGGCCGTTTTCGGGCCGTCCGGCCGCCGAAGGCCGCTTCCGACCGGTTCCAGGCGGATGGATCAAGCCGCCGGGGCCGCCCGTTCCGGCCCCCTCGTCCCCGGCCGAAAACCGCCCCGACCAGTAAAAGGACCCTCCCGAGGGAGGGTCCCGATCTTGCGCCCCCGGCAGGACTCGAACCTGCGGCCAAGCGCTTAGAAGGCGCCTGCTCTATCCACTGAGCTACGGGGGCCGGTGGTGATCGTGCGGCCGGAGCCCCTGGTGGGTGGGGTGTGGCCTCGCCGGGACAAGGATAGGGCTCCGATCGCCTTGGCCCGGTTGCTTCACCTGCGTGGCACGATGTGGAGGTTCGGTGAAGCGGAACGATAATCGCAGGCAGGTGCGATTTGCGCAGCGCTTTTCGCATCGCTCGGGGCGGGTGTTGTGCACTCGTTATGCCCGAGGTTCCGGTCACCGTCCTTTTCCCCGGCGCGCAGGACCCCCATACGCTTCAAAAACACTCGTAAATTGGGCATTCTTCGCATGTGGTGACCTTGGACGAACGGCCTCAGCTGATCGACGCACTCTCCGCCCTGCGCGACCGTGTCGCCGCCGTGCGCCTCCCCCTCCCCCTCCCCGACGCACCACGCGCCCGCCAGAACCGGGCCGAACTGCTGGCCCAGCTCGACGACTACCTGGTCCCCCGCCTGAAGGACCCGGGCGCCCCGCTCCTCGCCGTCGTCGGCGGTTCCACCGGGGCCGGGAAGTCCACCCTCGTCAACTCCCTTGTGGGACGGCGCGTCAGCGAGGCCGGCGTGCTCAGGCCGACCACCCGGACGCCCGTCCTCGTGTGCCACCCCGAGGACCACCACTGGTTCGCGGGAACGCGCGTCCTCTCGCAGCTCACCCGCGTGTGGCTGCCCCAGACCGACGAGGACCACCCCGTCGAGGAACCCGCCCCCGAGGAGAACGCCCTGCGCGTCGAGACGGCCTCCGCCGTGCCCCGGGGCCTCGCCCTGCTGGACTCCCCCGACATCGACTCCCTCGTCGTGGAGAACCGTCTCCTCGCCTCCGAGCTGATCTGCGCCGCCGACATCTGGGTCATGGTCACCACCGCCTCCCGGTACGCCGACGCCGTGCCCTGGCACCTGCTCCGCACCGCCAAGGAGTACGACGTCACCCTCGTCACCGTCCTCGACCGCGTCCCCCACCAGGTCATCGGCGAGGTCTCCCGCCAGTACGGGGCGCTGCTCGACAGGGCGGGGCTCGGCGACGTGCCCCGCTTCACCATCCCCGAGCTGCCCGAGTCGACCGGCGGCGGCAGCGGACTGCTGCCCGACAGCGCCGTCGCCGCCCTGCGCGGCTGGCTCGCCCACCGCGCCGGGGACCCCGCGGCCCACCAGCAGGCCGCCGACCGGACCGCCTCCGGCGTCATCGACTCCCTCGACGTCCGGCTGCCCGAGCTGGCCGCCGCGGTCGCCGCCCAGTACGCCACCGCCGTCCGCCTCGGCGGCGTGGTCGAGGCCGCCTACCGCGAGCAGGGCGGGCGGGTGCGCAAGCAGCTCGGTCGCGGTGCCGTCCTCGCCGGCGACGCCCGCGCCCGCTGGCGCGCCTACCCCCGCGACAGCACCTCCGAGGAACTCCTGGACGCCCTCGCCGAATCCCTCGCCGCCCTCCTCCACTGCGCCGTCTCCGCCGCCGAGGAACGCGTCCGGGACGGCTGGCGCCACGAACCCGCCGCCGACGCCCTCGGCCCGGTGCGGACCTGCGCCGACCGGGAGACCGGGGAACGGATCGGCGTGGAGGTGCGCCGCTGGCGCCGCGTCCTCGAAGAGCTGGCCGAGGACGAGGTGAGGAACGTGGAGCGCCCCGCCGGCGCCCGCGGCGTCCTCCCCGAGGCCGACACCGTCGCCGCCCTGCTCGCCGCCTCCCTCCTCGGCGGGCGCCGCGCCCGGCCCGCCGGCGAACGCCTCGCCGAGCTCCTCGGCGCCCGGACCGCCCTGCGGCTCCGCGACAAGGGCGGCGAACTGGTCCTCTCGTACGTCGACCGCGTGCTGCGCGCCGAGCGCGACCGGCGCCTCGCCCCCCTCGACGCGCTCGACGTGACCCCCGAGCCGCAGGCGGAGCTGATCGCCGCGCTCTCCGTACTGCAGAAGGAGAAGTGACGTGCTGCTGGACGACAGCCGGGAGAAGAACGCCGCCCGGGACCACGAAGGAGGGTCCGGACGGGGCCGCGAAGGAGGGTCCGGACGGGTGCGCGAAGGAGGGTCCGGACGGGACCGCGAGCGCGCGGACGGCGGCCGTGAAGGGGATTCCGGGCGGGTGCGGGAGCGCGCGGGCGGCGGCAGCGGACGCCGTGGACGACCGGACGGCGGCCGCGGGGAAGACCCCGACCGCGGCCGCTGGGACGACGGGCTGATCGCGCGCCGCGCGGCCGAACGCGCCGTCGCCCTGGAGAAGGAGGCCCCGGGCGGGACCGGCCGGGAGACGGACGGGGGAGCGGACGGCGAGGAGGAGACGCTGCCTCCCCTCGGCGGGCACTTCGACGGCCCCCTCCGCGCCCGCCTCGACGCCCTCCACGAACTCGTCGGGCTGTCCCGCGCCCGCGTCGAGGGCGACGTCCTCGCCGAGGCCGGGCGGGTCCTCGACGAGGCCGCCGCCCGCCAGCGGCTCTCCTCCCGGCACACCGTCATCGCCATCGCCGGACCCACCGGGAGCGGCAAGTCCACGCTCTTCAACGCCTTCGCCGGCGTCCCCGTCTCCGAGACCGGGCTGCGCCGCCCCACCACCTCCGCCCCCCTCGCGCTCAGCTGGTCCGAGGGCGCCGCCGGACTGCTCGACCGGCTCGCCGTCCCCAACCGGCTGCGCCGCCGGCCCCTCGCGGGCGGGGCCGCCGACACCGGTCTCCAGGGCCTCGTCCTCGTCGACCTGCCCGACCACGACTCGGCCGTCACCTCCCACCGCGACCAGGTCGACCGGGTCCTCGGCCTCGTGGACGGCGTCATCTGGGTGGTGGACCCCGAGAAGTACGCCGACGCGATCCTCCACGAGCGCTATCTGCGCCCGCTCGCCGGGCACGCCGAGGTCACCTTCGTCGTCCTCAACCAGATCGACCGGCTCGGCACCGAGGCCACCGACCTCGTCCTGGACGACCTGCGCCGCCTCCTGGACGAGGACGGCATGGCGCTCGGCGAACACGGCGAACCCGGCGCCACCGTCCTCGCCCTCTCCGCCCTGACCGGCGAGGGCGTCCCCGAACTGCGCGAACTCGTCGCCCGGTTCGTCCAGGAGAAGACCGCCCCCGCGCGCCGGCTCGCCGCCGACGTCGACGCCGCCGCCACCCGGTTGCGCCCGGCGTACGTCACCGAGGGACGCTCCGGCCTCGACGAACGCTCCCGGGACGCCTTCACCGACCGGCTCGCCGTCGCCGTCGGCGCCCAGGCCGCGGGCGAGGCCGCCGAGCGGGTCTGGCGCCGGGGCGCCATCCGCGCCTGCGGCACCCCCTGGCTGCGGCTCTACCGCTGGTACGAGCGGTTGCGCGCGCACGGTTCCACCGACCCGCGCCTCGTCTCCCCGGTCGAGGACGAGCTGACGGCGCGCCAGCGCGTCGAACAGGCCGTGCGGATCGTCGCCGACGACGCCTCGCGCGGGCTCCCGGCGCCGTGGGCGCAGGCGGTGCGCGAGGCGGCGGCGCGCGGCGCGGACGGACTCCCCGAGGCCCTGGACGAACTCGCCGTCTCCATGGGGGACCCGGCGGCCCGGCCGCCCCGGCCCGCGTGGTGGCCCGCGGCCGTCCTCGTCCAGGCGCTGATGACGCTCCTGCAGATCTTCGGCGCGCTCTGGCTGCTGGGGCAGGTCGTCGGCGTCCTGGAGCCGGGACTGCTTCCGCCGGTCCTCGTGATGACCGCCGGCATCGCGGGCGGTCCGCTCGTCGAATGGGCCTGCGAGGGCGCCGTGAAGGGGCCGGCCCGCCGGTACGGGCAGGAGGCCGAGCGCCGTCTGCGCGAGGCGGCCGCCGCCTGCGGCCGGGCCCGGGTGCTCGACCCGGTCGCCGCCGAGCTGGTGCGGTACCGGGAGGTGCGCGAGCAGTACGCCACGGTGGTGGGTACGCGGCCGCCGGCCCGCATCGTGGGCGGGAGCCGCTTCGGTACGACGCGGTTCGGCGCCACGCGGGCGGGGGCGCGGGCGCGTTAGGCGCGGGCGCGCCGGCCGGAGTCGGCCGGTGCCGTCGTGTCAGAGTGCCCCGTTCTCGCCCCGGTTCACCTGTCCGGGCGAGCGGGTTGTCCCCCGGCGCGGAGTTGTCCACAGGCGCGAGCGGGACGTGCCGGTCCGTTCCAGCATGGTGTCCATCCGGAGGACAGGCCTCGCGGGCACAGATGGGGGCGGACCATGAACGACACGACCGTGACGCTCGTCGGCAATGTGGCGACGGCGGTGGAGTACCGGGACACGGTGACGGGCGGGATGGCCCGGTTCCGTTTCGCGGTGACCGCGCGCCGCTGGGACCGGGAGCGGGGAGCCTGGGTCGACGGGAGCACCAGCTTCTACACGGTGTCGGCCTGGCGTTCGCTCGCGGCCAACCTCGCGGCCTCGGTCTCGGTCGGGGAACCGCTGGTGGTACAGGGCCGGTTGCGGGTGCGGGAGGACGAGCGGGAGGGGCAGCGCAAGACCTTCGTGGACGTGGACGCGCTGGCCGTGGGCCATGACCTGAACCGGGGGACGGCGGCCTTCCGGCGCGCGGTGAGGACGGAACAGCGGTCGCGGCCGGGCCAGGAGCCGCCACCGGGTACCGCGTCCGGTGCCGATCGTGCCCGCGTCCCCGGGGCCGACCCGTGGACGACGGCGGTGGCGGAGGCGGTGGGGGAGGGGGCGGCCGTGCCGGGGGTGGAAGCGGGAGAAACGGCCGAAGGCGTCGCAGTGCCCGCAGAGGCCGTGAAGGGGAAGGAAGCGGGCGCGAAACACCGGCTGGTAACTGCGGGTTGACCTTGCGTTGTAGCGATTTGTCGACCGGCTCATCGTGTGTGATAACGATTCCGATTCGGAATGGTTATCTGGTCGTATGCCCGGGCACCGGGGGGCCTCGCGTCCCTAGGATTCCCGAGTACTCGTGTGGCACATGAGCCCATCGAGTCTGTGAGTTGTTGGCGTGCGCTCCCCCCACGCGGACCATCGCCGGTTCGCGGAGCCGCCCGCCCGGAGGGGAATCCAATGTTTTCAGTTCGTGGGCGGGGCACTGCGCGCCGCCTCGCCGCAGCCACTCTGGTTTCGGGGCTCGTCGCCGTCGGTGCGATAGCCACCGCGGGACCGGCCGCGGCCGAAGACGGCCCGGCCGGCAACGGCGGCGCCACCGCCGAGCTCGGCCACCTGAAGATCTTCGCCAAGGTGCGGGTCGTCGACACGGTCAACGGCAAGAAGGAGGTGACCACTCCCGACGGCGGCCTCTTCGACATGAAGGTCGACAACGGCGGTCACCTGCAGACCTACTGCATCGACTTCCGGACCGACGCGGTCTACAAGAACAAGTACAAGGAAGTCGGCTGGGACCAGTCGTCGCTCCACAACAACCCCGACGCGGGCAAGATCCTCTGGATTCTGAAGAACTCCTACCCGAACGTCCCGGTCGACTCGCTCGCGGGGACGGTCAAGGCCAAGGGCCTGACCAAGGAGACCGCCGCCGCCGCCACGCAGGCCGCGATCTGGCACTTCTCGGACAAGGTCGACGCCGCGCCGGTCGACAAGCAGGCGCGGAAGCTGACCGCGTACCTGATCGAGAACGCCCAGGCGGTGGCGGAGCCCAAGCCCTCCCTCAACCTGACCCCGTCCTCCGTCTCGGGCCGGCCCGGTGAGCGCCTCGGCCCGATCAAGGTCGGAGCCAGCGTCCCCCAGGGCGGCGAGAAGAACCCCGTCGCGCTGTCCGTGGCGCCGGGCGCCGCCGCCGGCGTCGGCATCGTCGACAAGGACGGCAAGGCGGTCACCACCGCCAAGGACGGCGACGAGGTCTACGTCGACGTCCCGAAGGGCACCGCCGACGGCGGCGCCGAGGTCAAGGCCGCGGTCACCACGCAGGTCCCCCTCGGCCGCGCCTTCGTCGCCGCGGGCGACGACCCGAGCCAGACCATGATCCTGGCCGGCTCCAGCAACTCCACCGTCACCGCCGCCGCCAACGCGACCTGGGCGAAGAAGGGCGCGGTCCCGGCCGTCACGGTCGCCAAGGACTGCGCCAAGGGCGGCCTGGAGGTCATCGCCTCCAACGAGGGCGACGAGGACTGGACCTTCGACCTGAAGGGCACCTCGTACACCGTCGCCGGCGGCGAGACCAAGACCATCACGGTCCCGCTGGCCGAGGACGAGGCCTACAACTTCACCATCACGGGCCCGAACGAGTTCAAGGAGACCTTCGAGGGCGTCCTGGACTGCAAGACGGCCGAGCCCGGCCCGAAGCCCAGCGAGACCCCCGGCACCGAGCCCTCCGCCTCGGCCACGCCCTCCCCGTCCGCCCCGGCCGGCACCACCGGTGGCGACACCACGGGCGGCACCACCGGCGGTGACACCGCGGGCGGCACCACCACCGGCGGCACCACCGGCGGCGGCGACCTCGCCGAGACCGGCAGCTCCAGCGCCACCCCGATGATCGCCGGCATCGCCGCCGCGCTCGTCGTGGCCGGCGGCGCCGCGGTGTTCTTCCTCCGCAAGAAGAAGACCGCCGGCCAGTGAGCGGAGGCCGCAGGTGCCGGGCTCCCTCCCGGCACCCGGCCGAAGCCCGGCCCGCGGAGTGATGTGCGTCACATGACATCCGCTCCGTGACTCCCGCACGACCCCGGATCGCGCCCGCGACCGGGGTCGTCGCACGTCCGGGCCCCGGAGAACCCCGGGCCGCCCCGCCCGCCGCCCGCTCCCCGGGTCACCGGTTTCCACCCGGGGGCGGTGGTCAGGCAAGATGGGTGTATCTGCCCACTCACTCTTTGCCGGACGGTTTCTCTTGGCTGAGTACATCTACACCATGCGCAAGGCGCGCAAGGCGCACGGCGACAAGGTCATCCTCGATGACGTGACGCTGAGCTTCCTGCCCGGTGCGAAGATCGGTGTGGTCGGCCCGAACGGCGCCGGTAAGTCCACCGTGCTGAAGATCATGGCCGGCCTGGAGCAGCCGTCCAACGGCGACGCGTTCCTCTCGCCCGGCTACTCCGTCGGCATCCTCATGCAGGAGCCGAAGCTCGACGAGTCCAAGACGGTCCTGGAGAACGTCGAGGACGGCGTCTCCGAGATCAAGGGCAAGCTCAACCGGTTCAACGCGATCGCCGAGGAGATGGCGACCAACTACACCGACGAGCTCATGGAGGAGATGGGCAAGCTCCAGGACGACCTGGACCACTCCAACGCGTGGGACCTCGACGCCCAGCTGGAGCAGGCCATGGACGCCCTGGGCTGCCCGCCCGGAGACTGGCCGGTCACCAACCTCTCCGGTGGCGAGAAGCGCCGCGTCGCGCTCTGCAAGCTGCTCCTGGAGGCCCCCGACCTCCTCCTGCTCGACGAGCCCACCAACCACCTCGACGCCGAGTCCGTGAACTGGCTGGAGCAGCACCTGGCCCAGTACAAGGGCACCGTCGTGGCCATCACCCACGACCGGTACTTCCTGGACAACGTCGCGGAGTGGATCCTCGAGCTCGACCGCGGCCGCGCCCACCCGTACGAGGGCAACTACTCCACCTACCTGGAGAAGAAGGCCGAGCGCCTCAAGGTCGAGGGCCGGAAGGACGAGAAGCGCCAGAAGCGCCTCAAGGAAGAGCTGGAGTGGGTCCGCTCCAACGCCAAGGGCCGCCAGGCCAAGTCCAAGGCCCGTCTCGCCCGTTACGAGGAGATGGCGGCCGAGGCCGACAAGATGCGGAAGCTGGACTTCGAGGAGATCCAGATCCCGCCGGGCCCGCGCCTGGGCTCCGTCGTCGTCGAGGTCGAGAACCTCTCCAAGGCCTTCGGCGACAAGGTCCTCATCGACGACCTCTCCTTCACCCTGCCCCGCAACGGCATCGTCGGCGTCATCGGCCCGAACGGCGCCGGCAAGACCACGCTCTTCAAGATGATCCAGGGTCTGGAGACCCCGGACTC
This sequence comes from Streptomyces sp. NPDC014907, assembly GCF_055562975.1. Classification (NCBI taxonomy): domain Bacteria; kingdom Bacillati; phylum Actinomycetota; class Actinomycetes; order Kitasatosporales; family Streptomycetaceae; genus Streptomyces; species Streptomyces sp. NPDC014907. The sequence continues at coordinate 560,603 of NZ_JBVHEG010000002.1, read as the reverse complement.
CGGCTCCATCCGCGTCGGCGAGACCGTCAAGATCTCGTACGTCGACCAGAGCCGCGCCAACATCGACCCGAAGAAGACGCTGTGGGCCGTCGTCTCCGACGAGCTGGACTACATCAACGTCGGTCAGGTCGAGATGCCGTCCCGGGCGTACGTCTCCGCCTTCGGCTTCAAGGGCCCGGACCAGCAGAAGCCGGCCGGCGTGCTCTCCGGCGGTGAGCGCAACCGCCTCAACCTCGCGCTCACCCTCAAGCAGGGCGGCAACCTGCTGCTCCTCGACGAGCCGACCAACGACCTCGACGTCGAGACCCTGTCGTCCCTGGAGAACGCGCTCCTGGAGTTCCCGGGCGCGGCCGTGGTCGTCTCCCACGACCGCTGGTTCCTGGACCGGGTGGCCACGCACATCCTGGCGTACGAGGGCGACTCGAAGTGGTTCTGGTTCGAGGGCAACTTCGAGTCGTACGAGAAGAACAAGATCGAGCGCCTCGGCCCGGACGCGGCCCGTCCGCACCGCGCCACCTACAAGAAGCTGACCCGGGGCTGAGACCTGTGGCCAGGCACCTCTACAGCTGTCCCCTGCGCTGGTCGGACATGGACGCCTTCGGGCACGTCAACAACGTCGTCTTCCTGCGGTACCTGGAAGAGGCGAGGATCGACTTCATGTTCCGGCTGGCGCCGGGGGACGGCTCCCCCTCGTTCTCCGGCGGGTCCGTCGTGGCCCGGCACGAGATCGACTACCTGCGGCCGCTGGTCCACCGGCACGAGCCGGTGACCGTCGAGTCGTGGGTCACGAAGATCGGCGCGGCGTCGCTGACGATCGCGTACGAGATCAAGGACCCCGGCGTCGTGTACGTCCGGGCGTCCACGGTCGTCGTGCCCTTCGACCTGGAGGCGCAGCGGCCCCGCCGCATCACCGCCGAGGAGCGCTCCTTCCTGGAGGAGTACGTGGACGACGGGATGACCGCCACCGCATGACCGTCCTCGCGCCGCTGCACTTCGCCGACGCCAGGGAGGCGGCGGCCCTCGCCGCCTTCCTGACCCGGCTCGTCCACTACGACCGGGCCGCCGCCGTCCGCCTCCAGGGCGGCGGCGGGGCGCTGGCCGTCTTCGGGCGGCCCCCGTCGTTCGAGGTGCTCGCCGTCCGCACGGCCCGGCTCGCCGACGCCGTGGACCTCGACGTCACCGTCTCGGCCGGCGAACTCCTCGACGGCGTCGAGGAGACGGCGGGCAAGGCGGTCGTGCCGGACTCCGTGACCGGGCCGCCCTGGGCGGGCGTGCTGCCGCCGCGCGCCGGCTGGCGGCCGGTCGCCGGACTGCCGGACGCCGCCGGGATGCGGGGCGCGGTGGCGGCGGCCGTCGCCGAGTTCCGCGCCCGGGACGAAGAACTGCCCGGGGAGCGGCGCACCCGGTCCGAGCGCGACCGGATCGGCCGCGAGATCTGGTCCCGGACCCTGGGCACCACCGGCCTGCCCCTGCGGGCCGTCCACGCCGCGCACTCCCTCGGCTTCCTGCCGCCCTCCGACCCGGACGCCGCCGTCGCGCTGTTCGCCTCCGGGCCGTGGCTGCGGCTCCGCACCCCGTACGGCTCGATCGCCCTGCGCACCGCGCCCGTGTCCCTGACCGTCGCCCCCGGGCGCCCGGCGTGACCGGCGGCCCGGCTCACGGCGCCGGGCGGGCCCACCGGTGGGACTTCCTCGCCCCCGCCGTGGCGGCGGCCAGCAGGAGCACGGCGAGGACCGCCTGGAGCCACGGCGTGCGGGTGCCCTCCGGCACCGGTTCCACCCGTCTCCGGGGATCGTAGGACACCCGGACCTTCCCGCCGTCGGGGGCGAGACGGCGGTCCTCCGTGAGGGACGAGGGGTAGCCGCCCGGGCAGCGCAGGGCGTGGACGTACTGGGTCCTGGTGGCACCGCCCTCGCCGACCGAGGTGGAGCTCTCCTCCCGGACGTTCACGACGGCGCAGTCGGCGACCGCCCCGCGCGCGGCGGTCCGGTCGGCGACGGCCACCGTCAGCAGGAGCGCGGCGACCAGCGCGAACGCGCCGAAGAGGCCCATGGCCCCGTCGACGAGACGGTGGTACGCCACCCCCGCCGCGAGGACGGCCGCTCCGCCGACCGCGACCGCGACCGCGACGGGCGGCGCGGAGTCGCCCCCGAAGCACCAGGCCGACCAGGCGTGGAGCGCGGCCGCGCAGAGCGCGGGCAGGGCCACGACTCCCCAGGACCGGACCTTCCGCGCCGGGCCCGCCGGGCCCGGCGGCTCCGCCCGGCTCGCCCGGCCCCCCGGTTCCCTCGATGACATGGACATCACCCCCCGGGGAGTGGGACGCGCGCCGCCGCCCCCCGGTTTCACCGGAGCCCGCGCCCGCCCCGGCCGCTCAGCGCTCCGCGTCGTCCGGCCAGACCCCGATGTGGTCCCGCTCCAGTTCGAGGGCCACCCGGTGCTCCATCCCGAGGGCGTGGGTGTACTCCGCCGGGAGCTGGAGCCGGCCCGCGCGGTCGAGCATCGCGTACTCCCGTGCCACCAGGGACTCCTGGCCCTGGTCGTCCACCTCCGTGCGGCGCAGGACCTCCGAGGAGGTACGGCCGTCGCGGATGGCGACCGTGCGGCGCACCTCGGAGGCGACCGCCTGGTCGTGGGTGACGATCACGATCGTCGTGCCCAGCTCCTCGTTGGCGCGGCGGAAGGCCGCGAAGACCTGCTCGCCGGTGGCCGAGTCCAGCTCGCCCGTCGGCTCGTCGGCCAGGAGCACGGACGGGTTGTTGGCCAGGGCCACCGCGATGGCCACCCGCTGCTGCTGCCCGCCGGAGAGCTGGTGCGGCCGCCGGTCGCGCGCCTCCGCGATGCCCAGCATGGCGAGCAGCTCCTCGGCCCGCTCCGCCTTCTGCCGTGCCTTCGACCGGCCCCGCAGCTGCATCGGCAGCGCCACGTTCTGGGCGGCCGTCAGATAGGGCAGGAGGTTGCGGGCGGTCTGCTGCCAGACGAAGCCGACGACCTCCCGGCGGTAGCGCAGCCGCGCCGCGCCGTCCATCGCGAGCAGGTCGCACCCCGCGACCCGGGCCGCGCCGGCGGTCGGCACGTCCAGGCCCGCCAGGATGTTCATCAGCGTCGACTTGCCGGAACCGGACGCGCCGACCAGGGCCATCAGCTCGCCCTCCTTCACGAGGAGGTCGAGCCCCTGGAGCGCCTGCACCTCCACCCCGTCCGTGGTGAAGATGCGGACCAGCCGGTCGCAGGCGATGAGCGCGTCATGACCGTACGAGGGCCGGTCGCGCCGTGCCGTCGCCCGCCGTTCCAGCTCCTCCAGCGTGGTGTCCGGGGCGGTCCCCGCCCCGTCCCGGGTCCCGGTCTTCGTCATCGTGCGTCTCCTGCCCTGAGTTCCTTGATCGAGCCCCTGCGCCCCGTCCACCAGGCCTGTCCGGCCGCCGCGAGCCCCGTCAGGACGACGACGGCGAGGGCGGGCACGAGCAGCGACCACGTGTCCGCCCGCAGCGGGGCGCCGTCGAGCGGGGCGAAGCCCGGGGCGGTCGCGAGCGCCAGCTGGAACAGGTCGATGCCCGGCGCCAGCAGCGGCACCGTCGCCCAGCCCACCAGCGTGCCGCCGAGCGCCGCGAGGAACGCCTGCGGCAGCGCCTCCAGGCCGAGCAGTCGCCGCCCCTGCTTCCGGGTCAGGCCCATCGTCCGCAACCGCGCGAGCAGGGTGTTCCGCTCCGGGGCGTTCTGCATGAGGGAGAGCAGCACGGCCACCACGGCGTAGCCGGCGCCCGCGCCGATCGCGCCCAGGTAGATCCGCTCGGCGCCCGACTGGAGCGGCGAGTCCACGTAGGTGTTCCGCTTCTCGCTCCGCATCGACACCGCGAGGACGTCCGACCTCGCCTTCACCGTCTTCCGCAGCGCGGCCCCGTCCACCGGTCCCGTGACGAGCAGCGCGGTGGCCGCCCGGCGGGTGAGGTCGGCGCCGTTGACGAGGAGGAAGTCCTCGCCGGGCAGGGCCGGGGTGACCGGCCGGACGCCGACCACCTTCACCTTGAACGACCCGGCCGCCGCCACGATCCCCATCGGCTCGCGGCCGAGCCGTTCGGCGACCGACGGCGAGGCGATCGCGGGCAGCACCCGTTCGGTGTCGCCCGCGGTGCTCTCGCCGCCCTTGCCCGTCGAGGCGAGCAGCTCCGCCGGGAACGGACCGAAACCGGTCCGCTCCGCGAGCCGGGTGTACGAGGCGGGATCGACGCCCACGAGCACCGTGCTCATCGGCTGGGCGGAGGTGCCCTCGTGGGACGGCAGGTCCATCCCGTACTCGATCTGCACCGGCGCCAGGTCCCGCACCCCCGCCGTGCCGCGCACGGCCTCGGTGAGGCCCGCCGGCAGCGGGGCCCACTCGACGGAACCGCCGATCCGGGCGTCCGCGCCCGTCGCCAGGAGCGCGGCCCGGTCGCGGGCGTCGGCGACACCGGCGAGGACGGAGCCGCCGAAGGCCGCCGTGGTCAGCGCGAGGACGAGGGCGAGCAGCGGGAGCGTCCCCGCCGAGGAGGAGCGTCCCGCGCGGGCCAGGGCCAGCGGGCCGACCACTCCGCGCAGCCGCCGGGCCGGGCGGCCCAGCCACCGCAGCGGCAGCGGATAGACCCGTACGAGCACCGTGGCGGCGATCAGGCCGACCAGGACGGGAGCGGCGCTCACCAGGTGGTCGCCCGCGTCGCCCGTGCCGCGCAGCCGCAGCGAGACGACCGCGCCCACGGCCAGGACGAGCAGGGTCAGTTCGAGGACCGTGCGGCGCCGGGAGGGGCGCGCGGTCAGCAGGTCGTCACGGCCGCCGTGCGGGCGCGGGCGCCGGTGCAGCACGACCGCCCGCAGCGGCAGGACCAGCATCGCGACCAGGGCGACGGCCGAGGCGGCGAGCAGCGAGGGCCCGAGGGGAATCCCGTCCGTCCCGGCGGGCGGCCGGACGGTCGCGGCGGCGAGGACGAGGGCGAGGACGGCGGCCGGCACGGCCACCACCGAGGTCTCGCCGAGCAGCCGCAGGCCGATGCCGGTGAGGGAGGCGCCGCGGGACCGGAGCAGCGACAGCTCGCCGTCGCGGCGGGCGGTGAAGAGGCCGCCGGTCATGGCGAGGACGACGGCGGCGACCGCGCCGGTGCCGAAGACGGCGACGGCCACGACCGAGTCGATCGCGTCGCGCATCGAACGGTACGAGCCGATGATCTCGTCGAGCCCGGTGGCGAAGGCGCCGTTGCCCCCCATGACCTGGCGCATCCTGACCAGGTCGGGGCCCCCGGCGGCGGAGTTGAGCGCGGCGGCGAGCCGGTCGGTGTCCCGGCCGGTGAGGTGGTCGGCCGTCGGCATGAACCGGAAGAAGGTCTCCTGCTCGCCGGTGGTGGCGGACAGCGCGGGCGCGGAGACGGGGGAGAGGATCAGCGCCGCCTGCCAGTAGCGCTTCACCTCGCCGTTGACGAGGATCGTGGCCAGCGCCGGAGCCCGCAGCAGCGGTTCCACCGCCCAGTACGCGGTCTCGGGGCCGAGCGGTTCCACGATGCCGGTGACCGTGACGCCGATCTGCTCGCCGCCGGTCCGGCTCGGCACGTGGACGACCGAACCGGGCTTCAGGCGCAGGGACGCGGCGGTCCGCGGGGTGACCACCGCCTCGGGGCGGGAGGGGGTGCCTTCGGCGAGCCGGCCCTGCCGGAGCGTCGCGTGGCGGGCCAGGTCGGACGGGCCGGAGAGGATGAACTCGGGCGGGATGCCGTCGGGCTGCGGCAGCCACGGGTCGAGCGCCGTGAGCCGGTCGAGCGTGCGGATGCCGTGGACGCTCTGCCCGGGATCGGTCCGGATCGGGGCGGGCAGCAGGGTCCGCAGCGCGTCGCGCTGCTTGCGGAGGACGGCCGGGGCCAGCACCTTCTCGTACCGGTCCGGGCCGATGAGGGGCACCGGCGAGGTCAGTTCGAGGACGCTGTTGCGGGGCGCGGCGTGCGTGATGTCGTGCTGGAGGCCCTCCGTCTCGTACCGGTCGACGGCGCGCGGCAGCGCCGCCGCGAGGTAGGCGGTGACCAGGACGAGCAGCGCGAGCGACGCGGCGGCCCAGGGCGCGGTCCGCAGCCGGGTCCGCACCCAGGGCGCGACGGCGCGGGCGGTACGGGCGGCGGGCGTGTCGGGCTCGCCGGGCCGGGAGGGCCCGGAGGGCCGGGGCCGGAGCCGGGGCATGTCGGGGGCCTTCCTGCGGACGTCGGGCTTGTCGGTGCCGTCCCCGTCGGGGGCGGTGGTGGCGGCAGTGCGCCTGGTGTCGTTCCCGTCGGGGGCGGCGGTGCGCCTGGTGTCGTTCCCGCCGGGGACGGGAGCGGTGGCGTGTCCTGCTCCCGCCCCGTCCGGGGCGGGAGCGGGGGTGGCGGCCCCGGCCCCGTCCGGGGCGGGCGGACGCTCCCCGCCGGGGCCTTCCGGGGCCGGGGTCCCGCTCGCGCCCGGGACCCCGCTCGCGTCCGGCTTCCCGTCCCCGCCCGGGGACCCCTTCCCCTTCCCGTCCGGTGCCGGCGTCACTGGACCCCCTGGTGGCGCAGGGTCACGACCGGGTCCGTGCGCCGCAGGGCGATCACGGCGACGATGGCCAGCGGGAGCACGGCGACCCCGGCGACCAGCAGGGCGACCTGGCCGGGGGGAAGTTCGACCAGGACCGGCGGGACGGGCCGGGTGGCCCGGCCGGTGAGGACGACGAGCGGGACGACGGCCCGGGCCAGGACGGCGCCGAGCCCGATGCCGATGAGCAGGCCGATGCCGATGAGCAGTCCCTGTTCGGCGGCGATCAGCCGGGCGAGCCGCCGCTGCGGCGTGCCGAGCGCCCGCAGCACCCCGAACTCGGCGGACCGTTCCCGCATCGCGCCGGCCGAGCCGACCGCGAAGCCGACGGCGGCGAGCGCGGCGGCGGCCGCGGCCACGGCCATCAGGGCCGCGTTGGGGCCCGCGCCGAGCGGGTCGCTCAGGAGCTCGGCGGCGATCTCGTCCCGTACGAGGACCTGGGCGGGGTCCGCGTCGGGGCGGTCGCGCAGGACCGCGGCGACCTCGTCCGTCTTCCCGGGCGCGGTGGTCAGCCACCACTCGGTGACCGGCAGGGTCGCGATCCCGTCCTCGGAGGCGGCCAGGTACCGGTTGACCGAGGCCAGGTCGAGGAGGATCGCGCCGCCGTCCTCGGGGGTGGTGACGGGCGTGGTGGCGGAGACCGTCCGGGCGCCCGGCCCGGTGGTCGGCAGTTCCCGGACCACCCGGCCGACGGCGACGCGGAGCCGCAGGCCGTTGACGCCGACCTCGACGAGTTCGCCGGGCTTGGCGCCCGCCGCCGCCATGAAGGCCTCGGTGGCCACGGCGGGCAGCCGCTCGGGCGGCTTCGGGGCGGGGGCCCTCAGGGCGAGGCCGTACGTCTCCGGCGGCGCGCGGAAGTCCCCGGCGGGCGAGCCGGTGACCCCGAACGAGACGGAGTACGGGGCGGGGCCGCCGCCGGGTCCGGCCGCGCCGGGGCTGCCGCCCGCGGTGCTCTCCCGGCGTCCCGCGCCGTTCTCGGTCTGCGTGGCGCGGAAGGACCAGGAGCCCAGGACCTCGCCGGGGGAGTGCGCGTGCGTGCCGCCGTCCGCCCGGGTGGTGGTGAGGCGCTCGACGCGGACGGCCCGGGTGTGGTGCGCGCCCTCGGCGATCCCGCCGTCGAACTCCAGGCCGGTGAGGGTGAGCAGGCCGCCGGAGCCCCGGCCGCCGCCGGTGCCGGGCGCCGCGGTGAGGACGCCGAGGTCGAGGGTCAGCCGGTGGGCGCGGTCGTCGGAGGGCAGCGTGCCCAGGGTCTGCCGGTAGGGGACGCCGCTCGGGTCCTCCAGGACGGCCGTGACCCGGGAGTCCCCGCTGCCCGCGGGCGCGGTGGCCCGCAGGTCGGCGGCGAGGGAGCGGGTTCCGGCGGGCAGCGGGAGACCGGGGCGGGCCGCGGCCCTCGGGGTCAGGGGGGCGAGCAGGTCCGGGGCGTCGGTGCCGGCGAGGTCGGGGCGCAGCAGCAGGCCGCCCGCGGCCTTCCGGGTGTCCACGGCGAGGACGGTGGCGTTCTTGCCGGACACGTCCGTGGTGGCGCGGTGCGCGGGGGCCACGGCCTCGACGCCCGGCACGGTGCCCAGCTGCTCGGTCCGCGTGGGTTCGCCGGGGCCGGCGCTCAGGACCCGGACGTCCGTACCGGCCCGGAAGTCGGCCTGGTCGCGCTGCGAACGCTCCCACGAGCCGCTCTGCCCGATGGCCAGCATGCCCATCGCCACGGCGAGGACCAGGAGGAGGACGGGACCCGCGCCGCGCAGCGGCCGGCGGCTGAACTGCCAGCCGGCGAGGGCGGCGGAGAGCCCGCGGCCGCCCGCCGCGCGCCGCTCGGCCAGCTTGGCGGCGGGCGGCAGCAGGCGCAGCGTCAGGACGGTGCCGGCGAGCAGGGCGAGGGCGGGTGCGGCGACGAGCACCGGATCGACGGAACCCCCGCCGGTCCCGTCCGCGCCGAGGGTGCCGCCGGTGGTGCCGGGCCGCTGGAGCTGCCAGTACGCGACGGCGGCGACGGCGAGGAGGCCGAGGTCGGCCCCGGCGCGCACGGAGCCGGGCAGCGAGGCCGACCGGGCCTTGCGCAGGGAGACGGCGGCACCGTCGCCGGCGGCGAGCGCGGGCGCCACCACGGCCGCCGCGCAGCACAGCGCCACCAGGGCGGCGACCAGCCACACCTGGAGCGAGGGCGAGGTGTCGACGCGCACGCCGAGCGAGGAGAGCGCGGACCGCTCGGCGAAGAGCCGGGTCAGCGGCCCGGAGAGGAGCGGGGCGGCGAGCGCGGCGGGCAGGGCGAGCAGCAGCGCCTCGGCGGCGGCGAGCCCGGCGATCCGGCGCCGCGAACCGCCGCGGGCCCGCAGCAGGGCCGTCTCCCCGGAGCGCTCGGTGCTGAGCAGCCGGGCGACGAGCAGCAGCGCGTACGCGGCGAGCAGCACCAGCTGCACGGCGACGATCAGCAGGGTGGAGCGGGAGACGAGCAGGGCCCGGTCGGTCTGGTCCAGGACCTCGGGGAGCGCGGTGGAGACCGAGAGCGTCGTGCCGAACGCGGCCCGGTTCTCGGCCAGCGCCTTCGGGCCGCCGGTCGCGGCGGCGCGCAGGGCGTCCATCCGGTCGGTGGTGAGGCCGGTGAAGTCGGCGGAGCCGAGCCAGGCCGTCTCACCGGGGCTCAGCGCCCCGGAGGTGAGGACGGCCGGGTCGGCGAGCAGCGGGCCGTACGTCGTGAACGCCACGGTCCGCACGCCGCGCCCGCCCGCCGGGTCCAGCTGCCAGTACAGGTCGGAGGTGGCGACGGGCCGGTAGACACCGGTGATCCGGGCCCGCACCCGCCGGTCGGTGAGCCGGTCGGAGAGGTCGAGGACGGTGCCGGGGCCGACCCGCAGCCGCCGGGCCGCCTCTTCGGGCAGCGCCGTCTCGATCACGCCGCCGGTCCGGGCGGCGGAGGGCCAGGCGCCCCGGACGAGCGCGAGCCGCGAGCGGTCGAGCGCGGCGAAGTGGGTCAGGTCGGGGTCGCCCTCGCGGGCGTCGGGCGGCTGGAGGTCCCGGGGCAGGGCGTACGGCCCCGAGCGTTCGAGCCGCCGTACGGTCACCGGCAGCCCGTCGAAGGTCTTCCGCGCCCCGTCGAGGACGGCGGCGTCGGCGCTCGCCCGTCTGTCGGGGGGCACCTGTCCGCTGACGAGCAGCGAGGCGGCCGCCGCCGACCTGCCCCGCAGGCCGGCCTGGAGCGCGGCGTCCCCGATCGCGCCGGAGAAGGCGGCGAGGGAGGCCAGCACCGAGGTGGTCAGGAGCACGGAGAGCAGCGCCGCGCCCAGCAGCAGCCGGTGCGCCCTGACGCGCAGAAAAACGAACCCCGTCACCCATCCCCCTGGCCATCCCGGTCACGGTGCGCGTGTCGAACGCTTTCCGAACGCCCCCGAAAGACTTCTCGGATGCTTTCAGAGGGTGTGGTTCGCTGGAAACCGCTTGCGGGCCCACCTTGATGGGATTGTGACCGTTATCCGGCGTCCGGACTCCGGAATGCGTCCATCCGGTCATCCGCGTTGCCCCCGGTCGTGCCCGTTCGTACATGCGCGGCCGCCCCCGGCCGTGCCGTGCCGGTCGCGTACCGCCGTTCCGGCCCCGGGTTCGCGCGGCGGGAGGGGCGGTCGAGGGGTGGCCGGGGGCGGCCGGGGATGGCCGGGAGGCGACCGGGGGAACGGTGGGTCTCAGCCCGCCGTGTTCACCATCGAGGCGGCGGCGTAGGTGAAGTAGCGCCAGAGTTCCGCCTCGTGCGCGGGCGCGAGGCCCAGCTCGTCCAGGGCGGTCCGCATGTGGCGGAGCCAGGCGTCGTGGGCCGCCCGGTCCACGGCGAACGGCGCGTGGCGCATGCGGAGGCGGGGGTGGCCCCGGTGCTCGCTGTAGGTGCGGGGGCCGCCCCAGTACTGCATCAGGAAGAGGGCGAAACGCTCCTCGGCCGGCCCGAGGTCCTCCTCCGGATACATCGGGCGCAGCAACGGGTCCTCCGCGACGCCTTCGTAGAAGCGGTGGACGAGACGGCGGAAGGTCTCCTCGCCGCCGACCTGCTCGTAGAAGGTCTGCTCCTGTACGGCTTCCCCGGGAATCTCGTTCACCGTTCCATCGTCTCAGATGCCCGGCCGAGGACCGGAGGACCAGGACCTCCGGCCCCGGCGGGGCCCGGACGGGGTCAGCCCAGGCGGATCGTGATCGTGGTCCAGGCGCCGACGTGCACCCGGTCGCCGTCCTGGAGCTGGACGGGGACGTAGGGCTGGATCGGCTCCTCGCCGCCGTTGATCGTGGTGCCGTTGGTGGAGTTCTGGTCCACCACCGCCCACGAACCGTCCGGCTGCTGCACCAGCACCGCGTGCTGGTGCGAGACGCCCGGGTCCTCCGGCGGCACCGACAGGTCGATGTCGGGGGACTCGCCGGTGGAGTGCCGGCGGCGGCCGATGGAGACCTGGTTGCCCCGGAGCGGCAGGTGCTTGTCCGGCGAGTACGCGGGCAGGTTCAGGCCCGTGGCCTCGGGGCCGCTGCGCTGCATCATCGCCATGAAGTACTCGCGGTCCGGACCGATGACCGCGGTCCAGTCCCGGGACGCCCGGGGCTGCTGCTGCGGCGGCGGTCCCTGGTGCTGATGCGGGGGAGGCGGCGGACCCTGGTGATGCTGCTGCGGCGGGGGCGGACCCTGGTGCTGCGCCGGCGGAGGCGGACCCTGGTGGTGCTGCTGCTGCGGGGGCGGACCCTGGTGCGGCGGCGCAGGCGGACCCTGGTGGTGCTGCGGGGGGCCCTGGTGCTGGGGGTCCTGGTGACGCGACGGGTCCTGGTGACGCGACGGGTCCTGGTGACGCGACGGGTCCTGGTGACGCGACGGGGGCGACAGCACCCAGTCGTCGTCCGCGCGCGGCTGCGGCGGCGCGGGCGGGGCCGGGGCCTGCGCGGGCGCCCGGTACGCGGGCGGCTGCTGCTGCGGGGTCCGGTGGTGGGTGGGCTCGGCGCCCAGCGGCTCGGCGCCCAGCGGCTCGGCGGGCCGGTTCACCTGCGACGGCCGTGAACCCTGGTAACCGAACGGGTCCGGCTGCTGCTGCGGCGGTCCCGGCGGCGGGGTCTGGAAGCCCGGCGGCAGGTTCAGGCCGGGCGGCGGTCCGGGCCGGCGCGGAGGGGAGTCGGGGGGCGCCACCGGCGTGTACGAGGTCGCCGTGTTCGTGAGGAAGTTCCAGCGGCACTCCTCGCAGAACGGCGCCATGTGCTCGCGCGGCGTACGGCACTGCGGGCAGAGCTGCGCCTGGGCCGTCGCGTTCGGGTCGCCCCCGGGGCCGAAGCCGCCGGAAGCGGCCGGCGGGGGGCCCGCCGGGGGCCGGCCGGCGCCGGGGTGTCCGTACGCGGGGGGCGGCGGGGGAGGCGGCGGTACGGCACCCGTCGGCGCGCCCGCCCCGGCCATGCGATGGCCACAGACCTCGCACCAGTCGTCGGAGACCGACTGGTGTCCGTTCGGGCAGGTCGGCATGTCGGTGCTTCCCCCTCTCGTCGTCCGGCCCGGTGGCCGGGCTACCTCTTGACGCGAACGGTCTTCGTGGAACGGGTCTCGAGTGTCATCTCGTCCGCTTCGGCGACCTTCGCCTTCAACCGCACAGTACCCGTCGCCGCGTCGACCACGTCGACCACCTTCGAAAGCAATTTCGCCGTATCCGCGTTGCCGGAGGCCGCCGCGAGCTGCACGGCGCGGCCCAGTTTGGCCGTCGCGCCGTCGTGATCGCCCGATTTGCGGGCATCCAGGCCCTGCTGGATGACGTCCGCCAGCTCGGCCTGGCCCGTGTAGTGCGCGACCTGCGGATTGATCGACGTGGACATCGCCAGGTCGTCCGTCCACACCGCCCGTACCAGCCCCTGGGACAGCGGGCGCGGATCGCCGCCCGCCGGGTCCGGAACGATCAGGGAGACCCGGGCGGCGAGCATCTCCTGGCCGACCGAGGCCCGTGGGACCCGCACGCTCACGTGGTAGTCGCGGGACTCGTCGCCCCACGAGCCCGTCGGGTAGTCCCCGGCGCGCGGCCCGGCCCCGGTGCGCCGCCCGGTGAGGTCCTCGACCGTCGGCGCCACCTGTTTCACGAACGCGATCTCCACCCCGACCGGCGTCCACAGCCGCAGCGCCACGTCCGCCACGCCCTTGCCCATCGCCTGCTCCATCATCGCCGTGAAGTCGGCGGCGAGTCCGGCCGGGTCGGCGACGATGTCGGCGGTGCCGAGGAGCGCCGAGGCGATCCCGGTGACCTCCTTGACCTCCCAGTCGGTGCCGACGCCCCGCGCGTCGCAGGTGAACCGGCCCGCGCAGGCGTCGAGCGCGGCCCGCAGCGCCTCCGGCGACTCGTGCTCGTTGCGCCCGTCGGTGAGCAGGATGCCGTGCCGGATGGAGAGGTCGGCGGAGGAGAGCAGCCGGTCCGCGAGCCGCAGCCAGGTGCCGATCGCGGTGCCGCCGCTCGCGGAGAGCCGGCGCAGCGCCTCCTTGGCCTCGCTCCGGGTGCGGTCGCCGGCGACGGCGAGCCGCCCGTTCCCCGGGTAGACCTCCTTCGCCACGTGCGTACCGGCGACGACGGCGAAGGAGGTGCCGTCGCGCAGGGTGTCGACGGCGGCGGCGGTCGCCTCCCGCGCCCCGCGCATCTTGGCGGAGGGGTAGTCCATCGAACCGGAGCAGTCGACCATGATCACGACGCCGGCGCCGCCGGAGTCCCTGATCCCGGCCGGGCCGCTGGTGCCGCCCCCGGTCGAGGTGACCGTGACGATCGCGCTGACGTCCCTGCCGCCCTCCGGCAGGAATTCGTTCTGGTAGACGTCCACCGAGAACTGGGGCACGGTCGGCTTGGAGAAGTTCGCCATCTGTTCGGCTCCTCGGGCAACGGCGGTGAGGCGGTGGAGGGGGCGGGGCGCGGGGCCGTTCAGGCCGGGCCCGCCGCCCCCGGGGCGGGGAAGGCGAACGGGACGAGGGCGACCGTGACGTTGTCGTGGCCCCCGCCGTCCAGGGCGTGGCCGACCAGGACGCGGGCGCCGTGCAGCGGCCGGTCCGCCGCGTCGGCCGGGACGACCCGGGCCATGTCGTCGGCGCCCTCCGCGTAGTTCCACAGGCCGTCCGTGCAGACCACCACCACGCCGGACCGGTCCGGCTTGAACGCGGAGGTGTGCGGGACGAGTTCGTACGCGTCGGCACCGAGCCAGCCGGTGATCGCGTGGGCGCGCTCGTCCGCGTACGCCTCGGCCTCGTTCATCAGGCCCGCCGCGACCATCTGCGCGGCCCACGAGTCGTCCTCGGTGAGCCGGACGGACGGGACGCCGCGGTCGTCCGGCACCCAGTAGGCGCGGCTGTCGCCGACCCAGCCCACCACGAGCAGGCCGTCCGCGACGACGGAGCCGACGATGGTGCACGCCGGGGCGTTGCGCCGGTCCTGCCCGTCGTCGCTCCCGGCCTCCTCCGCGAGGGAGTTGACGGCCTCGGCGGCGGCGACGATCGCCTCGTGCATCGCCTGGCGCGGGTCCGTGCCCCGGGGCAGCGCGGCGAGCAGCGAGGCGCCGGCCGCCTCGGCGGCGGCGGCGGAGGCCTCGTCGGGCCGGGTCGCCGAGGAGACGCCGTCGCAGACGATGGCGAGGGTGGCGGGGGAGCCGTCGGGCAGGGTGGTCGAGGAGACCGCGAACGCGTCCTCGTTGCGGTGGTGGCGCAGCCCCCGGTCGCTGACGGCGGCCACCCCCGCCAGTTCCCGTTCCATGTGGTCGCGCTCGCGGGGCTGCGCGTGCCCGCAGTTCTCGCAGTACCCGTCGGCGTCCACCCGCCCGGCCCGGCAGGCCACGCAGAACGCGGCGCGCGCCGCGGGGGCGGCCGGGACCGGGTCCGTCCGCACGGCCGCCCGGGGGTCCGGGGCCGCCAGCTCGAAGTCCCCGCCGGAAGCGGGAGAAGAAGGGGGAGCGGGGTCCGGCGCGGGAACGGAAGCGGGAGGGGCGGCGGGTACGGGAGGGACGGTGGGTGCGGGCGCGGGAGGGCCGGCGGGAACGGGCGCGGGCGCGGGTACGGTCGCGCCGGGAGCCGGGAAGCCCCCGTGGGCGGGCGCGCCGGGGGCCGGGTGGCCACCGGCCCCGGGTCCGCCCCCGCCGGCCTCCGCGGCGGGCAGCTCGCGGCCGCCGGAGTCGGTGCCCGGCAGGTCTCCGGGGTGCTGGGTCACGGTCGACAGCGAACCGGGGTCGCGCGGCGGCGCGTCCGGCCAGCTGACGGGGGTGCCGATCGCCACGGTCGGGCGGTCGGGACCGGCTCCGGCGGCCGGTACGGCCGACAGGTCGTAACCGCACGCCCCGCAGAACCGGTCGCCCGCGTCCAGCGGTTCCGCGCAGCCCGGGCAGGCGGCGAGTCCGTGCGACGGCTTCGGTTTCTGGGACATCCTCACACCCACGTCCGGGGGCGGAGACGGTTGGCCCGCTCCACCAGTTCGATCCGCTCCTCGCCCCGCTGGGCGAGCCTGGCCAGCACCCGGTACGAGCGTTCGAGGCCGAAGCGCAGTCCGCGCTCGTCCAGTTCGCTCCCGAGCAGCAGCGTTCCGCCGCCCGGTGCCGCACCGGGACTCCCGGAGAGTACCCAGTCGAGGGCCGTTCCGAGGACCTCCGTCGTCAGCCGCTCCCGGCGCACCGCGTCCAGGCCGAAGCCCCGGAGCGCCGAGACCTGCGCCGCGGCCGCCGTCAGGTCGGGGCCGAGCGGTTCGGACGGCGGGCGCCGCCGCAGCCGTGCCCGCACGGCCGCGATCCGGGCCGCCGTGTAGTGGATCGACACCTCCGGCACGGACTCCAGGGTCCGCACGGCCCCGGCGCGGTCGCCCGCCGCGAGCCGGACCCGGGCGAGCCCGAAGGCCGCGCTGACGAAACCGGGGTCGGTCGACCACACCAGGCGGTAGTACTCGGCGGCGTTGTCCAGCTGGCCGAGCACCTCGGCGCAGATCCCCAGGGCCAGCTTCGGCGCGGGCTCGCCCGGGAAGGCGTCGTACACCGCGTCGAAGGCCAGTGCCGCGTGCGCGTGGTCCCCGGTCACCAGGGAGGTGACGCCCCGGTACCAGACGACCCGCCAGTCGTCCGGGTCCCGCTCCTCCAGACCGGTCAGGGTCCGCACGGCGGACGGCAGGTCGCGCAGCTCCAGCTGGGCCCGCAGGGTGCGCAGCCGCAGTTCGGCGGAGGGCGCGGGCGCGGCCTGGAGCGCGCCGAGCAGTTCGGCCGGCTCGGCGGCGGCCAGACCGGCGAGGAAGCCGGCGTTGGGGTCGCCCGGGTCGACGTGCGGCACGGGCAGCGCGAGCGCGGTGGCGGGCGCGTCGAGCGGTGCGAGCAGCCCCCCGAGTCCGGCCCCCGGCGGCAGCGCGGCGGCACCGGCCCCCGCTCCCGGGGAGGCCTTCCGTCCCCGCCGGGCGCCCCGCGCGGACACGTCCTCCGTCCGTTCGGCGAACAGCGTGGTGTCCGTGACCCGCGTCTCCGTGCCGAACAGCGTCGACAGCGCCGGGCGCGGGAGCCCCGACTGGACCGCCACCACCTCGCGCAGGACACCGGTCAGCTGCTCGGCCATCTCCTGCGCGGAGGAGAAGCGGCGCGCCGGGTCCGGGTCGGTGGCGCGGACCAGGAAGCGGTAGAACGACTCGTACGTCCGGAAGACCGGGATGTTCTCCGGCTCGGGCAGCGAGTCCACGAAGACGTTCGTGTACCCCTGGAAGTCGAAGGTCATCACCGCGAGCGTGCGCGCCACCGTGTACAGGTCGCTCGCCACCGACGGGCCGGTCTCGGCCACCTCGGGCGCCTGGTAGCCGACCGTGCCGTAGATCGCCGACTCGTCGTCGTCCATCCGCCGGACCGCGCCCATGTCGATGAGCTTGAGCTGGTCCTCGGTCTGGATGGCGTTGTCCACCTTGAAGTCGCAGTACAGCAGGTTCCGGCTGTGCAGGTGCCCCAGCGCCTCCAGGGCCTCGATCCCGTACGCGCAGGCCTGTTCCACCGGCAGCGGGTCGCGCCGGCCGTCGGGGGCCCGCCGCTCGTTGGCGATCTCCTTGAGCGACTTGCCGCCGACGTACTCCATGACGATGTAGCCGTCCAGGGAGCCGGTCCGCTGGTCCAGGTGCTCGACGAAGTTGTAGATGCGGACGATGTTGGAGTGCTCGATCTCGGCGAGGAAGCGGCGTTCGGAGATCGCCGCCGCCATGGCGTCCTGGTCGCCGGTGTCGAGCAGGCCCTTGAGGACGACCCAACGGTCCGAGACCGCCCGGTCCACGGCGAGGTAGACCCAGCCCAGACCGCCGTGCGCCAGACAGCCGGCGACCTCGTACTGGCCGTGGACGATGTCCCCGGCCCTCAGCTTCGGCACGAAGGAGTACGGGTGTCCGCAGGCGGTGCAGAAGCCCTCCGTGCGGCCCGGCCGGTCGCCGCGCGCGCGGCCCACCGGGGCGCCGCAGTCGGAGCGGGAGCAGAAACGCTTCCGCTCGGGGACCTCGGGGTTCTCCATCACCGCGGCCCGCGGATCGGGGCGCGGCACCCCGGGCATCGTGACCAGGCCCGCGCCCAGCCGGTTCCGCGCGGACCGCCCGGTCGACGTGCCCGAACTGCGCACCGACACCGAACGGCTCGTGGAGGACCCGGACAGGGACCGCGAGAGCCGGCCGGAGACCGACCGGCGCGAGGTCGAGGAGCGGGACGAGGCCCGCGAGGAGGCCCGGGACGAGGCCCGGGAGGAGGCGGAGTCCGGTCCGCCGGCCCCCGTGCCCGTGCGGGAGGACCGGCCGGGCACGGCCACGCCGGTGGGCATCGAACCGATCCCGCCCCCGGGCGCGACGACGGGCGCCAGCCCGCAGGTGTCGCAGTACAGCTCCCCGCCGCCCACGTCCTCGTACGCGCCGCCGCACGCGGGGCGCTGGCAGCTCCCCGCCCCCGTCTCCCCGTTCACCACTGCCGCCCTCCCGCGTTCTCCGTGCTCCCCGTGCCCTCCGTGTCTCCGGGACCGGACAGCACCTCCGCCACCGCCCGCTGGTAGCGCAGGACGGCCTGCTCCGCGACCCGCAGGTCGCAGGGCGCGCTCCACAGCATCCGCCGGGCCGCGTCGTACCGCTCGACGAGCAGCGGGTCCTCCGCCGCGCCGAGCCGCGCCACCTTCGCCCGGTACGCGTCGAGCCGGCCGCGCAGCTCCGCCCGGACCGCGAGCGGCGCGGTGACCGCCGTCAGCGACTCGCGGGCCCGCCGCAGCTCGTCCTCCGCCTCCCGCTCCAGGGAGTCCAGGAGCGGGGAGAGCCGGTGCCACCGGGCGTGCCTGCGGTGCTCGGCGGCGACGGCGAGCCGCTCCTGGAGCGCGGTCGGCGGTCCGCTGACGGCCGGCACCTCGGAGGCGGCGATCTTCGCCAGGACCTCGCCGCGCGCGGCCCGCGCCTCGGCGAGCGTCCGGTCCGCCCGCGAGAGGACGTCGCGCAGCCGGAGGAGCCGGTCCTCGGAGTCCTGCCGGACCGCGAGGACCGCCTCGATCTCGCGCCGGACGTCCTCCAGGGCCAGGGCGGCCCGGTCGTACCGCGTGGTGTCGGGCCGGCCCCCGCCCGGCGCCGAACTCCCCGCCGCCGGGCGCCAGAAGGCCAGCGGGTCGGTCACCACCCGGGAGCGCAGCCCGGCCAGCTCGGCCGTGATCGCCTCCAGCTCGTCCCCGGCCGGGTGCTCGCCGGGCCGCACGCCCACGGAGTGCGCCAGGGAACGCGTCCGGCCCAGCTCGGCGGCGAGCAGGTCTATCCGGGCGGGCAGCGCCGACCAGACGGCGTCGGCGGTGACGACCAGGTCGAGCGAGGAGGCGTACAGCTCGTTCATCCGCCGGACCAGTCCCTCGAGCGTGAACCGCTCGGTGAGCAGGGCCCGTTCCCCCGCCCCGCCCGGGACGACGACGCTCTCCCCGCGCAGCCGTTCGGTCAGCTCCGCCAGCTCCTCCCGGCCGGGCCAGCGGCGCCGGGCGCGCACCTCACGGGCGTCCCGCAGGGCGGCGGTGTACACGTCGAAACAGGTCCAGAGCAGGGTGATGGTCCGTTCCGCCGCCGCCCAGCGCTCCCGGGTGACGCCGGTCAGTTCGGCCCCTTCGAGGAGCCTGCGGCCCGCGTGGTCCTGGAGTGCGAGGAGCGAGTCCTCGACCGCCTTGTGCTCGGCTCCGAGGCGCGCCAGCACACGGTCCACCTCGTCCCGGTCCATCACCGGCCCAGGGGGCTCCGTGACGCCCATCGGTCACCTCTTCCGCCCTGTCCGCAGGGGCTGTTCGTCGGGGTTGTCGGCGGCCCGGTGCCCGGAGCCGCCCGTCCATCGGCGCTACTTGTACAGGGGGGCGGGCGGCCCCGGTATGCCGGGCAGGTCCTTCTTCAGCCACTTCTCGTACGCCTGCTGCCAGGGGCCCTGCCGGTATCCCACCAGGACGTGGTTGACCCGGCGCACCAGGTCGTCGTTGCCCAGTTTGGCCGCCACCCCGTAGTACTCCTCGGTGAACGGCTCGCCCTTGAGCTCGACCGCCGGGTCCTGGGCGGCCTGGCCGGCCGCGAGGGCGTTGTCGGTGACGACCGCGTCCACCTCGCCCAGCTGGAGCCGGGCCAGGCAGTCGAGCTGGTTGGGGACGGTCAGCAGGTCCCGGTCGTCCTTCGTGCCGTCGCCCTCGTCCTTGTAGAGCGCGCCGAAGGAGTTCCTCTCCAGGGCCTCGTAGGCGGTGGAGCTCTCGGCGGTGCAGACCCGCTTGCCGCGCAGCGAGGAGTCGTAGCCGGTGATGCTCCTGTCGAGCCGGGGCGCCAGGACCTGCTGCCCGGCCCGGAAGTAGGCGGTGGAGAAGGCGACCTGCCGGATGCGCTTGCAGTTGATCGTCATGGTGCGCACGACGAGGTCGACCGTGCCGTTGTTCAGGGCGTCGACCCGCTGGTTGGTGGGGATCGCGCGGAGGATGACGGCCTTCTCGTCGCCGAGGAGGTCCTTGGCGATGGCCCGGGCCAGCGTGATGTCGAACCCCTCCAGGACGCCCTTCTCCGGATTCCGGTAGCCCCAGCGGTAGCTGGACTGGTCGACGCCGACGACCAGCTTCCCGCGGGCCTTGATGGCCCGGACCGAGGGACCGTCCTCCGTGGAGGGGGTGAGGGAGGCCTCCGGGTTCCGGCAGGTGTCCGCCCTGACCCGGACGCCGGCGCCCGCGCCGGGCCCGGCCGTCCCGGACGGGGGCGCGGTGCCGTCCCCGCCGTGCGCCGCCGGGAGCAGGGTGAGCGAGCCGGCGGTGAGCCCGCAGGCCAGGGTCATGGCCGCCACCCCGCCCCAGCCGCGCAGCCGCCGTGCCGTCCGCCGCACCAGCGGCTCCGTCCCCTCGGACACCTCTCCCCCTCTCACCGGTACTCCGACAGTCTGCGGTTGACGCCGAGCACGGCGCCCGCCGCTCCCAGGACCGCGAGGGCCGCCGCGCCCAGAGGCAGCGGCGCCAGCGTGTCCCGGGCGTCCTCGGCGGAGCGGGTGAACTCGGCCTGCTCGTGCGCGAGGGCCCGCTCCAGGGCGGCGTCGATCCGGTCGAAGGACTGTCCGGTGGAGTCCTCCGGGCCGATGATCCGGTCGAGGGCGCCCTCGTAGTCGCCGGCGTCGTCCTTCGCGCGCGCGTCCTTGTGGCGCTGCCGCCACTCCGCCGCGCTGCGGACGGAGTCGCCGACCGGGGCCCGCCCGGCCTCGTCGTCGGCGAGCCTCCCCGCCCCGGCGAGCGCGGCCTCCAGGGCGGCCATGCCCGCCGCGTGGTCGGCCTCGTACTTGTCGCCCTTGCCGTCCTCGGTGAGGACGGCGCCCCGGGCGACCAGGGTCAGGTTCTCGTTGGCGCGGGCGGTGAGCGAGCTGATCCGGGCGGTGTTGAGGACCTGGAGGGACTCCTGCCCGTGCGCCCGCGCGTCGTCCAGGCCGGCCCGGGCGACGGTGTGCGCGGCGACGAGCCAGAGCAGGACGGCCGCCGTGGCGGCGGTGGCGGCGAGCAGTCCGTGGTTGAAGACCCGGTGGGTGCGGAGGTACTCGCGGCGCTGGGCCCAGCCGAGGACGGCGAGGGTGAGGAGACCGAGCGCGAGCGACAGGTGGGGCCGGGCGCGGGCCGCCGCGTCGTCCCGGTGGAGCCGTTCCGTCTCCGCCGCGTACAGCCGCTCGGCGGCGGGGAGCAGGACGGTGGTCATCCGCTGGTTGGCGTACCGCAGGTAGGCGCCGCCCAGCGGCAGGCCCTGCCGGTTGGCGGCCCGCGCGCGCTCGACGAGCCCCGTGTAGTGGGGGAGCTGTTCGTTGAGGACGGTGATCTCGCGGGCGGACTCCGGCGAACCGCCCGTGTTCGCGGCGGCCTTGACGAGGAGCCGGGAGGCGGTGGATATGTCCGCGGCGTACCGCTTGCGGGACGCTTCGGGCTCCAGGGTGCCGGCGAGGAAGCCGCCGGCCGCGGTGGTGTCGGCGTCGGCGAGGGAGCGGTAGACGGCGGCGGCATCGGCGCTCAGCGGCTGGCTGCGGCCGACCACGTCGTCGGCGACGGAGAGCCGGTCGTGGACCTCCAGGGCGGTGACGGCCCCGAACGCGACGACCAGCAGCGCCAGTACGGCTCCGATGACGCGGAGCCGGCCGGGCTCGGTCGTCGCGGCCGTCCGCAGCCGCTCCCGCCCCACGGCCCAGGCCCCGTGTCCGGCGGGCGGGGGCCCGGCGGGAACGGGCGACGGCTGCGCGGGCACGCCGGCCGGGCGCGCGGGCGCCGGTGCCGTGCTCCGCGCCGCCGGCGCGGCGGGCGCGTTCGGCGGGTGTGCCATGTGACCTCCCCCTCGGTCGTCGACATCGGCCGGTCCGCCCGGAACGCCGGCGGGAACCGGCTCCGGCGCGGGACCGCCCGGCCAGCAGTATGGCCGCAGGGGGCCTTCCGCACACCGGGATTGACCCGATCTTGTTCCTGCTCGCCCCCATCGTGCCCCACGCCTCTTCCGCGCCGGCGGGAGAACCCCCTCGTCATGAATACGCCGCCCGGCCGCGATCGGTTCCGCTCCGGACGTCGCCCGAACAGGTGAACGTGGGCGCGGGCGTCCCGGGGCCGGCCCGGACCGGCGTGCGGCCCCGGGCCCCACCCCCTCCCGCACACGGCGGCGGGGCGTCCCGCCGGACCGGCCGGGACGCCCCGTGCGCCCGGGGGCCGCGCCCCCGTCCCACCCCCGGCACACGGCCGGGGGCCCACCGTTCTCACGCCGCGTAGTGCTCCCGCAGCCGGGCCGCCGCCTCCGGCCCCTCCGCCCACTCGTCCAGGGCGAGGAGCCCCGCCCCCAGGACCGGCGGCGCCGTCACGAAACCGACCGTCGCCTTCGGCGCCCGCTCCGCGAAGAGCGCGCGGACGCGCTCCTCCAGCTGCGGGTGGCGCGCGGCCAGCACGCTGCCGCCCAGCAGCACCGGAGCCGGCTCGTCGAGCAGCCCGAGCCGCCGGAGCGCCACCGTCGACATGACCACGACCTCCTCGGCCAGCCGGTGCACGAGCGCCAGCGCGACCGGGTCGCCCGCCGCGCTCACCCGGAACAGCACGGGCGTCAGCTCGTGCCGCCGCTCGGCGGGCACCAGGCCCAGGTGCAGCGCCTCGATCAGCGCGTACATGGTCTCCAGGCCGAAGTGGGCGGGCAGCGCGCGCGACAGCTCGGTCGGTTCGCCGCGCCCGTCCTCACCGCGCGCCGCGAACCACAGGGCCTCCTCGGCCATGCCGCCGCCACCGCCCCAGTCCCCGGAGAGCTTCCCGATCGCGGGGAAGCGCGCGGTCCGCCCGTCCGGGGTCATCCCGACGCAGTTGATCCCGGCGCCGCACACCACGGCCACGCCCCGGGGCTCGTCGATCCCGGCCCGCAGTATGGCGAAGGTGTCGTTGTGGACGCGGACCGACCCGCTCCAGCCCCGGGACAGCAGCTCGTCCCGGAGCCCGGTCTCCTCGACGGGCAGGTCGGCGTTGGCCAGGCACGCCGTGACGTGCGCGAACACCGGCGGGACAGCGGCTTCGGCGCACGCCCGCGCGACGATCTCCGCGAGCGCGTCCACGGCCGTCCCCACCCCCACCACCGGGGGCTGGAAGCCGCCGCCGCGCGCCGCCCCGAGGACGGCGCCGCCCCGGGAGAGGACCGCCACGTCGGTCTTGCTGTTTCCCGCGTCGATCGCGAGCAGCACTCCGTTCACGCCCACGGGAGGTGCTCCCGGTTGTGGGCGATCAGCCGGTCCGTCAGGCCGTCGGCGTACGCGTACTGGCCCACCAGCGGGTGCGCGAGCAGCGCCTTGAAGACCCGGTCGCGGCCACCGCGCAGCGCCGCCTCCAGGGCCAGGTCCTCGTAGGCCGTGACGTTCGCGATCAGACCGGCGTACAGCGGGTCCACCGGCGCGACCGGCAGCGGGGTGGCGCCGTGGGCGCCGACCGCCGCCTGCGTCTCGACGACGGCGTCGTCCGGCAGGAACGGCAGCGTGCCGTTGTTGTACGTGTTCACCACCTGGTACGGCGAACCGCCCCCGCCCAGCAGGGCGGCCGCCAGGTCCACGGCCGCCTCCGAGTAGAAGGCGCCGCCGCGCCCGGCGAGCAGGGCCGGCTTCTCGTCGAGCGCCGGGTCCCCGTACATCTCCAGGAGTTCCTTCTCCATCGCGGCCACCTCGGCGGCCCGCGACGGCTTGGTGGCCAGCTCCCGCACCACCTCGTCGTGCGCGTAGAAGTAGCGCAGGTAGTACGAGGGGACGACGCCGAGCCGGTCCAGGACCGGGCGCGGCAGCCGCAGGTCGTCCGCGATCGCGTCGCCGTGCCCGGCGAGCAGCCGGGGCAGCGCGTTCTCGCCCTCGGGGCCCCCGATCCGCACCGCCCGCTCCCACGTCAGGTGGTTGAGCCCGACGTGGTCCAGGTGCACGTCCGACGGGGCCACGCCGAGGAGCGCGGCGAACTTCCGCTGGAAGCCGATGGCCACGTTGCACAGGCCGACGGCCTTGTGCCCGGCCTGGAGCAGCGCCCGCGTCACGATGCCGACGGGGTTGGTGAAGTCGATGATCCAGGCGTCCGGGTTGGCGCGCCGGACCCGCTCCGCGATGTCCAGGACCACCGGGACGGTGCGCAGCGCCTTGGCGAGGCCGCCGGCGCCGGTGGTCTCCTGGCCGACGCAGCCGCACTCCAGCGGCCAGGTCTCGTCCCGCTCGCGGGCGGCCTGCCCGCCGACCCGCAGCTGGAGCAGGACGGCGTCGGCGCCCTCGACCCCGGCGTCCAGGTCGGAGGTGGTGACGATCCGCCCGTCGTGCCCCTGCTTGGCGAAGATCCGCCGGGCGAGTCCGCCGACCAGCTCCAGCCGGTCGGCGACCGGGTCGACGAGGACGAGTTCGGTGACGGGCAGGGTGTCGCGCAGCCGCGCGAACCCGTCGATCAGTTCGGGGGTGTAGGTGGAACCGCCCCCCACGACAGCGAGCTTCATGTGTGGTTCAGCCCTTCACTCCGGTCAGTGTGACTCCCTCGACGAACGCCTTCTGGGCGAAGAAGAAGACGAGGATCACGGGGGCCATGACCAGGACGGTCGCGGCCATGGTCAGATTCCAGTCGGTGTGGTGCGCGCCCTTGAAGGACTCCAGGCCGTAACTGAGGGTCCAGGCACCGGGGTTCTCGGAGGCGTAGATCTGCGGCCCGAAGTAGTCGTTCCAGCAGTAGAAGAACTGGAACAGGGCCACCGCGGCGATGCCCGGTCTGGCCATCGGGACCACGACCCGGAGCAGGGTGCGCAGTTCGCCGCACCCGTCGATCCGCGCGGCCTCCACGTACTCGTCGGGGATCGTCAGCAGGAACTGGCGGAGCAGGAAGATGGCGAAGGCGTCCCCGAACGCCATCGGCACGATCAGCGGCCACAGGGTGCCGGAGAGGTCCA
Source organism: Streptomyces sp. NPDC014907 (assembly GCF_055562975.1). Taxonomy (NCBI): domain Bacteria; kingdom Bacillati; phylum Actinomycetota; class Actinomycetes; order Kitasatosporales; family Streptomycetaceae; genus Streptomyces; species Streptomyces sp. NPDC014907. The sequence goes on along the minus strand of NZ_JBVHEG010000002.1, from coordinate 536,181 downwards.
TCTGCTTCGCCCAGAACAGGTACATCGGGATGATCACGACCTGCGGCGGCAGCATCATCATCGAGATGACGAGGAGCAGCGACAGGTGCCGGCCGCGGAAGCGGAACTTGGCGAGCGCGTACGCCACGGGGACCGAGGACACCACGACGAGGACGGTGCCGAGGCCGGCGTACAGCAGGGAGTTCCTCCACCAGGTGAGGAAGCCCTCGGTCTCGAAGACCTTGACGTAGTTGTCCCAGTGCCAGGAGTTCGGCGTGAGGTCCCGGGTGAGCGCCTGGTCGTCGCTCATGAGGGAGGTCAGGAGGACGAAGACGAACGGGAGCACGAAGAACAGGGCGGCGGCGACGCCGAGCGAGTGCACGGCGATCCAGTGCAGCAGGGCCCTGCGGCGGGCCCGCGTCCCGGCGGGGTCCGGGACCGTGGCGGTGGGGGTCATGTGCGGTCACCCGAGCCGATCAGGCCGCCGCGCCGGCGCATCAGGAGCGCGGTGAAGGCCATGGAGAGGACGAAGAGCACCAGTGCCACCACGCAGGACGCGCCGTAGTTGAACTGGCTGAAGCCGAGGCTGTAGACGAGCTGCGGCAGGGTGAGCGTGGAGTCGTCCGGGTGGCCGGGGACGAAGGTGACGCCGGTGCCGCCGATCACCCCCGAGGCGACCTTGGCGGCCACGATCGGCTGGGTGTAGTACTGCATCGCGCCGATGATCCCGGTGACGACCGCGAAGAGGATGATCGGGGAGATGTTCGGCAGGGTGACGTAGCGGAACCGCTGCGGTGCCGAGGCGCCGTCCAGCTCGGCGGCCTCGTACTGCTCCTTCGGCACGTCGAGCAGCGCGGCCATGAAGATGACCATGAGGTCCCCGACGCCCCACACGGCGAGGAGCGTCAGGGCCGGCTTGGACCAGGACGCGTCGTTGAACCAGGAGGGGGCGGGCAGGCCGACCGCCTCCAGGAGCGAGTTGACCGGGCCGGTGCCGGGGTTGAGCAGGAAGACGAAGGCGAGCGTGGCCGCCACCGGCGGGGCCAGGTACGGCAGGTAGAAGAGGGTCCGGAAGATTCCGGCGCCCCTCTTGATCTTCGTGATCAGCATGCCGATGCCGAGCCCGAAGAGCACCCGGCAGCCGACCATGACGACGCAGAGCCAGAGGGTGTTCCGCAGGGCCGGCCAGAACTGCGGGAAGTCGGTGAAGACGTACGACCAGTTGTCCGTGCCCCGCCACTCCGGGGGGTTGAGGCCGTCGTACTTCATGAAGGAGAAGTACAGGGTGGAGACGAGCGGATAGACGAAGAAGACGCCGAATCCGATCAGCCAGGGCGACATGAACGCCAGGGCGCGCAGCGCGTCGCGCCGGCGCCTCGACCGGGACGTGTTCCGTCCCCGGGGGGAGGGGGCGGCCGGGGCGGCCGCCTCCTTCGCGGGCAGGGTGTCCGTGCTCATGGGCGGTGTCCGGCCGTCACTTCGCCGCGGCGATGTCGCGGTCGATCTGGGCGGCCGTGTCGGCGAGCCCCTTCTTCAGGTCGGCGACCTGGCCCTTCTCGTACTGCTGGGCGAACTTCTGGAGGGTGTCCTCGTAGGAGGAGCCGTTGACCGCGCCGTCGGAGGTGCTGGAGGCGGGGTGCCGGGCGATGTCCAGGAAGGTCTTGAAGCGCGGGTCGAACGCCAGCTTCGGGGACTTCAGCGCCTCCAGGGTGGAGGGGACGTTGCCGATGTCGTTGGCGAAGCCCACCACGGCGTCGGTGTCCGTGGTCATGTACTTGACCAGCTCCCAGGCCGCGTTCTGCTTCCTGCTCTGCGGCGCGATGCCCATGATCGTGCCGGAGAGGTAGCCCTTGCCGTACTCGGCCACCTCGTCGTCGGCGACCGGCAGCGGCGCGACGCCGATGTCGAAGCCGACCTTGTGCTGCTGGGTGAACTTCAGCCGCCACTCGCCGTCCAGCTGCATGGCGACCTGGCCGGTGTGGAAGGGGTGCTTGGCGCCCCACTCGTCACCGAAGGAGGTGCGGTACCTGTCGAGCTTCCGGAACCCGCCCAGGGCGTCCACCAGGGACTTCTGGTACGTCATCATCTTCGCGAACGCCGGGTCCCGGGCGACGTTCGACTTGCCGTCCTCGCCGAAGTAGGAGTGCTTCCACTGCGACATGTAGTGCGAGAAGGAGGTCTCGTAGCCCAGGTAGTTCGGCATGAAGCCGAGCCGCTCGTAGGAGTCGCCCCTGGGCTTGGTGAGCCTCTTGGCGACCTCGGTGAACTCGCTCCAGGTCTTCGGCGGGGCCTCGGGGTCGAGACCGGCCGCCCGGAACGCGTCCTTGTTGTAGTAGAGCCCGTACGCGTCGGAGAGCAGCGGCAGGCTGCACCGCTTGCCCTCGAACTGGGTGTAGTCCCGGAGGACCTTGGGGAAGGTCTTCTCCAGGTCCAGCTTCGACTTCTCGATGAAGGGCTTGAGGTCCGCGAGCGCGCCCGAGGCGCAGAACTTGCCGACGTTGGACGTGGTGGACGAGGAGATGACGTCCGGCCCGTTCGAGCCGCCCGCGCGCAGGGCCTGGCCGAGCTTGGCGTCGTCGATGCCGCCGACGGTCTTCACCTCGATGTTCGGGTGGGCCTTCTCGAAGCGGGCGACGTTGGCCTCGATCGCCTTGACCTCGGCGGGGTCCGACCAGCCGTGCCAGAAGGTGATCGTCGTCCTCGCGTTCGGGTCGTCGGCGGCCGCGTTGTCCGCGGAGCCGGTACAGGCGGAGGCGAGGAGCGCGATCGAGGCGGTGGCGGCGAGCGCGACGGCGGCTCTGCGCGGACGTACGGGCATGGTGGTCTCCCTGGGCGGAGGGGTGTGGGACGGGGGACGTGCGGGACGGGGGCGGTGCCGGTTCGCGGGCCCCGGACGGGCGGGGGTTCAGCGGGAGGTGTCGAAGACCTCGTCACGGGTGGCGGCGAGGGCGCTTTCGAGGGCGCCGCGCAGGACGGGGTGCCGGGGCACGGAGGCGAGGACGAGACGCGGCCGGGAGGCGGCGAGGTCGGCGAGTTCGGACTGCACGCGGGCGCGCAGCGGCTCGCCGCCGGCGACCAGGACGTCGCCGGACAGGACGATCAGCTCGGGGTCGAGGACGGCGACGACGGAGGAGAGCCCGATGGCGACGCGCTCGGCGTAGCGGTCCAGCAGGGCCGCGTACCGGGGGTCCTCGTCCGCCGCCCCGCCCGCGTGGGCGAGCAGTCCGGCCGCCACCGGCGCGTACGGCTGCTCGGGGGTCTCGATGCCGAGCGAGCGGGCGATCCGGGGCACGGCCTGCGCTCCCGCCAGTTCCTGGTAGCCGCCCGAGTTGGCCTTGGTGACCTGCCGTACGAGCGGGGTTCCGGGCACGGGCAGGAAACCGACCTCGCCGGCGCCGCCGGTGAAGCCCCGGTGCAGCCGGCCGCCCAGGACGAGGGCGGCGCCGATGCCCTCCTCGTTCCAGAGCAGGACGAAGTCGGAGTGGCCCCGGGCCGCGCCCAGGCGCTGCTCGGCGAGGGCGACCAGGTTGACGTCGTTCTCGTACTCGAACGGCATGGGCAGGGCGGCGGCCAGTTCCTCCAGGAGGGTGGGGGAGTGCCAGCCGGGCAGGTGGGAGGCGTACCGCAGCCGGCCGGTGGCCGGGTCGAAGGCGCCGGGGGTGCCGATGACGAGGCGCCGCACGTCCTCGCGGGCGATGCCGGCCGCCTCCACGGCCCCGTCGAGGGCGTCGGTGACCTGGCGGACGACCCCGGCGGCGGAGCGCCCGGGGGTCGGCAGTTCGGACTCGCCGACGATCTCGCCGGTGACGTCGGCGACGGCGGCGCGGATGCGGCGGGTGGTGACGTCGAGTCCGGCGGCGTACGCGGCGTGCGCGTTGACCGCGTAGAGCTGGGCGTTCGGCCCGGGGCGGCCCTCGGTGGTGCCGGTGGCGACGACGAGCCCGGCCGCTTCGAGGCGGGCGAGGAGCTGGGAGGCGGTCGGCTTGGAGAGGCCGGTGAGCTTGCCGATCCGGGTGCGGGAGAGGGGGCCGTGCTCCAGGAGCAGGTCCAGGGCGGCCCGGTCGTTCATGGCCCGCAGCACGCGGGGCGTGCCCGGGGTTCCCGGAGTGCCCGGGACGCCCGGGACCCTCTGGGTCGTACCGGCCATGACGCACGCACCTGCCCTTGCATTGTTAGGAAAGTTTCCTATTGCGTGGGAGGAAAATAAGGCGCCCGTCGCGGAGCCGTCAATACCCGGGCACGCGCAGGACCCCCGAAGGCAACCGAAGCGTTACCCGCGGGGGCCCGCGCGCGGGACGGCGGACGGCCCCTCCGGGGGGCCGGCCGGGGAGAACCGGCCGGGCGGAGGAGCCGCCCGCCCGGGAGGAACGGCTACTTGGAGAGGTCCGACCTCGGCAGCGGGGTCGCCGCCGCCGACTGCGGCGAGGCCGTGTTGGCGAAGACCGAGGGCGCCGCCACGCCCGCCGCCGGGTCGGCCGCCTCCTCCTCGGCCTGCGCCGGGAGACCGCCCACGATACGGATGCCCGCCTCGTCCAGGCCCCGCTTGATCCGCCAGCGCAGCTCGCGCTCCACGCCCAGCGCCTTGCCCGGCATCGTCTTCGCCGCGACCCGGACCGTCATCGAGTCGAGCAGCACCTCGTTGAGGCCGAGCACCTCCACCGGACCCCAGAGGCGCTCGTTCCACGGCTCCTCCTTCGCCATGGCCTCCGCCGCCGCGGTGATCACGGACCGCACCCGGTCCAGGTCCTCCGTCGGGCGGACCGTCACGTCGACGGCGGCCGTGGCCCAGCCCTGGCTGAGGTTGCCTATCCGCTTGATCTCGCCGTTGCGCACGTACCAGATCTCGCCGTCCACCCCGCGCAGCTTGGTCACCCGCAGGCCCACCTCGACGACCTCGCCGGAGGCCACGCCCGCGTCGATCGAGTCACCGACGCCGTACTGGTCCTCCAGGATCATGAAGACGCCGGAGAGGAAGTCGGTCACCAGGTTCCGGGCGCCGAAGCCGATCGCCACGCCGGCCACACCGGCCGAGGCGAGCAGCGGCGCCAGGTCGATCTTGAAGGCGCCGAGGACCATCAGCCCGGCCGTGCCGAGGATCAGGAACGACGCGACCGAGCGCAGCACCGAGCCGATGGCCTCCGAGCGCTGCCGCCGCCGCTCGGTGTTGACCAGGAGACCGCCCAGGGCCGTCCCCTCCACGGCCTGCGCCGAACGGTTCATCCGCTCGATCAGTTTCGTCAGGGCCCGGCGGACCGCCATCCGCAGGAGCAGCGCGACGACCAGGATGAGGAGGATGCGCAGCCCGGTGTTCAGCCAGGTGGACCAGTTCTCCTCCACCCAGGTGGCGGCGTTCGTGGCGCGCTCCGCGGCTTCGTCCAGGGTCACCGGCATGGGTTCGGGTTCGGTGGCAGCCGCCAGGGCGGACCAGGACACGGGACAACCTCCAGGCATCGCGTACGCAAGTCATCCACAGTAACGGGGCGGCGGGTGTGGTCCGGCTGCCGTGTTCGAGGGAGAGACGGACCTCACCCGGGCATGAGGGAGGAGATGCCGATGTGGCCGGGAACACCTCCGGGTCCCCCACCCGGGTCCCGTCACGTGGTGGCGCTCCGGCCGGGCATGAGGAGAGACTGAGGGCAGTTCGTCCCGGCGCGAGCCACGCGCCGCCGGCGTCATAGGAGGCATCCGTGCCGCACGTCCTGGTCCTCAACGCGTCGTACGAGCCGCTCGGCGTCGTACCGCTCCGCCGCGCACTCGTCCTCGTACTGGAGGACAAGGCCCTCTGCCTCGAGGAGTCCGGCGCCTTCCTGCACAGCGAGACCCAAGTCGTCCCCGCGCCCAGCGTGGTGCGGCTGAAGCGCTTCGTACGGGTCCCCTACCGGGGGCCCGTTCCCCTGACCCGCCGGGCCCTCTTCGCCCGCGACGGCGGGCGCTGCGCCTACTGCGGGGGCGTCGCGACCAGCGTCGACCACGTCGTCCCGCGCAGCCGGGGCGGCACGCACGCCTGGGACAACGTGGTGGCGGCCTGCCGCCGCTGCAACCACGTCAAGGCCGACCGGCACCTGCGCGAACTCGGCTGGCGGCTGCGCCACCAGCCGGCCCCGCCGACCGGCCCGGCCTGGCGGATCATCGGAACCGGCCACCGGGACCCCCGTTGGCTGCCGTACCTGGAGGCGTACGGCGCCCAGGACGTGATGGCCCGGATCGACTCCGTCGCCGAGACCCCCGCGGGGGCGCTGACGACGGGCTGAGCCCGTGCGCGGCGGTCCGGGACCCGGCGGTCCGGAGGGCGGTGCGCCCCTCAGGGGGCGGGCCGCTCCTCCGGCGCGCCCGCGCCCGTCGCCCCGCCCGCGTTCCCGTCCGCGTCCGCGTTCCCGTCCGCGTCCGGAGGCGTGGGCGCGGACGTGGCCTCCCGTGCCTCCCGTGCCGGCGGGGCCTTCGGGGCGGCCGTCGCCGGAGGCGCGGGGGGCGCCGGGCGCTTCGCCGCGCCCGGCCGCGGAGGCGGCGTCCCCGGCGTGCTCCCCGGCGCCACCGCGTACGCCTCCACCGTCCAGAGCGAGTAGCCGAAGCGGGTCGCCCGCTTCTCCCCCCGCACCCGCAGGAAGCGCGTGCCCGGCGCGTCCGTGCGGACCGACTCCCGGCCGCCCCGGCCGTCGGTGACCGCCGCCGCCGTGCGCCACGTCCGGCCGTCCGCCGAGACCTCCACGCGGTAGCGGGAGGCGTACGCGTCCTGCCAGTGCAGCACCACCTGGCCCAGCCGGACCGGCGCGGGCAGCTCCAGCCCCCACCAGGCGCCGTCCTCCGCCGGGGAGGACCAGCGGGTGGCCGGGTCGCCGTCCACCGCCGAGGAGGCCGGGAAGTCCGGGGTCTCGTCGCCCGACGAGGAGGCCGTCGCCGCCCGCGCCAGGTCCGGGCCGCCCGTCCGGGGGAACGCCCGCACCGTGAGCACCCGCTCCTCGCCGGCGAAGGACACCGGCACCCGGTACGCGCCGACCGGCACGTCCGCCGCCACCGACACCTCCAGGGGGACGCGCGTCCGGGCGCCGCGCTCCACCGCCGCCCGTTCCGGCAGCCGGACCGCGATCCCCTTCGGGGCCCTCGCCGTCAGCGCGCCGCGCACCTCGTCCGCGCGCCGCCCCGTCAGCTCCACGTCCACCCGCCGCGCCGGCCCGCCGATCTCCGCGTCCGTCTCCGTACGGGCGAGGGCGAGACCGGCGCGCGGCCCGTCCGCGAACCACGGCACCAGGGAACGCACCGCGGGTGCCGGTCCGTCGCCGTCCCACACCACCCGCAGCGCCCCGGCCCGCAGCCCCTCCGGCCGGACCTGCGTCCACCCCGACGGCGACAGCGGGCCGAGCGGCCGCCAGCCCCCGCCGGGCACGTACGCCTCCACGCGCGCCTCCGGGCGCGCCCGCCCGTCCTCCGGGAACGGCTCGGTCATCACCGTCAGGGCCTCCAGGGGCCGGGCCCGGCCGAGGCGCACGGTGTACGAGCCGGGGGCCCGTTCGGCCCGCGCCGACCGGACCCGGTCGGCCCCGGTCCAGGCCGCCGCCTCGTCCGCCGCGCGCGCGAGGAACGGGTCGAGCACTCCCGCGCCCACCGTCGCCCGGCTCGTCCCCAGGGCCTTCCGCAGCGATTCGAGCTCCCGCTGCGCCCGCCAGGCCGCCGCGCCGTCGCCGCGCCCCTGGGCGAGGAGCGCGTCGACCGCCGTCTCGCCCGCCCGGCCGTACCGGGAGAGCTGTTCCAGCCACGGTTCCGCCTCGTCGCCGAGGGCGCCTCCGGCGGTGGCCGCGAGCCGTTCGGGGGCGGTGCGCATCACGGTGAACGCGGCCCGCAGCCCGCGCGCCGTCCTCTCCCGCGCCTCCCGCGCGCGGGGGTCCGGGACCGCGCTGGCGCGCGCGTCCCAGAAGGCGGTCAGGAGCGGCTTCAGATAGGCCGATTCGCCCGCCGGGGCGAGGAGCGAGGAGGCGCCGTTCCCGGCGAGCGCGCGCAGCGCCTCGCGGGCGGCCGGGTCCGGGCCCGCGAGGTCGTCCACGGCGGCCCGCCAGGACTCCTCCGGCCGGTAGCCCCTCGGGTTCCACGCGTAGTCGGCGGCGGTGAAGAGCGGGACGCGGGAGGCGACGGGCTGCTCCATGGCGAGGGCGAGGTAGGCGGCGGAACCGGCGGCCACGGCCGGTTCCCGGCCCGTCGAGGGTCCGAGGAAGAGCCGGTCCTGCGCGTAGTCGTTGACCGGGTAGTTGTCCAGGGTGACCAGCGGGTGGCCCAGCGCCTCGCGCGCGCCGGCCAGTTCGCCGCCGGTGATGGCGGCCGGCACGACGCCGACGCCGGTCCACGCCACCCGCACGTCCGCGTCGAGCTCCTCGGCGAGCTTCGCGCGGTACGCGGTGGTCCCCTCCTGGTAGTACTCCGTCGGCATCACCGTCAGCGGGTCGCCGCCCGGGTGCCGTTCGGCCAGGTGCCGGGCCACGGCGTTCGCCACGCGCGCGTGGGCGGTGGCCGCCGCCTCGGGGCCGCGCCCGAAGGCGTCGGCGTCCCGGGAGCAGTGCCACTCGTCGTACGAGGCGTCCTGGAACTGGAGGTGGAAGGAGCGCACGCCGAGCGCCCACATCGCGTCGAGCTTCCGCGTCAGCGCCGTCACGTCGGCGGAGGAGGCCAGGCACATGGACTGGGCGGGCGACACGGCCCAGCCGAGCGTCACGTGACGGGCGCGGGCCCGTTCGGCGAGCGCCCGGAACTCCGCCCGCCGCGCCGCCGGGTAGGGCTCGCGCCACAGCGTCTGGCGGTACGGGTCGTCCCCGGGCGCGTACAGGTAGCGGTTCTGTTTGGTGCGGCCGAGGAAGTCGATCTGGGCGAGCCGCTGCTCCCGCGTCCAGGGGCTCCCGTAGAAGCCCTCGGTGACGCCGCGTTCGGCCGTGCCGGGCCAGTCGCGGACGACGACGCCCGGGACCTCCCGGCCGGTGCCGCCGGTACCCGTGGCGCCGAGGAGCTGACGCAGCGTCTGCACGGCGTGGAACAGGCCGTCCTCGCCCACCCCGTCCAGGACGACGGTGTCCCGGCCCCGGAAGCGGCCGGTCGCGAGCCGGTAGCCGCCGTGCGGCAGGTCGAGGCGTTCGGGCACGCGCAGTGCGGTCAGCGCCTCGGCGGCGCCGTCCCCGGAGGGCCCGGCGGCGCGGATCACCGCGCCCCGGCCCGGGAGCCCGGTGTGGACGGTCCGCACCCCGGCCGCCCGCAGCAGCCCGCGCAGGGCGTCGAGGGCGTACGGGTCGGCGTCGGTGCTCGCGAGCAGCGTCACCTCGTCCCCGAGCCGCACGGGGGGCCCGGCGGCCGTCAGGGACTGCGGCCGGGGCCAGACGGCGGGCACCCGCGCGGCGACCGTCCCGGCGCCGGCCGGGGGCGCCCCGGACGGAGCGGGGGGCGCGGGCACGCGCGCGGGTGTCTCCGGGGACGTCCGGGCGCCCGGCACCGCGGACGCCCCGGGGCGCGCGGACGTCTCCGGGGACGTCCGGCTCCCCGGGAGGGCGTGCGCCCCCGGGAGGGTCCGGGCCGCCGGGAGCGCCTGGGCCGCGCCGGGGGTGCCGCCGCCGAGGAGGCCGCCGACGACGACGGCGACGAGGGCCGTCGCACCGCGTTTCCTGGGTCCGGGGCGCACGGGTTCTCCCTTCGGCCGCTCCGCCGTTGGTCACGAGTGGGTCACGAGCCCACCATCGTCGCACGCACGTGTCAACGCACATGGCCGATGTGTCGGGTTTGCCCGGCGAGCCGTCGGCGGGGTGACGCCACTTCGTCCCGCTCCGCCGGTAAAACGAGGTGCGGTGGGTAGGTGTCAGAGGTTGCCCGGATCCCACCCGTCCGGGCCCGTCCGTCCGGACCCGCCCGTCGAGACGAACCGGGAGCCCCTGTGACCACGACCGCCCACCGGCCCGGAGGGATACGGATTCCCGGTCCGCCGGCACCGGCCGCCGGCCCGCCGGCCGGCCCGCCCCCGCCCGGCGCGCCGCCCGGCGGCGAACCGCTGACCGGCGAACCGCCCCTGCCCGACGCGTCCCCCCTCACCAGCGAGCCGCCGCTGATCGCGGAGGCCCCCCTGACCAGTGAACCCACCGCCCCCGTCAGCGCGGGCGGCCCGGAGTGCCCCGGAGTGTGAAGTGACCCTGGCCCGTCTCGCCGCCCGTCACGGCGTCGCCACCGTCCACAGCCCCGCCGAGGGCCACGACGTGCCCGTGCCCGAGGCCACCGTGGTGGCCGTCCTCGCGGCCCTGGGCGTCGACGCCTCCACCCCGGAGGCGGTCGCCGCGGCCCTCGACGCGGCGGAACGGGCCGACCGCGAGCGCCTGTTGCCCCCGACGCTGGTCCACTGGCGGACCGGGGACACGGACGACGGGCGCGACGCGGCGGACCCCCGCGGCGCGGACGCGGAGACGGACCCGTGCGACGCGGACGCCGGGACGGCCCCGTACGAGGAGGTCGCCACCTGCGAGGGGTTCGCCCCTCAGCAGGTGACCGCCCCCCGGTGGGAGCCTCCCCTGCGTCCCCCGTCCGGCCTTCCGCCCGGCACCCGCCTCCAGGTCACCACCGAGGACGGCGCGGTCGTCATCGGCGAGGACTGGGCGCGGCTGCCCCTCGGCGTCCACACGGTCGAGGCCGAGGCCCCCGACGGGCGCACGGCCACCAGCACCCTCGTCGTGAGCCCCGCGCGCGCACCGGGGCCCGGCCGGCGCGTGTACGGGCTGCTCGTGCAGCTCTACTCGCTGCTCTCCACGCGCTCCTGGGGCATGGGTGACCTCGGCGACCTGCGCGAGCTCGTCACCTGGGCGGGCCGGACGCACGGGGCCGGGTTCGTCCAGGTCAACCCGCTCCACGCGGCCGTGCCCGGTGCGCCGACGGACCCCTCCCCGTACCGCCCCTCCTCGCGCCGCTTCCCGGACCCCGTCCACCTGCGGATCGAGGAGGTCCCCGAGTACGCCCTGCTCGGGCCCGAGCGCCGCGAGGAACTCGACCGGATCCTCGCCGACGCGGCCGAGCTGAGGGAACGGGTCCTCGGCAAGGGCGCCCTGATCGACCGGGACGCGGTCTGGGAGGTCAAGCGGCGGGCCCTGGAACTGCTCGTCACGGGCGTCGAGCCGGGCCCGGGCCGGCGCGCCGACTTCCACGACTTCCTCGCCGCGCGGGGCCGCGCCCTGGAGGACCACGCCACCTACCAGGCCCTCGCGGAGCGGCACGGCCCCCACTGGCGCACCTGGCCGGAGGGACTGCGCACCCCGCGCGCGGCGGAGGCCGCCGTGCGCGCCGACCCCGCCCTGGCCGCCCGGGTCGACTTCCACTGCCGGCTCGCCTGGCTGACGGACCGGCAGCTGGCCGACGCCGCCCGGGCCGCCCGCGAGGCCGGGATGGAGATCGGGATCGTCCACGACCTGGCGGTCGGCGTCCACCCGGAGGGTTCGGACACCTGGGCCTGCCAGGAGGCCTTCGCGGCGGGCATGTCGGTCGGCGCCCCGCCCGACGCCTTCAACTCCCGGGGCCAGGACTGGGGCCTGCCGCCCTGGCGGCCCGACGCCCTCGCCGCCGCGGGCTACGCCCCGTACCGGGGGCTCCTGCGCGAACTCCTCCGCCACGCGGGCGCGCTGCGCATCGACCACGTGATGGGCCTCTTCCGGCTCTGGTGGGTGCCGGAGGGCCGCGAACCCACCGAGGGCACCTACGTCCGGTACGACGCCGAGGCGATGCTCGCCGTCCTCGTCCTGGAGGCGCACCGCGCCGGCGCCCTGGTCATCGGCGAGGACCTGGGCACCGTCGAACCGGGGGTGCGGGAGGAGCTGGCCCGGCGAGGGGTGTTCGGGACCTCCGTGCTCTGGTTCGAGCGGGACTGGGAGGGCACCGGTGCCCCCCTGCCCCCGGAGGAGTGGCGCGCGGAGTGCGTGGCCACCGCCACCACCCACGACCTGCCCCCCACCGCCGCCCGCCTCTCCGGGGACCACGTCGTCCTGCGCCACCGGCTCGGGCTGCTCCCCGGCGACCTGGAGCGCGAGCGGGCGGCGGACCGGGCCGGGACCGCCGAGTGGCGGGGCCTCTTCGAACGGCTGGGGCTGCTCCCGGAGGGTCCGGGGGAGGAGGCCGAGATCAGGGCCGTCCACCGCTACCTGCTCGCCACCCCGGCCCGGATGGTGGGCGTGTGGCTGCCGGACGCCGTGGGGGACCGCCGGCCGCAGAACCTGCCGGGCACCTGGGACGAGTACCCCAACTGGCGGCTGCCGCTCGCCGGTCCCGACGGGCAGCCGGTCACGCTGGAAGAGCTGGCCGCCTCGCCCCGCGCGCACGCCCTGCTGAGCGAGCTGCACGCCCGTACGGCACCCCCGGGCGCGCGGCGCCTCCAGGCGTTCGCTACGTTTGCACCGTGGACAAGAAGAACGCCCTGCGCGCCGGCTCCGTCGCGGCCGGCACGACGCTGATGATGCTGCTCATGTCGTCCCCCGCGCTCGCGCTCACCCGCGACGACGGTGACGACCCGGCCCCCAAGCTGGAGGTCATCGAGACCCTCGGCCTGTTCGTGGCCGCCCCGCTGGTGCTGTTCCTGGTCATCGCCGGCCTGGTGATGGTGCTCGACAAGTCCAAGAAGGTCTGACCCCTTCCTCCGTCTCCGCCGGGGGCGCCGCACGGCACGACACGCCGTGCGGCGCTTCCGTGCGTCTCCGGCCGCCCGTCACGCGGTGGCCGCGAGCAGTTTCCGCAGCAGGACGGAGAGCTGCTCCGCCTCCTCCTCGCCCAGTGCCGCCTCCAGGGCCGCCCTCTGCCGCGCGAGGCCGTCCGCGACCGCCAGGTCCACCAGCTCCCTGCCGCGCGCGCTGAGGGTGACCCGCAGTCCGCGCCGGTCGTTCGGGTCGGGGCTGCGGCTGAGCAGCCCGGCCTTCTCCAGCCGGTCGAGACGGCCCGTCATGCCCCCGGTGGTGATCATCAGGGTGGCGGACAGTTCGCGCGGCGAGAGCGTGTACGGCTCGCCGGACCTGCGCAGGGTCGCGAGCACGTCGAACTCCCCGAGGCCCATGCCGTAGGGCGCGTACGCCTCGTTCACCTGGCCGCGCATGGCCTGGGCCAGCCGGTAGATCCGGCCGAAGACGGCCATCGGCACCGTGTCCAGGTCGGGCCGGACGGCCGCCCACTGGTCGGTGATGGCGTCGACGGCGTCGTGGGCGGGGCCCGGGCCGGGGGTGTGGGTGTCCATGCGTCCAGTCTCCCCTTCCGTCCGGTCGCTCGGCAAAGAGTGACTTGCCGAAAAGCAGCTTTCCAAAAAGTAGCTTGCCAGGAAGTAGCTTAGTGCTAAGTTAATTGGCGCCAAGCCGCTTCGGGACCCCCGGGAACCGGCCGCCGGCATCCGCACCGAGGGGAAACGCCATGTCCCGCAGAGCCGCCACCGTCGCGCTGACCGCGCTCGCCCCGATCTCCTGGGGCTCCACCTACGCCGTCACCACCGAGTTCCTGCCGCCCGACCGGCCCCTCTTCACCGGCCTGATGCGCGCCCTGCCCGCCGGACTCCTGCTCCTCGCGCTCACCCGCAGGCTCCCGCGCGGCGCCTGGTGGGGGAAGGCCGCCGCCCTCGGAGCGCTCAACATCGGCGCCTTCTTCCCGCTGCTCTTCCTCGCCGCCTACCGGCTCCCCGGCGGCGTCGCCGCCGTCGTCGGCTCCGTCGGCCCGCTCTTCGTCGTCGGCCTGGCCGCCCTCTTCCTGGGCGAACGGCCGACGGCGAGGACCCTGCTCACCGCCGTCGCCGCCACCTTCGGCGTCAGCCTGGTGGTCCTCAGGGCCGGGGCCGCGCTCGACCCCGCCGGCGTCCTCGCCGGACTGCTCTCCGCCCTCTCGATGTCGGCGGGCATCGTCCTCACCAAGCGCTGGGGCCGCCCCGAGGGCGTCGGCGCCCTGACCCTCACCGGCTGGCAGCTCACCGCGGGCGGCCTGGTCATCCTGCCCGTCGCCCTCCTGGCCGAGGGCGCCCCGCCGGCCCTGACCGGCACCCACCTGGCCGGCTACGCCTACCTCGCCCTCGGCAACACCGCCGTCTCGTACTACCTCTGGTTCCGGGGCATCGAGCGCCTCGGCGCCTCCTCCGCCACCTTCCTCGGCCCCCTCTCGCCGGTCACCGCCGCGGTCATCGGCTGGGCGGCGCTCGGCCAGGCGCTCGGCCCGGTCCAGCTCCTCGGCATGGCCGTCGCCACCGGCGCCACCCTGGCGGGCCAGCTGGGGCCCCGCGCCCCACGGGTCCCCACCGGGTCCGGGACCCCCGGCCCCCGGACCCCCGGCGCGCCCGCCCGGTGCGCGGCGTCCGGCGGCTGACCGCCGGGGCACGGGAAAGGGGCGCCCCCCCCGGGGGGGAGGGCGCCCCTTCTCACGCGTTCACACGCGGCCCGGACGGCCTCAGACCGCCGCCGCCGCGTCCGCCGCCTGTGCCTTCAGGGCGCGCTCGACGCCCGCGCGGCACTCCGTCACCAGACGCCGCAGCGCCGGGGCCGGGCGGTGCTCCTCCAGCCACGCGTCCGTGGCGTCCAGGGTCTCCCGCGAGACCTGGAGCGCCGGGTAGAGGCCGACCACGATCTGCTGGATCATCTCGTGGCTGCGGGTCTCCGAGACGCCCTTGATCGCCGCGAAGTACTTCGCCGTGTACGGGGCGAGCAGTTCACGCTGGTCGGACTGGACGAAGCCGCCGATCACCGCCTCCTGCACGGCGTTCGCCAGCTTGTCGTCCTCGACCACCGACGCCCAGGCCTCCGCCTTGGCCGCCTCGGCCGGACGGGCCGCCCGCGCGGTCGCCGCGTGCCGCTCGCCCGCCGCCGTGCGGTCGCGCTCCAGCTCGGCGGCGATCTCCGGCTCGTCGTAGACCCCGGCCGCCGCGAGCCGCTGCACGAACGCCCAGCGCAGCTCGGTGTCCACCGCCAGGCCCTCGATCGTCTCGCGCCCCTCCAGGAGGGCGGCGAGCAGATCGAGCTGCTGCGGGGTGCGGGCGGTCGCCGCGAAGGCGCGCGCCCACGCGAGCTGGTGGTCGCTCGCCGGCTCGGCCGCGCGCAGGTGCGCCAGCGTCGCCTCCGTCCAGCGGGAGAGCCCGGTCTCGCGCCACGCCGGCGACGCGTACATGTCGAGGGCCGCCTTGACCTGGCCCTGGAGCGACTGCACCACGCCGATGTCCGACTCCTTGGCGATGCCCGAGAGCACCAGCTCCAGGTAGTCGCGGGCGGCCAGCTCGCCGTCGCGGGTCATGTCCCAGGCCGAGGCCCAGCACAGCGCGCGCGGCAGCGACTCGGCGAAGTCGCCCAGGTGCTCGGTGACGTTCGCCAGGGACACCTCGTCGAGGCGGACCTTGGCGTACGACAGGTCGTCGTCGTTGAGGAGGACGACCGCCGGGCGGGCCTTGCCGACGAGCTGCGGCACGTCGGTCAGCCCGGCCGCCGCGATGTCCAGCTCCAGGCGCTCGGTGCGCACGAGCCGGCCGGTCCCGTCCAGGTCGTAGAAGCCGATCGCGATCCGGTGCGGACGCAGGACGGCCTCGCCCTTGGCTCCGGCGGGCAGCACCGGGGCCTCCTGCCGGACCGCGAAGGCGGTGATGACGCCGTCCCCGTCGGTCTCGATCTCCGGGCGCAGGACGTTGATGCCGGCCGTCTCCAGCCACGCCTTCGACCAGGCGGTCAGGTCGCGGCCCGAGGTCTTCTCCAGGGCGCCGAGCAGGTCCGACAGGCGCGTGTTGCCGAAGGCGTGCGCCTTGAAGTACGCCTGCACGCCCTTGAAGAACTCGTCCTGGCCGACGTAGGCGACGAGCTGCTTGAGGACCGAGGCGCCCTTGGCGTACGTGATGCCGTCGAAGTTGACGAGCACGTCCTCCAGGTCGTTGATGTCGGCCATGATCGGGTGCGTCGACGGCAGCTGGTCCTGGCGGTAGGCCCAGGTCTTCTCCGCGTTGGCGAAGGTGGTCCAGGCGTTCGGCCAGCGAGTGCCGGGGACGGCGGCCTGGCAGGCGACCGAGGTGTAGGTGGCGAACGACTCGTTCAGCCACAGGTCGTTCCACCACTCCATGGTCACGAGGTCGCCGAACCACATGTGGGCCAGCTCGTGCAGGATGGTCTCGGCGCGCCGCTCGTACGCCGCGTCCGTCACCTTCGAGCGGAAGACGTACTGGTCGCGGATGGTGACCGCGCCCGCGTTCTCCATGGCGCCCGCGTTGAACTCCGGCACGAACAGCTGGTCGTACTTGGCGAACGGGTAGTCGTACGCGAACTTCTCCTGGAACCAGTCGAAGCCCTGGCGCGTGACGTCGAAGATGTGGTCCGCGTCGAGGAACTCGGCGAGCGACGGGCGGCAGTAGATGCCCAGCGGGACGGTCTGCCCGTCCTTGCCCTCGTAGGTCGCGTGCACGGAGTGGTACGGGCCGGCGATCAGGGCCGTGATGTAGGTGGAGATCCGCGGCGTCGGCGCGAACTCCCACACGCCGTCCTTCGGCTCGGGCGTCGGGCTGTTGGAGACGACGGTCCAGCCGGCCGGGGCCTTCACGGTGAACCGGAAGGTCGCCTTCAGATCGGGCTGCTCGAAGGAGGCGAAGACCCGCCGCGCGTCCGGCACCTCGAACTGGGTGTACAGGTAGACCTGGTCGTCGACCGGGTCGACGAAGCGGTGCAGGCCCTCACCGGTGTTGGTGTACGCGCAGTCGGCGACCACCCGCAGCTCGTTGCGGCCCCGCTTCAGGTGGGGCAGGGCGATCCGGGAGTCCCGGAAGACGGCGGCGACGTCCAGGGCGTGCCCGTTCAGGACGGCCTCGTGGACGGCGGGGGCGACGAGGTCGACGAAGGTCTCGGCGCCCTCCTCGGCGGAATCGAAGCGGACGGTGGTGACGGACCGGTAGGTGCCGCCCTCCTGCGCGCCGGAGAGGTCGAGTTCGACCTCGTACGCGTCCACGGTCAGCAGCGCCGCCCGCTGCCGAGCCTCTTCACGGGTCAGGTTCGTGCCAGGCACCCGGTCAACTCCTCTGTTTCATGACGATGGCGCCCATCCTTCCACGGGGCGGCTCACGGACGCACGGTACATTTCCACGGCCCGTCGCCGCCGATCCGCAGCAGCCCGGGGCCCGGGACCGGGACGGACGCGCGCACCGGGCCGACCCCGTCGACCAGCAGCTCCCGCTCCTCGTCGTCGTGGAGCGGGTCCCGCGGCGGGGCGTGCCGGTGCACGGTGAAACGGGACTCCCCGCGGTGCGCGAAGGCCAGGACCGCGGCCGGCCCGTCGTAGAGCACCAGATCGTGCGCCAGGCCCTCGACGTGGCTGTCGAACCGGCGCACCTGGGAGAGCGGCAGCACCCGCAGCGTCCAGGGCGCGTCGGCCTCCACCCGCAGGGAGAGCGGGCGGGCGCGCGGGACGAGGGCGACCGTCCGGGCGCGCACGTCGTCCTCGTACGCCGCGAGCAGGTACTCCTGGGGCCGCCCGCGCGCGTCGCAGGCCTCGACCGTGGTGGAGAGCGAGTGGTACGACTCGATCTCCACCAGCACCCAGCGCCCCGCCGGCAGCCCCGGGCCGCAGCACACGGTCTCCCTGCCGCGCCCCCGGTACACGGCGGGCCGGAACTCCCCGCCGTACGGGTCGGACGTCCGCGCGGGCGGCGGGGGAGGGGGCGGCGGAGGAGCGGGCGGGGGCACGTACCCGGGGCCGGGGACGGGCGGCGGCGGGGGCTCCGCCACGATCCCGAAGTCCGTCGCGAGCCCGGCGAGCCCCGACGCGTATCCCCGGCCGTCCGCGCGGAACCCCCAGCCGCCGCCGTCCCGGCGGAACTCCCCGACGACGAGGGCCGTCCCGGTCGTCGCGTCCCCGATCGCGCGGTACACCAGGGGCGCCCCGGCCGCGTCGGTGACCCGCACGTCGAGGCAGGGCACCCGTCCGAGGGCTCCCCCGTCGGCGGAGGCGGCGATCACGAGCCGTTCCACCTCCGGCTCCACGCGCGCGGGGTCCAGCCACAGCCAGTCGGCGGCCGGGCCGCCGGGCGCGCAGGGGGCGGACCTCCCCAGGTGCCGCACGGCCCCGGAGGGGTGCCGGACGTGGTTGTGGAAGACCAGGTCGGCGTCGCCCCGCACCCGCCCCCCGGCCCCCAGGAGCAGCGCCGACAGGTCCACGTCGGGCACCCCGTGCCCGGTGCGCCAGCCGACCGCCACGTGGAGGGCCCCCGGGGGCAGCGGGACGTCGCCCCACTCGGGTATCCGGTTCATGGGGGAACTCTGGCACGGACGGACACGCCGGAGGGGGGGGGGGCCCCCCCCGGGGGGCGCCCCCCCCCCCCCCCCCGCGCCCCCGGGGGGGGGGCCCCCCCCGGGGGGCCCCCCCGGGGGGGCCGCCCCCCCCCCGGGGGGGGCCCCCGCCCCG
>NZ_JBVHEG010000002.1:45267-517815 GCF_055562975.1 Streptomyces sp. NPDC014907 | reverse complement strand
CCCCGCCCGCCGGGTGGGGGCCCCGGGGGGGCGGCGGGAGGCCGCCCCACGGGGGATTCGGGTACTGGGGGGAACTCGGGATGGGTCGGGCCCCGGGGGGGGGGGGCGCCCGGGGCGGGCACCCCGCCCCTCCGGACGTACGCGCGCGCCGGGCGGGGTCCTCCCGGCGGGTGGCCCCTCCGGGCCGGCCGGCCCCGCGCGGGGGTCAGCCCCGGAGCTCGGCCGCGACCAGCTCCGCGATCTGCACGGCGTTCAGCGCGGCGCCCTTGCGCAGGTTGTCGTTGGAGAGGAAGAACGCGAGGCCGTTCTCGACGGTCTCGTCCACGCGGACGCGGCCGACGTACGAGGCGTCCTTGCCGGCGGCCTGGAGCGGGGTCGGGATCTCGGACAGCTCGACGCCCTCGGCGTCCCCGAGCAGCTCGAGGGCGCGCTCGACGCCGATCGGGCGCGCGAAGCGGGCGTTGACCTGGAGGGAGTGGCCGGAGAAGACCGGGACGCGCACGCAGGTTCCGGAGACCTTGAGGTCCGGGATCTCCAGGATCTTGCGGGACTCGTTGCGGAGCTTCTGCTCCTCGTCGGTCTCGAAGGAGCCGTCGTCGACGATCGAACCGGCCAGCGGGACCACGTTGAAGGCGATCGGGCGCTTGTAGACGCCCGGCTCCGGGAAGTCGACGGCCCCGCCGTCGTGGGTGAGCGCGGCGGCGCCCCCGGCGACGGCCTTCACCTGGCCGTCCAGCTCGGCGACGCCGGCCACGCCCGAGCCGGACACGGCCTGGTAGGTGGTGGCGACGAGGGCGACGAGGCCGGCCTCCTCGTGGAGCGGCTTGAGGACCGGCATCGCGGCCATCGTGGTGCAGTTCGGGTTGGCGATGATGCCCTTGGGGCGGTCCTTGACCGCGTGCGGGTTCACCTCGGAGACGACGAGGGGGACCTCGGGGTCGCGGCGCCACGCGGAGGAGTTGTCGATCACGACCGCGCCCTGGGAGGCGACCTTCTCGGCGAGGGCCCTGGAGGTGGCGCCGCCGGCCGAGAAGAGCACGATGTCCAGGCCGGTGTAGTCGGCGGTGGAGGCGTCCTCGACCGTGACGCCGTCCACGACGGTGCCGGCGGAGCGGGCGGAGGCGAAGAGCCGCAGCTCGTCGAGGGGGAACGCGCGCTCGGTCAGGATGCTGCGCATGACTGTGCCGACCTGACCGGTGGCTCCGACGATTCCGACCTTCACGGGGACTCCTCCGTGCTTGTGGGGCGTATGGGCGGGGTGCTGCCGGTCCATGATGCGGGGGGGCACGGCCGGTCTGTCCAATCCATTGTCCAAGGGCCGGGACGGTCCCGGCCGCCCCTCTCCGCGCGGACAAGGCGCCGGGGGTCCCGGCCCCGGTCACGCCGTGAACGCGCCCGCGTCCCGCGTGCCGGATCTAACCTCGTGGCATGAAGAGGGACTTGAGGGTGGCGGCCTACGCCGTGTGCGTACGGGACGGGCGGATGCTCCTCGCCCGCTGGGTGGCGGACGACGGGACCAGACTGTGGACCCTGCCGGGCGGCGGCATGGAGCACGGCGAGGAGCCCGTGCGGACCGTCGTCCGCGAGGTCGAGGAGGAGACCGGGTACACCGCCGAACCCACCGTCCTCCTCGGCATCGACTCCGTCCGCCGCAACTGGCTGCGCCGCCTGCGCGAACCCGGCGACTTCCAGGGCCTCCGGATCGTCTACGAGGCCCGGATCACCGGCGGCGAGCTGCGCGCCGAAACCGGCGGCTCCACGGACCTCGCCGCCTGGCACCCGCTCTCCGCCGTCCCCGGGCTCCCCCGCGTCGGGCTCGTCGACATCGGCCTCGACCTGTGGCGCGAACGCCCCCCGGCCGGCCGCTCCCGGCTCAGCGACCCGTCCTCGCGGGAGGACTGAGGGCCACCGGGAGTGAGCGGGGGGCGACGGAGAGCGCGGGGGAACGGCGGGACGGCGGAGAGCGCGGGGGAACGGGGGAGCCGCCGGGCGGCGGAGAGCGGGGGGGGGGGGGGGGGAAGCGGCGGGAACCGCCGGGGCGGCGGAGCCGGGAGCGGTCCTCACCGGGGCAGGACGACGACGTACGCGGCGGGGGGCCGGTCCGCCGCGGCCATCAGGGCCGTGCGGACCACGGTGGCCTGCTGGTCCGCCACCTCGCGCAGCTTGCGCGGGGTGAGGTGGACGACGGTGATCCCGAGCCGCTCCAGGTGCTCGCGCCTGCGGGCGCGCTCGGACCACTCCTCCTCGTCGTCCTGCCGGGGCGCCCGGGTGTCCAGCTCGACGGCGACCGCCTGGTCCGGCCAGTAGGCGTCCACCCCGCCCAGGTGCGGGCCGCCCGGCAGCCGCAGGTCCACGTTCCACAGCGGGTCCGGCAGGCCGAACTCCCGCACCATCTCGTACAGCCGCTCCTCGGAGAGCGGGCGGCCCTCGGTGAGCAGCACGTCCACCGCGTCCCTCACGTGCGGCCGGGACAGCAGCCGGGACCGGCTCAGCTCCCTCATGACCGCGCCCGGTTCGCAGTGCCCGCCGCGCACCGCCCCGGCGAGGAGGGCGCGGACCTCCCCCGCCTCCGTGAGGCCCGCCACCGCGTCGGCGACGGCACGGGCGACCGGGGCGACGGGGAGGCCCGTCAGCTCCACCGGCTCCGGCGCCCCCGGGGCGCGCACCACCCGCACCCAGCCCGCCGAACGCAGCCGCCGGGTGCGCGGCACCAGGACGTCGATCCGCTCCAGGGCGGTGAGCGGGGGAGCGGAGGGGAGGCGGTGCAGGGCCAGGGCGGCGAGGCCGGTGATCATCGCCTCGGGTTCCTGCAGCGGCAGGGCGCCGGGCCGGCGGGCGTAGAGCAGCGCGGCGCGCAGCCGGTCCTCGCCGGTGGGCGGCCCGGGGTGGAGCAGGAAGACGCCGGGGAGGAGCTGCTGCCAGCCGCCGGG
Source organism: Streptomyces sp. NPDC014907 (assembly GCF_055562975.1). Classification (NCBI taxonomy): domain Bacteria; kingdom Bacillati; phylum Actinomycetota; class Actinomycetes; order Kitasatosporales; family Streptomycetaceae; genus Streptomyces; species Streptomyces sp. NPDC014907. The sequence goes on along the minus strand of NZ_JBVHEG010000002.1, from coordinate 514,885 downwards.
CCGGCACCGCGCGGCGACATCGGTGGCGGGGATGCCCTGGGCCCTCAACTGGGCGGCGGTGGCGAGGCGTTGCGTACGGCCGGTGCGGGAGGCGAGCGGGAGGGGGCGGGGGGTGAGGGGGGCGTTGTGGTTCATGCCGGGGGTCTTCCGCCCCCGAAGGCTGCCCTAACCTCTGTTACGCATCCGTCGACAATCGGGGACAAGACCGCCCTAAAGGACGCACGTTCGAGTGCCGAGGGGGTGCCGCTCCCGCCGCCGGGCCGCCGTCTCCTCCGCGCGCGCACGCGCCGGCGGAGTTCCGGTCAGGCGGGCGTGCGGGAGGAACTGCCCCCCTCCCCGCGCGCACGCGCCGGCGGGGGCCGGGTCGCACGGGCCGGCGGGAGCGGCCCCCCTCCCGCACGCACCGGCGGGGGCCGCGGGCGCCCGGCCCGCGACCCCCGCCGTTCACCGGGTCAGACCGCCGGACGGTCGCACGCCTGCGCGCGCAGCGCCCGCGCCAGGTCGTCGCGCGCCTCCAGGACCAGGCGGCGCAGCGCCGGCGCGGCCGACTCGTGCGCCGACAGCCAGGCGTCCGTGGCGGCCAGCGTCGCCTCGTCGTCCTGGAGCGCCGGGAACAGGCCCCGGACCACGTCCATGCCGATCTGGATCGACCGCTCGGCCCACAGGCGCTCGATCGCCGCGAAGTACTTCTCCGCGTACGGGGCGATCAGCTCGCGCTGCGAGGGCTGGACGAAGCCCGCGATCGTCGCCTCGACCAGCGCGTTCGACAGGGTGTCCGACTCCACCACCTGCGCCCAGGCCTGCGCCTTGACCGCCGCCGACGGGCGCGAGGCGAGCAGCCGCACCCGGTGGCGCTCGCCCGTCGCCGTGTCGTCCCGGGCCAGCTCCTCGGCGATCCGGGCCTCGTCCGCCCGCCCGTGCGCGGCCAGCGGCGACAGGAGTGCCCAGCGCAGCTCCTGGTCGACGTCCAGGCCGTCGATCCGCGCCGTGCCGTCGAGCAGCCCCTCCAGGAACTGGAGGTCGGCGTCGGTGGAGGCCATCGCCGCGAAGAACCGCGCCCAGGTGAGCTGGTGCTCGCTGCCCGGCTCCGCCGCCCGCAGCTCGCGCAGCCCGCCCTCGGCGAGCAGCCGGCCGCCCTCCTCGCGCCACTCCGGCGCCGCGTACAGGGTGACGGCGGACTTCGCCCAGGCGTGCACCATCTGGAGGACGCCGATCCCGGTCTCCCGGCCCGCGAAGGCCAGCGCGACGGCGACGAAGTCCCGGGCGGGCATGAGCCCGTCACGGGTCAGGTTCCACAGCGCCGACCAGCACAGGGCGCGGGCCAGGGGGTCGGTGACGTCGCCCAGGCGCGTGCGCAGGGTGGCGAGCGAGCCCTCGTCGAAGCGCATCTTGCAGTAGGTGAGGTCGTCGTCGTTGACGAGCACCAGGTCGGGCCGCTCCTCGCCCGCCAGGCCGGCCACGACCGTGCGGGCGCCGGTGACGTCCGCCTCGGCCCGCGCGTACCGGGTGAGCGCGCCGTCCGCCCCCACCCGGTACAGGCCCACGGCCGTCCGGTGCGGGCGCAGCTCGTCGCCCTCCTGGAGGACGGCGAGTTCGGTGATCCGGCCCTCGGCGTCGTAGGTGACGTCCGGCGCCAGGACGTTCACGCCGGAGGTCTGCAGCCAGGACTTCGCCCACGCCCTCATGTCGCGCCCGGAGGTCTCCTCCAGGATCGCGAGCAGGTCGCCCAGGCGCGTGTTCCCGTACGCGTGGCGCTTGAAGTAGCGGCGCGCGCCCTCCAGGAACGCGTCCCGTCCCGCGTACGCCACGAGCTGCTTGAGCACCGACGCGCCCTTGGCGTACGTGATGCCGTCGAAGTTCAGCTTGGCGTCCTCCAGGTCACGGATGTCGGCCGTGATCGGGTGGGTGGACGGCAGCTGGTCGGCGCGGTACGCCCAGGACTTGCGGTTGTTGGCGAAGGTCACCCAGCTGTGGGTGAAGCGGGTCGCCTCGGCGTTCACGAAGGAGCCCATGAAGTCCGCGAAGGACTCCTTCAGCCACAGGTCGTCCCACCACACCATGGTGACCAGGTCGCCGAACCACATGTGCGCCATCTCGTGCAGGATGACGTTGGCCCGCGCCTCGTACGAGGCCTGCGTGACCTTGCCCCGGAAGACGTACTCCTCGCGGAAGGTCACCATGCCCGGGTTCTCCATCGCGCCGAGGTTGTACTCGGGGACGAAGGCCTGGTCGTACTTCCCGAAGGGGTACGGGAAGTCGAAGTTGTCGTGGAAGAAGTCGAAGCCCTGCTTGGTGATCAGGAAGACGTCGTCCGCGTCGAAGTGCTTCGCGAGGCCCTTGCGGCACATCGCGCCGAGCGGGATCTCCAGGTCGCCGCGCCGGTAGGTGTCGGTGACGTAGTGGTACGGACCGGCCACCACGCAGGTGATGTACGTGGAGATCGGCGCCGTCTCCGCGAACCGCCACACCCCGTCGGCGTCCCGCTCCCCGGCCCCGTTCGACCAGACGGTCCACCCCTCCGGCGCGGTCACCGAGAAGCGGTACGGGGCCTTGAGGTCGGGCTGCTCGAAGTTGGCGTACACCCGCCGGGCGTCGGCCGGCTCGTACTGCGTGTAGAGGTAGACCTCGCCGTCCTCCGGGTCGACGAAGCGGTGCATGCCCTCGCCGGTCCGGCTGTAGGCGCACCGCGCGTCCACCACGAGGGTGTTCTCGTCCTCCAGGCCGTCGAGCGCGATCCGCGTGCCGTCGAAGACCTCCGCCGGGTCCAGGGAACGCCCGTTCAGGGTGACCGCGTCCACCGAGGGGGCGATCAGGTCCGCGAAGGTGCTCGTGCCCGTCCCCGTACGGCGGAAGCGGATCGTCGTCACCGAGCGGAAGGTGCGCACCGCCTCGTCGGACTCGCCGACCGCCGAACGCAGGTCGAGGTCGACCTCGTACCCGTCGACGGACAGCAGCGCGGCCCGCTCGCGGGCCTCGTCGCGGGACAGATTCTCACCGGGCACGGTCACTCCTTCGTGGCGCGTTCGAAACAGCACCGATCCTCCCATGTGCCACTGTCGCCGGCGCACGGGAATGCCCCCGGGCACCCGTGGCGTTCCCGCCTTTCGGCACACCGCCTTCTTTTCCCGTGGGTTCCCCGAGGAGTGACATGTCCGAGAACAGGATCACCGCCGACTTCTACTTCGACCCGCTGTGCCCCTGGGCCTGGATGACCTCCCGCTGGATGCTGGAGGTGGAGAAGCAGCGCCCGGTCGACGTGCGCTGGAAGGTCATGAGCCTGGCCGTCCTCAACGAGGACCGGCTGGACGAGCTGCCGGAGGAGTACCGGGAGATGCTGGCGACCCGGGCGTGGGGCCCGGTCCGCGTCGTGATCGCGGCCCGGGAGCTGCACGGCGACGAGGTCGTCGGCAGGCTCTACACCGCGCTCGGCACCCGCTTCCACAACAACGGCGAGGGCCCCACCCGCGAGGCGATCGCCGGCGCGCTGAAGGACGTCGGCCTGCCGGAGGACCTGGTGGAGTACGCCGACAAGGACACCTACGACACCGAACTGCGCGCCTCCCACAAGGAGGGCATCGACAAGGTCGGCCAGGACGTCGGCACCCCGGTCATCGCGGTGCCCGGCCCGGACGGCGAGGAGGTCGCCTTCTTCGGCCCCGTCGTCACCCCGGCCCCGCGCGGCGAGGCGGCGGCCCGGCTGTGGGACGGCACGCTGCTCGTGGCGTCCACCCCGGGCTTCTACGAGATCAAGCGCACCCGGACGGCGGCGCCGAGCTTCGAGTAGCCGCCGGTCCCGTACGTACGGAAGAACCCCGCGACTCACGTCATCGCGGGGTTCTTCCTCGTTCCGCCCGCACGTGAAGGTTGAGAAGACGATCACGAGTGGGGCGACGGGGGGCGCCGATCAGGGGGAGATCAGCGGCACCGAGGCCTTGGCGGCGCGGTAGCGTCCGTTCACGTCCTGCCAGTTGACGACCTGCCACATGGCCTCGACGAAGTCGGCCTTCTGGTTCTTGTACTGCAGGTAGAAGGCGTGCTCCCAGGCGTCGAAGACCAGGATCGGGACCGAGCCCTGGCCGACGTTGCCCTGGTGGTCGTAGACCTGCTCGACGATCAGGCGGCCGCTGACCGGCTCGTACGCCAGGACGCCCCAGCCGGAGCCCTGGGTGGTCGCGGAGGCCTTGGTGAGCTGGGCCTTGAACTTCGCGAAGGAGCCGAAGGACTCGGTGATCGCGTCCGCGAGGTCGCCGACGCCGTCGGCGGCCAGCGGTTCGCCGCCGCCCCCGTCCTTCGGGCTGTTCATGTTGTTCCAGTAGATGGAGTGGAGGATGTGGCCGGAGAGGTGGAACGCGAGGTTCTTCTCCAGGCCGTTGACCGCTCCCCACTGGTCCTTGTCGCGGGCTTCCGCCAGCTGCTCCAGGGCGTCGTTCGCGCCCTTGACGTAGGCCGCGTGGTGCTTGTCGTGGTGCAGCTCGATGATCTGCGGATCGATCACCGGCTCCAGCGCCGCGTAGTCGTACGGCAGCTCGGGAAGTGTGTAGATCGCCATGCGTCCGGCCCTTCGACTGCTCCTGCTTATTGCAACCCATGTGCAGGTGCAGGCTAACAGCAGATGCGATGGATGGGTGATCGTTCTTTCGTCCCGTGTTCCCGTGTTCCCGTGCCGGCGTGTCCGCGTGGGCGGCTCCGGGCACGGAGAAGCCCCCGGACCGGGCGGGGTCCGGGGGCTCCGGCGGATCGGGGACGCGGTCAGGACGCCCGGAGCTCCGCCGCCCTCTGGCGCGCGAGGCCGATGCCGGCGAGCAGCACGGTCAGGCCGCCCGTCGAGTACAGCTGCACCCGGGTGCCCTCCTCACGGGCCATCAGGCAGAAGACCACCGCCATGCCGGCCAGCGCCAGGCAGGTCAGGTACGGGAACGCCCACATCCGCACGACCAGCGTCCCGGGCGCCTCGCGCTCGGTGCGGCGGCGCAGCACCAGCTGGGAGGCGGCGATGAAGAACCAGACGACCAGGATGACCGCGCCGATGGTGTTGAGCAGCCAGACGAACACGTCGTCCGGCCGCCAGTAGCTCAGCAGCACGCAGCCGAAGCCGAAGACGGAGGAGGCGAGCACGGCCGGACGGGGGACGCCGCCGGAGGAGCGGCCGAGCAGCTTGGGGCCCTGGCCGCGCGCGACCAGCGAACCGGCCATCCGGGAGGCGCCGTAGATGTTGGCGTTCATCGCGGAGAGCAGGGCGACGAGCACGACCACGTTCATGATCTGGCCCGCTGCCGGGATGCCGAGGTGGTCGAGGGTGGCGACGTACGGGCCCTTCTCGACGACCGCCGGGTCGTCCCACGGCACCAGGGTGACGATGACCGCCATGGAGCCGACGTAGAAGAGCGCGATCCGCCACATCGCCGTGCGGACCGCCTTGGCGACGCCCTGGACCGGGTGCTCCGACTCGGCCGCCGCGATGGTGACCGTCTCCAGGCCCCCGTACGCGAAGACCGAGGCCAGCAGACCCACGATCAGGCCTTCGGAGCCGTGCGGGAAGAAGCCGCCGTCACCGGTGAGGTGGGCGGTGCCGGGGGCGTCCGAGCCGGGCAGCAGGCCGGTGATCGCGAGCACGCCGACGCCGAGGAAGAGGACGATCGCGCCGACCTTGAGCGCGGCGAACCAGAACTCGAACTCGCCGAAGTTCTTCACCGCGGCCAGGTTGGTGGCGGTGAAGACCGCCATGAAGAGCGCGACCCAGGCCCACTCGGGACTCCCGGGGAACCAGCCCGTCATGATCTGCGCCGCGCCGATGCCCTCCAGGCCGACGGCGACGCAGAGCAGGAACCAGAAGGCCCAGCCCGAGGTGAAGCCCGCCCAGGAGCCGAAGGCGCGCTCGGCGTGGACGGAGAACGAGCCCGAGGCGGGGTTGGCGGCCGACATCTCGCCCAGCATCCGCATCACCAGCATCACGAGGACGCCGGAGAGGGCGTAGGCGATGACGATCGAGGGCCCGGCGGCGGCGATGCCGGCGCCGGAGCCGACGAAGAGTCCGGCGCCGATGACGCCGCCGAGGGCGATCATCGAGAGGTGGCGCTGCTTGAGGCCGTGGGAGAGCCCCTGAGCGGGGGGCGCGGCGTCGTCCTCGCGGTCGACGGGCGCGGGCGCGGTGGTCCGGGACATGGGCCGCCCTGTTCGCTGGCTGAGACGGGGGAACGCGCCTCAGTCTGGGCGGACGCACCGCTGAGGGGGAACGGGTGTCCGCTATACGGGCACGGGCTTCACACAAGGTGAAGATTCGGTTCCCCTTCGTGCGCGCACCCGCCGTCCGGGCCGGCCGCCGGCCCGTCACCCGGGCCCGTCACCCGGACCGTCACCCGGACCCGTCCGGCGTCCGGCCCCGGCCGGAGGCCCCCGCGCGCGCCTCCCGCACCCACGCCACCACCAGCACCGCGCCGGTCGCCGCCCCCGACCACAGCACCTGCGGCCGCGCGTCCCCGTCGCACAGCATCAGGACGAGCACCGCCCCCATCGCCGCGAGCGCCACCCAGGTCAGCCAGGGGAAGCCCCACATGCGCAGCGACAGCGTCCCGGGCGCCTCCCGCTCGATCCGGCGCCGCAGCCGCAGCTCCGAGACCGCGATCAGGCCCCACACGAAGAGCAGGACCGCGCCGACCGAGTTGAGCAGGTAGAGGAAGACGGAATCCGGCCATTTCAGATTGAGCAGGACGGAGACGAAGCCGAACGCCACCGAGGCGAGCACGGCCCGGCGCGGCACCCCTCCGGCCGACACCGCGAGCAGCCCCTTCGGCGCCTCCCCGCGCTCGGCCAGCGAGAACACCATCCGCGAGGAGCCGTACAGATTGGCGTTGAGCGCCGAGAGCAGCGCCACGAACACCACCACGTTCATGATCCGGCCCGCCGCCGGCACCCCGATCGCGTCCAGGACGGCCACGTACGGCGACTCGCCCGGCCGCATCGACGTCCACGGCAGCAGCGTCACGATCACCAGCATCGACCCCACGTAGAAGAGGAGGACGCGCCACACGGCGCTGCGCACCGCCCGCGCCACGTTCCGCGCCGGGTCGTCCGACTCGGCCGCCGCGATCGTCACGACCTCCAGGCCGCCGAAGGCGAAGACGACCACGAGCACGCCCGACACCACCCCCGACCAGCCGTTCGGCAGGAAACCGCCCCGCCCGGTCAGGTTCGCGAGCCCGACCGGCTCCGTGTCCGGGAGCCACCCGGCGATCGCGAGGACGCCCAGGACCAGGAAGAGGACGATCGCGCCGACCTTGAGCGCGGCGAACCAGAACTCGAACTCGCCGAAGTTCTTCACCGCCGCCAGGTTGGCGAGGGTGAACACGACCATGAGGACGAGGACCCAGCCCCACTGGGGCACCCCCGGCACCCAGCCGTGCGCGATCCGGGCCGCGCCCGTCGCCTCCACGGCGAGGACCACCACGAGCAGGAACCAGTACAGCCACCCCGCCGAGAAGCCCGCCCACCGGCCGAGCGCCCGCTCCGCGTGCACCGAGAAGGCGCCCGAGGCGGGCATCGCCGCCGACATCTCGCCCAGCATCCGCATCACCAGCATCGCGAGCGCCCCGGCGATCAGGTACGAGACCACGATGGCGGGCCCGGCGACGGCGATGCCGGCGCCCGAACCCACGAAGAGCCCCGCGCCGATCACCCCGCCGAGCCCCAGCATCGTCAGGTGACGCCGCTTCAGTCCGTGGGAGAGGGGCTCCGGTTCGGCGGGCGGAAGGGGCGGCGGGGCGTCGCGCATGGTGGGGGACTCGTGCTTCTCGGGAGGGGGTGCTTTATGGAGACTCCACAGTCTCTCCGTCGATGCCTCCCGGACGCAAAAGGGGCGTCTCCTGACGATCCGCCAGTGACGAGGGTCACGTGGCGCCGGGCGTGAAAACCACTCTTTGTGAGAACCCCATGAAGTGGCCGCCTGCCGCTTTGTCGGCGGCTGACGGTGATCGAACGTTCACTCCTGGCATAGCGTCAACCTGTCCCTTCCACCCTCACCCCCGCGGAGTACCGATGAGCACCGCCGCCGCCCCCGCCCGCTCCCTCCGGGCGGGCACCGTCCTCGCCGACCTGATCCCCGCGAGCCGCGCCCGCGACATCGCCCTGGTCGTCGGCGGCGCCGCCCTCACCGGCCTCGCCGCGCAGATCTCGGTCCCGGTCCCCGGCTCCCCGGTCCCGGTCTCCGGCCAGACGTTCGCCGCCCTGCTCGCCGGCACCGCCCTCGGCGCCCGCCGCGGCTTCCTGGCCCTCGCCCTGTACGCGGTGGCGGGCATGGCGGGCGTGCCGTGGTTCGCGCAGGGCACCTCCGGCTACGCCATGCCGTCCTTCGGCTACGTCCTCGGCATGCTCCTCGCCGCGACGGTCGTCGGCGCCCTGGCCCGCCGCGGCGCCGACCGCTCGGTGCTCCGCACGGCCGGCGCGATGGCCCTCGGCTCCGCGGTCGTCTACGCCGTCGGCGTGCCCTACCTGGCCCTCGCCACCGGCATGACCTTCGGCCAGGCCGTCGCCGCCGGTCTCGTCCCGTTCCTGATCGGCGACGCCCTCAAGGCCGCCCTCGCCATGGGCGCCCTCCCGGCCGCCTGGAAGCTCGCCGGCCGCAGGGGCTGAGCCCCGTACGGCACGTGAGGAGGGCCCCGGCGGACGTCCGCCGGGGCCCTCCTCACGTCCGCGCGAGGGCGGTCACGGCTCCAGGGGGGCCTTCGGGGAGGACTTCGCGACCCGCTCCCTGACCACCGCGACCACGACCACGAGCGCCGCCACGAGCAGCGAGAGCACGACCTGCTCGCGGGCGCTGCCGCCGTTGTAGATCATGTAGCCGAGGACGAAGACGATCATGCCGATCGTCGCCCAGGTCAGGTACGGGAAGAGCCACATCCGCACGACCAGCTTCTCCGGCGACTCGCGCAGGATGATCCCGCGCATCCGCAGCTGGGTCACGCAGATGACCAGCCAGACGAAGAGCGCCACCGCGCCGGAGGAGTTGAGCAGGAAGGCGAAGACGGTGTCCGGCCACTTGTAGTTGAAGAAGACGGCGACGAAGCCGAAGACGACCGAGCCGAGGATCGCCGCCCGCGGCACGCCCCTCTTGTTGACGCGGGCGAAGGCCTTCGGCGCGTCACCGCGCCGCCCGAGCGAGAAGGCCATGCGGGAGGCGGTGTAGAGGCCCGAGTTCAGGCAGGACAGGACGGCCGTCAGGACGATCACGTTCATGACCTGGCCGGCGTGCGGGATGCCGATGGAGTCGAGGGCGGCGACGTACGAGCCCTTCTCGACGATCGCCCTGTCGTTCCACGGCAGCAGGGTCAGGACGACGAGGATCGAGCCCAGGTAGAAGACCGCGATCCGCCAGATCACGCTGTTGGTGGCCTTGGAGACCGCGCGCTGCGGGTCCTCCGACTCGCCGGCCGCCAGGGTGACGATCTCGCTGCCCATGAAGGAGAAGACCACCATCAGCACACCGGTGAGGATCGCGCCCGTGCCCATCGGGAAGAAGCCGCCGGTGTCGGTGAGGTGCGCGAACCCGGTGCCCGGGTTGTCCGAGCCCGGCAGCACGCCGAAGGCGGCGAGCAGGCCGACGACGACGAAGGCGCCGATGGCGACGACCTTGATGCCGGCGAACCAGAACTCGAACTCGCCGTAGGAGGCGACCGAGGCGAGGTTGGTGGCGGTGAGCACCAGCATCACGATCAGCGCCCAGCCCCACTGCGGTACGGCCGGGACCCAGCCCTCCAGGATCGTGGCGCCCGCGGTCGCCTCGACGGCGAGCACGACCACCCAGAAGAACCAGTACAGCCAGCCGATGCTGAAACCGGCCCAGCGGCCGAGGGCCTGGTCCGCGTAGGCGGAGAAGGAGCCGGAGGAGGGCCGGGCGGCGGCCATCTCGCCGAGCATCCGCATCACGAAGACGACCATGAGGCCCACGAGGGCGTACGACAGGAGGATCGCGGGGCCGGCCGCGGCGATGCCGGAACCGGAGCCGACGAAGAGACCGGCGCCGATGACGCCGCCGATGGCGATCATCGAGAGGTGGCGGTTCTTGAGACCGGCCTTCAGGCCGTCGGGGGAGCCGGGCGTTCCGGGGGTGCCGGCCGTCCCGTCGTCCTTCGTCAGGGTCGGTTGCGTGTTCATGGACGCTTCCTCGTGTCTGGGGGGTGCTCGGGTCGCGAGCCCCGGTATTCAACCCCGTGGAGGGGGATGATCGGAATACCTCATTCCGGATTGTTGCGCGGACGGTTCCCCGGAGGGCGGAGGTCCGTACCGGGCCGGACGGAGGACCCGACCCCGCTGCCTGATACCCGGGCCCGGACGTGCCACACTCGGCTCCATGCGCGTCTACATCGGTTCCGACCACGCCGGCTACGAACTCAAGAACCACCTCGTCGAGTGGCTGAAGGCCCACGGCCACGAGCCCGTCGACTGCGGTCCCCACGTCTACGACGCCCTCGACGACTACCCGCCGTTCTGCCTGCGCGCCGCCGAGAGGACGGCCGCCGACCCGGACGCCCTGGGCATCGTCATCGGAGGCTCCGGCAACGGCGAGCAGATCGCCGCGAACAAGGTGAAGGGGGTGCGCGCCGCCCTCGCCTGGAGCGAGCAGACCGCCGCCCTCGGCCGCGAGCACAACAACGCCAACGTGATCTCCGTCGGCGGCCGGATGCACACCCGGGAAGAGGCGACCAAGTTCGTCGAGATCTTCCTGAACACCCCCTACTCCGGCGACGAGCGCCACACCCGCCGGATCGACATGCTCACCGCGTACGAGAACACCGGCGAGCTCCCCCCGATCCCGGCGCACCACCCGCAGGAGCCGACCGCCTGATGCCCGAGGGGCACACCGTCCACCGGCTGGCCGCCGACCACCGCGAGCGGTTCGGCGGCCGGCCCGTACGCGTCTCCAGCCCCCAGGGCAGGTTCACCGACTCGGCCGCCCTGCTCGACGGCACCGTCCTGGAGACCGCCGAGGCCCACGGCAAGCACCTCTTCCTGGGCTTCGCGGGCGCCGGATGGGTCCACATCCACCTGGGCCTCTTCGGCAAGGTGACCTTCGGCGACGCCCCGGCCCCGCCGCCCGCGGACACGGTCCGCCTGCGCATCGCCGACACCGGAGGACACGTCGACCTGCGCGGCCCGACGACCTGCGCCCTGATCACGGACGCCGAGAAGCGGGCGGTACACGACCGGCTCGGCCCGGACCCGCTCCGGGAGGACGACGACCCGGCGAAGGCCTGGCACCGGATCTCGAGGTCCCGCACCACGATCGCCGCCCTCCTCATGGACCAGAAGGTCGTCGCGGGCGTCGGCAACGTCTACCGCGCCGAGGTCCTCTTCCGGCACGGCATCGACCCCTACCGCGCCGGCAAGGACCTCACGGCGGGGGAGTGGGACGCGATCTGGACCGACCTCGCCGCACTGATGCGCGAGGGCGTCCGCCTCAACCGCATCGACACCGTCCGGCCCGAGCACACCCCCGAGGCGATGGGCCGCCCGCCCCGCGTCGACGACCACGGCGGCGAGGTCTACGTCTACCGGCGCGCCCACCTGCCCTGCCTCGTCTGCGGCACCGGCGTCCGCACGGCCGGCCTGGCGGCCCGCAACCTCTTCTGGTGCCCGGGCTGCCAGACCCGCTAGCGGACGGCGCCCGCCCCGGAGCGCGGGCACGGCGGGTCCCCTCCGCACCGGCCCCGGCCGCCGCCGCGCACACCGACGGCGGGGTACCCCTGCACGATGCCGGCCGGGATGGATAGGGTCCAGCCCAATGGGACACCGCACGGGAGTGGACACGTACGCGGCCCGGACACGCAGGCGCGTACGCCGGGTCCGCACCGTGCTGCGCAGATCCGCCGTCGACCACTTCCGGGGGGACGGCGCCGACTGGCTCGCCTTCGCCGGCCTCCTCCTCATGATCCCGGCCATCGCCTGCGGCACCCTCCTCGATCCGGTCTGGTGCGCGCCCACCGCGCTCGCCCTGCCGATCGTGGCCGGCGGCCTGCTGCTGCGCCCCGCCAGCCTCCTCGGCCTGTACGCGGCCGCCGCCGGCGCCCTCATCGTCGAGTCCGTCGTCCTCGGCCCGTACACCCAGGGCCCCGCCCGGGTCACCCCCGGCACCGTCCTGGTCGTCGCCGCCTGCGGCTTCTTCGGACTCCTCATCGCCCAGTTCCGGGCCCGCGTCGGCGTGCCCTGGCGGCGCGGCGGCACCATGCTCTTCGACCTGCGCGAACGCATCCGCGTCCAGAGCGCCCTGCCCCGCCTCCCCGCGGGCTGGCACCGTGAGATGGCGCTGCGCCCGGCCGGCGGCCAGTCCTTCTCCGGCGACTTCGTCGTCGCCGCCCGCACGCACGAAGGACGCACCCTGGAGGTCGTCCTCACCGACGTCTCCGGAAAGGGCATGGACGCGGCCTCCCGCTCCCTGCTGCTCTCCGGCGCCTTCGGCGGCCTCCTCGGCTCGCTCCCGCCGCACGGCTTCCTGCCCGCCGCCAACGGCTACCTGCTGCGCCAGAACTGGGACGAGGGCTTCGCCACCTCCGTCCACCTCGTCCTCGACCTGGAGTCCGGCGACTACGAGCTCTACTCCGCGGGCCACCTGCCCGCCCTCCAGCTCCACGCGGGCAGCGGACGCTGGGAGGAGAAGGCCGCCGAGGGCCCCCTCCTCGGCGTCTACGACGGCGCCGAGTTCCACCCGGTCAAGGGCTCCCTGCACCCCGGCGACGTCCTCATGCTCTTCACCGACGGCCTGGTGGAGGCCGCCGACCGGGACATCGCCGAGGGCATCGACCGGCTCACCGGCGAGGCCGACCGCTGTGTCTCCGAGGGCTTCGAGGGCGTCGCCCGGCACCTCATCGAGGCCGTCGCCAAGGACGTCAACGACGACCGGGCGCTGCTGCTGATCAGGCGCCGGCCGCGCTGAGCGCGGCGGCCCCGGGGCGCGGACACGACGACGGCCCCGGACCTCCTCGCGCGGGAGGGTCCGGGGCCGTTCGCGGGGACGGGGTCAGGCCTGCTTCGCCGGCGCCGTCTCCTTGCGGAAGGCCCAGGCCATGTCGGGTTCGGTCACCCACTTCAGGGCCTTGCGCACCGGAGGGGTGCAGAGCAGGGTGATCGCCGTCACGGCGACCAGGGTGACCACCACCCGGCCCGGTGCCGTGGTGAGCCACGGGTGGTCCTCGAAGAGGCCCAGGTAGTCGGCGCCCCGGATCAGGAAGCCGTGCAGGACGTAGCCGCAGATGGTGCCGGCCCCGAGGACCGTGAACCAGCGCCGGGTGCCGGGGACGAGGGAGAGGAACGCGGCCATCAGCACCAGCGTGCCCAGGAAGAGGAGCGCGACCAGGAACAGGCCCCGCGCCACGCCGGTGTCCATCTCCTGCACGCTGCGGGAACGGTAGAACCAGTTGAGGTAGAAGGCGGGCGCCTTCCAGTAGAAGAACGGCACGGCGGCGGCGAGCACGGCGGCCGAGGCGATCCGCACGGGCTTCCGCCGCAGGAGGGCGAAGTGCTCCGGCTTCATGCACAGCCCGATCACGAAGTACGGGAGGAGCTGGAGCACCCGGGTCAGGTCCAGGGCCCCGCCGATGGCCGGGGTGACCGACGCGAGACCGGCGATCACCAGGGAGGTCGCCACCGGCCACCGCACGACCCGCCAGAACGGGGCGGTCAGCCGCCAGATGAACAGCGCGATCAGGAACCACATCAGGTAGGTGGGGTGGAGCAGGCTGATCGGCCGGGGGCTTCCGGTGCCCCACCGGGTGAACAGCGTGTACGCGACCTCGAAGACGACGTACGGCACGGCGACGCCGGTGAGCAGGCGCTTGAGCTGGTCGGGCCGGCCGGTGTAACTGCGGGACAGATAGCCCGATATGAGGATGAAGACGGGCATGTGGAAGGTGTACACCAGCATGTAGAGCCCGCGCGTGGCCCGGCTTCCCTCGATCACCGTGGGCCAGACGTGACCCATGACGACGAGCAGGATCGCGAGGTACTTCGCGTTGTCGAAGTACGGATCGCGCACGGTGGGCCGACGGGTCTCCCCGGCCTGTTCCGGTGCGGTCGGCGCGTGCTCCGCCGTCCGGGTCTCGGGGGACGGGGTTCTGGTGCTGTTCTGTGTGGCGGAGGGCATTCGCGGACCTTAACCGTGCCCTACTTGTGTTTAAACCCCTTGCGGGAAAAGGGATGTGCCGGGCAAAGGGGGCGCGATTAGGTCATTTGTTCCCAGTCATAAGCCGTGCAACAGGGCAAACGAGGCATGGTTGCGTGATTGTGCTTTTCCTCTCTCCCGAGCCGTGGAGGGGTTTCCGCTCCCGGCGGCCCGACGGTTCGTCACCGGGCCGCACGGGCGGGGTGGTTGGTGGCACCATGGGGGCAGCGGGGGGCGCGGGTGACGCGCGACCCCCGGCCGGCAAGGCGGGACCGACCGAGGGTGTGATCTGTTGTGGCCATTTCGCTGTCTGTGGTGTTGCTGTTGGCGATCATCATGGTGGTGCTGATCCGCGGGGGGAGCCTCAAGGGCGGTCCCGCCGTGGTCGCGGTCCTCTTCGGCTTCTTCCTCGCCTCCACCGGGATGGCCGACGACATCCAGCGCTTCCTGGACTCGATAACGCAGACGGTCGCGTCCATCAAGTTCTGACGGGTCCCGACGGGTCCCGGACCGGCCACGGGCCCCCGCCGGAATCGGCGGGGGCCCGTGGCCGGTCGCGTGCCGCGTGACCTCAGAAGAAGACGGCACCGTCATGGTCCTGGACGGGCAGGACCGCCGGAGCGCCCAGCGAGCCGTCCTCGGCGGCCGGGTGGAGCAGCGGGCCCTCCGGGCCGCCGCCGCTGACCGGATCGCTCCGCCCGTCGCCGTCCAGGTCCCCGATGACGGCCACGAGGGGCCGCTGCGACGCGGTCCAGCCGGACGCGGCGACGGTGGTCGGTGTCCCCAGGGCCCAGGGCCCGGTCGTGCCGTACTCCAGGGGGAAGTGCTCCAGCGTCCCCCGCACGGCGTCCCGGGCCCAGAAGAAGGGCATGCCCGACTCGGCGGGTCCGTCCGAGAAGTGGACCGACTTCGAGGCCCGGCCCTCGGCGGCGAGGACGGACGGCTCACCGACGCTCGGCTGCCCGTAGGTGTTCAGATCGAAGGAGAGGAGCCGGTCGCCCTCCTTGGCCAGCAGCGGGGGGGGTCTCGCCCCGGCCGAACGCGACGTCCGTGACGCGCGACCAGTCGTAACCGGTGATCTCCACGGGGGCGCCGAAGCCGCCCTCGCCGTCGCCCGGGTGGACGGAGAGCTTCCCGTCCCGGAGCGCGACGATGTCGTTGCGGACGTCGTTGTACGCCGAGGGGCCGTCCCAGTGGGTGAGCCAACCCGCCCGCGCGAGCCGCGCGTCCGACCAGTCCCGGCCGTCCGCGACCACGGGCGCGGCGAAGCCGCCGCCCTCCAGGCCGGCCCGCAGCGTCAGCTTCCCGTCCGCGCCGACGCCGAGGAGGTCGGTGCGGCCGTCACTGGTGTAGTCGCCGAAGGGCTCGATGAACGGGTACGCGACCCGGTGGTACTCCTGGAGCGTCTCGGAGACGTTGCCCGCCCGGTCGACCGCCCGGGCGTGGAGGACCGTCGGCCCGGGGCGCCCGGGCGAGGGGAAGGAGGCGGTCGCGGTGCCGTCCGCCCCCACGGGGACCCACTGGCTGTCGCAGTCGTCCTCGGACACCCCGAGCATCCGCTCCGGGTCGAAGCAGACGCCCTTCGCCTCGGTCCCCGGGGGCAGGTCGAACCGCACGGTGCGGAGGGTTCCGGAGGGCGCCCCCCGCGGGTACTGCCCGGCGTCCGTGAAGGTGACCGAGGGAGCCGCGGGCGCCGTGTGGTCGGTCCGGAAGCCGCAGGGCGCGGTCCACTCCGAGGCGCCGCCGGCGCCCTCGATCCGGGCCTGCCACCAGTACGACCCCTCGGCCGGGACCCGGTCCCGCGCGACGGAGAGGCGGACCGTCGCCCCGGGAGAGGTGGAGACGGGGACATCGACGACCGGTGTCTCCTCCGCGCCCTCCCGCCACACCCGGAAACGGGCCTCCAGATGCTGCCGGGCGCCCTCGCCCGCCACTCCGACGGACAGGCTCACGTCCGTGTTCCCCACCCACGGCAGCTCGCCGGCGGTCGCGCATCCGCCCGGCCGGAGCGTGGGCCCGGCCGGCGCGTACGGAAGCTCCGCGGCCCGCGCGGGCCCGGCGCCGAGCAGTCCGGCCGCGCAGGCCGGCGCCAGCGCGGCCACCACGGCCGGCCGGCTCGCCCTTCCCGTTCCGTGTCCCATGTCGTTCCCCTCCCTCGATCAGTTGATCATCGGGGGGAACATGGCCACCGGGCCGCTCGGCCCGCGCGGTAAATACCGCACCGCTCGGCCCGCGCGGCACACGGGGGGAGCGCGCCGGAGGCGGCCGGAGGCGTTCCGGGCCGCCCCGGAAAAGACCGGGGCCCGGACCGCGTGGAGCGGTCCGGGCCCTGAGCCGTGTGGAGCGGGTGACGGGAATCGAACCCGCGTAGCTAGTTTGGAAGACTAGTGCTCTACCATTGAGCTACACCCGCACGCGATCGCGCCGCAGTTCACCAGGACCGCGGCACGAAGAGCATGGTAGCGGGTCCACGGCCGCCTTCGCACATCCGGAGCACGCTCCGTGGAAGCGGAGCGCCGGACAGTCCCCGTGCATGTACCCTACGTGTCGCACCGACGGGGTGTGGCGCAGCTTGGTAGCGCGTCCGCTTTGGGAGCGGAAGGCCGTGGGTTCAAATCCCGCCACCCCGACCACGACGACCACGCGTCCGCCCCCCGGCGTTCTTGATCATGTTGTGGCCGTCCTCCCGCTTGCGGTTACTATGCAAGCTGCGTGCCCGTGTGTCTTTCTGACCGGGCCGATCGGCCGGAACCGCTTCGCGCGGCCCCGGCGGAATCCAGGAATCAGCCACAAGGAGACCGAACCGTGAAGAGCGCCGTGGAGACCCTGAACCCGACCCGGGTTCGGCTCACTGTCGAGGTGCCCTTCGAGGAGCTCAAGGACAGCCTCGACGCGGCGTACAAGAAGATCAACCAGCAGGTCACGGTCAAGGGCTTCCGCAAGGGCAAGATCCCGGCTCGCGTGATCGACCAGCGGTTCGGCCGCGGCGCCGTGCTGGAAGAGGCCGTCAACGACGCGCTCCCGAAGTTCTACACCGAGGCCGTCAACGAGGCCGAGGTCAACCCGCTCGGCCAGCCCGAGGTCGACATCACCGAGCTGAAGGACGGCGAACTGCTGGCCTTCACCGCCGAGGTGGACATCCGCCCGGCGATCGAGATCCCGGACTACTCCGGCATCGAGGTCACCGTCGACGCGGTCGAGGTCACCGACGAGGACGTCGAGAAGTCCGTGGAGCAGCTCCGCGAGCGCTTCGCCTCGACCTCCCCGGTCGAGCGCGCCGCCCAGGACGGCGACGTCGTCACCATCGACCTGCAGGCCAAGGTCGACGGCGAGGTCCTTCCCGACGGCATCGCCGACGGCGTCTCGTACACCATCGGCTCGGGCGAGCTGCTCGACGGCATCGACGAGGCCGTCAAGGGCCTGGAGGCCGGTGGCGAGGCCACCTTCACCTCGCAGCTGAAGGGCGGCTCCGCCGAGGGCAAGGACGCGGAGGTCACCGTCAAGGTCACCGCCGTCGCCGCCCGCGAGCTTCCCGAGCTGGACGACGAGTTCGCGCAGATGGCGTCGGAGTTCGACACCCTCGACGAGCTCAAGGCCGACAGCCGCAAGCGCCTCGAGAACATGAAGCAGTTCGACCAGGCCACCCAGGCCCAGGAGCGCGTCCTCGACGAACTCCTCAAGCTGGTCGAGGTCCCGATGCCCGAGAAGCTCCTCGAGGACGAGATCAACACCCGCAAGCACAACCTGGAGCACCACCAGCTCGGCCAGATGGGCATCGACCTCGCGAAGTACCTGGAGCTCCAGGGCAAGACCGAGGAGGAGTTCCTGGCCGAGACCAAGGAGCAGGCCGAGAAGGGCATCAAGACCCAGTTCATCCTCGACGAGCTGGTCAACCGGGAGAAGCTCGACGTCTCCCGCGAAGAGCTGACCGAGCACCTGTTCCGCCGTGCCGCCTCCTCCGGCATGAGCCCCGACCAGTTCGCCCAGGCCGTGGCCCAGGGCGGCCAGGTGCCGATGCTCGTCGGCGAGGTCGCCCGCGGCAAGGCCCTCGCGGTCGTCGTCGAGGCCGCCAAGGTCGTCGACACCAACGGCGAGGTCGTGGACCTCTCCGACGACGAGGACGAGGCCGACACCGCCGTCGAGGCCACCGAGGCCGCCGACGCCGACTCCTCCGAGGTCTCCGAGGAGAAGTAAGCCCCGGGAAGCGGCGGAGGGCCCCGCGCCCGCGCCGGACCCGTTCCACGGGCCCGTACGCACGTCGGTGCGTACGGGCCCGTGGGCGTACGCGGCCCCCTCTCCGGGGCCCGGTGCGACGAGGGCCGGGGAGGGCCCTCCGTCCGCCGGGGAGCCCCCTCCGTCCGCCCGCCGGGGAGCCCCCTCCGTCCGCCCGCCGGGGAGCCCCTCCGTCCGCCCGCCGGGAAGCCCTCCGCCGGCCCGTCGGGGGCCCCTCCGCCCGCCCGCGGGGAGGGGCGCGCACGCCCGCCGGCGGAGCCGTGCGCGGCCGCCGGGAGGACCCCGCGGCGGCCCCAACTACCTTGCGCTCCCAGCGAACAGTTCGGGAACCGGGATGGCGTTGTCCCACCTGCGCGTTAGGGTCCATGAATACGGGGCAGTGCCCTCTGAACGAGACGCGGAGACGGCCCCGGGCCGTCGGAGACGAGCAGGTGGATACGTGACGAATCTGAAGCCTTACGCCGCGGGTGAGCCGTCCATCGGTGGCGGCCTCGGCGACCATGTCTACAACCGGCTGCTCGGCGAGCGCATCGTCTTCCTCGGCCAGCAGGTCGACGACGACATCGCCAACAAGATCACCGCCCAGATGCTCCTCCTGGCCGCCGAACCGGACAAGGACATCTACCTCTACATCAACAGCCCCGGTGGCTCGGTGACGGCCGGCATGGCCGTCTACGACACCATGCAGTACATCCCGAACGACGTCGTCACCATCGGCATGGGCATGGCCGCCTCCATGGGCCAGTTCCTGCTGACCGGCGGCACCCCCGGCAAGCGCTTCGCGCTGCCGAACACCGACATCCTGATGCACCAGGGCTCCGCCGGCATCGGCGGCACCGCCTCGGACATCAAGATCCAGGCCGAGTACCTCCTGCGCACCAAGAGGCGCATGGCCGAGATCACCGCGCACCACTCCGGCCAGACCGTCGAGGCGATCATCCGCGACGGCGACCGCGACCGCTGGTTCACCGCGGAGGAGGCCAAGGAGTACGGCCTCATCGACGAGATCATCTCTGCCGCTTCGGGTGTTCCCGGCGGCGGCGGCACGGGCGCCTGAGCCCCGCCGGCCAGCTCAAGAGCCCCAGCCCACCGAACGCCACCAGGACGGTGAACACCCAGATGTACAACAACCTCTCCATGAGCGGCCTCCACACCGGCGCGCCGATGGACAACCGCTACGTCGTGCCCCGCTTCGTGGAGCGCACCTCGCAGGGCGTGCGCGAGTACGACCCGTACGCGAAGCTGTTCGAGGAGCGCGTGATCTTCCTCGGCGTGCAGATCGACGACGCCTCCGCCAACGACGTCATGGCGCAGCTCCTGTGCCTGGAGTCGATGGACCCGGACCGCGACATCTCGATCTACATCAACAGCCCCGGCGGCTCCTTCACCGCGCTGACGGCGATCTACGACACGATGCAGTTCGTGAAGCCCGACATCCAGACGGTCTGCATGGGCCAGGCGGCCTCCGCCGCGGCCGTGCTGCTCGCCGCCGGCACCCCCGGCAAGCGGATGGCCCTGCCGAACGCCCGCGTGCTGATCCACCAGCCCTCCGGCGGCACCGGCCGCGAGCAGCTCTCCGACCTGGAGATCGCGGCCAACGAGATCCTGCGCATGCGCAGCCAGCTGGAGGAGATGCTGGCCAAGCACTCCTCGACGCCGATCGAGAAGATCCGCGACGACATCGAGCGCGACAAGATCCTGACCGCCGAGGACGCCCTCGCGTACGGTCTGGTGGACCAGATCGTCTCGACCCGCAAGAGCACGGCCGCCGCGGTCTGACGCTCGACCTTCCCCTGGCACGGTGAACACGCCCCGAACGGCCACGTGGCCGAATCGCGACCATGTGAACCGTGCCAAGGGGGGCCCGAACGGGGGGCCCGGCAAGGTACCGTCGAATATGAGGCACCAGGAGTCGCTGAACCAAGCACTCCCAGGCGAAGGGGAAGCACCTCGTGGCACGCATCGGTGATGGCGGCGACCTGCTCAAGTGCTCGTTCTGCGGAAAGAGCCAGAAGCAGGTGAAGAAGCTCATCGCGGGACCCGGTGTGTACATCTGCGACGAGTGCATCGACCTCTGCAACGAGATCATCGAGGAAGAACTCGCGGAGACGAGCGAGGTGCGCTGGGAGGAACTCCCCAAGCCCCGCGAGATCTACGAGTTCCTCGAGGGATACGTCGTCGGGCAGGAGCCCGCGAAGAAGGCCCTCTCGGTCGCGGTGTACAACCACTACAAGCGCGTCCAGGCCGGCGAGAACGGCGGCGCGCAGGGCCGGGACGACGCCATCGAACTGGCGAAGTCCAACATTCTGCTGCTCGGCCCCACGGGTTCCGGGAAGACGCTGCTCGCGCAGACCCTGGCCCGGATGCTCAACGTCCCGTTCGCCATCGCCGACGCGACGGCGCTGACGGAGGCCGGCTACGTCGGCGAGGACGTCGAGAACATCCTGCTCAAGCTGATCCAGGCGGCCGACTACGACGTCAAGAAGGCCGAGACCGGGATCATCTACATCGACGAGATCGACAAGGTCGCCCGCAAGAGCGAGAACCCGTCGATCACGCGGGACGTCTCCGGCGAGGGCGTGCAGCAGGCCCTGCTGAAGATCCTGGAGGGCACCACCGCCTCCGTGCCGCCGCAGGGCGGACGCAAGCACCCGCACCAGGAGTTCATCCAGATCGACACGACGAACGTGCTCTTCATCGTGGGCGGCGCCTTCGCCGGCCTGGAGAAGATCATCGAGTCGCGGGCGGGCGCCAAGGGCATCGGCTTCGGGGCGACCATCCGCTCCAAGCGCGAGATCGAGGCGAGCGACCAGTTCCAGGAGGTCATGCCGGAGGACCTGGTGAAGTTCGGGATGATCCCCGAGTTCATCGGCCGTCTCCCCGTCCTCACCTCCGTCCACAACCTGGACCGCGAGGCGCTCCTCCAGATCCTGGTCGAGCCGCGCAACGCGCTGGTGAAGCAGTACCAGCGCCTCTTCGAACTCGACGGCGTGGAGCTGGACTTCGACCGCCCGGCCCTGGAGGCCATCGCCGACCAGGCGATCCTGCGCGGCACCGGCGCGCGCGGCCTGCGCGCCATCATGGAGGAGGTCCTCCAGTCGGTGATGTACGAGGTCCCGTCCCGCAAGGACGTGGCCCGGGTCGTCATCACGGCCGACGTGGTCCGCGACAACGTCAACCCGACGCTGGTCCCGAGGATCGTGAAGAACGACGGCAGGCACGAGAAGTCGGCCTGACGGCAACGCGGAAGGGGCGCCCCACCGGACCGGTGGGGCGCCCCTTCCACGTGCGTGGCGCCGTCAGAGCTTGACGCGGATCTCCTTGCGGAGGCCGGCGGCGATCGCGGCGGTCCCGTCGACCGTGCCCGCCTTTCCGGCCATCAGCTCGGCGAGGTTGAAGTGCATCACGTAGCCGATGGTGCTGTGGTCGCCCCAGACGCACACGGGCATGATCACTTCCTTCGGGCCGGCGCCCCCGGCTTCGGAATCCGGCTTGTACTGCATCTCCTGGCACTTCATCACGGCGCCGTCGAGGCCCGCGGGCGTGACCGCCTTCGGGGCGTCGAGGACCCGGCCCCCGTCCTTGTCCTTCTCGGCCTTGGCCTTGAGGGCGGCGAAGACGTTGTCCACGACCTTCTCGGGGTCGTCGATCTCGCCGTACGTACCGCCGAACGCCAGCATCTTGCCGGCGAGCGGGTTGACCTTGTTCTCGGCCCGCCACGAGCCCTCGACGTCCTGGGGGTTCTTGATCCCGAGGGCCGCCGAGTCCGCGAGGGGGTCGTCGTTCGACTTCTTGTTCTTGTCGGGCGCCTTCTTGTACTCGGTGAGCACCGTCTCCGGGGCGACCAGCTTGTGCGGCCCGTCGTCCGCGACCGACGAGCCGCCACCGCCGCCGATCACGAAGTACGCGCCCACGGCGATCGCCGCGACCACGGCCACCGCGCCGACGACCAGGCCCGCCCTGGACTTCTTCGGGGCCGGCGGGGGCGGCGGGAAACCGCCGGGGCCCTGGGGGCCGCCGTACTGCGGAGGCTGGCCGTACGGGCCGGGCTGGGGCGGGTAGCCGTACGGGGGCTGCTGCGGCGGGACGCCCTGCGGAGCCTGCTGGGGGTACCCGTAGCCCGGCTGGGCGCCGTACGGGCCCGGCTGCTGCGGCGGCTGGCCGTACGGGCCCGGCTGGCCGTAGGGCCCGGGCTGCTGGGGCGGCGGGCCGCCGTACGGTCCCGGCTGGTTGTAGCTCATCGACAGGTTCCCCTCACAGAATGCTTGTGCCTCCCCGACATCCTGGCGGAACCGTCGGACACCCGGTGCGGTGGGGGCCACACCGTTACCGAACAATCGAGTTTCGGGGCACCGCCGCGTCCCCCCTAAACTGACCCCGTGACCGAGAACACTCAGCAGCAGACAGCGCCCCCCACCGAACTGCCGACCCAGTACGCGCCGGCCGAGGTAGAGGGGCCGCTGTACGAGCGCTGGGTGGAGCGCGGGTACTTCGAGGCGGACGCGAAGAGCGAGAAGCCGGCGTACACCATCGTCATCCCGCCGCCGAACGTCACCGGCTCGCTCCACCTGGGCCACGCCTTCGAGCACACGCTGATCGACGCCCTCACCCGCCGCAAGCGGATGCAGGGCTTCGAGACGCTGTGGCAGCCCGGCATGGACCACGCCGGCATCGCCACCCAGAACGTCGTCGAGCGCGAACTCGCCAAGGAGGGCAAGTCCCGCCACGACCTGGGCCGCGAGGCGTTCGTCGAGCGGGTCTGGGAGTGGAAGGCCGAGTCCGGCGGCCAGATCGCCGGCCAGATGCGGCGCCTCGGCGAGGGCCTCGCCTGGAGCCGGGACCGCTTCACCATGGACGAGGGACTGTCCAGGGCCGTCCAGACCGTCTTCAAGAAGATGTTCGACGACGGGCTGATCTACCGCGCCGAGCGCATCATCAACTGGTGCCCGCGCTGTCTGACGGCCATCTCGGACATCGAGGTCGACTACCAGGACGACGACGGCGAGCTCGTCTCCATGCGGTACGGCGACGACGAGGACAGCATCGTGGTCGCCACGACCCGCGCGGAGACGATGCTCGGCGACACCGCCGTCGCCGTCCACCCCGACGACGAGCGCTACCGGCACCTGGTCGGCAAGCGCGTCAAGCTGCCGCTGACCGACCGCACGATCCCGGTCGTCGCCGACACCCACGTCGACCCCGAGTTCGGCACCGGCGCCGTCAAGGTGACCCCGGCGCACGACCCGAACGACTTCGCCATCGGCCAGCGCCACGGCCTCGAATCCATCGAGGTCCTCGACGAGCGCGGCGTGATCACCGCCCACGGCCCCTTCCAGGGCCTGGACCGCTTCGAGGCCCGCTCCGCGATCGTCGCCGCCCTGCGCGCCGAGGGCCGGATCGTCGCCGAGAAGCGTCCGTACGTCCACTCGGTGGGTCACTGCTCGCGCTGCAAGACGACGCTGGAGCCGCGCCTGTCCCTGCAGTGGTGGGTCAAGGTCGAGACGCTGGCCAAGGCCGCCGGCGACGCGGTCCGCGACGGCCGGGTCGACATCCACCCGGCCGAGATGTCCCAGCGCTACTTCGACTGGGTCGACAACCTCAACGACTGGTGCATCTCGCGCCAGCTGTGGTGGGGCCACCGCATCCCCGTCTGGCACGGCCCGGACGGCGAGCTGGTCTGCGTCGGCCCGGACGAGGAGCCGCCCGCGGGCGAGGGCTGGACGCAGGACACCGACGTCCTCGACACGTGGTTCTCGTCCGGCCTGTGGCCGTTCTCCACGCTCGGCTGGCCGGAGCGGACGCCGGACCTGGAGAAGTTCTACCCGAACTCCGTCCTGGTCACCGGCTACGACCTGATGTTCTTCTGGGTCGCCCGGATGATGATGTTCGGCCTGTACGCGATGGACGGTCAGCCGCCGTTCCGCACGATCGCCTTCCACGGCATGGTCCGCGACGAGTTCGGCAAGAAGATGTCGAAGTCGTTCGGGAACACGGTCGACCCGCTGGACTGGATGGACAAGTACGGCTCCGACGCCCTGCGCTTCACCCTGGCCAAGGGCGCCAACCCGGGCGTCGACGTCCCGATCGGAGAGGACTGGGTCCAGGCGTCCCGGAACTTCGCCAACAAGATCTGGAACGCCACCCGCTTCGCGATGATGAACGGCGCGACGGTCGAGGGCGAACTGCCCGCTCCCGAGGAGCTGTCGGCGGCGGACCGCTGGATCCTCTCGCGGCTGAACAAGGTCGTCGCCGAGGCGGACGCCCACTACGACGACTACCAGTTCGCGAAGCTCGCCGACGCCCTCTACCACTTCGCGTGGGACGAGGTCTTCGACTGGTACGTCGAGCTGTCGAAGACGACGTTCTTCGCCGGCGGCGAGCAGGCCCGGGTCTCGGCCCGCGTCCTGGGCGAGGTCCTCGACGTCACGCTGCGGCTGCTGCACCCCATCGTCCCCTTCGTCACCGACACCCTGTGGACCACCCTGACGGGCGGCGAGTCCGTCGTCGTCGCCGAGTGGCCGAAGGACTCCGGGTTCCGCGACGAGGCCGCCGAGCAGGAGATCGAGCTCGTCCAGCGGGTCGTCACCGAGGTCCGCAGGTTCCGTTCCGACCAGGGCCTCCAGCCCGGCCAGAAGGTCCCGGCCCGGCTCGACGTGACCGGCACCGCGCTCGCCCCGCACGAGGCCGCCATCCGCCAGGTCCTGCGCCTCCAGCCGGAGGGCGAGGGCTTCTCCGCCACCGCCTCCCTGCCGGTCGCCGGGGCCACCGTCGCGCTCGACCTGTCGGGCACGATCGACGTGGAGGCGGAGCGCAAGCGCCTCGCGAAGGACCTCGCGGCGGCCGAGAAGGAGAAGGCGCAGGCGAACGGCAAGCTCGGCAACGAGGCGTTCCTGGCGAAGGCGCCGGACAACGTGGTCGAGAAGATCCGCACCCGCCTGGCCAAGGCGGACGAGGACATCGCCCGCATCCAGGCCCAGCTGGCGAACCTGCCGCAGGCCTGAGGACGGCGGCGAGGGGGCCCGGAGAACCTTTCCGGGCCCCCTCGCCACGTCCTGCTCCCGCCGCACGCCCGGCGGCCCTTCCGGCGGCCGCCCGCGCCCGGCCGCCCACCCGGTCCTTCCGGCGGTCCACCCGGCCCCCCGGTGGTGGCCCACATCCGGCTCCGCCCCGGCGGCTCACCCGGCCCGCTCCGGCCGCTCGCCCGCCCTTCCGGCGGCCGCCCCCATCCGGCCCGCTCCGGCGGTCCACCCGGTCCCCTCCAGCCGTCCACCCGCCCGCGCCCGGCCGCCCACCCGGCCCGCCCCCGCCGTTCCGCCGGGCCGGAAGCCCCGAAAGGGGTGGGTCCGCCGTCCCGCCGGAGCGGCTCCGTAGACTGGCCCCGTGAGTGAGCACCGCGATCCGTCCGACACGCCCGACGAGCCGTCCGGCGCCCCCGGTGCCCCCGGCACCCCCGACGCCTTCGACGAGATCGTCGGCAACGAGACCCACCGCGACCCCGACCTGGCGGTGATCGAGGCCGGTAGCCGCACCCTGCGCACCCAGGCCGGACCGCCCCAGGGCGACCCCGTGCCGGGCCGCCCCGCGGACCCGGAGCTGGACGCGGCCCTGCGCGAGGTCGAGACCGAGCTGTCCACCCGCTGGGGCGAGACCAAGCTGGAGCCCTCGGTCACCCGGATCGCGGCCCTGATGGACGTCCTGGGCGAGCCGCAGCGCGCGTACCCCTCGATCCACATCACCGGCACCAACGGCAAGACGTCGACGGCCCGCATGATCGAGACCCTCCTCGGCGCCTTCGAACTGCGCACCGGGCGCTACACCTCGCCGCACGTGCAGACCGTCACCGAGCGCATCAGCCTCGACGGCGCCCCGATCTCCGCCGAGCGGTTCATCGAGACGTACCGGGACGTCCGGCCGTACGTGGAACTGGTCGACGCCCGCGAGGAGTACCGGCTCTCCTTCTTCGAGGTCCTCACCGGCATGGCGTACGCGGCCTTCGCCGACGCCCCCGTCGACGTCGCCGTCGTCGAGGTCGGCATGGGGGGCACCTGGGACGCGACCAACGTCATCGACGGCTCCGTCGCCGTCGTCACCCCCATCGACCTCGACCACACCGACCGGCTCGGCGGGACCACCGCCGAGATCGCCGGCGAGAAGTCCGGCGTCATCAAGCCCGGCGCGACCGTGATCCTGGCCCAGCAGCCGGTCGACGCGGCGCAGGTCCTGCTGAAGAAGGCCGTCGAGGTGGACGCCACCGTGGCCCGCGAGGGCATGGAGTTCGGCGTCGTCTCCCGCGAGGTCGCGGTCGGCGGCCAGCTCCTGACCCTGCGCGGTCTCGGCGGGGAGTACGACAACGTCTTCCTGCCGCTGCACGGCGCCTACCAGGCGCGCAACGCGGCGGTGGCGCTCGCGGCGGTCGAGGCCTTCTTCGGCGTCGGCTCGCAGCACGCCCGCACCCTGGACGCGGACACGGTCCGGCAGGCGTTCGCGCGGGTGACCTCGCCCGGCCGCCTGGAGATCGTCCGCTCGTCCCCGACGGTGATCCTGGACGCCGCCCACAACCCGCACGGCGCGCGGGCGACGGCCGAGGGCGTCGGGGAGGCCTTCGGCTTCTCCCGGCTCGTCGGCGTGGTCGCCACGAGCGCCGACAAGGACGCCAGGGGCGTCCTGGAGGCCTTCGAGCCGATCTTCGCGGAGGTCGTGATCACCACGAACTCCAACCCGCGCTCCACCGACGTGGACGCGCTCGCCTCGATCGCGGTCGAGGTCTTCGGGGAGGACCGGGTCGTCGTGGAACCGCGGCTGCCCGACGCCATCGAGGCGGCGATCACCCTCGCGGAGGACGAGGCCGAGTACGGCGGCGCGGGCGTGCTCGTGACCGGTTCGATCTTCACGGTCGGCGACGCCCGGCTGCTGCTCCGAAGGGGCTGAATCCCATGCGCACGCTCTGTTCCTCCACCCTCATCGGCGAGTTCTTCGTCATCGGCTTCGCCGGGCTCGTCGCCATGAAGGACGACAGCCTGGCGCTGTCCACCGTCTGGTGGGTCTGCGGGGCCGCGATGGTCCTCTCGGTGCTGCTGTGCGGGATGATCACCCGCCCCGGCGGCGTGCAGCTCGGCTGGGCGCTCCAGATCGGCCTGATCGCCAGCGGCTTCGTCGTCCCGGTCATGTTCTTCCTCGGGGCGCTGTTCGCCGTCCTGTGGTGGGCCTCCGTGCACTACGGCCGGAAGGTGGACGGGATCAAGGCCCGCTGGGCCGCGGCGCAGGACGCCCAGGTCCCGGCAGGGCCTGACGCTGCGTAATCGGGGCACGTGCGGGCCCTGTAGCCTCGGAGGCCCGCACACCGCTTTTCCGAAGGAGTTCCCCGTGAGCCAGCGCACGCTCGTCCTGCTCAAGCCCGACGCCGTCCGACGCGGCCTGGTCGGCGAGATCATCGGCCGCATCGAGCGCAAGGCCGGCTGGACGCTCGCGGCCATGGAGCTGCGCGAGCTGGACCAGGAGACGCTGGAGCAGCACTACGGCGAGCACAAGGGCAAGCCCTTCTACGAGCCGCTGATGGGCTTCATGTCCTCCGGTCCCGTCGTCGCGCTCGTCGTGGAGGGCGAGCGGGTCGTCGAGGGCGTCCGGCAGCTCGCCGGCCCGACCGACCCGATCGCCGCCGCGCCGGGGTCGATCCGGGGCGACTTCGGCACCATCGTGCGCGAGAACCTGATCCACGCCTCGGACTCCGAGGAGTCGGCGCTCCGCGAGCTGAAGATCTTCTTCCCCGGCCTCGTCTGACCGGGCCGGCCCGGGGCCCGCGCCGGCCCGCGAGGACGGCCGAACGAACCACCCTGTGGGGCGACCGAAGGAATTTCGGTCGCCCTCAGGCATATGAGCGCCGAACCCGGGAACGGATCGCCGCGTCCTGCCGTCACCTGTACACAGAGGTGGACCACCGCGCGGTATCCGGGCGGGCGGCACTACGATGGAAAACTCCACGCCGCACCACCCTCAGCCATGGGAAATCAAGGGGAACTCAATGTCGTTCATCGGCCGTGACATGGCTGTCGACCTCGGGACCGCCAACACGCTGGTGTACGTCAGGGGTCGAGGCATCGTTCTGAACGAGCCGTCCGTCGTCGCGATCAACACCAACACCGGTGGCATCCTCGCGGTGGGCGCGGAGGCGAAGAAGATGATCGGCCGGACCCCCGGCAACATCGTCGCCGTGCGCCCGCTCAAGGACGGTGTGATCGCCGACTTCGAGATCACCGAGCGGATGCTCCGCTACTTCATCCTCAAGATCCACAAGCGCCGCTACCTGGCGCGCCCCCGGGTCGTCGTCTGCGTGCCCTCCGGCATCACCGGAGTCGAGCGCCGCGCGGTCATCGAGGCCTCGACCCAGGCCGGTGCCCGCCAGGTGCACATCATCGAGGAGCCCATGGCGGCGGCCATCGGTTCGGGCCTCCCCGTCCACGAGGCCACCGGCAACATGGTGGTGGACATCGGCGGCGGCACCACCGAGGTCGCCGTCATCTCCCTCGGCGGAATCGTCACGGCGCAGTCCATCCGGGTCGCCGGCGACGAGCTGGACAACGCGATCATCCAGCACGTCAAGAAGGAGTACTCCCTCCTCCTCGGCGAGCGCACCGCCGAGCAGATCAAGATCACCATCGGTTCCGCCTTCGACCTGGACAAGGACGAGCACACCGAGATCCGCGGCCGCGACCTGGTGTCCGGGCTGCCCAAGACCGTGGTCATCTCCGCCGCCGAGGTCCGCAAGGCCATCGAGGAGCCGGTCAACGCGATCGTGGACGCGGTGAAGACCACCCTCGACAAGTGCCCGCCGGAGCTGTCCGGCGACGTCATGGACCGGGGCATCGTCCTCACCGGCGGCGGCGCCCTGCTGCGCGGCCTGGACGAGCGCCTGCGCCACGAGACGGGCATGCCGATCCACATCGCCGAGGACCCGCTGGACTCGGTGGCGCTCGGCTCCGGCAAGTGCGTGGAGGAGTTCGAGGCCCTCCAGCAGGTCCTCGACGCGCAGCCGCGCCGCTGACGCCGGAACACCGCGGGACCGTGCCGGTGCGGTAGAACTGCCGCACCGGCACGGTCGCGGGAGCACCCGCCTCCGTACCGGCCCGGCCGCACGGACCGGCCCGCCGCACGGAGGACGACCGCGCGGAACGGACCGCCGCGCGGAACGATCGCACCACGGAACGACCGAACCACGAGGAAAGGCACGGCCGCCGCACGTGAGGGACACACGAGAGAGCCGGCTGCTCCTGGTACTGCTGATCGCCATCGCGTTCGCGCTGATCACGGTGGACATCCGCGGTGGCCAGGAGTCACCCGTCGACGGTGCGCGGAGGGCCGCCGCGGCAGTCTTCGGACCGGTCGAGAACGGCGTGGCCGCCGCCGTCGACCCCGTAGGCAACGCCATAGGGGCGGTGCGCGACTCCGGCGAGCGGCACACCCGGATCGCGGCCCTGGAGAAGGAGAACGCCGAACTCAAGGCGAGGCTCGGCAGCGACGACCGCAACCGCAGCCGGCTGCACGAGCTCGACTCCCTGCTCAAGACCGCCGGCGCCGGACAGTACGGCATCAAGGGGGCCCAGGTCATCGCCATAGGAGCGGCCCAGGGCTTCTCCTGGACCGTCACCATCGACGTCGGCGCCCGCGACGGCATCGAGCGGGACATGACCGTGGTCAACGGCGCGGGGCTCGTCGGCCGCGTCACCACCGTCGGCCCCTCCACCGCCACGGTCCTCCTCGCCAACGACCCCGACTTCACCGTCGGCACCCGCATGGAGAAGAGCGACGAACTCGGCTTCGCCACCGGCCAGGGCAACAGCCCGCTCCTCGTCCAGCTCCTCAACGGCAAGGCCGAGGTCAAGCCGGGCGACCGCCTCGTCACCTTCGGCTCGCGCGGCGGCAAGCCCTTCGTGCCCGGCGTCCCGGTCGGCGAGATCATCCGCGTCGACCCGGCGGGCGGCGGCCTGACCCGCAACGTCTACGTCCGCCCGTACGCCGGCTTCACCAAGCTCGACATCGTCGGCGTCGTCGTCCAGGCCCCGCGCTCCGACCCGCGCGACGCGGTCCTGCCGCGCAAGCCCGGGCCCGCGCCGACCGTCACCGTCACGGCCTCGCCGCCCCCGCCGGACGGACAGCAGCGGCAGGCGGGACAGCAGCAGCCGGGACAGCAGCAGCCGGACCGGAACCAGAACCAGGACCAGGGGGACGCGACACCGTGAAGATCAACCGCATCCTCCTCTCCGCCGCCCTGATCGTGGTGGCCCTGGTCGTCCAGGTCTCCGTCCTGGCCCGCCTCCAGCTCCCCGGGGCCGTCCCCGACCTCGTCCTGCTCACCGTCGTCGCCCTCGCACTCGTCTACGGGCACGTCACCGGCGCCCTCGCCGGCTTCTCCGCCGGCCTCCTCGCCGACCTCGCCCCGCCCGCCGACCACGCCGTCGGCCGTTACGCCCTGGTGCTCTGCCTCGTCGGCTACCTCGTCGGCCTGGCCCGCCCGGAGAACGGCCGGATGACCTCCGCGGCCGGCCCCATGGCCGTCGTCGCCGCCGCGGCCGTCGGCTCCACGCTCCTCTACGCGGGCGTCGGCGCCCTCGTCGGCGACACCGCCGCGCGCCACGTCGGCCTGGGGTTCCTGCTGTTCACCGCGGTCCTCTACGACCTGCTCCTCGCGCCCTTCGCGGTGCCGCTCGTCATGGCCCTGGCCCGCCGCGCCGACAACGACCCGCTCGCCGACACCGGCGGCGGCACCGACGTCGCCTCCGGCTGGCTCTCCTCCGGGACCGGCCTGCGCATCGGCACCCAGCGCGGCGGCCTGCGGGTGAAGGCCGCCAGGAACCGCGCCGCACGGGCCGGACGCGTCAAGGGAGTCAAGCGACTGTGACCGAGGGGGCAACGGCAGCATGAGCAACATCCCCGAGACCGGCCGGACCCCCCGGGTCCGCATCCGGCTCGTCGTCATCCAGATCCTCGTCTTCTCCCTGCTCCTCACCCTGGGGGGGCGGCTCTGGTACCTCCAGATCCGCAACGGCAAGGAGTACACGGACGAGGCCAAGAACAACCACGTCCAGCAGGTCGTCCAGCCCGCCGTCCGCGGCTCCATCCTCGACGCCCGCGGCGTCCCGCTCGCCGACAACGAGACCCGGCTCGTGGTCTCCGCGTCCCGCACCGAGCTGATGAAGATGAAGGACGACGGCAAGGCGGTCCTCACCCGGCTCGCGGGCGTCCTCGGCATGAAGCCCCAGGACGTCATCAACAGCATCCGGCTCTGCGACTCCAAGACCCCCAAGCCCTGCTGGAACGGCTCCCCCTACCAGCCGATCCCCGTCACCGACGAGGCCACCACCCAGCAGGCGCTGACGATCCGTGAGAGCTCGGAGGACTTCCCCGGCATCACGGCCGAGCCCACCGCCGTCCGCCGCTACCCGGCGCCCGGCAAGGCCCGCACCGCACAGGTGCTCGGCTACCTCTCGCCCGTCACCGACGACGAGATCAAGAAGGCCAAGGACACCGACTCGCCGTTCCTCCGGTCCGACCAGATCGGCCGCTCCGGCATCGAGCGCACGTACGACAAGGAACTGCGGGGCAAGGCCGGCGTCACCCGCTACGAGGTCGACAACCTCGGCCGCGTCATGGGGCAGACGAAGTCCGACCCGGGCGTGGCCGGCTCCACCCTCGTCACCAGCATCGACGCCCGCGTCCAGGCCGCCGCCGAGTACGAGCTCCACGAGGCGATGAAGACCGTCCGCAAGGAGACCGACAAGGTCACCGGCCGCAAGTACGAGGCCGACTCGGGCGCCGTCGTCGTCATGGAGACCAAGACCGGCCGCGTCGTCGCGATGGCCTCCCAGCCCGACTACGACCCCAACGCCTGGGTCGGCGGCATCTCCGCCGCGGACTACGCCGCGCTGACCGGCAAGAAGTCCAACTACCCGCTGCTCAACCGGGCCATCCAGGGACAGGCCCCCGCCGGCTCCATCTTCAAGGTGGTGTCGGCCAGCGCCGCCGTGCGGGCCGGGTACGACTTCAACGACAAGTACAACTGCAGCAGCTCCTACAGCCTCGGCAGCCGCAGCTTCGCCAACTTCGAGTCCCAGGGGCACGGCCCCATCACCCTCGGCGACGCCCTCAAGTTCTCCTGCAACACCGTCTTCTACGCCCTGGGCCACCAGGAGTGGCAGCGCGACGGCGGGCTCAAGCCCAAGAAGGACGCGAAGGACTGGTTCTACCGCACCGCCCGGGACTTCGGGCTCGGCTCCGAGACCGGCGTCGACCTGCCGAACGAGGTGACCGGCCGCATCCCCGACCGCCGCTGGAAGCAGAGCTTCTGGGAGGCCAACAAGGACGTCTGGTGCAAGCAGGGCAAGAAGGGAGGCAGCTACGTCCAGCAGATCGCCTACGAGAGCTGCCTCGAAGGCAACCAGCTGAAGGCGTACGACAGCATCAACTTCGCCATCGGCCAGGGTGACGTCCTCGTCACCCCCATCCAGATGGCCACCATCTACGCCGCCCTCTCCAACGGCGGCACCCTCTACGACCCCACCGTGGGCAAGGCCGTCATCAGCCCCGACGGCAAGGAGGTCCGGGAGATCAAGCCCACGCCCCACGGCAGGCTCCCGATCAGCGCCCGGACCGTCCGGGACATCGACAAGGGACTGCGCTCCGTCGTCGAGCCCGGCGGAACCGCCGCCTGGCGGTTCGGCGGCTGGCCCCAGGACAAGATCCCGATGCGGGCCAAGACCGGCACCGCCCAGGTGTACGGCAAGCAGACCACCTCCTGGCTGGCCACCTACACCGACGACTTCACCATCGTCATGACGATCTCCCAGGGCGGCACCGGCTCCGGCGCCGCCGGCCCCGCCGTGCGCAACATCTACGACGCCCTCTACGGCCTCGACGACGAGGGCAACCAGGACCTCAAGCGGGCCCTGCTGCCCCGCCCGCAGACGGCGCTGCCGAAGATCAACCGGTACGGCACCATCGACGCCCCCGCGGTCAAGCCGTACGACCCGACGTGGCAGAAGGCCGTCCCCGCGCGCGAGGACGGCGGAAAACCGCCGCTCGCGGGCCCGCCCCCCTCCTGGAGGGACTGACCCGATGACGACCCGCACCGACTTCTCCGTCTCCCGTTACGCCCCGCAGCGCGGCCCGCTCGTGAAGCTCACCGCCCGCGACTCGGTCCTGCGCCGCCTCGACTGGCCGATCCTGCTCTCGGCCCTCGCGCTCTCCGTCATCGGCGCCCTGCTCGTCTGGTCCGCCACCCGGGGCCGCACCCAGCTCAACCAGGGCGACCCGTACTACTTCCTCTTCCGGCACCTCCTCAACACCGGCATCGGCCTCGCCCTGATGGCCGGCACGGTCTGGCTCGGCCACCGCACCCTGCGCGGAGCCGTGCCGATCCTCTACGGCGTCTCGATCCTGCTGATCCTCGCCGTCCTCACCCCGCTCGGCGCCACCATCAACGGCGCCCACGCGTGGATCGTGATCGGCGGCGGCTTCTCGCTCCAGCCCAGCGAGTTCGTCAAGATCACGATCATCCTGGTCATGGCGGTGCTGCTCGCGGCCAAGGTCGACGCGGGGGACCAGCTCCATCCCGACCACGGGACCGTCGCCAAGGCCCTCGGCCTCGCCGCCCTCCCCATGGGCATCGTCATGCTGATGCCCGACCTCGGCTCGGTCATGGTGATGGCCGTCATCGTCCTCGGCGTGCTCCTCGCCTCCGGGGCGTCCAACCGCTGGGTCCTCGGCCTGATCGGCGCGGGCGTCCTCGGCGCCGTCCTCGTCACCGCGCTCGGCATGCTCGACGAGTACCAGATCAACCGCTTCGCGGCCTTCGCCAACCCCGACCTCGACCCCGCCGGCGTCGGCTACAACACCAACCAGGCCCGCATCGCCATCGGCTCCGGCGGCCTGTACGGCACCGGCCTGTTCAAGGGGCACCAGACCAGCGGTCAGTTCGTGCCCGAGCAGCAGACCGACTTCATCTTCACCGTCGCGGGGGAGGAGCTGGGCTTCCTCGGCGCCGGCCTCATCCTCGTCCTCCTGGGGATCGTGCTCTGGCGGGCCTGCCGGATCGCCCGCGAGACCACCGAGCTGTACGGCACGATCGTCGCGGCCGGGATCATCGCCTGGTTCGCCTTCCAGGCCTTCGAGAACATCGGCATGACCCTCGGCATCATGCCGGTCGCGGGCCTGCCGCTGCCGTTCGTCTCGTACGGCGGCTCCTCGATGTTCGCGGTGTGGGTGGCGATCGGGCTCCTCCAGTCGATCCGCGTGCAGCGCCCGATGACGGCCTGACGACCGTCCGGCGGGCCGTTCTCCTCCGGAGACCGAGTAAGGCGGCCCGCCCGCGGTTAGATGCCAGACATGGCCGAGACGAAGCGCGAGATCGAACGGAAGTACGAAGCCACGGCGGAGACCGGCATCCCGGACCTCACCGGGGTCCCGGGCGTCGCGACCGTCGCCGACGACGGCGTCATGGAACTCGACGCCGTCTACCACGACACCCCCGACCTGCGTCTGGCCGCCGACTCGATCACCCTGCGCCGCCGCTCCGGCGGCTCGGACGAGGGCTGGCACCTGAAGTTCCCCGTCGCCGACGGCGTCCGCGACGAGATCAGGGCCCCCCTCTCGGACACCCTCCCGCCCGACCTCGCGGTCCTCCTGCGCTCCCGCGTCCGCCACGGCGAGGTCGTCCCCGTCGTCCGCCTCCGCTCCGCCCGCGACGTCCGCCGGCTCCTCGACGCCGACGGCGCCCCCCTCGCCGAACTCTCCGTCGACACCGTCCACGCCCAGCGGCTGCCCGACGGCCCCCGGGCCTCCTGGACCGAGATCGAGGTCGAGGCGGCCGACGGCGCCGACCCCGCCGTCCTCGACGCCGTCGGGAAACGCCTCGGGAAGGCCGGCATCCGCCCCGCCCGCTTCCCCTCCAAACTGGCCAGGGCCCTCGCGGAGACCGCCCCGGACGACCACGGCGTCCGGGAGGGGCGCCCCGCACCCGCGCCCGGCACCGCCGGAGCCGCCGTCCTCGCCTACGTACGGGAACAGGCCGCGGCGATCGTCGCCCTCGACCCCGCCGTCCGCCGCGACCTCCCCGACGCCGTCCACCGGTTCCGCGTCGCCTGCCGCCGCCTGCGCGGCGCCCTCAAGACGTACCGCTCCGTCCTCGACCGGAAGGCCACCGACCCCCTCGGGAACGAGCTGAAGTGGCTCGCGGGCGAGCTGGGCGCCGCCCGGGACCAGGAGGTCCTCACCGAGCGGCTGCGCGCCCTGCTCGCCGACGTCCCCCGGCCCCTGCGCCGCGGCCCCGTCAAGGCCCGGCTCCGGGTCTGGGCCGCCGCCCGCTCCGACGACGCCCGCCGCAGGGCCGTCACCGCCCTCGACTCCGACCGGTACCTCGCCCTGCTCGACGCGCTCGACGCCCTGCTCACCGACCCGCCCCTGCGCAAGGCCGCCTCCCGTGACGCCGCCAAGGTCCTCGCCCGCGCCGTCCGCAAGGACCACGACCGCCTCGCCGCCCGCGTCGACCGCGCCCTCTCCCTGGCTCCCGGCCGCGAACGCGACCTCGCCCTCCACGAGGCCCGCAAGGCCGCCAAACGCGCCCGCTACGCCGCCGACGCCGCCCGCCCCACCCTCGGAAAACCCGCCAAGAAGTTCTCCGGACGCGTGAAGGCGGTGCAGACCCTCCTCGGCGAACACCAGGACAGCGTGGTCGCCCGGACGGCCCTGCGCGAGATCGCCGCCCAGGCCCACGCGGCCGGCGAGACCGCCTTCACCTGGGGACTCCTGCACGGCCGCGAGGAGGCGGCCGCCGCCGCGACCGAGCGCGAGCTCCCCCGCGTCCGGGCGCGGGCCTCCCTCCCCGGGCGGCTGCGGCGCTGAGCCCGCCGGGCACCGGGGTACGCTTGAGAGTCGCCCCCCTGCCAGCTCACGAAGGTTCGAGATGTCTGCTGCCGAGTCTGTCTTCCCGCAGCTCGAGGCCCTGCTCCCGCACGTGCAGAAACCGATCCAGTACGTCGGCGGAGAACTCAACTCCACGGTCAAGGACTGGGACGAGTGCGACGTCCGCTGGGCACTGATGTACCCGGACGCGTACGAGGTCGGCCTGCCCAACCAGGGCGTCATGATCCTCTACGAGGTACTGAACGAGCGCGAGGGCGTCCTCGCCGAGCGCACCTACAGCGTGTGGCCGGACCTCGAAGAACTGATGCGCGAGCACGGGGTCCCGCAGTTCACGGTCGACTCGCACCGGCCCGTCGGCGCCTTCGACGTGTTCGGCCTCTCCTTCTCCACGGAGCTCGGCTACACGAACATGCTCACCGCCCTCGACCTCGCGGGCATCCCGCTGGAGTCGAAGGACCGGACCGTCGACCACCCCATCGTGCTCGCGGGCGGCCACGCGGCCTTCAACCCCGAGCCGATCGCCGACTTCATCGACGCGGCGGTCATCGGCGACGGCGAGCAGGCCGTCCTCGACATGACCGCCATCATCCGCGCCTGGAAGGCGGAGGGCAGGCCGGGCGGCCGCGAGGAGGTCCTCTTCCGCCTGGCGAGGACCGGCAACGTCTACGTCCCGCGCTTCTACGACGTCGAGTACCTGCCGGACGGCCGCATCGGCCGCGTCGTGCCCAACCGGTCCGGCGTGCCGTGGCGCGTCTCCAAGCACACCGTCATGGACCTCGACGAGTGGCCCTACCCCAAGCAGCCCCTCGTCCCGCTCGCGGAGACCGTCCACGAGCGCATGTCCGTCGAGATCTTCCGCGGCTGCACCCGCGGCTGCCGCTTCTGCCAGGCCGGCATGATCACGCGCCCCGTGCGGGAGCGAAGCATCACCGGCATCGGCGAGATGGTCGACAAGGGTCTCCGGGCGACGGGCTTCGAGGAGGTCGGCCTCCTCTCGCTCTCCTCGGCGGACCACTCCGAGATCGGCGAGATCGCCAAGGGCCTCGCGGACCGCTACACCGAGGACAAGGTGGGCCTGTCCCTCCCCTCCACCCGCGTGGACGCCTTCAACGTCGACCTGGCCAACGAGCTGACCAGGAACGGGCGCCGCTCCGGCCTCACCTTCGCCCCCGAGGGCGGCTCCGAGCGCATGCGCAAGGTCATCAACAAGATGGTCTCGGAGGAGGACCTGATCCGGACCGTCTCCACCGCGTACGGCAACGGCTGGCGCCAGGTGAAGCTGTACTTCATGTGCGGCCTGCCCACGGAGACCGACGAGGACGTCCTCCAGATCGCCGACATGGCGATGAACGTGATCGCCGAGGGCCGCAAGGTCTCCGGCCAGAACGACATCCGCTGCACCGTCTCCATCGGCGGCTTCGTGCCCAAGCCGCACACCCCCTTCCAGTGGGCCCCGCAGCTCTCGGCGGAGGAGACGGACGAGCGCCTGCGCAAGCTCCGCGACAAGATCCGCGGCGACAAGAAGTACGGCCGCTCGATCGGCTTCCGCTACCACGACGGCAAGCCCGGCATCGTCGAGGGCCTGCTCTCGCGCGGCGACCGCCGCGTCGGCGCCGTCATCCGCGCCGTCTACGAGGACGGCGGCCGCTTCGACGGCTGGCGCGAGCACTTCTCGTACGAGCGCTGGATGCGGTGCGCCGAGAAGACGCTGCCCGCGTACGGCGTGGACGTCGCCTGGTACACCACCCGCGAGCGCACCTACGAGGAGGTCCTGCCCTGGGACCACCTGGACTCCGGTCTCGACAAGGACTGGCTCTGGGAGGACTGGCAGGACGCCCTCGACGAGACCGAGGTCGAGGACTGCCGCTGGACGCCGTGCTTCGACTGCGGCGTGTGCCCGCAGATGGACACGCACATCCAGATCGGCCCCACGGGCAAGAAGCTGCTCCCGCTGACGGTCGTGAAGTAGGCCGGCCGCACGGCCCCGGGCGACGGCCCGGCGCGAGGGTTCGCCCTCCGCCGGGCCGTCGTGCCGTTTCCGCCGTCGGCGCGGCGCGGACGGCGCCCGCCCCGGCCCGGGCGACCACGCGGAACGCCCGGCGCGCCCCGTCCGGACCGGCCCGGTCGGCCGAGCCCCGGGAACCCCGGGCGGCCCGTGCGCGTACTCTGGGTAGTACAACGAACGTCCCCGGCGCGGCGCCCGCCCCCGAGATCTCCCCGCTGGAGCGGGGGTGAACCGGGCGGGACCCCCGGGGCCAGCCGTACGTCTCGTGGACGGCGCGCACCCGCGCCGTCCCGCACCGAGGAGAAGAACCACTGGGCAAGCGACAGCCCGAAGGCCCGCCGCCCGCACCGGCGGTGCAGCGCATCCGACTGCGCTACACCAAGCGCGGCCGCCTCCGGTTCACCAGCCACCGCGACTTCCAGCGCGCCTTCGAGCGCGCACTGCGCCGCGCCGAGGTACCCATGGCGTACTCGGCCGGTTTCACCCCGCACCCCAAGGTGTCGTACGCCAACGCCGCCCCGACGGGTACGGGCTCCGAGGCCGAGTTCCTGGAGATCGCCCTCACCGAGGCGCGCGACCCGGAGACCCTGCGGGTCCTGCTCGACGCGTCCCTGCCGGACGGCCTCGACATCACCGACGCCGTCGAGGCCCGCACCCCGGGCCTGGCCGACCGGCTCACCGCCTCCGTGTGGGAGCTGCGGCTCGAAGGCGTCACCACCGAGGACGCGGAGAAGGCCGTCGAGGCGTTCCTCGCGGCCGGGACCGTGGAGGTGCAGCGCAAGACCAAGAACGGCGTCCGCACCTTCGACACCCGCTCCGCGGTCACGGAGCTGGCGGCCGTCCGTCCCCGGGACGACTCCCGGGACGATGGGCCGCTGGACAGCGCCTGTGCGATACTGCGGCTGGTTGTTCGGCACGTGACACCCGCCGTACGACCCGACGACGTCCTGTCCGGTCTCCGAGCTGTGGCCGACCTGGCGCCGCCGGTCCCCGCAGCGGTGACCAGGCTGGCGCAGGGGCTCTTCGACGAGGAGTCCGGCACGGTGACCGACCCGCTCGCGCCCGACCGCGAGGCAGTCACGGCCGCTTCACCCACGGCCGCCGCGACCGCCCCGGCGACGGCGCCGGGCGCGGACACCGCGTAGGGAGCGGTCGTCGCAGCGCAGCCCCGGCACTCGGGAGCCACCTGGGCCGGGCCGCGCACTGACCAGGAGACTTTCGCCAGGCCGTCCGCACAGGGCGTACGGAACCGGCGAGCCAGACACAGAGCTCCCGTGCGGCGCCCGCGCCCCGGACGGCGGCACCGCGCCCCAGGCGCGGCCGTGCCGCCGGACCGGAACCAGACGCGGCGCCCGGGAGCGTGACGGGAGAACCCCGCATGCTCGAGTCCAACGAAGACACCAATGCCCCCGGTGACAAGCTGCCGCCGCGCCGCAGGCGCCGCGCCGCTTCCCGCCCCGCCGGTCCGCCGGTGACGGGCGCGGCCGCCGACACCACGGACACCACCGGCACCGCCGGAACCGCCGGGGACGCGCCGGCCGACACGCCGGCCGCGGAGTCCGCTCCGGCGGAGGCCGAGGCCGCTCCCGCGCCGCGCACCCGCCGCAGGGCCACCCGGAAGACCGCGGCCCCGGTCGTGGAGGCCCCGGCCGCGGAGACGGCGGAGGCCCCGGAGCCGGTCGCCGTGACCGCGTCCGTGACCGCCGCCGAGGAGGCCCCCGAGGCCGCCCCGGCGCGCCCGGCCCGCCGCCGCGCCACGCGCAAGGCCACGTCGCCGGTGACCTCCCCGGCCGCCGCCGGGGAGACGCCCGCCCCCGCCGCCGAGCCGGTCGCGGAGGCCGTACCCGAGGCCGTCGCTCCCGCCGAGGACGAGGCCGAGGCCGCTCCCGCGCCGCGCACCCGCCGCCGGGCCACCCGCAAGGCCACCGCCCCCGCCGGCGCGCCCGCCGCCGGGGAGACGCCCGCCCCCGCCGCCGGGGAGACGCCCGCTCCCGCCGCCGAGCCGGTCGCGGAGGCCGCGCCCGAGGCCGTCGCTCCCGCCGAGGACGAGGCCGAGGCCGCTCCCGCGCCGCGCACCCGCCGCCGGGCCACCCGCAGGACCACCTCGCCCGAGCCGGCCGCCGGGGCGCCCGCCGGCGAGACGCCGCCCGAGGCCGCCGTCGCGCAGATCGCCGCCGACGAGCCCGAGGTCGCCGCCGCCGAGACCGCCGCCACGCGTGGTCGGGGCCGCCGCCGCGCCGCCTCCCCGCAGTTCACCTCCGAGCCGGCCCCGGCCCGCGAGCCGCGCCGTGCCGCGCGCCCCGCCGTCGCCGTCTTCCAGGCCCCGGTCTTCACCGAGCCGATGTTCCAGACCCCGGAGACCGCTGCCGCCGCCGCTGCCGCCGCCCCGGTGGAGCCGGAGGACGAGGAGACGGTGGACGAGACCGTCGAGGCCGTGGAAGCCGTGGAGGCCGCCGAACCCGCCGAGCGGGCCGAGTCCGGTTCCCGCCGCCGTCGCCGCCGCCGCGGCGAGCCCGTCGCCGTCGAGCCCGTCCCGGCCACCGTCGCCGACGAGCCCGAGGTCGAGGCCGCCGCCGACGAGGCGGAGGAGGAGGCCGAGGAGACGGACGAGTACGAGGACCGCCCGTCCCGCCGTCGCCGTCGCGGCGGCCGCCGCCGTCGCCGTGGCGAGCTCGCCGAGGCCGGCGAGACCGAGGACGACGAGGAGGCGCACGCCGAGGACGGGTCCGACGACACCGACGACGCCGAGGACGGCGAGGAGGAGCCGGACGACACCGAGTCCCACACCGGCGGCTCCAGCAGCTCCCGCCGTCGCCGCCGCCGTCGCCGCCGCAGCGGGGACGCCGCCGAGACCGAGCCGGGCGACGAGGACGGCGTCCGTACGGTCGTCAAGGTCCGCGAGCCCCGCCCGGCCCGCGAGAAGGCCGAGCCCGGCACCGGCGCCGACGAGGTCCAGTCCATCAAGGGCTCGACCCGCCTGGAGGCCAAGAAGCAGCGCCGCCGCGAGGGCCGCGAGCAGGGCCGCCGCCGCGTCCCGATCATCACCGAGGCCGAGTTCCTGGCCCGCCGCGAGGCCGTCGAGCGCGTCATGGTCGTCCGCCAGAACGGCGAGCGCACCCAGATCGGCGTCCTGGAAGACAACGTGCTGGTCGAGCACTACGTCAACAAGGAGCAGGCCACCTCGTACGTCGGCAACGTCTACCTGGGCAAGGTCCAGAACGTCCTGCCGTCCATGGAGGCCGCCTTCGTCGACATCGGCAAGGGCCGCAACGCCGTCCTGTACGCCGGCGAGGTCAACTTCGAGGCGCTCGGCATGGCCCACGGGCCGCGCCGCATCGAGACCGCCCTCAAGTCCGGCCAGCCGGTCCTCGTCCAGGTGACGAAGGACCCGATCGGCCACAAGGGCGCCCGCCTGACCAGCCAGGTCTCCCTGCCCGGCCGCTACCTCGTGTACGTGCCCGAGGGCTCGATGACCGGCATCAGCCGCAAGCTCC
Organism: Streptomyces sp. NPDC014907; assembly: GCF_055562975.1. Taxonomy (NCBI): domain Bacteria; kingdom Bacillati; phylum Actinomycetota; class Actinomycetes; order Kitasatosporales; family Streptomycetaceae; genus Streptomyces; species Streptomyces sp. NPDC014907. The sequence goes on along the minus strand of NZ_JBVHEG010000002.1, from coordinate 473,097 downwards.
CGGACACCGAGCGCGCCCGCCTCAAGACCATCCTCAAGAAGATCGTCCCCGAGGACGCGGGCGTCATCGTGCGCACCGCCGCCGAGGGCGCGAGCGAGGACGAGCTGCGCCGCGACGTCGAGCGCCTGCAGGCGCAGTGGGAGGAGATCCAGAAGAAGGCGAAGAGCGGCAACGCCCCGACGCTGCTCTACGGCGAGCCGGACATGACCGTCCGGGTCGTCCGCGACATCTTCAACGAGGACTTCTCCAAGGTCATCGTCAGCGGTGACGACGCGTGGGAGACCATCCACGGGTACGTCAGCCACGTCGCCCCGGACCTGACCGACCGCCTGTCCAGGTGGACGAGCGAGGTCGACGTCTTCGCGACGTACCGGATCGACGAGCAGCTGATGAAGGCGCTCGACCGCAAGGTCTGGCTGCCGTCCGGCGGCTCGCTGGTGATCGACAAGACCGAGGCGATGATCGTCGTCGACGTCAACACCGGCAAGTTCACCGGCCAGGGCGGCAACCTGGAGGAGACCGTCACCAGGAACAACCTGGAGGCGGCCGAGGAGATCGTGCGCCAGCTCCGTCTGCGCGACCTCGGCGGCATCGTCGTCATCGACTTCATCGACATGGTCCTGGAATCCAACCGCGACCTGGTGCTGCGCCGCCTCCTGGAGTGCCTGGGCCGGGACCGGACCAAGCACCAGGTGGCCGAGGTCACCTCGCTCGGCCTGGTGCAGATGACCCGCAAGCGGGTCGGCCAGGGCCTCCTGGAGTCCTTCTCCGAGACCTGCGTCCACTGCAACGGCCGCGGCGTCATCGTCCACATGGAGCAGCCGACCACCTCCGGTGGCGGTGGCGGCGGCAAGCGCTCCAAGAAGCGCGGCCGCGGCGGGGACGGGCACGAGCACACCCACGAGCACGAGCACGAGCAGAACGAGGCCGTGGAGTCCGGTTCCGACGCCGCGACCCAGGAGGTCGAGACCGAGGCCGAGGTCGCGGCGGAGCTGGCCGCCCCGGTGGCCCTGCCGGAGCCGATCGCCCCGGACGAGGAGCTGTACGGCTCCATCGCCGAGGCGGAGGCCGCCGCCGCGCGCGGTGGCCGTGGCCGCCGCCGTGCGACCCGCCGGGCGACCGCCCCGGCCGCTCCGGCGCCCGAGGCGCCGGCCGCGGAGGCGCCGGTCGCGGAGGCCGGGACCGGCACCGGGACCGTCGTGGCCGAGCCGGCCGCGGAGCCCGCTCCCGCCGCCCCCGTGGTGGAGGCGGAGACCGCGGTCGAGGAGACCCCGGCCCCGCGCCGCCGCCGTGCCACCCGCCGGGCGACCTCCCCGGTCGTCTCGACCTCGGAGCCGGCCGAGCCGGTCACCGTGGCGGAGCCGGTCACCGTCGTGGAGCCGGCGCCGGAGCCGGCCGCTCCCGAGCGGATCGCCCCGGAGCCGGCCGTGACCGGGGAGCCCGCCGCCGAGGAGGCCCCCGCGGCCGCCCCGCCGCGCGCCCGCCGCCGGGTGGTCCGCAAGGCCACCGCCCCCGCCGGTTCGCCCGCGGGCGCCGAGGAGGCCGTCGTCGTGGTCGCCACGGCCCCGGCCGCGGAGACCGGGGCCGCCGAGGCCGAGGCCGAGCCCGCCCCCGCCAAGAAGACGGCGGCGCGCAAGACGGCGGCGAAGAAGGCCACGGTCAAGAAGGCCCCCGCCAAGAAGACGGCGGCGACCAAGAAGACCGCGGCGAAGAAGACGACGACCGCCAAGAAGACCGCGGCCAAGAAGACGGCGGAGAAGCCCGCCGCCCCGGCCCAGGACTGACCGGCGGGTGCGGGCCGCTCCTCCCCGGAGGAGGAGCGGCCCGCACCGCTCGGGCGGATTTGACCCCTCGTGGCAGCCGCCCGTACCCTTGACCGTCGGCGTGTCTCTTGACACGCCGCGCCTCTGAGCACCTCCCTCCCGCCCGCCGGGAGAGGCCGCTCGTCCGATTCCGGAACGCCACGGGCCCCCGGGTCCGTGTGAGCGGCTGGCGTCAGAGGTTTCATCCCGAGTGAGAGAGAGATCCGCGTGTACGCCATCGTGCGCAGCGGTGGTCGCCAGCACAAGGTTGCTGTCGGCGACATCGTTGAGGTTGACAAGATTTCCACTGCCAAGGTCGGCGACACGGTCGAGCTCTCGACCCTGCTCGTTGTCGACGGCGATGCCGTGACCAGCGACCCGTGGGTCCTCGACGGCATCAAGGTCACGGCCGAGGTCGTGGACCACCACAAGGGCGCCAAGATCGACATCCTGCGCTACAAGAACAAGACCGGCTACCGTCGTCGCCAGGGTCACCGTCAGCAGTACACGGCGATCAAGGTCACCGCGATCCCGTCGGCCGCGAAGTAAAGAGGGACTGAGCAATGGCACACAAGAAGGGCGCATCGTCCACCCGGAACGGTCGTGACTCCAACGCCCAGCGCCTCGGCGTGAAGCGTTTCGGCGGTCAGGTCGTCAACGCGGGTGAGATCCTGATCCGCCAGCGCGGCACGCACTTCCACCCGGGCGCGGGCGTCGGCCGTGGCGGCGACGACACGCTGTTCGCCCTGCAGGCCGGTTCGGTGCAGTTCGGCACCCACCGTGGCCGCAAGGTCGTGAACATCGTTCCGGTCGCCTGATCGGAACGCTTTGCGGAGGCGGACCTCACTTCCCGGAAGGGAAGCGGGTCCGCCTTTCGCGTGTTACTAGATAGACATCCCGCACGTATTTCTCTGGAGGCACCCCCATGACCACCTTCGTGGACCGCGTCGAGCTGCACGTCGCCGCGGGTAACGGAGGCCACGGCTGCGCCTCCGTTCACCGGGAGAAGTTCAAGCCGCTCGGCGGCCCCGACGGCGGCAACGGCGGCCGTGGCGGTGACGTGATCCTGGTCGTCGACCAGGCGGTCACCACCCTGCTCGACTACCACCACTCGCCGCACCGCAAGGCCACCAACGGCCAGCCGGGCGCGGGCGACAACCGTTCCGGCAAGGACGGTCAGGACCTGGTCCTGACCGTGCCCGACGGCACCGTCGTCCTCGACAAGCAGGGCAACGTGCTCGCCGACCTGGTCGGCCAGGGCACGACCTTCGTCGCGGGCCAGGGCGGGCGCGGCGGCCTCGGCAACGCGGCCCTGTCCTCCGCGCGCCGCAAGGCCCCCGGCTTCGCGCTCCTCGGCGAGCCCGGCGAGGCCCGGGACATCGTCCTGGAGCTCAAGACCGTCGCCGACGTCGCCCTCGTCGGCTACCCGAGCGCCGGCAAGTCCTCCCTCATCTCGGTCCTCTCGGCCGCCAAGCCGAAGATCGCGGACTACCCCTTCACGACGCTCGTCCCGAACCTGGGCGTCGTCACCGCCGGCGCGACCGTCTACACCATCGCCGACGTGCCGGGCCTGATCCCGGGCGCGAGCCAGGGCCGCGGCCTGGGCCTGGAGTTCCTCCGCCACGTGGAGCGCTGCTCGGTCCTCGTCCACGTCCTGGACACGGCGACGCTGGAGTCCGACCGCGACCCGCTCTCCGACCTCGACGTCATCGAGGAGGAGCTGCGGCAGTACGGCGGCCTGGAGGACCGGCCCCGGGTCGTCGTCCTCAACAAGATCGACATCCCGGACGGCCAGGACCTCGCGGACATGATCCGCCCGGACCTGGAGGCGCGCGGCTACCAGGTGTACGAGGTCTCCGCAGTGGCCCGCACCGGCCTGAAGGAGCTCTCCTTCGCCCTCGCCGGCATCGTGGCCGAGGCGCGCGCCGCCAAGCCGGTGGAGGAGGCGACCCGCATCGTCATCCGCCCGAAGGCCGTCGACGAGACGGGCTTCACGGTCACGTACGACGAGGCCGAGGACGTCTACCGGGTGCGCGGCGAGAAGCCGGAGCGCTGGGTCCGCCAGACCGACTTCAACAACGACGAGGCCGTGGGCTACCTGGCCGACCGCCTCAACCGCCTCGGCGTCGAGGACGCGCTGATGAAGGCGGGCGCCCGCGGGGGCGACGGCGTCGCGATCGGCCCCGAGGAGAACGCGGTCGTCTTCGACTGGGAGCCCACCATGATGGCGGGCGCCGAGATGCTGGGCCGCCGCGGCGAGGACCACCGCCTGGAGGCCCCGCGTCCGGCGGCGCAGCGCCGCCGGGACCGCGACGCGGAGCGCGACGAGGCACAGCGCGAGTTCGACGGGTTCAACCCGTTCTAGCGGGTTCGGCCCTTCCGGCGAGGTCGGCCTGTTCCGGCGGGTTCGGCCCTTCCGGCGGTGCGCGAGCCGTTACCGCCGGGGAGGAGCCCCCCGGCCGGCCGACGGGCCGGTCGGGGGGCTCCCGTAAAATCCTGGCGTGAGCACCGCCCCCGCCCCCGGAACCGCAGGCCGACTCAGCGTCGTGGTCATCGCCTACAACGACGAGGCGCTGGTCGGCGAGGCCGTCAGGTCCGCCCTCGACCAGGGCCCCGTGGTGGCCGAGGTGGTGGCGGTGGACGACTGTTCCCGTGACGGAACGGCGCGGGTCCTCGACGAACTGGCCGCCCTGCACCCCCGGGTGCGGGTGGTGCGCCGCGCGGACAACAGCGGGGGCTGCGGCACCCCGCGCAACGACGGCGTCCGGGCCGCCACCGCCCCCTACGTCATGTTCCTGGACAGCGACGACGTCCTGCCGCCCGGCGCCGCCGAGGCCCTGGTCTCCGCCGCCGAGCGGCACCGCGCCCCGGTGGCCGCCGGCGTCTGCGTGCGGCGTGAGCTGCCCGAGGGCCGGGACGTCCGCTGGCAGCCCGGTCTCTACCGGGAACCGGCCGTCCTGGAGACGCCCGAGGAGCTGCGGCCCCTCGTCCACGACACCCTCTGCGTGAACAAGGTCTACGAGCGGGCCTTCCTCGACGAGCACGGCATCCGCTTCCCCGACGGCCGGTTCGTCTACGAGGACTTCCTCTTCACCGCCCGGGTGTACGCCGCCGTCCCCCGCGTCGCCGTGGTCCCCGACACCGTCTACGTCTGGCACGTCCGCCGCGCCGCCGCCCGGCTGTCGATCTCCCTCGACCGGGAGGGCGTCTCCAACTGGCGGTCCCGGATCGCCGCCCACCGCGCGGCCGTCGAGGCCTTCGCCGACGCCGGGCGCGCGGACCTCGCGGCCGCCTGCCGCACCAAGTTCCTCGAACACGACCTGCGGATGTACGCCAGGGACCTGCGGTCGCGCGACGAGGCGCACCGCGCCGAGTGGTGGAAGGTCACCCGCGAGCACCTGGCCGGCTTCCGGGAGTCCGAGATCGCCGCCGCCGTCGCCCCCGCCCGCTGGGCGGCCCGCTTCCTGCTGGCCGCGGAGGAACCGCGCGACCTGCTCCGGCTGTCGCGGCTGTCCGCCCGCCCGGCCCGTCTGCTCCCGCCGTACGCGGGCACCCGCACCGCCGCCGTCTGGTCCGACGACCTGCCGGAGGCCCGTCTCGACGGCACGGACGGGCTGCCCCTCGCCGAACTGCCGCTCGTGGTGGACGCCACCCTGCGCGGCGGCGACCTGCGGATCAGCGTGCGGGACCTGTACGGGCGGCTCGCCGAGGCCGGGCCCCGCACCGCCGACATCGCGTTCGTGCCGCGCGGCGCCGACGAGCCCGCCCGTACCGAACGGGTCGAGCTGCGCGCCGGGGCCGGGGCCGGGGCCGGGGCCGGGGAGCGCTGGACCGGCCGGGTCCCGGTCCGGTTCACCGGACTCGCCGCCGCCGGGCGCCGGCGCGGATTCCGGGGCCTCCAGCAGTGGGACGTCACCACCACGGTGACCTGCGCGAACGGCGAGTCGTACACCACCGCGCTCCGGCCGCCGGACGGTTCCCAGTGGCGTTCGGCGCTTCCGAGCAGCCGGTACGGTGTACTTCTCGTGCAGCAGTACGTCACGGCCAACGGCTCGATGGCGCTACGGATCGCACCCGGTGCCCGGGGAGGGTTCCGGGCGGTCGAGGCCCGGCTCCGCCGACTCGTCCGCAGTTCTCAGTGAAAGGGTTTGGGGCGCTATGACTTATCTGATCACCGGCGGCGCCGGCTACATCGGTTCGCACGTGGTCCGCGCCATGACGCGGGCGGGCGAGCGGGTCGTCGTCCTCGACGACCTGTCCACGGGCTACGCGGAGCGGGTCCCGGAGGGCGTGCCCCTGGTGGTCGGTTCGACGCTCGACCGCGAGGTGCTGGACCGGACGATCGCCGAGCACGGCGTGACCGGCGTCGTCCACCTCGCCGCGAAGAAGCAGGTCGGCGAGTCCGTCGAGCTGCCGCTGCACTACTACCGCGAGAACGTCACCGGTCTCACGGTCCTCCTGGAGGCCGTCGCCGCCGCCGGCGTGCGCAACTTCCTCTTCTCCTCCTCGGCCGCCGTCTACGGCATGCCGGACGTCGACCTCGTCACCGAGGAGACCCCCTGCCGGCCGATGAGCCCCTACGGCGAGACCAAGCTCGTCGGCGAGTGGCTGGTCCGTGCCGCCGGCCGGGCCCACGGCATCTCGACGGCCTGCCTGCGCTACTTCAACGTGGCCGGCGCGGCCGCCCCCGAACTCGCCGACACGGGCGTCTTCAACCTGGTCCCGATGGTCTTCGAGCGCCTCGACGCCGGCGAGTCCCCGCGCGTCTTCGGCGACGACTACGACACGCCGGACGGCACCTGCATCCGCGACTACATCCACGTCGAGGACCTGGCCGACGCCCACCTCGTCGCGGCGCGCAAGCTCGCGGAGTGGGCCGGGGCGGGCGAGCCGCGCGACCTGACCGTCAACATCGGCCGGGGCGAGGGCGTCTCCGTCACCGAGATGGTCGCGCTGATCAACGAGATCACCGGTCACACGACCGAGCCCGTCGTCACCCCGCGCCGCGCCGGCGACCCCGCCCGGGTCGTGGCCTCCGCCGACCGCATCGCCGCCGAACTGGGCTGGAAGGCCCGCCACGACGTGCGCGAGATGGTCGGCTCGGCGTGGGAGGGCTGGGTCGCGCGCCGGGGCGCCACCGTCTGACCCGGAACGGAGACGAGGAACGGGCCGGGGAGTTCACCTCCCCGGCCCGTTCCTTTACGCGTCGCCGGACCGTCAGCGCTCCAGGAAGGCGAACAGCGCCTCCCAGCGGTCGGTGATCTCGTCGGCCGAGTACCGCTTCACGTTCTCGAAGGCCGCGTCGCCCATCCGGTCGCGCAGCTCCTTGTCGGAGATCAGCGTGCTGATGTGCCCGCCGAGTTCCAGCGCGTTGCCGAGCCGGGCGAGCAGCCCGTCCTCGCCGTCCCGGATGATCTCCCGGACGCCCGGCGCGCAGTCGAACGCGGCACAGGGCACGCCCGCCGCCATCGCCTCCAGGAGGGTGATCGGGAAGCCCTCGGCGCGGGACGCCTGGGCGAACACCGACGCCCCGGAGAGCGCGCCCAGCACGTCGTTGGTGCGGCCCATCCACTCCACGGACCCGTCGAGGCCCAGATCGGTGGTCTGCCGCAGCAGGGCCGGCTCCTCGTCACCGGTGCCGTAGATCCGCAGCTTCCAGTCGGGATGGCGGGGAGCGACCTCGGCCCAGCTGTCGAGCAGCATGTCGACGCCCTTCTCGTGCGAGAGGCGGCCGACGGAGACGACGACCTTCTCGCTGCGGGGCACCGGGGCCGGGGGCATGAACGGCAGGGCGTTCGGCATGTGGCCGACGTTGTCCATGCCGGCGCGGATCCACTGGTCCGCGTCGCCCGGGGTGAGGACGAGCAGCCGGTCGACGTCCTTGTAGTAGCGCTTCACCCGGGCGAGCCGCGAGGACGCGGCGCTGGCGGCGTACGACTCGTGGCTCATGCCGATCACCACGTGGCCCTTGGTGTCGGCGAGGGCCACCCACTCCATCGCCCACACCTGGGTCACGATCACGATCGCGCCGGGCCGGGCGGCGGCGAAGAGCGCCGTCATCCGGTCCGCGCGCTCCCGCATCCCGGCGGCACGGGCGGCGTGGCGCCGCCGCTCCGCCGCGTTGAGCCTGCCCTTGAGACCGCGCAGCGGCCGCACCTGCGGCGGATGCGCGTCGTACAGGGTGGTGGTGGCGTAGGGCAGCGGGTCCGGGAACTCGTGCTGCCGGCCGGCCGGGGCCGGGGTGATGCCGATGACGTGGACCCGGTGGCCGCGGCCGGTGAACTCCCGGGCCATCTGGTGCGTCCAGGTGGTCACGCCGCCCATCTCGTCCACGCTGTTGGAGACGATGAAGATGTCGCGGCCGCCGGACGCAGTGGTCTGATGGGTCACTTCCCGCTCCCGGTGAAGAACTTGGCGACGATCCGACGGGCCGCGTCGCCCCGGTCGTACTCGCTGAACTCCGCGTTGAACCGCTGACGGGCCGCCGCGTACTTGGTGTCGGCCTCGTCCTTGAAGTCGGCGATCACTTCGAAGAGCTCCTCCGCCGTCTCCACGACCGGCCCCGGCGCGCGTTCCTTCAGGTCGAAGTAGGTGCCCCGGTTCTCCTTGGCGTACTCGTCGTAGTCGTAGGTGAAGAAGACCATCGGGCGGTCGAGCAGCCCGTAGTCGAACATCACGGACGAGTAGTCGGTGATCAGCCCGTCCGCGAGGGCGAGGATCGGGGTGATGTCGTGGTGCCCGGAGACGTCGATGACCCGCCCCCTGACCGACGGCGGCAGGGTCACGCTGTTCAGGTAGTGCGTCCTGATCAGCAGGGTGTGGGTCTCGCCGAAGCGCTCGGCGAACTCCTCGACGTCGAACGGGGCCTGGAAGGCGCGCACCTTGCCGCCCGGGGCGGCCCGGAAGGTCGGCGCGTACAGCAGCACCTTCTTCTCCGGGTCGATGCCCAGCTCGGCCGCGAGCGGACCGCGCTCCCGGACGCCGGTCTCCGTCTCCCTGCGGCGCGCCTCGGCGAGGTCGTCGTTGCGCGGGTAGCCGACGGGCAGCAGCACCTCGTCACGGAGCCGGAAGCCCTTCGCGAGGGTGCGCCGGTCGTGCTCGCCGCGGATCAGGAAGTGGTCGAAGCGGTCCAGGGACTGCTGGAAGGAGGCCTGGGCGGCGAGCCCACGGGCCTTGGTGTTGGGCTCGTCGAAGCCCATCCGCTTGAGGGCGGTGCCGTGCCAGGTCTGGATGTACGTGGTTCCCGGGCGCTTGGTGAGGCGCAGCGGGAAGCCCTGGTTGTCGATCCAGAACTCGGCCTGGGCGAGCGCCCGCAGGTACTGCCAGCTCCAGCGCTTCACCAGCGTGGCGTCCTCGGGGAAGCCGGTCGGCTCCGCACCCGCGTAGGACCAGACGGCCTCGAAGGCGACGCCCTGACGGCGCATCTCCTCGTAGATCGCCTTGGGGCTGTCGCTGTACTGCTTGCCGAGGTGGCTCTCGAAGACCACGAGGCCCTTGCGGATCGGCAGCTTGCTGTAGAACTCGTGGTAGACGCGCAGCTTGGTCTCGCCCGAGTTCAGCTCCTTCTTCGCGTTCAGCAGGCGGCGCAGGCTCGTCTTCGCCAGCCGGGCGGCGCGCCCGTGCATGGCCTCCTCGATCACCGAGGAGGTGCGCACGGCGGCCCTGCCCTCGGCGGAGAGCACGTAGGAGAGGTTGCCCTTCTTCGTGATCTCGGGGACGAAGCGGTCGGAGACCAGCGTCGTCAGCCGGGGGCGGACCTTCAGGGAACGGGCGTCGTCGAGGGAGGTGCCGCCGACGGAGACCCGGGTGCGCAGGCGCCGGCCGTCGACCGTGAGGATCACGCGCACGTCCCAGACGGCGTCGATGATGCCGAGCGGGCGGACGGTGCGGGCGACGTCCACGGTGCCCTCCCACTCGATCCACCGGCCGGCGTGCCGGACCGACGTCACCGGGATGCGGGCGGTCTTGCCGCCGACGCTGCGGCGGGCCGAGAACTCGATGACGGCGCCGAGCTTCGCGTCCGGGGCGATCCGCCCCAGCGGGTTGACCACCCGGCCGGCGAGCGTGACGACGCCGTCGGTGCTCTCGTACGAGGTCAGCTTGTTGCCGAGGGCGAGGGCCGTGAGCGGGCGGACGTGGAAGCCGCGCGAGGTGACGTCGAGGATCTGACGGCCCTGCTCGGTGTCCAGGTGCCGGTCGCACCAGTAGATCCGCTCGTCGACCTCGGCGAGCGGGGAGGTGAGGCGGCCCGGGTTGGTGAGCGCCTCGGTGGCCGGGAGCAGGTTGTCCCAGTCCTCCTTGCTCAGCAGGTAGGCGCAGATGGCGTGCAGCGGCTGCACCTCCTCGTACGCCCGCGGGTCGATCTCGGCGAGGTAGCCGTTGGCCAGCTCGGCGAACTCGCGCCGGTAGTCCTCGTCGAGCAGCGCCAGGTCGCGGAAGTGCAGGACCAGGTCGTGCTTGAGGAACTTGATGTCCTTGCGGTACTTGAGCTCGTCGTAGCCCTTGCTCTCCAGCAGGGCGTCCACGCGGCGGTGGATCTCCATGCGGTGCACGAAGTTGGCGATCTCGTGCCGCCGGTTGCTGATCGACTTGGCGGCGGCGCTCTCCTGCACGTTCCAGTGGTAGACCGTGTTCGGGATGAGCGTGATCCGGCTCGCGGCGACGTAGGCCTGGGCCGAGAAGAGCAGGTCCTCGTAGTGGATGCCGACCGGGAACTCCAGGCCGGACTCCAGGAGGAAGCCGCGGCGGTAGCACTTGTTCGTCGACAGGGTGTCGAAGGTCAGCAGGTCCGGCAGCTCGGTGATCGACTCGATCGTCCGGGTCCTGGAGTACAGCCACGGGTACCAGGCGGTGGTCTTCTTGTGGCGGCTGTCCAGGTGCACGCGGACGCAGAGGCCGGAGACGATGTCCGCACCGGTGCTCTCGGCGGCGTCGAGCATGTTGCGGCAGGCGTTGCGTTCGAGCACGTCGTCGCTGTCGAGGAACATGACGTAGTCGCCGGCGCACTGCTGGATGCCGTGGTTGCGGGGCGCGCCGCAGCCGCCGCTGTTCTGCGGCAGCTGGAAGGCCCTGACCCGGTCGGGGTGCGCGGCGGCGAGCGCCTGGGCGACCTCGAAGGTGCTGTCCTTGCTGCAGTCGTCGACGATCACCACTTCGACGTTGTGCAGGGTCTGATCCAGTACCGACCGAACGGCCGTAGGGAGACGCTCTGCGTCGTTGTAGGCGATGACGACCACGGAGACGTCAGGCACTTGCACCTCGATCCACTTGTCTTTCCTCCAGGCACGTCCAAGCTACCTGGTGTTCCCCGCGCGGTTCGTCGCGGCTTCCGGCGGGGCGGCGCGCGCTGTGTCCCGATCGTGATGGAAGGGCCGGGTCCGCGGGCACAACCATCCGCGCGTGACGTGGGTCGCCCTTACGGGCGTCTCCCCACCAGCGCCGATCGCGCAGGGGAGAAGGTACCCCGTGTCCCCCCGTGTCCGGTGGTGCGGAGTGACGGGAAACACAGCCCTCCCCCGGTTCCGGCGGGCGGAAACGGGGGAGGGAGGGCGCTCGGCGCGTGTCCGGCCGGCGGGGCGCTCAGGGGCGGCGAATCCGGTCCACCCCGTAGTACCGGGCCGTGCACTGGGCCGCCCAGTCGCGCTCGTACACCGGGGTGAAGAACGGTTCGGCGAGCACGCCGATGTACATGGGGCGGTAGGTCACCTCGGTGGCGCCCTTCGCGATCTCCGCGCGGATGCGGGCGTTCTGGTTGTCCCAGGCGATGCTCCGGTAGACCGTCACCTTGCTCAGCGCGTACACCGGCTCCACCAGGGCGGCCGCGCTTCCCAGGGCGAGCGCGCCCACCGCGACCAGCGTGACGGCACGGGCGGCGGGGCGGCCGGGGGCCAGGAGGAGCCGCCCGAGCCGGTACCCGGCCCACGTGCCGTACGCGCAGAGGACGAGCAGCAGGGGGACGACGAAGTTCGTCCAGGTCCGGCCGTACGTCCACCCGGCCGGGCCGTAGCCGCTGCGCAGGCCGTACGTGACGCCCAGGCTGGCGATCGCGATCAGCGGCACCGGCAGGAGCGCCACGAACCACGGCATCCGGCGCGGACGGCCCTCTCCGGCGGCGTCGCCGCGGTCCCGGGACGGCCCGGCGAAGGCGATGCCCAGACCCAGGAGGGCGCCGACGCCGAGGGCCCCCAGGTACGCCCACTGGTCGACGATCGTCTGCCAGATGCGCCACCAGTCGTGGAAGATCTCTCCCAGTTCGTCGGCGGTCAGCGGCTTCTTGGGAACCTGGGCGCGCCGCCACTGGGCACCGGGGGAGGTGTACAGGAGGGCGAGGCCCGTGCCGAGCCCGGCGCAGGCGGCGGCGCACCAGGTGGTGACGTACCAGTCCTTCGCCCGGCCGAAGCGGGGGAGGCAGACCAGCCCGGCGGCGACCGCGAAGATCCCGGCCACCATGGTGAACGGCTCGCTGAGCATGCCGATCGCCAGACCGGTCACGACCGCCACGGCCACGCCGGCCTTCCGGGCCCACGGGCGCGGGGAGCGGGCGGCGACGACGCCGCCGAGCACGGCCGCGAGGCCGATCAGGCTCGGCAGGGTGTGGGAGATGGTGGCCGGGGTCCAGAGCAGCACCTGGTACGCGCGCGTACCGGCGAAGAACAGCAGCGCCTCGAAGAGCGCCACGGCGGCCACGAGGAGCACGGCGGGGGGCTGGGTGCGGCCGAGGGCGCGCAGCACGGCGCGGGCCAGGAAGAAGAGGACGACGCCGAACCCGACGACCAGGAAGGCGGGCATCAGCTTCGCCCCCAGCATGTCGTCGGCGTAGATGACGCCGGTGAGGAAGGCGTTGGTGACGCGGCCGTTCTGGGTGTTGTAGAAGTCCGAGGAGATCCCCAGGACGCCCATGTCCCGCGACTTCCAGAGGGCGCACCAGTCGTCGGAGGTGGGGCGCACGTAGAGACCGAGGAAGGCGCCGACCGCGAGCAGCGTTCCCGACACGGCGGCCACGACGAGGGAGACCCCGCTCAGCGCCCGGCGGAACCCGCCTCCGCCGGCGGGGGCCGCTTCGGGCCGGGCTCCGCCCTCCGGCATCCGCGCCTCATCGTGTTCTGGGAAGGTGGTCCTGCTCACCGGCGGTAGCTCCTGATGGCCCGAGGCCGTTTGTCCAGGTGGCAAAAGAGTGAAATGCCACGTATTTTCAAGGTCTTTCGCGCATGCTTTATTGTATGGACGACATGCCGACCGGGGCGGCCACGCAGGGCACGCCGGACGGCCATCACCACCTTGTACCGCATGGTGCCGCTTGAAGAAGAGTCGGGTGGTGGCCCCTCAGAGCGTGCTCTCGCCCCTCCCTCTGGAGTGACCGTTCCATGACCAAGCTTTCCGTCGTCGTTCCCTGCTTCAACGAGGAGGACGTCGTCGAGCTCTTCGACGCGCGGATGCGCCAGGTGCTCGACGCCCTTCCGGCCGACTACGAGATCTGCTACGTGGACGACGGCAGCTCCGACGGGACGCTGGGCAAGCTCCGGGAGATCGCCACCCGGCATCCGGACCGCACACAGTATGCCTCCTTCAGCCGCAACTTCGGCAAGGAGGCGGCCATGCTCGCGGGCCTGCGCAAGTCCGCCGGCGACGCCGTGGTGATCATGGACGCCGACCTCCAGCACCCGCCCGAGCTGCTCGGACGCATGCTGGACCTCTACCACCAGGGTCACGACCAGGTGATAGCGCGGCGCACCCGCGAAGGCGACAAGAAGGTCCGCAGCGCCCTCAGCCGCACCTACTACCGCGCGGTCAACCGCTGGGTGGACGTGGAGATCATGGACGGCGTCGGCGACTTCCGGCTGCTCTCCCGCCCCGCCGTCGACGCCCTGCTCTCGCTCCCCGAGTACAACCGCTTCTCCAAGGGGCTCTTCTCCTGGATCGGCTTCGACGCCGTCACCTTCGACTACAAGAACGCCGCGCGCGAGGGCGGCGAGACGAAGTGGAAGTTCAGCTCCCTGGTCAACTACGGCATGGACGGGCTGATCTCCTTCAACAACCGTCCGCTGCGCATCGCCCTCTGGCTGGGCATGATGCTGACCGGCCTCGCCGCCCTGTACGCGGTCTGGGTGGTCGTCAACGCCTTCACCCAGGGCGTCACCTCGCCCGGATACGTCACCCTGGTCGCGATCATCGTGGGCCTCGGGGGCGTGCAGATGATGATGCTGGGCCTGATCGGGGAGTACATCGGCCGCATCTACTACGAGACCAAGCGCCGGCCGCACTTCCTCGTCAAGGAGACCCACCGCACCTCCGGCCGTTCCGCCGTCGAGCGCGCCCGCTTCGCCGCCACCGAGCGGGAGCACTGATGGGCACGGGCAGGGACGGGGGGGACGGTCCCGCCCGGCCGGGCGGCGCGCCCGGCACCGGAGGGACGCTCGGCGCCGGAGGCGCGCCCGGCACCGCCGGGACCCCCGGGAAGGACGCCGCGGGACCGGCCGCTCCCGGCGCGCAGACCGCCGCGCGGCGGGCGCGGCTCGCCGAGATCTTCCGCTTCGGCCTCGTCGGCGGGGTCAACACCGGCACGTTCTTCGGGTGCTACCTGCTCCTCCACCCGTGGATGCCGTACTTCGCCGCGTACTCCCTCGCCTTCGTCCTCAGCATGATCGGCTCCTTCTTCCTCAACACCTACTTCACCTACCGCACCCGCCCCACCTGGAAGAAGTTCGCGCTCTTCCCGCTCACCAACGTCACCAACTACCTGGTCCAGAGCGTCGGCCTCTACGCGCTCGTCACCTGGGCCGGCATGGACGACAGGATCGCGCCGCTCGCCGCGGCCGTCGTCGCGATCCCCTTCACCTACGTGATCTCCCAGCGCATCCTGGTGCCCCGCGGCACCGGCCGGGACCACGCCGGGACCGGTCCGGAGAGCGAAACGGGCGAGCGGCAGCCCTCCCGGCTCGCGTAGATTGCCCGACAGCCGCGGCGCGGAGCGCGCGGCGGGACGGGCGAGCGAGGACGGCGCGGGTGACGACGCAGGTGACGGGTCAGACGGACGGGGCGAGGCAGTACGTGACGGAGGCCCGCAGGGTCGTCGTCAAGGTCGGTTCCTCCTCCCTCACCACGGCCTCCGGGGGACTCGACGCCGACCGGGTCGACGCCCTCGTCGACGTGCTCGCCAAGGTCCGCAGCGGCGGCGAGAAGGAGATCGTCCTCGTCTCCTCCGGCGCCATCGCCGCCGGTCTCGCCCCGCTCGGCCTCACCCGCCGTCCCAAGGACCTCGCCCGCCAGCAGGCCGCCGCCAGCGTCGGCCAGGGCCTCCTCGTCGCCCGCTACACCGCCTCCTTCGCCCGCTACGGCGTCCGCGTCGGCCAGGTCCTCCTCACCACCGACGACACCAGCCGGCGCGCCCACTACCGCAACGCGTACCGGACCCTCGACCAGCTCCTCACCATGGGCGCGCTGCCGGTCGTCAACGAGAACGACACCGTCGCCACGGACGAGATCCGCTTCGGCGACAACGACCGGCTCGCCGCCCTCGTCGCCCACCTCGTCCGCGCCGATCTGCTCGTGCTGCTCTCGGACGTCGACGGGCTCTACGACGGCGACCCCTCCAAGCCCGGCACGTCGAGGATCGCGCGGGTCACCGGCCCCTCGGACATCGCCCACGTCGAGATCGGCTCCGCGGGCAAGGCGGGCGTCGGCACCGGCGGCATGGTCACCAAGGTCGAGGCGGCCCGGATCGCCGCCGCCGCCGGCATCCCCGTCGTCCTCACCTCCGCCAGCCGCGCCGCCGACGCCCTCGCCGGCCGGGACACCGGCACGTACTTCCACCGCACCGGCCGCCGCTCCGCCGACCGGCTCCTCTGGCTCGCCCACGCCTCCACCCCACAGGGCTCCCTCACCCTGGACGACGGAGCCGTCCGCGCCGTGGTCGAGGGGAAGAAGTCCCTGCTCGCGGCCGGTCTCGTGGCCGTCGAGGGCGACTTCGTGGCCGGTGACCCCGTCGAGCTGCGCGACACCACCGGCCGGGCCGTCGCCCGGGGCCTCGTCAACTTCGACGCCAAGGAGATCCCCCGGATGCTCGGCCGCTCCACCCACGAGCTCGCCGGAGAGCTGGGGCCCGAGTACGAACGCGAGGTCGTGCACCGTGACGACCTCGTCGTCATCCGCTGAACACCGCCCGCACGCCACCCGCCGAAACGGCCGAAACTACGGCCGTCCGGAAGGGACGTTCACCAAAACGGCCCCACGCACCCCCTCGGGCTGGTCAACTTTGTCCCGGGGGTAAGAGCAAGGCGGGGACAGCACCGCACGCATCACACAGGAGGCCGCCGGTGAGACGAGCGCGTCCTGGGGCACCGCCCCGCGGGACTGCCGAACGCGCCCTGACCAGTGTCGAGGCCGGAGCCGACTTCGACGAGGCACGGGGCGGGTCCACGGACAGGAGGACCGGGTCCGCCACCGACCCGCACGAGGCACGCGAGACGCACGAGACCCGCGCCGGGGAACGGCAACAGCCCGTGTCCAGGCTCTGGCACATCACCCTCAGCGTGTCGGGCGTGGAGTCGCCGCTGAAGGAGGTGCGACGGGGGCTCGAACAGCTGGCCCACGACCATCCCTTCCTGCTGACCAGCCGCTACGCCGGAGATCACGCCGAGATCCGGTACTGGGAGGAGGCCCGTGACCTGCACGACGCGGCGGCCGTCGCCCTGCGCCTGTGGGGCGAGCACCGGCAGACGGCCAAGCTCCCGCCGTGGGAGATCGTGGGCCTGGAGGTCATCGACCGCGAGACCTACCACCAGCGGATCGCGGAGGGCTACGGCCCGCCGCCGGCGGCCCCGGTCGGCGTCCACCCCTACTGACGGACCGCCGGCCCGGCCGGCCGCCGGAGGGGCCACCACGGGGCCGGCAGCCGGACGGATCACCACGGGGCGGGCCGCCGAGAAGCCGGTCACCGCGAGGCCGGCCGCCGGGCGGGCCGCCGCCGGGTGCGGACCGCGTCCCGGGCCGGGGCACGGCACGCCGTCGTGGCGGACCGTGCCACCGGCCCGGGACCGCGTCGCGGGGCCCGGGCGCGCCGCCGGTCCGGGGCACGTCTCGGGACCCGGGCGTGCCGCCGGTCCGGGGCACGTCTCGGAGTGCGGGATACGTGAGGGATGTCCGCAGGCGTGCCAGTACCCTGCGGACATGACCTCGCTCACGCCCCTCGACAACCTCTCCCCGGTCATCCGGGCCGCCTACCGGGCCCGTGGCGCCGCCGCCGAAATCGCGCCACTCCCGCGCGCGGCCAAGGACGACGCCCTGCTGGCGATCGCGGACGCCCTCGAAGTGCGCACCGCCGAGATCGTCGAGGCCAACGCCGTGGACGTCGCCAGGGCCCGGGAGGCCGGGACCAGTGAGGCCGTCGTCGACCGGCTCACCCTCACCCCGGAGCGCGTCCGGGCCATCGCCGCCGACGTCCGCGACGTCGCCGCGCTGCCCGACCCCGTCGGAGAGGTCGTCCGGGGCTCCACCCTCCCCAACGGCATCGACCTGCGCCAGGTCCGCGTCCCCCTCGGCGTCGTCGGCATCATCTACGAGGCCCGCCCCAACGTCACCGTCGACGCCGCCGCCCTCTGCCTCAAGTCCGGCAACGCCGTCCTGCTCCGCGGCTCCTCCTCCGCGTACGCCTCCAACAGCGCCCTGGTGACCGTGCTGCGCGACGCCGTCGGGGGCGCCGGGCTGCCCGCCGACGCGATCCAGCTCGTCCCCGGCGAGTCCCGCGAGTCGGTCCGCGAACTGATGCGCGCCCGGGGCCTGGTCGACGTCCTCGTCCCGCGCGGCGGCGCCTCCCTCATCCGGACCGTGGTCGAGGAGTCCACCGTCCCGGTCATCGAGACCGGCACCGGCAACTGCCACGTCTACGTCGACGCCGAGACCGACCTCGACATGGCCGTCGACATCCTGATCAACTCCAAGGCCCAGCGGGTCAGCGTCTGCAACGCCGCCGAGACCCTCCTGGTCCACAAGGACGTCGCCGAGGCCTTCCTCCCCAGGGCCCTCGACGCCCTCGCCGAGGCCGGTGTCACCGTCCACGCCGACGAGCGGGTCCTCGCCCTCGCCGAGGGCTCCAGGGCCACCGTCGTCCCGGCCACGCCCGAGGACTGGGAGACCGAGTACCTCTCGTACGACATCGCCGCCGCCGTGGTCGAGTCCCTCGACAAGGCCGTGGAGCACATCCGGATGTGGTCCTCCGGCCACACCGAGGCCATCGTCACCACCTCGCAGGCCGCGGCCCGCCGCTTCACCCAACTGGTCGACTCCACCACGGTGACCGTGAACGCCTCCACCCGGTTCACCGACGGCGGCCAGTTCGGCTTCGGCGCCGAGATCGGCATCTCCACCCAGAAGCTGCACGCCCGGGGCCCCATGGGCCTCCCCGAGCTGACCTCGACCAAGTACATCGTCACCGGCGACGGCCACGTGCGGTAACGCCTCCTATCGGTACGGGCGGGGAGGGTTCGCACTCTCCCTGCCCAAAACCACCTTCCGGGTCTACCCTGAATCCGTGCCGGACGACGTGGGGGGCAGGCCGTTCCAGAACGGCGGGGACCCCGAGGACTCTGTCGACCGCGGAGGCGCCGACGAGGTCCACGCCGCCGTGGTCTTCGACGAGGAGTTCGTACGGGCCGCCCCCGTGCACGAACCGTCCGCGGTCGAGCGGCTCCTCGCCGCGGCCCAGGCCCGCGCCGAGGCCGAGGCGGCCCGGGCCCGCGCCGAGGCCGAGGCGGCCCGGGCCCGCGCGGGCGGACCCGCCGACGAGGACTTCCACGGGGACGGCCACGACCCCCTGGGCCCCGTCTACGAGCCCGACGACATCGGCGACGACGACAGCCCCTACGGCCGTCACGGCGGGGCCCTGCGTCCCTACCGGGGCCGTGCGCGCTGGCACCGGCCCGTCGCCTGGATCCTCGCCCTGGTCATGGGGATCGGCATGGTCGCCCTCGCCTTCAGCGCCGTCTACCGGGGCGCCGCCGCCAACCGCCAGGACCGGGTCCCGTCGCCCGCCACCACCGGGGTCGACGCGCCCAGCCCGGCCCCGCCGGCCGCCCGCGCGCCCGCCGTACGCTCCGCGTCCCCCGAATAGCCCCTCCCGGTCTCCCGGCCCCGCGCCGCGTCCCGCCGCCCGGCGGCTCCCGTCCCTCCGCCGCGCCCCCGCACCCCAATGGCGGAATTCTTCCGATTCTGTCGTGTAGCCGGGCGTTTACCGATGCCCCTGCGGACCTACCCTGAAGGTATGGCAGGGCGCGGCGACCCGCCTGAAGGGACGCCCGAGGGGTTCCCCGGCGGTGGTGAGGACGAGTACCGATCCGTCGTCTTCGACGAGGCGTTCGTCCGCGCTGCCCGCCTCCAGGAGTTCTCCGCCCGGGAACGGATGGAGGGCCACGCCCAGGCCGTCCGCAGCCTCCCCTCCCGGGAGGGGAGGAGCGGCCCCCGCCAGGCGGTCCTGCTGGTCCTGCTGGTCGTCCTCGCCTTCGGCACCGCCGTCTACCTGGGCATCCGCAACCCGTACCCGCTCCCGGTGGACCAGCGCGCCGAGCCCCTGCGGACCACCGTGGTCCCGCTCGCCCCCCGGAACCCCGTCCCGGGCGGCGAGCCCGTCCGGCTCCTCGCCCGCAGCCCGGCCGCCCACCACCGCACCGGGGCCGCCGGCATCGACCTGCCCGTCGCGGGACGCACCCCCCACTTCGCCGAGAGCCAGGTCGTCACCGCCCTCGGCATCGCCAAGGACTACCTGGTGGCCTCCTCCATGGAGCCCGACGTCCTGTCCGGGGCCACCGTGCGTCCCCCGCGCCTGCTGCTCGACCCGGACCAGCGGGAGCAGTTCGACCGGAGCGTCGAGTCGTCCGCCGACGACGGCCGGCACGCCCTCGCCGCCTGGCTCGTCCGCTTCGACCCGCGCCGGGTCGTCCTCGCGGACCCCGCCGTCCGGGTGCGGGGGGTCCTGCGCTTCGAGGAGGTCGGCCCCGACACGCTGGACGTCACGGCGGACCACACGTACACCTACGCCCTCCGCCCGGCCACCACGGACGCCGGGCCGGCCGCCGCCTCCCTCTTCACCGTCCACCGGGCGGTGCGCTTCCGCTTCGACCGCGAGGACCTGCGGACGCACCGCGCCGAGCTGCTGACCAGCACCGTGGAGGCCGGGCCGCAGGCCTGCGGCCCCGGGAACACGGGTTCCCTGAGGCCGCTCCTGGCCGGGGCGAAGCCCACCGGGGCGGACGGCCCGGCGGTCACCGACCCGTACGCCACGGCCCGGCCCGCCGCCCCGTCGCTGTGCGGAGCGCTGGCGCCGGACGCTCAGCCCTCGCCCTGACCGCCCGCGCCGTCGTCGGCCTTCGGGGAGCCCTGACCGCCGAACCGGGTGCGCAGCCGCCCGCCCAGGTCGCCCGCCAGGTCACCGGCGCCGCCCGCTATGTCCCCGACCAGCTTGAACAGCGGGTCCTTGCTGGTCCGCACGGTCTCGGCGTAGTGCCCGGCCGACTCGCGGAAGGAGTCCGTGACCGACGTGTCCTTGTCCTCCGACCGCTTCGGGTAGTGCCCGTCCATGATCCGCTGGAAGTCGCGGCTCTCCGACCACTTCTTCAGCTCCGCCGCCCGGACGGCCGTGAAGGGGTGCGAACGCGGCAGCACGTTGAGGATCTTCAGGACCGAGTCCCGCAGGTCACCGGCCTTCTCGTACTCGTCGGCCTGGGCGAGGAACGCGTCCACGTTCATCTCGTGCAGGTGGTTGCCGCCGGCGATCTTCATCAGGCCGCGCATCGAGGCCCGCACGTCCTGTCCCACGAGGAGCCCGGCCCGGTCGGCGGAGAGCTCCGACTTGCGGAACCACTCGCGCAGCGCCGTCACGATGGCCGTGACCGCGACCGTCCCCAGCGGAATCCAGGCGATCTTGAGCGCCAGGTTGGTGAGGAACAGCAGGACCGTGCGGTACACCGCGTGCCCGGAGAGGGCGTGGCCGACCTCGTGACCGACGACGGCCCGCATCTCCTCCTCGTCGAGGAGCTCCACGAGACCGGTGGTCAGCACGATGATCGGCTCGTCCAGGCCGATGCACATCGCCTGGGGCTTCGGGTCCTGCGTCACGTACATCTGCGGGACCTTCTCCAGGTCCAGGACGTAACAGGCGTCCCGCAGCATCTCGTTGAGGTGGCCGAACTGCGCGTCGCTCACCCGGACGGAGTCCGAGAGGTAGAGGAGCCGCAGACTGCGCTCCGGCAGCAGCCCGCTGAGCGCCTTGAAGGCCGTGTCGAAGCCGCTGAGCTTGCGCAGCGCCACCAGCGCCGAACGGTCGGCCGGGTGCTCGTAGGCCCGCGAGGAGATTCCGGGGAACCGCTTCCGCAGCCTGCTCGGCGTGCTCTCCTGGACGTTCTCGGTCATGGATGCCCCCTGTTCGTACGAGTCGGTGCTCGTCCCCCTGACTGCGCCCAGCCTAGGCGTTGGCGATACCGTGTGCCGAGGGCCTGTGGACAACCCGGGCGACCGGGACGAACGAAGGGCACGACCGACATGCCGGACACCACCGCCACCGCCCTGCTCGCCGCGGGGGAGGGCGCGGGCGACACGCTCCGGATCGTGCTGCTGCTCTCGGTCGTGGGCGGCGTCCTGCTCGCCTGGTTCCTGCTGCGCGGCTACCGCGACGACACCACCGGCGGAACGGAGGACGGCCGGGCGGCGGACGGCGCGGACGGCAACGCCGAGCGCGACGCCAACGCCTGAGTCGGCGTGAGCGCGCCGGGACGGCCCGCATACGATGTGCGCGAAGTCTCCGCTCCCACCCCCGATCGATAGGTCTGCCGAAGATGAGCCTCCACAGCACCGCCGCCCACCTGGTCACCCTCGCCGAGGGGGCCGAGCACGGCGGCAACCACGAAAGCCTCAGCCCCTACCTCACCGGCTTCGGTGCCTTCGGCGCCCTGCTCCTGCTGCTGTGGATCACCACCCGCTTCAACCGCGACCGCTGAACCGACACCGCTGATCCGGCGGCCGCTGCCGTGCCAGTAGGCTCTGCACGCATGGGAGAGCAGGAAGTGCCTACTGGCGGGCGCGGGAAGCGCCGACTCGGCGTGATGGGCGGAACCTTCGACCCGATCCACCACGGACACCTGGTGGCGGCCAGCGAGGTCGCCGCCCTGTTCCATCTGGACGAAGTGGTGTTCGTGCCGACCGGGGAGCCGTGGCAGAAGAGCCACAAGGCCGTGTCCGCGGCCGAGGACCGCTATCTGATGACGGTCATCGCCACGGCGTCCAACCCGCAGTTCTCGGTCAGCCGGATCGACATCGACCGCGGCGGCGCGACCTACACCATCGACACCCTGAGGGACCTGCGCTCCCTCAACGCCGACTCGGACCTCTTCTTCATCACCGGGGCCGACGCGCTGGCGCAGATCCTCACCTGGCGCGACGCCGAGGAGCTCTTCTCGCTCGCCCACTTCATCGGCGTCACCCGTCCGGGCCACGACCTCACCGACGACGGGCTGCCCAAGGGCGGGGTCTCGCTCGTCGAGGTCCCCGCGCTCGCCATCTCCTCCACCGACTGCCGGGCGAGGGTCGTGCAGGGCGATCCCGTCTGGTACCTGGTCCCGGACGGCGTGGTGCGCTACATCGACAAGCGCCAGCTGTACCGCGGCCAGTGAACTCCGGGGAGGGGCACCGGTGAACGACCAGCAGCATCCGTACGACCCGTACTATCCGCAGCCGCAGATCATCGGCTACGACGAGTACGGGCAGCCGGTGTACCAGCAGCCGCAGCAGCAGGCGCCCGTGCGGCACCACGACCCGTACGGCGACCCGCAGCAGCAGGCGCAGCAGCAGTCGTACGGCTACGACCCGTACGCCCAGCAGCCGCCGTACGACCCGTACGGCGGGCAGGGCCACGCCCACCCCTCCTACGACACCGGGCAGCAGTGGGCCGCCCAGTCCCCGCCGCAGTCCCCGCCCCAGCCCGTCCGGACCGCCCCGGCGGCTCCGGAGGCGCCGGCCGCGCCCGTCGCGGCCCCGCCCGGCGTCCCCGGCCAGCGCCCCGCCTCCGAGCGCCCCTCCCCGCCCCGGAGGGACGACGGCGACCGCGAGTACCGCACCGAGCAGTTCTCGTTCATCGAGGAGCCCGACGAGGACTCCGAGGACGTCATCGACTGGCTCAAGTTCACCGAGAGCCGTTCCGAACGGCGCGAGGAGGCCAGGCGGCGCGGCCGCAACCGGCTCGTCGCGCTCGCCGTGGCGCTCGTGCTCGCCCTCGCCGGCGGCGTCGCCTACCTGTGGTCCGCGGGCATGCTCCCCGGGACGTCCGACCCGGAGGGGAAGGGGACCGCGGCGAGCGGCACCCAGAAGCGCGACGCGATCGTCGTCCACCTCCACGACACCACCGGCGGCGGGACCTCCACCGCCCTGCTCGTGGAGAACGCGACCACCCGCCAGGGCACCACGGTCCTGCTCCCCAACTCCGTCGTCGTCACCGACGGCGAGGGCTCCCCGACCACCCTCGGCAAGTCGGTCGAGGAGGACGGGTCCAGCGGCACCCGGGAGGCGATCGACAACCTCCTCGGCACCCGGCTCACCGGAACCTGGCGCCTGGACACCCCGTACCTGGAGAACCTCGTCGAGATCGTCGGCGGCGTCGAGGCCGACACCGACACGGACGTGCCCGGCCCCAGGAAGGGGGCCGAGCCGCTCGTGAAGAAGGGCGAGAAGCAGACGCTGAACGGCCGCGCCGCCGTCGCGTACGCCACCTACCGGGCCCCCGGCGAGACCGAGGCGGAGCAGCTCCGGAGGTTCGGCCAGGTCCTCTACGGGGTGCTGCGGAAGATCTCCGACGACCCCGAGGCCGCCACCGTCACCATCGGGACCCTCCAGCAGATCCTCGACCCCTCGCTCCCGGAGAAGGACCTCGGGGCCTCCCTGGCCAAGCTCGCCGAGCACGCCAAGGTCGGCGCCTACAAGACGGCCCTGCTCCCGGTGGAGCAGGACGGCGCGCTGACCGAAGGCGCGAGCGACACCGTCGTGAAGGACGTCCTCGGCGGCAAGGCCGGCGCCCCGGACACGGGCGGCGTGCCCCGGGTCTCGGTGCGGGACGGGTCGGGCGGAAAGGCGGCCGAGACCGCCCGGATCACGCTGGTCAACGGCGGCTACGCCTTCGTGGGCGCCACCACGGCGCCGGCGCAGGAGAAGTCCCAGGTCCTCTACGGCGACGACGCCCGGAAGACGACGGCGGCCGAGGTGGCCAGGACGCTGGGCCTGCCCGCCGGCTCCGTCCGGAAGGGCGGCACGACCGGCACGGCCGCGGTCACCGTGGTCCTGGGCCGCGACTACAAGGCCCCGGGAACCCGGTAGGGCGCGGTCCCGGAAACGGCGCCGCCCGCTCCGCCGGGGCGGGCCCGGCGGCGCTCCGGAAAAGGCAGACGGCGGTGTCGGCGGTCCGTGAGACCCTGGAGGGGTACTGGACCGCCGACGAAAGCCTGCTTGTGACCGCTACGGACCGTTCCATCGAGCTCGTCAAGACCGCCGCCCAGGCGGCCGCCGACCGGCTCGCGCACGACATCATCGCGTACGACGTCAGCGACGTGCTGTCGATCACCGACGCCTTCCTGCTCGCCTCCGCGCCCAACGACCGCCAGGTCAAGTCGATCGTCGACGAGATCGAGGAGCGGCTGCTCAAGGAGCTCGGCGCCAAGCCGGTCCGCCGCGAGGGCGACCGCGACGCGCGCTGGATCCTGCTGGACTACGTCGACATCGTCGTCCACGTCCAGCACAGCGAGGAGCGGGTCTTCTACGCCCTGGAGCGGCTGTGGAAGGACTGCCCCGAGCTGGAGCTGCCCGAGGACGCCCGGAAGACCCGCGGGAAGGGCGCCGAGCACGCCGCCCTGACCGGCGTCGACACCGCCGACCATGCCTCCGGGCTCCCGGACGGAACGGACGGTGAGCTGAGCTGAGCACCACCGGGGGCGGCAGTGGCCGCCGCATCGTCCTCTGGCGCCACGGCCAGACCTCCTGGAACCTGGAGCGCCGCTTCCAGGGCTCGACCGACATCGAGCTGACGGAGACCGGCGTCGCCCAGGCGCGCCGGGCCGCACGGCTGCTCACCGCGCTCGCACCGGACGCCATCGTGGCCTCCGACCTGAAGCGGGCGGCGGCCACCGCCGCCGAGCTGGCCGCGCTCACCGGCCACGACGTCGCCCACGACGCCGCCCTGCGCGAGACCTACGCGGGGGAGTGGCAGGGACTGACCCACGAGGAGATCGTGGCGCGGTACGGAGAGCAGTACGCCGCGTGGAAGCGCGGCGAGCCGGTGCGCCGGGGCGGCGGCGAGCTGGAGACCGAGGTGGCCGACAGGGCCGCCCCGGTGGTCCTGGAGCACGCCGACAAGCTCCCGGAGAACGGCACGCTCGTGGTGGTCAGCCACGGCGGCACCATCCGGACCACCATCGGCCGGCTCCTGGGCCTGGAGGCCCGGCACTGGGAGAGCCTGGGCGGGCTCTCCAACTGCTGCTGGTCCATCCTCGGCGAGGGCGCGCGCGGCTGGCGCCTGACGGAACACAACGCCGGCACGCTGCCCACACCGGTCCTCGGCGACGACGACTGAGCTCCCGCGACCGGCCCGCCGGACCCGGATTTCACTTTCCGGCAGGTCACAGGCTAGAGTTCTTCTTGTTCGCAGCGCGGAGCGCGAAGAACACGAGGGGCTATAGCTCAGTTGGTAGAGCGCCTGCATGGCATGCAGGAGGTCAGGAGTTCAATTCTCCTTAGCTCCACAGTCACCGAATCCCGTCCCCATCAGGGGGCGGGATTCGTCGTTCCCCGACCCTTCCCGCCTCCCGGTCCCGTCCCTCCGGGGCTTCTCGCGCCAAGTCCGCCGACCCCCTTGCGGGGCCATGGCAGAATCGGACGGCCGGAGGGGGACGAAGATCCGGACGGGAGGGTGACCCACGTGCTCGGCGACAACGGCAGGGTGTCCTGTGGGTGCACGACCTGCGGCCACAGCTGGAGCTGACTGATGGGTGCACACAGGCGGAAGTGCGACTGGTGCGGCAGCGGTACGCCCATCGTGCGCGACATGGACCCCGTCAACCCCGGTTTCCAGTACTGGTGCGAGGAGTGCGCGCGGGCGCTGATCATAAAAGGCGACCCGATCGAGACGTACCGGGAACTCGAGGGGGAGCCGATCTACGGCCGGCTCCTCGACGAGCACTGCACCCTCAAGCGGTTCTACTCCTTCGCCACGGCCTGACGCCGCTCCTCCGGAAGGCGCCGCTCCTCCGCGGGCCCCGGCCCCCCGGTCGCGGCCCGGGCCCCGTTCCCCGCGAGGCCCCGCTCCCCGGCGGCCCGCCGCCGCGTCAGCACGTACCCCAGCAGCAGCGCCGTCGCGGTCAGCGGATAGACCGCGGAGAGCAGCATCTGCCCCGCGTTCTGGTCCAGTTCGGGACGTCCCGGGTCGTGCGGCACCCACCACAGCGCGAACGACGCGAACACCAGGGCCACCGCCCCCGTCACCGCCCACGCGCGCGTGGAGCGGTCCGCGAGCAGGATCAGCAGCGGCACGCACCAGACCCAGTGGTGGGACCACGAGATCGGGCTGATCATCAGCGCCGTGAACGCGCAGACGACCACCGCCACCGCCCTGTCGCCGCGCAGCGCCGCGCGCACCGCCACCACCATCGCCGCGCCGCCCAGGAGGGCCGCCGTCACCGCCCACCACAGGCCCGGGTCGTCGGTGTGCATCAGCCGGGCCAGGACGCCGCGGATCGACTGGTTGGCGGTCTCCTCGGCGAAACCGACCCGGCCCGTCTCGAACAGCGTCTCCGTCCAGAACTTCTTCGAGTCCGCGGGCAGCGCGGCCGCCACGGCCAGCGTCGTCCCGAGGAACACCCCGGTCGCCGTCACCGCCGTGCGCAGCCACTGGTTCCAGGACCGGTCCCGGCGCCACAGCAGCACGCCCGCGACGAGCAGCAGGACCACGAAGAGCCCCGGTGTGAGTTTCACCGCGGTCGCCAGGCCGATCCCGAGGCCGGCCCAGCGGCAGCCCTCGCGGCGCGTGAGGTCCCAGAGCACCGCCACCGCCATGAGCAGGTTGATCTGGCCGTACCGCAGGGTCGTCCACACCGGCTCGCACCAGACCACGGCCGCGGCGACCCAGAGCGCCGTGCGCCACAGGTCCGCGCGCGACAGCGACGGACGGACCAGCCGGACCGACAGCACGACCAGGGCGACCACCAGGAGCAGGTTCCCGCCGGTGGCGAGCGTCCGCATCAGCGGGACGCCCACCAGGGTCAGCGGCACGAACAGCAGGGCCGCGAAGGGCGGATAGGTCATGCCGAGGTTGGCCGAGGTGGCGCGCATCGCGTACAGGTCGCCGCCGGCCCGGACCGTCTCCCCCTCGGCCCGGTAGACCATCACGTCGAGCATGTTCACGTGGGCGAGGCGCTGCGCCACCCAGAAGGCCGTGAACGAGAGCAGGCAGACCGCCGCGGCGGTGACCAGGGGCCACGGCCGGGAACGGGTTTTCGAGAGCACGGAGACGGACACAGTCGGCGACCCTACCCGGAGGTCCGGAAGGGCTCCGGGAATCGATTTGGAGATCTGCCGGGGAGCCGGTTAATGTTCTGTCTGTCGCCGCGAGGGAAACCGGAACGGAGACGGAAAGCAAGGGGCTATAGCTCAGTTGGTAGAGCGCCTGCATGGCATGCAGGAGGTCAGGAGTTCAATTCTCCTTAGCTCCACAGAAGGTCCACGGAGGTCTCGTGGAGAGGAGAGCGGGTCACCCGGATCGGGTGGCCCGCTCTCTCGCGTCCCGGCCCCCGGAACGCCGGTGCGGCCCGTGCGGGCGCTGCGGTACCCTGGCGCCATGCGTGCCGTACGCCTCCTGCTTACCGAGCCGCGCTGACCAGTCCCGACGGGTGACAGACATTCCGTCGGAGTCGGCGCGGCATCCCCTCCTGTGCGAGGGGATTTTTCATTTCGGGCAGTCAGTGGCCGTGGGCAGAGACGATCGATGGAGCTTCAAGGACCATGACCGAGATCAATACGGCCGCCGAGACGGCGGCCCCGCATCGCTACACGGCGGCCATGGCCGCCGACATCGAGGCACGCTGGCAGGACTTCTGGGACGCCGAGGGCACGTACGAGGCTCCGAACCCCACCGGTGACCTGGCGGGCGACCCGGCGGTCGCCGCCCGGCCCAAGAAGTTCATCATGGACATGTTCCCGTACCCCTCGGGCGCGGGACTCCACGTCGGCCACCCGCTGGGCTACATCGCGACGGACGTCTTCGCCCGCCACGCGCGCATGTCCGGCCACAACGTGCTGCACACCCTGGGCTTCGACGCCTTCGGCCTGCCGGCCGAGCAGTACGCCGTGCAGACGGGCACGCACCCGCGCGTGTCCACCGAGGCCAACATGGAGAACATGAAGGTCCAGCTGCGCCGGCTGGGCCTGGGCCACGACAAGCGCCGGTCGTTCGCCACGATCGACCCGGAGTACTACAAGTGGACCCAGTGGATCTTCCTGCAGATCTTCAACTCCTGGTACGACGACGAGGCCCGGAAGGCCCGTCCGATCGCCGAGCTGGTCGAGCAGTTCGAGAACGGCACGCGTGAGGTCCCCGGCACCACGCGCGCGTGGAGCGAGCTGAGCGCCGCCGAGCGCGCCGACGTCCTGGGCGAGTACCGCCTGGCGTACGCCTCCGACGCGCCCGTCAACTGGTGCCCCGGCCTGGGCACCGTCCTGGCCAACGAGGAGGTCACCGCTGACGGACGCTCCGAGCGCGGCAACTTCCCCGTCTTCAAGTCCAAGCTGCGCCAGTGGAACATGCGGATCACCGCCTACGCGGACCGCCTGCTCGACGACCTGGACGCCCTGGACTGGCCCGAGGCCATCAAGCTGCAGCAGCGGAACTGGATCGGCCGCTCCGAGGGGGCCCGCGTCGACTTCCAGGTCGGCGACGCCGGTGCCATCACCGTCTTCACCACCCGCCAGGACACCCTGTTCGGCGCCACCTACATGGTCCTGGCGCCCGAGCACGAGCTGGTCGAGAAGATCGTTCCGGCCGCCTGGCCCGAGGGCACCCACGACGTGTGGACCGGCGGTCACGCCACCCCCGCCGAAGCCGTCGACGCCTACCGCAAGCAGGCCGCCTCCAAGTCCGACGTCGAGCGCCAGGCCGAGGCCAAGGACAAGACCGGCGTCTTCACCGGCGCGTACGCGACCAACCCGGTCAGCGGCGAGCGGGTCCCGGTCTTCATCGCCGACTACGTCCTGATGGGCTACGGCACCGGCGCCATCATGGCCGTCCCGGCGCACGACAGCCGCGACTTCGCCTTCGCGCGCGCCTTCGAGCTGCCGATGCGCTGTGTCGTCGAGCCCTCGGACGACCGCGGCACCGACCCCGCCACCTGGGACGACGCCTTCGCCTCCTACGAGGCGAAGCTGGTCAACTCGGCCAACGACGAGATCTCCCTGGACGGCCTCGGCGTCGTCGACGCCAAGGCGAGGATCACCGCCTGGCTGGCCGAGCGCGGCATCGGCGAGGGCACGGTCAACTTCCGGCTGCGCGACTGGCTGTTCAGCCGCCAGCGCTACTGGGGCGAGCCCTTCCCGATCGTCTACGACGAGGACGGCGTCGCCCACTCGCTGCCCGAGTCGATGCTGCCGCTGGAGCTGCCGGAGGTCGACGACTACTCGCCGCGCACCTTCGACCCGGACGACGCGGACACCCGCCCGGAGACCCCGCTGTCCCGCAACGAGGACTGGGTGAACGTCACCCTGGACCTGGGCGACGGGCCCAAGAAGTACCGCCGCGAGACCAACACCATGCCCAACTGGGCCGGTTCCTGCTGGTACGAGCTGCGCTACCTGGACCCGCACAACTCCGAGAAGCTGGTCGACCCGGCCGTCGAGCAGTACTGGATGGGCCCGCGCGAGGGCATGCCGACCGGCGGCGTGGACCTGTACGTCGGCGGTGCCGAGCACGCCGTGCTGCACCTGCTGTACGCGCGCTTCTGGTCCAAGGTCCTGTTCGACCTGGGCCACATCTCCTCGGCCGAGCCCTTCCACAAGCTGTACAACCAGGGCATGATCCAGGCCTTCGTCTACCGGGACGCGCGCGGGATCGCCGTCCCGGCGGCCGAGGTCGAGGAGCGCGACGGCGGCTTCTGGTACCAGGGCGAGAAGGTCTCCCGCGTCCTGGGCAAGATGGGCAAGTCCCTGAAGAACGCCGTCACGCCGGACGAGATCTGCGCCGAGTACGGCGCCGACACCCTGCGCCTGTACGAGATGGCGATGGGCCCGCTGGACGTGTCGCGCCCCTGGGACACGCGCGCGGTGGTCGGCCAGTACCGCCTGCTGCAGCGTCTGTGGCGCAACATCGTCGACGAGTCGACCGGCGAGGTCACCGTCGTGGACGCCGCGCCCGACGAGGACACGCTGCGCGCCCTGCACAAGGCGATCGACGGCGTCGCGCAGGACATGGCCGCGATGCGCTTCAACACCGCCATCGCCAAGATCACCGAGCTGAACAACCACCTGACCAAGTCCGGCGGCGCGGTCTCCCGGACCGTCGCCGAACAGCTGGTCCTGCTGGTCGCCCCGCTGGCACCGCACATCGCCGAGGAGCTGTGGCGCAGGCTGGGCCACACCGAATCGGTCGTCCACCAGGACTTCCCGGTCGCCGACCCGGCGTACGTCGTGGACGAGACCGTGACCTGCGTCGTGCAGATCAAGGGCAAGGTCAAGGCCCGCCTGGAGGTCTCCCCGTCGATCACGGACGCGGAGCTGGAGACGCTGGCGCTGGCCGACCCGCACGTGGTCGCCGCCCTGGGCGGCGCCGAGATCCGCAAGGTGATCGTGCGCGCGCCGAAGCTGGTCAACATCGTCGCCGGTTAGCGGTACGCGGCCGGTGTACGGCCGCGCCCAGGGGTTTCCCCTACGGGCAGGTTGGGGGTTCCGGGGGAACCCGCGGCCTGCCCGTTCCGTTTACCGTGGAGGAACCACAGCCGCGTGGTGAGTCGACCGATGCCGGAGGGGCACCCATGGAAGCCGCGATTGTCACGATCATGGCCCTGCTCTTCTTGTCCTTCGTGGTGCTCGGGGTGTACGCCGCCGTGAAGGTGACCAAGGCCGCCAAACGCGGTGTCGACCGCACCCTGGACCAGGCCCGGCGCACGGTCGAGGACACCACGCTGCGGGCCAAGAGCTTCGGCCAGGCCGGGACCGCCGGAGAGCTGGCCCGGCTGCGGCTCTCGCTGCGCACCTCGATGCGCGCCACCCAGGAGGCGCTCCAGGCCGGAGTCGGGCAGGACGCCTCGCTGAAGGAGTCCCTGGACCTGTTCCACCGGCTCAGCGCGCACGGGATCGAACTGGACGCCGACCTCAAGCGTCTGGAGCGGGAGCCCGACCGGGCATGGGTGGCCGGACAGCTCCCCGAGCTCGCCGCGCGGACCGAGCGGATCACGGGCTCGGCCGACGCGCTGCGTCGCGCCGCCCGGGACCGGGCCGTGAGGTTCGCCGAGGACGACCTGTCGGCGCTCAGCGCCCAGATCGACGTCGAGGCCGGGGCCCTGCGCCACTGGACCACGCCGGAGACGGCGCCGGAGACCGGTGGGGAGGAGCGGGAGCGCCCGGCCGGGTCCGACCGGAGGACCGGGACCGCCGACCGGACGGGGTCCGGGAGCGAGCCGTCCGCCATCACGGGCCCCGACCCCCTGCGGACCGTCCACCCCTGGGAGAAGTCGGCCCGCCCGGAGACGACCGCCTGACGCGACGGCCGCACCGGGGAGCCGCCCGGCGGGACGGCCGGGCGCGGGGCGGGACGGACCCATGCCGGTGCCTCCCGGGGGCCGGACTGCCGCGGGGCGTCCCCGGCGGGTAACCTCCCGCTCATGTCCCGGCATGTCGCGATCCTCACCGATTCCACGGCCTACCTGCCACGCGAGACCAGGGAGCGGCACGCCATCACCACGGTCCCGCTGACCGTCGTCATCGGCGACCGCGCCCTGGAGGAGGGCACCGAGATCTCGGCCCAGGCACTCGCCGAGGCCCTCCAGAAACGACGCTCCGTCACCACCTCCCGCCCGAGTCCCGAGGTCTTCGCCGAGGCCTACCGGAAGGCCGCCGAGGCCGGTGCGCGGGGCGTCGTCTCGCTCCACCTGTCCGCCGAGGTCTCCGGCACGTACGACGCCGCCGTGCTCGCGGCGAGGGGCGCACCCGTACCCGTACGGGTGGTGGACACCCGCATGGTGGGCATGGCGCTGGGCTTCTGCGCCCTGGCCGCGGCACGGACCGCGGAGGCCGGCGGCTCGCTCGACGAGGCGGTCGCGGCGGCCGAGAAGCGTGCCTCGGGGACCTCCGCCTTCTTCTACGTCGACACCCTGGACTACCTGCGCAAGGGCGGCCGCATCGGTGCCGCGCAGGCGCTGCTCGGCTCCGCGTTCGCGGTGAAGCCCCTCCTCGAACTCGACGGCGGGCGGATCGAGCTGCGGGAGAAGGTGCGGACGGCCTCGAAGGCCATCGCGCGGCTGGAGGAGATCGCGGTGGAACGGGCGGGGGCCGGGGCAGTGGACATCGCCGTGCACCACCTGTCCGCGCCGGAGAGGGCCGCCACGCTCGCGGACCGGCTCAGGGAGCGCGTACCGGGAATCGAGGGCTTCCACGTCAGCGAGGTGGGCGCGGTCATCGGTGCTCACACGGGCCCCGGACTCCTCGCGGTCGTCGTCTCGCCGCGCTGAGGTCCTGGGTCACCCGTGAGGGTGACGGAGTTCTCCCCAACGGAGCCCCTGTCCACGGACCGCGACCGAGCCCGGCACGGGGTCTCCGCTGTCCCTACCGTCACGGGCATGACGCTTCGTACACACACCTCGCCCGACGCATCGACCGTCCTAGGAACCACGGCCACGGCGGTTCCCGGACCCCGGGACACGACCGTCCCCGGGGCCACGGGCGCGACCGTCCCCGGAGGGACGGGGACGGCCGTCCCGGAGACCGTGAGGAGGGCCGGTGGTCCGGCGGCCGGGTTCGGACGGACACCCGGACCGGACGGGCGCGGTCGTCCCGTGGGACGCGGTTCGCCCCCCGCGCGGACGCGGGGGCCGGCGGGGCGTGCCACGGGGGCCGCCGACGGTGTGCGGCGGCGGGGGGACGCGCTGTTCCCGCCGATGCCGATGCCGATGCCGACGGAACCGGCAGCGGGAGTGGGGACGCCCGGACCGCCGGCCGGTGGAGGCGCGCCCGAGCCGTGGGAAGGGGCCTCCTCACCAGGCGTGGGGGGACGGCTGGTGGCGGGGCTCCGCGACCGGACGCCGGTGTGGGCGCGGACCGGATGCGGTCTCGAACCGAGGACGCTGGCCGCGCTGACGGTGGTCCTGCTGGTGGCCGCGGGCCTCGCGGGCGGGTACTTCTGGACGGGACGGCCGGAACCGGTGCGCGCCCCCGAGGTCGTCCGCGCCGCCCCCGCGGCGGCCGTACCCGTCGCACGGACCGGGGCCGGGACCGGACCGAGGCCCGATCCGGGGGCGGCGTCCGTGCCGCCCGCTCCCCCCGGCGCCGCCGGGACGTCCGGGAGCGCCGGGGCGGCGGGGACTTCCGGAGGCGCCGGGGCCGCCGGAGCGAAGGTCGTCGTCGACGTCGGCGGCAAGGTGCGCCGGCCGGGGGTCCTCACCCTGCCCGCGGGCTCGCGGGTGGCGGACGCCCTGCGCGCGGCGGGCGGGCCGGAACCCGGCGCCGATCTCACCGGGATCAACCGCGCCCGTGTCCTGTCGGACGGGGAACAGGTCCTGGTCGGCGTACCGGGCGCGGGGGCGGCCGGTCCCGCCCCGGGGAGGGACGGAACCGGCGGAGGCGCACCGGGGACGCCGGTGCCGGTGAGCCTCAACACGGCGACGGTGGAACAGCTCGACACCCTCCCGGGCGTCGGACCGGTCCTCGCCCGGCACATCGTCGACCACCGCACGCGACACGGCGGTTTCCGCTCGGTGGGCGAACTGCGGGAGGTCAACGGCATCGGCGAGCGCCGGTTCGCCGACCTCGAACCGCTGGTCCGTCCGTGAAGAGGGACGGGGCGGCGGACGAGGAGCGGGCGACGGGGAAGCCCCGGTGGCGGGAGGCCCCGGCCGACCTGCGGCTCGTTCCCCTCGCGGGAGCCGCCTGGGCGGCGGCGGCCTGCGCCGTGGGCCTCACCGGATGGTGGACGGCGGCCGGGGTCACGGCCTGCGCGGCGGGAGCGGCGGTCCTGCTGACGCGGGACCGGCTCCGGCGGCGCGGAGACCCGGACGGTGCCCGGAGCGCGTCCGGGAGGGGCGCGTCCGGGCGGCGGCTGCGGGCCACCGCGTGGGCGGGAGTCCTGCTGTGCGCCGCGACCGGGGCCGCCTCGGCGGGACTGCACGCGGCGGACCTGCGGCGCGGACCCGTGCCGGTCCTGGCCGAGGAGTACGCGTGGGCACGGACGGAGGTGACGGTGACCTCCGACCCGCGGCTCACCCGGCCCAGGGTGCGGGGCAACACGACGGCCCCCGTCTCGATCGTCCTGGACGGCGAGGTGACCCGGGTCGAGCGGCCGGACGGGTCGGCCCACCGGACCCGGACCCCGGTCCGCCTGCTCGTACCGGCGGGGGAGAGACGGGAGGAATGGCTGCGGCTGCTGCCCTCCACCCGGTTGCGGGTCGACGCCCGGTTCGCGCCGCCGATGAATCCGGGGGAACCGTGCGCGGCGGTGCTCAGGGCCGGCGGAACGGAACCGCCCCGGGTCGTCGGGCCGCCGAACACCCTGCAACGGGCGGCGGGGGAGCTGCGCGCGGGGCTGCGGAGGGCCACCGAAGGGCTCGCACCGGACGCGCGGGCCCTGCTGCCCGGCCTGGTGGTGGGAGACACCTCGCGGATCGGCCCCGAACTGCGGGACGCCTTCGAAGCGACCGACCTCACGCACCTTCTTGCCGTGTCCGGCAGCAACCTGACCATCGTGCTGCTCCTGCTGATCGGCCGTCCCGGACGGGCGCACCGGGCGGAACGGGGCGGGCTCGCGCCCCGCCTCGGCCTGTCGCTGCGGGCGACCGCGACGGCCGGAGGAGGGCTGACGCTCGCCTTCGTGGTCGTCTGCCGGCCCGACCCGAGCGTGTTGCGCGCCGCGGCCTGCGGTCTCGTCGCCCTGCTCGCGATCGGCACCGGCCGCCGGAGATCGCTGGTCCCCGCCCTGGCCGCCGCCGTCCTCGCCCTGGTGCTCTACGACCCGTGGCTCGCGCGGAGCTACGGTTTCCTCCTCTCGGTCCTGGCCACCGGGGCGCTGCTGACCGTCGCACCCCGGTGGAGCGACGCGCTGCGGCGGCGCAGGGTCCCCGGCAGGCTCGCGGAGGCGTTGGCCGCGGCCCTGGCGGCGCAGGCGGTGTGCGCTCCGGTCGTCGCGGTCTTCGCCGCCCGGGTGAGTCTGGTCGCGATCCCGGCCAACCTCCTCGCCGAACTCGCCGTGGCGCCCGCGACGGTGCTCGGGTTCGCCGCGCTGGCCCTGGCACCGCTCTGGACGCCGGGCGCGGAGGGCCTGGCGTGGCTGGCGGGATGGCCGGCCGGATGGATCGCGCGGGTGGCCCGTGCCGGAGGCGCGCTGCCGGGGGCGGAACTGGCCTGGCCCGACGGGTGGTGGGGCGGGCTGGCCCTCGCGCTGCTCACCGCGACCGTGGTCCTCGGGGCGCGCAGGCTGCCGTACCGGGGCGCGATCGGCGGCCTCGCCGCCGTCCTCCTCCTGCTCGCCGTGGTCCGTCCGGTGCCGCTGACCCGGTGGGCCACCGGATGGCCGCCGCCGGGCTGGGTGTTCGCGATGTGCCAGGTGGGTCAGGGGGACGCGACCGTGCTCGCGGCGGGCGGGGACTCCGCCGTCGTGG
Organism: Streptomyces sp. NPDC014907; assembly: GCF_055562975.1. Classification (NCBI taxonomy): domain Bacteria; kingdom Bacillati; phylum Actinomycetota; class Actinomycetes; order Kitasatosporales; family Streptomycetaceae; genus Streptomyces; species Streptomyces sp. NPDC014907. The sequence continues at coordinate 437,426 of NZ_JBVHEG010000002.1, read as the reverse complement.
TGGACACGGGCCCCGATCCCGTACCGGTGGACCGCTGCCTGCGCGAACTCGGCGTGAGACGGGTGCCGTTGCTGGTGCTCACCCACTTCCACGCGGACCACGTGACCGGGCTGCCGGGCGTGTTGCGGGGACGGTCGGTGGGGGCGATCCAGACCACCGGGCTCGAAGAGCCGCCCGCGCAGGCCGCGTTCGTGCGGCGGACGGCGGCCGCCGCAGGTGTGCCGCTGGTCCGCGCGGAGCCGGGGGAACTGCGGAGGACCGGGAGCCTGGAGTGGCGTGTGCTCTGGCCCCGGGCGGGAGGAGGGAGCCGCTTCGAGGGGCCCAACGACGCGAGTGTCGTGCTGCTCGTCCGTGCCGCCGGGGGACTGAGCCTGCTGCTCCTCGGGGATCTGGAACCACCGGCGCAGCGGGCGCTGTTGCGGGCCCATCCGGAGCTGGCCCCGGTGGACGTCCTCAAGGTCGCCCACCACGGGTCCGCGCATCAGGACCCGCGCCTGATGCGGGCCGTGCGGCCGAGGTTCGCCCTGGTCTCGGTGGGGCGGGACAACCCGTACGGACATCCTTCGCCCCGCACGGTGGAGGCGTTGCGGAACGGTGGCGCGAGGGTGTTGCGGACCGACCGGGACGGGGCGGTCGCGGTGACGACGGAGGGGAGGGAACTCGTGGCCGTACCCGAGGGCGGGTGAGGAGCACCGGTCGTGCGGGCCGGCTGTGTGGACCGGCCGTGCGGGCCGGCCGTGTGAATCGACCACGTGGACCGGCTGTGTGGACCGTTCGTGCGGGCCCACCGTGTGGGGCCGCCGTTTCCACGGCCGGGTGCCGGTGACGCCGGTCCCCGGCCGGGCCGCCCGTTCGTCTGCCGTACGTCCCGGACGCTCAATTCGGACCCTCGGTAACAGTTGCCGACACTTGACTCGTTTGCCTCGAACGGGTCAATGGTGTTCGAATGCGACTTCGTTGCATAATGAATGAACCGCACAGGGGTATGTGAAGAATGTTCGATCGTCTCTTCGGGAAGCGTGCGGCGGGTGCCGCCCGGGGCGGACCGCTCGCCGGCCTCGTCGTCCCGTCCTCGGCGGGAGTGCTGAGCTGCCGGGTTCTCGACCCCGTGCATCAACCGGTCCGGCAGGCCGAGTTCGTCATCAGCGACACCGCCGGGCGCAAGGTGCTGTCCGGGGAGACCGACCCGTACGGCAGCGCGTTCGCGACCGTGCCGGCGGGCGAGTACCGGCTGGTGGTCACCGCCGAGGGGTACACCCCGCAGCACGGCACCGCCGTCGTCACCGAGGGCGGACACACCGGCCTCGGTGACGTTCTGCTCCAGGTCGCCCCGCAGCCCCAGCTCCCGGAGCCGGGCGACTGGGAGATCGACCCGGCGCACTCGCAGATCGGGTTCACGGCCCGGCACATCGGACTGGCCCGCGTCCACGGCCGGTTCAACAGCTTCGCGGGCGCGGTGCGGATCGCCGACCGCATGGAGGACTCCGCGATGCACGTCGTCATCGACGCGGCCTCCATCGACACCGGGCTGCGCATGCGCGACGACCACCTGCGCTCCGGCGACTTCCTCGACGTCGGCGTCTACCCGACGCTGGAGTTCTACAGCGAGCGCTTCACCCACCGGGGCGGCAGCCGCTGGGCCGTCACCGGAGCGCTCACCCTCCACGGGGTGAGCCGCACGGTGACGCTCGACACCCAGTACATGGGCATCGGGAGCGGGCTGGAGGGCGAGACGCGGTGCGCCTGCCGGGCCACCACCGAGCTGCACCGGGAGGACTTCACCCTCACCTGGCAGACGCTGCTCGCGCGCGGCATCGCGGTCGTCGGGTCCAGCATCGCCATCGACCTCGACGTCCAGATCGTGCCCAAGAACCGGCAGCCCGGCTAAGGCGCTTCCAGCCAGCCCTCGTACTCGGCGGCGAGTCCGTCGAGGGCCGCAGGGTCGAGGCGGCCGTCGGGGTCCTCGACGACCACCAGCCACTGCGCGTCCTCGGCGTCGTCCTCCCCGGCCAGGGCGTCCCGTACGAGCTGGGGTTCCTCGGCGACGCCGAAGCGGTCGGGAAGCTCCCCGGCGACCTCCTCGGCGGCGTCGCGGTCGGGGAGCACCAGTACGTGTCGTTCACTCACCCCGCCATTCTCGGTCACGGCCGCCCGTGGACCCCACCTCCCGCGGGTCGCCGACGCCCGCCGTCCGTGACCCGGGCTGTCGGTGGCCCGTGGGATGCTGGAGCGCGATGGCCACCAGAAAGACTTCCCCCGACGACCTCCTCGGCCCCGTGACGCTCGCCGTGGGGCAGGAGGACCTGCTCCTCGACCGCGTCGTCCAGGAGGTGGTGGCGGCCGCGCGTGCCGCCGACGCCGACACGGACGTGCGCGACCTCGCGCCCGAACAGCTCCAGCCCGGGGCGCTCGTGGAACTCACCAGCCCCTCGCTCTTCGCCGAGCGCAAGGTCCTGGTCGTGCGGAACGCCCAGGACCTCTCCGCCGAGGCGGTCAAGGACGTCAAGGCCTACCTCGGCGATCCGGTCGAGGACATCTCCCTCGTCCTGCTCCACGCGGGCGGCGCCAAGGGCAAGGGGCTGCTCGACGCCGCGCGCAAGGCGGGGGCGCGGGAGGTGGCCTGCCCGAAGACGACGAAGCCGGCGGAGCGGCTGACGTTCGTGCGGCAGGAGTTCCGGGCGCTGGGGCGTTCCGCCACGCCGGAGGCCTGCCAGGCCCTCGTCGACTCGATCGGCAGCGATCTGCGGGAGCTGGCGTCCGCCGTCGCCCAGCTGACCTCCGACGTGGACGGGACGATCGACGAAGCCGTCGTCGGGCGGTACTACACGGGCCGCGCCGAGGCGTCCTCCTTCAACGTCGCCGACCGCGCCGTCGAGGGACGGGCGGCCGAGGCCCTGGAGGCCCTGCGCTGGTCGCTCTCGACCGGAGTCGCGCCCGTGCTGATCACCAGTGCGCTCGCGCAGGGCGTGCGGGCCATCGGGAAGCTCTCCTCGGCCAGGGGCGGCCGTCCCGCCGACCTGGCGCGGGAGCTGGGCATGCCGCCCTGGAAGATCGACCGCGTGCGCCAGCAGATGCGCGGCTGGACCCCGGACGGGGTCGCGCTGGCGCTGCGCGCGGTCGCCGAGGCGGACGCGGGGGTGAAGGGCGGCGGCGACGACCCGGAGTACGCCCTGGAGAAGGCGGTCGTGGCGGTGGCCCGGGCGGCGAGGATGCGCCGGGGCGCCTGACGCGGGCCCCGGTGCCGAGTGCGGCCCGCCGGGCCCGTACCCGTACACCCCGTTGGGTTCGTACCCGGCACCCCCGCCGGGCCCGTACCCGGTACACCCCGTTGCGGCCCGCCGGGCCCGTACCCGGCACGCCCACGCCGGACGCGCTTCCGGCACGGCCGCGATCAGCCACGAGCGGCGCCGGTCGATCAGCCACGAGCCGTGCCGGACGATCGCCGCGAGCAGCTGCGGACCATCAGCCACGAGCGGCGCCGGAAGATTCCCCATGAGCGGCTGCGGACGATCACCCGCGAGCGGCGGTGGGCGTCGGGCCGGCCAGGACCGGCGGCGCGTGGCCGCCCGGGAGGGTGGGGGCCGGGGTACGGGGGACCGGAGGCACGGAGGCACAGGGGTGCGGGCCGTCCCTCCCCCTCCTCGCGGGGTCCGGGGGCCGCGCACGCCGAAGGCCCCGCCGTCTCCCGGGGAAGGAGACGACGGGGCCTTCGGCGTTCAAGCCGGTGGGCTCGTACCCGCGTGGCGAACGCGTCCGCGCACGAACCCGGGGTGGCCGGGCGGGGGCGGGAGAGAGGGCCCGCCGAGTCCCGTACGGCCGTTCACATCAGAGCTCAGCCCTGGAGGGAGGCAACCTTGATGGCCAGCGCCGACTTCTTGTTGGCGGCGGCGTTCTTGTGGATGACACCCTTCGAGACAGCCTTGTCGAGCTGACGCGAGGCGGCACGAGCAGCGACGGTGGCCTTCTCGAGGTCGCCGGCGGCGACAGCCTCACGGGCCTTGCGGATCGCGGTCTTGAGCGAGGACTTGACGGCCTTGTTGCGCAGGCGCGCCTTCTCGTTCGTCTTGTTCCGCTTGATCTGGGACTTGATGTTCGCCACGAAAAGAGCCTTTACAGGTTCGGTGTTCCTTCTGGATGCGCCTCGCGGCTGAGAGGGCACACGGGACACAGCTGTCCACGGTATCAGCCCCCCGTGGGGCCGCCCAAACCGGTCGTCGGCCGCCGGGCATGGGACCATGGAGCCTACGTATCGATCCGACATCGCCCCGAGACGAGACCCTGCGTGCCCGCGACTCCTCCCCACGTGCCCGAGCCGAGCCGTACCGACCCGGCTCTGATCCGCAACTTCTGCATCATCGCGCACATCGACCACGGCAAGTCCACACTCGCCGACCGGATGCTCCAGCTCACCGGTGTGGTCGACCAGCGGCAGATGCGTGCTCAGTACCTCGACCGGATGGACATCGAGCGGGAGCGCGGCATCACGATCAAGTCCCAGGCGGTCCGGCTGCCCTGGGCGCCGACCGAGGGGCCGGCCCAGGGCAGTACGCACATCCTGAACATGATCGACACCCCCGGCCACGTCGACTTCACCTACGAGGTCTCGCGGTCGCTGGCGGCCTGCGAGGGCACGATCCTGCTGGTGGACGCGGCCCAGGGCATCGAGGCGCAGACGCTCGCCAACCTGTACCTGGCGATGGAGAACGACCTCACCATCGTCCCGGTCCTCAACAAGATCGACCTGCCGGCCGCGCAGCCGGAGAAGTTCGCCGAGGAGCTGGCCAACCTCATCGGGTGCCAGCCCGAGGACGTGCTCAAGGTCTCCGCGAAGACCGGTCTGGGCGTCGAGGCGCTGCTCGACCGCGTCGTCCGGGACGTGCCGGCGCCGGTCGGCGTCGCCGACGCCCCCGCCCGCGCGATGATCTTCGACTCGGTCTACGACTCCTACCGGGGCGTCGTCACCTACGTGCGCGTCATCGACGGGCAGCTCAACAAGCGCGAGCGCATCAAGATGATGTCGACCGGCGCCACCCACGAGCTCCTGGAGATCGGCACCAACTCGCCGGAGATGCTGCCGGCCGACGGCCTGGGCGTCGGTGAGGTGGGCTACCTCATCACCGGTGTGAAGGACGTCCGCCAGTCCAAGGTCGGCGACACGATCACCTCGCAGTCCAAGGGCGCCACCGAGGCGCTCGGCGGCTACAAGGACCCGAAGCCGATGGTCTTCTCGGGCCTCTACCCGCTGGACGGCTCGGAGTACCCGGACCTGCGCGAGGCCCTGGACAAGCTCCAGCTCAACGACGCCGCGCTCGTCTACGAGCCGGAGACCTCCGCGGCGCTCGGCTTCGGCTTCCGCGTCGGCTTCCTCGGCCTGCTCCACCTGGACGTGATCCGCGAGCGCCTGGAGCGCGAGTTCGGCCTCGACCTGATCGCCACCGCCCCCAACGTGGTCTACCGCGTGCTCATGGAGGACGGCAGCGAGCACACGGTCACGAACCCGAGCGAGTTCCCCGAGGGCAAGATCGACAAGGTGTACGAGCCGGTCGTCCGCGCGACGATCCTCGCGCCCAGCGAGTTCATCGGCGCGATCATGGAGCTCTGCCAGAACCGGCGCGGCACCCTGATCGGCATGGACTACCTCTCCGAGGACCGGGTCGAGATCCGCTACACCCTGCCCCTCGCGGAGATCGTCTTCGACTTCTTCGACCAGCTGAAGTCCAAGACGCGCGGGTACGCCTCCCTCGACTACGAGCCCACGGGCGAGCAGGCGTCCAGCCTGGTCAAGGTCGACATCCTGCTGCACGGCGACAAGGTGGACGCCTTCTCCGCCGTCACCCACAAGGACGCGGCGTACGCCTACGGCGTGCGGCTCGTCGCGAAGCTGCGCGAGCTCATTCCGCGGCAGGCCTTCGAGGTGCCGATCCAGGCCGCGATCGGCTCCCGGGTCATCGCCCGCGAGACCATCCGCGCCATCCGCAAGGACGTCCTCGCCAAGTGCTACGGCGGTGACATCTCCCGCAAGCGGAAGCTGCTGGAGAAGCAGAAGGAAGGCAAGAAGCGCATGAAGATGGTCGGTTCGGTGGAGGTGCCGCAGGAGGCCTTCATCGCCGTCCTGTCGAGCGACGAGTCCTCCGGCAAGGGGAAGAAGTAGCCACGGGCGGACGAACCGGGGCGGACCGGGAACGGACCTGAACCGGAACCGGTCCGGAGTCCGCGACGGCCGCCCCGTGCGGCGAACGGGTCCACGCGCGAGCGCGCGTGGACCCGTTCGTTATGAAGCGACGACCTGCAAGACCTTACGCGTCCGACCCCCGCGCTCTAGTCTGAACCCGGCTCGAAGGTTACTCGCCAGTTAGTTACGCACCACCAGAAGGCACCGCCGCCGCCCGGAGGACGTCGTGAGCGACACACAGACCCAGATCGAGAACCGGCCGCCCTCCGTGGCGACCCTCTTCCTTGAGCGAGTCGAGCGGACTCCCGACGCGGAGGCCTACCGCTACCCGGTCCCCGCCGCGTCCGGGTCCGGCCCGGACGAGTGGAAGTCGCTCAGCTGGGGACAGGCCGCCGAACGGGTCTACGCGATCGCCGCCGGCCTGATCGACCTGGGCGTGCGGCCCGAGGAGCGGGTCGCCCTCGCCTCCTCCACCCGGGTGGAGTGGATCCTCGCGGACCTCGGCGTGATGTGCGCGGGCGCCGCGACCACCACGGTCTATCCGCAGACCAACGCCGAGGAGTCGGCGTTCATCCTCTCCGACTCCGAGTCGGGGGTCCTCATCGCCGAGGACGCCGCCCAGCTCGCCAAGGCCGTCGAGCGCCGCGCCGACCTGCCCGGCCTGCACCACGTGGTCGTCGTCGACGCCACCGGTGTCGAGGCCGACGGCGAGTGGGTCCTCTCCCTCGCCGACCTGGAGGAACGTGGCCGGGTGTACCTGGAGAAGCACCCGGAGGCGGTCAAGGAGCGGGTCTCCGCGATCACCTCCACGCAGCTCGCCACGCTCATCTACACGTCGGGCACCACCGGCCGCCCCAAGGGCGTCCGCCTCCCGCACGACAACTGGGCGTACATGGCCAGGGCCATCGCCGCGACCGGCCTCGTCACCCCGGAGGACGTGCAGTACCTGTGGCTGCCGCTGGCCCACGTCTTCGGCAAGGTCCTCACCTCGGGCCAGATCGAGGTCGGCCACGTCACCGCCGTCGACGGCCGCGTCGACAAGATCATCGAGAACCTTCCGGTGGTCCGGCCGACCTACATGGCGGCCGTGCCCCGCATCTTCGAGAAGGTCTACAACGGGGTCGCCGCCAAGGCCCGCGCCGGCGGCGGGGCCAAGTACAAGATCTTCCAGTGGGCGGCCGGAGTCGCCCGCGAGTACGCCAGGACCACCCAGGACAACTTCCTCCGCACCGGCACCGCCTCCGCGCCCTTCGGCCTCACCGCCCGGCACAAGGTCGCCGACGCCCTCGTCTACGGCAAGATCCGCGAGGCCTTCGGCGGCAACCTGCGCGCGTGCGTCTCCGGCTCCGCCGCCCTCGCCCCCGAGATCGGCTACTTCTTCTCCGGCGCGGGCATCCACATCCTGGAGGGGTACGGCCTCACGGAGTCCTCCGCCGCCTCCTTCGTCAACCCGGGCGAGGCGTACCGCACCGGCACCGTCGGCAAGCCGCTGCCCGGCACCGAGGTCCGGATCGCGGACGACGGCGAGATCCTGCTGCGCGGCCCCGGCATCATGGAGGGCTACCACGGCCTGCCGGAGAAGACGGCCGAGGTCCTGGAGTCCGACGGCTGGTTCCACACCGGCGACATCGGAGAGCTGTCCGCCGACGGCTACCTGCGGATCACCGACCGCAAGAAGGACCTGATCAAGACGTCCGGCGGCAAGTACATCGCGCCGGCCGAGGTCGAGGGCCAGTTCAAGGCGGTCTGCCCGTTCGTCTCGAACATCCTCGTCCACGGCGCCGACCGGAACTTCTGCACCGCCCTGATCGCCCTCGACGAGCCCGCCATCCTGGGCTGGGCCGCCGAGCACGGCCTCGGGGGCAGGACGTACGCCGAGGTCGTCGCCGCCCCGCAGACCCAGAAGCTCGTCCAGGGCTACGTGGACCGCCTCAACGAGGGCCTCCAGCGCTGGCAGACGATCAAGAAGTTCCGCCTGCTGCCGCGCGACCTCGACATCGAGCACGGCGAGCTGACCCCGTCGCTGAAGCTGAAGCGGCCGGTGGTGGAGCGGGAGTACAAGCACCTCATCGAGGAGATGTACGCGGGCTCGCGGGAGGCCTGAGCGGCGTCCCCGGCCGGCGGGCCGGCGGTTCACCCCGGGCGGTACGGGACAATGGGCCCATGCCTTCCGTACTGCCCGATGGTGAGACCGTTCCCGAGGACGGGGCGCTGCCCCCGCACGCCCTGGAAGGGGCCGGGGAGCGCCCGCTCGGGTTCTACCTGCACGTGCCGTACTGCGCGACGCGCTGCGGCTACTGCGACTTCAACACCTACACGGCGAGCGAGCTGCGCGGCACGGGGGGCGTGCTCGCCTCCCGGGACAACTACGCCGGACAGGTCGTGGAGGAGGTCCGGCTCGCCCGGAAGGTCCTCGGGGACGACCCCAGGCCGGTGCGGACCGTCTTCGTCGGCGGCGGCACGCCCACGCTGCTCGCCGCCGGCGACCTCGTCCGGATGCTGGGGGCGATCCGCGACGAGTTCGGACTCGCGGACGACGCCGAGGTCACGACCGAGGCCAACCCGGAGTCGGTCGACCCCGCCTACCTGGCGGAGCTGCGCGAGGGCGGCTTCAACCGGGTCTCCTTCGGGATGCAGAGCTCCCGGCAGCACGTCCTGAAGGTCCTCGACCGCACCCACACGCCCGGACGGCCGGAGGCGTGCGTCGCGGAGGCGCGGGCCGCCGGGTTCGACCACGTCAACCTCGACCTGATCTACGGCACGCCCGGCGAGACCGACGACGACTGGCGGGCCTCGCTCGACGCGGCGATCGGCGCCGGCCCCGACCACGTCAGCGCCTACGCCCTGATCGTCGAGGAGGGCACGCAGCTGGCCCGCCGCATCCGGCGCGGCGAGGTCCCGATGACCGACGACGACGTGCACGCCGACCGGTACCTGATGGCCGACTCCGTCCTGGGCGGGGCCGGTTTCGAGTGGTACGAGGTGTCCAACTGGGCCACTTCGGAGGCCGGGCGCTGCCTCCACAACGAGCTGTACTGGCGCGGCGCCGACTGGTGGGGCGCGGGACCCGGCGCCCACAGCCACGTGGGCGGGGTCCGCTGGTGGAACGTGAAGCACCCGGGGACGTACGCGGCGGCCCTCGCCGCCGGCAGGTCGCCCGGTGCCGGACGCGAGCTCCTCTCCGGGGAGGACCGGCGGGTGGAGCGGATCCTGCTGGAGCTGCGCCTCCGGGACGGGGTCGAGCTGGCCCTGCTCAGGCCCGCGGGGCTCGCCGCCTCCCGCAAGGCCCTGGAGGGCGGCCTCCTGGACCCCGGCCCGTACGGGGCCGGGCGGGCCGTCCTGACCCTGCGGGGGCGGCTGCTCGCGGACGCGGTGGTGCGGGACCTGGTGGACTGAGGGCGGCCCCTACGGCGCCGTCACGAAGTCGATCAGCTCCTCCACCCGGCCCAGCAGCGCCGGCTCCAGGTCCTTGTACGAGGTGACCCGCGACAGGACGTGCTGCCAGGCCGCGCCCGTGTTCTCCGGCCAGCCCAGGGCGCGGCAGACGCCCGTCTTCCAGTCCTGGCCGCGCGGGACCGCCGGCCAGGCGGGGATGCCCACCGAGGACGGCTTCACCGCCTCCCAGACGTCGATGTACGGGTGGCCGACGACCAGCACGTCCGGCGAGGTCACGCGCGCCGCGATCCGGGACTCCTTCGAGCCCGGGACCAGGTGGTCCACCAGGACGCCGAGGCGCGCGTCGGGCCCCGGACCGAACTCCGCGACGATCGCCGGCAGGTCGTCCACGCCCTCCAGGTACTCCACGACCACGCCCTCGATCCGCAGGTCGTCGCCCCAGACCCGCTCGACCAGTTCCGCGTCGTGGCGGCCCTCGACGTAGATCCGGCCCGCCCGCGCCACGCGCGCGCGTGCGCCCGGCACCGCCACCGAGCCGGAGGCCGTGCGGGTGGGGCGCGCCGGGGCGGCGGAGGGGCGGACCAGGGTCACGACCTTCCCCTCCAGGAGGAAGCCGCGCGGTTCCAGCGGGAAGACCCGGTGCTTGCCGAAGCGGTCCTCCAGGGTGACCGTGCCGGCCTCGCAGCGGATCACCGCCCCGCAGAAGCCCGTCGCGACCTCCTCCACGACGAGGTCCCGGTCGGCCGGGACCTCCGGGACGGGCGCCGGGCGCTTCCAGGGGGGCGTCAGGTCCGGGTTGTAGCTGCGCATTCGCAGGACGTTATGACACCTCGAAGCGGTGTGCCAGTTCCTCCCGCTGGCGCCGCACGAACGAGGCGTCCACCACCGCCCCGTGCCCCGGCACGTACACCGCGTCCTCGCCGCCGAGCGCGAGGAGCCGGTCCAGGGCGTCGGGCCAGCGGGACGGGATCGCGTCCGGACCCGCCTGCGGCTCGCCCGACTCCTCCACCAGGTCCCCGCAGAAGACCACCTCGGGCGGGCCGGGGACCAGGAGCACCAGGTCGTGGCCCGTGTGCCCGGGGCCGACGTTCGCCAGGAGCACCTGCCGGCCGCCCAGGTCGAGGGTCCGCTCGCCGGAGACCACGTGCTTCGGCGCCACCAGCACGTCCGCCGCCTCCGCCGCGGCCTCCGGGTCCAGGCCGTTCCGCACCGCGTCCGCGCGCAGCGCCTCCCGGTCCCGTTCCCGGCCGAGCAGTTCGTCCGTCCCGACCGCGCCGAGGACCTCCGCGCCCGAGAAGGCAGCCGCGCCGAACACGTGGTCGAAGTGCGGATGGCCCAGTGCGATGTGCGTCACCCTCCGTCCGCCCGTGAGTTCCGCCACCTGCGCCCGCAGCTCCGCGCCCTCGGTGAGCGACGACCCCGTGTCGTACAGGAGCACCGCCCGTTCCCCCAGGACGAGGCCCACCGTGGCGTCCCACCGGGGCAGCCGTCGCCGGCCCACCCCGTCCGCGAGCCGTTCCCATCCGCACGCTTCCCAGTCCACATCCATGCGGCGACGCTAACCGGTGGGGCGCCGCCTCCTTGCCAGGAGCGTTGTGTGCCGCCGTACACTGGCCGGGGCCCGTTGGCACTCGGACACGGCGAGTGCCAAAAGCGGAGCAACCGGAACGACGACGACAGCTGGAGGTGCGCACGATGCTCAGCGAACGCAGACTCGAAGTGCTGCGCGCCATCGTCCAGGACTATGTCGGGACGGAGGAGCCCGTCGGCTCCAAGGCGCTCACGGAGCGCCACAAGCTCGGCGTGTCGCCCGCCACCGTGCGCAACGACATGGCCGTGCTGGAGGACGAGGGCTACATCGCCCAGCCCCACACCAGCGCCGGCCGCATCCCGACCGACAAGGGCTACCGGCTGTTCGTGGACCGGCTCGCGGGCGTCAAGCCGCTGTCGACGCCCGAACGGCGGGCCATCCACAACTTCCTCGACGGCGCGGTCGACCTGGACGACGTCGTCGGCCGCACGGTCCGGCTGCTCGCGCAGCTGACCCGTCAGGTCGCCGTCGTCCAGTACCCCTCGCTGACCCGTTCGACCGTCCGGCACGTGGAACTGCTCTCGCTGGCCCCCGCCCGCCTGATGCTCGTCCTCATCACGGACACCGGCCGGGTCGAACAGCGGCTCGTGGACTGCCCGGCGCCCTTCGGCGAGACCTCCCTCGCCGACCTGCGGGCCCGGCTCAACAGCCGGGTCGTCGGCCGTCGCTTCGCCGACGTGCCGCAGCTGGTGCAGGACCTCCCCGAGTCCTTCGAGGAGGCCGAGGACCGCGCCACGGTCTCGACCGTGCTCGCGACCCTCCTCGAAAGCCTCGTCGAGGAGCACGAGGAGCGGCTGATGATCGGCGGCACCGCCAATCTCACCCGCTTCGGACACGACTTCCCCCTGATGATCAGGCCCGTCCTGGAGGCTCTGGAGGAGCAGGTCGTGCTCCTCAAGCTGCTCGGCGAGGCCAAGGAATCGGGCATGACCGTACGCATCGGGCACGAGAACGCCCACGAGGGGCTGAGCTCCACGTCCGTCGTCTCGGTCGGCTACGGTTCGGGCGGCGAGACAGTCGCCAAACTCGGCGTGGTCGGCCCGACCCGCATGGACTACCCCGGAACGATGGGAGCGGTACGCGCAGTGGCACGTTACGTCGGACAGATCCTGGCGGAGTCGTAAGTGGCCACGGACTACTACGCCGTACTCGGCGTGCGCCGCGACGCGTCCCAGGACGAGATCAAGAAGGCCTTCCGGAGGCTCGCGCGCGAGCTGCACCCGGACGTCAATCCCGATCCGAAGACGCAGGAACGCTTCAAGGAGATCAACGCCGCCTACGAGGTCCTCTCGGACCCGCAGAAGAAGCAGGTCTACGACCTCGGCGGCGACCCGCTCTCGTCCTCCGGCGGAGGCGGCGCGGGCGGCTTCGGAGCCGGTGGCTTCGGCAACTTCTCCGACATCATGGACGCCTTCTTCGGCACGGCCTCGCAGCGCGGCCCGCGCTCGCGCACCCGCCGCGGCCAGGACGCCATGATCCGTCTGGAGATCGACCTCAACGAGGCGGCCTTCGGCACCACCAAGGACATCCAGGTCGACACGGCCGTCGTCTGCGCGACCTGCTCGGGCGAGGGCGCCGCGCCCGGCACCTCCGCGCAGACCTGCGACATGTGCCGCGGCCGGGGCGAGGTCTCCCAGGTCACCCGTTCCTTCCTGGGCCAGGTCATGACCTCCCGCCCCTGCCCGCAGTGCCAGGGCTTCGGCACCGTCGTCCCGACCCCGTGCCCCGAGTGCGCGGGCGACGGACGGGTCCGCTCCCGCCGCACCCTCACGGTCAAGATCCCGGCCGGCGTCGACAACGGCACCCGCATCCAGCTCGCGGGCGAGGGCGAGGTCGGCCCCGGCGGCGGCCCCGCCGGCGACCTGTACGTCGAGATCCACGAGACCCCGCACGACACGTTCCAGCGGCGCGGCGACGACCTGCACTGCACGGTGACGATCCCGATGACGGCGGGCGCGCTCGGCACCAAGGTGCCGCTGCAGACCCTCGACGGCATCGAGGAGATCGACATCCGGCCCGGCACCCAGTCCGGCCAGTCGATCCCCCTGCACGGGCGCGGCGTCACCCACCTGCGGGGCAACGGGCGCGGCGACCTCGTCGTGCACGTCGAGGTCCAGACCCCGAACAAGCTCGACGCCGAGCAGGAGCGCCTCCTGCGCGAGCTGGCCAAGCTGCGCGGCGAGGAACGGCCCACCGGCCAGTTCCACCCGGGACAGCAGGGGCTGTTCTCGCGGCTGAAGGACGCGTTCAACGGACGCTGACGGGCGTCCGGCCGGAGACGGCGGGGAGAGGGGCGGCACTCCGGTGCCGCCCCCCTCCCGTGCCCGGCCCTTTCCCGCCCCCGCGCGGCGGCATGAAACGATGCCCGTATGTCCACCACCGCACTGAACGGCCTCTCCCGGTTCCCGATCGTGCAGGCCCCCATGGCGGGTGGCGCCTCCTGTCCCGAACTCGCCGGAGCCGTCTGCGAGGCCGGGGCGCTCGGCTTCCTGGCCGGTGGCTACAAGACCGCCGGAAGCCTGTACCAGGAGGTCAAACGGGTACGCGGGCTCACTGCGCGCCCCTTCGGGGTCAACCTCTTCGTGCCCGGGGACGGCCCGGCCGCCGACCCCGCCGCCGTCGAGGTGTACCGCCACCAGCTCGCGGGCGAGGCCGCCTGGTACGAGACCCCGCTCGGCGGGACCGACGACTCCCGCGACGACGCCTACGACGCCAAGCTGGCCATCCTCCTGGAGGACCCGGTCCCGGTCGTCTCCTTCACCTTCGGCTGCCCCGCGTCCGAGGTCCTCGCCTCCTTCGCCCGCGCGGGCACGTACACGGTCGTCACCGTCACCTCCGCCGAGGAGGCCCTGGCCGCCGAGCGCGCCGGTGCCGACGCCGTCTGCGTCCAGGGCGTCGAGGCCGGCGGACACCAGGGCACGCACCGCGACGACCCGGACGAGGACGGCGCGCCCGGCACCGGACTGCTCACCCTCGTCACCCAGGTCCGCGAGAGCGTGGGACTGCCCGTCGTCGCCGCCGGCGGGATCATGCGCGGCGCCCAGATCGCCGCCGTCCTCGCCGCCGGGGCCGACGCCGCGCAGCTCGGCACCGCCTTCCTGCCCTGCCCGGAGTCGGGCGCCCACCCGCTGCACAAACAGGCCCTGACGGACCCGCTGTTCACCCGGACCGCCCTCACCCGGGCCTTCTCCGGGCGTCCGGCGCGCGGGCTCGTCAACCGCTTCATGTGCGAGCACGGGCCGTACGCCCCCGCCGCCTACCCCGAGGTCCACCACCTCACCGCCCCCCTCCGCCGGGCCGCCGCCGGCGCGGGCGACGCCCAGGGCATGGCCCTGTGGGCGGGCCAGGGCCACCGCCTGGCCCGCGAACTCCCCGCCGGGCGGCTGGTCGAGGTCCTCGCCGCCGAACTCGGCACCGCGCTCTCCGAGCTGTCCCACAGGAGCACCCCATGACCGCACCCGTCTTCGTCGTCGACGCCGTCCCCGGCGCCGGGACCTTCCTCCTGGACGGCCCCGAGGGCCGGCACGCCGTCTCCGTGAAGCGGCTGCGGGAGGGCGAGGAGCTCGTCCTCGCCGACGGCCGGGGCCGCTGGGCCGCCTGCGAGGTGCTCGCCGCCGAGGGCAAGGACCGGCTCACCGTGCGGATCGCGGAGGTCCACGAGGACCCCGGGGAGGAGCCCCGGATCACCGTCGTCCAGGCGCTCCCCAAGGGAGACCGGGGCGAGCTGGCCGTCGAGACCATGACGGAGACCGGCGTGGACGCGATCGTCCCGTGGGCCGCCTCCCGCTGCATCACCCAGTGGAAGGGCGACCGGGGCCTCAAGGCCCTCGCCAAGTGGCGGTCCACCGCGCGCGAGGCCGGCAAGCAGTCCCGCCGCACCCGCTTCCCCGAGGTCGCGGACCTCATGACGACCAAGCAGGTCGCCGCCCTCCTCGCGGAGGCCGACTTCGCGGCCGTCCTGCACGAGGACCGCGACCACCCCAGCGGCGCGCTCGCCACCGCCGGCCTCCCCGCGAAGGGCTCGGTCGTGCTGGTCGTCGGCCCCGAGGGCGGGGTCTCCCCGGAGGAGCTGTCCGTCTTCGAGGCGGCCGGGGCGAAGCCGTACCGGCTGGGCCGCAGCGTGCTGCGCACCTCCACGGCCGGTACGGCGGCGGCGGCCCTGGTCCTGGGGCGCACGGGTCGCTGGAGCTAGGGCCCGCCCCGGGGCCCGCCCCAAGACCCGCCCCGGAGGCCGGTGCCGGTGCCCGCGCGCCGTCACCGGGCCGGACGACGGCCGCCCGTCCGTTCTTCCTCCCCGGCGGCGCGTCCGTCCGTCCCGTGCGGAGCGGCGTACGGGAAAGAGGACGGACGAACCCGGTGGACGGCCGCCCCAGGGGGCTCCTTAGGGTGGCCGCATGGCCGACGAGTCCCCCCTGATCCGCAGTCTCCGCGCCGCCGTGGCCGCCGCTCCCGGCGACGTGCCCCTGCGTCTCCACTTCGCCGGACTCCTCCTCGCGGAGGGGCGCGGCGACGAGGCCGTCGCGGAGGCGGCCGTCGCCCTCCAGCACGCGCCGGGCGACCCGGGCGCCCGCGCCCTGATGGCCCGCGCCATGGGGCTGCCCGCGACCGGCCCCGCCGCGCAGGCCCCGGGCCCCGCCGTTGAGTCTCCCGCCGCGCAGGCCCCGGCCCCCACCCCGCAGCCCCCGGGCCCCGCCGCTGAGTCTCCCGCCGCGCAGACGCCGGCCCCGGACCCCGCCGCGGAGCCTCCCGCCCCGGACACCCGGGATTCCGCGCCGGGCGCCGCTCCCGCCCCCTTCGACTGGGACGCGGCCGAGCAGCAGGTGCGGGACCTCGTCGGGCCCCGCTTCCTGGAGGACCCGCAGGCCGCCGACGGCGAGGGGACCGCCGGGGACGCCGACGCCTGGGACGTCGACGCCCCCGGCTCCGTGCGCCTGGCCGACGTCGGCGGCATGGAGGAGGTCAAGGACCGCCTGGAGGCCGCCTTCCTCGCCCCCATGCGCAACCCCGAACTGCGCAGGCTGTACGGCAAGTCGCTCCGCGGCGGCCTGCTCCTCTACGGCCCGCCCGGCTGCGGCAAGACCTTCATCGCCCGTGCCGTCGCGGGCGAACTCGGCGCGAACTTCCTCACCGTCTCGCTCTCCGACGTCCTCGACATGTGGATCGGCGCCTCCGAGAAGAACATCCACGACATCTTCGAGACCGCCCGCCGCCAGGCCCCCTGCGTCGTCTTCCTCGACGAGCTGGACGCCCTCGGCGCCAAGCGCTCCCGCACGCACCACAGCGGCCTGCGCAACGTCGTCAACCAGCTCCTCACCGAACTCGACGGCGTCGCGAGCGGCGCCGGGAACGAGGGCGTCTTCGTCCTCGCCGCCACCAACGCCCCCTGGGACGTGGACATCGCGCTGCGCCGACCCGGCCGCCTCGACCGCACCCTGCTGGTCCTGCCGCCGGACGCCGCCGCCCGCGAGGCGATCCTCCGCTACCACCTGCGCGAGCGCCCCGTCGAGGCCGTCGACCTCGGCAAGCTCGTCAGGGCCACCGAGGACTTCTCCGGCGCCGACCTCGCCCACGTCTGCGAGACGGCCGCCGAGGCCGCGCTCCTCGACTCCGCCCGCACCGGCTCCGTCCGCCTGATCACCACCAAGGACCTGCTCGGCGCGGCCCGGCAGATCAGGCCGTCCACGGAACCGTGGTTCGCCGCCGCCCGCAACGTCGCCATGTTCGCCAACGAGGGCGGCCTCTACGACGACCTGCTCGCCCACCTCAAGCGGAAGCGCAAGCTGTGACCGCGCGGGACGTCCCGGGACCCCGGGACGCTCCGGACGCGCGCGGCGTCCCCGGCGCCCCGACCGCGCTGCGGCGCGCCGAGGCCCTGTACGAGGCCGGACGGTACGCACAGGCCGGTGCGCTCGTCGCCCAGCACCTGGCGACCGAACCGGAGGACGCCGGGGCCCTGGTCCTGCTCGCCCGCTGCCACCACCGGAGCGAGGCCACGGCGGCCGCCCTGGCCGCCGTGGACCAGGCGCTGCGGGCCGAGCCCGAACTGCTCGGCGCGTGGCTGATGCGCGTCCAGATCCTCCTCTCCGGGAAGCGGTTCCAGGAGGCCGAGTCCACCGCCCGGCGGGCCGTCGCGCTCGCCCCGCACCACTGGGGCACCCACTACGCGCTCGGCACCGCCCTCACGGAACACGGCGAGCACGCCCGCACGCCCGCGCGCACCATCGAGGCGTACGAGGCCGCCCGGACCGCCGTGCGCCTCGCCCCCGAGGAGGACGCGGCCCACTTCCTGGTCGGCCTCACCGCCCAGCGCCTGGGCGACCACGCCACCGCGCAGCGGGCGTACGAGACGACGCTGCGCCTCAACCCGCAGAGCAGCGAGGCCCACAACAACCTCTCGCTCCTCCGGCTGCGCCGCCGCTGGTTCCGGCGCGGGGCGTGGACGCAGGCCGCCGAGGGATTCGTCGCCTCCGCCGCCCTCGACCTCCAGGACCGCAAGGCCCGTTACAACCTGGAGGCCATGGCCTGGAACGCCGTGGCCGGGGCCCGCTGGGTCGCGCTCGTCGGCTTCGTCGCCTCCGCGTTCGGCTCCGCCCCCGTCCGCGGCGGCGCGTCCGGGGCCGGGGCGGTCGTCCCGTTCCTGGTCGGCGCGGCCGTCCTCGCCGGCGCCTGGGGCGGCTGGGCGCTGTGGATGGCCCGCCGGGTGCCGCCCCGGCTGCGCCGCCCGATGTTCCTGGTGGCCCGGAGCTGCCGGCCGGTGATCGCCATGGCGGCGGCCGTGGGGCTCCTCGGGCTCCACTCGGTGGCGACGACGGTCCTCTGGTCCCTCGGCGCGGGAACGGTCGGCGGGCTCGGGACGCCGCTGTTCTGGGCCGTGATCGTCACGTACTGGGTGAGCCGGTCCGCCCTGAAACGCCGCGCGCCCAGGGACTGACCGGCCGGGGCAACGGGCCCGCCGGCGGCGGATAGCATGCGCGTGTACTGACCGACGGAGGCGAGGAGGCCCGGGCCATGGCCGGAGAGCCGCAGAGCGACTGCCTGTTCTGCAAGATCGTGGCGGGGGAGGTGCCCGCGACGGTCGTCCGCGAGACGGAGACGACCGTCGCGTTCCGCGACATCAACCCCCAGGCGCCCACCCACGTCCTGGTGATCCCGCGCCTCCACTACCCGAACGCCGCCGCCCTCGCCGCCGCCGAGCCGGCCGTCGCCGCCGACCTGCTGCGCGAGGCCGGCGAGATCGCCGCGCAGGAGAAGACCGAGGACAGCGGCTACCGGATCGTCCTCAACACCGGCGAGGGCGCGGGCCAGACCGTCTTCCACGTCCACGCGCACGTCCTCGGCGGACGCGGCCTCGCCTGGCCCCCCGGCTAGACCGTGTCCGTACGCGAACTGGTCGTCCTCGGAACCGCCAGCCAGGTCCCGACCCGGCACCGCAACCACAACGGCTACCTGCTGCGCTGGGACGGCCGGGGCATCCTGTTCGACCCCGGCGAGGGCACCCAGCGGCAGATGCTGAAGGCCGGCGTCGCCGCGCACGACCTCGACCGGATCTGCGTCACGCACTTCCACGGCGACCACTCGCTCGGCCTGGCCGGGGTGATCCAGCGGATCAACCTCGACCGGGTCCCGCACCCGGTCACCGCCCACTACCCGGCGAGTGGACAGCACTTCTTCGAACGGCTGCGGTACGCCACCGCCTACCGGGAGACCGTGGAGCTGGTCGAGGCGCCGGTCGCCGGGGACGGCCCGCTGGCCGTCACCGACGCCTACACCCTCGACGCGCACCGGCTCTCCCACCCCGTCGAGTCCTACGGCTACCGGCTCACCGAGCCCGACGGGCGGCGCGTGCTGCCCGAGCGGCTCGCCGCGCACGGCATCGAGGGCCCCGGCGTGGGACGGCTCCTGCGCGAGGGCGTCCTGAACGGCGTCACCCTCGACGAGGTCAGCGAGGTCCGGCGCGGACAGCGCTTCGCCTTCGTCATGGACACCCGTCTCTGCGACGGCGTGCACGCCCTCGCGGAGGGCGCCGACATGCTCGTCGTCGAGTCCACCTTCCTCGACGAGGACGTGCGCCTCGCCACCGACCACGGCCACCTGACGGCCGGACAGGCCGCCTCGGCCGCCCGGGACGCGGGAGTGCGGCACCTCGTCCTCACCCACTTCTCGCAGCGCTACCACGACCCCGCCGCGTTCGAACGGCAGGCGCGGGCGGCCGGATTCGACGGCGAGCTGAGCATCGCCCAGGACCTCATGAGGGTCCCCGTACCGAAACGAACGTGACCATGCCCCTCCCCGCCGGCCTCCCCAAGGCCGAACTCCACCTCCACATCGAGGGCACCCTCGAACCCGAGCTGGCCTTCGCGCTCGCCGCGCGCAACGGCGTCACCCTGCCGTACGCGGACACCGCCGCCCTGCGCGAGGCGTACCGGTTCAGCGACCTGCAGTCCTTCCTGGACCTCTACTACGGCCTGATGGTGGTCCTGCGCACGGCCGGAGACTTCACCGCGCTCGCCGACGCCTATCTGGAGCGGGCCGCCGCCCAGGGCGTCCGGCACGCCGAGATCTTCTTCGACCCGCAGGCGCACACCGCCCGGGGCGTCCCGGTCGGCACCGTGATCGAGGGCCTGACCGCCTCCCTCGACCGGGCCGGGGAGCGGTACGGGATCTCCACCCGGCTCATCATGTGCTTCCTGCGCGACGAGTCCGCCGCGTCGGCCCTCGCCACCCTGGAGGCCGCGAAGCCGTACCTGGACCGGATCACCGGCGTCGGCCTCGACTCGGCGGAGGCCGGCCACCCGCCGGCCAAGTTCCGCGAGGTGTACGAGGAGGCCGCCCGGCTCGGCCTGCGCCGCGTCGCCCACGCGGGCGAGGAGGGCCCGGCGGCCCACGTCCGCGAGGCCCTGGACGTCCTCGGCGCGGAGCGGATCGACCACGGCCTGCGCTGCATGGAGGACCCGGAGCTCGTCGCCCGCCTCGCCCGCGAACGCGTACCGCTCACCCTCTGCCCCCTCTCGAACGTCCGGCTCCGCGTCGTCGACACCCTCGCCGACCACCCGCTCCGCGCGATGATGGCGGCGGGCCTGCTCGTGACCGTCAACTCCGACGACCCGGCGTACTTCGGCGGTTACGTCGGCGACAACTTCGCCGGCGTCCGCGACGCCCTCGGTCTCACCGGGGACCAGCTCCGGGAACTCGCCCGCAACTCCTTCCTGGCCTCGTTCCTGGAGGACGACGAGGAGCGGCGGGCGCGGTACCTGGCGGAGGTGGACGCGTACGACCCCGGCGGGGAGCAGTAGCCGCGGGGGCGCCCGCCGGCCCCGTCCGCCGGTGCGGCGCCCGTGCGTCCCGCCCGGCCTCCGCCCCGTCGGGCACACTGGGCTGATCCGCACCACGACCGGGGAGCCCGCCGTGACCACACCCAGGGGAGAGCAGCCGCGACACGACGCCGGGGTCGACCCGCTGGAACGCCTGCGCGAGCCCACCGACCCCGCCTGCGACGTCTTCCTGACCGGTACGGTCTTCCTCGACATCATCTTCACCGGCCTCGACAGCGCCCCCGTCCGCGGCACCGAGTCCTGGGCCCGCGGCATGGGCTCCAGCCCCGGCGGCGTCGCCAACATGGCCACCGCCCTCGCCCGCCTCGGCCTGCGCACCTCCCTCGCCGCCGCCTTCGGCGACGACCACTACGGCGAGTACTGCTGGGACGCCCTGGAACAGGGCGAGGGCATCGACCTCTCCCTCTCCCGCACCGTCCCCGGCTGGCACTCCCCGGTCACCGTCTCCATGGCCTACGAGGACGAGCGCACGATGGTCTCCCACGGCCACGAGGCCCCGCCGGCGGACGACGCCCCGCCCGCCTGCCCGCCGCACGCGCGCGCCGCCGTCGCCTCCCTCGTCCCCGGCCGCTCCGAGGAGTGGGTCGCCCGCGCCGCCCGCGACGGCGCCAAGGTCTTCGCCGACGTCGGCTGGGACGACACCGGCCGCTGGGACCTGGCGGAACTCCCCGACCTGGAGCACTGCGAGGCCTTCCTCCCCAACGCCGCCGAGGCGATGCGCTACACCCGCACCGACTGCCCCCGGGCCGCCGCCCACGCCCTCGCCGACAAGGTCCGCCACGCCGTGGTCACCCTCGGTTCCGAGGGCGCCTACGCGGTCGACGCCGCCACCGGCGAGACCGCCGAGGTCCCCGCCATCCAGGTCGACGCCCTCGACCCGACCGGTGCCGGGGACGTCTTCGTCGCCGGGTTCGTCACCGGCACCCTCGCCGACTGGCCCCTCGCCGACCGGCTCGCCTTCGCCGGCCTCACCGCCGCCCTCTCCGTCCAGGAGTTCGGCGGCTCCCTCTCCGCCCCCACCTGGGAGGAGATCGCCGCCTGGTGGCAACGCGTCCAGGGCGACGCCCGGCAGGACCCCGAGGCGCTGCGCGGCCGCTACGCCTTCCTGGAACGGCTCCTGCCCGCCCCCGCCCGCCCCTGGCCGCTGCGCCGGGCGGTCCCGACGATCGGTTTCCGCGCGGCCGGCCCCCGGACGGCCGCTCCGTAAACCGCTTCGGTCTCGTCGCCGCCAAGTCGTAGGCTTGGTGGCCGAGAGGTTGTCGAACAGCGAGAACCCCGGGACAGGAGGTATGCGCAGGCCCCAGTGCCGGCCCATGACGCACACACCCACAGCCCACGACGGGGCGCGCGGACAGGCCCGCGCCCACTTCACCGTTCCCGCCAAACACCCGATGGTGACCCTGCTGGGCTCCGGCGACGCCCTGCTCCGCGTCATCGAGCGCTCGTTCCCCGGCACCGACATCCACGTCCGGGGCAACCAGGTCAGCGCGGTCGGCGACGCGGCGGAGGTCGCCCTGATCCAGCGCCTGTTCGACGAGATGATGCTGGTGCTCCGCACCGGTCAGCCGATGACGGAGGACGCAGTGGAACGCTCGATCGCCATGCTCAGGGCGAGCGGGGACGGAACGGCGGAGGGCGGCGAGGAGACTCCCGCCGAGGTGCTCACGCAGAACATCCTCTCCAGCCGGGGACGCACGATCCGTCCCAAGACGCTCAACCAGAAGCGGTACGTCGACGCCATCGACAAGCACACGGTCGTCTTCGGCATCGGCCCCGCCGGTACCGGCAAGACCTACCTCGCCATGGCCAAGGCGGTCCAGGCCCTGCAGTCCAAGCAGGTCAACCGGATCATCCTGACCAGGCCCGCCGTCGAGGCGGGCGAGCGGCTCGGCTTCCTGCCGGGCACGCTCTACGAGAAGATCGACCCGTACCTGCGCCCGCTCTACGACGCCCTGCACGACATGCTCGACCCGGACTCGATCCCCAAGCTCATGGCGAGCGGCACGATCGAGGTCGCGCCCCTGGCGTACATGCGGGGCCGCACCCTGAACGACGCGTTCATCATCCTGGACGAGGCCCAGAACACGAACCCCGAGCAGATGAAGATGTTCCTCACCCGCCTCGGCTTCGACTCGAAGATCGTCATCACCGGCGACATCACCCAGGTCGACCTGCCGAACGGGACGAAGAGCGGTCTGCGCCAGGTCCGCGACATCCTGGACGGCGTCCAGGACGTCCACTTCTCGACGCTCACGTCGCAGGATGTCGTACGGCACAAGCTCGTCGGCCGTATCGTCGACGCGTACGAGCAGTACGACAGCCGCAACGGCCGCAACGGCCTGTGACGATTTAACGAGAGAAGTACAGAAGCACCATGTCGATCGACGTCAACAACGAGTCCGGAACCGAGGTCGACGAGCAGGCGATCCTCGACATCGCCCGCTACGCGCTCGCGCGCATGCGCATCCACCCCCTCTCCGAACTCTCGGTGATCGTCGTGGACGCGGAGGCGATGGAGCAGCTCCACATCCAGTGGATGGACCTGCCCGGACCCACCGACGTCATGTCCTTCCCGATGGACGAGCTGCGTCCGCCGGCGAAGGACGACGCGGAGCCCCCGCAGGGGCTCCTCGGCGACATCGTGCTCTGCCCCGAGGTCGCCACCCAGCAGGGCAAGGACGCGCCGACGCGGCACTCCATGGACGAGGAGCTCCAGCTCCTCACCGTCCACGGAGTGCTGCACCTGCTCGGGTACGACCACGAGGAGCCCGACGAGAAGGCCGAGATGTTCGGCCTCCAGGCGGCGATCGTCGACGGCTGGCGTGCGGAGAAGGGCCTGACCGGCCCGTCCCCGGCGCCGACCGTCTCCTGACCCCGATGGACGTGTCACTGGTCCTCGGGGCGGTCGCCCTGGTCGTCGTGGCCTGGCTCGCGGCCTGCGCCGAGGCCGGTCTCGCCCGCGTCTCCGGCTTCCGCGCCGCCGAGGCCCTGCGGACCGGGCGGCGCGGGGCGGAGAAGCTGGCCCAGGTCGCCTCCGACCCGACCCGCTACCTCAACGTGGCGCTGCTCGTCCGCGTCGCCTGCGAGATGGCGGCCGGCGTCCTCGTCACGTACGCCTGTCTGGAGGCCTTCCCGGAGACCTGGGAGGCGCTCCTCGTCGCCATCGCCGTCATGGTCCTCGTCTCGTACGTGGCCGTCGGCGTGTCGCCGCGCACCATCGGCCGCCAGCACCCGCTGAACACGGCGACCGCCGCCGCGTACGTCCTGCTGCCGCTGGACCGGATCATGGGCCCGATCCCGCAGCTCCTGATCCTCATCGGCAACGCGCTCACCCCCGGCAAGGGGTTCCGCAAGGGCCCCTTCGCCTCCGAGGCCGAGCTGCGGGCCATGGTCGACCTCGCCGAGCAGGAGTCGCTGATCGAGGACGAGGAGCGCCGCATGGTGCACTCCGTCTTCGAGCTCGGCGACACCCTCGTGCGCGAGGTGATGGTGCCCCGCACCGACCTGATCTCCATCGAGCGGTACAAGACCGTCCGGCAGGCCCTCACCCTCGCGCTCCGCTCCGGTTTCTCCCGGATTCCGGTCACCGGCGAGAACGAGGACGACGTCGTCGGCATCGTCTACCTGAAGGACCTGGTCCGCCGGACGCACGTCAACCGGGAGTCCGAGGCCGACCCGGTGTCGACCGCGATGCGCCCCGCCGCCTTCGTCCCCGACACCAAGAACGCCGGCGACCTGCTGCGCGAGATGCAGCAGGAGCGCAACCACGTCGCCGTCGTCGTCGACGAGTACGGCGGCACGGCGGGCATCGTCACCATCGAGGACATCCTGGAGGAGATCGTCGGCGAGATCACCGACGAGTACGACCGGGAGCTGCCGCCCGTCCAGGACCTCGGCGGGGACCGGTACCGGGTCACCGCCCGCCTCGACATCGGAGACCTCGGCGAGCTCTACGGCCTGGGCCCCGACGAGTACGACGACGAGGACGTGGAGACCGTCGGCGGCCTCCTCGCCAAGGCCCTCGGCCGCGTCCCGATCGCGGGCGCCGAGGCCGTGGTGGAGCTGCCCGACGGGCGCGGGCTGCGGCTGACGGCCGAGTCCCCGGCCGGCCGCAGGAACAAGATCGTCACCGTGCTCGTGGAGCCGCTGGAACCGGCCGGAGCGGAGGAGGAAGCGGCATGACGCCCGAGGAACTGCGCGCCTTCTGCCTGGAGTTCAACGACGCGACGGAGGAGTTCCCGTTCTCCCCGGAGACCTCCGTCTTCAAGGTCGCCGGGAAGGTGTTCGCGCTGTCGGCGCTCGACGCCGAGCCGCTGCGGATCAACCTCAAGTGCGACCCGGACGAGGCGGTGCGGCTCCGGGAGGAGCACCCGGCGATCGTCCCCGGTTATCACATGAACAAGCGTCACTGGAACACGGTGACCGTCGGAGAGCTCCCCGCCGGAACGGTCCGCGAGCTGATCGAGGACTCGTACGACCTCGTCGTCGCGGGCCTGCCGAAGGCGGTACGGCTCCGCCTCGACCGCCCCTGAGCGGGGCCGGTCCCCGGGACCGGCCCCGCGTCGCGTCCGCCGCCGTGCCCCTCAGGCCCGCCGCCGCAGGCCGAGGCCGACGAGCAGCGCCGTGGCCAGGACGATCGCCGCGTCCAGGGCGAGGACCGTGCGGACGCCCCCGTACAGGTCCCCGCCCGTGGTGGCCAGCACCCCGAGCAGCGGGATGCCGACCGTGACGCCGACCTGCTGGGTGGTGGTCACCAGACCCGTCGCCAGCCCCTGCTCCTCGTCCGGGACGCCGGAGGTGACGGTCAGGCCGTAGGAGACGATCGCGCCCAGGTGGCACATGGAGGCCAGCGAGACCGCGACCGTCGCCAGGACCGCGCCCGAATCCTCCGCCAGCCCGAGCAGCGCGGCCGTCAGGAGGCCCTGGCCGGCCAGCGAGCCCACCAGGGTGCGGCGGGCGCCGAACCGGCCGATCACCTTCGGCGCGAGCGTGCCGGCGGCGACCGAGAGCACGCCCTGCGCCCCGAAGACCAGGCCGGTGGCGAAGGCCGAGAGGCCCAGGGTCTCCTGGAGGTACAGGGTCAGCACGAAGACGACGGTGGACATCATCGAGAAGGTGACCAGGCCGCCCAGGTTGCCGAAGGCGACCGTGCCCCGGCGCAGCATCGCCGGCGAGACGAGCGGGGCCGCGTGCCGGGACTCGATCCGTACGAAGGCCGCGAGCAGCACCACGCCCGCCACCAGGGTGATCCGCACGTCCGCGCCGCCGAAGCCGCGCTCGGCCGCCGTGGACAGGGCGTGGATCAGGGCGAGGAGACCGCCGGTGACGGTGATCGCGCCGGGCACGTCGAGCCGGGGCCGCGACGGGGTGCGGGACTCGGGCAGCAGGCCCGGCGCCAGCGGCAGCACCACCAGGGTGAAGAGGGCGAGCAGGCCCATCGTGGAACGCCAGCCGAGGACGTCGGTCATGACCCCGCCGAGCACCATGCCGACGGTGAAGCCGAGGGAGAGCAGGGTGCCGGAGATGCCGAGCGCCCGGTCCCGGGCCGGCCCCTCGGGGAAGGTGGTCGTCAGGAGGGACATGCCGGTGGGCACGATCGCGGCGGCGCCCAGGCCCTGGAGGGCGCGTCCGGTGAGGAAGGCGGCCGGGCTCCAGGCGAGGGCGGCGAGCAGCGAGGCCGCGCCGAAGACGGCGAGCCCGGCGAGGAAGAGCCTCTTGCGCCCGTAGAGGTCGCCGATCCGGCCGAAGAGCAGCAGGAAGCCGCCGGAGGGCAGGGCGAAGGCGGTGACGGCCCACTGGAGGGCCGACCGGTCGAGGCCGAGGTCGGCGCCGAGGACGGGCAGCGCCACGTTCAGCACGGAGAAGTCCAGCGCCACCATGAACTGGGCGGCGCACAGCACGAAGAGGACGAGCCGGTCGCGGCGGGAGAGGACCGGGGGAGCGGAGGACGTGGTTCCGTCCGGGGAGGGGGTGAGCGTCGTCATGTCCCCACCCTCGGCGCGCGGGAACGGCACCGGGGAGCGGGAACTTATCCTGTGGGTCGCACCACCAGGCATCCAGGGGGAGGAAGCGTACGTGGCCACCACCGTCGAGAGCGCCGGGGCGAAGCGGCGCCGTCTCGGTGAACTGCGCGAGTTCCTGATGAGCCGTCGGGCCCGGGTCGGCCCGGCCGAGGCGGGGCTGCCGGACGGCGGAGCGCGCCGCCGCACCCCGGGCCTGCGCCGGGAGGAGGTCGCGGTCCTCGCGGGCGTGGGGGTCTCCTGGTACCAGTGGCTCGAACAGGGCAGGGACATCACGGTCTCGCCGCAGGTCCTGGACTCGGTGGCGCGGGTGCTGCGGCTGAGCCCGGCCGAGCGGCGCCACCTGTACGTCCTGGCCGGGCTGAACCCGCCGGTCCCGGAGGTGGCCCCGGAGGACCGGGACATGTGCCAGGGGCTGCGGCGGCTGATCGACGCGTGGATGCCGTTCCCGGCGCACATCATGGACGCGTACTGGAACACGGTCATGTACAACGACGCGGCCGCGATCGTGCTCGGGATGCGGCCGGAGATCTCCCAGAACTGCCTGATCTCCTTCTTCACGGACCCGCTGTACCGCTCCCGGGCGAGGGACTGGGAGGAGCTGGCGCCGAAGGTGGTCGCGCAGTTCCGGGCGGCCTGTTCGAACTCCCCCGGCGACGAGGGGTTCCGCGCGGTGATCGAGGAGGCCGGGGCGCGGAGCCGGGAGTTCGCGGAGCTGTGGGAGCGGCGGGACGTCCTGCCGGGCGGCCAGCAGCGCAAGGTGATGGAGCATCCGCTGGTGGGCACGCTGGCCGTCGAGACGACCCAGCTCGGCATCCCGGCCCGCCCGGATCTGGTCATCGTGATGCACGCCCCGCTCCCGGAGGCCGGCACGGCCGAGAAGCTGGAGTGGCTGGTCTCCCCGGCCGGACGGCGCGGGACGATGTACCCGGTGGCGGGCTGAGGGACCGCCGGGCCGGGAGGCGTCCCGGGCGGTGAGGGGCAGGGGGGCGCCCCGGGCGGTGACGGGCCGGGTCCGGCCGGCGCGCCGGGGCCCGTCGGGGGCGCGCGGGGCCCGGCCTATGCTCGGTCCATGACACTCAGCAGCGAGCACGGCGACCTCGGCGCCGAGGACCTCAAGATCATCACTCTCGCCCGGAGCGCGCGGGCCCGCAACGGCGTCGCCGAGGGGGCGGCCGTGCGCGACGAGACGGGCCGGACCTACGTGGCGGGGACCGTGGCCCTCGACTCGCTCCGGCTGAGCGCGCTGCGGACGGCCGTCGCGATGGCGGTGGCCAGCGGCGCCGAGTCCCTGGAGGCGGCGGCCGTCGTGACGGCCGCGGAGACGGTCCCGGACGAGGACCGCGCGGCCGTACGGGACCTGGGCGGACCGGAGACGCCGGTGCTGCTCGCGGGCCCGGACGGGCGGCTCCGCCGGGCCGTCACGGCCGGCTGAGGCACGACGCCGGGCGCTCCGTACCCACGGAGTGCGTGACGCGGGCGCTCATCGGGGACAATGGCCCCCATGAGCGCTCGCAACCAAGAAACCGAAGCCGTCCACCGGGCCGGCTTCGCCTGCTTCGTCGGCCGCCCCAACGCGGGCAAGTCCACCCTCACGAACGCTCTGGTCGGCCAGAAGGTGGCCATCACCTCGAACCGGCCGCAGACCACCCGGCACACCGTCCGGGGCATCGTGCACCGTCCCGACGCGCAGCTGATCCTGGTCGACACCCCCGGCCTCCACAAGCCGCGCACCCTCCTCGGTGAACGGCTGAACGACGTCGTGCGCACCACCTGGGCCGAGGTCGACGTGATCGGGTTCTGTCTGCCCGCCGACCAGAAGCTCGGCCCCGGCGACCGTTTCATCGCCAAGGAACTGGCGGAGATCAAGAAGACCCCCAAGGTCGCCATCATCACCAAGACCGACTTGGTCGACTCCAAGACCCTCGCCGAACAGCTCATCGCCGTCGACCAGCTCGGCAAGGAGCTGGGCTTCGAGTGGCAGCAGATCGTCCCGGTCTCGGCCGTCGGCAACAAGCAGGTCCAGCTCGTCGCGGACCTCCTCATCCCGCTCCTCCCGGAGTCCCCGCCGCTCTACCCGGAGGGCGACCTGACGGACGAGCCGGAGCAGGTCATGGTCGCGGAGCTGATCCGCGAGGCCGCGCTCGAAGGCGTACGGGACGAACTGCCGCACTCCATCGCGGTGGTCGTGGAGGAGATGATCCCCCGCGAGAACCGTCCGGCGGACCGGCCGCTGCTCGACATCCACGCCAACGTGTACATCGAGCGCCCCAGCCAGAAGGGCATCATCATCGGCCCCAAGGGCAGCCGCCTGAAGGAGGTCGGCATGAAGTCCCGCAAGCACATCGAGGCCCTGCTGGGCACGCCGGTCTTCCTCGACCTCCACGTGAAGGTCGCGAAGGACTGGCAGCGCGACCCCAAGCAGCTGCGGAAGCTGGGCTTCTAGCGGAAGCTGGGCTTCCAGAGGACCGGGAACGGTGCCGCCGGAACCCCGGCGGCACCACGCGGTCAGAGCTGGACCAGGGAGTCCTTGTAGTACACCGACGCCTCGCGCTGTCCCGGGGCGTCTCCGGAGGCGAAGCCCATGCACAGGCGGAACACGTCGGGCCGGGACATCTGGGGGATCTGGACGGCCAGGCCCTCGGGCTCGCGGAACGGCAGGGTGTAGCCGGCCTTCGAGTGGAAGGTCGTGACGACGGCACCGGTGTTCAGGTCGACCGAGGTCAGATGGGTGTGGCCCTCGACCCGGATCAGCGGGGACGCCGGCAGCCCGTCCGCCGCGCTCGCGGTGCCGGCTCCCGCTCCGATGCCCGCGACGGAGAGGGCCGCCACACCTCCCAGGGAAAGGAAATTGCGCCGGTTGAGCTGTATGTCGTTCATGGTGCTTCCCGTTTCCGGAGTGGATGGAAGGAAGCAGCATTTCAGGCCGCCGCAGGGGCAGGGCAGTGCTCAGGCGCCCTCTTCGAGGACCCTGGTGATCAGGGACCGCTGGGCCGGGGACAGGCGGGGGTCCCCGCACCGGACCGTCCGGCCGTCGATCGTGATCTCGTACGAGAAGCCGTCCGGCACGCCCGGGCCCCCGGCGTCGCCCCCGTCGAGGACCGCCGCGGCCAGGGCGCGCCACTCGCCGGCGTCCGGCCGGCCGGAGGTGTCCACCTCCGCCGACCGCTCGATGCCCGCGAAACCGCCCGTGCGCCGTACTCGAATCCGCATGGGCCCTGTCTACCAGCCGGATCAGTCCGTCGGCACGCCCACCGCGGCCCAGGACTTCAGTACGGCCTGGATCTCCGCCCCGTCGCCGTACCGGTCCTTCGCCGCCTTCGCCGTCGCCGCCGCGAACTCGGCGAAGCGGGTCTCCGGGGTGAGGGAGCCGCCGGTCATCACGTCGTACCAGATCTGCCCGGCCCGCTCCCAGGCGTTGCCGCCCAGCTCGGTCGCCGTCAGGTAGAAGGCGTGGTTGGGGATGCCGGAGTTGATGTGCACCCCGCCGTTGTCGCCGCCCGTGCGGACGTAGTCGTCCATGTGGGCGGGCTGCGGGTCCTTGCCGAGGACGTCGTCGTCGTAGGCGGTGCCCGGGGCCTTCATCGAACGCAGCGCCGTGCCCCGCACGTCCGGGTGGAAGAGTCCCTCGCCGATGAGCCAGTCCGCCTGTTCGGCGCTCTGTCCCAGCGCGTACTGCTTCACGAGGGAGCCGAAGACGTCCGAGACCGACTCGTTGAGGGCCCCCGACTGGCTGAAGTACTCCAGGTTCGCCGTGTACTGGGTGAAGCCGTGGGCCAGTTCGTGTCCGATGACGTCCACGGGCAGGGTGAAGTCGAGGAAGATCTCGCCGTCGCCGTCCCCGAACACCATCTGCTCGCCGTTCCAGAAGGCGTTGCCGTACTTCTCGTCGTAGTGCACGGAGGCGACCAGGGGGAGTCCGGAGCCGTCGATCGAGTCGCGTCCGAAGGCGTTCAGGAAGAGGTCGAAGGTGGCGCCGAGGCCTGCGTAGGCCCGGTTGACGGTCGCGTCGCCCGTCGCCTCCTGGCCCTCCTCGCGGACCTTCGCCCCCGGCAGGTCGGTGCCGTTCCGGCAGTCGTGGACGGTGCGGCGCGGCCGGGCGGCGTCGCGCGGGGCGGCCCCCGGCGCGGTTCCGGGCAGCGGCCGTGCCCGGAACGCGCGGGCCGCGGCGTCCGCCGCCAGGGTGCGGCGGGCGGCGGCGGCGACGGCCCCGTCGGAGGAGCGTGCCAGGTTCTCCAGGAGGTGGGGCGGCACGATCGGACAGAACACGGGTGTGCGGAGAGTCATGACAGCAATGTGGCAGCGCGTGACGGACCTGTCACGAGGAGATACGAGGATTGGCGAAATGGAGTGATCCGTCACTGTTCGAGTTTGACGGCGCGACCGTCCCGCATACTGGAACGGGACGTTCGCCTCCGCGCCCCTGGGCTAAGCTGCGGCACATCATGCGTTTCGGGCTGCTTCTCCTTAGCTGCCGCGGCGAGGGCCTGTAGTCGTAGGCCGACCCCCTCCCCGCGGGACCTGGCGTTGCGTTCGACAGTCGGCCGTCCCGTTGCCGGACCCGAGGAGCCCCGCGCCATGTCCCAGTCCCCCTTCATCGGACGCCCCACGCCCATCACCAACGCGACGCACACGCAGAAGCCGTCCGGGATGCCGATCCACAAGTACGGCCGGTACGAGGCGGTGGAGATCCCCGACCGCACCTGGCCCGAGAAGCGGATCACCAAGGCCCCCCGGTGGCTGTCCACCGATCTGCGCGACGGCAACCAGGCGCTGATCGACCCGATGTCCCCGGCCCGCAAGCGAGAGATGTTCGACCTGCTCGTACGCATGGGCTACAAGGAGATCGAGGTCGGCTTCCCGTCCTCCGGCGAGACCGACTTCGCGTTCGTGCGCTCCATCATCGAAGAGGGCGCGATCCCGGACGACGTCACCATCTCCGTCCTGACCCAGGCCCGCGAGGACCTGATCGAGCGGACCGTGGAGTCCCTGGTCGGCGCCAGGCGCGCCACCGTCCACCTGTACAACGCCACCGCGCCCACCTTCCGGCGGGTCGTCTTCCGCGGCTCGAAGGAGCAGATCAAGCAGATCGCCGTGGACGGCACGCGGCTGGTGATGGAGTACGCCGAGAAGCTGCTGGGCCCGGAGACCGCCTTCGGCTACCAGTACAGCCCCGAGATCTTCACCGACACCGAGCTGGACTTCGCCCTGGAGGTCTGCGAGGCCGTCTGCGACGTGTGGCAGCCCGGCCCGGACCGCGAGATCATCCTCAACCTGCCCGCCACCGTGGAGCGTTCGACGCCGTCCACGCACGCGGACCGGTTCGAGTGGATGTCCCGGAACCTGACCCGCCGCGCGTACGTCTGCCTCTCCGTCCACCCGCACAACGACCGGGGCACGGCCGTGGCCGCGGCGGAGCTGGCGCTCATGGCGGGCGCCGACCGCGTCGAGGGCTGCCTGTTCGGGCAGGGCGAGCGCACCGGCAACGTCGACCTGGTCACCCTGGGCATGAACCTCTTCAGCCAGGGCGTCGACCCGCAGATCGACTTCTCCCAGATCGACGAGATCCGGCGCACGAGCGAGTACTGCAACCAGATGGAGGTCCACCCGCGCCACCCCTACGCGGGCGACCTGGTCTACACCGCCTTCTCCGGCTCCCACCAGGACGCCATCAAGAAGGGGTTCGACGCCATGGAGGCCGACGCGGCCGCGCTGGGCAGGACCGTCGACGACATCGAGTGGGCCGTCCCGTACCTGCCGATCGACCCGAAGGACGTCGGCCGCTCGTACGAGGCCGTCATCCGGGTCAACTCGCAGTCGGGCAAGGGCGGCATCGCGTACGTCCTGAAGAACGACCACAAGCTGGACCTGCCCCGCCGGATGCAGATCGAGTTCTCGAAGATCATCCAGCAGAAGACCGACACCGAGGGCGGCGAGGTCACGCCGGCCGCGATCTGGTCCGTCTTCCAGGACGAGTACCTGCCCAACCCCGACAACGCCTGGGGCCGCATCCAGCTGCGCTCCGGCCAGACGACGTCCGACACCGACGGCACGGACACCCTGACCGTCGAGGCGGTCGTGGACGGCGCCGACACCGTCCTGACGGGCTCCGGCAACGGTCCGATCTCGGCCTTCTTCGACGCCCTCCAGACCATCGGCGTGGACGCCCGCCTGCTGGACTACCAGGAGCACACGATGAGCGAGGGCGCCTCCGCGCAGGCCGCCTCGTACATCGAGTGCGCCATCGACGGCAAGGTCCTGTGGGGCATCGGCATCGACGCCAACACCACCCGTGCCTCCCTGAAGGCGGTCATCTCGGCGGTCAACCGCTCCGCCCGCTGACCCCGTCCGCCGGGCCGCCGCCCCGCACCCCCCCGGGGGGGCGCGGGGCGGCGGCGCGTCCGGGCCCGGGCTTCCGGGGCGGCCCCGGAGGGTGATCCCGGCCCCCCGCCCCCCGGCCCCCCGGCCCGCCGGGCGGTCCTCCGCGCTCCGGGGAGCACCGCCGCCGGGCCTCCCGGGGCGCGCAGGGCGGTGACGTGTCTCGGCCATCTCCGCGGTGAAGTGGCTCCGGGGTGCTGACGCCGCCTCGCGGATGTGGTTAACATCACGCCCACGCCGGCAGTGCAGCCGGGCCGTCGAGGAGGTGCGCATGCGGTCTGCCCGGAATTCGCGTGGGGGGAAAGTGGGCGTCTGCGGGATCCGCACCTCCTGGAACACCGTGGGGGACGGCGAGTTCTTCTGCGAGGAGTGCGGCGGCGACCGCAACTACCGGCGCCGGACCGGCCGCCGCAGGTTCGCCGTCCTGGGCGTCCCGCTCCTGCCCCGGGGGCGCACCGGCCCCGTGGTCGAGTGCGCGGCCTGTCGCACGCGCTTCGGTACGGAGGTGCTCGACCGCCCGACGACCAGCCGTTTCTCCGCGATGCTGCGGGACGGCGTGCACACCGTCGCCCTGGCCGTGCTCGCGGCCGGCGGCACCGGGTCGCGCGCGGCCCTGGACCAGGCCGTCAGCGCCGTCCGGTCCGCCGGCTTCGCCGACTGCACGGCCGTCCAGCTCGCCGACCTCGTGGAGGCCCTGGAGGCCGACACGGGACGCTTCCTGCCCGAGGCGAGCCCCGAGGGCGCGCTGCTCGCGATCGAGCTCCACGAGGCCCTGGAGCCGCTCGCCCCGCACCTGGCGTCCTCCGGGCGGGAGTCGATCCTGCTCCAGGCCGCCCGGATCGCGCTGGCCGACGGCGCCTACAGCCCGGCCGAGACGGAGGTGCTCGGCATCGTCGGCAACGCGCTGGCGCTCGCCCCCGACGACACCGTCCGCCTCCTGGCCTCCGCGCGCACCGTCCCGTAAGGGGCCTCCGCGGGGAAGGACGGCCCCGCGGGGCCCGGAGCGTCCCGGGTCCCCGCGACCGCCGCGCCGTCCCCTACTGGATCGCGCCGCTGGCGCGCAGCATGTCCTCGCGCTCCACGATCTTCACGCGCTCGCGTCCCTGCGGCTCGCCGAGCGCCTTCTCGGCGGCGTCCAGGGCGTACCAGCCCTCCCACGTCGTGTAGGTGACGCCCTTGTCCTCCAGGAAGGACACGACCGCGTCCGTCTCCGGGGAGGCCGGGGACAGCAGGCGTCCGTGCGCGAAGTCGTCCAGGAGGTTGGCCACGGTCTCGTTGGCGTCGCCCTTGGTGTGCCCGATGAGGCCGACGGGGCCGCGCCGGATCCAGCCGGTGACGTAGGTCGAGGCCAGGTGCTCGCCGTTCTCCTGGAGGACCCGGCCGCCCTCGTCCGGGACGGTGCCGCTGGCGGCGTCCCAGGGCAGCTTGGGCAGCTCGTCGGAGAGGTAGCCGACCGCCCGGTAGACGGCCTGGACGTCCCAGTCGGTGGTCCGCCCGGTCCCCCTGACGTTGCCGGTGCCGTCCAGCTCGGTGCGCTCGGTGCGCAGGCCGACGACCTTGCCGTCCTCGCCGAGGATCTCGACGGGGGACTCGAAGAAGTGCAGGAAGAGCTTGTGCGGGCGGTCGCCCGTGTCGCGGATCGCCCAGTTCTCCAGGGTCTTCGCGACCATGTCGGTCTGCTTGTTCTTGCGCCGGTCCGCGATCGAGCCCTCGTCGTAGTCGATGTCCTCGGGGTTGACGATGACCTCGATGGTGGGGGAGTGGTCCAGCTCGCGCAGCTCCATGGGGCTGAACTTGGCCTGCGCCGGGCCGCGGCGGCCGAAGACGTGGATCTCCACGGCCTTGTTCGCCTTGAGTCCGTCGTAGACGTTGGCCGGGATCTCGGTCGGCAGCAGTTCGTCCGCCGTCTTCGCGAGGATGCGGGCGATGTCGAGGGCCACGTTGCCCACGCCGAGGACGGCGACCTTCTCGGCGGAGAGGTCCCAGGTGCGCGGGACGTCCGGGTGGCCGTCGTACCAGGAGGCGAAGTCGGCGGCGCCGAGGGAGCCGTCCAGTTCGACGCCGGGGATCTTCAGTTCGCGGTCGGCCATGGCGCCGGTCGAGAAGACCACGGCGTCGTAGAAGGCGCGCAGGTCGTCCAGGTGGACGTCGGTGCCGTAGTCGACGTTGCCGAAGAGGCGGACCTGCGGCTTGTCGAGGACCTGGTGGAGCGCGGTGACGATGCCCTTGATGCGCGGGTGGTCGGGGGCCACGCCGTAGCGGATGAGGCCGAAGGGCGCCGGCATCCGTTCGAAGATGTCGATCGACACGCCCGGCTCGGCGGCGGCCTCGGACTTCAGCAGCGCGTCGGCGGCGTAGATTCCGGCGGGGCCGGCGCCGACGATCGCGACCCGGAGGGGGCGGGGCATGACTGGGTTCCCTTCGCAAGCGACGTGGCGGCGAAGCCGCCGACACTTAGGCCACCCTAATTAACATCCCGGAGAAAGTGGTACCCGAGCCCGTTCTATGGACCCATAAGGTGAACTTATGACTTCTCCAAGGAGTGCCTGGGGGTGACCGCCCGGAGTGATCGATTCCGGGACGGCGCGGGGCGGTCGGGGCGCGGAGGTGTCCGTGTTCGTCCGCGTACGCGTCGTCCGCGCGGAGGGTGTCCGTCCGTGCGCGCGGGCGCGGGCGGGGCGAACACCGTTCGGCGCGCACTCCGTCTGTTCGAGGATTCTTCCGGCCCCCGGGAATCGGCGGGCCGCTTTTCCACGCTCCGTCACCGTTTCCGGAAAAGGCGGCCCGGCGGACGCGCGCGGATTCCCGGGGCGAACACCCGTCCGCCCGCGGTGCCGCGTCGCCCTCCCGTGCTTCTCCGGGAATTTCCCGAAAACGTCCGGGCGTCCTGCCGCTTGCCTCTGGCCATGGGTTAACTCCCTCGAAGCGTCGCGCAGTTGTGCGCCCGCGCGCGCCGATTCCATGGAAATGCGCCGCTCTGGAGAGGCGCACCCGGAAATGGATTCAGAAAGGCATACGTTGGTGCAGGAAGACACCGTGAAAGCCTCCGCGGAGGCGGTCGGAACCGCTCGGGAGGCGGTGGCGGAATCGCGCGGGGCACCCGTGAGGGCCGGAATCCCGCTTCCCCGCCCCGCCGCCGTCCGGGGCCGCACGCGGAACCAGGATGCCGCACGGCGGGAACGGCCCGGCTGCCCGCCGCCGCACCGCCGAGGGAGGAGAGTCGAGCATGGCGCTGCCCATCGGGTCGTACGTCGTCGAGATCCGCACCGGACGGGTCGGGAAGGTCACGGGGAACGAGGGGGCCCGCGTCCAGGTCCGCCCACTGGGCGGCGGGCGCGCGTGGGAGACGGAGCACGAGGGGGTGCGGGAGGCCACCACGGCCGAGCGGCTGAGCGCCGCCACCGCGCACGTCAACGCCCGCAGCCGGGGCGAGGTGCCCTGAGGGGCTCCCGCGCGGCGCGGACGGCCCCGGACCGGCCGGGGGCCCGGCCCCGGGCCCGGGTGTCCGTGCCGTGCGCCAGAATGGGCGCATGAGTCTGTTCCGCGACGACGGCATCGTGCTGCGCACCCAGAAACTGGGTGAAGCGGACCGCATCATCACCCTCCTCACACGCGGTCACGGACGCGTACGCGCCGTGGCGCGCGGCGTGCGGCGCACCAAGTCGAAGTTCGGGGCCCGGCTCGAACCCTTCTCCCACGTCGACGTCCAGTTCTTCGCCCGGGGGAGCGAGCTGATCGGCCGCGGCCTGCCGCTCTGCACCCAGAGCGAGACCATCGCCCCGTACGGCGGCGGGATCGTCACCGACTACGCCCGCTACACCGCCGGCACGGCCATGCTGGAGACGGCCGAGCGGTTCACCGACCACGAGGGCGAGCCCGCCGTCCAGCAGTACCTGCTCCTCGTCGGCGGCCTGCGGACCCTCGCCCGGGGCGAGCACGCCCCCCACCTCATCCTGGACGCCTTCCTCCTCCGCTCCCTGGCCGTGAACGGCTACGCGCCGAGCTTCGACGACTGCGCCCGGTGCGGGCTCCCCGGCCCGAACCGCTTCTTCTCGGTCGCGGCGGGCGGAGTGGTCTGCGGCGACTGCCGGGTGCCCGGAAGCGTCGTACCCTCTGCGGAGGCCATCGGCCTGCTCAGCGCGCTGCTCACCGGCGACTGGGCGACGGCGGACGCGTGCGAGCCGCGTCACGTCAGGGAGGGCGGCGGCCTCGTCTCCGCCTACCTGCACTGGCACCTGGAGCGCGGCCTGCGCTCGCTGCGGTACGTAGAGAAGAGCTAGGAGACCCATCGCCATGGCCATCGCACGACGCGGAATCCTCGGGCGGCAGCGCCGGGAGTACAAGATTCCCGAGCCGCACCCCTCCGGTGCCCACCCGCCGAAGCTTCCGCCCGAGCTGGTGCCGAACCACGTGGCCTGCGTGATGGACGGGAACGGCCGCTGGGCCAAGGAGCGCGGCCTGCCCCGCACCGAGGGCCACAAGGTCGGCGAGGGCGTCGTCCTCGACGTGCTCAAGGGCTGCCTGGAGATGGGCGTCAAGAACCTCTCCCTCTACGCCTTCTCCACCGAGAACTGGAAGCGCTCGCCCGACGAGGTCCGCTTCCTCATGAACTTCAACCGGGACGTCATCCGCCGCCGCCGCGACGAGATGGACGAGCTGGGCATCCGCATCCGCTGGGTCGGCCGCATGCCCAAGATGTGGAAGTCGGTCGTCCAGGAGCTCCAGATCGCCCAGGAGCAGACCGTCGGCAACGACGCCATGACCCTCTACTTCTGCGTCAACTACGGCGGACGCGCCGAGATCGCGGACGCGGCGCAGGCCGTCGCCCGGGACGTGGCGGCCGGCCGTCTGGACCCGGCGAAGGTCAACGAGAAGACCTTCCAGAAGTACCTGTACTACCCGGACATGCCGGACGTGGACCTCTTCCTGCGCCCGAGCGGCGAGCAGCGCACGTCCAACTACCTGATCTGGCAGAGCAGCTACGCCGAGATGGTCTTCCAGGACGTGCTGTGGCCCGACTTCGACCGCCGCGACCTGTGGCGGGCCTGCGTCGAGTACGCCTCCCGCGACCGGCGCTTCGGCGGCGTCGACCCGGCCGACATGGCCGTCCTCGACAAGGCCTGACCGGACGCGCACGCGCGGGGGCCCGCGCCGGAACCGTCCGGCGCGGGCCCCCGCGGTCGCCGGGTCACTTCCCGGCGCACTCCGCGCACGTGCCGAAGATCTCCACGGTGTGCGCCACGTTCACGAAACCGTGCTCCGAGGCGATCGCCTCGGCCCACTGCTCCACCATCGGGCCCTCCACCTCCACGGCCTTGCCGCAGACGCGGCAGACCAGGTGGTGGTGGTGGTCGCCGGTCGAGCAGCGGCGGTAGACCGTCTCGCCGTCGCTGGTGCGCAGCGCGTCGACCTCGCCCGCGTCCGCGAGGGACTGGAGGGTGCGGTAGACGGTGGTGAGGCCGACCGAATCGCCGCGGTGCTTGAGCATGTCGTGCAGTTCCTGAGCGCTGCGGAACTCGTCCACCTCGTTCAGTGCCGCCGACACGGCGGCCCGCTGCTTGGTAGAGCGGCCGCGTACGGGGGGTCCTGCCGTCACCACGGGGGCCTCCTTGGATGCTTGTCTGCCCCCGTCATTCTGCCAGTCCCCCGTACGCCCCCGGGGCCGGTCGCGGTTCAGACCCTCACGTCGTCACCGGGGCGCCGGCTCGCCGGGACCGGCGCGTCGCAGGCCGCCGTCCCCTCCTCGGCCGCCCGGGCGCGCCGCTTCGCGAGCGGGGCGGCGAGCAGCGTGAGCAGGATGAAGACCCCGATCGCGTACAGCACGATCGTCGCGCCGGGCGGGGCCTCCACGTAGTACGTGGTGACCGTGCCGGAGAGGGCGACGACGACCCCGATGAGCACCGCGCCGGCGAACGTCGTGCGGAAGGAGCGGGACAGCTGCTGGGCGGCGGCGACCGGCACCACCATGAGCGCGCTCACCAGGAGCAGGCCCACGACCCGCATGGCGACCGTGACGGTCACCGCGGCCGTGACGGCGATCAGCAGGTTCAGGGCGCGCACCGGCAGGCCGGTGACCCGGGCGAACTCCTCGTCCTGGCTGACCGCGAAGAGCCGGCGGCGCAGACCGACCGTGACCAGGACCACGAAGGCGGCCAGGACCGAGATCGCGGTGATGTCCTCGGGCGAGACGGTGGTGAGCGAGCCGAAGAGGTACGAGGTGAGGTTGGCGTTGGAGCCCGTCGGCGAGAGGTTGATCAGCAGGACGCCGCCCGCCATGCCGCCGTAGAAGAGCAGCGCGAGCGCCAGGTCGCCGCGGGTCTTGCCGTACGCCCGGATCAGCTCCATCGCGACCGAGCCGGCGACGGCGACGAGGGTCGCCATCCAGACCGGGCTG
The DNA here is from genome assembly GCF_055562975.1 of Streptomyces sp. NPDC014907. Classification (NCBI taxonomy): domain Bacteria; kingdom Bacillati; phylum Actinomycetota; class Actinomycetes; order Kitasatosporales; family Streptomycetaceae; genus Streptomyces; species Streptomyces sp. NPDC014907. The sequence continues at coordinate 398,143 of NZ_JBVHEG010000002.1, read as the reverse complement.
GAGTTCAGCAGGAAGCCCAGGCCGACACCGGTCATGGCGACGTGACCGATGCCGTCGCCCATCAGGGCCTGGCGGCGCTGGACGAGGTAGACGCCGACGGAGGGGGCGGTGATGCCCACGAGGAGGGCGGCGATCAACGCCCTCTGCATGAAGGCGGGTTCGAGGAAGTCCATGGTCAGGTCAGCAGTCCCGTGCGGAGCGGCTCGCCGGCCGCGTGCGGATGTACGTGGTCGTGGCCGGGCAGGGCGTGCTGTCCGACGGCCTCGGGCGGCGGGCCGTCGTGGACGACGCAGCCGTCGCGCAGGACCACGGCCCGGTCGATCAGCGGCTCCAGGGGGCCCAGCTCGTGCAGGACGAGGAGGACGGAGGTGCCGCCCGCCACCTGCTCGCGCAGGGTCGCGGCCAGGACCTCCTGGCTGGCGAGGTCCACGCCCGCCATCGGCTCGTCCATGATCAGCAGTTCGGGCCCGGAGGCGAGCGCGCGGGCGATCAGGACCCGCTGGTGCTGGCCGCCGGAGAGGGCGCCCACCGGGTCCCCGGCGCGGTCGGCGAGGCCGACGAGGGCGATGGCCCGGTCGACGGCGGCCCGGTCCTCGCGGGAGAGCCGGCCGAACCTGCGGCGGGAGAGCCGGCCCGAGGTGACGACCTCGCGGACGGTCGCGGGGACACCGCTCGCGGCGGTGGTGCGCTGCGGCACGTATCCGACGCGGGCCCAGTCGCGGAACCGCTTCCGGTCGGTGCCGAACAGCTCGATCGTGCCGCCGGTCAGCGGCACCTGGCCGATGACGGAGCGGACGGCGGTCGACTTGCCGGAGCCGTTGGCGCCGAGCAGGGCGACGACCTCGCCGCGGCGGACGGTGAGGTCGACGCCCCGGAGGACGGGCCGGGCACCGAGGGCCGCCGTGGCTCCGCGGACGGAAATGACGGGTTCGACGGGTTCCTGGGCCATGGGCCGTACCTCCTGCTGTGCCGTGGTCACTTGGCGCCGAGGGCCTTCTTCAGCGCGGCGAGGTTGGATCGCATGACCTCGATGTAGTCAGCGCCCCGGGACTTGTCCGTGATTCCCTCCAGCGGGTCGAGGACGTCGGTCTTCAGACCGGTGTCGCCCGCGAGGGTCTTCGCCGTCCTGTCGCTCGCGAGGGTCTCGAAGAAGACGGTGGAGACCTTGTCCTTGGCCGCGACGGACTGGAGCTCCTTCATGCGGGCGGGGCTCGGCTCGGACTCGGGGTCGACGCCGGAGATGCCCTCCTGCTCCAGGTGGTACCGCTCGGCGAGGTAGCCGAAGGCGGAGTGGGTGGTGATGAAGGTGCGGGTGGCGGTGTTCTTCAGGCCCGTCTCGAACTCGGTGTGCAGGGCGCCGAGCTTCTTCACCAGGGCGTCGGTGTTCTTCGTGTAGTCGGCGGCGTGGTCCGGGTCCGCCTTCGCCAGTGCGGCGCCGACGCCCTTGGCGACCTCGGCGTACTTCACGGGGTCGAGCCAGATGTGCGGGTCGGAGTCGGCGCCGGAACCGTGGTCGTGGCCCTCTTCGCCGGCGTGCTCGTCGCCGTGCCCGTGGTCTTCCCCGCCGGCGTGCTCGTGGCCGGCCCCGGCTTCGGTTCCGTGCGCCTCGAGCTTCGTGAGGGTGGCGGCGTCGACCGTGTTCTTGACGCCGGCCTGGGCGATGGCGTCGTCGACGGCGGGCTGGATGCCCTTGAGGTAGAGGATGAGGTCGGCCTCGCCGAGCGCGCCGATCTGCTTCGGCTTCAGCTCCAGGTCGTGGGGTTCGACGCCGGGCTTGGTGAGCGTGTCGACGGCGACGTGGCCGCCGCCTATCTGCTCCGCCAGGTACTGCATGGGGTAGAACGACGCCACGACGTCCAGCTTGCCGTCGCTCCCCTTGCCGGCGGCGTCGGAGGTGCCGCAGGCGGAGAGGGAGACGAGGCCGAGGGCGACGGCTCCGGTGAGGGCGGTGGCGGGTATGAGGCGACGTACGTTCATGACACTCATTTTCAACAAAAATGGAAACGGTTGTCAATTGCCTTCCGTGTGGTCCGTCCCACGGAGACCCGGGAGGCCCCGCGCGCCCGCGAACCCCGAACCGATTTGATGCGGGGGGTACGGGCGCCGGTAACCTGTGGCATTCGCACTTCGTCGTCGTAATGAAGAGAGCACCGTGGCCGCCGACAAGATCGACACCATCGTCAGCCTGAGCAAGCGCCGTGGCTTCGTCTATCCCTGCAGCGAGATCTACGGCGGCCAGAAGGCCGCCTGGGACTACGGGCCGCTGGGTGTCGAACTCAAGGAGAACATCAAGCGCCAGTGGTGGCGTTACATGGTCACCGCGCGCGAGGACGTCGTCGGCATCGACTCGTCGGTCATCCTGGCCACCGAGGTCTGGGAGGCCTCCGGTCACGTCGCCACCTTCAGCGACCCGCTGACCGAGTGCACCTCCTGCCACAAGCGCTACCGCGCCGACCACCTGGAAGAGGCGTACGAGGAGAAGCACGGCCGCCTCCCCGAGAACGGCCTGACCGACCTCAACTGCCCGAACTGCGGCAACAAGGGCACCTTCACCGAGCCCAAGCAGTTCTCCGGCCTGCTCTCCACGCACCTCGGCCCGACCCAGGACACCGGCTCCGTCGCCTACCTGCGTCCCGAGACCGCCCAGGGCATCTTCACCAACTTCGCCCAGGTCCAGCAGACCTCGCGCAAGAAGCCCCCGTTCGGCATCGCCCAGATGGGCAAGTCCTTCCGGAACGAGATCACTCCGGGCAACTTCATCTTCCGCACCCGCGAGTTCGAGCAGATGGAGATGGAGTTCTTCGTCAAGCCGGGCGAGGACGAGCAGTGGCAGGAGTACTGGATGGAGCAGCGCTGGAACTGGTACACGTCGCTGGGTCTCCGCGAGGAGAACATGCGCTGGTTCGAGCACCCGCAGGAGAAGCTCTCCCACTACTCGAAGCGCACCGCCGACATCGAGTACCGCTTCCAGTTCGGCGGCAGCGAGTGGGGCGAGCTGGAGGGCGTCGCCAACCGCACCGACTACGACCTGAGCGCGCACTCCAAGGCCTCCGGCGCCAACCTGACCTACCTGGACCAGGAGACCGGCGAGCGCTGGACGCCGTACGTCATCGAGCCCGCCGCCGGTGTCGGCCGCACGATGCTGGCCTTCCTCCTCGACGCCTACGTCGAGGACGAGGCGCCGAACGCCAAGGGCGTCATGGAGAAGCGCACCGTCCTGCGCCTCGACCCGCGCCTGGCGCCGGTCAAGGTCGCGGTCCTGCCGCTCTCCCGCAACCCGCAGCTCTCCCCGAAGGCCAAGGGCCTCGCGGCCGACCTGCGGCAGAACTGGAACATCGAGTTCGACGACGCCGGCGCCATCGGCCGCCGCTACCGCCGCCAGGACGAGATCGGCACCCCGTTCTGCGTCACCGTCGACTTCGACACCCTCGAGGACAACGCGGTGACCGTGCGCGAGCGCGACACGATGAAGCAGGAGCGCGTCTCCCTCGACCAGATCCAGTCCTACCTGGGCAGCCGTCTCCTCGGCTGCTGATCTCCGCCCGTCCCACGGGAAGGCCCCCGGTTCCTCTCCAGGAACCGGGGGCCTTCCCGTCGTGGCGGCCCCGTCAGGCCGGGACCCGGGTGCCGCCGGCCGCCTCTTCGGCCGCCGCCTGACGGCGAGCCCCCTCGGCCGCCCGGCGCTTGCTGAACCACGCCGTCCAGAGGGCGAGCGCCCCGAGCACGCCGTAGATCGTCACCGGGCTGAGCACGACCATGACCGAGGTGTCCAGGACGTACGCCAGGACGACGCGGACCAGGGCCTCGGCCAGGTAGGCCACGCCCCAGACCAGCGTGATCGTGCGCATGGTGGAGCGGAAGCCGTCGAACTGCCAGAGCCCGTTCCACCAGGCCGTGGACTCCGGCGTGCCGTCGGTCGCGAACTTGCGCCCGAAGTAGAACATCAGCGGCCGGGGCGCGAGCAGGGTGCCCAGGCAGAGCAGCCCGAAGAGGCCGGTCACGCCCGAGTCCTTGATCAGCAGGGCGCGGGCGGTGTGCGCGCCGATCAGCGAGACCACGGCCGTGATCACCAGGAAGACGAGGGTGACGACGGCGAACTCGTCGAGCTTGCGCCGCCAGGCCACCATGAGGGCGCTGTCGAGCAGCGGCCAGACGCCGCTGACGAGCAGGGCGCCGAACTCGCTCCAGCCCCGGTCCCCGGTCAGGGCGTTGTACGTGAGGATCGGCGCGACGACGTTCAGTCCGATGGTCAGGAACCAGCCGATCGCCGCCGAGACCCCGGAGCGTGCCCGTGGTCCGGGCCTGCCGGCCGGGGCGGCGGTGGCCGTCCGCTCGTGCGCTGACATGGTTCCCCCTGTGAGTGGTGCTCGTGGTGCGGTGCTCGCCGCTGCGGCGCGGTCACGGCGCGGGGGAACGCTAGTCGGCGACCGGGTACGGAACGGGAAAGTCCGCTCAAAATGATCACCAAGTCGGGGGCGCGCGGCGCTCCCCGTACGAGGGCGGCGGGGTGGGAGCGGTGCGGGAAGAAATCGGGTGCCGGCGGGCCGCGGCGGGGGTAGCGTCCCCGGCATGTACGCGTTCTTCCAGATCTACGAGTGAGCGTCCGGCTCCGGCCGATCCGATCCGACCACCGCCCACCCCACTGACGGGAGAACCCCGTGGCGAAGAGCCGCAACAACCTCCTCGGCGTCGGTGGACAGCGCAAGAAGCTGTCCCGCACCGACCGGCAGGGCGCCGGCCAGGGCCGCGCCGCCGCCCGGCCCACGGCCGACGACCACAAGCAGGAGCTGCTGAGGAAGATGCGCGCACGCGCGCAGGGAACCGCGCGTGCCGAAGGCACCGCGAGCCCGGAGGGCACCGGCACCGGCGCCGCCCGGGAGTAAGGCGTTCCGCGACGGGGGCCGGGGCGTCCGCACGCCTCGGCCCCTCCGTTCGTCCCGTGCTCCCCGCTCTCCCGCCCCTCACGGCACCCTCCCGCCTCTCACTGCCCGCTCCCGTCCGGGGCTCCGGGGGTGCGCGCGTGCCGTGGAGATGTGAACTCCGACATGTCCGGACGACGCGGCCGACGTGCGGCCGCCGTCGTGCGCGACAATGGGCGGATGACCGCGTTCACCCCTCTCGCCATCGGGCCGCACATCGTGCAGCCCCCGGTGGTGCTCGCCCCGATGGCCGGCATCACCAACGCCCCCTTCCGCACCCTCTGCCGCGAGTACTCCGGCGGCAAGGGCCTGTTCGTGAGCGAGATGATCACGACGAGGGCGCTGGTCGAGCGCAACGAGAAGACGATGCAGCTCATCCGCTTCGACGAGACCGAGAAGCCGCGCTCGATCCAGCTCTACGGAGTGGACCCGGTGACGGTCGGCAAGGCCGTGCGGATGATCGTGGACGAGGACCTGGCCGACCACATCGACCTGAACTTCGGCTGCCCCGTCCCCAAGGTGACGCGCAAGGGCGGCGGCTCGGCCCTGCCCTACAAGCGGCCGCTGCTGCGGGCGATCCTGCACGAGGCCGTGACCAACGCGGGCGACCTGCCGGTGACGATGAAGATGCGCAAGGGCATCGACGACGACCACATCACCTTCCTGGACGCGGGCCGGATCGCGGTCGAGGAGGGCGTCACGGCGATCGCCCTGCACGGGCGGACGGCGGCCCAGCACTACGGCGGCACGGCCGACTGGGACGCCATCGCGCGCCTGAAGGAGCACGTGCCGGAGATCCCGGTCCTCGGCAACGGCGACATCTGGTCGGCCGACGACGCCCTGCGGATGATGCGCGAGACCGGCTGCGACGGCGTGGTCGTCGGGCGCGGCTGTCTGGGCCGCCCGTGGCTCTTCGGGGACCTGGTGGCGGGCTTCGAGGGCACCGGGGCCTACGCGCAGCCGGGTCTGCGGGAGGTCGCGGACGCGATGGTGCGCCATGCCCGGCTGCTCGGGGAGTGGCTCGGCGACGAGGCACGCGGTGTCATCGACTTCCGCAAGCACGTGGCCTGGTACCTCAAGGGCTTCGCGGTCGGTTCGGAGATGCGCAAGAAGCTGGCGGTCACCTCCTCTCTGGACGAGCTGCGCGCTCAGTTGAGCGAACTCGACCTGGACCAGCCGTGGCCGGTCGGCGCGGACGGTCCCCGGGGTCGTACGTCCGGAAACAACCGGGTCGTCCTGCCCGACGGCTGGTTGAAGGACCCCTACGACTGCTCCGGCGTGAGCGAGGACGCGGAGCTGGACACGTCCGGCGGCTGAGATCGAGCCTTTTCCGGGGAGTGATCCTCGCCACCCCTGAGGGGTGGCGCGCTCACATGAGCGTGCCGGGATCGACTGCACTGCCTGAAGGGTGGCACTGGGTGCCACCCTTTTTGTGTTCAGAAGTTGAACACATATGCTCATGCGGACGCTCATCTGAGCTTCGATCTTCCGTTTTGGACGGAGGAGCCTTCGGAGCCTGAAGGCGGAAGATACCCGTCAGTCACTTTCGAAGTGCTGGCGGACGAGTGGTTAAGACCATATGACCGCTAGGCGTACCTCCCTAGAAGCCTTCGATCTGGGTATGTTCCTCGCCGTCAGGGCAGCCAACCGAGACGCCGAGGAGTCGTGGCCCGTGTCGGAAAACAATGATCAGAAGTTCGTGTACGACTTCACCGAGGGCAACAGGGACCTGAAGGACCTCCTCGGCGGCAAGGGCGCGAACCTGGCCGAGATGACCAACCTCGGTCTGCCGGTCCCCCCCGGCTTCACGATCACCACCGAAGCGTGCAAGGTCTACCTCGAGAGCGGCTCCGAGCCGGTCGAGCTCCGCGACGAGGTGAGCGCCCACCTCGACGCCCTCGAGCGGAAGATGGGCAAGAAGCTCGGCCAGGCCGACGACCCGCTGCTCGTCTCCGTCCGCTCCGGCGCCAAGTTCTCCATGCCGGGCATGATGGACACCGTCCTCAACATCGGCCTCTCGGACGAGTCCGTCGTCGGCCTCGCGCGCCAGGCCGACAACGAGCGCTTCGCGTGGGACTCGTACCGCCGCCTCATCCAGATGTTCGGCAAGACCGTCCTCGACGTGGACGGCGAGCTCTTCGAGGACGCCCTCGACGAGGTCAAGGCCGCGAAGCGGGTCGCCAGCGACACCGAGCTCGACGCCGCCGACCTCAAGAAGGTCGTCGAGCGGTTCAAGGGGATCGTGAAGGCCGAGACCGGCCGCGACTTCCCGCAGGACCCGCGCGAGCAGATGGACCTCGCCATCGAGGCCGTCTTCAACTCCTGGAACACGGACCGCGCCAAGCTGTACCGCCGCCAGGAGCGCATCCCGCACGACCTCGGCACCGCCGTCAACGTCTGCTCGATGGTCTTCGGCAACCTCGGCCCGGACTCCGGCACCGGCGTCGCCTTCACCCGCGACCCCGCCTCCGGCCACCAGGGCGTCTACGGCGACTACCTCCAGAACGCGCAGGGCGAGGACGTCGTCGCCGGCATCCGCAACACGGTGCCGCTGGCCGACCTGGAGTCGATCGACAAGGCGTCGTACGACCGGCTCATGCACATCATGGAGACCCTGGAGACCCACTACAAGGATCTCTGCGACATCGAGTTCACCATCGAGCGCGGCCAGCTCTGGATGCTCCAGACCCGGGTCGGCAAGCGCACCGCCGGCGCCGCCTTCCGCATCGCCACCCAGCTCGTGGACCAGGGCCTGATCGACGAGGCCGAGGCGCTCCAGCGCGTCACCGGCGCCCAGCTCGCCCAGCTGATGTTCCCGAAGTTCGACGAGGACGCGAAGGTGGAGCAGATCGGGCGCGGCATCGCCGCCTCCCCGGGCGCCGCCGTCGGCAAGGCCGTCTTCGACTCGTACACGGCCGTCAAGTGGTCCCGCTCCGGCGAGAAGGTCATCCTGATCCGCCGCGAGACCAACCCGGACGACCTGGACGGCATGATCGCCGCCGAGGGCATCCTCACCTCCCGCGGCGGCAAGACCTCGCACGCCGCCGTCGTCGCCCGCGGCATGGGCAAGACCTGTGTCTGCGGCGCCGAGGAGCTGGAGGTCGACACCAAGCGCCGCCGCATGACCACCTCCGGCGGCCAGGTGGTCGAGGAGGGCGACGTCGTCTCCATCGACGGCTCCACCGGCAAGGTCTACCTCGGCGAGGTGCCCGTCGTGCCGTCCCCGGTCGTCGAGTACTTCGAGGGCCGGATGCACGCCGGCGCCGACGACGCCGACGAGCTGGTCGCCGCCGTCCACCGGATCATGGCCTACGCCGACCGCGTCCGCCGCCTGCGGGTCCGCGCCAACGCCGACAACGCCGAGGACGCCTCGCGCGCCCGCCGCTTCGGCGCCCAGGGCATCGGCCTGTGCCGCACCGAGCACATGTTCCTCGGCGAGCGCCGCCAGTACGTCGAGCGGCTGATCCTCGCGGACACGGACGCCGAGCGCGAGCAGGCCCTCGAAGCCCTGCTCCCGCTGCAGAAGCAGGACTTCGTGGAGCTCTTCGAGGCCATGGACGGGCTGCCCGTCACGGTCCGGCTGCTCGACCCGCCGCTGCACGAGTTCCTGCCCGACATCACCGAGCTGTCGGTCCGCGTCGCCCTCGCCGAGTCCCGCAAGGAGCCGCACGAGAACGACCTGCGCCTGCTCCAGGCCGTGCACCGGCTGCACGAGCAGAACCCGATGCTGGGCCTGCGCGGCGTCCGCCTCGGCCTGGTCATCCCCGGCCTGTTCACCATGCAGGTCCGGGCGATCGCGGAGGCCGCGGCCCAGCGGATCGACGCCAAGGGCGACCCGCGCGCCGAGATCATGATCCCGCTCGTCGGCACCGTCCAGGAGCTGGAGATCGTCCGCGAGGAGGCCGAGCAGGTCATCGCGGAGGTCCAGGCGCGGACCGGCGTGGAGCTGAGGCTCGCGCTCGGCACCATGATCGAGCTGCCGCGCGCCGCCGTGACCGCCGGCCAGATCGCGGAGGCCGCCGAGTTCTTCTCCTTCGGCACCAACGACCTGACGCAGACGGTGTGGGGCTTCTCCCGCGACGACGTGGAGGCCTCGTTCTTCACCGCGTACCTGGAGAAGGGCATCTTCGGCGTCAGTCCCTTCGAGACCATCGACAAGGACGGCGTGGGCGCCCTGGTGCGCAGCGCCGTCGAGGCCGGCCGGGCCACCCGCCCCGACATCAAGCTCGGCGTCTGCGGCGAGCACGGCGGCGACCCGGAGTCGGTGCACTTCTTCCACGAGGTGGGTCTCGACTACGTCTCCTGCTCGCCCTTCCGGATTCCGGTGGCGCGCCTGGAGGCGGGCCGCGCGGCGGCCGGGTCGAAGGGCAGCGACAGCCGCTGAGGCGGGATCCCCCGGCGGGACGCCCTCCCGCCGGGGGATCCCCGCCCGGCCGCGGGGCCACCGGACCCCGGGGCCGCCGCCGGTCAGCTCTCCCACCCTCACCGGCGGGCGGCGGTCCCGGAACCACGGGGACGGGACGGACGCCTTTGTGCGGAGGCGTCCGTCCCGTCGTCCTCCTCCCGCGCGGGGACCGCTCAATTCCGCCCGGCCGCGGGCCGGACGCGGGTTCGTGTCCAATTGGAGCGGATTGAATTATCGGGAATTGAACTTTTCTTTTTCCGTGCCGCAAAGAGCGGGACGGGAGCGGCCCCCGGATCCCCACCCGGGGGCCGCTCCCTTTACCGGTGCCGGGCAGGTGAGCCGTAACCCTCGCCGACCGCCGCCGGACGCGCGAAGCCCCCCACGGTCTTCGCCACGTCACCTCGGTCCTGAAGGTTTCCCGCCCGACCCGCACAGCTTTTCGGTTCCGCCCGGTTTGCCGCGATGCTTTTCAACTGTGGCTGAAACACCCTGGTAACGTGCAGTGATGCTGTGCATACTCGATGTCGGGGTGGTTGCGAGTGCACAGGTGGGGACGTCATGCTGCGGATTCATTTCACCGGAAACGACTTGGCGGGGGTGCGAACGGCCGCCCGGCCGGACGTTCTGTGGGAAACGATTCTGAGCTTTCACCGGTTAAGGGACCGGCGCGGGCCCGTCGTCTACGGGGAATGGCGCTCCGACGTACGGACGCGGCTCGGCGGTGAGACCCGCCTCCTCGCGGCCCTCGTTCCCAGCCGGGGCTATTTCCCCGACTTCCTGACGCCCGCGGAGGGCATCCACGGCCTCGACGAAGGCCTCCAGGCGATCCGCGCGACCGACCCCGGCCGGCTGCGCGGCGAACTCTCGCTGCTCGCCGCCGACCGCTCCGGCGCACGGACCGTGCCCCACTCGCTGCGCGCCCTCGCGGACGGGGGAGCGGAGCCCTTCGACCGGCTCGTGGGGGCGCTGCGCGGATACCACCGGGCCGTGGTCGAACCGTACTGGCCGCACATCCGGGCCCGCGTCGAGGCCGACCGGGCCCGCCGCGGCCGGGCCCTCCTGGACGGCGGGGCCGACGAACTCCTCGCCTCGCTGCCGCCGATGCTGCGCTGGCGCCCGCCCGTCCTGGAGGCCGACTACCCCGTGGACCGGGACGTCCACCTCGACGGGCGGGGACTGCTGCTCCAGCCCTCGTACTTCTGCCGGGGGACCCCCGTCGTCCTGCGCGACCCCGCGCTGCCGCCGGTCCTCGTCTACCCCGTCACCCACGGCGAGGCGCCGACCGTCCGCGCGCCGGGCGGCACCTCGCTCGCCAAGCTCGTCGGCCAGACCCGGTCCGCCGTGCTGCACGCCATCGGGGACGGCGGGACGACCAGCGAACTCGCCCGCCGCGCCGGAGTGTCGATGGCCTCGGCCAGCCAGCACGCCGGCGTCCTGCGCGAGGCCGGGCTCATCGCGACCCTGCGCCACGGCAACGCGGTCCTGCACACCCTGACGCCGCTGGGCGCCGCCCTCCTCGGCGGCGCCCAGCAGAAGGTGGACCTGCGCTGTTACGCGCGGAACGGGCCGGTCACCTCGTAGGTGACGCCGCCCGAGGAGCTGCCGCTCGTGCCCCGCTGGCTGGAGAAGTACAGCCGCCTGCCGTCGGGGGAGAAGGCCGGACCGGTGATCTCCGAGCCCGACTGGCCGTTGACCCGCAGGAACGGCGCGACCACGTCGTCCGGGGTGATGACGCAGATCTCCATGGTGCCGCCGTCCTCGGCGACGAACAGGTCTCCGGAGGAGGAGCCGGTGACGTTGTCGACGCCGGTCAGCGGGGCGCCGCCGGAGACCAGCGAGTCGTCGTAGGCCAGCTCGTACGTCCCGGCGGCGAGGTTGACCTGCCAGACCCGGTTGTCGCCCTTGGTGGTGAACCAGACCGTGTCGTTCGCGTAGTAGCAGCCCTCGCCGCCGTTGAAGCGCTTGGCGCCGGAGACCTGGTTCCGCGTGGCGGTCGGAGAGCCGTCCGGGTCCGGCACGTTCTGCCAGGTGAAGGTGCCGGAGGCGGCGGTGGACGCCTTGAACACCTGGAGGGTGCCGGAGGAGAGGTCGCCCCAGGTGGTGGGCAGGAAGCGGTAGAAACAGCCGTCCGACTCGTCCTCGGTCAGGTACACCGCCCGGCGGACCGGGTCGGCGGCGGCCGCCTCGTGCTTGAAGCGGCCCATCGCGTCCCGGCGGTGGGCGGTGCCGCCCCACGGATCCGACTCGTAGACGTAGCCGAGGGACACCTCCTCGCAGGACAGCCAGGTCTTCCACGGGGTGGCGCCGCCCGCGCAGTTCTGCCGGGTGCCGGAGAGGATGCGGTACGCGCCGGTGATCGTGCCCGCCGCGTCGAACCTGACCGCGCTCGCGCCGCCGCCCGGGTTGATCTCCGAGTTCGAGACGTAGATCCAGCCGGTGCCGTCGGCGAAGCAGGCGCCGCCGTCGGGCGCGTTGTGCCAGGTGTACGAGGTGCCGGCGACCGTCTGCCCGGACCGGGCGATCACCCGGCTGGTGAATCCGGCCGGCAGCTGGATGCCGTTCGCGTCCGCCGGGCCGAGCGCCCCGTAGGGGCCGGCGCCGGGCTGGGCGGGGGCGGCGAAGGCCGCGCCGTGCCAGAGGCTGCCGCCGAAGGCGGCGACCGAGGTGCCGAGGACCGCTCCACGCAGGAAACCGCGTCGCTCCACGTCTCACTCCCGAGAAGGATGGTGAACCGCCCCGCGCCGGTCGGCGGCGGGGTCGCGCCTTCCGGACCATAGGAGTACGGAATTGACGGGGCGTCAACGAGCGGTGAAGGGGAGGCGGCGGACCCGAGGAGGCTTCCGCCGGTGCGGACGCGCCCGCCGGGGCCCCGGCGCCGGGAAGCGGGTGCCGGGTGCCGGGTGCTGGGTGCCGGAGAGGCGGGAGGGGAGGGCGGAGGGAGCGGACGGGAGGCGGAGGGTGCGGGGGGCGAAGGGCGCGGGAGGGAGGCGGAAGGCGCGGGCGGGAAGGCGGGAGGCGGGGCCCCTGAGGTGCCGGGAGCCGGGGCGCCGGGACCTTCGGCACTGGAGAAGGGTCGCCGGGACCTTCGGCACTGGAGAAGGGCACGGAGGGAGGGGAGACTGGAGAGATGCGTGCCACCCGGGACATCAGCGACCGCGCCGACCTCGACGTACTGCTGCGCCGCTTCTACACCGCGGCCTTCGCCGACCCGCTCATCGGGCCCTTCTTCACCGAGGTCGCCGGTACGGACCTGGAGGCCCACCTGCCGAGGATCGCCGACTTCTGGGAGCGCGCCCTCTTCCGCACCGCCGGCTACGGGCGGGACGCCTTCGCCCCGCACGCCGCGGTCCACTCCGCGCGGCCCCTCACCGCCGCCCACTTCGGCCGCTGGGTGCAGCTCTGGCACGCCTCCGTCGACGGCCTCCACCGGGGACCCCGGGCCGACCGGGCCAAGGCGCAGGGGGAACGGATCGCCCTCGCGCTGCTGCGGCGGCTCGCCGGGCCCGGCGCCCCCACCGGGGGAACGGGCGGCGGGTTCGTGCCGCTGGCGGCGCTCGAACTGCGGACCGCGGACCGCGGCCCGGGCGGCCCCCGGGACGGGCACGGGATTTCTTCCCGGGAAGCGATGAGTTCCGGGCGCGGCCCCCGTCCTACCTCCTGAGAACGCCGGAACGCACAGGGCGGACCGGCCGACCCGAGGAGAGAACGCCATGGCCCCGCAGATGATCTTCGTGAACCTTCCCGTGAAGGACCTGGGCGCCAGCAGGGCGTTCTTCGAGAAGCTCGGCTACTCCTTCAACCCGAAGTTCAGCGACGACACCGCCGCCTGCCTCGTCATCAGCGACACGATCTTCGCGATGCTGCTCACCGAGGAGAAGTTCAGGGACTTCACCGCCCCCGGCAAGGAGATCTCCGACGCCACGAAGGCCACCGAGGTGCTGATCACGCTGAGCGCCGAGAGCCGCGAGAAGGCCGACGAGCTGGCCGACGCGGCCCTCGCCGCGGGCGCCACCCCGGCGAAGGAGCCGATGGACATGGGCTTCATGTACGGGCGCTCCTTCACCGACCTGGACGGCCACCACTGGGAGATCTTCTGGATGGACCCGGCCGCCGCCCAGGGCTGAGCCGGCCCCGCGCCGGACCGGAACGCCGCCGCCGGGCCCCGGGCCCGGGCGGCGGCGCCGGCCGCGGCGGGCCCCCGGCCCCTCCCGGACCCCGGCCCCTCCCGGACCCCGGCCCCTCCCGGACCCCGGCCCCTCCCGGACCCCGGCCCCTCCCGGCCCCGGCCCCCTACGAGAAGGACCGGACCGTCCGGACCGGGTACACCGCCACCGCGACCTCCTCGTCGTCCAGGCAGCGGCCCGTCTCCAGGTCGAACCGCTGCTTCAGGAGCGGCGAGGCCACGAACGGCCGCCCGCCCGCCGAGCCGACGAGCCCCCGGGAGAGCACCTGCGCCCCCGTGAACGGGTCGCGGTTGTCGATCGCGTACGTCCGCCCCGACCGGTCCCGGAAGAGCGCCGCCTGCCGGCCGTCCGGCAGCAGCGCGGCCACGCCGCGACCGGGGGTCAGCCGGGACTCCTCGCAGACGGGCATCCAGGAGGCGGGGGACGGGGAGAGTTCGAGCGTCGTCATCGGGAGGAAACCCCTTCCAGGGTGAGAAACGTGAGGTCCGGCTTGATCTGGTCGCGCTCCGGCACGAACCGGACCGACGGGTCCGGTGCCTCCGGGGCGTTCACGAAGGAGACGAAGCGCCGCAGCCGCTCCGGGTCGTCGAGGGTCTGCGCCCACTCGTCCCGGTAGTCCGCCACGTGCGCCGCCATCAGCGCCTCCAGCTCGTCGCAGAGCCCGAGCGAGTCGCGCACCACCACGTCCCTGAGGTGGTCGAGCCCGCCCTCCAGGCGCTCCAGCCAGGCCGACGTCCGCTCAAGGCGGTCCGCCGTCCGGATGTAGAACATCAGGAACCGGTCGATCAGCCGCACCAGCTCGGCGTCCGACAGGTCCTGGGCGAGGAGGTCGGCGTGGCGCGGGGTCGCGCCGCCGTTCCCGCCGACGTACAGGTTCCAGCCGCCGGCCGTGGCGATGACCCCGAAGTCCTTCGACTGGGCCTCGGCGCACTCGCGCGCGCAGCCCGACACCGCCGACTTCAGCTTGTGGGGGGCGCGCAGGCCCCGGTAGCGCAGTTCGAGCCGGATCGCCATCCGCACCGAGTCCTGGACGCCGTAGCGGCACCAGGTCTGCCCGACGCAGGACTTCACCGTGCGCAGCGACTTGCCGTACGCGTGCCCCGACTCGAAGCCCGCGTCCACCAGCCGGGACCAGATCGCCGGGAGCTGGTCCACCCGGGCGCCGAAGAGGTCGATCCGCTGGCCGCCGGTGATCTTCGTGTAGAGCCCGAAGTCCCGGGCGACCTCGCCGATCACGATCAGCTTGTCGGGGGTGATCTCCCCTCCGGGGATGCGCGGCACCACCGAATAGGAGCCGTTGCGCTGCAGGTTGGCGAGGAAGTGGTCGTTGGTGTCCTGGAGGGCCGCCTGCTCGCCGTCCAGGATGTAGCCGCCCAGACCGATCGCCGGCGCGAGCGAGGCCAGGATCGAGCCGACCGCCGGCTTGCAGACCTCGCACCCCTCGCCGCCCCGCGCCTCCGGCCGCCCGTGCGAGTCGAGCAGCGCGGCGAACGAGGTCACGCGCAGGGTGCGGGCGATCTCGTAGAGCTCGCTCCTGCCGTACGCGAAGCAGCCGCAGAGCCCTTCGTCGGCGGGGGCCGGCAGCAGCTTCTCGATCGTCTTCACGCAGCCGCCGCAGCCCGTGCCGGCCTTGGTGCACCTCTTCACCTCGGCGAGGGACGAGCACTGGCCGATCGCGTGCTTCGTGACGTTGTGGCACGAACAGATCACCGCGTCGTCCGGGAGCGCCGAGGGCCCGAGCGCCACCGGCGCGCCCGTGCCCGCCGGGAGGACCAACTGCTCGGGGGAGAGCGGCGGAACGGTGCCCGTGAGGGGCCTCAGCACGCCGTAGGAGTCGGCGTCTCCGACCAGGACGCCGCCGAGCAGCACCCCCTCGCCGTCCACCACCAGCTTCTTGTAGACGCCCGAACGGGAGTCGGAGTACACGACGTCGAGGCTGCCCTCGGCGGTGCCGTGCGCGTCGCCGAACGAGGCCACGTCCACGCCGAGCAGCTTCAGCTTGGTCGACAGGTCGGCGCCGGTGAAGCCCCGGTCCTCCTCCTCCGCGAGGACCGCCGCCGCCGTCTGCGCCATCTCGTACCCCGGCGCCACCAGGCCGTAGACCCGCCCGTCGGCGGCGAGCGCGCACTCCCCGATCGCGAAGACCGCCGGGTCCGAGGTCCGGCACCACTCGTCCACGGCGATGCCGCCGCGCTCGCCCACGGCGAGCCCGCAGTCCCGGGCGAGTTGGTCCCGGGGCCGCACCCCGGCCGAGAAGACCACCATGTCCACGGCCAGTTCGGAACCGTCCGACAGCCTCATGCCCGTCACGGCGCCGTCCGCCGTCACGACCTCCTGCGTGCCCGTCCCCGTGTGGACGGTCAGCCCCATCCGCTCGATCGTGCGCAGCAGGGCCGCGCCGCCGCCCTCGTCCACCTGCACCGGCATCAGGCGCGGCGCGAACTCCACCACGTGGGTGTCGAGCCCGAGCCCCTTGAGCGCGCCCGCCGCCTCCAGGCCGAGGAGCCCGCCGCCGACCACCGCGCCGGTCGTCGCCGTCCCCGCGTACTCCTCGATGGCCAGCAGGTCCTCGATCGTGCGGTAGACGAAGCAGCCCCGGGCGTCCTTGCCGGGCACCGGCGGGACGAAGGGGTACGACCCGGTGGCGAGGACCAGGGTGTCGTACGCGAAGACCCGCCCGGAGCGGGCGGTGACCGTCCGGGCCTCCCGGTCCACCGACTCGGCCGGGTCGCCCACGTACAGCTCGATGCCGTGCCTCTCCAGGAAGCCCTCCCCGACCACCGACAGGTCGTCGGGGGTCCTGCCGGAGAAGTACGAGGTCAGCTGCACGCGGTCGTAGGCCGGACGCGGCTCCTCGCAGAGGACCACGATCCGGGACCGTTCGGTGACGCCGCGTTCGGCGAGCGCCTCCAGGAACCGCTGGCCGACCATTCCGTGGCCGACCAGGACGATCGTCGGGGTGCGCGCGGCCGTGCGGGCACGCGTACGGGCGTCGGTGTCAGCGCTCATGTCAGGAGCCTCCGTCGTGGGTGAGCAGATGGAGCAGGGGGGCCGCGGGGAGGGCTTCGTCGCCCTCCCAGGCCCGCGCGAGCGCGCCGACCGCCGCGAGGTCGTTGAGGAGGACGCCGCCGACGAGGCGGTCTCCCCGGACGACGACCTTGCGGTAGGCGTTGCGGGTGGCGTCGGTGAGCTGGACGGTGTCGTCGCCCGGCCGGGCGGTCACCTCGCCGAACGCGGCCAGGTCGAGCGGGCGCGGGCCGGCGAGGGTCAGGCGGGTCAGGGCGCGGGTGCCGGTGTAGGCGGCCGGGGGAGGGGGCGCGGAGGTCTCGGCCCCCGCCGCCCCCGTCCCCGGGAGTTCCCGCTCCAGGACCTCCACCAGCGCGTCCGCCTGTTCGAGGGCCGGACCCGCCAGGCCGTACACCCGGCCCCCGTGCTCCGCGCAGTCGCCCACCGCGTGGACGTACGGGTCGGAGGTGCGCAGTTCGTCGTCGACCACGATCCCGGTGGCGACGGCGAGGCCCGCCTCCCGGGCCAGGGCCACCCGGGGGCGGACCCCGCAGGCCAGGACCACCACCCGGGCGTCGAGGACGAAGCCGTCGGCGAGCTCGACGGCCGTCACCGCGCCGTCCCGCTGCCGCAGGCCGCTCACCCGGCACTCGGTGTGCACCTCGGCCCCGAGGGACTCGACGTGCTCGCGCAGCAGGGCCGAGGCCGGGGCGTCGAGCTGCCGTTCCATCAGGCGCTCGCCCTGCTGCGCCAGGACCACGTCCGCGCCGAGCTCCGCGAGCGCCCGTGCGGCCGACACGCCGAGCAGCCCGCCGCCGACGACCACCGCCCGCGCCCCGGGCCGCACCGCCGCGCGGAGCGCCAGACAGTCGTCGAGCGTGCGGAAGGAGTGCACGCCCCGGGGGAGCGCGCCCCCGCGCAGTCCGCGCAGCGGCGGCAGCACCGGGTTGGAGCCCGTCGCCAGGACGAGCCGGTCGTAGCCCACGACCGAACCGTCCGCGCACTCCACCGTCCGCGCCGCCCGGTCGATCCGCACCGCCCGCACCCCGAGCCGCGCCGGCTCCCGGGGTCCGGGCAGCGTGATCACCTCGGGGGCGTACCGGCCGGCGAGGACGTCCGCGAGCAGCACCCTGTTGTACGGGGCGTGCGGTTCCTCGCCGACGAGGGTGACCGGCAGTCGCCGGGCGAGCCGGGCACCCGCCGGTCCGCCCCCGATCACCACGATGCGTGTACTCATGACGGGAAGCGTGCGCGGCCGGTGTTACCCGGCGGCATCCCGGCTGTTTCCCGTACGGAACGCTGATCTCAGGTCCCGGGTCCGCGCGCTGTGAGGTCCCGGGTCCGCGCGCCGCGAAACCCGGGCCTCCGCCCCGCGCCTCCGCAACGCCCGGCCCTCCCGGCCCGCCGGAGCCGGGCCCGCGACCGGCCGCCGCGCCCGCCCCGTCCGATCCCCGCCCCCGTCCGATCCCCGCCCCGGCGGGGCGCCCGACCCGGGTCCCGCCCCGACCACGCCCGCCCCGCTCCCTCCCCCGCCCCAGGATTAACCCCTGGTCAGCCTTGTCTCAAGCCCGCCTTAAGGATCACGGAAGCGCCGCCGGGACGCGGGTTCCCGTGCACGGGCGGACCTAGGGTTCCGGATGTGACCACCGAGGCCAGCCACCCTCTCTACGTACCCCTCACCGTGCCGCAGGCCCCCGCCGCGCCCCGCCGTCCGTCCGCGCCCCGCCGCCGCCCGTCCGCGCCCCGCCCCCCGGCCGGGCGGCGCCGTCCCACCGGGCGCCGTCCGGCCGAACGCCGCCCGGCCCCGCCCTCGCCCGCGCTGCGGCTCGCTCCCGAGCGCCTGCGCACCGGGATCGTCGCCGGCGCCGGGGCCGTGTCCCTCCTCTGGGGTCTCCAGGCCCGGCCCTCCGCCCGGCTCGACGCCTTCTTCGCCACCGGCGCCCACCTCACCGGTCTCCTCGCCGGGTACGGCGTCCTCGTGCTCCTGCTGCTCATGGCCCGGGTCCCGGCCGTCGAGCACGGCGTCGGCGCCGACCGGCTCGCCCGCTGGCACGCCCTCGGCGGCCGGTACGTCCTCCTCCTGATCGCCGCCCACGCCGTCCTCGCCCTCTGCGGCTACGCCGTGCACACCCGCACCGACCTCCTCGCCGCGACCGGGGGCCTCCTCTCGTACGGGGCGATCGCCGCCGCCGCCGTCGGCACCGTCCTCTTCGCCGCCGTCGGCGTCACCTCCGCCCGGAGCGTGCGCCGCCGGCTCCGGCACGAGACCTGGCGGGCGGTCCACCTCGGCGCGCTGCTGGCCGCCGCGCTCGGCTTCGTCCACCAGCTCGCGGGCCCCGACGTCGCCGGCGTCCTCCTCACCCGCTGGCTCTGGTCCATGGCCCACGGCACCGTCGCCGTCCTCCTCGTCTGGTACCGGATCGTCGTTCCCGTCCGCGCCGCCCTCCGCCACGACCTTCGGGTCGTCGAGGTCCGCGACGAGGGCCCGGGAGTCGTCTCGGTCCTCGTCCGGGGCCGGGGCGTGGCCCGGCTGTGCGCCGAATCCGGCCAGTTCTTCCGCTGGCGGTTCCTGCGGCGCGGGCTCTGGGCGACCGCCCTGCCCTTCTCGCTCTCCGCGCCGGTCCGCGACGACACCCTGCGGATCACCGTCAAGGCCCTCGGCGACCACACCCGCCGCATCCGGCGCGTCCGGCCCGGCACCCGGGTCCTGGCCTCGGGCCCCTTCGGGGCGCTCACCGCCCACCGCCGCACCCGTCGCAAGGTCCTGCTGCTCGCGGGCGGGGTCGGCATCACCCCGCTGCGGGCCCTCTTCGAGACGCTGCCCGGCGGGCCCGGGGACGTGACCCTCCTCTACCGCGCCTCGGACGAGTCCGCCGTCGTCCTGCGCGAGGAGCTGGAGGCCATCGCCCGGGAACGGCAGGCCGCCCTCCACTTCCTCCTCGGCCCCTCGGACGGCTCCTTCGACCCGCTCGCCCCCCGCGCCCTGCGCGACCTCGTGCCCGGACTCGCCGCCCACGACGTGTACCTGTGCGGTCCGCCCGCGATGGCCCGGGCCGCGTTCGCCTCCCTGCGCCGGGCCGGGGTGCCCGCCTCCCGCATCCACAGCGAGGACTTCGACCATGCCTAGACACGGAGCGCCGTCCGCGCGACCCGTCCCCCGTCCGCGACGGGCCCGGCACCGGCCGGCTCCCGGCCTCCGGCGGGCCCGGCAGCTGTTCGCCGCCGGAGTCATCGGGGCCGGGGCGCTCGCCGCGACCCTGCTGGCCTCCTCCGTCACCCCGGCCGCCCCGCCCGCGCCCGACCGCGAACCGGGCGCGGCAAGCTCAGACGTAGCTCAACTCTCCCGGGATTGATGGACGGGGCGCCGGCCCCCTCCCTAGGCTCACGGACATGCCCGACATACCGCTGACCACGCTCGTCCTGCTCTGTCTCGCCGCGCTCGTGGCGGGCTGGATCGACGCCGTGGTGGGCGGTGGCGGGCTGCTCCTGCTGCCCGCGCTGCTGCTCGGTCTTCCGCACGTCCCGGCCGCGCAGGTCCTCGGCACGAACAAGGCCGTCGCCGTCGTCGGCACCACCGGGGCCGCCGTCACCTACGTCCGCAAGGCGCCCGTACAGGTCGGGACGGCGGTGCGGATCGGGCTCGCGGCCCTCGCCGGCTCCATGGGCGGGGCCTTCTTCGCCGCCGGGATCAGCAGCGAGGTCCTGCGCCCGGTGATCATGGTGGTCCTGCTCGGGGTGGCGGCCTTCGTGATGCTGCGGCCCTCCTTCGGCGCGCGGCCGGAGGGGGAGGAGCGGGCGCCGCTGACCCGGGCCCGGATCGTGACCGCGATCGTGGTCGTCGGCGGCGGCATCGGCTTCTACGACGGCCTGTTCGGGCCCGGCACCGGCACCTTCCTGGTCCTCGCCCTGACCGCCGTGCTCCACCTGGACCTGGTGACCGCCTCGGCCACCGCCAAGATCGTCAACGTCTGCACCAACGCGGGCGCCCTCGCGATGTTCGCCCACCAGGGCACCGTGTACTGGCAGCTCGCCGCCGTCATGGCGGTCTTCAACCTGGTCGGCGGGACGGCCGGGGCCCGGATGGCGCTGAGCAGGGGCACCGGGTTCGTGCGCGGGGTGCTGCTCGTGGTGGTCCTCTCCCTGGTCGCGAAGCTCGCCTTCGACCAGTGGACGTGAACCGTCACCGCGTCCCGGCGGGCCGTCACCGCACCCCGATGAGGTGCCCGAAGGCGACCACGTTCCCCTGGTAGCCGTTCTTCTTCGAGAAGCCGCCGCCGCAGGTGATCACCCGGATCTCGGCGCGGTCCGCCTCGCCGTACACCTTCGCGTCGGGGAAGGCGTCGTTCTCGTACACCTCGACCGCGTCGACCGTGAACACGGCGGTGCGCCCGTCCTCCCGGTCCACCTCGATCCGGTGGCCCTTCCGGAGCGCGCCGAGGGTGTAGAAGACGGCCGGGCCCTCCGCGTTGTCGACGTGGCCCGCGACGACGGCGGTGCCCTTCGCGCCGGGCGTGGTGCCGTCGCCGTACCAGCCGGCCAGGTTCCGGTCCCCGGCCGGCGGCACGCCGAGCGAACCGTCCGCCGCCAGGCCGAGCCGGGTCATGGGCGCGTCGACGCCGGTCTCGGGGATGCGCAGCCGCACCGGCGCGGAGGGCGGCAGCGGGTCGGCGGCGGCGTCGGTGTGCACGTTCGGCCCGGCGGCGAAGGCCTGGGCGGCGGACGGCACGGGCGGGGTGACGTGCTCCGACCCGTTCTGGACGAGCCAGAGTCCGGCACAGGCGGCCGCCGCGACGCCCCAGCCCTTGATCCTGCTGCTCACCTGGATTCCCTCGGTCTCTCCGGTCCGCGGTCCTCCCGGTCCGCGGCCCCTTCGGCCTGCGACCTTCCGGTTCCGTCCTCCCCCCGGTCCGCGGCCTTCCGGCCCGCGCCCGGCGGGATGCGGTCCCGCCCCCGCCGGGCCCCTGTGCGGGCGCGGCGGGGGCGGGGAGGCGGTGCCTCAGTGCCCCCGCGCGCCGCTCGCCCGGCGGCGCAGGAGCCAGGCACCGCCGACGGCGGCCGCGGCCAGCACCGCCACGCCCGCCGTGACCTGGGCGGTGTCGGGGCCTACGCTGCCCCCGACACCGGTCTGGACGTGACCGCTCGGCCGCCGGTGCGTGACGGTCAGCTCGCCCCGGGCCTTCTTCCCGTTGTCGCAGACGACGCCGATGCGGTACGTGCCGGGTTTGGCGTGCTCCGGCACGATGAACTGCCCGACCACGACCTCCTTGTGGGTGCCCGGGCTCAGCCGGAACTCGCCCGCGCCGAGCCCGTCCGTGTTCCCCACGCCGTGTCCGTGCTTGCCGCAGGCGGGGGTGTTCACGGTGACCGTGGTGCCGGGGGAGGCGGACGACGGGTAGATCTCGAGGGGCTCGTACCGCCCCCCGGACTCGTTCCACTCCTCGCCGGCGTACGCCGCCGGGGCGCCGAACGCGCCGAACGCGACGACCGCCAGCGCGGTACCGGTGAACAGACGGGCAGTGGTGCGCATGGGGTCCTCCGGAGCGCGCGAACGGTCATGCCGGGGCGGTCCTCCCGGGAGGGACTTCCCGGAGACGGACCTGCTGTGACCGACATAAAGTCCGCGGCGCGCCTCCCGCCTGCTGAAGCGGCGTCAGGAAGGGGCCGTTCGACAGGACGTGCCGCCCGAATGCCGGGCGTTTTCGCAGGTCGGGGCCGTTTCCGACACGCCGGGTCCCGGTCCGCGCCGAACGGGTGACCGGGGCGTCCGCCCGCCGTGCCGTCCCTCAGGGGCGGATCTCCTCCGCCGGCACGCTCCCGTACGCCGCGTACACCCGCTCCATCAGCTCCTCGTCCACCGCGAACGCCACCCCGTCGATCGCCGTCACGGGCGCGATCGTCCGCGCGCTGGTCACGAACGCGGCCCGGTGGTCGCGGAGCCCGGCCAGGGTGACCGGCCGCCGGACCGACCCGAGGCGCCGCTCCAGGAGGGTCATGGTGACGCCGCGCAGGCAGGGGGCCGACGGCCAGACCACCGAGGTCCCGTCCCAGAAGGCGATGTTGGCGACGGCGCTCTCGGCGATCTCGCCGGACGGGGTGGTCAGCAGCGCCTCGTCGTAGCCCGCGCGCCGGGCCGCCTCGCCGTGGTGGCGCTGCCCGAAGCCGCCCGGGTGCTTGATGTGCGGGGCGGGGCGCTCGTACGCGACGCTCGCCAGGCGCTGCGGGGCGCCGGGCCCGTCCGGTGCCGGGGCGCGGACGGTCACGACCGTGCGGACGCCCTCGTACACGTACACCCGGACCGAGGCGTCCCGCCGTCCGGCGGCCTCCAGGGCCCCGGCGACCAGCCCCCCGACCCGTCCGCCGTCCAGGCCCCGGCCGAAGAGTTCGCGGGTCGAGCGGTCGAGCCGTTCGAGGTGGGCCCCGAGCCCCTTCGCGCGCCCGTCCCGCACCTGCATCGCCGTGAAGTGGCCGTAGCCGCCCATGAGGACGCCGAGGAGCTCCGGATCGGTCACCGGGACGCCGTCGGCCTCGATGTGGGGGCGGTCGGCGGCGGGGGGCGGGGGAGGGGGCGTCATGGCCTCACGGTAGGGGGCCCCGCCGCCTTCCCGCCGGGCGCCCCGGAGGACCGCTTGACCTCAACCAAACATGAGGTACCACGATCACCGTCATGGACCTCACGAACCCCTCGCGGCCCGCCGCTCCCTCCGCCCCCCTCTCCCTCGCCCTCGTCGTCGCCAGCGACCGCGAAGGCCGCTTCGCCCCCGTCCTCGCCGACTGGCTCCTCTCCCGCCTCGCCGGGCGCGAGGACTTCGCCGTCACCGTCGTCGACCTCGCCGGGGCGAACCTCCCGACCTCCCTCTCGCACGACCCCTCCCCGGCCGTCCGCGCCGCGCTCGCCCGGATCACCCCCGCCCTCGCCGCCGCCGACGCCTTCGTCGTCCTCACCCCCGAGTACAACCACTCCTTCCCGGCGTCCCTCAAGAACCTGATCGACCGTCACTACACCGAATGGCGGGCCAAACCCGTCGGCTTCGTCTCCTACGGCGGGATCTCCGGCGGCCTGCGGGCCGTCGAACAGCTCCGCCAGGTCTTCGCCGAACTCCACGCCGTCACCGTCCGGGACACCGTCTCCTTCCACCACGTCCACGGCCTGTTCGACGAGGACGGGCGGCACCAGGACCCCACCGGGGCCGAGGGCGCGGCCAAGACCCTCCTCGACCAGCTCGCCTGGTGGGGCCACGCCCTCAGGGACGCCAGGGCCGCCCGCCCCTACGACGCGTGAGGGAACCGGGCCCGCACGCCCGGCTGCACGCGGCTTGGTCCGCCCGCACGCCCGGCTGCACGCGGCCCGGTCCGCCCGTACGGTGGAGACGTGA
Source organism: Streptomyces sp. NPDC014907 (assembly GCF_055562975.1). Classification (NCBI taxonomy): domain Bacteria; kingdom Bacillati; phylum Actinomycetota; class Actinomycetes; order Kitasatosporales; family Streptomycetaceae; genus Streptomyces; species Streptomyces sp. NPDC014907. Next base: position 374,256 of record NZ_JBVHEG010000002.1, on the reverse strand, counting down.
TCGTCACCGTCCGCACCACCACCGACGCCCGCGCCAAGGCCGACGCCCTGGCGCGCGGTGCCGTCGAGGCCCGGCTCGCCGCCTGCGCGCAGGTCTCGGGACCCGTCACCTCCGTCTACCACTGGCGGGGCGCGATCGAGACCGCCGAGGAGTGGCAGGTGGAGTTCAAGACCACCGAGGCCCGCCACCCCGCCCTGGAGGCGCACCTCCTCGCCGCGCACGGCTACGAGACGCCCGAGATCCTCGCCACCCGGGTCACCCGGGTGAGCGAGGGGTACGCCCGCTGGGTCGAGCGGGAGACCGCTCCGGACCCGGCGGCCGGGGGCCCGGTGGCCGGTGACGAGCTGCCGTTCTTCATGTACGGGACGCTCCGTCCGGGCGCGTACAACCACGACCGGTTCCTCGCCGGCCGGATCGGCGCCGAGGCCGAGGCCGTGCTCGACGGCGCCGTCCTGCACGACGGGCCGGGCTACCCGTACGCCGTCCCGGCGGAGAGGGGCCGGGTGACGGGCACCCTGCTCACGCCCGCGCCCGGCGCCTACGGGGAACTGTTCGGCCTGCTCGACCGCCTCGAACTGCCCGCCGGGTACGAGCGGGTGGCGAAGGACGTCGTACGGGTGCGGGACGGGGCGCGGGTCCCGGCCTGGGTGTTCCTGGCGGCGCCGGACGCGCCCCTCGGCCCGGTCATCGAGAGCGGCGACTGGTTCGCGCGCTGACCTCGGGCACGTTCCGGGCGCACCGCGCACACCTCAGGCGCGTTCCAGGCGCACCGCGCACACCTCAGGCGCGTTCCAGGCGCACCGCGCACACCTTGAACTCCGGCATCCGCGACACCGGGTCGAGCGCCGGGTTCACCAGGGTGTTGGCCCGCCCCTCGCCCGCCCAGTGGAACGGCATGAAGACGGTGTCGGGCCGGATCGACGGGGTGATCCTGGCCGGCGCGACGGCCCGCCCGCGCCGCGAGACCACCGCGATCCGCTCGCCCTCGCCCACCCCCAGCCGCTCCGCGAGCCGGGGGTGCAGCTCCACGAAGGGGCCGGGCGCCGCCGCGTTCAGTTCGCCGACCCGCCGGGTCTGCGCCCCCGACTGGTACTGGGACACGACCCGCCCGGTGGTCAGGACGACCGGGTACTCGGCGTCCGTCTCCTCGGCCGCCGCCCGGTGCGTCACCGGCACGAACCGGGCCCGCCCGTCGGCCGTCGCGAACCGGTCGAGGAACAGCCGGGGCGTCCCCGGGTGGCCGGGCGAGGGACAGGGCCAGAAGACGCCCCCCTCCTCCTCGACGCGCCGGTAGGTGATGCCCGAGTAGTCGGCGGGCCCGCCGGCCGAGGCGCGCCGCAGCTCCTCGAAGACCTCCTCGGGGTCGGTCGGGAAGCCCTTCTCGATCCCGTTCCCGTCCCCCAGGAGCTCCGCGAGCCCGTGCAGCACCTCCAGGTCGCCGCGCACCCCGGGGGGCGGCGCGAGGGCGCGGCGGCGCAGCAGCACGCGCCCCTCCAGGCTGGTCATGGTCCCGGTCTCCTCCGCCCACTGGGTCACGGGCAGGACGACGTCGGCGAGCGCGGCCGTCTCGGAGAGCACCACGTCCGCGACGGCGAGGAAGTCGAGCGACCGCAGCCGTTCCTCGACGTGCGCGGCGCGCGGCGCGGAGACCACCGGGTTGGAGCCCATGAGGAGCAGGGCCCGCACGTCCCCGCCGAGCGCGTCGAGGAGTTCGTACGCGCTCCTGCCCGGCCCCGGCAGCGATTCCGGCGCCACTCCCCACACGCCGGCGACGTGCGCGCGGGCGGCGGGGTCGTCCAGTTTGCGGTAGCCGGGCAGCTGGTCGGCCTTCTGGCCGTGTTCGCGGCCCCCCTGCCCGTTCCCCTGGCCGGTGAGGCAGCCGTACCCGCTCAGCGGCCGGCCGGCCCTTCCGGTGGCCAGGCACAGGTTGATCCAGGCGCTCACGGTGTCGGTGCCCTTGGACTGCTGCTCGGGGCCGCGCGCGGTCAGCACCATGCCGCTGCCGGCGTCGCAGAACATCGCGACCGCCTCGCGCAGCAGGGGCACGGGCACGCCGGTGATCCGCTCGACCTGCTCGGGCCAGTGGGACATGGCCCCGGCCCGCGCCGCCTCCCAGCCGGTGGTGCGTTCCGCGACGAACTCCTCGTCCACCCGCCCCCCGGCGACCACCAGGTGGAGCATGCCGAGGGCGAGCGCGAGGTCGGTGCCGGGGCGCGGGGCGAGGTGCAGATCGGCCTGTTCGGCGGTGCGGGTGCGGCGCGGGTCGACGACGATCAGCTTCCCGCCGTTCTCCCTCAGTTCGGTGAAGAAGCGCAGGGCGGGCGGCATGGTCTCGGCGGGGTTGGAGCCGACGAGGATCACGCACCCCGTCCTCGGGACGTCCTCCAGGGGGAAGGGCAGGCCCCGGTCGAGGCCGAAGGCCCGCTGGTGCGCGGCGGCCGCCGACGACATGCAGAAGCGCCCGTTGTAGTCGATCTGCGAGGTGCCGAGGACGATCCGGGCGAACTTGCCGAGGCTGTACGCCTTCTCGTTGGTGAGGCCGCCGCCGCCGAAGACCCCCACGGCGTCGGGGCCGTGGCCGGCCCGGGCCCGGCGCAGCCCGTCCGCGACGGCGGCGAGCGCCTCCTCCCAGGACGCGGGCACCAGCGCCCCCGTGTCGGGGCACCGGACCAGGGGCCCGGTGAGCCGGACCCGGGGGGAGAGCACGGCGGGCGCGGTGCGGCCCTTGCCGCACAGGGCGCCCCGGTTGACGGGGAAGTCCGTCCGCTCGACCACCTCGACGGGCGACTCCGGTGCGCCGGTGGGACGCAGCGACATCCCGCACTGGAGCGCGCAGTAGGGGCAGTGGGTGGGGACGGCGGTGGTGTCGGACATGCGGCCAGGGTGGGACGGGAGTGTTACGCGGGGCGGCGCGGCGTATTACGGGCGCGGTGCCATGCCCTCCGCCGGGCGGGCGGCGGGGGGTGAGGGCGGTCCGGGCTCAGCGCTCCGGGACCGGGGACGCCAGCGCCTCCGTGACGCCCCTCTCGCGCGGTCCGAGGAAGCGCGGTTCGGGCCGCAGCCCCGCGTCGAGGGCGGCCTTGCCCGCCGCGAACAGCTCCCGGGTGGTGCCGTAGTACCAGGTGCGGTCGCGGGGCTCGGCGACCCCGACGCCGTACGCGTCGACGCCCGCCCGTCCGCACAGCGCGACGGCCCGCTGGACGTGGAAGTCCTGGGTGACGAGGACGGCCCGGTCGACGCCGAAGACCTTCCGGGCCCGGACGCAGGAGTCCCAGGTGTCGAAGCCCGCGTGGTCGCTGACGATCCGCTCGTCCGGCACCCCGCGCCCGGTGAGGTACGCGCGCATGGCGCCGGGCTCGTCGTACGCGGTCCGGCCGTTGTCGCCGGTGACGAGCAGGACCCGGACCCTGCCCGTGCGGTACAGCTCGGCGGCGGTGTCGAGGCGGTGGGCGAGGTACGGGGTCGGCCGCCCCTTCCACAGGCCGGCGCCGAAGACGAGGGCGACGTCCCGGGCGGGCACGTCCGCGGTGGTGCGGAGCCTTCCGGCGGCGGCCGTGTGCGTCCAGGTGGCCGGCAGGAGCGCGAGGACCGCGCCCGCCATCACGGCCTGGACGGTGCGGCGGCGGGCCCGGCGGGAGCGGGGGAGCCACCGGGCGGACCGTGCCGGCATGCGGGAACCTCCGTGGATCGGTGTCGTGCTGTCATCCGGTCCGACGCGTTCCGGCCGGATTCGGTTCGCCGGCCGGCCGGCCGGTTCCGCCGAGCGCGCCGGCCGGGACCGGGCCGGGCGGCGTGCGGGGCGGCCGGGCGGGGTGGCCGGGCGGAGGGGAAGGCCGGCGCCGGGGACGTCCTCGCGATGGAAGGGGCATTCCGCTGCGCGGAACCGAAGGGAAAAAAGAAGGGGTCGGGAGGCGGGAACATCCGTACGATCCGTCCGTGACCACCGACGCCGCCGCCCGCGCGGACCTCCTCGACGCAGCCGTCCGCAACAACGCCGAATGGTGCCAGGCCATGTGCCGCGCCCACGGACACCCCGGCACCTTCGGGCCCCGCGCCTGGACCAGCGACCGGCGCACCCCGCTCTACTACCCGGACGCCGTGACCCTGACGGAGGACGCGACGGCCGGGGACGTCCTCGGCGCCATCGACCGCTCCGCTCCCGGAGCCTCCGTCAAGGACTCCTTCGCCCGCCTCGACCTGGCCGCCGAGGGCTTCCGGCTCCTCTTCGAGGCGCGCTGGATCCACCGGCCCGCCGGCCTCCCCGTCCCCGCCGCCACCGGCGACTGGCGGCCCGTCCGCACCCCGGAAGGGCTCGCCGCCTGGGCCCTGGGCTGGAGCGGCGGCGACGCCGGGGAGGCCGCGCTCCTCCACCCCCGCCTCCTCGACGACCCGGCGACCGTCGTCGTCGGCGGACACGCGCCCGACGGCCGGCTCCTCGGCGGCGCCGTCCTCAGCGCGAGCGCCCGCGTCACCGGCGTCTCCAACCTCTTCGCCACGGACGGCACCGACCCCGCCCTCGTCTGGGCGGGCGTCCTCGCCGCCGCTCCCGCCGGCCTCCCCGTCGTCGGCTACGAGTCCGGCGACGCCCTCACCGACGCCCTCGTTGCCGGCTTCGGGGAGACCGGCCCGCTCCGGGTCTGGCTGGACGCCTGACGACGCCCGGGGCCCGGAGGTGAGGTCACGGCAAACAACCGTGACCCGGCCGCAACGGGCGGGCAACGCGCCCCCGTCAGGATCGGTGCGGGACGGAGCCCGACGGGGTGCGTCCGGACGGCCGCCCGCGAGGGAAGCCAGACGAGGAGGTACGCCCGCCATGACCAGTCCCGCCGCCCGCCCACCGGCCGCCCGCCCGCCCCGCGGGGAGGCCCCCGTCCTCGTCGCCGTCGGCCACGGCAGCCGCGACCCCCGGGCCCGCGCCACCCTGGTCCGGCTCCTCGACCGCGTCCGCGCGCTGCGCCCCGGACTCGACGTCCGCCTCGCCCACATCGAGCTGAACGCCCCGCTCCTGGACGAGACCCTCGCCGCCCTCGCCGCCGAGGGCCGGGAGGCGGTCCTCGTCCCGCTCCTCCTCGCCCCCGGCCACCACGTCACCCACGACCTGCCCGCTGCCGTCGCCGCCACGCCCGGCCTGCGGGCCCGCGTCGCCGGCCCCCTCGGCGCCCACCCCCTCCTCGCCGAGGCCCTCGCCGGCCGTCTCGCCGAAGCCGCCCGGGCCACCGGGGAGGACCTGGACCCGGCGACCACCGGGGTCGTCCTCGCCGCCGCCGGTTCCCGCGACCCCCGTTCCGGCGCCGAGACCCGGCGCATCGCCGCCCTCCTCGGCGAACGCCTCGGCGGCGTGCCCGTCCTCCCCGCCTACGCCTCCGCCGCCGCGCCCACCGTCCCCGACGCCGTCCGCGCCCTCACCGCCCGGGGCCGCCGGCGGATCGCGATCGCCTCCTGCTTCACCGCCCCCGGCCTCTTCGCCGCCCGTGCCGCCGCGCACGCCCCCTGGATCGCCGCCGAACCGCTCGGCGACCACCCGGCCCTCGCCCGCCTGGTCCTCCACCGCCACGACGGCGCGTCCCCGCCCGGCCCCGCCGCCCCCGCGCGGGAACCCGCCCCCGTCCGGGGAATACTGTCGGCCCCTCCGGTTACCTTCGAGACATGGAAGGCATCGCAGACACCGAGGACAGCACGGACACCACGGGCATCACCGGCACGGGCGACACCCCCGGCTACGACCCCGCCGACACCGAACGCTGGGACGCCGAGCCCGACAAGCGTCCCGGACGCACCGCCTTCCAGCGCGACCGCGCCCGCGTGCTGCACTCCGCCGCGCTCCGCAGGCTGGCCGGCAAGACGCAGGTCGTCACCCCCGGCACGCGGAGCCACGCCTGGGACGCCAGCCCCCGCACCCGGCTGACCCACTCCCTGGAGTGCGCCCAGGTCGGCCGCGAACTGGGCGCCGCCCTCGGCTGCGACCCCGATCTGGTCGAGACCGCCTGCCTCGCCCACGACATGGGCCACCCGCCCTTCGGGCACAACGGCGAGCAGGCCCTCAACGAAGTCGCCGAGGACTGCGGCGGCTTCGAGGGCAACGCCCAGTCGCTCCGCCTCCTCACCCGCATCGAGCCCAAGCGCTTCGTCGAGGGCCCCGGCGGCGTCCCCGTCAGCGTCGGCCTCAACCTCACCCGGGCCGCCCTCGACGCCGCCACCAAGTACCCCTGGGGACGCGGCGGTCACCCCACGGACCCCGGCTCGCCCAAGTTCGGCGTGTACGAGGACGACCTCCCCGTCTTCGAGTGGATCCGGCGGGGCGCCCCCGCCCACCGCAAGTGCTTCGAGGCCCAGGTGATGGACTGGTCCGACGACGTGGCCTACTCGGTCCACGACTTCGAGGACGGGCTGCACGCCGGGCACATCGACCCCAACCTCCTCCTCGCGGAACCCGAGCGCGCCGACATCTGGCAGGTCGCGATCGGCCGCTACGTACCGGAGGACACCGACCCGGGGGAGCTGGCCGACGCCCTGGACCGGCTGCTCGACCAGGAGTGGTGGCCGCACGGATACGACGGCTCGGCCGTCGCCCAGGCCCGCCTCAAGGACGCCACCAGCCAGCTCATCGGCCGCTTCTGCCTCGCCGCCGAGGGCGCCACGCGCCGGGCGTACGGCTCGGGCCGCCTCACCCGCTACCGCGCCGAACTGGTCGTCCCCCGCGAGACCCGCGCCGAGTGCGCCGTCCTCAAGGCCGTTGCCGACCGGTACGTCATGCAGCGCGCCGAGCAGGAGGTCCTCCGCGCCGACCAGCGGATCGTCGTCGCCGAACTGGCCGAGGCCCTCGTCGCCCGCGCGCCGGACGGACTGGAGCCGCAGTTCCGCACCGCGTACGACACGGCGTCCGGCGACCGGGCCCGCAAGCGCGTGATCGTGGACCAGATCGCCTCCCTCACCGACGCCTCGGCCCGCGCCCTCCACGCCCGTCTCCGCTCCGGACGGAGGTAGGGGAGCGCCCCGCGGCCCTCTTCCGCCGGTCCCCTCCGTGCGGGACGCTCGCATGCGGCCCCGGGGCGATACGGCCCGGAGAACGTCCGGGGGCGTAGGTTGGAAACGGTCGCAACGAGGAGGAAACGACGTGGTCGACGCAGATCAGACCTTTGTCATCGCCGGCGGGGGCCTGGCAGGGGCCAAAGCGGCGGAGACCCTGCGCGCCGAGGGGTTCAACGGCCGCGTGATCCTCATCGGGGACGAACGCGACCATCCCTACGAGCGCCCGCCCCTCTCCAAGGGCTACCTCACCGGGGCGGGGGAACGCGACGACGTCTTCGTCCACGACGCCGCCTGGTACGCGGCGAACGACATCGAACTGCACCTCGGGCAGGCCGTCACCGCGATCGACCGCGAGGCCCGCACCGTCCGCCTCGGCGACGGCACCGTCATCCGTTACGACAAGCTGCTCCTGGCCACCGGCTCCGAGCCGCGCCGCCTCGACGTCCCCGGCACGGACCTCACCGGCGTCCACCACCTGCGCCGGCTCGCCCACGCCGACCGGCTCCGCCAGGTCCTCGCCGGCCTCGGCCGGGACAACGGCCACCTGGTGATCGCCGGCGGCGGCTGGATCGGCCTGGAGGTCGCCGCCGCCGCCCGCGGCTACGGCGCCGAGGTCACCGTGGTCGAGTCCGACCCCACCCCGCTCCACCGGGTCCTCGGCCCCGAGCTGGGCCAGCTCTTCGCCGACCTCCACAGCGACCACGGCGTCCGCTTCCACTTCGGCGCCCGGCTCACCGAGATCGTCGGCCAGGACGGCCTGGTCCTCGCCGTCCGCACCGACGACGGCGAGGAGCACCCGGCGCACGCCGTCCTCGCCGCGATCGGCGCCGCCCCCCGCACCGCCCTCGCGGAGAACTCCGGGCTCGCCCTGGTGGACCGGGCCGACGGCGGCGGCATCGCCGTGGACGAGTCCCTGCGCACCTCCGACCCCGACATCTTCGCCGCCGGCGACGTGGCCGCCGCCCACCACCCGCTGCTGCGCACCCGCCTCCGCGTCGAGCACTGGGCCAACGCGCTCAACGGCGGCCCCGCCGCCGCCCGCGCCATGCTCGGCAGGCCGGTCTCCTACGACCGGCTGCCCTACTTCTTCTCCGACCAGTACGACCTGGGCATGGAGTACTCGGGCTGGGCACCCCCCGGCTCGTACGACCAGGTCGTGGTGCGCGGCGACACGGGCAAACGGGAGTTCATCGCCTTCTGGCTCAAGGACGGCCGGGTCCTCGCCGGGATGAACGTGAACGTGTGGGACGTCACAGAGCCGATCCAGAACCTCATCCGTTCCCGGGCGCGGGTGGACCCGGAGGCCCTCGCGGACCCCTCCGTGCCCCTGGACGGACTGATCTGATCACCCCCGTCTCCCCGTAGACTTCACGCGTGGCAGGCAGGATCAACGACGACGACGTGAAGGCGGTACGGGACGCGGTCCCGATCGACGCCGTCGTGTCCGAATACCTCCAGCTGCGCAACGCGGGCGGCGGGAACCTCAAGGGGCTCTGCCCCTTCCACGACGAGAAGTCGCCCTCCTTCCAGGTCAGCCCGAGCAAGGGGCTCTTCCACTGCTTCGGCTGCCAGGAGGGCGGCGACACCATCGCCTTCGTGATGAAGATCGACCACCTCTCCTTCTCGGAGACGGTCGAGCGCCTCGCCGCCAAGGCGGGCATCACGCTGCGGTACGAGGAGGGCGGCTACAACCCCGGTCACCAGCGCGGCGAACGCATCCGCCTGGTCGAGGCCCACCAGGCCGCCGCCCGCTTCTACGCCGACCAGCTCGGCTCCGCCGAGGCCGAGATCGGCCGGAAGTTCCTCGCCGGGCGCGGCTTCGACCAGGCCGCCGCCGAGCACTTCGGCGTCGGCTACTCCCCGGCGGGCTGGGACCACCTCACCCGCTTCCTGCGCGGCAAGGGCTTCTCCGACAAGGAGCTGATCCTCTCCGGGCTCTCCCAGGACGGCCGCCGCGGTCCCATCGACCGCTTCCGGGGCCGGCTCATGTGGCCGATCAAGGACGTCGGCGGTGAGATCGTCGGCTTCGGCGCGCGCAAGCTCCGCGACGACGACAACGGCCCCAAGTACCTCAACACCCCCGAGACCCCGATTTACAAGAAGTCGCAGGTCCTCTACGGCATCGACCTCGCCAAGAAGGAGATCGCCAAGAGCAGCCGGGCCGTCGTCGTCGAGGGCTACACCGACGTCATGGCCTGCCACCTCGCCGGGGTCACCACCGCCATCGCCACCTGCGGCACCGCCTTCGGCGGCGACCACATCAAGATCCTCCGCCGCCTCCTCATGGACAACGGCTCGGCCCGCGTCATCTTCACCTTCGACGGCGACGCCGCCGGCCAGAAGGCCGCCCTGCGCGCCTTCGAGGACGACCAGAAGTTCGCCGCCGAGACGTACATCGCCATCGCCCCCGACGGCATGGACCCCTGCGACCTCCGGCTCGCCAAGGGCGACGAGGCCGTCGCGGACCTGGTCGAACCCCGCACCCCGCTCTTCGAGTTCGCCCTCCGCCAGATCGTGCGGCGGTACGACCTGGAGACCCCGGCCGGCCGGGCCGCCGCCCTCGACGAGGCGGCCCCCGTCGTCGCCCGCATCAAGAACGTCGCCTCCCAGCACGAGGTCGCCGTCCAGCTCGCCGGCATGCTCGGCATCCTCGACACCCAGTTCGTCGTCCGGCGGGTCGCCCAGATCGCCCGCTGGCAGCGGCAGGGCGGTACCAAGGGCCCCGCCCGGCAGCAGCCCTCCCGGCCCGGCCACGCCGCCCCGGCCCCGGCCGCCGCCCCCTCCGGGCCCGCGCTCAACCTGCGCAGCCCCGCCCACCGCACCGAGCGCGAACTCCTCAAACTCGCCCTCCAGCGGCCCGAACTGGTCTCCCCGGCCTTCGACGCGTACGGCGCGGACGAGTTCACCGCCCCGCCCTACGCGGCCGTCCGGCAGTGCATCCAGGACGCGGGCGGCGCCACCGGGGCCCCCGCCGACTACCTCGACGCCGTCCGCGAGGCCGCCCCCGACGACACCGTCCGCGCCCTCGTCACCGAACTCGCCGTCGAGACGATCTTCGCCAGGACCGTGGACGAGGCCTACGCCGGCGACCAGCTCGTCACCGTCCGCCTCCGCGCCGTCGACCGCCGCATCCGCGACGTCCAGGGCACCCTGGCCCGCCTCGGGCCGAACGGCGACCCGGAGCGGACCGCGGCCGTGCAGAACGAACTGTGGGTGCTCACCCAGTACGGGCAGTCCCTGAGGAACAACGGCGCCGCCGCCCTCTGACGCTCGGTCACCCGGCGAACCCAAAAAGTCACCGCACGCCCCTCGTGGCGGCGTTGTGTCGTACCCCACACTGGGTGACGGTGCCGTTCCGCCCCACCTGGAGGTCGCCCGCCGTGCAGACCCAGACCGTGCCGCAGGACCAGGCAGAACCCGGCGGGAACCGGACAGCGCCCGGCGAGGACCGGCCGGAACCCGGCGAGGACCAGGCAGAACCCGGCGGGGACCGCCCGGCGCCCGGAGAGGACCGGCCGACGCCCGGCGGCGGCACGGAGGAACCCGGCGGCGACGCCGGGGAGGCCGCGCTCCCGCCCCGGCGCCAGCGCCCCGACCCCGGCGGCAACGGCCTCTCCTCCGACCTCTTCCGGCAGTACCTGCGCGAGATCGGCCGCATCCCGCTCCTCACCGCCGAGGAGGAGGTCGAACTGGCCCGCCGCGTCGAGGCCGGCCTCTTCGCCGAGGAGAAGCTCGCCGGCACCCCCGACCTGGACACCCGCCTCGCGGACGACCTGGACCGGCTGGTCGTCCTGGGCCGGATCGCGAAGCGCAGGCTCATCGAGGCCAACCTCCGCCTCGTCGTCTCCGTCGCCAAGCGGTACGTGGGCCGCGGCCTCACCATGCTCGACCTCGTCCAGGAGGGGAACCTCGGCCTCATCCGGGCCGTCGAGAAGTTCGACTACGCGCGCGGCTTCAAGTTCTCCACCTACGCCACCTGGTGGATACGCCAGGCCATGTCCCGGGCCCTCGCCGACCAGGCCCGCACCATCCGCGTCCCCGTGCACGTGGTGGAACTCATCAACCGGGTCGTCCGCGTCCAGCGCCGCATGCTCCAGGAACGCGGCTACGAGCCCACCCCCGAAGAGGTCGCCGCCCAGCTCGGCCTGCCCCCCGAACGCATCGGGGAGGTGCTCCGCCTCGCCCAGGAACCGGTCTCCCTGCACACCCCCGTCGGAGAGGAGGACGAGGTGGCCCTCGGCGACCTCATCGAGGACGGCGACGCCACCTCCCCGGTCGAGTCCGCCGCCTTCCTGCTGCTCCGCCGTCACCTGGAGGACGTGCTCTCCACCCTCGGCGAACGCGAACGGAAGGTCGTCCAGCTCCGCTACGGCCTGGACGACGGCCGCCCCCGCACCCTGGAGGAGATCGGACAGCTCTTCGGCGTGACGCGCGAACGCATCCGCCAGATCGAGTCCAAGACCCTCGGCAAACTCCGCGACCACACGTACGCGGACCAGCTCAGGGGATACCTGGACTGAGGGACCGGACCGCGACGGAAGGGGGGCCCGCGCCGCACGGCACGGACCCCCCCGGGGGCGGTCGCCGGTCAGTCGACCTCCGCCACCGCCTGCGCGAACTGCGCCGCGTACAGGCGCGCGTAGGCCCCGCCGGACGACAGCAGGTCCTCGTGCGTGCCCTGCTCCACGATCGAGCCGTTCTCCATCACCAGGATCACGTCCGCGTCCCGGATCGTGGAGAGCCGGTGCGCGATCACGAACGAGGTCCGCCCGTGGGCCAGACGGGCCATCGCCTTCTGGATCAGCACCTCGGTACGGGTGTCGACCGAACTGGTCGCCTCGTCCAGGACGAGGATCACCGGGTCCGACAGGAACGCGCGCGCGATGGTGATGAGCTGCTTCTCGCCCGCGCTGACCCCCGTCCCCTCGTCGTCGATGACGGTGTCGTACCCGTCGGGCAGCGTCCGGACGAACCGGTCGGCGTGCGCCGCCCGCGCCGCCTCCTCGATCTCCTCCCGGGTCACCGGACGCGTCGCGCCGTACGCGATGTTGTCCGCGATGGTGCCGCCGAAGAGCCAGGTGTCCTGGAGGACCATCCCGATCGCGGTCCGCAGCCGCTCGCGGGAGATCGTCGAGACGTCCACCCCGTCCAGGGTGATCCGGCCGCCCGTCACCTCGTAGAACCGCATCAGCAGGTTCACCAGGGTCGTCTTGCCGGCGCCCGTCGGGCCGACGATCGCGACCGTCTGGCCCGGCTCCACCGCGAGCGACAGGTCCTCGATGAGGGGCTTGTCCTCCTCGTAGCGGAAGGAGACGTGCTCCAGGGCGACCTTCCCCCTGAGCTCCAGGGGCTTCCCGTCCGCCGGCACGTCGGGCTCCTGCTCCTCGGCGTCGAGCAGTTCGAAGACCCGCTCGGCCGAGGCGACGCCCGACTGCACCAGGTTCGCCATCGACGCCACCTGCGTCAGCGGCATCGAGAACTGGCGCGAGTACTGGATGAAGGCCTGCACGTCACCGATGGAGAGCGTGCCGCTCGCCACCCGCAGACCGCCGACCACGGCCACCAGGACGTAGTTGATGTTCGAGAGGAAGAACATCACCGGCTGCATCACGCCGGAGTTGAACTGCGCCTTGAACCCGGCCTCGTACAGCGCCTCGTTCTGCTCGCGGAAGTCCCGCGCGGACTCCTCCTGCCGCCCGAAGACCTTCACCAGGGCGTGCCCGCTGTACATCTCCTCGACGTGCGCGTTGAGCGTGCCCGTGGACTTCCACTGCTGCACGAAGTGCGGCTGCGAGCGCTTGCCGATCCTCGCCGCGACGAACACCGAGAGCGGCACCGTCACCAGCGCCACCAGGGCCAGCAGCGGCGAGATCCAGAACATCATCGCGAGCACGCCGACGATCGTGAGCAGCGAGTTGATCAGCTGGCCCATCGACTGCTGGAGCGTCTGCGAGATGTTGTCGATGTCGTTGGTCGCCCGGGACAGCACCTCACCGCGCTTGGCCCGGTCGAAGTACGACAGCGGCAGCCGCGCCAGCTTCGTCTGGACGTCCTCCCGCATCCGGTAGACCGTCCGGTTGATCACCCTGATCGACATGCGGGTGGAGACCAGCATCAGCAGGCCCGCCGCCACGTACACCGCCAGGACCAGGAGCAGCACCTCGCCCACGGCGGAGAAGTCGATCCCCCGGCCCGGAGTGAAGTCGACCCCGGACAGCATGTCCGCCATGCCGTCCTGGCCGCGGGCGCGCAGCCCCTCCAGGGTCTGTTCCTTCGTGGCGCCCGCGGGCGTCTGCCGCCCGACCACGCCGGCGAAGATCAGGTCCGTCGCCCGGCCGAGGATCTTCGGCCCGACGACGGAGGCCGCCACCGAGAGCACGCCGGCGACCAGCATCGCCCAGAGCGTGCCGCGCTCGGGCGCGAGCTGCCGCAGCAGCCGCCTGCCCGACCCCTTGAAGTCCATCGACCGCTGGTCGGGGCCGCCACCGGCCATCATGCGTCCGCCAGGACCGGCCATCAGGCTGCCTCCGCCTCGGTCAGCTGGGAGAGCACGATCTCCCGGTACGTCTCGTTGTCCGCCATCAGTTCGTGGTGCCGCCCGGTGCCCACGACCCGGCCCTCGTCGAGGACCACGATCCGGTCGGCGTCCCGGATGGTCGACACCCGCTGGGCGACGATCACCACGGTCGAGTCCGCCGTCTCCTCGGCCAGCGCGGCCCGCAGCAGGGCGTCCGTCTCGTAGTCGAGCGCGGAGAACGAGTCGTCGAAGAGGTAGATCCCCGGCCGCTGCACCAGCGTCCGCGCGATCGCGAGCCGCTGGCGCTGTCCGCCGGAGACGTTGGTGCCGCCCTGCGCGATCGGGGAGTTCAGGCCGTTCTCCAGCTTCCGCACGAAGTCGGCCGCCTGGGCGACCTCCAGGGCGTGCCACAGCTCCTCGTCGGTCGCGTCGGGCTTCCCGTACCGCAGGTTCGTCGCCACCGTTCCCGAGAAGAGGTACGGCTTCTGCGGCACCAGGCCCACCGTCCGCGCCATCAGGGCGGGGTCGAGCCTCCGCACGTCCACGCCGTCGACCAGGACCTCGCCGCCGGTCGCGTCGAAGAGGCGGGGCACGAGCCCGAGCAGGGTCGACTTGCCGCTGCCCGTCGAGCCGATGATCGCGGTGGTCTCGCCGGGCCGGGCGACGAGCCCGACGCCCTTGAGGACGGACTCCTCCGCGCCCGGGTAGCGGAAGTCCGCGTTCCTGATCTCCAGGTGCCCCCGCCGGTCGAGCGTGGTCACCGGGTCGGCCGGCGGCACCACGCTGGAGTCGGTCGCGAGGACCTCCTCGATGCGCTCGGCGCACACCTCGGCGCGCGGCACCATCATGAACATGAAGGTGGCCATCATGACGGCCATCACGATCTGCATCAGATAGGCGAGGAAGGCGGTCAGCGCGCCGATCTCCATCCCGCCGCTGTCGATGCGGTGCGCGCCGAACCAGACCACGGCCACGCTGGACACGTTCACGACGGTCATCACCGTCGGGAACATCAGCGCCATCAGGCGGCCGGTCGCCAGCGACACGTCGGTCAGCTCGCCGTTGGCCCCCCGGAAGCGCTCCTCCTCGTACGCGTCCTTCACGAAGGCGCGGATGACCCGGTTGCCGGTGATCTGCTCGCGCAGCACCCGGTTCACCGTGTCGAGGCGCGTCTGCATCGTCCGGAAGAGCGGCCGCATCCTCCGGACGATCAGCGAGACGGCGACGCCGAGCACCGGCACCACCGCGAGCAGCACGCCGGACAGGGGCACGTCCTGGCCGAGCGCCATCACGATGCCGCCGACGCACATGATGGGCGCGGAGACCATCAGCGTGAACGCCATCAGGACCAGCATCTGGACCTGCTGCACGTCGTTGGTGGTGCGGGTGATCAGCGAGGGCGCGCCGAAGTGCCCCAACTCCCGCGCGGAGAAGGACTGCACGCGGTCGAAGACGGCGCCGCGCACGTCACGGCCGAGGGCGGACGCGGTCCGCGCGCCGTAGTACACGGCCCCGACGTTGCAGACGACCTGGACGACGGAGACGCCGACCATCAGGGCGCCGAACCGGAGGATGTAGCCGGTGTCCCCCTCGACGACGCCGTTGTCGATGATGTCGGCGTTCAGGGTCGGCAGGTAGAGGCTCGCGCAGGTCTGCAGGAACTGGAGGAGGACGAGCAGCGCGATGGGTTTTCGGTAGGGCCGGAGGTGGGTTCGGAGAAGTCTTATGAGCACGGGACTTACTATCGCCCGCGGACCCGGGCCGTTACGACCGGTTTCCCGGGCGCGGGAAAGCCTGGCGAAGACTTTGCGAAAGGACCCGGCGGGCGTCCCGCGGGCCCCGGCGACCGGGCCCGCGGGACACCCGCCGGAGCCCGTCTACGCGTCGAACGCGCCCGGGTGGATCTGCTCCCGCGTCGCCGTGTACTGCTGCCGCACGGCCTGTCCCGCCGCCAGTTCCTCGCCCGGCTCCAGGACCTGGGTGGCGGCGCCCCGCCAGGCCGGGGGAGCGGACGGGGAGAGCGTGCCCCGCGCGACCCCGAGGGCCCACGCGGCCTGCCGGGCCGCGCCGAGCGCCGCGTAGTCGGCGGGCTGCGGGACGACGACCTGGGCGCCGAAGACCGCCGGCGCGACCGCCTGCACGGCGGCGAGCGCGGCGGCGGCACCGAGCAGGAAGACCCGCCGCACCTCGACGCCCCGTCCCCGCAGCACGTCCATGCCGTCGGCGAGCGAGCACAGCATCCCCTCGAACGCCGCCCGCGCCAGGTGCTCGGGCTTCATCGCCTCGCGCCGGAGGCCGCTGAGCGTGCCCGCCGCGTGCGGCAGGCTGGGGGTCCGCTCGCCCTCCAGGTAGGGCAGCAGGACGAGGCCGGAGGCGCCGGGCGTCGACTTGAGGGCGAGCGCCGAGAGCTCTTCGAGGGAGTCGAGCCCCAGCATCTCGGCGGTGCCGCGCAGCGCCCGCACCGCGTTGGAGGTGGAGACGACCGGCAGGTGCATGCCGGTGGCGTCGGCGAAGGAGGTGATCATGCCGCCGGGGTCGGCGAGGGCCTCGTGGTGCACGGCCATCACGGAGCCGGAGGCGCCGAACGAGACCACCGCGTCACCGGGGCCGAGCCCGAGTCCGAGCGCGGCGGCCATCGTCTCGCCGGTGCCGGCGGAGATCAGCAGCCCCTCGGGGGTGGTCCCGGCGGCCTCGGCCGGGCCCAGGACCTCGGGCAGCACGGCCTGGTGGCCGAGCGCGAGCTCCACGAGATCGGGGCGGTACGCGCCGGTGCGGGCCGACCAGTAGCCGGTGCCGGAGGCGGCGCCCCGGTCGGTGGTGCGGCGGGCGGGACGGCCGAGGAGCTGCCAGACCAGCCAGTCGTGCGGCTGGAGGACCATGGCCACCCGCCGGGCGTGCTCGGGCTCGGTCCTGGCCAGCCAGCGCAGCTTGGCGACCGGCTGCCCGGAGCCGGGCACGCTGCCGACGGCCTCGGCCCAGGCCTGCCGCCCGCCCAGCGATTCCACGAGGTCGGCGGCGGCGACCTGCGCCCGTTTGTCGTTGCGGACGAGCGCGGGCCGCACGAGGCCGCCCTGCGCGTCGAGCGGTACGAGCCCGTGCTGCTGCGCGGAGACCCCGATGGCCTCCACGCCCTCCAGGAGGCCGCCGGTGGCGGCCTCCCCGAGCGAGAGCAGCCAGGTCTGCGGATCGACGTCCACGGCCTTCGGCTCGCCGGGGTGCGGAGCGTACCCCTGGCGCAGTACGGCACCCGTGTCCGCGTCGCAGACGACGATGCGTGTGAACTCAGCAGAGCTGTCCAGTCCGGCGACTATCCCCATGCCGACCGATTCTGCCGCACGCGGGGCCTCATGTGTTGCTGGTGCCCCACTCGTCGTTCCCCACCTTGCCGTCGTTCTGGCCGCGTTCGCGCAGCGCCTGGACCTTGTCGGCGACGGCGGGCGGCAGGCGGTCGCCCACCTTGTCGCCCACCACGTGGGCGGCCTTGCCGGCCACCTGCCGCCCGGTCTGGGCGGCCGACTCGGCGGCGTTGCGCACGGCCGGGTTCTCGGTGATGTCCTTGGCGGACCTCTTCAACTGCTCGTAGCGCTCGCGTCCGGCTCGTGTGCCGATGACGTAACCGAGGGCGAGTCCCATGACGAACGTCAGCTTGTATCGCATGGCCACCACCTTCCCTGGAGAGCCTCACTGATGCATGGCCGGTGCGTACCGGTGCGCTTCGCCGGTGCCCGCGGCGATACCGATTGGCGGAGCACCCCCCTGCTTGCGCTAATGTATGTGTCGCAGCGAGCGCACGCCGCCCGGGAAGGCCCGAGGTGCAACCGTTCGGTGCAACGCAGCAATCCCCTGTAGCTCAATTGGCAGAGCAGCCGGCTGTTAACCGGCAGGTTACTGGTTCGAGTCCAGTCGGGGGAGCGCGGTCCCCTGTAGCTCAATTGGCAGAGCATTCGGCTGTTAACCGGAGGGTTGCTGGTTCGAGTCCAGCCGGGGGAGCGGAACGGAGAAGGACCCTTCGGGGTCCTTTTTCGCGTCTCCGGGAACCGCGCGGAGCCCCGCGGGGTCTTCATGGTCGAGCAGAGCCGATCACCCGGAGCAGGAGATCGTATGAGCGGCTATGCTGCGGCAGACGGCGCGCACACATGTACGCGCCTCACCGTACGGGGCGGTAGCTCAGCCGGTTAGAGCAGCGGACTCATAATCCGTCGGCCGTGGGTTCGAGTCCCACCCGCCCCACCACCGGTCCGTGGTCGCAGGAAGGATTCCCCTGCGCCACGGGCTTTTCCGTTCCCACGGTGCCCCCCGTCCGGCCCGGGTTTTCGCAGTGACACGCCGGGGTCACCCGGATGCCCCTTCTCCGGCGGCCCGCACGGCGCGGAGCCCCGGTGCGCGGCACCGGGGCTCCGCGCGTTCCGCGCGGGGGAGGGCGTGGTTACTCGACGACCAGCTCGACCTCGATGTTGCCGCGGGTGGCCTTGGAGTACGGGCAGAAGGCGTGGGTCTTCTTCAGGAGGGCCAGGCCCGCCTCGCCCTGGAGGTGGTCGGGGAACTCGGCGCGCATGACGACCGAGAGGCCGAAGCCGTCGTCGGCGGGGTCCTTGCCGATGGAGACCTCGGCGGTGATCGACGCGTCCGAGACGTCGATCTTCTCCTGGCGGGCGATCACGCCCATCGCGCTGGCGAAGCAGGCCGCGTACCCGGCGGCGAAGAGCTGCTCGGGGTTGGTGCCCTCCCCGTTGCCGCCGAGGGCCTGGGGGTGGGCGAGCGGGAGGTCGAGCCGGCCGTCGGAGCTGATGGCCCGGCCCTCGCGGCCGTTGGCGGTGGCGACGGCGGTGTAGATCGCGTCCATGGTTCTTCCGTCCTGTCCTGGGGTGCGCTGGCCCTCTATTTGTAGCGCGTCATTGAGTTGTGCGCAACTCAATGACGCGTGAAGGGGTCTCGCGTACCCTGGGGGCATGGAGACGCCCGACACCCTTCCCGATCTCTCCGATCCCTCCGGTCTTCCCGGCGAGGACCTCCTCCGCCTCGACCAGCAGATCTGCTTCTCGCTGCACGCGGCGGCCCGCGCCTTCAACGGCGTCTACCGCGAGGCCCTCAAGGGGCTCGGACTCACCTACCCCCAGTACCTCGTGATGCTCGTGCTCTGGGAGCACCGCGAGCTGTCCGTGAAGGGGATAGGCGAGCGGGTGCGGCTCGACTCGGGGACCCTGTCGCCGCTGCTCAAGCGGCTCGAAGCCGCCGGATACGTCGAGCGGCGGCGCAGCGCCGAGGACGAACGGTCCGTCACCGTGCGCCTCACGGAGGCCGGGGCCGGGCTGCGGGAGGACGCCCTCGGCGTGCCGCGCCGGATCGCCGCCGCCACCGGCCTCGGCCTCGGGGACCTCCACGACCTGCGCGAACGGCTCGACGCGCTGACCGCCCGGCTCGCCGCCACCGACCCCGGGGGCCTCTCCGGCCGCGCCTGAGGAGCCCCGGGGCCTCTCCGGCCGCGTTTGAGGAACCCCGGGGCCTCTCCGGCCGCGTCTGAGGAGCCCCGGGGCCTCTCCGGGTGCGCCCGGGGTTCCCCGGCCGCGTTCAGTGCCGCCGGGCCAGTCCCGCCCGCGCGTGGTTCAGGCCCAGGAGCACGCACACGTCCGTCAGGAGCGGCACGTGGTAGGCGAGCGGCCGGGGTCCCGCCTGGTCCGGGCGCGAGGTGAAACCGCCGTCCGGCCGCTGCCGTTCCAGGAGGTGCCGCGCCGCCCGTGCGGTGGCCCGCCGGGCGCCCGGCGCCCGGGCCACGGCGATCAGCGCGTACGCCGTACTGATCGGATCGGACGGGTCCCGCGGGACGTGTCCCCAGCCGCCGTCCCCGTTCTGGGTGTCGAGCAGCCGTGCCACCGCCCGCCGCCGGGCCCGCGCGGACCCGGCGGCCAGGGGATGGCCGGGCGCCGCGGCGCGGAAGGAGTCGTGGGCGAGGACGGCGCGGAAGAGGGCGTTGCTCTCGTTGAGGCTCCAGCTCCGCTCGCACGGCCCGGCGGCCTCCTGGCGGGCCGCGAGGAACCGGACGGCCGCCCCGACCGCCGGGCGGTGCGCGGGTTCGGGCGCCAGGGCGTTCACCGCCGCCGCCGTTATCGCCAGCTCCGACGCCGTGCCCGGTTCGAAGGTGGGGAAGCCGCCGTCCCCGCCCTGCCGGGCCAGCAGGTACCGCTCGCCGGCCGCCACCCCGGCCCCGTGCCGTTCCGGCGCCGCCGCCCGCAGGAACTCCACGCAGTAGGCGGTGTCGTCCACGTCGCTCTGCCCGACGCCCTGCCCGAAGCCCCAGCCCCCGTCCGGGTTCTGGTGCCGCGCCAGGGACGACGCGAGCCTCCGCAGGACGGGCGCGGGCGCTCCCGCCCCGGCCAGGGCGAGGCCGCCGGTCGCCGTCGCGAACACGTCCATGCCCGTGAGGAACGGCAGCCCGCCGTCCTCGGTCAGCGCCTCCCGCACCTCCGCCGCCCGCGCCCGGACGGCCGCCGCGTACCGGGGCCGCAGCCGCAGCGCGAGCAGGGCGAGGAGCCGGGCGAGGTGGTTGCCGTACGGCGGAGGGCCGGGCAGCGCGCAGGGTTCGAGGACCCGCCAGTCCTCCTCGGTGACGAGCCGGGGGGAACGCGTGCCGAAGGCGTGGAGGACCTTCAGGGCGGCCATCTCCGTGATCAGCCAGCGCTGCTGGCCGCGCGCCTCGAAGAGGGGGGCGGGGGAGGGGAGCCGGGGGAAGGAGTGGGCGCCCAGCTCCGCCAGGACCGTCCGGAACATCAGGCGCTTGCGTCCGGCGGTGAAGTGGTCGAAGCCGCCGAGCAGCCGGGCCAGCGCCTCCCGCCCGTCCGCGTACTCGCCGAGGGCCGCGCGGGCCGCCGCCTCCTGCACGGGGTCGGGGGCGCCCTCGTCCAGGGCGGTCTTCAGGTGGCGGCGGAGCCGTTCCTGCGCGTCCGGGTCCACGTCCGTGACCGTGAGCAGCCGCAGGGCCAGGGCGGTTTCCAGGACCCGGCCGTCGCACGGGGCCCGCAGCAGTCCGTCCGGTCCGGCGGCGGCGAGCAGACGGGTGGCGAGCCGGGTCCGGGCGCGGTCGAGCCGGTCCGTCCCCGGGGGCCGCGGGGGGCCGGGGACGGCGAGGGAGGCACCGGGTAAGGGGGGCGCGCAGTGCGTCATGGGGAGGGGTGTCCTTCGCGGGGGCGTGCGGATGGGGGAGGGGAGGGGGGGGAGGCGGGGCGGGACCGGTGGGGCGGGAGGGGTGTCGTGCGGCCTCCGCGCCCGCCGGGGGCGGCCGTCCGGCACGGCCGCCGGTGGGACGACGGGACGGCGGACTCGCGCCGAGCCGGTCCCGCGAGGGTCCGGCGGGTCCGCCGGAGCCGGCCCGGGTCCGCGCGGTCCGTACCCCGGGGCGCGGACCGGGGCGCGGACCGGGAGGCGGACGCCGTGCGGACCGTCCCGGCGGGGCCGGGCGCCTCAGGCGGTCCGGTTCCTCCCGGGACCTCCGGACGGCTGCCGCCCGGCCCCGGGGAACCGTGCGGCGCGTCCGTTCGGAGGAGCGTACGAGAGGGGGCGCACGAGAGAAGAGCGTGCGCTGGGGGCGTACGACTCCGGGACGCGCGCGCTCATGTCCGCCGGTGGAGACGCGTAACCCCCGTTCGGGTGACCGGCGTTCCGTCGCCGGGCAGGGGTGTCGCCCGGGAGGAGAGGCCGGTCAGGGGTGTTCCGGAGGCCTGTGCGGCGCTCCCGTGAAGGAGTGCCGGAGGCGCGCCGGGAGTAACGCGTCGTGCTCGCATGATGACGAATCGTAAACCCCGTGGAGATCTTCACTCTCCACTCGCGCCCCTCCCGGGTCACCTCCCGAACCCCCGGACGAATCCGCCGTTCGATCCCTGCTGGGCGTGTCCGGTCCCGGGGCTCCGCCCCCTCGCCTCCCGGTCGGAAAAATGTAAGGAGTCAGCTGCCTGTCCGCCCCTATACTCGCTCCATGTCCGACATCACCATCCGGCGCGCCGCCGCCGACGACTCCCGGCGGCTCACCCGGCTGGTACGGGGCTCCCGGGCCTACCGGGGGGACTACGCCCTCATGGTCGAGGGGTACCAGGTCGGCGGTTCGTACATCGAGCACCATTCCGTCTACGTCGCCGCGGACGGGGAGGGACGCGTCCTCGGGTTCTACGCGCTGCTCGTCGACGAGGCGGAACTCGACCTCGCGTTCGTCGCCGACGCCGCCCAGGGGCTCGGGATCGGAAGGCTCCTCATGGAGCACATGACCGAACGGGCCAGGGCCGCCGGGCTGGGCTCCGTGAAGGTCGTCGCGCACCCGCCCGCCGAGGAGTTCTACCTGCGCACCGGCGCCGTCCGCACCGGAACCGTCCCGCCCTCCGGCCGCGTCCACTGGGAGCGCCCCGAACTGCGCTACGACGTCGCGTGACCGCCACCGACGAGCGCCGGCGGGAACGGCGACGGGTCCTCGCCGACCTCACCCCGCTGCGCACCTCCGCGCACTTCCGCCGCCTCTGGTTCGGGAACACCGTCTCCTGGGTCGGCCAGGGCATGACCGCCCTCGCCATCTCCCTCCAGGTGTACGACATCACCCGCTCGCCCTTCTCCGTCGGGCTCGTCGGCCTCTTCTCCCTCGTCCCGCTCGTCGTCTTCGGCCTGTACGGCGGCGCCGTCGCCGACACCGTCGACCGACGCAGGCTCGGCCTCGCCGGCGCCGCGGGCTCCGCCGCGCTCTCCGTGTCCCTGGCCGCCGCCGCGTTCGCCGGCTTCCACCGCGTCTGGTTCCTGTACGGGGTCGTCGCCCTCCAGGCCGTGTGCGCCGCGCTCAACGCGCCCGCCCGCAGCGCGATGATCCCCCGGCTCCTGCCGCCCGAGCAGCTGCCCGCCGCCAACGCGCTGAACTCGATGGTCACCACCTTCGGCACCCTCGTCGGCCCCAGCCTCGGCGGACTGATCGTCGGGTTCGCCGGCTACCAGACCGCCTACCTCGTCGACGCCGTCGCCTTCACCGCGAGCCTGTACGCGATGTGGCGGCTGCCGTCGATGCTCCCGGACCGCCGGGAGACCAGGCGCGCCTCGGTCCTCGACGGGCTGCGCTTCCTCGCCACCCGCCCCAACCTGCGCATGACGTTCTTCTCGGACTTCTGCGCGATGATCCTCGCCCACCCCCGCGCCCTGTTCCCGGCCGTCGCCGTCCTCTGGTACGGAGGCGACGCGAAGACCACCGGACTCCTCGTCGCCGCGCCCGCGTGCGGGGCGCTCCTCGGCGGGGTCCTGTCCGGCTGGCAGGGCCGCGTCCGGCACCACGGCCGGGCGATCCTGCTCGCGGTCGCCTGCTGGGGCACCGCCATCGCCGTCTTCGGACTGACCCGGAACCTCTGGCTCGGGCTGCTGTTCCTCGCCCTCGCCGGGTACTCCGACACCGTCTCGATGATCTTCCGGAACACGATGATGCAGGTCGCGGCCCCGGACGAGATGCGCGGCCGGCTCCAGGGCGTCTTCATCGCGGTCGTCGCGGGCGGACCCCGGCTCGGGGACTTCCTCGCGGGCGCGGTGGCGGACCTGACCTCCCCGGCCGTCGCCGTCACCGGCGGCGGGATCGCCTGCGTCGTCGCCGTCGGACTGCTCGCCCTGTACGGGCGCGGGTTCCGCCGCTACGACGCCCTCGCCCCGACCCCGTGAGCGGCTTCCCCGGCCCCTCCGGCGGGCCGCGCGGTCAGCGGGCCCCCGGCAGTGCCTTCTTCAGGACCTTGCCCAGGTCGTTGCGCGGGAGGGCGTCCAG
Source organism: Streptomyces sp. NPDC014907 (assembly GCF_055562975.1). NCBI lineage: Bacteria > Bacillati > Actinomycetota > Actinomycetes > Kitasatosporales > Streptomycetaceae > Streptomyces > Streptomyces sp. NPDC014907. The sequence goes on along the minus strand of NZ_JBVHEG010000002.1, from coordinate 350,944 downwards.
GTAGCGCACCGTCCGGGGCCGCTTGTGCGGGGCGAGGAGCCCGGCCACGTGGTCCGCCAGCTCCGCCCCGCCGGGCGGCCGCGCCGCGTCGGCGGGCACCACCCAGGCCACGATCCGCTCGCCCAGGTCCGGGTCGGGCTCGCCGGTGACGGCCGCCTCCCGCACCCCCGGGTGGTCGAGCAGCGCGTTCTCGATCTCGCCCGCCCCGATCTTGTAGCCGCCGCTCTTGATCAGGTCGGTCGCCTTGCGGCCCACCAGGCGGACCGTCCCGTCGGACTCCCGCACGGCCATGTCGCCGGTGCGGAACCAGTCGCCGTCGAAGGCCGCCGCCGTCGCCTCCGGCCGGTTCAGGTAGCCCGAGAAGAGGTTCGGGCCGCGCACCTGCACCTCGCCCACCGTCTCCCCGTCGTGCGCGCCGAGCACCGAGCCGTCCTCGTCCACGAGGCGCAGGTCCACGCCCGGCAGCGGGGTCCCGACCGTCCCCGGCCGGGGCCTCCCGCCCGGCCGGACGCTGGTGATCATGAGCGTCTCGGTCATCCCGTACCGCTCCACGACCGTCCGGCCCGTCGCCGCCGCGATCCGCTCGTGGTCGTGGACCGGGAGCGCCGCCGAACCCGACACGAGGAGCCGCGCCCCGGCGAGCGCCCGGGCCGGCGCCCCGCCGTGGACGAGCGCGTCCGCGAGCCGGTGGTACATGGTCGGCACGCCGAACAGCATCGTGCCCCCGGTCTCCAGCTCCCGCACCGCGCCCTCCACCGAGAACGCGCCCAGGTGCCGGACCTCGCCGCCCCGCCGCAGCGGGCCCAGGACGCCGAGGACGAGCCCGTGCACGTGGAACAGCGGCAGCGCGTGCACGAGGACGTCGTCGGCCGTCCACGCCCAGGTCTCGGCCAGCGCGTCGAGGGAGGCGGCGACCGCCCGGCGGGAGAGCACGACCCCCTTCGGCGGGCCCGTGGTGCCGGAGGTGTAGACGATCAGGGCGGGGGACCCGGGGTCGGTCCCGCCGCCGGACGTGGACACGGACACGGACACGGACGCCGCCGGGGCCGGGGCCTCCGTCGTCACGTCGAGCCGGGGCAGGTCCGCGAGCGCCGCCGGCGGCTCGTCCCCCGCGCCCGCGAGGAGCAGGGCGGGCTCGCTGTCCGTGAGGATGTGCGCCAGCTCCCGCTCCCCGACGCGCGGGTTGAGCGGTACGGCGGGCACGCCCGCGAGCAGCGCCGCCACCACCGCCACCGCCGTCCCGGCGGTCGGCGTGGCCCAGACGGCCACCCGCCGGACCCCGGCGATCCGGGCGGCCAGGGAGGAGGCGGCCCGGGCCAGTTCCCCGTACGTCAGCGTTCCGGCCGTCGCGGGGTCCGCGCCGAAACGCAGCGCGGGCCGGCCGGAACCGTCTCTCAGGGCGGGGAAGAACGTACTCACCGGTCGTGCTCCTCGGGTCGCGGTCGGGACGGGAACTGCCGGAAGGCATTCTGCCGGGACCGGGGACCGGGGACGGGGGACGGGGGGAGGGGGCGGGGGCGGGACCGGGGACGTGGATGTGACCGGGGGTGGGACCACGCCCGGGGACAGGACTGGGGCGGGACTGGAGACGGGGACGGGACCGCAGGCTTGGCCGGAGCCGGAGCCGGAGCCGGAGCCGGAGCCGGAGCCGGAGCCGGACCGGAGCCGGAGGTGTGACGTCGGGACGGGACCGGGACGCGGAGACCGGACGGGACCGGGACGCGGAGCCCGGCGCGCGGACGTGCTCCGTACGGGGGCCTCAGGGCCAGGTCACCACGGCCGGCGGGGTCCCGTCGTCCTCGGTCCGCAGCCGTACGCCCTCGTCCCCGGCCGACACCTCGACGGTGATGGCGCCGATCCCGGGCCGCCGGTGCGCCGCCGCGAGCGCGCCGCGCAGGGCGGCGAGGAGCTTTCCGGCCGTCCCGTCGTCCACTAGGGCGTCCACCGCGCCGGAGAAGCGCACGGACGGCTGGAAGCCGAGCAGGGCCGCGGCCCCGCCGGTCTCGCGCAGCACCCGTCCCCGGAAGGACGCCGGTGCGTCGGCGGGCGGCTGCTGGAGCGCGAAGATGGCCGTGCGGACCTCCCGGATCGTGGAGTCCAGCTCGTCCACCGCCCGGCTCAGCACCTCGTCCTCCTCGGAGGAGCCCGCCGCCCGCCGCCGGGTCGACTCCAGCATCATCTCCGTGGCGAACAGCCGCTGGACGACCAGGTCGTGCAGGTCCCGGGCGATCCGGTCCCGGTCCTCGTACACCGCGAGGCGCTCCCGGTCGTGCCGCGCGTCCGCGAGGACGAGCGCGAGCGCCGCCTGCGAGGCGAACTGCGAGGCGAGGAGCCGGTCCGCCGCCGAGTACGGCTGGCCGCCGCGCCGCCGGGGGAGGGCGAGGGTGCCGATGAGTTCCCCGCCGCTCCGCAGCGGCAGCATCATCGACGGGCCGAAACGGGACCGGACGGGGGTGGTCATCCGCGGGTCGGTCGCCGAGTCCTCGACGAAGACGGGTTCGCCGCCGAGGAGCTGGACGAGGACGGGGGAGCCGGGCTCGATCGTCGTGCCGATCAGGTCGCCCGGGTCGTCCGGGGTCGAGGCGGCGACGATCTCCATCCCGCCCTCCGGGGTGGGCTGGAGCACCACCCCGGCCGAGGCGCCGGCGAGGACGCGCGCCTGCTCGGCCACGGTCGTCAGGGCGTTCTCGGCGGACGCGCCGGTGAGCAGGGCCGTGGTCACGGCGGCCGCGCCCTCGATCCAGCGCTCCCGCTGCCGGGCCGTCTCGTACAGGCGGGCGTTGGCGATGGCGATCCCGGCCTGCGAGGCGAGGGCCCGGAGCAGGACCCGGTCCTCCTCGGTGAAGCCGCCCGCGCGCTTCTCCACGAGGTACAGGTGGCCGAAGACCTGGGAGTGGACCCGGATCGGAATGCTCAGGGAGGCACGCCCCTCCTGGGTCCCGCCCGATCCGCCGGGTCCGTCCGGTCCGCCGGGCCCGTCCGTCCCGTCCGGCCCGTCCGGTCCGTCGGGGCCATCGGGTCCGCCGGGGCCCTCGGGGAGGCGGTCGACGCGCCGCCGCTCCTCCTCCGTCATGCCCGTGGTGAAGAGTTCGGTGAGCCGGTGGCGCTCGGGGTCGAGGACCACGAGCGCTCCCCGGCGGGCGCCGGTCAGTCCGGTGGCGGCGTCGACGATGTGCTGGAGCGTGGCACCCAGTTCGAGGTCCGTGCCGATGCCGAGGACCGCTTCGAGCAGCATGGGCAGACGGAGCGGACCGAGCGCGTCCTCGTCCGGACCCGCGGGGTAACCCTCGCCCCGGCCCTCATCCATGATCGTCATGGCCTCATTGTCGTACGCGTCGGTGGCTTCCGGCGGTTCGTGTACACCCGTACCGGCGACCGTTCCGTACCGGCGGACGCCCGGACCGGCGACCGTCCCGGGTCCGGAGGCGCCGGGTCCGGGGGTGCCGCGTCCGGGGGCGCCGGGGCCGCGGGGTCCGGGGCTCACTCCGCGTCGGCGGTCGCCCCGTCGAAGTCGAAGGTGTCCCGGACCTCCAGCGGGTCCAGGACCATCGGCTGGACCTTGCCCTCCAGCATGGCGCCCAGGCCCAGGGCCGCGCACACGTCGGGCCGCTCCGCGATCCGCACGGGCATCCCGGTCGCCTCGCGGACCATCTGGTCGAACCCCGGCAGCAGGGCGGAGCCGCCGACCATCGTCACCCCGCAGTCCGCGAGGTCGGCCACCAGATCCGGCGGGCAGTCCCGCAGCACCTTGCCGATGGCGTCGAGGATCGCCGTCAGCGGGGCGTGGAGGGCCTCCCGCACGGCGGCGGTCTCCACCGTCACCGAACGGGCCAGGCCCGTGGCGACGTCCCGGCCGTGGATCTCGGTGCGGGCGGGGCCGTCGTCCGTCAGGCCGTTGCCGCTGAGGGCCAGTTGCAGCGGGCGCACCGACTGGCTCGGCAGCATCAGCTCGTGGTGGTGGCGCAGGTGCTGGATGACGGCGCGGTCGATGGCGTCGCCGCCGATCGGGATGCGCTCCGCCGTGACGATCGAGCCCAGCGAGAGCACCGCGATCTGCGTGGTCGCCGCCCCGCAGACCATGATCATGGTCGCGGTCGGCTGTTCGACGGGCAGCCCGCAGCCCACGGCCGCCGCGATCAGGGTGTCCACCAGCTCGACCCGGCGCGCCCCGAGACCGACCAGCGTCTCCACCGTGGCGCGCTGCGCCAGCGGGTCGCTGTCGTGCGGGGTGCACGCGGCCGCGCGCAGCCGGGGCTTGCGGCGCAGCTGGCGGCGCAGCTTCTCGCCGAGGAGGTGACGGAGCATCCGCTGCGCCATCTCGATGTCGACGACCGTGCCGCCGGAGACCGGGCGCACGACCCGGATGTAGTCGGGGGTGCGGCCGGTCATCTTCTCGGCCAGCGCGCCGACGGCGATCAGCGCGCCGGTGCGGGTGTTGACGGCGGCGACGCTCGGCTCGTCGACGACGAGTCCGGCGCCCTTGACGAAGACCCGGGTGCGGGCGGCACCCAGGTCGACGGCGACATGGCAACGACGCAGCTGCTCCAGGCTGACGGTCATGGCGGATCCTCCGGAGTGCGGTGCTGGCACGGGCGAGGTGGTGCACGGTCCTGTTCGCATCGTCCGGCCGTCCGGGCCGCGGCGCGCGCTGGGATGCGCCGCCCGGGGCCCCGGGGCTCCCGGGGAAACGTTCCGGAGGCGATCCTTCCCGAAGCGGGAGAATCGCGACGCACCGCCTCCGACCTGCGGGTTCCTCACACAATCCTCACCTCCGTGCCTACCTGACGCCGTATCGGCCCGCATAGTCTGCGGACTCCATGGACTACTGCCACGCGTGCCGACGGCATCTCAACGGGGCCCTCGCCTGCGCCGGGTGCGGAACCCCCGCCGAGGAACTCGGGTACGGGGCTCCCCCCGCCCCGGTCCACCTCCGGGACCCGGCCGCCGAATCCGGGCACGTCTACGAACTGGACCCGGTCGAACCGGCGCGCCCGGCCGCCGGCGGTCGCCGCGCCGCGCGCAGGGGAAGGCGGTCACGGGGGCGCGCGGCCCTGGCGGGGACGACGGGCCTGGTGCTCGCGGCCGGTGTGCTGGGGCTGGCCTGGCCCGCTCTGGAGGAGTCGCGGTCCGGGGGCGCCGCCACGGCCGTCGAGGAACTGGAGGTCACCGGGACCCCGCTGCCGACCGCACCCGCCGGGAGCACCGGGCCCCCGGACGGTCCGGCCCCGGTCACGGACGCGCCGGATCCCGGGCCCACCCCCTCCCGCAGGGCCGGCGCGGACTCCGGTGCGGAACCGGGGGCCGGGCCGGGCACGGGACCGGCCACCGGAAGCGGCCCGGACACCGGCGGCGACGCCGGAACCGGACCGGGCTCCGGAGCCGGCCCGGAGCAGGGGGACGGACACGGCCCCACCCGCTCCCCGGCGGTCACCGCCCCGCCCTCTCCGTCCTCCGCCGCCCCGTCCGCGACGGCGAGCGCCCCGGTGCCCTCCGTCACCGGGGCGCCGGGCCCGCCCGCGTCCACGTCCCCGGCCGCCGGTCCCGGACCGGGCGTCCCCCCGTCGCCGACGGTGACGCCCTCGCCGAAACCGACGCCGACCTGCACCCGTTTCCTCTGGTGGTGCGTGTAGCCGGAGCGGCGGGCGCGGGGCGTGACCGTTACGCCGGGGCCTCGCCCAGCATCCGCTTCAGCAGGTCCCGCAGCAGCGCCCGCTCGACGTCGGTCAGCTCCCCGAGCGGCTCGCGCGCGAAGTCGAGCGACTCGCGCAACCGGCGGGCGGTGGCCCGGCCCTCGTCCGTGGGGGCGGCCAGCTTGACCCGGCGGTCGTCCGGGGCGGCCCGGCGCTCCACGAGGCCGCGCGCCTCCAGCCGGTCGACTATCCCGGTGACGTTGGACGGCTCGCACTTCAGTTTCTGGGCGATGCGGCGCATCGGCAGCGGTTCGAGGGAGAGCAGACCGAGGACGCGGGCCTGGGCGCCGGTCAGCGAGTGCTCCGCGGCCACCTGCTCGTACTCCTCGTGGTAGCGCGCCACGACCGTGCCGATCAGCTCGACGACTTCGAGGGTGAGGGGGTCCGTGCGTGAGGTGGCCATGGGGGACATCCTACCCGGATGCTTGACAACATGAAATATCAAGAGGCATGGTTGTTTCAGGCAGTGAATCTTTTTCGAACTGAAGCTTCCTGGAGGCCGCACCATGACCGCTCTTCCCGCTTCCAGCCGCGAGTGGCACCTCGTCGCCCGTCCGCACGGCTGGCCCGCCCCCGCGGACTTCGCCCTGCGCGAGGCCCCGGTGGCCGAGCCCGCCGAGGGACGCATCCTCGTGCGCAACCTGCACTTCTCCGTCGACCCGTACATGCGCGGCCGCATGAACGACGTGAAGTCGTACGTCCCGCCGTTCAAGCTCGACCACCCCATGGACGGCGGCGCGGTCGGTGAGGTCGTCGCCTCCAACGCCGAGGGCTTCGCCGTCGGCGACCACGTGCTGCACGGCCTCGGCTGGCGCGAGTACGCCGACGTGCCCGCCCAGCGCGCGACCAGGGTCGACCCGGACCTCGCCCCCCTCTCCGCCTACCTCGGCGTGCTCGGCATGACCGGCCTCACCGCCTACGCCGGCCTCTTCGAGGTCGCCTCCTTCAAGGAGGGCGACGCCGTCTTCGTCTCCGGCGCGGCCGGTGCCGTGGGCAGCCAGGTCGGCCAGATGGCCCGCCTCAAGGGCGCCTCCCGGGTCATCGGCTCGGCCGGTTCCGAGGAGAAGGTCAAGTGGCTGATCGAGGAGCTGGGCTTCGACGCCGCCTTCAACTACAAGGACGGCCCGGTCAGGGACCAGCTCCGCGAGGCCGCCCCGGACGGCATCGACGTGTACTTCGACAACGTCGGCGGGGAGCACCTCGAAGCCGCGATCTCCTCGTTCAACGTGCACGGCCGCGCCACCATCTGCGGCATGATCGCCCAGTACAACGACACCGAGCCGACGCCCGGCCCGCGCAACATGGCGCTGATCATCGGCAAGCGGCTGCGCCTCCAGGGCATGCTGGTCGGCGACCACTACGACCTCCAGGAGCAGTTCGTCCAGGAGGTCGGCGGCTGGCTCTCCACCGGCGAGCTGAAGCACCGCGAGACCTTCGTCGAGGGCATCGAGAACGGCGTGGACGCCTTCCTCGGAGTGCTGCGCGGGGAGAACACCGGAAAGATGATCGTCTCGGTGTGACCGGTGCGACCCGCTAGGCTTCCCCCAGCCGTCGCGATCGTGGGCGCGAGTCGCGGCGAACCGCAGAAGGAAGTACCCGGCATGTCCATCCAGCAGTCAGACGTCCTCTACACCGCAGTCGCCACCGCCGAGAACGGCAGGGACGGGCGCGTCGCCACCGACGACGGCAGGCTCGACGTCGTCGTCAACCCGCCCAAGGCCATGGGCGGCTCCGGCGAGGGAACCAACCCGGAGCAGCTCTTCGCGGCGGGCTACAGCGCCTGCTTCCAGGGCGCCCTCGGAGTGGTCGCCCGCGAGGAGAACGCCGACGTCTCCGGCTCGACGGTCACCGCCGAGGTCGGCATCGGCAAGAACGACGACGGCTTCGGCATCATCGTCAGGATCTCGGCCACCGTCCCGAACGTGGACGCCGAGACCGCCAGGAGCCTGATCGAGAAGGCCCACCAGGTCTGCCCGTACTCCAAGGCGACCCGGGGCAACATCACGGTCGAACTCGCCGTCTGATCCCGGACGCGCGACGGCGCGCGAGGGCCGCACCCCGCCGACCGGGGTGCGGCCCTCGCCGCTCCCGGCTCGCGCGCGGCCCCCGTCCCGCGCGCTTCCGGTCCTCCCCGGCCCGGTTCGCGCCGCCCCCGGCTCGCGTCGCTCCCGGTCCGCGCGCTCCCGGCCCGCCCCGGCCCGCCCCACCCCGGTTCTCGCTCCCCGGCCTGGGCTGCTCCCCGGTCCGTGCGCTTCCGGTCCACCTCGCCCCCGGTCCTCCCCGGCCCGGTTCGCGCCGCCCCCGATCTCCCTCCCCGGCCCGGTTCGCGCCGCCCCCGATCTCCCTCCCCGGCCCGGTTCGCGCCGCCCCCGATCTCCCTCCCCGGCCCGGGGCCGACTCCTCCCGGCCCGCCTCGTCGCCGGGGGCCCTGCCTCCCGCTTTCCCTCCCGCTTTCCCTCCCCCTCCCCCTCCTCCCGCCTTCCGTCTTCCGTCCCCCCCCGTCCCGCGCGGGACGGGAGGAACCGGGCCGGGCCGGGACCGGCCGATAGGGTGAACCCATGCGTGATCTCGGGGCGGGTTTCGGATACCTGATAAAGGGCCAGAAGTGGGTCGGCAGGCACGGACGGTGGTTCGGGTTCGGGCTGCTGCCCGGACTCGTGACGCTCGTCCTCTACGCGGGCGCCCTCGTCGGACTCGGCTACGGCGCGGACGACCTGGCCGTCTGGGCGACCCCGTTCGCCGACGACTGGTCCTCCCCCTGGATCGACGTCCTCCGGGGCACCCTGACGGCGCTGGTCTTCGTCTTCGGGCTCTTCCTCGCCGTCATCACCTTCACCGCCGTCACGCTCCTCGTCGGCCAGCCCTTCTACGAGTCGCTCTCCGAGGCGGTCGACCGCGGTGAGGGCGGCGAGGTGCCCGAGTCCGGGCTCCCGCTCTGGCGCGAACTGTGGATCTCGGCCCGGGACAGCGTGCGCATCCTGGTGCGGGTCGCGTTCTACGGAATCCTGCTCTTCGCCTGCGGCTTCATCCCGGTGGTCGGCCAGACCGTCGTCCCCGTCATCGGCTTCTGCGTCTCCGGCTTCTTCCTCACCCAGGAGCTGGTCTCCGTGGCGCTCCAGCGCCGGGGCGTCGGCCTCAAGGAACGGCTGGGGCTGCTGCGCGGCCGCCGGATGGCCACGCTCGGCTTCGGCGTCCCGCTGACCCTCGCCTTCCTCGTGCCCTTCGTCGCCGTTCTCCTGATGCCCGGAGCCGTCGCCGGTGCCACCCTCATGGCCCGTGACCTGAGGGGTGAGGGCCCGGCCGGGAAGCGGGACGGCGAGGGCGAGGGGGAGGACGGCCGCGGGAACGGCCCGGAGGGCGGCAACCTTCCTCCGTCCGGCGGCGACCAGGGGGTGCACCACCTCCCCCACTGACGAAGGAGCACCATGCCCTCGCACCAGCGGAAGACGGGCCGCCGCCGCGCCCTCGTCGGCGGCCTGAGCGCCCTCGGCGTCACCGCCGCCGCCCTCGTCGCCGGCATCCAGCTCGCCCCGGCGGGCGCCGCCCCGGCGGCCGGAACCCCGGCCACCGCGACCGCCGCCGGGGTCCCGTCCCGCGCGGTCACGAAGCCGGCCGCCTGGCCCCGGGCCAAGGGCGACAGGCCGGTCGCCGCGACCGTCCGGGTCACGGGCGTGTACGACGGCGGGCTCAAGCGCTTCCGCGGCACCGGCGCGCTCGGCTCGGACGGCCAGGACGAGAGCCAGAAGCCCGTCTTCGTCCTCGCGGACGGCGCGGTCCTCAAGAACGTGATCATCGGCACCCCCGCCGCCGACGGCGTCCACTGCCTGGGCAGCTGCACCCTCCAGAACGTCTGGTGGGAGAACGTCGGCGAGGACGCCGCCACCTTCAAGGGCACCTCGGCGAAGTCCGTGTACGCCGTGCGCGGCGGCGGCGCCAGGAGCGCCTCCGACAAGGTCTTCCAGTTCAACGGGGCGGGCAAGCTGGTCGTGAGCGGGTTCCAGGTCTCCGACTTCGGCAAGCTCGTCCGCTCCTGCGGCAACTGCCGGAAGCAGTACGCCCGCGCGATCATCGTCAACGACGTCGACGTCACGGCCCCCGGGAAGGCGATCGTCGGCGTCAACGCCAACTACGGCGACACCGCCGCCCTGCGGAACGTCCGCGTCCACGGCGACGCCAGGAAGAAGATCGAGCCGTGCGTCCGCTTCACCGGCAACAGCACCGGCGAGGAGCCCGAGCGGACCGGCATCGGACCGGACGGCACCACCTGCCGCTACTCGGCCGGGGACCTCTCCCACGAGTGAGCCCGGAGGGCCGTACGGCCGCACCCGGTCCCGTCAGTCCTCGCCGGAGCCGCCGAGGACCGGGTGCAGTTCGGGCCGGGACTCCCACCACTCCCGGTGGAAGGCGTTGGTGCCGACGTCCGCCAGGTACGCCTCCGCCGCCGCCCGGTAGAGCAGTTCGGCCTGCCGGGCGGAGAGCGCCGCCCGGTTCCAGGCCAGCCTGATCCGCCCGCTGACCGGATCGCCCTCCAGGGGCCGCAGCACCGTCCCCTCGGCCGGCGGCGCCGTCGGCTGGCTCAGCGAGACCCCCCGGCCCGCCGCGATCAGGTCGTAGCGCATCTTGCGGTCGCTCACCCGGTGCCACGGCAGGGGCGTGAACCCGGCCCGCGCGCAGGCCGCGAACAGTGCCTCCGGCCCGCCGTCGTCGTCCTCCACCAGCGACATCCAGGACTCGTCCGCCAGCTCGGCCAGGGCGATCCGCTCCTTGCCGGCCAGCCGGTGACCGGCCGAGAGGCGCACGCAGAACGGCTCCCGGGGGATCAGCGTCCGGGCCGTGACGCCCTCCGGCAGCGGCACCTCGTGGTCGTTGACCTCCCCGTACAGGACGGCGTCGTACCGGCCCGCGCCCAGCTGCCGGGTCAGCGTGGTCACCGAGTGCTCCACGGTCACCACGATCTCCCGCCCCGCCAGGACCTCCTCGGGCCGTTCCATCAGCCGGTTCACCAGGACCAGGAAGATGCAGCCGAGCCGCAGCGGGCCGTCCGCCGCGACGGCCCGTGCCCCGGCCGTGAGCGCGTCCATCTCGCCGAGCACCAGGCGCGCCTTGGTGAGGACGAACTCGCCCAGCGGCGTGGGCTCCACGCCGCCGGGCCCGCGCAGGAACAACTCGCCGCCCGCCACCCGCTCGATCCGCCGCAGCTGCGCCGAGAGCGCCGGCTGCGAGACCCCGAGCCGCACCGCCGCACGCCCCAGACTGCCCGCCTCCGCTATCCGGCAGACAGCTTCCAGATGCCTCAACTCCAACTGCATTTCAGCAGCGTACGCAGCGCCGTACGGCCGCACCATAACCCGCGTCTTATGCCCGGTGGGATGTCCCGGACCAGGCATGTACACGCTCATACTCGGCGCGACGATCCGTCTCCCCCACCTCCGAACGGAGCAGGCGTGCATCCTTCAAGACTCACGGCGGCCGTGGCCGCGCTGGCACTCTCGGCGAGCCTCGCGACCGCCCTCGCCGGGACCGCCGCCGCGGCCCCGCAGGACCGGCCCGCACCGCCCCCCGGCCAGGGCCGGTCCCTCGCCCTGGCCGCCGCCGACACCGCGGCGGCCGGCGGCCTCGACGAGCTGCGGCACGGTGCCGACGAAGACCTCGTCCGCACCTCCGTCACCCCCTGGGCGAACGGCCTGTACTACGCCGCCTACGAGCGCACCTACAAGGGGCTGCCGGTCGCCGGCGGCGGTGACGCGGTCGTCCTCACCGACTCCACGGGCGCGGTCCGCGAGGTCACCGGCGACAGGACTCCCGCGATCTCCCTCGCCACCACCACCGCCCGGGTCCCCGCCGGCGCGGCCCTCGCCACCGCCAGGAAGCAGCTCGCCTCCGTCGAGTCCGCCGGCGCGCCCGAGCTGACCGTGCTCCTGAAGGACGGTGGGGCCGTGCTCACCTGGCACACCCTGGTCGTCGGCCGGACCGCGAAGGGCGCGCCCAGTTCCCTCGACACGTACGTCGACGCCCGCACCGGGGCCGTCGCGCGGTCCACCGAGAAGATCCTGCACGCCGAAGGGCGCGGCTACCACAACGGCAACGTCACCATCGACACCGCCGCGAACTCCATGACCGACACCACCCGCGGCTCCTTCAAGTGCGGCGGCCAGAACGGCAGCGCCTACACCGGCACCCCGCCGTGGGGCAACAACGGCGCCAACGACCTGGTGACCGCCTGCGTCGACATCATGTACGCGGCGCAGAAGGAACACTCCATGCTCAAGGAGTGGTTCGGCTACAACGGCCAGAACGGGCAGGGCGGCATGGTCCCGGCCCGTGCCGGGCTGACCGACGTCAACGCGTACTACGACGGCACGAAGACCACCTACGGCCGCAACCAGAACGGCACCAACCAGCTCACCGGCATCGACGTGGTGGCCCACGAGTACGGCCACGAGATCTTCGACCGGACCCCGGGCAGCGCCGGCTCCTCCAACGAGAACGGCGGCCTCAACGAGTCCACCGGCGACATCTTCGGCGCGCTCACCGAGCACTACGCCAACAACCCCAACGACACCCCGGACTACACGGTCGGCGAGAAGCTGAACTTCACCGGCAACAACCAGCCGATCCGCAACATGTACAACCCGTCGCTCATCGGCAACAACCCCAACTGCTACACCCAGCTCAGCTCGGGCACCGAGGTGCACGCGGCGGCCGGCCCGCAGAACCACTGGTTCTACCTGCTCGCCGAGGGCTCCAACCCGGGCGGGGGCAAGCCCAGCAGCCCCATATGTTCCGGCGGCCCCTCCTCGGTGACCGGCGTCGGCATCCAGAAGGCCGGCAAGATCTTCATGGGCGCCCTGCTGATGAAGACCTCCTCCTGGAACCACCTCGCCGCCCGCAGGGCGACCCTGACCAGCGCCAAGAACACCTACGGCAGCGTCGAGTGCAACGCGGTCAAGGCCGCCTGGAACGCGATCGGCGTCCCCGCCCAGTCCGGCGAGACCGACTGCGGCGGCACCACCGCCCCGGACTTCACGCTCTCCCTCGACCCGGCCTCGGGCGCGGTCCAGCCGGGTGAGGCCGTCAGTTCCACGGTCACCACCGGCACCGTCGGCGGCACCGCGCAGACCGTCCAGCTGTCCGCGAGCGGCGCCCCGAGCGGCGTCACCGTCTCCTTCAGCCCCTCCTCGGTCACCTCCGGCGAGTCCGCCAAGATGTCCGTGGAGGTCGCGGCGGGCACCGCCGACGGCACGTACCCGATCACCGTCACCGGCAAGGGCTCCACCACCCACACCGTCACCTACCGGCTGACGGTCGGCTCGACGACCCCGCCCACCGGCTGCGACGCCGCCGAGCACACCTACCGGGGCAGCCTGACGTCCGGCGGGACCGCGATCCAGCCCGACGGCTCGTACTACTACTCGGCGTCGTCCGGCACCCACACGGGCTGCCTGCGCGGACCGGCGGGCCAGGACTACGACCTGTACCTGCAGAAGTGGAACGGGTACGGCTGGACCGACGTGGCGGTCGGCGGCACGGAGACCGCCGACGAGAACACCAGCTACTACGGCACCGCGGGCTACTACCGGTACGTGGTCCACGCGTACAGCGGCTCCGGCGCGTACACGCTGGGCCTGAGCGCTCCGTAGCGGGCCGGGGGTCCCGTCACGGGGTCCCGCGCCGGGCGGCCGACCCGACGGCCGCCCGGCGTCCGCGCGCCCGGCCCTTCCCGGGGATCAGCCGACCCCGGCGAGGACGAAGCCCGGCCGGTCCGGGCCCGCGTCCGCGATCCGTTCCCCGTCCGGCCCCCACGCCCCGGCGCGGCCCTGGCCCACCCCGTCCTCGTTGGGTCCCAGGACGTTGCCGAGCACCACGTACAGGCCGAAGTCCCGGGCCCGCGCCGGATACACCGTCGTGAACGAGTCGTCGCCGGCGGAGAGCACCGAACTCGCCAGGTACACCGAGCAGCCGTCGGCCGCCGCCCGCCCGGCCGTTCCGGGGAAGCGGTTGTCGTAGCAGGTGGCCGTCGCGAACCGGACCCCGTCGAGCGCGAACCGCCCGTCCGCCGTCCCCGGCGCGAAGACCTCCCGCTCGATCCCGTACAGGTGCCGCTTGTCGTAGCGGGCGAGGAGTCCGCCGTCCGGGCCGATCACCAGCGAGGTGATCCCGGTCCGGCCGTCCGCCGTCCGCACCGGCCCGTTGACCACGGCCGCCGCCGACACCGCCCGGCACGCCTCCCGCACGGGTGCGAGCCGGGGGTCGTCCTCGGTGAGGACCAGGCCGGGGGAGTCCCGTATCAGGGTGGGCTCGTACCCGCTGAGGCAGAGTTCGGCGAAGACGACGACGCGGGCCCCCGCCTCCCCGGCCGCCCGGACCAGACCGGCGACGGTCCGGGCGTTGGCGTCGACGTCCCCGGCGGCCGGGGCGAACTGGGTGGCTGCGACGATCATGGCCCCCATCATCCCGTCCGCGGGCCGCGCGGGCTACGAGGAGGCCGCGCCGCCGTGCAGCAGCCGCACGAAGTCCCGGAAGGCGCCCGGCATGTCGACCGCCGACGGGTCCAGGAGCCACTGGTACTGGAGGCCGTCCATCACGGCGGTGAGCAGCGGCGCCGCCCGTTCCGGGGTCAGGCCGCCCGGCAGCCGGTCGCCGAACTCCAGGCGCAGCACCTCCGCCATGTGCCCCCGCACCTGGGCGTACCGCTCGGTGAAGAACGCGCGCGCGGGATGGCCGTCCGTGACGCTCTCGCCGAGCAGGGCGGAGAAGGTCTGCACGATCCCGGGACGCATGGCGTTGTACTCCACGAGGGAGTCGAGCAGGTCGAGCCGCCAGCCCTCGCGTCCCGGACCGCCGCTCGTGTCCCAGTGGTCCCGCTCCTCCAGGACCGCGACGAGCAGGGACTCCTTCGACGGGAAGTGGTGCAGCAGGCCCTGCTGCGTCAGCCCGACGCGCTCGGCGACGGAGCTGAGCGAGGCGCCCCGGTAACCGCGCTCGGCGATCACTTCGAGGGCCGCCCGCACGATGTCCGCGCGCCGCTCCTCGCTCCTGGTCCGCGCCATCGCGGGGTCCTCCTTCCGCGGGTCCGTCCGGACAGGACCGTACCCCTTCCGCGTCCGCCTCCCCACGCGTGGATAACGGAAAGGTGACATCGCCTACCTCGTCACAGGTGAAAGGGTGCAGGATGGGGTCACCGGTGCGTCGACGAGGAGGTACGGCCATGACGGAGACCCGTGCGGAGTCCGTGAGGGAGGCGGCCGTCGAGGCGGCGCTCGGCAGGCTCGGCCCGGACGCCAAGACCCGGCTGCTCTCCGGCCGGGACATGTGGTCCCTGCCCGCCCTCCCGGAGATCGGCCTGGCCTCCCTGGTCATGTCGGACGGGCCGGTCGGCGTGCGGGGCGTCCGCTGGACCGCCGACGACCCCTCCGTGGCCCTGCCCTCCCCGACCGCCCTGGCCGCCGCCTGGGACCCCGCGCTCGCCCGCCGGGCCGGCCGGCTCCTCGCCCAGGAGGCCCGCCGCAAGGGCGTCCACGTCCTCCTCGCGCCCACCGTCAACCTCCACCGCAGCCCCCTCGGCGGCCGCCACTTCGAGGCCTACAGCGAGGACCCCCTGCTCACCGGGGCCATCGGCACCGGCTACGTCCTGGGCGTCCAGGACGGCGGGGTCGGCACCACCGTCAAGCACTTCGTCGCCAACGACGCCGAGACCGACCGCTTCACCGTCGACAACCGCGTCGCCCCCCGCCCGCTCCGCGAGCTCTACCTCGCCCCCTTCGAGGCCATCGTCGAGAACGCCCGCCCCTGGGGCGTCATGACCGCCTACAACCGGGTCAACGGCACGACCATGACCGAGCACCACGAGCTGGTGAACGGGGTCCTGCGCGGCGAGTGGGGCTTCGACGGCCTCAACGTCTCCGACTGGATGGCCGCCCGCTCCACCGCCGCCTGCCTCCGGGGCGGCCTCGACGTCGCCATGCCCGGTCCGGTCACCGTCTACGGCGAGGCCCTGGCCGCCGCCGTCCGCGCCGGCGAGGTCGAGGAGTCCGCCGTCGACGCCGCCGTGCGCAACGTCCTGCGGCTCGCCGCCCGCGTCGGCGCCCTCGAAGGCGCCCCGCCGGCCGTGACCGAACCCCCCGCCCCGGTCGACGGCGACGCCCTCGCCCGGGAGATCGCCCGCCGCGGCACCGTCCTCGTGCGGAACGAGAACGGCGTCCTGCCCCTCGCCGCCGGGACCACCGTCGCCCTGTCCGGCGCCGCCGCCCGCGACGCCCGGATTCTCGGCGGCGGCTCCGCCCAGGTCTTCCCCGGCCACGTGGTCTCCTCGCTCGACGGCCTCGCCGCCGCCCTCCCCGAGGGGGCCCTGACCTACGCGGTCGGCGCCGACCCCAGCGACGAACCCGCCCCCGCCGGAGCGGGCTTCACCCTCCGCGCCCGCTGCCGGGACGCCGCCGGGAACCTGCTGGGCGAGACCTCCCTGCCCGGCGGGCAGGTCCAGTGGATCGGCGGAGACCTGCCCGACGGGGTCACCCACGAGGCGCTGGCCTCCGTCGAGATCACCGGCACCTTCACCCCGCGCGAGAGCGGCGAGCACTCCTTCGGCACCCGGGGTCTCGGCGCCTTCGTCCTCACCGTCGCCGGCGAGACCGTCTTCGACGGCGTGCAGGCCATGGGCGACGAGACCGACCCCTTCGAGGCCTTCTTCGGCTCCCCGGTCGAACGCGGCCGGGTCGCGCTCACCGCGGGCGAGACCGTCGGCGTCTCCCTGCGCCACACCCTCGACAAGGGCTTCGAGACCCCGCTGCCGGCCGTCGCGTTCTCCCTCGTCCACCTCGGTCCGCGCCGTGACCCCGACGAACTGATCGCCGAAGCCGTCGAGGCCGCCCGCGCCGCCGACACCGCCGTCGTGGTCGTCGCCACCACCGAGCGCGTCGAGTCCGAGGGCTTCGACCGGAAGGACCTCGCCCTTCCCGGCCGCCAGGACGACCTCGTACGGGCGGTCGCCGCCGCCAACCCGAACACCGTGGTCGTCGTCAACGCCGGCGCCCCGGTCGAACTGCCCTGGCGCGACGAGGTGGCCGCGATCCTGCTGGGCTGGTTCCCCGGCCAGGAGGGCGGCGCCGCCCTCGCGGACGTCCTCACCGGCGCCGGGGAGCCCGGCGGCCGCCTCCCCACCACCTGGCCCGCCGCCCTCGCCGACGCCCCCGTCACCACGACCGCCCCCACCGACGGCGAACTCCCCTACGACGAGGGCGTCTTCATCGGCTACCGCGCCTGGGACCGGGCCGGCGCCGTCCCCGCGTACCCCTTCGGCCACGGCCTCGGCTACACCGACTGGTCGTACGACTCCCTGGTCGCGGGTCCCGCCGCCGCCACCGTCCGGCTCACCAACACCGGCGGCCGGCCCGGCCGCGAGACCGTCCAGATCTACCTGGCGCCGCGCCACGACACCGCCGCCCGCCCCCGCCGCTGGCTCGCCGGCTTCGCGAGCGTCGAAGCGGCCCCCGGCGAGACCGTCGAGACCACGATCGCGCTGCCCCGCCGCGCCTTCGAGATCTGGGACGAGGAGAAGCGCGACTGGACCCTCGTCCCCGGGGCATACGAGGTGGGAGCGGCGCACTCCCTCGACGACGTGCGTCTGACCGCCACGCTGGAGATCTGACCCCGGCGGGCCCCGGACGGGCCCCGGAGCGGAACCTGACACCCGCTCCGGGGCCCCTCACCGCTCCGTGATCCGCCGGTACGCCAGCTCCGCGAGCCGCGCCTGGCCGTCCCGGCTCGGATGGAACCGGTCCCAGGGGCTCAACTGCCCGGCGCCGAAGCGGAAGCCGTGCACCGCTCCGCCGTCGTACCGGCAGCGCTCGTCCCGGGCGCAGACCTCCGCCAGGACCCGGTTGTACGCCGTCACCCGCTCCGAGACGGTCGTGCGCCGCCGTTCCGCCGCGGGCCCCAGGTCCGCCGCGTCCGCCAGCATCGAGCCGCAGACCCCCAGCTCCCAGATCCGCAGCCCGGCCTCGTCGAGCCGGCCCGTCGACCACAGCCGCTTCAGGTCCGGCACGCTCGCCACGTACACCTGGGCCTTCGGCGCCCCCGCGCGCAGCCGGGCGAGCGCCGACGCGAAGGAGGCGCGGAAGTCCGCGACCGGGGTCATCAGGTCCGGCGTGGGCCGGCAGGCGTCGTTGGCGCCCATCAGCACCGTCACCAGTTCCGGCTTCCGGGCCGCCGCGGCGGCCATCTGCTCGGGGAGCTCCGCCATCCGCGCGCCCGTCCGCGCCAGGTTCCAGCTGTGGCCGGCCACCCGCCCCGGGCCCAGGAGGCGCAGCGCCAGACTGTTGACGCCGGTGTCCGTGCCGGTCGCCCAGGACGCCTCGGGGCAGTCCGCCAGGAGCGAGCAGGCGTCGAACGCGCGGGTGATGGAGTCGCCCACGGCCGCGACGGAGGCGGGGGAGACGTTCCACAGGGGAGTGGGAGTGGGCGCCGGTGCCCGCGTCCGGCTCGGGGCCGCCTCCTCCGGCGTCCCGGGCGCGCACCCGGCCGACGCCCCCGCGCACAGCAGCACCGCCGTCACGGCGGCGACGGCGGTACGGAAACGGCGTCGCCCGCGCATCCCGGGCACCTCCTCGGGGGTCCCGGCGGGTGAAAGCTTGGTGTGCACCCGCTCCGGACCGACCGTACGTCACCCCGGCGACGGCGCGGCACGGTAGCTTTTCCCCGTCGAACCAGAGGCGTCCTCTCCGACCGGCTCCGGTACATTACATCACGTCACAAGTTGTCCCCTTTCAGAGGATTTGTGAAGATCCACTCCTGATGATGTTTACTGAGGCCGCTGGGAAAGGCGAACCTCGTCCCACACTGGAGGTCCCGGTGACGACACGTGGAGTCCTGTACGTTCACTCCGCACCGCGCGCGCTCTGCCCGCACGTCGAATGGGCGGTGGCGGGCGTCCTCGGTGCGAGGGTCCAGCTCGACTGGATCCGCCAGCCGGCGTCCCCCGGCACCTGGAGAACCGAACTCTCCTGGCAGGGCCGGACCGGCACCGCCTCCAGCCTGGCCTCCGCACTCCGAGGCTGGCGGATGCTCCGCTTCGAGGTCACCGCGGAGCCCTGCCCCACCGCCGAGGGCGAGCGCTACAGCGCCACCCCCGACCTGGGCATCTTCCACGCCGTCACCGGCCTGCACGGGGACATCCTGGTCCCGGAGGACCGGCTCCGGGCCGCCCTGGCGCGCTCCGCGCAGGACGGGACCCCGCTGGAGACCGAGATCGCCGCACTCCTCGGCAAGCCCTGGGACGACGAGCTGGAGCCCTTCCGGTACGCGGGCGAGGGCGCCCCGGTCCGCTGGCTCCACCAGGTCGTCTGACGGTCCCGCCCGGACACGCGCGTGAGGCCCGCTCCCCCGGGGAGCGGGCCTCACGGCGCGGAAGGAACGCGGATCAGACCGTGCGGAACGCCAGGACCACGTTGTGGCCGCCGAAGCCGAACGAGTTGTTGATCGCGGCGATCGTCCCCTGCGGCAGCTCGCGCGGCTCGTCGCGGACGATGTCCGCCCCGACCTCCGGGTCGAGGTCGTCGACGTTGATCGTCGGCGGGGCGAGACGGTGGTGGAGCGCCAGGACCGTCGCGACGGTCTCGATGCCGCCCGCGCCGCCCAGGAGGTGACCGGTCATCGACTTCGTCGCGGAGATCGCGACGTGGTCCAGGTCGTCGCCGAGGACGTTCCGCAGCGCCTTGATCTCGGCGACGTCGCCCTGCGGCGTCGACGTGGCGTGCGCGTTCAGGTGGACGACCTCGGCCGGCTTGAGGTCCGTCGAGTCGAGCAGGTACCGCAGCGCGGCCGAGATGCCCCGGCCGGTCGGCTCGGGCTGCGCGATGTGGTGGGCGTCGGACGACACGCCCTGGCCGAGGACCTCGCAGTAGACCCGCGCGCCGCGCGCCCGGGCGTGCTCCTCGGACTCCAGGACCACGACGCCCGCGCCCTCGCCGAGCACGAAGCCGTCACGGCCCGTGTCGTACGGGCGCGAGGCCTTCTCCGGCTCGTCGTTGTTCTTCGACATCGCCATCATGTTGGCGAAGGCGGCGATCGGCAGCGGGTGGATCGCGGCCTCGGTGCCGCCGGCGACGACCACGTCGGCACGGCCGGTGCGGATCATCTCGACGGCGTAGCCGATCGCCTCGGCGCCCGACGCGCACGCGGAGACGGGGGTGTGGACGCCCGCCCGGGCGTTCACCTCCAGACTCACGTTGGCGGAGGGGCTGTTGGGCATGAGCATGGGCACGGTGTGCGGGGAGACGCGGCGGACGCCCTTCTCCTTCAGCACGTCGTACTGGTCGAGCAGCGTGATGACGCCGCCGATGCCGGAGGCGATGACGGAACCGAGCCGCTCGGGCGCGATCTTCTCGTCCTCGCCGGCCGGGGCGGTGTAGCCCGCGTCGGCCCACGCCTCGCGGGCCGCGATCAGGGCGAACTGCGCCGAGCGGTCCAGCTTGCGGGCGAGCGGGCGGGGCAGGACGTCGCCGGGGTCGACGGCGGCCGTCGCGGCGATCCGGACGGGCAGCTCGGCGAAACGTTCGTCCTCGAGGGGACGGACGCCGGAGCGTCCCGCGATCAGACCTTCCCAGGTCGATGCGGAGTCGCCACCCAGCGGTGTGGTTGCGCCGATACCGGTGACGACCACGGTGCGATTGGTCGAGCTCACAGGAATTCTTTCTCCATGTGTGTGATGGTCGAAATGCGGCGCCACCGCCGGGTGGCTGACCGGGTCAGCGAGGGCTGATCAGTTCTGGTGCTTCACGATGTAGTCGACGGCGTCGCCCACGGTCTTGAGGTTCTTGACGTCCTCGTCGGGGATCTTGACGTCGAAACGCTCTTCGGCGGCGACGACGACCTCGACCATGGACAGCGAGTCGACGTCCAGGTCGTCGGTGAAGGACTTGTCCAGCTGGACGTCCTCGACCGGGATGCCGGCGATCTCGTTGACGATCTCGGCGAGACCTTCGACGATCTGCTCCTGGGTGAAGGCCATGGTGGCGCTCCTTCTGTGTTCGCTGGGTGAGGGGCTTCCGGGAGATCCGGGTGCCTAGGGGAGGGTAACGACCGTCGCGGCGTAGACGAGACCCGCCCCGAAGCCGATGACGAGCGCGGTGTCGCCGCTCTTCGCCTCCCCGGTCGCCAGGAGCCGCTCCATCGCGAGCGGGATCGAGGCGGCCGAGGTGTTGCCGGTGGTCTCCACGTCACGGGCGACCGTGACGTGCTCCGGCAGCTTCAGCGTCTTCACCATCGAGTCGATGATCCGCATGTTCGCCTGGTGCGGGATGAAGACGTCCAGGTCGTCCGCCGAGATGCCGGCGGCGTCCAGTGCCTGCTGGGCGACCTTCGCCATCTCGAAGACGGCCCAGCGGAAGACCGCCTGGCCCTCCTGCGTGATGGCGGGGAACTTGATCTCGCCCTGCTTGTTGAGCGGGAGCTTCGAGACGTCGCCGCCGTGGAACTCGTTCCACGGCACGGTCTGCTTGATCGTCGTCGACTTGTCGCCCTCGGAGCCCCAGACCGTGGGGCCGATGTGCGGCTCGTCGGACGGGCCGACGACCACGGCGCCGGCGCCGTCGCCGAACAGGAAGGCCGTCGCGCGGTCCTCCAGATCCGTCAGGTCGCTGAGCCGCTCGACGCCGATGACGAGCACGTACTCCGCCGAACCCTCGACGATCATGCCCTTGGCGAGGGTCAGGCCGTAGCCGAAGCCCGCGCAGCCGGCGGAGATGTCGAACGCGGCGGGCTTGCCCGCGCCGATCCGGTCCGCGATCTCCGTGGCGATGGCCGGGGTCTGGTGGAAGTGCGAGACCGTGGAGACGACCACGGCGCCGATCTGCTCCGGGCGGATGCCGGCGTCCGCGATGGCCTTGCCCGACGCCTCCACCGACATCGCGGCGACGGTCTCCTCCGGGGAGGCCCAGTGCCGGGTGGTGATGCCGGAGCGCGAGCGGATCCACTCGTCGGACGAGTCGATCTTCTCGAGGATCACCTCGTTCGGCACGACCCGGGTGGGACGGTAACCGCCGACACCGAGGACGCGCGCGTACGGGGCGCCCCTGCTGGGCTTGATCTTCGACATGCTTCTCGACACTCCTTGTCAGACGGCCGCGTGCTCGGCGACGAGCGTACGGGCCGCGTCCAGGTCGTCGGGAGTCTTCAGGGCGACCGTGGCCACGCCCGGCAGGGCCCGCTTGGCGAGACCGGTCAGGGTGCCGCCGGGGCACACCTCGACCAGCGCGGTCGCGCCCAGGTCCTTGAAGGTCTCCATGCACAGGTCCCAGCGGACCGGGTTGGCGACCTGGCCGACCAGGCGGGCCAGGACCTCGGCACCGTCCATGACGACCTGCCCGTCCCTGTTGGAGACGTAGCGGGTGGTCGGGGCGGCCGGGGACAGCGGCTCCGCCGCCTCCTCCAGCTTCGCCACGGCCGGGGCCATGTGGTGCGTGTGGAACGCTCCGGCGACCTTGAGCGCGACGACCCGGCGCACGCCCTCGGGCTTGTCCGCCTCCAGGGCGGCCAGCTGCTCCAGGGTGCCGGCGGCCACGATCTGGCCCGCGCCGTTCACGTTGGCCGGGGTCAGGCCGAGCTTCTCCAGGTGCGGGACGGTCACCTCGGGGTCGCCGCCGAGCAGCGCCGACATGCCGGTCGGGGTGATCGCGGCGGCCTCGGCCATCGCGAGCCCGCGGGCCCGGACCAGACGCAGCGCGGCGGTGTCGTCGAGCACACCGGCGAACGCGGCGGCGGTGAACTCGCCGACGCTGTGACCGGCGACGATGCCGGGCGCGAGGTCGTCACCGAGCGCGGCGGCCGAGAGCAGGCCGGCGGCGACGAGCAGGGGCTGTGCCACGGCGGTGTCGCGGATCTCGTCCGCGTCCGCCTTCGTGCCGTAGTGGGCGAGGTCGAGCCCGATGGCGTCGGACCAGGCCGCGATGCGGTCGGCGGCGCCGGGGAGTTCGAGCCAGGGGGTCAGGAAGCCGGGCGTCTGGGCGCCTTGGCCGGGAGCGACGAGTACGAGCACCCTCACACTCTCTCTTGGGGACGGCTCCGAGCGCCCGTGGGGACAAGGACGAAGAACCGTCGGGGGAATTGTCGGTGTTCGACAAAAGTCTAGGACTGCGTGTCCCCGTCGGCCAAGCGCCCGAGGATGAGCGCGATCCGCAGGGTGAAGGCGGAGCGGACGTCGGAGGGTGACCAGCCGGTGACGTCGGTCACACGTCGGAGCCGGTAGCGCACGGTATTCGGGTGGACGAAGAGCATCCGCGCCGCGCCTTCCAGGCTGCTCGCCTGTTCCAGGTAGACACTGAGCGTTTCCAGGAGCGCCGAGCCCGCTTCCTCCAGCGGTCTGTAGATCTCCTCCACCAACTGCTCGCGCGCCGACGGGTCGGAGGCGATGGCGCGCTCCGGGAGGAGGTCGTCCGCGAGGACCGGGCGGGGCGCGTCCTGCCAGGCCGAGCACGCCTTGAGGCCGGCCGCCGCGGCCTGCGCGGAGCGGGTCGCGGCCAGCAGGTCGGGGACCACGGGGCCGGCCACCACCGGGCCCGGCGCGTACGGCCCGATCAGGGCCTTCGCCACCGCCAGGGGGTTGTCGCTGCCGCCCGCGATGACGACGAGCCGGTTCCCGAGGACGCCGGTGAGGACCTGGAGCTTGGCGTGCCGGGCGGCCCGGCGGATCGCCTCCACCGTCAGTTCGCTGTCCCCGTCGGGGGCCGTGCCGAGGAGCACGCACACGTGCTCCGGGGAGCTCCAGCCGAGCGCGGCGGCCCGCGACACGGCGCCCTCGTCGGCCTCGCCGGAGAGCACGGCGTTCACCACGAGCGACTCCAGGCGCGCGTCCCACGCGCCCCGCGCCTCGGCCGCCTGCGCGTACACCTGCGCCGTGGCGAAGGCGATCTCCCGGGCGTAGACGAGCAGCGCCTCCCGGAGCACCGACTCGTCGCCGGGGGCGGCGACCTCCTCGATCGCGGACTCCATCACCTCGATCGTGGTCCGGACCATCTCCACGGTCTGGCGCAGGGTGATCGCCCGGGTCAGCTCGCGCGGCGCGGTGCCGAAGACGTCCGTCGAGATCGCCTGCGGGGTCTCGGGGTGCCGGAACCACTCGGTGAACGCGGCGATGCCGGCCTGGGCGACGAGCCCGATCCACGACCGGTTCTCGGGCGGCATCGCGCGGTACCACGGCAGCGTCTCGTCCATGCGGGCGATGGCGCCGGCGGCGAGCCGCCCGGAGGACTGTTCGAGGCGCTTCAGGGTCGCGGCGTGCGGATGGGGGCGGTTCACGGGTTCAGGCACGGGGACAAGACTGCCTCATCGGGACACCGGTGTGCCGGGTCGGGGCGGGTTCGCGCCCGAGGGCGCGCGGCGGGGCCCGGCTACGGTGGGACCGTGATACGCATCCAGCGCGCGGCCGAGCGGTACACCGGGGGCGACCCGGCGGCCGGGATCGAGACCCGGCACGCCTTCTCGTTCGGGCCGCACTACGACCCCGGCAACCTCCGGTTCGGTTCGCTGATCGCCTGCAACGAGGAGCGGCTCGCCCCGGGGGCCGGCTTCGACGAGCACCCGCACCGCCACACCGAGATCGTCACCTGGGTCGTGGAGGGCGAACTGACCCACCGCGACTCGGCGGGCCACGCCACGGTCGTCCGCGCCGGCGACCTCCAGCACCTCGGCGCGGCGTCCGGCGTCCGGCACGTGGAGCGCAACGACGGCGACGCGCCCCTGGTCTTCGCGCAGATGTGGCTCGCGCCGCTGGAGCCGGGCGGGGAACCGTCGTACGGGGTGGTGCGGGGGATCGGCGACGGCGCCCCGTACGAGGTGGCGGCGGCGGGCGCGACCCTGCGCGTCCACCGCCCCGAGAACGGCGAACGGGTACCGCTCCCGGACGCCGGCTTCGTGTACGTCCACGTGGCGCGCGGCACGGTGCGCGTCGGCGGCGAGGAGCTGGCGCCCGGCGACGCGGCCCGCGTCACCGGCGCGCAGGGGCTCGTCCTGCTCGCGACCGGCGACGCGGAGGTCCTGGTGTGGGAGATGTGAGGGCTTCGGCACCGGATGACCGGCGCACCGATGAGTTTCCCGCACCGCGGGGGTCTTGTCGGTAGCAGCGCACACCACAGCGGTACGGCCCCTACGTGAACCGGAGAGACGAACATGGCAACAGCGCGAGAGCAGTCGGCCGGAGCCGAGGCCCGAGTCACCTCCGCAGACGGCACCGAGATCGCGTTCGAGCAGTCGGGCCGCGGGCCGGCCGTCGTCCTGGTCGCCTCGGCACTGGCGGACCGCTCGGACACGACCAAACTCGCGGCTCTCCTGGCCCGGCACTTCACCGTGATCAACTACGACCGGCGCGGACGCGGCGCCAGCGGTGACGCCAGTGCTTACGCCCCTGACCGCGAGATCGAGGACATCGCCGCGCTGGTCGAACACGCCGGCGGTTCGGCGTCCCTGTTCGGCTCGTCCTCCGGGGCGGTCCTCGCGCTGCGCGCGGCCGCGGCCGGAGTCGACGTCGACCGACTGGCCCTGTACGAGCCGCCGTTCGTGGTCGCCGAAGGCGACGACGGACCGCCCGAGGACCTCGCGCGGCAGATCACCGCGCTGCTTGCGGAAGGCCGGCACGGCGACGCGGTCACGTACTTCATGACCAGGGTGCAGGGCATGCCCGGCATCGCCGTGTTCTTCATGAGGCTCATGCCGAAGATGTGGGCGAACCTCACCGGGTTGGCTCGCACCCTGCCCTATGACATCGCGGTCATGGGCGATACCCAGCAGGGCAAGCCGCTCGACGCCGAGGAGTGGAAAGGGGTGGCCGTGCCCACCCGCGTGCTGACCGGTGGCAGGAGTCCGGCCGCGTTCCGGCGCGCCGCCCTCGCCCTCACCGAGATCCTGCCGCAGGCCGACCACCGC
Source organism: Streptomyces sp. NPDC014907 (assembly GCF_055562975.1). NCBI lineage: Bacteria > Bacillati > Actinomycetota > Actinomycetes > Kitasatosporales > Streptomycetaceae > Streptomyces > Streptomyces sp. NPDC014907. The sequence continues at coordinate 325,340 of NZ_JBVHEG010000002.1, read as the reverse complement.
ACCCTGCCCGGACTCAACCACGGCGCCGTCGTCATGGCTCCGGGGAAAATCGCCCCGCAGATCATCGAGTTCATCAAGGGATGAGCTCGTCGTTCGAGCGGTTCGGCGGCGCTCGGCACCCCTCCTGGCACCCGGAGCGGAGCACGCCCCCGTCCCCAACCGGCCGCCGAACCCCGAACGACCACGACTCACGGGACGGCGTTCAGGCGTGCTCCCCGGACCGCCTCGCGGGCCGGCAACGTCGACCGCCGCTCCGTGCCGTGGGCGGGCGTTCTAGCGGAGCCCGTCCACGAACGCCTGCCACGCTCCGGTGCCGACGAGCAGGGCGGGGCCGGTGGGGTTCTTGCTGTCGCGGACCGGGACGGTGCCGGGGAAGTGGTCGGCGACCTCGACGCACTCGCCGCCGTTGGTGCCGCTGTACGACGACTTCCGCCACCGCGCTGCGGTCAGGTCAGGACGGGTCTCCATGGCGTTCCTCCATCACGCGGGTGATCAGTGCCGCCGAGTCCTCGACAGAGAGGGCCGTGGCTTGCAGTCGAGCGTAACCGACGGAACGTTCCTTGATCACGGGAGGATTGGCGGTCATGTGGCCCTGGTCGTAACCGTCGATGTAGAAGATGTCCGGGTCGTCGTCGAATCTGAAGAGGGTGAACGACCCCATCAGTCCCGTGTGCTCGCCGGCGGTGAACGGAAGGACCTGGACCTGTACCCACGGGTTGGTGCGGAACGTCAATAGGTGCGCCAGTTGCCCGCGCATGACCTCGCGGTCGCCCACCTTCTGCCTCAGTACGGCCTCGCTCAGGACGACCCACAGGGCGGGTGGCTCGGCGCGTTCCAGAATGCGCTGGCGTTCCTGCCGGGCCGCCACCATCTCCTCGGCCTTGTCCGGGTATTCGACGGCGAGCAGCGCCCGCGCGTACTCCGGCGTCTGCAACAGCCCGTACACGACCTGCGTCTGGAACGTGGAGATGTACGTGGCACGGGCCTCCAACTCCGCGACCGGTTGGAACCAGGAGGGCAGCCGGCTGCGCAGCACCAGACCGATCAGCCGGGAGAACGTCCCGCCCGTGCCGAGTGCCGCGTCCACCCGTTCCGAGAACTCGCGGGTGGGGAGCTTCCTCGCCGTCTCGACCTGGCCGACGAGGGAGCCCGTGCAGAAGATGACGTCCCCGAGCTGCTGCTGTGTGAGCGTGTGCGCCTCGCGCTGGCGGCGGAGTTCCCAGCCGTAGTAGTCCAGAGGGGAAGCGTTGGGATCGAGTTCCTGAATGTTGACCATGGTCAGTACCTCCGGCCTGCGGCGCGCGGCGTTCTTGTCGCCGAGCGTAATCAGAAGAATGCGGGCCGGAGGGGCGATTCATGTAAACCACCCCTGGGGTCGGTCTGTTGGCTCCCGGCGCTCAACGCAGCGCGCTCTTCGCCCGCCACCGCGCCCAGCTCACGTTCCACGCCCCGTAACCGTTGCCCTCCGCGACCGCGACCGCGACCATCGCCGGGGGCGCGGTCGGGGCCCGGTCCTCCGCCGGGCCCTCGTCCACCGCCCGCGCCGTGCGGGCCGCGAGGGGGAGGGCAGGGCCGGCCGGACGGGCGCGGACCCGTGTGACGGGGGTCGCGGCGGAACGGTCACCGTCCGGTCACACACGCCGTGCGGCTCCGTCGCATTCGGCTGTGAGCCTGCTGTGCGCCCCGCCACCGAGGGGCGGAACCAGGAGGCCCCGTTGTGCCAGCGTCGCTCGTGACGGCCGCACCCGCCGACCGCCACGCCCCCGCGGACCGCCGCACCCCCGCCGGCCGCGCGCCCGCCCGGCCGCTCCGGCTCGGTCCCGTCACCCCCGGGGCGTACCGCGCCTTCCTCGCGTCCCGCTCCGGCGCGGACGGCCCCAGCTTCCTCCAACTCCCCTCGTGGGCCCGGGTGAAGGAGGGGTGGGGTCACCAGCTCGTGGGGTGGGGGCCGGAGGGCGGCGACCTGACGGGCGTCGCGCTCGTGCTGCTGCGGGCCTTCCCCGGGACCCGGAAGTACTTCGCCTACCTCCCCGAGGGGCCCGTCGCCGACTGGACCGACCCCGACGTGGACGACTGGCTCGACCCGCTCCTCGGCCACCTGCGGGCCTCCGGTGCCTTCGCCGTGCGCATCGGACCGGGCCCCGCCCACCGCCGCTGGAACGCCGCCACCGTCAAGTCCGCCACCGGGCCCGGCCGGCGCCTCTCCGACGTCCTCGCCGACGAGGTCGACCCCCTCGGCACCGCCGTCGCCGAACGCCTCCGCGCCCGGGGCTGGCGCCGCTGCGGCGGCGACTCCGGGGACGGCGCCGACGCCCAGCCCCGGCACGTCTTCCAGGTCCCGCTCGCCGGCCGCGGCGCCGACGACCTGTGGTCCGGACTCAACCAGGAATGGCGCCGCAACGTGCGCAGGGCCCGCAAGGCCGGCGTCGAGGTCACCGTCGGGTCCGCCGCCGACCTGCCCGGGTTCCACCGGCTGCTCGGGATCACCGAGGAGCGCGACGGCTTCCGGCTCGGCCGCTCCCTCGCGTACTACGAGCGCCAGTACGCGGCCCTCAACGCCGAGGAGCCGGGCCGGATGAGGCTCTACCTCGCCCGCCACGAGGGCGAGGTCCTCGCCGCCCACACCATGATCGCCGTCGGCGGGCGCGTCTGGTACCAGACCGGCGCCTCCGCCGATCACCGCCGCGAGGTCCGCCCCTCCCACGCCCTCCAGTGGCGCATGCTGCTCGACGCCCACGCCCTCGGCGCCGCCGTCTACGACCTGCGCGGGGTACCCTCCACCCTCGACCCGGACGACCGCGCCCACGGCCTCCTCCGCTGGAAGCTCGGCACGGGCGGCCAGGTCGTCGAGACGCTGGGGGAGTGGGAGATTCCGATGCGGGGCACGACCAACCAGACGCTGTACCGCGCCTTCCAGGCGTACCTGGCCCGCCGGTGACGGCCACCCTCGCCGCGCCGGAGCGGAAGGCCGGGGCCCCGTCCGCGCTCCGCAGCGGCGCCCTCATGGCCGCCGGTTCGCTCGTCTCCCGCGCCACCGGCTTCGCCCGCGCCTCCGTCGTCGCCGCCGCGCTCGGCGCGGCCACCGTCGCCGACGGCTACGCGGTCGGCAACTCCGTCCCCACCATCGTCTACACCCTGCTCCTCGGCGGCGCCCTCAACGCGGTCTTCGTCCCCGAACTGGTCAGGGCCGCCAAGGAACACGAGGACGGCGGCGCCGCCTACACCGACCGGCTCCTCACCCTCTGCGCGCTCGCCCTCGCCGTCCTCACCGCCGCCGCCGTGCTCGCCGCGCCGTCGATCGTCGACGCGTACACCGACTACACGGGCGGCCGGCGGGAGATGACCGTCGCCTTCGCCCGCACCTGCCTCCCGCAGATCTTCTTCCTCGGCCTCTTCACGCTCCTCGGCCAGGTCCTCAACGCCCGGGGCCGGTTCGGCGCCATGATGTGGACGCCCGTCCTCAACAACGCCGTCGTCGTCGCCGTCTTCGGCCTCTTCCTGGCGGTGGGCGACGGGGGCGCGCTCACCCCGGGCGAGACCGCGCTCCTCGGCTGGGGCACCACCGCCGGCATCGCGCTCCAGGCCCTCGCGCTCGTCCCCCCGCTGCGCGCCGCCGGCTTCCGCTGGCGGCCCCGCTTCGACTGGCGCGGCAGCGGCCTCGCGGCCCCGCTGCGGTCGGCAGGCTGGCTGGTGCTGCTCGTCCTCACCAACCAGGGCGCGTACTGGGTGACCACCTGGGTCGCCACCTCGGCGGGCGACGCGGCCGACGGCGGCGGCGCGGGCCTCGCCGCGTACAACAACGCCTACCTGCTGTGGACCGTCCCGCACGGCATCGTCACCGTCTCCCTCGTCACCGCCCTGCTGCCCCGGATGAGCGGCGCGGCGGCCGACGGCGACCTCGCGGGGGTCCGGCGGGACGTCTCGTACGCGCTGCGGACCAGCGCCGCCGCCGTCGTCCCCGCCGCCTGCGCGCTCCTCGCGCTCGCCGTGCCCCTGATGACCGTGGTCTTCCGGTACGGGGCGACGGACGACGACGACGTCCGCGCGATGTCCTGGATCCTGATGGCCCTCGCGCCCGGCCTGATCGCCCTCTCCGGGCAGTACGTGTGCACCCGCGCCTTCTACGCCCTGCGCGACACGCGCACCCCGTTCCTGCTCAACCTGGTGATCGCGGGACTCAACGCGGGCCTCTCCCTCGCCGCGTACCGGCTGCTCCCCGACCGCTGGACCGTCGTGGGCATGGCGGCGGCGTACTCCCTCGCCCTGTGGGCGGGCTGGGGCGTCACGGCGTACGCGCTGCGGCGCGGGCTGCGGGGCGGGACCGCGCCGGAGGGTCCCGGCGGCGCGGTCTCCGGGGGTTCGGCGCCCGCCCTCGCGCGGCTGCTCGCCGCCGCCGTCCCGGCCACCGGATGCGGCCTCCTCGCCGCCCGCGCGGCGGAACCGGCCGGGCCCGTCGCGGCCGGCCTCGCCGGGGCCCTCGCGATCCTCGCCGTCTTCGCCCTGCTCGCCCGCCCCCTCCGCCTCACCGAGGTGAGCGGCCTCCTCGCGGCCGGGGCCGGACGCCTCCGCGCCCTCACCCGCCGTGCGTGACCCGGCCCCGGGAGGGACCCCGCCCCGACGACCTTGGGATACTCCACAGATGCCCCGCGTGCTCCTGATAGAAGACGACCCGTCCGTCCGCGAGGGCGTCGAACTCGGGCTCCGGCGGCGCGGACACGAGGTGCGGACCGCCCCCACCGGGGAGGCGGGCCTCGCCGCGCTCGGGGAGTTCCGGCCGGACCTGCTCCTGCTCGACCTGATGCTGCCCGGCATGAACGGCGTCCAGGTCTGCCGCCGGGTCCGGGAGGACAGCCAGCTCCCGATCATCATGCTCACCGCCCGGGGCGACGACTTCGACATCGTCGTCGGCCTGGAGGCCGGGGCGGACGACTACATCGTCAAACCCGCCCGCACCGAGGTCATCGAGGCCCGCATACGGGCCGTGCTCCGCCGCATCGAGGAACCCGGCGGCACGCGGCCCGCCGTCGAGTCCCACGGCGGACTGACCGTCGACCGGGCCGGGCTCACCGTCACCAAGGCGGGCGAGCGGATCGCCCTGGCCCCCTCCGAGATGAAGCTGCTGCTCCACCTCACCGCCGCCCCCGAGCAGGTCTTCAGCCGGCAGCAGCTCCTCGAACACGTCTGGGAGCACAACTACCACGGGGACGCGCGGCTGGTCGACGCCTGCGTCCGCCGGCTCCGGAACAAGATCGAGGACACCCCGGGCGAACCCCGCTACATCCAGACCCTGCGGGGCTTCGGCTACCGCTTCGGCCCGCTGTGAAGGCCTGCGTGAGGGCGGAGGCGTCCGCCCCGGAGGACGACGGACCCCCCGGCCGGGCGCCCGGCGGTCCCTCCGGCGGCTCCTCCGGCGGGGAGGGCGCGGTGACCCGCCGGAAGGTCCGCACCCCGCGTCCGCGCCCGCACCCCTTCGGCCTGCGCACCCGGCTCGTCCTCGCCTTCCTGCTCGTCGCGGCCGTCGGCTGCGGCACCACCGCCGCCCTCACCTACCGGGCCGCCCGCAACGCCGTCCTGGAACAGACCCAGAACACCGCCGTCTCCGCCTTCCGCGAGCAGGTCGACGAACTCGTCATCACCCTGCCCGTCGACACCGACACCCTGCGGGACGCGCTCCTCCGGATCGCCCGCCAGGGCAAACCCCGCCCCTGGCGCGTCTACGCCGAGTACGGCGCCGTCCGCCTCTCCTCCACCGACCGCCCCACCTCCTCCGTCATCACCCCCGAACTCCGGGACCGCGCCACGACCCGGGCCGCCACCCCGCACAGCGGCTTCCAGCGCGTGGTGAAGGACGGCGTCCCGTACCTGACCGTCGCCGTCCCCGCCGTCTTCCGGACCCACGCGACCGAGGGCACGGCCCAGCACACCGGCCTCGTCCTCTACGCCGTCATGGAGCTGAACGAGGAGGAGGCCGACATCGAGGCCATGGTCACCGCCGCCCGCGACGGCGCCCTCCCCGCCCTCGCCGTCGCCCTGATCCCCGCGCTCGCCGCCGCCCGGGGCGTCCTGCGCCCCGTACGGGAGCTGCGGCGCGCCGCCCACAGCGTGGGGCGCGGCCGCCTCGACACCCGCATCCACGCCAAGGGCCGCGACGAACTCGCCGGCCTCGCCCGTACGTTCAACGAGTCGGCCGCCCGCCTCGAACGCTCCGTCGCCGAACTCCGCGACGCCGAGGCCCGCGCCCGCCGCTTCGCCTCCGACGTCTCGCACGAACTGCGCACCCCGCTCGCCGGGATGCTCGCCGTCACCGAGGTCCTGGACGAGGACGCCGGGAACCTCGACGGCGACACGGCCCGCGCGGTCCGCCTGATCAGTGCCGAGACCGGCAAACTCGCCCTCCTGGTCGAGGACCTGATGGAGATCTCCCGCTTCGACGCCCGCGCCGCCGAACTGCACACGGACGAGGTCGACGCCGCCGACTGCGTCCGCAAGACCCTCCAGCACCGGCACTGGACCGATCCGGAACAGGTCGTCGCGCACCTCGCGGAGGGGATCAGGGCCCGGCTCGACCCGCGCCGCTTCGACGTCGTCGTGGCCAACCTCGTCGGCAACGCGCTGCGGCACGGGGAGGCGCCGGTCACGGTCCGGCTGTACGCGGAGGGGGACGTGCTCGTGACGGAGGTCGCCGACCGGGGACCGGGCATCGGCCCGGAGGTCCTGCCGCACGTCTTCGACCGCTTCTACAAGGCGGACCGGGCCAGGACCCGTTCGGAGGGCAGCGGCCTCGGCCTCGCGATCACCCTGGAGAACGTCCGGCTCCACGGCGGCACCGTCACGGCGGCCGACCGGCCCGGGGGCGGGGCCGTGTTCACCGTACGGATGCCGCGGTGAGGCGCCGGACGGGCGGCCCCGCCGGGCGCCGCCGCACCGCCGCCGCGTTCCTCTCGGGCCTGGTCGCCCTGGCCGGCTGCGGCATACAGGAGAGCGACGTGGTGGAGGCGGGCGGGGCCGCGACCGTCGCCGTCGGGCCGGTGCCCGAGTACCGGATGGTGCTCTACTTCCTCGGCCCCGACGGCCGGACGATGCCGGTGGCCCGCGACACCGGGCACCCCGACCGGTTCTCCGTCCCCCCGCCGGGCGGTCCGGGAACCGGGCGGGTGCCCCACGAGGGGTCCGGGCCCGGACACGGGCTCCCCGCCGGCGCCCCGGGCTCCGGGCGGGGCGCCACCGACAAGGTCCTCGCCGCGCTCCTCGCCGGCCCGTGGGACACCGAGAGGGCGGCGGGCCTCACCACCGCCCTGCCGGGGGGCGGCGCCCGGACGCCGCGCGTGGAGGCGGACCCGGCCGGGTCCGCCTCGGCCCGTCTGCTCCGGGTCCCCTTCGCCGTCGGGGACCTCCCGGAGGGCGCCGTCCGCCAGCTCGTCTGCACGACGGCCTACGCGGAACACCCGGCGGGCCGGATCGAGGTCACGGTCGGCGGCCCCGACGGCACGCTGCCCGCCGCCCGCTGCGAGGAATGAGGGACGACGGCGTCCGCCGCGACGGGCCGGGTGCGAGGGCGTCCGCGGTGCGGAGCCCGGGTCCTAGGGCGTGTGTCGAAAGTCCCGTCTGCCCGGCGGCGCCCGGCACGCACGCTCGCCGCGTTGTCGGGATCATTCCGATACACCCGGTATCGGGGCGACCCTCCGCCTTGCGATCGCACGCACCGGACACCGCCGGGCCTGCCCTCCGGGCAGACGACGCCGCTTTCGACACACGCCCTAGCCCGCCGCCCGCAGGTCCGCCAGGACCGCGTCCGTGAACACCGGCCAGGCCTCGACCGCCCACGGCCCGAAGGGCCGGTCGGTGAGCACCACGCACGCGGCCCGCGCGTCCGGGTCGATCCACAGGAAGGTGCCGGACTGGCCGAAGTGCCCGAAGGCGCGCGGCGAGGAACCGGCGCCCGTCCAGTGCGGGGACTTGCCGTCGCGGATCTCGAAGCCGAGGCCCCAGTCGTTGGGCCGCTGGTGCCCGTAGCCGGGCAGGACGCCGGTCAGGCCCGGATACGCCACGGTCATCGCGTCCAGGACGGTCCGGGCGTCGAGCAGCCGGGGTGCCTGGACCTCGGCGGCGAACCGCGCCAGGTCGTCCACGGTCGACACCCCGTCCTTGGCGGGCGAGCCGTCGAGGGTCGTGGACGCCATGCCCAGCGGTTCCAGGACCGCCTGGCGCAGGTACTCGGCGAAGGGGATGCCGGTGGCCTCGGCGACGTGGTCGCCCAGCACCTCGAAGCCGGCGTTGGAGTAGATCCGGCGGGTGCCCGGCGCGGCCGCGACCCGGTGCTCGTCGAAGGCGAGCCCCGACGTGTGGGCGAGGAGGTGACGGACGGTCGAACCCCCGGGCCCGGCCGGCTCGTCCAGCTCGATCGCCCCCTCCTCGTACGCGACGAGGACCGCGTACGCCGCGAGCGGCTTGGTCACCGAGGCGAGCGGGAAGCGCCGCCCGGTGGGGCCGTGGGCCCCGGCCCGGGTGCCGTCCGCGCGGACCACGGCGGCGGCCGCGGCGGGGACGGGCCAGTTCTCGATCGACGCCAGGCTCGGCAGGCTGCTCTCCACGGGACTCTCCATGGCACCGAGCCTACTTGTCCCCCGGACCGGGCTTGCTTCGAGCGCACTCCAACCTTTTAGCGTGGGGGCATGAGCGTGATCGCGAGCACGACCACGAGCGATACGAGTACGGGCACGGGCACGGTTCGTACGGGCACGGCCGGCACGGCCACGGGCCGCACGGCGGCGGACGCCGCGGGAACGGGCGGCGGCCGGGCACGGCACCACACCATCAGCGAGGTCGCCGCCCTGACCGGCCTCTCGGCGCACACCCTGCGCTGGTACGAGCGGATCGGCCTCATGCCGCACGTCGACCGTTCGCACACCGGGCAGCGCCGCTTCACCGACCGCGACCTGGACTGGCTGGCCTTCGTCGGCAAGCTGCGGCTGACCGGGATGCCGGTCGCCGACATGGTCAGGTACGCCGAGCTGGTGCGCGAGGGCGACCACACCCGCGACGAACGGCGCGCGCTCCTGGAGGCCACCCGCCGGGACGTCCTCGCCCGGATCACCGAGCTCCAGGACACGCTCGCCGTGCTCGACCTCAAGATCGGCCATTACGGGACCACCAGCGGAGGAACACCTTCATGAGCAGCGCGACCAGGATCGACACCGTACGCCTCGGGGGCCAGGACGGACCGGAGGTGGGGGTCCAGGGCTTCGGCGCCATGGGCATCAGCGAGTTCTACGGCGCCACCGACGAGGCCGCCGCCCGCGACACCCTCGACGCGGCCCTGGAGGCCGGCGTCACCCTGATCGACACCGCCGACATCTACGGCAACGGCGCCAACGAGGAGTTCCTCGCCCCCTTCCTCGCCGCCCACCGCGACGAGGTCGTCCTCGCCACCAAGTTCGCCATCGAGCGCCGCGCCGACGACCCGGCCCACCGGGGAGTCCGCAACGACCGCGCCTACGTCAGGAAGGCCGTCGAGGCCAGCCTGCGCCGCCTCGGCGTCGAGACCATCGACCTCTACTACATGCACCGCCGCGACCCGGAGGTCCCGTTCGCCGAGTCCGTCGGCGCGATGGCCGAACTCGTCCGGGAGGGCAAGGTCCGCTTCCTCGGCCTGAGCGAGGTCACCGGGCCCGAACTGCGCGAGGCCCACGCCGTGCACCCGATCGCCGCCCTCCAGTCGGAGTGGTCGCTCTTCTCCCGGGACGTGGAGCGCAGCGCGGTCCCCGCCGCCGCCGACCTCGGCGTGACCGTCGTGCCGTACTCGCCGCTCGGCCGGGGCTTCCTGGCCGGGGCGTTCGCGGACGCCGCCAGGGAACTCCAGGAGGGCGACTTCCGGGCCCAGCAGCCCCGGTTCACCGGCGAGAACGCGGAACGGAACGCCGCCCTGCTCGGCCCGGTCCGCGAGATCGCCGCCGCCCACGGGGTGACCCCGGCGCAGACAGCCCTCGCCTGGGTCCACCAGCGGGCCGCCGTCCACGGCCTCACGGTCGTCCCGATCCCCGGCACCCGCAGGCGCTCCCGCCTCCTGGAGAACGCCGCCGCCACCCGCGTCACCCTCACCGGCGCCGAACTCGCGGCGCTGGAGCCGATCGCCGGCCGGGTGGCGGGCGACCGCTACCCGGACATGCGCTTCACGTCGGTGCACCGGGAGGTCTGACCCTCCCCGGCGGGCCCCGCTCACACCGGCCCCAGGGCGAACGCCGCGAAGCCCGCCGCGAGCAGCGCCGCCAGGACGCGGAGGGCCGGACCGGCCTTCGCCCACGGGGACTCGAAGCCCCGGGCGTACCGGCCGATCAGGACGAGGAGCCCGGCGAAGACCGGCATCCAGAGCAGCCGGGCCGCGATCCAGCCGGCCGAGTCGGGCGCGCCGACCAGGCCCGGGACCTCCCCGGCGTACGAGGCGGGGATCGCGGCGGCGAGCATCGCCGTCTGGTGCCAGCACAGGACCGTCATCGCGGAGAGGTTGACGACCACGACCGGCGCCCACAGCGCGGGCCGCCGCAGGGCCGCGCCGAGCCGGTCGCGGAGCAGGATCGCGGCGCCGCCCTGCGCGGCGGCGAGGGCCAGGACGAGCAGCGACGGGGGGTGCGAGTTGGTGCGGGCCTCGCCGGGGACGCCGACCATCGACGCCGGGTAGCCGAAGACGAGCAGCAGCACGGCGAAGAGGACGGCCCCGCCGGCGAGGAGCGCCCACGCGTGGCGCCGGGTGACCCGGCCCTCGCCCCACGAGACGCCGAGCTGGTAGGCGAAGAGCCAGCCGGGCAGGATGTTCAGCAGGCTCAGCCAGGACGGCACGGCGTCGGCCCAGGGCCCGTACCGCAGGAGGTCGACGACGGCGACCGAGCCGAGCAGCGGGGCCGCCGCCCACACCCCGAGCCGGCGGGCGGCCCGCACGCAGTACGGGGTGAGCGCGGTGACCACCGTGTAGACCCCGACGAACCAGAGCGGCTGGACCACCAGCGTGGACGCCGTCCGCAGGGTGTCCACGGGGACCCCGGGCCCGAAGTGGAGGAGGGGAAGGAGCACCGCCCACACGGCGGTCACCCCGAGCACCGGGCGTCCGAGCCGGGCGAGCCGTCCCCTGAGCCAGTCGCCCGTGGAGCCCTTCCGACGCCGGTACGACAGGACGGAGGCGTACCCGCCGACCAGGAAGAAGATCCCCAGCATCTGGAGGACCCAGCTGACCGGCGCGAGACCGGCGAAGGCGCCCAGGGGGCTGGCGTTGTGGATCGCGCCGTCGGAGGAGGGAGTGAACCCGCCGAGCAGCCAGTGCCCGGTGGGCACGGCGAGCAGGGCGAGGGCCCGCAGCCCGTCGACCGCCCGGTCGCGGTGGGCGGGGGTGCCCGACTCGATCCGCCGGACGGCGGCGGCGAGGGCGCCGCGCCGGGCGGGGGCCGGCGGCGGGGTCGTGGGGGCGTTCCGCCGGGCCGGTGCCGTCGGGGCGCTCATCGCACGTCCCCCTCGGCGATCGCGGCGAACGCCCGGAGGGAGGAGGTCCCGGCCGCGAAGTAGCCCCCGTGCCCGGCGGCGTCCCCGGCCGGGACCGGGCGCGCGCCGAAGGACGGTTCCGCGGGGTCCGCGCCGTGCCCGAGTCCGGCGAACGAGACGTTCGGCACCCGGTCGATCCAGTCGGTGGGGTCCTTCGCCGCCCAGACCCGCGCGGAGGTGCCGAGTGCGGAGACGTTCGCGGCGCGCATCCCCGGCGAGCCGAGCACGACCAGGTCCTTCGCCTTCAGCTCGCGCGCGGCGAGTCCGCAGACCACCGAGCCGTAGCTGTGGCAGAACACCGAGGGCTCGGCCGCCCCGACGGCCGCGAGCCCCTCCGTGAAGCGGGCGAGCCGTTCCGCCCCCGCCCCGGCGAGCCGGCCGGTGGCCGCGTCCAGGCCGACGCCGACGGGGGTGGTGTACCCGGCCCAGGCGACGACCGCCGTACGGCCGCCGGTCGCCCGGCGCAGCGCGGTCGCCATCTCCACGAGCGGCCGGACGTGCCCGGCGTCCACGTCGGAGCCGGGCACGATCACCGCCACGTGCGCGGCCCGTGCCAGGTCCCCGTACACCAGGACCACCTGGCCCCGGCCGCGCGGATCGTGGGCGAGGACCCGCGCCTCCCCGAACCGCCCTCCCGTCGTGAGGGCGTTGGCCTCGTACCGCAGCTCCGGGGGAGCCCCGTCCAGGTTCCCGACGACCGAGGGATGGGCGCGGGCGAGTTCCCTCCGGCGTGCGGGAGCGAGTCCCGCGAAGAACCGCGCGGTCCCGGCCGGCCCCATCCGCTCCGGGTCCGGCAGTCCCGCGTCCCGCCAGGCCCCCGTCCCGGCCGGCGCGCCGGTCACGGCCTCCTGCGCGTCCCCGGACGCCCATCCGGCCGTCCCGGCGACCACGCCGGTCACCAGCGCGGCGGTGATCAGGGCCCTCGTCATACGGCGCATGCGGCCGCCCTCCCTCTCCGGTCCTCGTTCGGCCGCCGTTCGTCCGGCGACGGGAGGAAGGTAGGAAGAGGAGGGGTGACGGCACGTCACACCGGGGAGCCAACTCCCCTTTGATACCGGGGTAGGGGGTGGAGGAGCGGTGGGCCCCAGGGCGGGGGTGGGGCTTCCCCCAGGGGCCGTCTCCTCCCGGGGGTGGGGTTTTCCCGGGGGCGGCCCCCGGGGCCGTACCCGGAGCCGGGCGGGGTCCGGGCGGTGCTCGGGGCGGACGGCGGCCGGGCCGGGTGGGTGCTCGGGGCGGGCCGTGTCCGGAGCGGACCGTGTCCGGGGCGGGCGGCGCCCCGGTCAGGCGGTGCCCGGCGTCACGAGCCCCGACTCGTACGCGAAGACCACCGCCTGGGCCCGGTCGCGCAGGTCCAGTTTGGCGAGGACCCGGCCGATGTGGGTCTTCACCGTCTGCTCGGCGAGGACCAGGCCCTCCGCGATCTCCTGGTTGGACAGGCCCCGGGCGATCAGCTCCAGGACCTCCGTCTCGCGCGGCGTGAGGCCGTTCAGGCGCAGGGCCGCCGTGTCCCGGCGCGGGGCCGGGCGGGAGGCGGCGAAGTCGGCGATCAGGCGGCGGGTCACGGAGGGCGCGAGCAGCGCCTCGCCCGCCGCCACCACCCGCACCGCCGCGATCAGGTCGGCCGGCGGCGCGTCCTTCAGGAGGAATCCGGACGCGCCCGCGCGCAGCGCCTCGTACACGTAGTCGTCCACGTCGAAGGTGGTCAGCATCAGCACCTTCGGCCGGTGCGCGACCCCGGCCGGCGGACCCAGGATCTCGCGGGCCGCCGCGAGCCCGTCCAGCTCCGGCATCCGCACGTCCATCAGCACCACGTCCGGGTGCGCCGACCGCGCCACCTCCACGCCCAGCCGCCCGTCGGGGGCCTCCCCCACGACGTCGATGTCGGGCTGCGCGGCGAGCAGCGCGGCGAAACCGGCCCGCACCATGGCCTGGTCGTCGACGATGATCACGCGGATGGTCACTCGGGGTCCTTCGTACGCAGGGGGAGCCGGGCCGCGACCCGGAAGCCGCCGTCCGGCAGCGGCCCGGTGTCCAGCGTGCCGCCGGTCAACCGTACGCGCTCCCGCATGCCGACGAGCCCGTGCCCGGTCCCGGAGGCGCCCCGCTCGACGGACGAACGCCCTTCCAGGGACGGCCCGTTGACGACGAGGACCGTCAGCCACCCGTCGCCGGACCGGACGGAGACCCGGGTCGGGGCGCCCGGCGCGTGCCGGACGACGTTGGCGAGGGCCTCCTGCACGATCCGGTACGCGGAGAGGTCCACGGCCTGCGGCACGTCGCCGAGACCGGCGGCGAGCCGCAGCTCGGCCGGCACCCCGGCCCGCACCGCCGCCTCCACGAGCTGCTGGACCCGGTCGAGACCCGGCTGCGGGGCCCGTTCGCCCTCGCCGCCGTCGCTGCGCAGGACGGAGAGCAGCCGGCGCATCTCCGCCAGCGACTCGCGCGCGCTCGCCGCGATGGAGACGAACTCCTCGCGGGCCGCGTCGGGGAGTTCCGGGATGCGGTACGGGGCCGAGTCCGCCTGCACGGTGATCACGGACATGTGGTGGGCCACGACGTCGTGCAGCTCGCGCGCGATCCTGGCCCGCTCCTCCAGGAGCGTGCGGCGGGACCGTTCGGCCTCGCTGATGGTCTCCTGCTCCACGAGCCGCCGCTGCGCGTCTCCCCGGGCGCGGACGGCCGAGGTGAGCAGCAGCAGCACCCCGCTCAGGACGAGCAGCAGGGTGTGGACGCCGATCTGCCCGGCGGGCCGCAGGGCCCCCAGGAGGTAGCCGGCCGCACCGGTCGTCAGCCACACGCCGAACAGGACCCGCCGGGACTCGCGGAGGCCGAGCGCGAGCATCAGCGCGCAGTAGCCGATGACGGCCGGCGGCGTCCAGGGCCAGAGCCGCGCCTGGGGGCCGTCCGCGCCCAGCATCGCGAACGCGCCGAGCACGTCGGCGGCGAGGACGATCCACCAGGCCTGGAGGGGGTGGGCGACGGCGAGCAGCAGCGGGGCCGCCTGGGCGGTGCCGATCGCCCCGGCGAGGGCGCCGTTGACCCCGTAGTCGTGGATGAGGAGGTGGATGGTGGTGGGGACCAGCGAGGCGGCGAACGCGAGGGCGACGGCGTACGGCAGCAGCCGCACCCACCGCGAGGAGGCGTCGGCGAACAGCGGGGTCCCGGGCGCGGCGGGGGTGGTGAACGCGGCGCCGAGCCCCTGGAACGCCCCGTGCGCCCCGACGGCCCGCAGCGCGCCGGAGAGGGAACGGCGGCCGGCGCGCGGCCCGGACCGAGGAGCGGCGGACCGCCCGGACCGCCCGGACCGGTCGGACCGGTCGGCGGGCGGCTCCGAGGCCGCGTTCGGCTGGTCCTGGAGGGGCGGCTCGGAGGGCGCGTTCCGCTGGTCCTGGGCGGGCGGTTCGGAGGGTGCGTTCCGCTGGTCCCGGACGGGCTGCCCGCAGGGGGAGGCGGCGGGCGGTCCGGGCGGCGGGGCGGCGGGCGGTCCGGAGGGGGAGGGGACGGGCGGCTCGGGCCGCGGTTCGGTAGCCATGACCCGCCCAGGGTAGGCAGCGGCTCCGGCGTCCGGCGTCATACCCGGGACCGGGACGCGGCCTGGTACCGGGGTATGACGCCGGACGCGGAGGACCCGGAATCCGGACCCGGAATCCGGACCCCGCCCACGGCCCGGACCCTCAGAGCTCCGCCAGCAGGTCGGCCTTCTTCGCGGAGAACTCCTCGTCCGTCACCAGGCCGGCCCGGTGCAGCTCGCCCAGGTGGCGAATCCTTTCGGCCACCGCTTCGGGCGCCTGGGACCCGACGGGCACGGGGGTGCGGTCCGCGCCCCGGACCGCCGCGAGGACGGCGGCCGCGAAGGGGAGCGACTCGTGGACGAGCCCGTAGCCGAGGCCGAAGACGACGGACGCCGGGTCGTGGTCGGGCCGGGTGGGCCGGAGTGCGGCGTCCCGGGGTATCAGCCGCAGGTGCCCGTCGAAGACCTCGGGCGAGCGCCACTCGATCCCGCACAGGTCCCGCACCGAGAAGGTCTGGTCGCCCGCCTTCCACTTCTCCGAGGAGGCCCCCGTCCAGAACCAGCGGAACGCGACCTCCGAACCGCCGTCGAAGGACGCCTTCCCGTCGTACGCCTTGAAGGACAGCGGCCCCGGCGGCGGCGCCACGAGGAACCGCTCGGCGGGCGTCACCGTCCCGCCCGTCCCGTACGCCTCCTCCGGTCCGCCGGGCCCGTCGGGCGCGCCGTCCCGGCCGGGCCCCACGGGCGCGCCGGTTCCGCCGAGCACGTCGGTTCCGTCGTACGGGGCGCCCCCGCCGTGTCCGGAGGCCCCCGCGACCTCCGGCTCCCGGGGCAGGAGCGCCCGCAACTCGTCCCGGTAGTACTCGGCGAGCGTCTCCCGGTCCGCCGGGAGCACCAGCCGGTACGGGTCGCAGCTCTCCTTGAGCTGGCCCGCGGCCGCCTCCATCAGCGGATCGGCGCCCGGCCTCGGCACGGCGTGCAGCACGACGGTCCCCCGCTTGCCGGGCGAGAGCGTCGCGGACGCCAACGCCTCGTACGGTACGCGTCGTTCGCGCAGGACCTGGAAGAGCTTCGGCGTCCGAATCCCCCGTTCGAAGCGGATGACGAGGGCGTCGCTCTCGAACTCCCAGGTGGCATGAATTCCGGCCAGCACATCACCCATGCGGCTCATCGTAAGCGGCACCCGCCCCGGCGTCGCCCCCGTGAAAGGTCCGGAAATCACGGGATCTACACGCGTCAGGCCCCCTCCGTACCGGAAATTCCCTCGCGGCAGGCGCTGCCGGCGCGCGCGCAGACCAGTCGCGGGTAGGCGCCGGTGCCCAGCGCGGCGAAGTTGCCGAGGCTCACCGTCCCCGGCTCGAAGTAGCCGCTGTGCCCGGTGGCCCCGCCCGCCGAGAGCAGCCGCGCGCCGAACCCGGGCTCCACCGGGTCCGCACCGTGCCCGATGCCGCCCACCGTCACGTGCGGCACGTCCGCTATCCAGTCGTCCGCGTCCCGCATCGCCCAGATCCGGGCCGGGGCGGCGAGGTCGGCGGCCCGCTCCACCCGCATCCCGGGGCTCCCGGCCACGGCCACGTCCGTCACCCGGGCGGGCAGCCGGGGCGCGGCGGCTCCGCAGAGCACGGAGCCGTAACTGTGGCAGAAGAGCGTCACCCGGGCGTCCCCGGGCAGCGCCTCGGCCAGTCCCACGAGCCGTGCGGCGCCCGCCTCGGCGAGACGGCCGGTCATCGTGTCGATGCCCATCCCGGCGGGCGCGGTGTAGTCGGCCCAGGCGATCACCGCGACCCGGACGCCGGGCGCGGTCCGTCGCTCGGCGTCGTAGAGGGCCCGGGCCATGCCGACGGGGGCCCCGTACCGGCCGTGGGTCCTCTGGAAGGTGAGGAGGTTGGTGTCGGCGCCGGGCACGACGACCGAGACGCGCCGGGCCCGTTCCAGGTCCCCGAACACCTCGGCGACCCGGCCCGTGCCCGTCGGGTCGAACGCGAGGACCTGGCGGTCCGGCCGCAGCAGCGCGGCGAAGCGGTCGATCCGCCGCCGGGCCTCGTGACGGCCCTCGGGGGAGAGGCGGGGATCGTCGGCCCTGCCGTGCTCGGCGTCGTACGCGCGCGCGAGCGTGATCCGGTTGGCGCGGTAGCGCAGGGCCGGGGGAGCTCCGTCGAGGTTGCCGACGACGAGCGGGTGCCGCTCGGCGAGCCGGGCCCCGGCCGCCGGGCCGAGCCCGGTGAAGAAGGCGGCGACGGTACGGGCGGGGGTGCCCGGCCCGGGCAGCGGGCGGTGGCCGGCCCGGTCGCGCGCCCACGCCGCGAGCGCGGCCTCGCGGGAGATCTTCGGCACGGTCCGGTGCCGGGGCGCGGTCCACCCGGTGGTCGCCAGGAGCACGAACACGACGGCGAGCGCGCACAGGGCGCGCGTGACGGTGAGGGTGGGCGAGGCGCCGGCGGGGATCACGGGCCGCCACCCTACGGGGCGGGCGCGCCGCGCCGGACGGCCGGGGCGGGCGCGGTACGGAGGGGGACTACGCGGTGACGCCGTGTGCCTTCCCGGCCCCGGGAAGGGACGGGGAGGCGGCGCCGGACCCGGGCCCGGGAAGGGACGGGGAGGCGGCGCCGGACCCGGGCCCGGCGCCCGGCCCGCTCCGGGCCCCCGCTCCGTTCCCTGCCCCTGTCCCGCCCCCGAGCCCCGCTCCGTTCCCGGCCCCTGTCCCCGCTCCGTTCCCGTCCCGCCAGCGCGGTGTCAGCGCCGGGCCGAGGTGGTCGAGGTACTCCTCGGTGAGCGCGCGGATGGCCCCCAGGCTCTGGTCGGTCCCCCGGCCCCACATCTGGCCGGTCACCCGCATCACCCCGCTGAACGCCGCCACCGCGATGCGGGGGCGCGGGTCCTCGTCCACGTCGACGCCCTCGCGTGCGGCGATGATCCGGGCGATGGTCTCCTCCATCTCGGTGGAGCGGCGCAGGTGGACGGCGAGCAGCGCGGGCGTCGACTCGATCAGCCGGAAGGTGCGCAGGTACAGCGCGACCGGGACGACCTCGGTGATGGCGTCGCCGATGGTGTCCCAGGCGCAGAGGACGGCGTTGCGCATCGCGTCGAGGGGGCCCTCGGCCGGGGGGCGCTGTTCGAGGGCGCGGACGAAACGTTCTTCCACCATCTGCTGGACGGCGAAGGCGACCTCCTCCTTGGAGGAGAAGTAGCGGAAGAAGGTGCGCTGGGAGACCTCGACGGCCTCCGCGATCTCGTCGACCGTGGTCCGCTCGTACCCGTGGGCGGTGAAGAGTTCCAGGGCCACCCGGATCAGCGCGTCGCGCGTGCGCTGCTTCTTCCGCTCGCGCAGTCCGGGCAGGGTCACCTCGGGGTCCTCTTTCCACACGTTCCACAGACGTTTTGCAAGGTTTTGCTCCAGATCAGAGTACCTGTGAGCTACGTGACAGTTACCGGCGCGTGAATCGCTTTGTCAATTGTCAGCGGCTGACACTAGCCTCGGCCGTATGACTAGTCAGACCACCGTGAAAAAGGCCCCGCAGGGTCAGGGGGATGCCCCGGGAGCCGTTCCGGGCCCGGCGAAGGGACTGCGCGGCCATCCGTGGCTGACCTTGTTCGCCGTCGCCGTGGGCGTGATGATGGTCGCGCTCGACGGCACGATCGTCGCGATCGCCAACCCCGCCATCAAGGAGGACCTCGGCGCCACGCTCGCCCAGGTCCAGTGGATCACCAACGGCTACCTGCTCGCGCTCGCCGTCGCCCTGATCACCGCCGGAAAGCTCGGTGACCGCTTCGGCCACCGGCAGACCTTCCTCATAGGCATCGCCGGCTTCGCCGCCGCCTCGGGCGCCATCGGCCTCTCCCACTCCATCGGGGCCGTGATCGCCTTCCGCGTCCTCCAGGGCCTCTTCGGCGCCCTGCTGATGCCGGCCGCGCTCGGCCTGCTGCGCGCCACCTTCCCCGCCGAGAAGCTGAACATGGCCATCGGCATCTGGGGCATGGTCATCGGCGCCTCGACGGCCGGCGGCCCGATCGTCGGCGGCCTGCTCGTCGAGCACGTCAGCTGGCAGTCCGTCTTCTTCATCAACGTGCCGGTCGGCGTCGTCGCCCTCGCCTTCGGCCTGGTGATCCTCAAGGACCACCGCGCGGAGAACGCGCCGCGCTCCTTCGACATCCTCGGCATCGTGCTGCTCTCCGGCGCCATGGCCTCCCTGGTCTGGAGCCTCATCAAGGCCGGCGAGTCCTGGGGCTGGGGCAGCGCCAAGACCTGGGGCGGCCTGATCGGCGCGCTCCTCCTCTTCGCGGTCTTCGCCTTCTGGGAGACCAAGGTCAGGGAACCGCTCATCCCGCTGGCCATGTTCCGCTCCGTGCCGCTCTCGGCCGGTGTGATCCTGATGGTCCTCATGGCCTTCGCCTTCATGGGCGGCCTGTTCTTCGTGACCTTCTACCTCCAGGGCGTGAAGGGGCTCAGCCCGGTGGACAGCGGCCTGCGCCTGCTGCCGCTGACCGCGATGATGATCGTCTCCTCGCCGCTGGCCGGCGTGCTGATCACCAAGTTCGGCCCGCGCGTGCCGCTCGTCGGCGGCATGGTCTGCACGGCCGTCGCCATGTTCGGCATGATCACGCTCTCCCCCGACACCGGCGCCTTCGCCATGTCCCTCTGGTTCGCCCTCCTCGGCCTCGGGCTCGCCCCGGTCATGGTCGGCGCCACCGAGGTCATCGTCGGCAACGCGCCGCTGGAGCTCTCCGGTGTGGCCGGCGGTCTGCAGCAGGCCGCCATGCAGGTCGGCGGCGCCCTCGGCACGGCGGTCCTCGGTGCCGTGATGTCCTCCAAGGTCTCCGCCGTCTTCGCGGACAACTGGAAGGCGGCCGGCATTCCGGCTCCGCCCAGCCCGGAGCTGGAGCAGGCGGCGGAGTTCGGCATGGCTCCGGCGCAGCTGGCCCAGGCGCCGGGGATGACCCCGGACGTCTTCCAGCGGATCACCGGCGTCATCCACGACACCTTCCTGGAGGGCATGGGCCTGGCCTTCACCGTCGCCGGTGTCGTCGCGGTCGTCGCGGCGCTCGTCGCCACCCTCACCAAGCGCGGTGAGAACGCGGAGGCGGGCATGGGCGGCGCCCACATCTGAGGCCCGCTCCCCGCTCCTCGCACGGCCCCTTCCGGACGCGGTCCGGAGGGGGCCGTCGCCCGTTCGGGTGAAGAAGCTTTGGCCCCCTTCTCAACCGGCGGTCACCTCCGGCAGAGTTCTGGTGACAGAGAGTGACGAAACCGGGGGTTCAGCACCATGCGTGATCTGTGTACGAAGCGACTTCTGACGACCGCCGCCCTGGCGGTCCTCCTCCTCACCACCCTGCCGGCCGCCGCCACCGCCGGAGCGCCGCCCGGACCGCCGGCCGGCGGCGGGGCGGCGGTCGCGGCTCCGGGGACGAAGCTCGGCCCCTGCGGCCCCGGCCGGCTCTGCCTCTGGGCCAAGCCCGACTTCAGGGGCAGGGCGCAGAGCCACGAGCTGGCCACCACCGACATCGACAGCTGCGTCGCCCTGCCGGCCGGCACCTCGGCCCAGTCCCTCGCCAACCGCACCGGACGGCCGGTCACCACGTACCAGTCCGCCGAGTGCGCGGAGACGGGCGAGTTCGAGACCTACCCGGGCAAGGGGACCTGGGTGCCGCAGACGCCGTACGAGGTCAGAGCGTTCAAGATCTGGGAGCGGTAGCCGCGCCCGGGAGGACGCGAAGACTCGCGGAACGCGACGAGGAGCCCGGGACACGACGAGGAGCCCGGGACACGACGAGGGGCGGCGGGACCGTCGGTCCCACCGCCCCTCACCTTCCCTCGCGGGCCCCGTGTCACGGGCCGCGCCTCACGGGTCGCGTCCGACGGGCTACGCGTCGCCGCCCGCCGCGCCCGGGTCCGCCGCCGCCACGTCGAGCAGCTGGTAGCGGTCCACGGCCTGCTTCAGGACCGACCGCTCGACCTTGCCCTCACGGGCCAGCTCGGTCAGCACCGCCAGCACGATCGACTGGGCGTCGATGTGGAAGTAGCGCCGCGCCGCGCCGCGCGTGTCCGCGAAGCCGAAGCCGTCCGCGCCCAGCGAGGTGTACGGACCCGGCACCCAGCGGGCGATCTGGTCCGGCACCGCGCGCATCCAGTCCGAGACCGCCACGAACGGGCCCTCGGAGCCCCGGAGCTTGCGCGTCACGTACGGGACGCGCTGTTCCTCGTCCGGGTGGAGCAGGTTGTGCTCCTCGACGGCCACGGCCTCGCGGCGCAGCTCGGTCCAGGAGGTGGCGGACCAGACGTCGGCCCGCACGTTCCACTCCTCGGCGAGGATGCGCTGCGCCTCGATCGCCCACGGCACACCGACGCCGGAGGCCATGATCTGCGCCGGGATCGTGCCGGCCCCGGCCGGCTTGAGGCGGTGGATGCCCCGGAGGATGCCCTCCACGTCCACGTCCTCCGGCTCGGCCGGGTGCTGGATCGGCTCGTTGTAGACGGTCAGGTAGTAGAAGACGTCCTCGGCCTCGGGGCCGTACATCCGGCGCAGACCGTCCTTGACGATGTGCGCGATCTCGAAGCCGAACGCCGGGTCGTAGGCGACGCAGGCCGGGTTGGTCGAGGCGAGGAGGTGCGAGTGCCCGTCCGCGTGCTGGAGTCCTTCGCCGGTCAGCGTCGTGCGGCCGGCGGTCGCGCCCAGCACGAAGCCGCGCGCCAGCTGGTCGGCCATCTGCCAGAACTGGTCGCCGGTCCGCTGGAAGCCGAACATCGAGTAGAAGACGTACACCGGGATCAGCGGCTCGCCGTGCGTGGCGTACGCGGAGCCGGCGGCGATCAGCGAGGCCGTGCAGCCGGCCTCGGAGATGCCGTCGTGCAGCATCTGGCCGGTCGGCGACTCCTTGTAGGCGAGGAGGAGCTCGCGGTCCACCGCCTCGTACTGCTGGCCCAGCGGGTTGTAGATCTTGGCGCTCGGGAAGAAGGCGTCCATGCCGAAGGTGCGGTACTCGTCGGGGGCGATCAGCACGAAGCGCTTGCCGATCTCCTTGTCCCGCATGAGGTCCTTCAGGATGCGGACGAACGCCATGGTGGTGGCGATCGACTGCTGGCCCGATCCCTTCCTGGCCGCCGCGTAGGCCTTGTCGTCGGGGAGCGCCAGCGGCTTCGCCCGCACGACCCGGGTCGGGACGTACCCGCCCAGCGCCTTGCGGCGGTCGTGCATGTACTGGATCTCCTCGGAGTCCCGGCCCGGGTGGTAGTACGGGGGCAGGCCCTCCTCCAGCTGCTTGTCCGTGACCGGGATGTGCAGCCGGTCGCGGAAGCGCTTGAGGTCGTCGACCGTCAGCTTCTTCATCTGGTGGGTCGCGTTGCGGCCCTCGAAGTTCGGTCCGAGCGTCCAGCCCTTGACGGTCTGCGCGAGGATCACGGTCGGCTGGCCGGTGTGGGCCTTCGCCGCCGCGTAGGCCGCGTAGATCTTCCGGTGGTCGTGACCGCCCCGGCCCAGGTGCAGGATCTGCTGGTCGGACATGCCCTCGACCATGGCCCGCAGCCGGTGGTCGTCGCCGAAGAAGTGGTCCCGGATGTAGCCGCCGGTCTCCGTGGCGTACGTCTGGAACTGCCCGTCCGGGGTGGTGTTCAGCTTGTTGACCAGGATGCCGTCCCGGTCCTGCGCGAGCAGCGGGTCCCAGGAGCGGTCCCAGATCAGCTTGATGACGTTCCAGCCGTTGCCCCGGAAGATCGACTCCAGCTCCTGGATGATCTTGCCGTTGCCGCGCACCGGGCCGTCGAGCCGCTGGAGGTTGCAGTTGACGACGAAGGTGAGGTTGTCCAGACCCTCGCGGGCCGCGATGGAGAGCTGGCCGAGGGACTCGACCTCGTCCATCTCGCCGTCGCCGAGGAACGCCCAGACGTGGGACTTGGAGGTGTCGGCGATGCCCCGCGCCTCCATGTACCGGTTCATCCGGGCCTGGTAGATCGCGCCGAGCGGGCCGAGGCCCATCGACACGGTCGGGAACTCCCAGAAGTCCGGCATCAGCCGCGGGTGCGGGTACGAGGAGAGGCCGTTCGGGAACTTCGAGCGCTCCTGGCGGAAGCCGTCGAGCTGGGCGTCGTTCAGCCGGTCGAGCAGGTACGCGCGGGCGTAGATGCCGGGGGAGGCGTGCCCCTGGAAGAAGATCTGGTCGCCGCCGTCGCCCTCGTCCTTGCCGCGGAAGAAGTGGTTGAAGCCGACGTCGTAGAGGGAGGCCGAGGAGGCGAAGGTCGCGATGTGGCCGCCGACGCCGATGCCCGGGCGCTGGGCGCGCGAGACCATCACGGCCGCGTTCCAGCGGGTGGCGTTGAGGACCTTGCGCTCGATCTCCTCGTTGCCGGGGAAGAAGGGCTCGTCCTTGGTGGCGATGGTGTTGACGTAGTCCGTGCTGCGCATCTCGGGCACGGCCACGCGCTTCTCGCGGGCCCGCTCGATCAGGCGGAGCATGAGGTAGCGAGCCCGCTCCCGGCCCCGCTCGTCGACGGCGGCGTCGAGGGAGTCGAGCCATTCCTGGGTCTCTTCCGGGTCGAAGTCCGGGACCTGGCTGGGAAGGCCGCCAATGATGATCGGATTGCGATCTGATCCGGGAGCCACGCTCTTCCTTAGCTGTTCGGGGTGCCCACGGGGCCACGGGGTGGTCGGGATCTCCATCGTGTACCCCGCCGGCGCCAGACGTCATCTTTACCGAGAGGTAACCCTCGGGGGGCGGCCTCACGCGTGCCTGGTTACGGTCAAATCGCAACCTTACGCCCAACCCGCGCATGCGTTCCGTCCGGGCGTTCGGCAGACTGAGGAGACAGAAGTCCTCAAAAGCGGGACGAATCACTCGCACCCGGTCGCGGAGGACGGCCGGCGGTGCCGGAAGTTGCGGCGAGACGGCCCCAAACGTCACCGTTTCGGCGGTCTCCGGGGCCGGGTACTTGCGCGATCCGCCCCGGCACGTGTGGACTACGGCCAGCGCCGCGCGCATACGCGTGGCCACAGCATTTTCCGAATGAGCAGGAGGCAAGCCGTGAGCGCGACCGCGGACCACGCGGAGGAGCGGACCAACCCGGCAGCGAGGCTGGGGTTCGAGCCCGGACAGGTGGTCCAGGAGATCGGCTACGACGACGACGTCGCCGAAGATCTCCGTGAAGGCATCGAGTCCATCATCGGGGCCGATCTCGTGGACGAGGAGTACGACGACGTCGCCGACGCCGTCGTGCTGTGGTTCCGCGACGAGGACGGCGATCTCACCGACGCCCTGGTGGACGCCATCGGTCTTCTGGAGGACGGCGGCATGATCTGGCTGCTGACTCCGAAGACCGGCCGCGACGGCTACATCGAGCCGAGCGACATCAACGATGCCGCGCAGACCGCTGGTCTCTCCCAGACCAAGAGCATCAGCCTGGCAAAGGACTGGACGGGCACCCGCCTGGCCACCCCCAAGCGCTGATCACCGCACTGCGACGAGCCCCCGCCGGACCCTGTCCGGCGGGGGCTTTCGCCCACGGGCGTAGGGTGGGGTCCACCGTTTCGGCCCGCGCCCCGGTTCCGTCGACCGGGGGACCGGGCCCCGTCGAGAGGGACGCGCACGCGATGGCGATCGAGGTCGGCACCGAGGCCCCGGATTTCGAGCTCAAGGACAACCACGGGCGCACCGTCCGGCTCGCCGGCTTCCGCGGCGAGAAGAACGTGGTGCTGTTCTTCTACCCCTTCGCCTTCACCGGCGTCTGCACCGGCGAGCTGCGCGAGCTGCGCGACAACCTGCCGTTCTTCGTCAACGACGACACCCAGCTCCTCGCCGTCTCCAACGACTCGATCCACACCCTGCGCGTCTTCGGCGACCAGGAGGGCCTGGACTTCCCGCTGCTCTCCGACTTCTGGAGGCACGGCGAGGTCTCCCGCGCCTACGGCGTCTTCGACGAGGAGAAGGGCTGCGCGGTGCGCGGCACCTTCGTCATCGACAAGGCGGGCGTCGTCCGCTGGAGCGTCGTCAACGCCCTGCCGGACGCCCGGAACCTCGACGCGTACAAGAAGGCCCTCGCCGCACTCTGAGCCGTCCCCGGACCGACACCCCGTGTTCGAAGGGCGAATCGGCTGTTTCGAGCGGGAACCCGTCACTAGGATCGATTCGTTGATCCGATGCCAACGCACGACTGGGGGCGCTGCCCCTGGAAACCTATGGAGGGACTCGTGGGAGTCAGCCTCAGCAAGGGCGGCAACGTCTCGCTGACCAAGGAGGCCCCTGGCCTCACCGCCGTGACCGTCGGTCTGGGCTGGGACGTCCGCACCACCACCGGTACGGACTTCGACCTCGACGCCAGCGCCATCCTGGTGAGCGAGGAGGGCAAGGTCCGCAACGACCAGGACTTCGTCTTCTTCAACAACCTGAAGAGCGCCGACGGCTCCGTCGAACACACCGGTGACAACCTCACCGGCGAGGGCGAGGGCGACGACGAGCAGGTCAAGGTCAACCTGGCCACCGTGCCGGCCGACGTGGCCAAGATCGTCTTCCCGGTCTCGATCTACGACGCCGAGAACCGCCAGCAGTCCTTCGGCCAGGTGCGCAACGCGTTCATCCGCGTCGTGAACCAGGCCGGCGGCGCCGAGATCGCCCGGTACGACCTCTCCGAGGACGCCTCGACCGAGACCGCCATGGTCTTCGGCGAGCTGTACCGCCACGGCGCCGAGTGGAAGTTCCGCGCCGTCGGCCAGGGCTACGCCTCCGGCCTGCGCGGCATCGCGCAGGACTTCGGCGTCAACGTCTGAGCCGAACCGTTCGAACCGTCCGGCGCCGCACGGAAGTGCGGCGCCGGACGCGCCTCATCACCACCGGGGAGGAACAGAATCATGGGCGTCACGCTCGCCAAGGGAGGCAACGTCTCCCTCTCCAAGGCCGCACCCAACCTCACCCAGGTCCTCGTCGGACTCGGCTGGGACGCGCGCTCGACCACCGGGGCCCCCTTCGACCTCGACGCCAGCGCCCTGCTCTGCCAGGCCGGCCGGGTGCTCGGGGACGAGTACTTCGTCTTCTACAACCAGCTCCGCAGCCCCGAGGGCTCCGTCGAACACACCGGCGACAACCTCACCGGCGAGGGTGACGGGGACGACGAGTCCCTCGTCGTGGACCTCACCAGGGTGCCGGCCCACTGCGACAAGATCGTCTTCCCGGTCTCGATCCACGACGCCGACAACCGGGGCCAGAGCTTCGGCCAGGTCAGCAACGCCTTCATCCGTGTCGTGAACCAGACGGACGGCCAGGAACTCGCCCGCTACGACCTCTCCGAGGACGCCTCGACCGAGACCGCGATGATCTTCGGCGAGCTGTACCGCTACAACGGCGAATGGAAGTTCCGGGCGGTGGGGCAGGGGTACGCGTCCGGTCTGCGGGGCATCGCTCTAGACTTCGGGGTCAACGTTTCGTAAAGCCATGTAATTTCACGATGGGGTAGACAGTGGTTCTGAAAACCTTCGGCTGGTCGTTCGCGATCACTGCGCTCGGCCTGGTCGTGGCAGTGCTCTACGGGGGGTGGAAAGCGTTCGGGATCGTCGCGATCCTGTGCATCCTCGAGATCTCGCTCTCCTTCGACAACGCGGTGGTCAACGCCGGAATCCTGAAGAAGATGAATGCCTTCTGGCAGAAGATCTTCCTCACGGTCGGCGTGCTGATCGCCGTCTTCGGCATGCGGCTCGTCTTCCCCGTCGTGATCGTCGCCATCAGCGCGAAGATCGGGCCGATCGAGGCGGTCGACCTGGCCCTCAACCAGCCGAACAGGTACCAGGAGCTGGTGACCGACGCCCACCCGTCGATCGCCGCCTTCGGTGGCATGTTCCTGCTGATGATCTTCCTGGACTTCATCTTCGAGGACCGGGACATCAAGTGGCTCGGCTGGCTGGAGCGCCCGCTGGCCAAGCTCGGCAAGGTCGACATGCTGTCGGTCTGCATCGCGCTGGTCGCCCTGCTCGTCACCGCCATGACCTTCGCGACCCACGCCCACCAGCACGGCGGCGCGCACGCCGACAAGGCGCAGACGGTCCTCGTCTCCGGCATCGCCGGCCTCATCACCTACCTCGTGGTCGGCGGCCTGTCCGGCTTCTTCGAGAACAAGCTGGAGGAGGAGGAGGAGCGCGAGCACGAGGCCGAGGAAGAGGCCAGGCGCTCCGGCAAGAAGGTCTCCGCGGTCCAGCTCGCCGGCAAGGCCGCCTTCTTCATGTTCCTCTACCTGGAGGTCCTCGACGCCTCCTTCTCCTTCGACGGCGTCATCGGCGCCTTCGCCATCACCAACGACATCGTCCTGATGGCGCTCGGCCTCGGCGTCGGCGCCATGTACGTGCGTTCGCTGACGGTCTACCTGGTCAAGCAGGGCACCCTCGACGACTACGTCTACCTGGAGCACGGCGCGCACTACGCGATCGGCGCCCTCGCCGTGCTGCTCCTGGTCACCATCCAGTACGAGATCAACGAGGTCGTCACCGGCCTGATCGGCGTCGTCCTGATCGCCTGGTCCTTCTGGTCCTCCGTCCGCCGCAACAAGGCGCTCGAGGCCTCCGGGGGCGGCTCCGGCTCCTCCGGCGACAAGACCGAGGTGACCTCCGGGGTGTGACGCCCCCGGCGGTGAGGAACGCTTCACTGCGGGGCGGCCGGAGCACCCGGCCGCCCCGCGGGCATGTGCGCGGTGTGGACGACGACCAGTGGGGGTGGAGGCGGCATGGCCTTCTGGGACAACCTGTTCGCGGGGAGGTCGGCCCAGTTCGACTCGGGCAACTCCGCGTCGAACGCGATCGACCTGACGAAACGGCGCCCGTCCGTCTCGCTCACCAAGCAGGGCGCCGCCTCCGGCAATCTGCGGGTGAACCTCTCCTGGCGGATGCGGACCTCCGACCTGGAGGGCCGTTCCCGCCAGAGCCGGCAGCTGCTGCGGCACCCCTCCCAGCTCTTCAAGCCCGAGGTCGTCCAGGCCCACACCCAGGGCATGGTCAACGTCGACCTCGACCTGGGCTGCCTCTACGAGCTGGCGGACGGCAGCAAGGGCGTGGTGCAGCCGCTGGGCAACTTCTTCGGCGACCTGAACGCGGCCCCCTACGTCAAGCTGAGCGGGGACGACCGCTTCGGCGGCTCCTCCGGCGAGACGATCTTCGTCAACCTGGACCACAAGGACGAGTTCAAGCGGCTGCTGTTCTTCGTCTACATCTACGACCAGACGCCGGCCTTCGACCGCACCCACGCCACGGTCACGCTCTACCCGAGCAACGGCCCCCGGATCGAGATCGAACTCGACGAGCGCGCCCCGCAGGCCCGCTCCTGTGCGGTCTTCTCCGTGGAGAACGTCAAGGGCGAGCTGACGGTCCGGCGCGAGGTGCGGTTCGTGTACGGCTTCCAGGCGGAGCTGGACCGGCTGTACGGCTGGGGCCTCCAGTGGGGCCGGGGCTACAAGACCAGGGCGTGACCGCGGCCCGTGCGCTCAGGACCGCACGAACTGGGGGCCCATCGGCGGCATCCGGAAGTCCGGGGACGGGTCCCGGTCGGGAACGCCCACCGGCTGCGGATAGCCGTACGCGGGGGCCGGCGAGGGCTCCGGCTGCCGCGGGTGGTCGTAGGAGGGCGCGCGGTCCGGCCTCGGCGGCACCCCGGGGAGCGGCGGCACGGGGGCGTGCACCACGGTCGCCTCGGGGTCGGGGGAGCCGCCGGCGGGCGTGCCGTGGACCGGGGAGCCGGTGACGGGGGAATCCGGGCCCGGGGTCCGCGGGGCGCCGGGCAGGCCGTCCTGGCCCTCCTGCGCCCCCTCCTGGGCGTCCTCGTCGACCGAGATGCCGAAGTCGGTGGCGAGGCCGACGAGCCCCGTCGGGTAGCCCTGTCCCACCGCGCGGAACTTCCAGCCGTCCCCGCGCCGGTACAGCTCGCCGCAGATGACGGCCGTCTCCTCGCCGGTCTCGGCGATCACCTCGAACAGGGCCAGCGGCTCGTCCCCGGCGCCGGCGGACGCGTCGTACAGCAGGATGCGCAGGTCGGAGACGGAGCGGAAGGTGCCGCCGTCGGAGGAGGCGGCGATCACCACCCGGTCGACCGAGGCGTCCAGACCGCCCAGGTCGGCCTCCACGGTGTCGGTCAGTCCCGCGGCGTCCCGTTTCTTCGGCAGCCGCCGCACGAGCCCCGAGGGGTGGCGCGGCTGGTTGTAGAAGACGAAGTCCTCGTCGGACCGCACGCGCCCGGACGGCCCGAGCAGCAGGGCCGAGGCGTCCACGTCGGGGACCCCGGCGCCCGGGGTCCAGCGGAGCACGGCCCGTACGGCCGCGGTGTCGAGAGGGACGTTGGAGCCCTTCAGCATCGCGTGCGTCATGACCGCAATCCTGCCCTCCCGGCCGACCCGCAGACAACGCGGGGGCGGCATCGATGCGGGACCGGGACGGTGGACGCCGCCGGGTCATCCGGATTTCACATCGCGAGGGAACCGAGGACACTCGCGTCTACGTACTATTACCGGCCACGTACCGTCGGGGTACAGACGGGACATCGAACGGCAGACGGGGTACTCATATGCGTCATTTCGGGCACATCCCGTCCGCGAAGCGGACCGGGCTGTTCCACCGGGAGCCGGCCGAGTTCACGGCCGACTCGCCCGCGCGCACGCTCGCCGTGGCTCTGGGCGCCACGCTCTACAGCCCGGCCACCCGGCCCCGGCTCGCCGACGCCGTGCGCAAACAGGCCGCCCGGGGAGTGGTCTCCATGGTGCTCTGCCTGGAGGATTCCATCGGTGACGCCGACGTGGAGGCGGGGGAGGACAATCTCGTCCGGGAGTTCGCGGATCTCGCCGCCGGCGGGACGGACGTCCCCCTGCTCTTCATCCGGGTCCGCGAGCCCGGCCAGATCACCGATCTCGCCGACCGCCTCGGCGAAACGATTCGCCTGCTGTCCGGATTCGTACTGCCCAAATTCACCGAGAGCCGCGGGCGGGCCTTCCTCGACGCGCTGGCCGAGGCCGAGCGGACCAGCGGCAGGCGCCTCTTCGCCATGCCCGTCCTGGAGTCCCCCGAACTCCTCCACCTGGAGACCCGGGTCGAGACCCTCACCGGAATCGCCTCGATCACCCGCGAGTACCGCGACCACGTCCTCGCCCTGCGCCTCGGCGTCACCGACTTCTGCTCCGCCTACGGACTCCGCCGCTCGCCCGAGATGACCGCGTACGACGTCAAGATCGTCGCCCACGTCATCTCCGACGTCGTCAACGTCCTCGGCCGTGCCGACGGCACCGGCTTCACCATCACCGGACCCGTCTGGGAGTACTTCAGGCCCGGCGAGCGCATGTTCAAGCCCCAGCTGCGCCGCAGCCCCTTCCTGCAAGGACGCGCCGAGGACCTGCGCACGGCGCTCATCGAGCACGACCTCGACGGCCTGCTGCGGGAGATCGAACTCGACCGGGCCAACGGCCTGCTCGGCAAGACCTGCATCCACCCCACCCACGTGGGGCCGGTGCACGCGCTCTCCGTGGTCAGCCACGAGGAGTGGAGCGACGCCCAGGACATCCTGCGGCCCGAACGGGGCGGCGGCGGGGTGCTCCGCTCCGCGTACACCAACAAGATGAACGAAGTGAAGCCGCATCGCGCGTGGGCCGAACGCATCCTCCTGCGCGCCGAGGTCTTCGGCGTCGCCAGGGAGGACGTCGGCTTCGTGGATCTGCTCACCGCCGGACTCGCCGGCTGACGAAGGGACGTAGACGACGTGGTGTGGACCGGAACGTGGGTCGCGGAGCGACTGGGCGTCGAACTGACCGGCGGCGAGGAACTGAGAGACCTGCTGGGCCTCGCGCTGCGCCGCAACCCCAGACGCGCGCACCTGCTCGTCTCCGGCGTGCTCGGCAAGCACGTGCCGCAGCGCCCCTCGGTCGTGTACGGCGCCGGCCTCGACCTCGGCCGGCGCGTCCGCGCGCTCCTCGGCGACGAGGAGGCCGCCCGCTCGGTCGTCCTCGGATACGCGGAGACCGCCACCGCCCTGGGCCACGCCGTCGCCGACGGCCTCGGCACCGCCCCGTACCTCCACTCCACCCGGCGCCCGGTCCCCGGCGTCGCCCGCGCGGGCGGCTTCGAGGAGTCCCACTCCCACGCCACCTCGCACCTGCTGCTCCCCGAGGACCCGAAGCTGCTGGCCGGCGACGGCCCGCTGGTCCTCGTGGACGACGAGTTCTCCACCGGCAACACCGTCCTCAACACCATCAGGGCCCTGCACGACGGCTACCCGCGCGAGCGGTACGTCGTCGTCGCGCTCGTGGACATGCGCTCGGCCGCCGACCTCGGCCGGCTGGAGGCCTTCGCGGAGGAGATCGGCGCCCGCGTCGACCTGATCGCCCGCGCCGCCGGCACGGTGCGCCTCCCGGAGGGGGTCCTGGAGAGGGGCCTGGCCCTGGTCGAGGAGTACGGGGCCCCGCCCGCCCCCGCGCCCCCGGCACCCGGCCCGGCCCCCGTACGGGTCGCGCTCGACTGGCCCCGGGGGCTGCCCGACGGCGGACGCCACGGCTTCACCCCCGCGCACCGGGAACTCCTGGAGGCCGCCCTGCCGGCCCTGGCGGAACGCGTGGGACGGGCCCTGGAGACCCCGGAGGGCCGGGACGCCCCCGCCGCCCCCCGCCGCGTCCTCGTGCTCGGCTTCGAGGAGCTGATGTACACGCCGCTGCGCCTCGGCACCGCCCTGGAGGAGGCCGGACACGACGTCCGCTACTCCACCACCACCCGCTCGCCCGTCCTCGCCGTCGACGACCCCGGCTACGCGATACGCACCCGGCTCGTCTTCCCCGCCCACGACGACCCGGCCGACGGCCCCGGCGAGCGCTACGCCTACAACGTCGCCGGCGCGGACTTCGACGCCGCCGTCCTCGTGGTCGACTCCGCCGCCGACACCCCGGCCCTGCACGCCCCGGACGGCCTCCTCGCCCAGCTCGCGGCCCACGTCCCGCACGTGGTCCTCGCGGTCGTGCCCTCGTACGTGCCCGGAACCGCCGCGGCCACCGACGCCCCCCGCACCCCCGAAGCTCCCGAAAGGAGCTCCATGCTGCCCGAGCCCCTCCGCGGCCCCGCCTTCTCCTCGTACGCGCCCGACGAGGTCGGCTGGCTGCTCCAGGACCTCTCGGGCGTCGAACTGGAGGCCCCCACCGAGGAACGCGAGGAGGCCGTCCAGAGCGGCGGCGCCCACTATGCCGAGTCGCTGCCCGTCGAGTACCAGCCCAGCGAGGAGTACCAGGCGCTCTTCCAGTCCGCCCTGGAGGCCTCCGCCGGCCGGATCGCCCACGCGGTCGGCACGGTCACCGAGACCGTCCTCGCCGAACGGGCCGGCCGGCCCGTCCTCGTCTCGCTCGCCCGCGCCGGCACCCCCGTCGGCATCCTCATGCGCCGCTGGGCACGGCTCCGCCACGGCCTCGACCTCCCCCACTACGCCGTCTCGATCGTGCGCGGCCGGGGGATCGACGCCAACGCGCTGCGCTGGCTCGCCGCCCACCACGACCCCGCCGACGTCGTCTTCGTGGACGGCTGGACCGGAAAGGGCGCCATCACCCGCGAACTCGCCGAAGCGCTCAAGGACTTCGACGGGTTCGACCCGGACATCGCGGTCCTCGCGGACCCCGGCTCCTGCGTCCGCACCTACGGCACGCGCGAGGACTTCCTCGTCCCCTCCGCCTGCCTCAACTCCACGGTCTCCGGCCTGGTCTCCCGTACCGTTCTCCGCTCCGACCTCGTCGGGCCGGACGACTTCCACGGCGCCAAGTTCTACCGCGAACTCGCGGACTCCGACGTCTCCGGCGCCTTCCTCGACGCCGTCACCGCCCGCTTCGCCGAGGTCACCGGGACCGTCGACACGGACGTCAAGGAACTGCTCGCCGCCGACCGCACCCCCACCTGGGAGGGCTGGGCGGCCGTGGAGCGGATCAGCGAGGAGTACGGCATCCACGACGTCAACCTGGTCAAGCCGGGCGTCGGCGAGACCACCCGCGTCCTGCTCCGCCGCGTCCCCTGGAAGATCCTCGCCGACCGGGGGGCCGGCGCCGACCTCGCGCACGTACGGCTGCTCGCGGAACAGCGCGGCGTACCGGTCGAGGAGGTCGACGGACTCCCGTACAGCTGCGTGGGCCTGATCCACCCCCGGTACACCCGGGGAGCGACGGGCGCCGACGGCAGGACGGTGGCGTCCCGGTGAGCACGACGACGAACCCGGCCCCGGCGCCCGTCCTGGTCGCGAGCGACCTCGACCGCACCCTCATCTACTCGGCCGCGGCCCTCGCCCTCACCGCGCCGGACGCGCTCGCGCCCCGGCTGCTCTGCGTCGAGGTCCACGAGTCCAGGCCGCTCTCCTACATGACCGAGGACGCGGCCGGCCTCCTCGCGCGGCTGGCCGACGAGACCCTCTTCGTCCCCACCACCACGCGGACGCGCAAGCAGTACCAGCGCATCCGGCTCCCGGGCACCGCGTCGAAGTACGCGATCTGCGCCAACGGCGGCCACATCCTCGTCGACGGCGTCACCGACCGCGACTGGCACGCCTCCGTCCTCGACCGGCTCGCCGACGAGTGCGCGCCGCTCTCCGAGATCCGCGCCTACCTCACCGCCACCACGGACCAGTCCTGGGTGCGCAAGCACCGGGTGGCCGAGGACCTCTTCGCCTACCTGGTCGTCGAACGGGACCTGCTCCCCGAGGAGTGGCTGGGACTCTTCGGCCGCTGGGCGGGGGAGCGCGGCTGGACCGTCTCGCTCCAGGGCCGCAAGGTGTACGCGGTGCCGAAGCCGCTCACCAAGGGTGCGGCCGTCCGCGAACTCGCCCGCCGCACCGGCGCCGCGCTCACCCTGGCGGCCGGGGACTCCCTCCTCGACGCCGACCTGCTGCTCGCCGCGGACCGGGCCTGGCGGCCCGGCCACGGCGAACTGGCCGACGGCGACTGGACCGCCCCCCACCTCGACGTCCTCGCGGAACGAGGGGTCGCGGCGGGGGAGGAGATCCTGCGCCGCTTCCGGACGGCGGCGGCCGGCTAGGACGCGGTGCCGGAAGTCCCGCCCGGCGGCGCCCGGCACGCACGTCCCGGCCCGCGCCGGCCCGTCCCGGCCCGTCCTGGGGTCAGCCGCAGCAGCCCCCGCCGCAGCAACCGCCGCCACCGCCCTGCGCGGGGGCGGCGGTGCCGCTGCCGCCGACGGCCACGGCCGACAGCAGCTTCACGGTGTCGTCGTGCCCGGCGGGGCAGGCGGCCGGATCGGAGGACTCGGCCATGGGCCGACTGAGCTCGAAGGTGTCGCCGCAGGTGCGGCAGCGGTATTCGTAACGAGGCATGGGAACAGGTTAGGCGGTGTCCCGCCGGGGCGGCCCGGGCGACGGGAACGACGGTCCGGTGTCCGGCGGGGCGGGCGGGAGCGCCGGAACGGACGGAGGCGTCGGGGCGGTCGAACCGGGAACGCCGGGGCCGCCGGACCGGGCGAGGGTGCCGGGACCGGCCGGGGCGGCGAAGCAGACGGAACCGACGGGGCGCAGGAGGGAGCCGACGGGGGCCGACGGGAGCGGGCGGGAGCCGGTGAAAGCGGCGGGCCCGGCGGGCTCAGTGCCCGGTCCCCGTTCCCGTCCCCGCGCCGGCCCCCCGCTCCTCCCGGATGTGCCCGACGACCCGGGCGGCGGTGGCGCGCACGGCCTCCAGCTCGGTCAGGAAGTGCCAGTAGTCGGGGTGGCGGCCCTCCAGCGTCCCGACGGCGCGGTCGATCCGCGCGACGGCCTCGTCGAGGGGCCGGGCGTGGCGCGGATCGGGGGTGGTCCGCCCGTCCATCGCGAGCCGCTGGGCGTCCCGTACGGCGAACCTGGCGCGGTCGGTCTCGGCGTTCGGGTCCTTCGCGACGGCGTCCAGGCGGCGCAGCCGGTCGCCGGCGGCCGAGACGGCCTCGTCGGTGGCGTCCAGGAGGGCGCGGACGGTGGAGAGCAGCGAGGTCGCGTCGGGCCAGCGCTGTTCGGCCCGCGCCCGTCCCGCCTCGGCGAGCCGCTCCTCCGCCTGGCGGAGCGTGTCGGCGGCCTGCTCGGGCACGTGCTGGAGGTCCTGCCAGCAGGCGGCGGAGAACCGCCGCCGCAGCTCGGAGAGGACGGGCTCGACCCCTCCGGCGCGGGTGGTCAGCGCCTCGGTGCGGGTGCGCAGGGAGACGAGGCGCCGGTCGATCTCGGCGGCGCGCGCGGGCAGCCGCCCGGCCTCGGCCCGTATGGCCTCGGCGTCCCGCAGCACCCGGTCGGCGCGCTGCAGGGTCCCGGGGACGCCGTGCCGGCCCGCGCCCTCGTTGAGCCGGGTCAGCTCGGGGCCGAGCCGCGCGAGCCGCAGCGCGAGGTCGTCGGCGCGCAGCCCGCTCTCCCGCACGGAGTCGAGGGCGTCGCTCGCGCCCCGCAGGGACTGCCGGGCGCGTTCGACGGCGGGCGCGAGCCGGGCGAGCTGGGTCTCGGCGCGATCGAGCAGCGGGGCGAGACCCGCCTCGAACCGGTCCAGTTCGCCCTTCACGCGGTTCAGCTCGTCCCTGGCCCGGGTGAGGTCGGCGCGGGCCCGGGCGGCGGTCGCCCCGTCCAGTTCGTCGTGGTCGAGGTCGTGGGCGTCGACGGCGGTGATGTACGCGTGGCTGACCTCGTCGATGCGACGCCCCAGCGCCTCGAAGCCCTCGACGGCGCGGAGCGCCTCGGGCGAGCCGTCGACGGCCGTGATGGTCTCGATGGAGATCCGCAGTCCGCGCTGGGCGGTGTCGAGTTCGTAGAACGCGGCCGCGGCGGCGTCCTTCGCGGCTTGCGCCTCGGCCCGCTGACCCTCCCCGCGCCCCCCGAACCACCGCCGGGTCCCCCCGCCGGCGAAGGCCTGCGGCAGCAGTGCCACCGCCACCAGCGGCAGCGCGAACGCCAGCCGGAACGCGGAGGAAACCCTGGGCGCCGACGCGCTCCTCGTATCGCTCGCCGCCACGTACCTCTCCCGTGCTGTGTCCGCCGTGCCCGGTCCGGGTCCATTCTCCCACCCGGTGGGGACGAACACACGGGCCGGTCAGTTCGCCGTCCGGACCGTGACGTCGCCGTTGTCGCTGCGGACGTTCACGGCGTGCCCGGTGCCTTCGCGGCGGGGAACGTCGAGGCGGACCCGGCCGTTGCCGCTGCCCCCGGTCACCGCGTACTCGGCCTTCGGCACCTCCACGGTGATCCCGCCGTTGTCGGTGACCACGTCGACCCTGCGGGGTACGGCTCCGAGGGCGATCCGGACGTCCCCGTTGTCGGACCGGGCGGTGACGTCCCGCGAGGTGGTGCCGGCGTCGACGACCACGCGGCCGTTCCCGCTGTCGAGGTCGAGTGCCCCGCCGGCCTTCCGCACCCGTACGTCCCCGTTGCCGGACCGCACCTTCAGGGGCGTGGCGAACCCCTCGGCGGCCACGCTCCCGTTGCCGCTCTCGACGGTGACGGCGACGTTCCGGGGCACCTGGACGCGGTGCAGGGCGCCGCAGTGGGAGGCGACGGCCTCGCACGCGACCCGCAGCGTCAGCCGCCCGCCCTCCAGCTTCCAGGTCGCCTCGGGCCCCGACCCGATGAACACCCAGCCGTCGACCTGCCGCTCGACGCGCACGCCGTCCACGTCGGCGGGCGTCACCTCGAGCCGCGAGTCGTCCGAGTCGACGACGAGCGACGTCCCGGCGAAGGCGAAGTCCTTCCTCTCCACCGGCGCCCCCTCGGCGTCGGCGGCCCCGCACCCGCCGAGCGCGAGCACGGCGGCCAGGGCCCCGGCGGAAACGGACAACACACGGAACGGACGACCTGCGACCATGACGACCCAACCCCCAGAGGAACACGACGTTCCCCCGACGGTACGGTCCCGCCACACGGCGTCACGATCCGGCGACCCACCGTCTCCGGGGTGGGGCCAGCCCCCGCACCCACCCCACCCGCCTCCCGGGTTTGCGGCACCCGCCCACGGGCCATGTAGGCTGTTGCTCCTCCCACGGGTGCGTAGCTCAGGGGTAGAGCGCTGCTCTTACAAAGCAGATGTCGGCGGTTCGAAACCGTCCGCGCCCACCAGCACGAAGGCCCCTCGCCGATCATGGCGAGGGGCCTTTGACATCTATTTCTGACATCAACGGGAGCGGTCGATCACGACCGGGGACGACTCCTGAGCAGCCGATCCACGTGACCCACGGCCTCCCGCTGCGTGTCCTGGACGACGTGCGTGTACACGTTCATCGTCACGGCGATCTGGCTGTGCCCGAGGATCTCCATCACGACGCGGGGCGGGACGCCGGCGGCGGTGAGGAGGGTCGCCGTACACATCAGCGACTACATCTTCTGGGACTCAGACCCCGAGCTGACTCCCGAGAAGGTGGTCGACAGGGCCATGACCTACAAGCCGATCGCCCTCTGAGGCCAGCGCGGTCAGACTTTCTCTAGTTCATCAAGGCACCCGCTGCGCGCGGCCCGGCGCCCGGGCTTGCGCTCCTGTCTCCGCCCCGCTCCAGCCCGACCGCCGGCCGCACGCCTGACAGCTCGGGTTGATGGCGACGAACCACGACGCGGCCGAGGCCGTACGGGAGTGCGGCTCAAGACGATGCCTCCGGCGGGGGCGCTCAGGCTCCGGGATGGAGGGGGTCCGTGGGCAGGTGCCGACCGGTGGGTTGTGTCGGTGGGGGACTCCCATTCCGTCTGCCGTCGACCCAGGCAGAGCCGAGCAGACACGGCACCGGGCGTCCAGGTCGTTCGTCCAGTTGGGCGCTCCACCTGGACGCCCGGCACCGCGCCTGCTCCACGGTGTGTGGGTCGACGGCAGACGGGATGAGAGTCCAGGTTGATCGTGGACGGATCGCCTACTCCATGGTCCCCTCGGAAGAACCGATGACATGACGCCTCTTCCTGATCACCGCCTGCTTGACGTAGAAAGTAAGTAGCGTGAGAAGGCCGAAGTGAGAAATTAACACATTGGCAATAACTAATGACTTACCCATCCACTCCGGCGCATCACCGTCATCCATTGCAGGGATCCACAGAAAGAGGGTGCAGGCGCTGATCAGCCAATTTCCCGTCTCTTTGGGGCGCCGTCCCGCCCGCAGCTCAAACAGGACCGTAAGTGAGAGCCAAAGGATGAAACAATAAAGACTTCCCGTGGTGAGCACAGGGTTCAAGTCCATGTACTCGCTTACGAAGCGCACCTGATACGGCCACTCAAAAATCAGCAGACCCGCAAGGAGGAGCAATGGGCAGACCTGGAGTGCGAGCCGCCCAAAGCGCTTTACCCGCATCTCGTGGCGCACAATAATGTCGGCCAACCCCTCAAATAGAGGGTTGGGTGCCCTGTTGGGGTCAACGCCATCCAGGGCTCGCACGACAGCGGCGAATGCTTCTTCGAGGGTGAAATCCCTGAGTCTCATTCCAGTCGAATCGATATAACTCTCCAGCTGCTCCGCAAATGACGGTATGGTATCTGCGTTCAGGAGGGCGGTTCGAGGGATGTGGACACGCTTGACGGGATTATCGGTACGCCTAAGTTCCGCAGTCAAGTTCACCCAATAGAGTTCTTTCGTGTCGATGTCGAATACGATACCGACAACGGGGATTCTGCTCTCTCTCCAGTCGTCTGAATGATCTCCGACAGGAACTATGTACCCCTTGGCTCGCTTATATTTTTTGCCAGCTTTTACCTGAATGGCAAGAACGTGTCCTGTCCGTCGCCCGTCTCGCGTCAGCAAGACATGTAGATCCTCGCCGTGATCGTTTCCTCCATCAATTTCTTGGACGATGTGTCCATGATCTTCAAGCAGAGACCGCACCGCGTTAACACCAGCTCGCTCAATGCGGAGGCTTGGTCGAACCCGTGCCATGCTCCCCTCCCCAGTCACTGTCACGGTAGCGGTGACTGTGCCCGAGGTCAGGTGATCTTGCGATTTTCCCTCCGGCTGAGTGCCCTGGCCATCAGCCACGGCCCCTGTGGGCTGTCGCTCCTGCAGCCGGGGCTAGCTGCGCGCCGCCAAGAGCTCTCCTGGGGGGCAGGCTGCACCAGAACCAAGCAGGACCATGAACGACGGCGATCCGCCGGCCGCTTGAGTCGAATTAGGGTGCCGTGGGGCAGGTGAGGCCGTACGATCGCGCTACGTACAGGCACGCATGATCGGAGGGGTCCCATGCCTCCTCGCCCCCGGTGGTGGCACACACTGCAAGAGTCGCGTAGGCAGGCGTGTAGCGCGATCGACTTTTATAACAGGCCAGGCGATAAAGGGAGTTATCTGGACTTTGTCGTGCATATGCATCTAGCCTGGCAGAACCTCCTCCATGCGCATTTCGAAAAGAATGGCATTGACTTTAGCTATAAGGATAAGAGCGGCCGACCGCTCAAGACTAAGGATGGAGACGTAAAAACCTGGGAGTTGCTGCGCTGCGCCGAGGAGGCGTATGCGGAAAACGACCCAGTCCGAAAGAATATCGAGTTCTTCGTTGGCATTCGAAACAAAGTTGAGCATAGGTTCCAGAAATCTCTGATCGTGGCCACCGGTGCCCGTGCGCACGCCCTGGTGATCAACTATGAAGCCGAGTTGACAGCTAGATTTGGTGGCGATCACAGCCTGTCCAGCGAGCTCCGCTTTCCTATTTTTGTGCAATCTCTCACTCCGCAAGGAGTTGAAGAGCAGCTAGAGATCAGGAGGAAGCTCCCAGCGAAGGTAAAAACGTACATCACTCGCTTTGAGGCTGATCTAACTGACTCGGTGAAGGGGAGTGAACGCTATGAGTACCGGGTGCTTCTAACCCCGCTTAAGGGGCCTAAAAGTGAAGCTGACTTGGCGGTGACATTCCTAAAGGCGGAAAGCCTGAGTGACGAAGAGCGCCAAGATTTGAAGAGCCGAAGCCGGACAGGTTCCGTAATTATCACGGAAAAGCAACGGGACATCTACTTGAAGGATGCCCTTTCCCCCGCTAAGGCGTGCGCAGAAGTTGCTTCGCGACTTCCTTATGTGTTTCAGCAGCACCACTTCACTAAGATGTGGCAGAAGCATGGCGTTCGTCCGGCGACGAGTGATCCCAGTAAGGAGCGAACTGACACTCGGTATTGCCTCTATAATGCAGCTCACGACAATTATGTATTCACGAAAGCTTATGTGGAACGCTGCATCAAGGAGATTGACGCTCCGGAGAAATTCCGTGCATTTTTCGGAAAGGATCCGATCTCTAATCCCGAGTAAAGAACCCAAGCCGCGTGGCTCGGCTTTGTTGCTAGGAGTTGCAGCCTAAGCCTGACGAACAGCGCGCCTCCAGACGGTCGGCTGGCGCACAGATGTCGCCAGTGGCGGGGCAGGGCGAAAGAGGCGTGGCCGACTTGCAGACCAGCGAGGTACGCAACCCCGCTCCTATTGCACGAGCCCTCCGGAGCCGTGTGTCAGAAGCCCCCGGCAGGGATGCTGGGGGCTTCGTACTCTTACGTGTAGAGCTGTACGCCTTGCGGTGCTTTCGACTAGGGACGGCCCAGTTGGAGCAGGCGAGGATCCCCGCCTATGGGAGGCGCCGGCCGCGGCTCTCTGCAACGCGTAGCACCTGACCCAAGGCTTCCGTGAGATCTGCTGACGCCGCACGAAGTTCCACGGGGTCGGGCTCCGGGAGGACGAGCAGCGCGATGGCGTGGTGCAGGACATCGGCGGCCTGGTCGAGGTAGGTCGTTTCGACGGTGTCGGCCAGGCGAGACAGGCGGCTGCTGTCGTCGTCGGTGCTTAAGAAGTACGGCTTACCGTCGGGGCCGGACCATGGGAGGAGGCGCAATTCGTCGCGGGAGGTCATCTGTCCGTCTCCCCTCCTTTGAGTGTCTGGTGGGTGGTGAAGAACGCGTCTGCGGTATCGCTGGGGAGGGCCAGGAGTGCGGCCTCGATCACGCGGCCGGTGGAGTTGAGGGCGATGCGCGTGATGGTGAGGACCGTCCGCGTGGGGCTGATGCGGAGGGCGGATGCCTCTTTCGGGGTGGGGAGGCGGGCGGTGACCGTCTCTTGGGTTTCTGTACGGTCCGTGTCTCGACCGCCGGGCCAGGGAGGCGAGGCGAGTCGTGCGGTCGGTGCGAGGTCGCGCGGGATGTAGATGTGGGCCACGCTTCGGGGTGTCGCACCCTCGTAGGTGGTGCAGTGGAACTCCGTCAGGGGGGTGTTGGAGGGGACCTTCAAGAGGGTTCTGATGTGGCCGCGGGCTCGGACGGTGGTGGTTCGGATGTTGGTCTGGAGGTCGGGGGCGAACGGTATGCCAGCGCCGCCCACGTAGGTGATGCGGCGGAGCGGAGCTCGGACGAAGTTGCCCTTGCCCTGGGTCTTCTCGATGAGTCCTTCGGCTTGGAGGAGGGCGAGAGCCTGGCGGAGGGTCGGGGTGCTGACCTTGTATTGGGTGGCCAGTTTGGGTTCCGAAGGGAGACGGGATCCGGGCTTGAGGTGACCGGTGGTGATCTGGGTGCGGAGGTCTTCGGCGATGGTGTCGCGGAGAGTCGGCATGGTCGTGGTCACCACCTTCTCTGGACTCGGAGGGCGACCAGGCGCGTGCGGGGGTGCATGGTCAGTTGCTCACCCGTTTCGAAGAGGAGGCGCTTTGCGCCGAGGGGGAGTTGGCGGAGGTCGGCCACTCGGCAGGGCTGGCCGCCGATCTGGATGACGTCGCCTCGCTGGACGTTGATCGAGCTGATCTCGATGGGGGCGACCACGGCGCCGGTCGGGGTCCAGGACTTCATGCCGTTTCCTCCGGGCGGGGCGGGGTGGTCGCTGGCGTGTGGCAGGCGCAGGCGCATGCCTCGTAGACCACCGGGATGCCGATCGGGGCCGTTGCCGGGGAGGAATGGGCGCACTCGTGATGGGTGCCGATCTGGCACCGGGACGAGCGGTACGGGGTGAGCTTCGTGTGGGGCATCAGGGCGTCTCCGCCTGGGTGAGGTGGGGGCGCTCGACGCTGGGGGCGCACCGACTGACACGGAGCGTGCTGACACCGTGGGCGATGGTCCGTCCCAGTGGGGTGGCGCGGCGTAAGGGCTTGTGGGAGTGGGTGGTTCGGGCGTGCCGTGGTCTGGTGGGGTGGAGTGCGCGGCGGATACGGTTGCGCATGCTGATCAGCTCCCATCGCTGATGGCCGGGTCCCCGGACGTCGCGTGTCGCGGGGACCGCTTGTTCACGGCGGCCCAGAGGGTTCGGCCGCCCAGGCTGGTGGCGAGGAGACCGAAGCGGTCTGCCTGTGCCAGGACTTCCAGGACCTCCCGCCATGTCTCTGCCGGGAGGGTTTCCGGTACCTCCGCTTCGATCGACGTGTGCCTGGCGTGGGCCAGCACGCGTGTGGTGAGTCCGAGTGCGGACAACCGGGCGGCGAGAGCCTCCGCGCTTACTTCGGGAGCAGGCACAGGGCAGCCTCCGTTACCGGTGATCACTTTAAGTGAAGCTAGTTAACTAGATTAGAGCTAGTGGACTAGATTTTCCATATGCCTGAGCAGCCGCCATACCTCCGTATCGCCGACGAACTGCGGCGGCGGATCGCGGAGCACGAGTGGAGTCCTGGAGACCGGCTGCCCTCGCGGGCCCAGATCGGCCAGGAGTGCGGGGTGGGCGAGAACGTCGTTCGCCGGGCCCAGGAGCTGTTGATCTCCCAGGGTGTGTTGGAGGGGCGGGCGGGGTCCGGGACCTACGTGGCCGAGCCCCGGGCGCGGGTGCGGATGGTGCGGTCCGCGGCGCGCGAGCAGCCGGACGAGTCGCCGTTCCGGGCGGACATGAAGGCCGTCGGGCGGAACGGCGGCTGGGAGAGCCGGACCGATGCGAAGGTGCCCGCGCCGGCCGAGATCGCCGCGCGGCTCGGGCTCGGTGAGGGCGAGCTATGTGTCCGGACCGTGTACGAGTTCCTCGCCGACGGTCGGCCCGTGCAGCTGTCTACGAGCTGGGAGCCGTACGACCTCACCGGCGGGACCCTTGTCGTTCTGCCCGAGGGTGGACCGCATGCAGGGGC
Source organism: Streptomyces sp. NPDC014907 (assembly GCF_055562975.1). Taxonomy (NCBI): domain Bacteria; kingdom Bacillati; phylum Actinomycetota; class Actinomycetes; order Kitasatosporales; family Streptomycetaceae; genus Streptomyces; species Streptomyces sp. NPDC014907. Next base: position 282,373 of record NZ_JBVHEG010000002.1, on the reverse strand, counting down.
CGGCGTTGTGAACCGAATGGCCCAGATCGGCGTCACCGTCAGCCACGCCGTCGAGCAGCCCGAGCCGCGGCAGGCGACTGCCGAGGAGGCTTCCCTTCTCGGGATCCAGAAGGCCGCGCTCGTCACGCACATCCGGCGGACGTACTACAGCGACGAGGGTCGCCCCGTCGAGACTGCCGACATCATCGTGCCCGCCGCCCATTGCGAGATCGTCTACGAGATCCCGATCAGCCGCTGAATAGGCTTCGCGCAGGGGGTAGAGTCGCTAGGCTCGGTATCTGCAGCAGCAAATGGAAGCAATGTCCGTCATTATTGCCAGCCGCTCCTGGCTACCAGGCTAGCTTTATGTACCGCTTAGGGGCGATGCGTCGTGGACCCGGACAGCGGATCGCTAGGCGGCTCGCCTGCCAGCCGAATTGCGGGAGACCGTGCGGGCTCGATCGCGTCTCGGTCCGTGACGCCAATTAGTGCGTTGAAAAGCCAAATGAGGCGCATGGAGCGAAGGGAGCCCAGGAGCAGCAAGCCCTCGGCCGGCCAAGCCGAGAATCCCGGTTTGGAGTTCCGGTCGATCAAAAGAAGGAAGATGCACCCTCCGGCAATCAAGAGCATGCTGCTCAGGATGCTGGACCAATTCCGTCGCAAGCTAGGCCCGAACCGCTGACGCATGGCTTGGATTGTATCGCCGCGGGAACTTGCGTACTGTGCGATGGCTGCAGTAGCGAATCCGCCAACCAAGGCCGCGACAGAAGCAGTCGTCGTGTAAACATCCTTCCTTCTATCCAAGCTTGGGCTCTCGAAGAAAGCTGGCATCCCTCCAGCTTTCCACCAGGCTGCGTGAATAGCGAGTACGAGCGCTGCGGCCAGCCAATCAAGGCCCGGCGTTTCGCTCCATATATTCTTGATTCTTGTGACGACCCGGAACATAGCTGCCACACCCCCTCGACCCAAGGAGTCCAACACTAGCTCTAGGCACTGACAGCGGCCCTCAGGTCCCTTTCACGGTCGCGTGCCACCTGCAGGATCGCCTCCACGGCGGACTCGTAGCGAGGACGCGGGTAGTTTGAGCCCACTTCAATGCGGCACTTGACCGTAATGTGGTGCTTTATGAAGTCGAGTGGCTCATCAGTTACTTCGCCATCTTCATCGATCGATGTGATATTGGCCTGCGCGCGATCGATCCCGCTAGGCTCCTCCAGGTAGCCGAGTTCTGACATCAGGGAGTGGATGTCGCCCTGCAATCTGCGTTGTGCACGGAAGCGTGCTACTGGCCCGGGCCCGTTCTTCTTGGGGACTTCCAGCTTCAGTGAAATGCGATGATCCGGGTAGCGTTCGGAGCTAAGTCTTACAAAGCTTGCCAATCCCTCTCCGTCGGGGGGCGGGATGGCGGGGCTCGGACGGTAGCTGAACTCGAAGCTATGAACGGCGTCTGCCTTTTCGAGCTTCTCCCATACATTCTGCCCGATTACAGGCCAGAGGGCGATTTCCTCACTCGCGACGTTGCATCCGTTGAGCCATCGTTGAATAGAAGACGCTCGGGGGGAACCTGGCTTCCCTTGTAGGACACCGATGATATTTCCGTAGTCCAGGAAGCATACCGTTGTTGTGTCGATGGTTCCTTTGTTTCCCTCAAGTCTCATCTCCTCGATTCGCCCCAAATCGAGATCCACTGTCTGGAGCTCACTGGTTCCTACTCTTCCGACGAGAAGATTGAATCGACCGGAGGCGTGGACGGATTGGCCGATGTAGCTGTGTTGAGTGTGGGACAAAATTCGATCGGAAACTGGTCGATTCTCAATCTCCATGAGAGGTGCCTGCCAATTTGCATGTTCCATGCGGGGGTTAACCCCATCCTTGGCGCGCACGATCTCAAAGAAGGCAACCGTTCCTGTCCTCGTCGCCATGGCCCCCACCTCGTTCGCTGTACAGCTGCGTAGCCACATAGCGTGACGGTCCGTGACGATCTTCGCAAGGAGTTGTCGTAAAGCAAGCTGTAGCCGCGTGCGCGCACGTGTGCTTTGGCTTGATCGGGACGGCCAGGTGGCCTGGTCCTGCCTAGTGGGTGCCAAAGCGTAGGCCCGTCGCCGTCGCCGGCTACGAGAGGGGCACGCAAGTTCAATCGATGGCAGAGTCGGCTTGCGTGCGCTTCCGTCACGGCTAGGAGGGTGGATGGTCCAGGCGCTCCAAGGTGAGCTGGTAGGCGTTCCTCAGCCGCGTGAAGTCGTAGAAGTCCCCCTGCGGCTCGCGCCTGACGGTCAATAGCCCCTGCGCTTCGAGTTCCTTGCGGCCCTTGGTCCACGTGTCCGAGGACAGGTTGTAGCGCTGACGCCTCGTCGTGTGGATGTATCGAGGCTCCGAGTGCCCTCCAAGGGCTTCTCTGAGGGCAAACAGTAGGGCCGTTGTCGTTGGCGACAGCTGGAGGAGCCAGCCCCGTGTCCAGAACTCGACCGGCATGCCGACGTAACGGCCTTCCTCCCTTGGTTGCGTGTACATCCCTCCATCGCCGGTGGCGCTCCGCAAGGTGATCGCCGAGGGCCGCCCCCACTGCGGCTGGAGGTCGATGAACTGGTTCTCTTCCAGCCACTTCAAGTTGCTGGCCACCCGCCTAGGCCCCGTCCTCGGGTCGAGTGCGAGCATCTGCGTCCAGCCGTTCGGGCCCGGCGGTCTGCGCAGGTCAAAGGGCTCTTTCGTGGCCATCATGGTGATGCACAGGTAAAGCTGGAGACGCACCTTGCCGCCGCGCCCGCCTTGGATGAGCCGAGCAAGCGGCGGAGGTGAGTCACCGTCCTCAGGTGCGATGACGAACGCCGGCGGGAAAGGGATGTGCCCCCGCCTCTTCGCCTTGTCCGCCGCCCCCTGCAAGTAGGCGAGCGCCTCAGACTGGCGTCCATCGAGTGGCACGTCTTTTACCTTCCTGCAGGAGAAACAGGGATATGGGGCTAACAGGGATACACGGGGGTGCTTGGAGCTTCTCTATGGATCCCGTCACGGGGGTCGAGAGACTACAGCAAGAGCGTAGACCTATACGAGACAAAGGAAGACTACTCATCTGTTGATGTCAAGTGACTCCTGCACAGACGGTAAACACCCCTTTTGACCTGGTGTTTTCTCCCTGTCAACATCGCCTCAGTCAAGCCGGAGATCGTCGCGTGGCCCACCTGGGATGCTGCCGCGATTCCACGGATGAGGGGATTGATAGAGGTTGTCTAACCACGACTCATCGCTCCGAGGCCTCTGGGCGGCGGTCATCGTGCTCGGTGCACTCATGGCCGCCATGCTCAGCACCGCCGCTCTCTGGACGGTGGGAGCGCCTGCGTACGCCGCGCTGGGGGGAGGGGGTGTCACCTTCATCGGTGTAGCCACCCTGGGGTTCACCCTGAGGAAGTTCTTGACCGAGTGAGGAGTAAGGCGTGATGCCGTGAGGCTCTGAGTGGCCGACGTGGGTGCTCAGGGCCGTCCGGTCGGTACGGCGGGAGAAGTCTGAGCTTGTTCTTTGGGGCCTGTGCTGTCGGCGTGCTGCTGTCCGCCGCGGTTGCGCCTCCCTGCTTTGCGTCGCGGGCTGGAAGCATTTCAGCGTCCGACGACGAAGGGGACAGGATGATTCAGCCGACGTGCAGTGCTCCTACCCAGAGCGGAGGCCGCTGCCGGAACAAGGCGATGACGGGTACCTCGCGGTGCTCCAAGCACCAGGGGGCTTGGTCCCCGTACGGGGTCGAGCAGCGGAAGAAGAAGGAAGCCGAAGCCAAGATGAAGAAGCTTCGGAAGAAGCGGTAGCGGGCCGTTGAGTGCGGCCGGCTGACATCCAAAACTGACATCAACGTCGGCGGATGACGGTGGTCGCACACGAACCGCCGTGGCGGTGGTGACCAGCGATCCGCCCTTGGCGAGGGCGCCCCGCACGAGCTTACAAAGCAGATGTCGGCGGTTCGAAACCGTCCGCGCCCACCAGTAGGTAGATAGACAAAGGCCCAGGTCACCGGTATTGAACCGGGAGCCTGGGCCTTGTCCGTTCCCCGGTCGGGAAGGCGACTGCGGGGTGCCGCGCCAGTTACGTGCCAGAAGCGTCGCAAAGGATGTTCCTCGCCGCGCCTTGCCGGGTCCGACGAGCTCGCCTCTCATCACGCCGTTATGGAGGGCTTGGAGCGGTCTCGGACCCGCACGTGACGATGCCGGCGGTTGCGCTGTCCGGCCCGATGGCTGGGCTCAGCGGCACAGCCCCATGATGGTGTCGTCAAAGTCGGGGAACTCTTGTGCGGCCTGCGCGACGATCGTCGTTGCCGACGCGCGGCAGGCCGGAGCGTACTGCTCGGCGATGGCCGTCAGGTCCTCGTTGACCTGCGGAGTCCAATCGGGCTCGGGTGCGTAGAAGGCGGCCGCTTCCCACGGGCCCAAGCCGTCGGCCAGCAGCCACAGGAAGGCGCCCAGGTCGCGTGCGACTACCCCGGTCTCCCCTTCGGATCCCATGAAGACAACGGGCTGCTCTGCGAGGTCCCGGTCTGGACGGACGAGCCAGAAGGCCGCGTGCCCACCGGTGCCGTCTTGGCCGAAGACGCGGAAATCATCGCCGGTCAGGTCGCTGTTGCCCGTCCACGCGCGGAGCCAATCCGTTGTCTCGTCGGCAGTCAGGAAGGACTCGTAGGGTTCGAAGTCGACGCCGTCCTCGCCCATGCGGTCGAGCCGGATTGCCATGGCAGCGGCGAGCGCGGCGGGAAACCGGCGGTCTTCGTTCGGGGTCATGCGAACAGATTAGTGGCCGCCTGAAAGGCCCATGACGCGCCCGGCATCACTGACTGCGCACGGTGGCGTTCGCAGGAGGCTTGCAAGAGCAGCCGTGAGCAGTCGCCCGCAGCGGACAAGGGCGTCATGACGTTGGCGATGTGGGTCGATGGCCGGCAGATGCAGTGCTGCGGAAAGACCTTCGCGCCAGGGGATGGTGTCTCGTGGACGCTATTGGAGGCCGATCCGGAGAACCACGCCGACATCGGTGGTGGCGAAGATGCGGATGAAATCGCCTTTTGTGCCGCCGGCAGCGGTCGGTCACGGCCGGGGCGACTCCTGAGCAGCCGGTCCCCACGACTCACCGCCTCGCGCCGCGTGCCCTGGGCAACACAGGGGTGCGGACGTCGGCGAGCCGGGCCGGGGTCGCGAACGGGACGGCGGAGATCGGCGTCACCGTCGCCCATGTTGTCGAGCGGCCGGGGCTAGCCTGTGGGGACGGCGGTCGTCATCGTGTCCGGCCCTGTGCGGGATCGTCCACGAGATCCCGGTCGATCGCTGATGGAGCATCACGAGGGGGAGTCATGGAGTCGCTCGGTTTCGTCGTCGGTGGTCTGGTCTGGGGCGCGCCTGTCGCCGCCCTCGTGGTGCTGGTGGTGGTGGCCGTCGTTGCCGGGCGATGGCGGCGGAAGGCCATCGCGGCTCTGGAGGACGAGGGGCTGGAGGAGGGCCGGCGGCGCGGGTCCGGGCGGCCGGTCGGTACGGCGGGAGAAGCCTGAACACGTTCTCCGGGTCGTGTGCTGTCGGCGTGCTGCCGTCCGCCGCGCTTGCGCCTCCCCCTCCGTGGCGAGCGCTGGAAGCATTCCGGTGTCCGGTGTTCGGCGACGAAGGGGACGGGATGGTTCAGCCGAAGTGCGGTGCTCCTACCCGGAGCGGAGGCCGCTGCCAGAACAAGGCGGTCACGGGTACCTCGCGGTGTTCCAGGCACCAGGGGCCGTGGTCTCCGTACGGGGTCGAGCAGCGGAAGAAGAAGGAAGCCGAGGCCAGGATGAGGAAGCTCCGGAAGAAGCGCTAGCGAGCCATCGAGTGAGGCCGCGCGCGGCGACTCGCGGCGTTCGTCAGCCGGGCAGGTCGCCGTCGCCGCCCAGGTTGGCGACTGTGCGGCGCAGGACGTTGATCGTGGTCACGAAGTCGGCCGTGTCCACGCCTTCGTGTACCCGCCGGTGCACGCGCAGGTTGCGCTCCTTGGCCCGGAGGCGCCCGTCCTCTCCCGTCTCGGTGAGGGTCATGAGCCCCGCGTCCTCCACCAGCCGGCCACGGGCGACGAGGTCGTCGAAGACGCTGTCGAAGTCGGTCCCGAGGTCGTCCCACTTCGCCGGCCGTTCGGTCGGCGCCGCGCGGGTCCACCGGCCCGGCTGCCCGGCGACGTGGTTGAGCGTCCACCAGTACGGCTGGGTGAGGTCCTCCACCGCCAACTGCTCACGAAGGGCCCCGACCACCAGCCGGCACGCCACGCCCGTCCACGCCCCGATGGGCTGGGCGGCCACCTGCTCCTCCGGGTACTCCCTGGGCGTCACGCTCATGCGCTCCCCCTCGTGATCGGTGGAATGCGATCACCGTAGGACCTCAAATCCGGTTGAGATCAAGGCGCTTCCTGCAGTCCGCTCCCGGTGGACGCCCCGGCGGGACGGCCACCGGAAACCCCTGGCCGAGGGCGGGGCGAACGCGCCCCGCGCCGGTTCGCGCCGCACGGGCGGAGAGTTGACGGAACGTGCGCGCGGCGGGTGTACTCCGGCCATGACCGAGGTGGGGGACGCGCCCGAACAGGGCGATCGGGGCGGCGAGATGACGCCGCAGCGGTACATCGAGACGAGACTCGCGCAGTACCAGGAGTGGTACGACACCAAGGCGACCCGCGCGAAGGCGATGCACCAGCGGATGCGGACCCTGTCCGTCGTCGGCGGGTCGCTCGTGCCGGTGCTCGTGAACGTGGACCTGGACTCCGCGCGGGTCGCGGCCACGGTGCTGAGCGTGGTCGTCGTCGCCGCCGTGTCGCTGGAGAGCGTGTACCGGTACCGGGAGCAGTGGAAGAACTACCGCTCCACCGAACAGCTCCTCGGGCACGAACGCGTCTACTTCGAGGCCAGGGTGGGGCCGTACCACGACCTGCCGAAGCGGCAGTCGTTCCAGCTGCTCGTCGCCCGGGTCGAGAAGGCCATCGCCAACGAGAACTCGGCCACCCTGAACGTCATGACGCTCGGCGGGCAGGTCGGTTCCGACATGCAGCAGTACGGGGTCCCCGCCGCCCGCGAGGCGGTCGGCGAGGTCCGGTCGGAGAGCGTCCGGGCCGAGTACGTACGGGTGGAGAGCGACGCCCGGGTGGAGAGCGGCGCCCGGACGGAGAGCGGCGTTCGCGAGGGCGCCTGAACCGCCCGTCACGCCCCGAAGTCGTACTCCAGGACGTACGACGACGAGTCGAGCGTCATCTCGTTGAGCTCCACCGCCGTCCCCGTCTCCGTGAAGGCCGTGCGGTCGATGAGGACCACCGGCGTTCCGGGGCCCAGGGCCAGCCGCTCGGACTCGTCCGCCGTCGGCATCCGGCAGCGGACCTCCTCGCGGAAGCGCACCGGCCGCCGGCCCAGTTCGGCGAGCCGCGCGTAGGTGCCGCCCGGGCCCGTGTCCGGGGCGGTGATCGGCGTGCCGCGCACCAGCTCGGCGGAGAGGTACGAGACGGAGAGCAGCACCGGCCGGGAGTCCAGGACGAACCGGCGGCTGCGGACGCAGACGGGCGCGCCCGGCGGCAGGTCCAGGGCCTCCGCGACCCGGGCGCCCGCCTCCTCCTCCGTCACCTCGATCCGGTCGACCACCAGGTCCCGGTCCCCGATGTCCGCCGACCAGACCGAACGGCCGCCGCCCCAGTGGTCGCCCGCGAGGCGCGGGACGCCCCGGCGGCGCAGCGGGCGGAAGACGCGGACGAAGACGCCCGCGCCCCTGCGCGCCTCGGTGAGTCCTTCGGCCCGCAGGACGGAGAGGGCCTGGCGGGCCGTCATCCGGGCCACGTCGTGGGTCGCCATGAGGTCGTTCTCGCCAGGGAGGCGGTCGCCCGGCGCGAAGGTGCCCGACCGGATCGCGGACCTCAACTCCTCTGCGATCTTCTGGTACTTGGGCCGCCGGGCGCTGTCCTGGTCGGTCACGGGTGGTGCCCTCCCTTCATTTGCGGCACACCCTACGGCGCACTTCCCGGCGGGGAGGCACACGTGTACGCCTTCCCGGCCGGCCGATCCGTCCAACGGGCGACATCTCTAGAGACGCGTTGACAGGAAGGAGCCGCCGCGCTTCCCTGAGTGTCCCCATGCTTCAGGTTCCGGGACGGAGGGGACGCGTGCAGTCATGGCCCGAGGTCGGTGACCTCGTCCGCGACACCGCCACCGGGCGGGTCGGTTTCTACGTGGCCAGCGTCTCCGGGCGCTTCCGCATCAGGGCCGTCCACGGCGGCGCCGAGTGGGAGGCCGAGCCCGTCGACATCCAGCTCGCCACGCCCCTGCACGAGCTGCGGGCCCGTACCGCCGAGATCAACGCGCGGAGCAGGCGCGGCCTCGGCGCCTGAGCCGGAGCGCGCGCGACGGCGGGGAGACCGGCCGGGGCCGGCGCGGTTGTCGGTGGTGCGCGTCACACTGGGGGCATGTGCCGCAGCATCAAGACGCTCCGCCCGCCCGTACTGCCCGAGGAGGCGACCGGGGACGACATCCGGGCCGCCGCCCTGCAGTACGTCCGCAAGGTCTCCGGCTTCCGCGCCCCCGCCGCCCACAACCGCGAGGTCTTCGAACGGGCCGTGGACGAGGTCGCGGAGGCCACCGCGAGGCTCCTCGACGGCCTGGAGGTGCGCGGGGCGCGCCCTACCGTCAGGAGGCAGCCGCGGGAGCCGGGCCCGGACGCTGGATGAGGTACGCGGCCAGGCCGCCCGCGAGGAAGAGCGCGAGGGTCGACACCCCCGCGGCGAACCAGGTCGCGCCCAGCCACTGACCGCCCAGCCAGCCGAGTCCCACGCTGTACGACGCCCAGGTCACGCCCGCGACCGCCGACCACGGCAGGAACTCCTCGATCCGCCGCCTCGACGCGCCCGCCCCCAGGGAGACCACGGAGCGGCCCGCCGGGGCGAAGCGCGCGAGGACCACGAGCAGTCCGCCGCCCCGGGCGAGGGCGGTGCCGAGACGTTCCTGCGCCAGGGAGAGGCGGCGCGAGCGCGCTATCGCCCGGTCCAGCCCGGCCCCGCCGCGCCGTGCCAGCTGGTACGCGAGGAAGTCGCCGAGCACCGAGGCCGTGGCCGCGCAGAGGAGCAGGGGGAGGAGCGACGGCACACCGGGGGTGGCCGTCGTGGCCGTCGCGGCGGCCGTGGCGGCGGTGACCACCAGGAAGCCGCTCGGCAGCACGGGCAGGAAGACGTCGAGCAGGATCGACGTCGCCACCACCGGGTAGATCCACGGACCGGCGGTGAGCGACCGCACCGAGCCCAGGCTGTCGAGCAGATTCACAGGGGCAGAGCCTACGCGGGGGAGGGGGTCCGCCGTCCGGTGGGTGTCCGGCGGGGGCGTCGGGACCTGCGGGATCGCGGGGACGCGCCGGTGTGCGAACGTGCGGAGAACTGGGGGAACCCGGGGGGAACCGTCCGGGACGGCGACCGGTCCCCGCCGCGCGCCGTACGCGGGAAAGGCCGGAATCCGCGTTGTGGGGACCGTCCTCCTCCTGTTGGGCGGTCCCCGGGGGGTGTCGCGCGGGGCGGGGCGCCCGGGGTGGTGTCGCGCGGGGCGGGGTTCCCGGGGCCGGCCGGCGGGGGCGCCCGGTGCCTCACGCCTCCAGGCGGCTCAGCGCCTCCATGGCCTCCCGCTCCACGCGCGCGAGGTCGCCGAGGACCGTGCCGGCCCGGACGAGGAACCGTTCCTCACCCGTCTCACCGGCCTCCCCGACGAGCGCCGCCACTTCCGTCCACAGGGTGGCCGCCTCGGCGTACAGCGTGTGGCCGGTGCGCAGACGGGCGCTGTCGAGCACGTCGGCGCACTCGGCGAGGAAGTCGCGGTAGAGGTTGCGGAACAGGGCGCCGCCGGTACCGGCCTTCTCCATCAGGAGGGCGGCCCGCGGCAGGTCCCGCTCCGGGGCGTCGGTGCGCCGGAGCCATGTGCGCACCAGTTTCCCTGCCTTCTCGATGCCCCGGTGGCCGAGGTTGGCGACGGGCGGGTGGAGGAAGGCGTCGGCGCAGGCGGTGACGGCCGGCACGATCCGGTCCCTCGGAGAGGGCGGGTTCGCCGGCGCGCCGAGGGTGAACGAGCGGTGCCTGGCGGTCATCGGGCCGCGTGCGGCCCTGGCGCGGGCGAGGCCGGCCAGACCGGTGGAGACCGCTCCGCCCTGCTGTTCGGTGTCCACCAGGTAGGCCTTGTGGTCGTCGTAGCCGTACAGGGCCACGATGTGGCCGCCGAAGTGGACCTTCGTGTTGAAGTAGTCCAGGTGGTAGCTGTCGAGTTGCAGTCCGACGGGGTGGCCGGCGTCGACGGACGCCGCGACCGCGTCCCACGCCTTGCGCGGGGACGTGGTCTCCTGGACCAGCAGCTCCAGCCCGAGCGCGGCGGCCAGGTTCCTGGTGAGTTCGAAGGGTCTGACCCGTCCCCCGAGGAAGGGGAAGTCCATGTTCCTGCTGTCCCAGTAGACGAAGGACAGGCCGGAACCGAGGCCGAAGAGCATGGGTTCGGACAGGTCGATCCCCCGGTGCCGCAGCAGCACCCCCAGCGTCGTCGTCTCGCAGTGCAGCGCACCCCGGACGTCGATGTCGATCATCGTGGTCATGCCGTGTCCTCCCGGACGGAGACGATGGGGCGGGTCGCCGGTCCGTCCCGTGGTGACTCCGCCGGGCGACGGGACGGGTCTCGCACGCCTTCGTGGTGGACCCTCCCACAGGGGGAGGGTCCGGTGCCATGACGGTGTGCCCGGCGGCGTTCCGCCCGCCGCTCAGGCCGCGGCCGGCGTGGTCCGCTCCTCGCGCGCCGCCTTCTCCGTCTCCTCCCGGGTCCCGGCCCCGCCGGGGAGGAGCCGGTCCAGGGCCAGCGCGCCGGGGCCGGTGAAGACGAGCAGGAGGAAGACCCAGCAGAACAGGGCCGCGATCTCCCCGCCGTTCTGCAGCGGGAAGAGGGACTCGGGCTGGTGGACCTTGAAGTACGCGTACGCCATCGAGCCCGAGGCGAGGAGGGCGGCGCTCCGGGTGCCGAGGCCGGCCAGGACCAGGACGCCCGCGACGAGCTGGATCACCGCCGCGTACCAGCCGGGCCAGGTGCCCGTGGGGATCGTGCCGCCGCCCATGGCGCCGCCGAGGACGCCGAAGAGCGAGGCGGCGCCGTGGCAGGCGAAGAGCAGGCCGGCGACCATGCGGAAGAGGCCGAGCGCGTACGGCTGGGCCCGGTCGAGGCGGGCCGTGAGGCCGGCGGCGCCGGACGGGCCGCTCGTGCCGCCGGGGGTTTCGGGGGTGCTGGTGTTCTTCACGGGTGGGGACTCCTTCGGTCTGGCCTCGTTCGTGGGGCGAACGGGGTGGGGGACGGAACCGATGAGTCGGTAGGTTAGGTTCACCTCATTAGTACTTGCAAGTTCAACATTGAGCCGCGCGGGAAGTGTGGGGTCGTGTTCACTTCCCGCGCGGCTCGGCAGTGTCGTTTCTTCGGAGGGAGTGCCGTGCCGTCAGCAGCCGTTGAGGACGGACTGGAGGGCGCTCTTCTCGGCGGAGTCGACGCTGAGCTTCCAGTAGTACTTCACGTGCACCCAGGCCCGGGCGTACGTGCAGCGGTAGGCCGTCCTCGGGGGCATCCACTTCGCCGGGTCGAGGTCGCCCTTCGCCTGGTTCACGTTGTCCGTCACGGCGATGAGCTGCGGCCGGGTCAGGTCGTTGGCGAAGGCCTGGCGCTGGGAGGCGGTCCAGGAACTGGCGCCGGAGCGCCAGGACTCGGCCAGGGGGACCACGTGGTCGATGTCGAGGTCCGAGGCGGCCGTCCAGGTGGCGCCGTCGTACTCGGAGTACCAGCTGCCGCTGGTGGCGGCGCAGTTGGAGTCGGTGACGACGTTGCTGCCGTCCCGCTTGAGGACGGTCTCGCGCGTGTTGCAGGTGCCGGACTGGGTGATCCAGTGCGGGAAGAGGTCCCGGCTGTAGCCCGAGGTGGAACCTTCCGCCCTCACCGTGAGGGAGGCCAGGTAGCTGCGGGCGGTCGCGGCGCTGACCGGGGTCGGGAGGGCGGCCTGGGCGGTGGGGGCGGTGGCCAGCAGGCCGGTGGTGGTGAGGGCGGCGGAGGCGGCGAGCACCGCGATTCGACGCGCGTAGACCGTGTGTATGGACATGTGAACTCCCTTGGCGTGGCGGGACCTCGGCGGAAGCGTCCCCGTGGGCTGCCGGGCGGCGCCCGGTCATCGTGACGGCGCCGGGTTTCCGTGGGGGGTGCGCCAGGTAACAGAGTGGCGTCATGGGCACGACACATCAAGAGGTGCGTCCCCCACTGGCGGAGCGTCAGATTCCGCCCGGCGTCCCGGGGTTGTGGGGGCGCGCCGGCCGGGGCGGGCTGTTCTTCCGCGCGCGGGAGCGCGTGCGCCGGGGAGTGCGAGGGGGCGCGGAGAGCGCCGGGGAGGCGGGTGCGAGGGCCGGGCGTGTGCGGGAGGGGTGCGGGACCGGCCTCGGGGAGCGTCGCTACAGCGGTCGACGCCAAGCCCGTGATCCGGAACCTGCGGCCCGGTGGAGGGCCTGGCCCGCGACCGGGTCGACCTGAACAAGGTGATCACGCACTGGCCCGGCATGCCGAAGGCCGCCGGCTCCCTGGTCACCCATCAGGTCCGCGCCCACGACCCGCCGCGCGTGTGCGGACGCGACGTCCGCCCCACCCCGCTCGGGCCGGCGTCCACCGCGTACGGGCGGATCGCCAAGACCGGGCACCCGCTGCGCGTGGCCGACCCGGGAGAACGACACCTGCCGACGCCGGATGAACCGCCGGCACCCCCGCCGCAGGCGCCCCGCGCCCACCGCGCGCCCCGAACACGGCCGACCCGAACGAGGACGACCCGGACGAGGACGACGACGGGAGCGGGCCGCACCGGGGCCGGCGTGCGGCGCCTCGTGGGCGGGCCGAGCGGGGTGTGGTGCGTGCGGCTGTGAGGCGGAGGAGGGCGTCAACGCGCTGGGCGCACCCCCCGGCCGAGGGCTGGGGGACGTCGGCAACCGACGACGCCGCCGCACATGTGCGTGCCGCGCCCCCCGCCTGACGAAGCACTACGAGCGGGAGCCGGTCACCGCGGGGTAGTCCGTGTATCCCTCCGCGCCACCCGCGAAGTGCGTGTCGCGGTTGTCGGCGGCGAGAGGGTGGCCGTGGGCGAATCGATCGACGAGGTCTGGATTGGCGATGAAGGGGGCGCCGAAGGAGACCGCGTCGGCCAGTTGCCGTTCGAGCAGCGCGTTGCCGCGCTCTCGCGTGAAGCCGAGGTTGGCGATGAGGGCGCCGTGGTAGTGGGCGCGGTAGCGGGTGAACGCGGTGAGGGTGTCGGTTCCTGTGCCGGGTTCCGGGCCGAGGAGGTGGAGGTAGGCCAGGTTGCTGCCGTCGAGGCGCTCCAGGAGCTGGTCGTACTCGTCCAGCGTCTCGGCGTCCGCGGTGAAGGCGGGTCCGTGATTCCAGTAGGGCGAGAGTTTGATGCCGATGCGGTCGCTGCCCCACACGCCGGCGACGGCGTCCACGATGTCGAGGAGGAACCGGGCCCGCTTCTCACTGGTGCCGCCGTAGGCGTCGGTGCGCCGGTTGAGCCGCGGGTTGAGGAACTGGGCCACGAGGTGGGACACCTGTGCGTGGATCTCCAGGCCGTCGAATCCGGCGCGCAGGGCGTTGACGGCTGCCTGCCGGTAGGTGCCGATCGTGGCGGCGATCTCCGCGGCGCTCAGGGCGCGGGGGGTGAGGGACTCCTTCGGGCCGTCGGGGGTGAAGGACATCTCGTGGGGATTGACCGCCGAGGGGCCGGCGGGGAGCCTGCCGCCGTGGTGATCCGGGTGGGAGGCGGCGCCGGCGTGGCCGAGTTGCGAGACGATCCTGCCTCCCGCGGAGTGCACGGCTTCGGTGACCTCGGCCCAGCCGGCGGTCTGGGCGTCGGTGTAGATGCCCGGGACGTTGATGAAGCCGATCGCGTCCGTGCTGACCCAGGTCCCTTCGCTGATGATCAGGCCGGCGCCGGCGCGCTGCGCGTAGTAGGTGGCGTGCAGGGCGGTGGGGGCCAGTTCCTCGTTGTCGGCTCGGGAGCGCGTCATGGGAGCCATGACGACGCGGTTGGGCAGCTCGAGCGCGCCCAGCTGAACGGGCTGCAGGAGGGACTGGGTGCCGGGTACTGAGGTCAGGTCGGACATGGACGTCTCTTTCGTGAGGGGAGGCGCTCCGCGCGGACGCGGGGAGCACGAGCGGGTGGGTGGGGTCAGTCCTGCTTGAGGGCGTGAAGGGCGGACAGGGGACCGCCGAGCTGGATGAGGCGTCCTCCCTCGCGCAGCGTTCCGAGGTCGACGGGGGCGAAGCCGAACTCGGAGGCCAGGCCGCCCACGGTGTTCTTGGCACCGGCGTCGTCGCCGGCGAGGAACAGCACCTGACGCCCCGCCTCGTGGCGGGGATCGGCTGCGATGAACTGCCCGTAGAGGGCGTTGAACGCCTTGACGACGCGTGCGCCGGGAAGCAGGGAGGCCACGTATTCGCTGCCGGTGAGGTCACCCAGGTCGGCGATCTCCGGTTCCGGGGAAAGGGAGGCGAACTGGTTGGTGGCGTCGATGACGACGGTGTTGTCCAGGCTGGGGAGTCCGGCGACGGCGTCGGGAATCCGCGGCCAGGGGACCGCGAGCACGACGAGGTCCGCGGCGACGGCCTCCGCGGGGGGCGCGGCTGCCGCGAGCGCGCCGAGGTCCTTCACCAGCGGGGCCAGGGAGGCGGGTCCCCGGCTGTTGCTGAGCACGACCTCGTGGCCGTGACGGATCGCGTGCCGGGCGATGGCCTGGGCGACCGCTCCGGCTCCGAGCATTCCGATCCTCACCGGGCGGCCCCCTGCCCGGAGTCGGCCGTCCGCGGCGTGGTGAGCAGGACGGTCCCGCTCTTGGCCGGGCGGCGGGCGTGCTCGACGGCCGCCCTGAAATCGGCGAGGTCGTAGCAGGCCGCGACGCCAAGCAGGTCCGGCGCGTTCTGCGCCAGGTCCCGGGCGAAGGCGACATCCTCGGCCCGCTCCTCGGGGGTGCGGCTCAGCCAGTGCAGGATCGACACTCCCCGCACCGTCAGCTCCCGCGCCATGAGGGGTGGCGTCTCCAGCGATGTCGTGCCGGAACTCAGGTGTCCGTAGGAGATCAGAGTGCCGCCGTCGGCGAGCAGTTCAGTGAGGTCCTGGGTCAGGGAACCGCCGACACAGTCGAGGGCCACCCGGACGCCCCGCTCGCCGGCATGGCGGCGGACCTGTTCCCGCCAGTCGTCGTCGCATGTCGCGATCGTGGGCTGGGAGGGGTACGGCGTCCGCGTCTTCCCGGCACCGGAGGTGCTGCGCACGAGGTTGATCAACCGCAGGCCGTGCCGGATCGCGGCCGCGCTGACCAGCCTGCCGACGGACGAGCCGGCGGCGGTCTGGAGGACCGGGCCCGTCTGTCCGCGCAGGGCCTCCTCCACCGCGCGGTACAGCATGCGCAGCGTCAGCGGGTTGACCAGCATCAGGGCAGCGGTCTCGTCGCTGACCCCGTCCGGCACCGGTACTGCCAGATCGGCCGGGACCACGACGAAGTCGCTCCACGTTCCCGGGGCCGGGAAAACCGCCACCCGCTGACCCGGGTGCGGTGTGCGGACGTCCGCTCCGACGCTCTTGACGACGCCCATCCCCTCCACTCCGGGAGTCCGGGTCCCCGACCGCTGTTCGGGCTGCCCCGGCAGACCCTCCACACCGATCAGGTCCCCCGGATGGACGGGCCGGACCAGCATGTGGACCAGAACCTCTCCGCTGCCGGGAGTCGGCCGGCGGGCCTCCTCCCTCAGCGTCAGTACCTGGGCGGCTTCCCCTTGCCGCGTGTACTCCACGGTGCGCATCGGCGCCTCCACCCAATCTTTGATGATGGTCATCATTAAAAAGAATGATGAGGGGTAACATCGAAAACGTCAAACACTGCCGACGCAGGAGGGTGGCCATGCCGCGGATCACCAGGGAAGACAAGGCCAGGAACCGGCAGAACATCGTCGAGGCGGCCGGGCGCATGTTCCGCTCGAAGGGCGTCGACGCCGTGGGCATCGCCGAACTGATGAAGGAAGCGGGCCTGACCCACGGCGGCTTCTACAACCACTTCGCGTCCAAGGACGATCTGGCCGCCGAGGCGTGCGGCGCCTCGTTCGAAGCCTCTCTGGGCTCCCTGGAGCAACTCCTCGAGGAAGGCGCCGATCTCCCCGGCCCACCGCTGAAGCGAGTGGTGGACACCTATCTTTCGGCCGATCACCGCGACGCCCCGGACGGCGGCTGTCCCTCCGCCTCCCTGGTCGTCGACGCCGGACGGCACGGCGACACGATCCAGAGCGTCTACGCGGCCGGCGTGGAGGGGTACCTCACCGGCTTCGCCGAGGAGTTCGCCCGCGAGCACGAAGGGGAGATCACCCCGCGGGAGGCGCGGGAGCGCGCGGTGCTGCTGCTCAGCCGACTCGTGGGGGCGATGGTCCTCGCCCGCGCCGTGAGCCGCGTCCGGCCCGAACTGTCCGACGAGATCCTGCGGACCTGCCGCGCCCACCCCCTCGACTGACCGGCTTCGCACCCGCCGGCCCCGCGCCGTTCCGCCCGGCGGCGAGCCGTACGGTCGCGGCGGCTTGCCGGGGCTTCGTTCTCCTGGCACCGCCCGGGCCGACGGCGGGCTGATGGATCGAGCCGCGACGCCCTGTCGGCAGGCAATCGTTTGCCGGCGGGTGGCGCGGGTGAAGGCGCCGCGCTCTTCGGCATCGCGCGGCAGTGTGGAAATTCCGGCTTCGGGTCAGGCCGACGGGTGGGGGGCGTATCGGGCGAGCATGGTCCGGACGGCCTCTTCGACGGCGTGGTGGACGTCGGAGGGTGCGGGGTTCCAGTCGGTCAGAAGCATGCGGGGCCACAGGACGTAGTTGGCGATCATGCCGAGGAACTGGTTCGCGGCGCTCTCGGCGTCGGGCACGTCGGCGTTGCCCGCCTCGTGCTCGGATTCCAGGTAGTGCTGGACGGAGGCGAAGTAGGGCGGTTTGCCGAGCTGGAACTGCATCCGCCCCAGCTCGGGGAAGCGGGGCAGTTCGACGATGACGATCCGGAACAGGCCCGTCATGCGGGGCCGGCCGATCAGGTCGGCGTAGCGGTGGCCGATGGCCGTCAGCCCGGAGCGCAGATCTCCCGCCCGCGGCCGCGCGGCGGTATCGCCGGCGTCGCGCTGCCAGGACTCGGTGACGATGGCCTCGAAGAGGGCCGCCTTGGTGGGGAACTGCTTGAACAGGGTGGACTTCGAGACCCCGGCCGCTTCGGCGATCCGTGCGAGGGAGGTGCCGTCGTAGCCACGGTCCAGGAACAGTTCCGTGGCCGCGGAGGTGATCGCCTCGCATCTGAGCTGTGGCACCTGGGCGCATCCCGGTTGCCGCACGGTGGAGGAAGTCATGACAGTCGACAAGATCGCTCTGGTGACCGGCGCGAATCGCGGCCTCGGGCGCAGCGCGGCCATCGCCCTGGCCGCACGCGGGATGCGGGTCGTGGTCACCCACCGCGGTGATGCGGCCGGGGCCGAGAGGACGGCGGAACAAGTGCGGGCCGTGGGAGGGACGGCCGCTGCTCTCCGGCTCGACATCAGCGACGTCTCCTCCTTCGCGCCCTTCACCTCCGAACTGGGCGCGCAGCTGGAGCGCTGGGGTACTTCGCGGCTCGACGTCCTGGTCAACAACGCGGGAGTGGGAGTCTTCGGGCCGCTGGAGACCGTCACGGTCGACGACTTCGACACGGTGATGGGCACCAACGTCCGGGGCACGTTCTTCCTCATCCAGGCGCTCGTGCCGCTGCTGGCCCGGGGCGGCCGGGTCATCAACGTCTCGACGTCACTGACCCGCCACACCAGCCCCGCCACCTCGGTCTACTCCGCCTCGAAGGCCGCCGTCGAAGCCCTGAGCCGCACCCTCGCCGCGGAACTCGGGCCTCGCGGCATCCGGGTCAACTCCATCGCCCCGGGGCCGACCGCCACCGACTTCAACGGCGGAGCGATGCGGGACGACGCCGGAATGCGCCGGGTTCTGGCCGGACGGACCGCGCTCGGCCGCGTCGGCGAACCCGAGGAGATCGGCGACGCCGTCGCCGCGCTGGCCTCCGAGGGGATGCGCTGGGTCACCGCCCAGCGCATCGAGGTCTCCGGCGGCGCCCTCCTGTGACGCCGGGCGACGGCCGGTGGGGAAGCGGGCGGTGACGGCCCCCACTCGCTCCGGGCCGGCCGACTCGTCGTTGTCGTCGTCCCCGTCCGGCGCGTGCGGGAGGGGCGCGGGGCGGAAGGAGGCCGTCGGCGCGGGGGAGGGTGCCCCGGAAAACGCTCGCGCGCGGCCGGACGGGTCCGGTCGCGCGCGGAAAGCGGGGTGCGTACGCGGAAGGGTCGCCGCGTACGCGCGGGGTCAGGACAGGGCGGTCAGCGTGATCGAGCCGTCCGCCGCCGCCTCGACCCGCAGGCGGGTGAGGTCCGGCACGTGCACGTCCGGCGCGAAGGCCGCCGCGCGGGGGCCCACGCCCACGATGCGCATGCCGGCCGTGCGGCCCGCCCGGATGCCGGCCTCGGAGTCCTCGAAGACCACGCAGTCCGCCGGGCCGAAGCCCAGCGCCGCCGCGCCCTTCAGGAAGCCCTCGGGGTCCGGCTTGCTGGCGCCGACGCTCTCGGCGGTGACCCGGACCGCCGGCATCCGCAGCGCCGCCGCGCCCATGCGCGCCCGGGCGAGGGCCTCGTCCGCCGAGGTGACCAGGGCGTGCGGCAGGTCCGCGATCGCGGTCATGAAGGCGGGGGCGCCGGGGACGGGCACGACCCCGTCGAGGTCGGCGGTCTCCTCGGCGAGCATGGCCCGGTTGTCGGCGTGGTTCTCCTCCATCGGGCGGTCCGGGAGGAGCAGGGCCATCGTCGCGTACCCCTGGCGGCCGTGGACCACCCGGAGCACGGCGTCCCCGTCGAGGCCCTGCCGCTCGGCCCAGCGGCGCCAGCAGCGTTCGACGACGGCGTCCGAGTTGACGAGGGTGCCGTCCATGTCGAGGAGGAGGGCGCGGGCGGTGAGCGTTGCCGGGGTGGTGGCAGGCATCGGGTCTCCAGGAGGGGGTGCGGAGAACAAGGCGGACCCGCCCACCGGTCAGGGATTGCGGGCGGGGCCACTTTGTTTTTCAACGATACAAAACCGGGGGCGGTCTTGGCCAACCGGTCCGCCCGGTGTCCGCATCCTGGGACCGCCGCCCCCGCCGCCCCTCAGAAGTCGGAGCCGGACGGGTCCCCCTCCAGGACCGCGCGGGTGTTCGGCCCGTACACGCCCGGCGCGTCCCCCACGATCGCCCGCCACTGCTGGAACATCCGTACGGCTTCCCTGACCTCGTCGTCGTAGCGGCCGGTGATGGGCCCGTCGTAGACCCAGGCGTTCCTCAGCCGCCACTGGAGCTCCCTCACCTCGGGCCCCTGGTCGCCGTAGGCGAGGGTGGGGCCCTCCGGCTCGGGCCTCTTCGTCTCCCCGGGGGACCGCGAGGGGGTCGCGGGCCTCGTCGTCGGCGCGGCCGTCGGCGCCGGCGGGGTGGTGACGGCCGGAGGGAGGACGGGCCGGGCCGAGGCGCCGGGGCTCGCGGTGGCGGTGGTGGCCCGGGGGGAGGGGCGGACCGTGCGGGACGGGGAGGCGGAGCCGGAGGGCGTCCGCCGCGGGGTCGGTGACGCCGTCGTCGGTTCCGGGCTCGTGGAGGAGGGGGACGGCGCCTCCGACACGGCGACGTTCAGGGACGCGCTCGTGGTCACCCCGGGCACGACCGCCCGGTCGTCCGTCCCGTCCCCGCCGCCGAGGACGGCCGCGGCCAGGGCGGCGGTGCCCGCCACGGCGGCGGCGGCCACCACCGCGACCATCGCGCCGCGCCCGCGCCTCCCGCCGGACGGAGGCGTCCCGCCGGCCCCGTGCAGCAGCAGGGGCATCGTCTCGGAGGGGTCGCCCCCGGAGCCGGGGTACGCGTCCGCGTCCGCGTGCGCCCCCGTCGCCGGTGCGGCGGGACCGGCTCCCGTCGGGAGGTCCGGGCGGGACCCCTGGTGGGGCACCCGGGGAGCCACGGAGGGGACCGGGGCCGTCCGGGCGGCCGGCGCGTCCGCGTCCTCGCCCTTCGTCCCGTACTCGTGAGCCCCCGCTCCGTACGCCCCGGCTCCCGGCCCGTACGCCCCGGCTCCCGGCCCGTACGTTCCGGCTCCCGGCCCGTACGTTCCGGCTCCCGCTCCGTACCTCCCGGCTTCCGCCTCGTACGCCCCGGCTCCCGCCCCGTAGGCGTCCGCGCCGTACGTCCCCGTCCCCGTCCCCGTGCCGGGCATTCCCGCTCCCGGCCCGTACGCTCCCGGACCCGTCCCGTACGTCCCCGGACCCGTCCCGTACGCCCCCGCCCCGTGCGCCCCGGGCTCCGTCTCCTGCGGCGTCTCCAGCGTCACGTACGGCCTGATCCGGAGCGGATCGAAGTCCTCGGCCGCCGCCAGCTCCGCCCGGGCGCAGGCGCAGCCAGGTCTGTGTACACCGCATTCAGGACAGACGTGTCCGGTCATGATGGGTCCCCTCCCCGATACCAATGCGAGCGATTATGCAGCCCACCCCCTCCCTGCGGGGGAACGGGCGTGCCCTTCCGCAGGCCATAACCGGACATTCGGACCAGGATGGAGGAGCTGTCCGAGGTGAGTTCTCCGGGCCCGTCCCAGGAGACGTACGAGGAGACGAGACGACCATGGCCCAGGACCTACGCCCGTCCCCGCCCGGCGCCCCCGCGCCGGGGGAGGCGCAGAGCCACCGCACCGTCCTCGTCGCGATCGGCGCGCTGCTGCTCGGCATGCTGCTCGCCGCGCTCGACCAGACCATCGTCTCCACCGCCCTGCCGACCATCGTCAGCGAACTGGGCGGCATGGAACACCTCTCCTGGGTGGTCACCGCCTACATGCTGGCGTCCACCGCGGCCACCCCCCTCTGGGGCAAACTGGGCGACCAGTACGGGCGGAAGAAGCTCTTCCAGTCGGCCATCGTCCTCTTCCTCATCGGCTCGGCCCTCTGCGGCATCGCCCAGAACATGCCGCAGCTCATCGCCTTCCGCGCGGTCCAGGGCCTCGGCGGCGGCGGGCTCATGGTCCTGTCGATGGCGATCGTCGGCGACCTCGTCCCGCCCCGGGAACGCGGCAAGTACCAGGGTCTCTTCGGCGCCGTCTTCGGCGCCACCAGCGTCCTCGGCCCCCTCCTCGGCGGCCTCTTCACCGAGCACCTCTCCTGGCGCTGGGTCTTCTACATCAACCTGCCGATCGGGGTCGTCGCCCTCTTCGTGATCGCGGCCGTCCTCCACATCCCGGTCCGCTCCACCCGGCACACCATCGACTACCTCGGCACCTTCCTCATCGCCTCGGTCGCCACCTGCCTGGTCCTCGTCGCCTCCCTCGGCGGCACCACCTGGGCCTGGGGCTCGGCGCAGATCATCGGCCTCGCCGTCCTCGGGGCCGTCCTCCTCGTCTGGTTCGTGCGCGTCGAGGGGCGGGCCGCCGAGCCCGTGCTGCCGCTCAAGCTGTTCCGCGTCCGGACCTTCACCCTCGTCTCGCTCATCAGCTTCGTCGTCGGCTTCGCGATGTTCGGCGCGATGACCTACCTGCCGACCTTCCTCCAGGTGGTCCGGGGCGTCACCCCGACCATGTCCGGCGTCCACATGCTGCCCATGGTCCTCGGCCTGCTGATCACCTCGACCGCCTCCGGCCAGATCGTCACCCGCACCGGCCGCTGGAAGGTCTTCCCGATCGCCGGCACCGCCGTCACCGCCTTCGGGCTCCTCCTCCTCCACCGCCTGACGGAGACCAGCTCCACCTGGGAGATGAGCGTCTACTTCTTCGTCTTCGGCGCCGGGCTCGGCCTCGTCATGCAGGTCCTCGTCCTCGTCGTGCAGAACGCCGTCTCCTACGAGGACCTCGGCGTCGCCACCTCCGGCGCCACCTTCTTCCGCTCCATCGGCGCGTCCTTCGGCGTCGCCGTCTTCGGCACGGTCTTCACCAACCGGCTCACCGGCAAGCTCGAAGACGTCTTCGCCGCCGCGGGGCCGAACCTCCCGCCCGGCGTCGGCCCCGGGCAGGTCACGGCCGACCCGCGTGCCGTCGCCCAGCTCCCCCCGGGCCTGCGCCCCGCCGTGCTCCACGCGTACGCCACGTCCATCACCGACGTCTTCCTGTACGCGTCGCCCGTGGTCCTCGTCGCCTTCGTCGTCGCCTGGTTCCTCAAGGAGGACCGGCTCCGCAGCTCGGTCACCGCGCCCGACACCACCCAGACCCTCGCCTCCAACCCGGTCGAGCGCTCCTCGTACGACGAGTGCGCCCGCGCCCTGTCCGTCCTCGGCTCCCGCGAGGGGCGCAAGGCGGTCTACGAGAAGATCACGGCCCGCGCCGGGCTCGACCTGCTGCCCGCCGCGAGCTGGCTGCTGCTGCGCATCCGCCGGCACGGCACCGTCGAACCGGCCCGGCTCGCCGAGACCACCCCCGTGCCGCTGCGGGCGATCACCGAGGCGTCCCGGCAGGTGGAGGAGCGCCACCTGGCCGCACGGGAGGGCGTCCAGCTGATCCTCACCGAGGAGGGCGTACGGGTGACGACGCTGCTCGCCGAGGCGCGGGAGGAGTCGCTCGCCGAGCTCCTCGGCGACTGGTGGGGGCCCGAACGGCCCACCGACCTGGTGAAACTGGTGGAGGAGCTGACGGCCGAGCTGAACGGTTCGGACGGCGACCGCCCCCACACGCCGGAACCGCCCCGGGACCACCGCGGCTGACCGGACGCGCACCGCCCGGACCGCCGCCGTACCCGACCGCCGCCGCGCCGCGCCGGACCGCCCCCGCCCCCGGACCACCCCCGCCCCCGGACCACCGCCGCACCGGACCGTCACCGCCGCACCGGGCCGCCGCGCGGGGCCGGGCCGCCGCCCGGTGCCGGCGCGGTGCGTCAGAGTTCCTTGCCGTACCAGATCTCCATGTACGGGCCGGTGCAGTACGCCGGTATCTCCGCGTACCCGTGCCGTACGTACAGGCGCCGCGCCTCGATCAGGTCCAGGCGCGTGTTGAGGACCGTCCGGCGGGCGCCGAGCGCGCGGGCCGCGTCCTCCAGGCCCCGCATCAGCAGGTCGGCGCCGCCCAGGCCGCGGAACGCGTGGCGGACGAAGACCCGGGTCAGTTCGGCGCGCTCCCCGTCCAGGAGCAGGACCCCGCCGCAGGCGGCCGGCTTTCCCCCGTGGCGCCCGACGAGGAACTGCCCGGCGGGCGGGGCGAGCAGGTCGAGCCCCTCGTTCAGCATCTCCTCGTCGTACTCGTCCTCGGACAGGACGCGGCGGAAGTAGCGTCCGGCGACGTCGCCGTAGTAGGCGCGGCGGAGGGCGGTGGCGTCGGGGGTGCCGACGTGTTCGGGGGCGAAGGACCAGGTCATGCGCGCCATTGTGCGGCGCGCGCGACCGGGGGCGCAGCCCATTTGACCGCCGGGCGGGCTCAGCCCTTCGGGGCCGCCTGCTGGACCACCTCGAACGACCAGAGGGTGGACCCGGACGCGGCGGGCCTCGGCCGCTCGCCGCCCTCGCCGCCGCCCTGGTGGGCGGCGCGCATGGAACCGTTCATCCAGTTCTGGAAGTCCTCCTCGCTGCGCCAGCGGGTGTACACCAGGTACTGGTCGGTGCCCTCCAGGGGGCGCAGCAGCTCGAACCACTCGAAGCCGTCGGAGCCCTCCACGGCCCCGGCGCGGGAGGCGAAGCGCTGCTCCAGCACTTCGCGCTGTTCGGCCGGGACGGTCAGGACGTTGATCTTCACCACGCTGGGCACACGACACCTCACAGGAAACACGGGCCGGGCGCTGCGCCGGGCCTCGATCGCGTACGTGCAGTCTCTTACATCGTGCGCCGGCGGGGTCCGCCGGTCCGGCGGGACGCCCGTACGGGGGCCGGCGGGTGGCCGGTTCTCCCCCGTCCCGGGGCGGAGCGGCGTCCGGTCCCGTCGTCCCGGTCCCCGGGGCCGTGCGCCGTGTCCTTCAGCGGACCATCTCGTTCAGCCGGTCCGCGGGGAAGAGCGGCGCGGGGACCGTCGCCGCGAAGGCGGCCTGGGCCATGAGCTGGAGGAGCAGCGGTTCGGCCGTACTGGCGGCGAGCAGGGGCCATGCGCACAGGGCCAGCGGGAAGGCGAGCAGGAGGCGGAACAGGACCGCGTCCATGCGGCTGTGCACCCCGGCCGCGAGGACGGTGATGAGCAGGGTGGGGACGCCGACGAGGAGCAGCGCCGTCCTCCCCGTCGCCATGACCTCCGTGAACCCCTCTTCTCCCCCGGCCGTCAGGGAGACGACCACCCAGGCCGCCAGGTGGAGGAGCGCGTACGTCAGCACGCACCGCCCGACCCTTCCGCACATGTACCCCAGGCGGCGGGCGACCGCCGGTCTCTCCGTCACCCTTGTGCCCCCGACCCCGTACGGCGCGATAATTGAACGCGTTCAACGTACTTCGGGCCGGTCACGGAACGCAAGGACGGGGCCCGGTCCGCGGCCCCCGCGCACCGAAGGGACCCCGGTCCGCGGCCCCCGTGCACCGAAGGGACCCCGGTCCGCGGCCCCCGTGCACCGAAGGGACCCCGGCCGCTCCGGACTTCCGGCCGGTGTCCGGCCCGCGGCTCCTATGCTGACCGTGCCGGGGCGGCCCGCTCCCGGGCCGGGTCGTGCGGGTCCGCCGACGGATTCGCCGACCCGCACGACGCTCAGGAAGGGCAGGACGTGACCCCTCCCCCCGTTCCCCGCGCGGACGCGGTGCGCACCCTCGCCGCGCGCTGGCTGCCCCGGCTCGGGGACGGAGACCTCGTCGTCTCGCCGGTCGGGCTGTGGCTGGCGCTCGGGGCCGTCGCGGCCGGGGCGCGGGGCCGCACCGCCGAGGAGCTGTACGACCTGCTCGGGATCGAGGCGGAGGACGCCGCCGGCGCCGTGACCGCCGCCGGGCGGCGGCTCGCGGCCACGGGCGGGCTCGCGGTGGGCACGGGGGTGTGGGCCCGGGTGCCGGTCCGCGAGGAGTACCGGCGGGGGCTGCCCGGCGTGCGGTTCGGGGAGCTGGGCGGGGACGCGCAGGCCGTCCTCGACGCGTGGGCGCGGGAGGCCACCGGCGGCCGGGTCGCCGGGCAGCCGGTCGCCCTCGACGGTTCCGAGGCCCTCGTCCTGCTCAACGCGCTCGCCCTCGGGGCGTCCTGGCGGACCGCCTTCCCCCGGCACCTCACCCGCGACGAGCCCTTCACCGACGGCCGCGGTGCCGTACGGCCCGTGCCGACCATGCGGCAGCGGATTCCCGCCGCGTGGGCCTGGCGCACCGGCGGGGTCACGGTGGTCGAGCTGCCCTGCGCCGGAGAGGGCGCCGCCCTGGTGCGGTTCGTGCTCGGCCCGGAGGGGGCCGGTCCCGCCGGGACGCTGCCCGCCGCCTGGGCCGGGCCCGGCGGGCGGGAACGGTCCGCCGCCGACGCCGTCGACCTCTCCCTGCCGCGCTTCACCCTCCGCGCGACGACCCGGGCGGACGCGCACCTGGAGGCGCTCGGCGTCGTCCGGGCCCTGCGTCCCGGCGCCGACTTCACGGGCCTGACCCCGGACCCGGCCGGTCTCTTCATCGACAAGGTGGTGCAGGAGGCGGTCGTCGAGATCGCCGAGGAGGGCGTCGAGGCGGCCGCCGTCACCTCGGTGAGGATGGCCCGGAGCGCGGCCGCGCCCCGGCGGGAGACGGTGGAGCGGATCGCCTTCGACCGGCCCTTCGGCGTCGTCGTCCTCGACGCCACCGGCGAGGTGCCGCTCTTCACGGGGTGGCGGTCGGGCACCGGCCCGTCGTAGCACGGGCCGGCCGGGGTCACGGGCGGCTACGGACGATCCGGGGACCCGGCGGCCCGTCGTGCGCCCCGCCCCGTCCCGCCGCCCGCGCCGGCCGGGGCCCTACTCCCGCTCCACCACCCGTGCGAGCAGCATCCCGTCGTAGCCCTTCGCGCCGACCGTCTGGAAGGCCGTCGCGTCCAGGCGCGGTTCGCGGGCGACCAGGTCGAACATCTCGCGGGTGCCGGTGACGGCCGGGTCGTCCGGGTGCTCGCTGGCGACCCTGCCGTCCCGCACGACGTTGTCGACCACGATCAGGGTGCCCGGCCGGGAGAGCTTCAGGGCCCACTCCACGTAGCGCGGGTTGTTGACCTTGTCGGCGTCGACGAAGACGAGGTCGAACGGGCCCGCCCCCTCCGCCGCGATCTCCGGCAGGCTGTCCAGGGCCGCGCCCGTCCGCACCTCCACCACCCCGTCCAGGCCAGCGCGGGCGATGTTGGCCCGGGCCACGTCCGCGTGGCCCGGGTCGTACTCCAGCGTGACGAGCCGTCCGCCGGCGGGCAGCGCGCGGGCCAGCCAGATCGTGCTGTAGCCGCCGAGGGTGCCGATCTCCAGGATGCTGCGGGCGCCCTGCGTCCGGGCGAGCAGATGGAGCAGCTTGCCCTGGTTGGGGGTGACGGCGATCTCCGGCAGTCCGGCCGCCGCCGAGTCGGCGAGCGCGGCGGACAGCACCTCGTCGTCCGGGGCGAGCAGGTCGGTGACGTACTGGTCCACGGCGGTCCATCGGGGGTTCGTCATACGGCCGAACGTACACCCGCGCTGGTGCCCGCACGGCGCCGTGACGCCCGTACGAACAGGAGCGCCGCGCCGGCCACGAGCAGCGGGCCGCCGCCCACCGTCAGGAGCCAGACGGGGACGCCGCCGGCGACGGTCAGCAGCCGGTCCCTGTGGACGACCCGGCGGTACGGGGTGTCGGCCACCCGCCGCAGGTGGTGGTCGTCGTCGATCCGCTCCGGGTGCGGGAACCTCTGCTCCAGGACGGTGAGGTGGACCGGCCCGTCGCCCGCGAGCGCGGCCACGGCGCCCCCGGGACGCTCGATCCGGCCGGCGAAGGTCACTTCGGGGCGGTCGCCGCCGATGGGGGAGCGGGGCTCCATCCGGTGGTCCGCGAGGACGGAGAGGCCGAGGGACTGGGGGGTCTTCGCCAGCCGGGAGAGCCGCATGGGGTAGACGAGTTCGGGCGAGGCGAAGGCGATGCGCAGCGGGGTGAGTTCACCGCGCAGGACGGCGCCCTTCTCGCGGGGCGCGAGGCGCACCGCGACGTACTCCCACTTCCGCTCGACGTACGGCCGGAGCGCGCCGGTGAGCCGGTCGGGCAGGTCGAAGCCGTTCGCGCGCAGCCAGTCGCCGAGCGCGTCCGGGTCGGTGGCGGTCAGGCGGGCCACGTCGAAGGGGCCGAGCCGCTCGCGGCCGACGACGCCGACGCCCCCGCCGGGGGGCGCCGCGGCCCCCGCCCCGTCGCCGCGGCCGCCGCCGAACGGCCAGTCGTTCCCGCGCGGCCAGAAGTGGAAGCGGTCGCGCCGCTCGGGCGCGGTGAGCCGGGCCAGTTCGCCGAAGAGCGCCGGGTCGCCGAGGGTGACGGAGGCCCGGCCCGGCACCGGCATGATCCAGGCGGCCCGTTCGCTGTCGCCGTTCACCCTGAAGCGCATGACGACGGTCTCGGTGCGCCCGTCCCAGCGGACCGCCGACTCCTCGCGGTCGACGCCGATGCGCCGGGACGGGTCCGGGATCATGGCGCCGCAGCCGCAGGCGTACGCCGGTGCGACGAGCGAGCCGAGCTGGAGCGCGAGCAGCGCGACGGCTATCGCCAGGATTCTGGTGACCGGATGACGGCGTGTCCCCCACATGGCAGCTCAGACGCGGCGGGGGAGACTCCGGTTCCGTACGGGCGTTCGGTGCCCGGGAACGCGGCAGGCCCCGCTCCTCCGTGAGGAGGGCGGGGCCGTGCGGGTGCGCGGTGCGGCGGGTTTCTCAGTACCAGCCGTGGGTCTGCCAGAAGGACCAGGCGGCGTTCGGGGAGCCGTAGCGCTCGTTCATGTAGTTGAGGCCCCACTTGATCTGCGTGGCGGGGTTCGTCTTCCAGTCGGAGCCGGCCGAGGACATCTTCGAGGCCGGCAGGGCCTGGACCAGGCCGTAGGCGCCGCTGGAGGAGTTGGTGGCCTTGTGGTTCCAGCCGGACTCGTGGGCCACGATCTTGCTGAAGGACGCGTACTGCGAGGCGGGAACGATCTGTCGCGCGACATCCTGCGGGCTGGCGGCCGAGGCCGAGCCCGTCGTGCCGAGCACCGCACCCGACGCACCCAGCAGCACGGCTGCGGAGGCGGCGAAGGACTTCTTGCGGGCGGCGACACGGGTGGTGAGCGAGCGGATCAAGGTTTCTACCTAACTTCGGGGACAGGGTCGCGCCGGGCGTTCCGGGCCGACCGGAACCAGAGCCGGGGGGACCCGGGAACTGGGGGGAACCGGTCGTCCGGGGCGATGCGGTGAGCACCGGCTGCCTGGCGACGTCCACCAGAGAAGCAGGGCGGGAACCCCCGGCGCAACGACCCCCTGTACGAGGGAGCCTCGGACCCGGGAGGAAGGTCCCGGGAGGGCTAGGGGGCATTCCGGCAGGTCAAGAGAGGTTAAGGAGGCATTTGTGCCGTTATGACCGCTACTATGGCCGGTCGTACGTGACCTGGGTCCTATGGCACGGCTCACCCGGGGAGGGCTCCTCCGGGGCCCCGAATGTGACCTGGGCCTCGAAGTTCGCCCGCCGCGTGGCCCGCCGCAGCGCCCTGAGGAGGGGGCCGCCGACCGTGAGCGTGAGGACGACGGTGAGGACGGCCCGGCCGAGGTCCCAGGCGAGCGAGGTGGTGGTGACGTACGCGAGGAAACGGACCAGGTTCTCGGGGAGCGGGGCGCCCGGCAGGAAGGAGATCCCGCTGCTCAGGCCCTGGAGCAGGACCCAGCCCTGGAGGTTCATGACCGTTCCGTACGCGAACGCCGCCACGAAGCCGTACGCGGAGAGCATCAGCAGCTCCGCCCGCCCCCGCAGGCCCCGCTGCCCCGGCAGCAGCCCGGCCCCCATCGTGAACCAGCCCATCGCCAGCATCTGGAACGGCATCCAGGGGCCCACGCCGCCCGTGAGCAGCGCGGACGCGAACATCGTCACCGCGCCGAGGACGAAGCCGAAGCCCGGCCCCAGGACCCGGCCGCTCAGCACCATCAGGAAGAACATCGGTTCCAGGCCGGCCGTCCCCGCCCCCAGCGGGCGCAGGGCCGCGCCCACGGCGGCGAGCACGCCCAGCATCGCGACCGCCTTGGCGTCCATGCCGGAGTCCGCGATCGTCGCCACCACCACCGCGACGAGCAGCGGCAGCAGGACGGCGAACAGCCACGGGGCGTCACCGGCGTGCGACGTGACGGCCGAGCCGGCGTCCGCGAACAGCGGCCAGCAGAAGGCGCCGGCCCCGATCAGGGAGACCAGGACGAGCGCGGCGACCGAGCGCGGACCGAGGCGGAGGGGACGGGCGCTCACCGGGGCCCCTCCCGGAGATCCGCCGGGGTCCCCGCCGGGGCTTTCTCCGGAGTTCCGGCCGGGGCTTCCCCCGGGGCTTCCCCCGGGGCTCCCCCCGGAGTTCCGGCCGGGGCTTCCCCCGAGGCTTTCTCCGGGGTTCCTGTCGGGGCTTCCCCCGGGGTTTTCCTCCGAGGTCCTTGCGGGGCTCCCGCCGGAGGTCCTGCCGGGATGTTCCCCGGAGCTTCCTCCAGGGCCCTCTCCACCTGGCCGACCGTGAGCCACCGCTGCGGGGCGAGGACCTTGGCGACCTGGGGCGAGAACGCGGGCGAGGAGACGACGACCTCGGCCGTCGGGCCGTCCGCGACCACCTCGCCGTCCGCGACGATCACCACCCGGTGCACCAGCTCGGCCGCCAGCTCCACGTCGTGCGTGGCGAGCACGATCGCGTGCCCGTCCGCCGCGAGGGCGCGCAGGTGCGCGACCAGGCGGGCCTTGGCCGCGTAGTCCAGGCCCCGGGTCGGTTCGTCGAGGAGGAGGAGCGGCGGGCGGGCGGTCAGGACGACGGCGAGCGCGAGGGCGAGCCGCTGCCCCTCGGACAGGTCCCGGGGGTGGGTGCCGTCCGCGACCCCCGGCAGCAGCTCGGACACCAGCGCCCGGCAGGTCCCGTCCGCCGCGCCCGCGTCCTCGTCGGCCGCCGCGCACTCGGCGGCGACGGTGTCCGCGTACAGCAGGTCCCGGGGCTCCTGGGGCACCAGGCCGACCTGGCGGATCAGCTCCCGGGGGTCGGTGGCGTGCGGGGCCCGTCCCGCGACCCGGACGGTGCCGGAGGTCGGGGCGACCGTGCCGACCAGGGCGGAGAGGAGGGTCGACTTCCCGGCGCCGTTCCGTCCCATGAGCGCGACGGTCTCGCCGGGGGCGATCCGCAGGTCGATCCCGCGGAGGGCCTCCACACGGCCGCGGCGGACGCCGAGGGAGTCGGCGAGGACGAGGGGGGTGGGAGGGGAGCCGGGAGCCCCGCCCGCCCGTGCCCGTTCCGGCCGCCGCCGCGAGAGGAAGGGGAACCCCCCGCCCCGCTTCCTGCCGGGGCCGGGGCCGGGGCCGGGACCTGGGCCCGGGACGGCGGCGCCCCGGTCGGAGGAGGAAGAAGGGAGAGAGGGGGAAGAGAGCGGGGAGGAGACGGGACGGGGAGAGAGGTCCACGGGGACCCGGCCCTCCAGGCGGGCCTTCAGGTCTCCCGCCCTCCGCCGCGCGTCCCGCACCGTCAGGGGGAGCGGCGACCACCCCGCCACCCGTCCCAGCGACACCACCGGCGGGTGGACCGGCGAGACGGCCATGACTTCGGACGGCGGGCCCATCAGCGCCTCCGGCAGGAGGAGGACCTGGTCCGCGTACTGGACGACCCGTTCGAGGCGGTGTTCCGCGAGGAGGACCGTCGTGCCCAGGTCGTGGACCAGGCGCTGCAGGACCGCGAGGACGTCCTCCGCCGCCGACGGGTCGAGCGCGGAGGTCGGCTCGTCGAGGACGAGGACCTTGGGGTGCGGGGTGAGGACGGAGCCGATCGCGACCCGCTGGCGCTGGCCGCCGGAGAGCGTCGCGATCGGCCGGTCGCGGAGCTCCGCGAGGCCCAGGAGGTCCAGGGTCTCCTCGACCCGGCGCCGCATGACGCCGGGCGCGAGCCCCAGGGACTCCATCCCGTACGCCAGCTCGTCCTCGACGGTGTCGGTGACGAAGTGCGCGGAGGGGTCCTGGCCGACCGTGCCCACCACGTCCGCCAGCTCGCGCGGCGGATGGGTGCGCGTGTCGCGGCCGTCGACCGTCACCCGGCCCGTCAGGGTCCCGCCCGTGAAGTGGGGGACGAGACCGGAGACGGTGCCGAGGAGGGTCGACTTGCCGGCGCCCGAGGGCCCCACCAGGAGGACGAGCTCCCCCTCGGGGACAGTGAGGTCGAGGCCCCGCAGCGTGGGCCCGGCGTCCTCCTCGTACCTCACCGAGACGTTCTCGAAGCGGATCACGGACTCTCCTCGGGTACGGGGGCCACGAACGCGGGCACCAGGCCCACCAGGACCGACACGGCCGGCCAGAGCGGCAGGCCGGGGGCCACCAGGGGGACGACCCCGGGGCGCAGCGCCTCCGGGGCGTACGCGTTCGCCCGGATCATCAGGACCGCGACCGCCGCCCCCGACCCCGCCACCAGCCAGGCCCGCGCGCCCCAGCGGTCGGGCCGGTAGCGGGTCCGCACCGTCCGGCGTCCGCCGAGCCGGAGCCCGGCCGCGGCGGCGAGGAACCCGGCGCCGAGCAGCGGGAGCCCGTACTCCGCGCCCTCCGCCGCGAGCAGCCCGTACGAACCGGCGCAGACGCCGAGGAGCCCGCCGAGGGTCAGGACGTTCGTGGTGCGGCGTACGGACGCGGGGACCCGGGCGGTCCGGCCGTAGCCGCGCGCGTCCATCGAGGCCGCGAGCGCGACCGACCGTTCCAGGGCCCCTTCGAGGACCGGCAGGCCGATCCGGAGGACCGCCCGCACCCCGCCCGCGGGACGGCCCCGCAGCCGGCGGGCGGTCCGCAGCCGGGCCACGTCGGCGACCATGTGCGGCGCGAAGGTCATCGCCACGACGACGGCGACCCCCGCCTCGTAGAGCGCCCCGGGCAGCGACTTGAGCAGCCGCGCCGGGTTGGCGAGCGCGTTCGCGGCGCCCACGCAGATCAGCAGGGTCGCCAGCCTGGCGCCGTCGTACAGGGAGAAGACCAGTTGTTCGGCCGTCACCCGGCCCCCGATCCGCACTCCCCGCGCCCAGCCGGGCAGCGGCACCTCGGGCAGCGTGAAGAGGGGGTGCGTGCCCGGGACGGGGGAGCCGAGGAGCAGCGAGAAGAGGACGCGCAGGGCGACGACGAACAGGCCGAGCCGTACGAACGCGCCGTACGAGCGGGCCCACGGCGCGTCCGTGCGGCGGGCCGCGACGACGTATCCGGCGACGCCGACGACCAGGCCGAGCAGGAGCGGGTTGGTGGTGCGGGAGGCGGCGACGGCCAGGCCGAGCGCCCACAGCCACCACGCCCCCGCGTGCAGGGCGTTGGCCCGGCTCGCCACGGGGGCCGTGAGCGCGCCGCGGAACGCGCCGCGACGGGGGGCGGTGCTGCGGGGGGCGGTGCTCATCCGCGGTGGCGGGCCTTCCAGATCGCCGCCCCGCCGAGGGCCAGGACGGCCGCCCCGCCGGCGAGCACGCCGACGGACGGGCCGCCGCCCGTGGTCCCGGAGGCCGGGGACGCGGCCGGGGCCGCGGTCTCCTCGCCGACCTGCTCGCCGCAGCCCCGCGCCGGATAGCCCGCGATCCCGCAGAGCATGCCGCCGCTGTCGTACCGCAGCGGTTTCACCACGGCGGCCAGCGCCTCCGCGCCCGTCGCGTCGTCGCGGACCCGCGCGCAGCCGGTCCTGACCGGCTCCGCCGGCGGGGCCTCGCCGGGCGGGGCGTCGGCCCGGCCGCCGAAGTCGACGACGACCGCGATCCGCTTCGTGCCGTCCTTCTCCTCCGTGCCCCCGCAGATCCCCGCGAAGTCCGGGGCGACGGAGGGCCGGGAGGCGCTGTCCGCCTCCCGGCCGACCGCGAAGCGGAAGCCGATCGCGTCGCCGTCGGCGGGACGGGCGGTCGCCGGTCCCTGGGTGGCGTACGCCCAGGGCCTGCCGGCTCCGCCCTCCCAGAACGACCAGTAGCGGTAGCCGGCGGCGTGCGCGGGGGCGGCCGCCACCGAGGCGAGGACCAGCAGTGCTCCGGCGGCGGCGCCCGCGGTCCCGGCCCTGCGGGGGGTGACGGCGGTCACTTCTTGCGGCCGCTCACGTAGAAGCCGATGCCGACGCCGACGAGCGTGCCGATGCCGATGATCCACCAGAGGTCGAAGCCGCGGCCCTCGTCGTCGCTGGTGGAGGAGGCGGAGGTGTCGGGGCTCTTGGGCGCGGGCCCGGCGGCGTTGAGCTGCTCGACCAGGTCGGCCGTGCCGAACTCGCGCGGGTCGGTCTCCGTCGCGCGGGCGGCCAGGATCAGCTGGGCGTAGGCGGCCGGGCCGCCCTCCTTCGCCCAGGCGGCGGAGTTCTTCTCCAGCCACTCCAGGGCGGGCTTGGCCTGCTTGGCCGCGCCGGCGGCGGCGAGCGCCACGACGGCGTCGGCGGTGTTGCCGACGTCGGGCTGCCCGGTGGTGGCGGCGGCGCCGGTGGCGCCCGGCATCGGCGGCAGGGTGAGGTGGCCGGTCTTCGCGAGGGCCCCGGCCAGGTAGGAGGCGCCGTTCAGGGCGGCCCGCTCGACGGTCGGCTTCGTCAGGTCGGTGCAGGCCGGCGGCTGGTCGGGGGAGGCCTTGGTGGCGACGAGGCTCTTGCCGAGTCCGGCGAGGGTGGCGGCGGCGGTCGCGTCGGCGTTGGCGACCAGCTTCCCGTCCTTGTCCGGCTGGTAGGCGAACGCGCCGGGGCCCGCCTCGTCCGCGCAGGGCAGCGCGAAGGCGAGGAGCGCGTCGTAGGGGGTGCGGCCCCCGGCGGAGACGAACGTGCCGGGCCGCACGCCGGTCGCGGCGAGCGCGCCGACGACGACCGAGGTGGAGTTGGCGTCGCTCGCGCCGCCGGGGTTGTAGCTCCAGCCGCCGTCCTCGTTCTGCACGCCCTTCAGCCAGTCGGTGCCGGCCTTGACGGCCCGGTCGGCCTTCTCCGGGTCGGCCGCCTGGCGCCGGACGGCGGCGAGCGCCTGCACGGCGACGGCGGTG
The DNA here is from genome assembly GCF_055562975.1 of Streptomyces sp. NPDC014907. Lineage (NCBI taxonomy): Bacteria > Bacillati > Actinomycetota > Actinomycetes > Kitasatosporales > Streptomycetaceae > Streptomyces > Streptomyces sp. NPDC014907. The sequence goes on along the minus strand of NZ_JBVHEG010000002.1, from coordinate 248,299 downwards.
GCGTTGGTGTCCCGCACCGTCTTCGCGTCGCAGGGCTTCGCGGTGTCCGCGCGGTACGAGGGGAAGGCGCCGTCGGCGCACTGCTGGCCGAGCAGCCACTCCACGGCCCGGTCGGCGGGCTGGTAGCCGGTGGCGCGCTGGGCGAGGAAGGCGAGCGACTGGCGCCAGACGCCGTCGTACGTGGGGTCCTTCGTGCCGTACAGGCCGGTCCCGGCGGAGCCGGAGGAGGGGGCGGAGGGGGCGGGGGCGGGCGCGGCGGAGGCCTGCCCGGCGGCTCCGGCGCCGAGTACGGCGACGGCGGCGGCGAGCGCGGCGGCGCGGCGGACGGTGTTCATGGGGCCCTCTCCTGCGGCCGGGCACGGCACGCCTCGGGGCACCGGGCTCGGCTCCGTGTTCCTCGACGGTGCCGGCGGGTCACGTCCCGGCGGGGCATTCCGGCTCGCCCCCGTACGGAGGGGGCTCACGGCTGCGGGTCAGCGCCGGACTCGCACCGGCTTCCCCCCGCACGGGCATGATGACGACCCGCTCACTCTACCGGCCCTTACGTCCTGCTCATCCGGGGTGCGTACGGTCCCGCACCGGCCCGCGCGGACGACGACGGGAGCCGCGGGCTCGGGGGAGGCGGGCCCCGGACCCCGGAGGCGCGGGCTCGGCCTCCCGGGGGCACGGGCCCCGGACCTCCGGAGGTGCGGACCCCAATCTCCTCGGGGAGGCGGGCCGCTGACCTCCGGGGCGTGGGCCCCGGACCCCGGAGGCGCGGGCTCGGCCTCCCGGAGGCGAGGGCCCCGGGCCCCCGGGGCACGGCCTCAGCCTCCCGGCCCCTCCGTGTCCTCCGCCGTCGCGCCGATCAGCCGGCAGACCGTCTCGATGTCGATCTTCACCCGGTCGATCGAGGACCGTCCCGACAGCCAGGTGATCAGCGCCGAGTGCCAGGTGTGCTCGATCACCCGGACCACCGAGAGCTGCCCGGGTGCCGGGTGCGCGGTCCCCATCGCGTCCAGGATGATCGCCGTCGTCAGGCGGGAGACCTCGTCCACCTCGGCGCTCGCCCCGCGGTCCGCGAAGATCAGCGCCCGCACCATCGCGTCGGCGAGCCGGGGTTCGCGCTGGAGCGCCCGGAAGGCCCGCATCAGGGTCTCCGCGACCCGTTCCGCCGGGTCCGCGCCCGCCGGGGGACGTTTGCGCAGCGTGGTGTGCAGGTGCCGGAGCTGGTCCTGCATCACCGCGACGAGCAGGTGGATCTTCGACGGGAAGTAGCGGTACAGCGTGCCCAGGGCCACCCCCGCCTCCTCGGCGACCTCCCGCATCTGCACGGCGTCGAACCCGCCCCGCGACGCGAGCCGCGCGCTGGCGTCCAGGATGCGCCGCCGCCGCTCCTCCTGACGCTCCGTGAGGGGCGCGGCGCGGCCGTGGTCCGCACCGTGGCCGGTGCCGCGGTCCGCTCTGTTGTCTGCGGTCATGGGGTCCCGTTCCGTGCGGTGGGGAGCGACAGTATGGCGGCGCCGCCGCCGTGGCGCGAATCACCCGCTCCGGATCTCACCGCGGCGCTACCTGCCGGTAGATTCTGTCCTTCCCGGACGGCCGGGCGACGGTCGGGTCTGTAACTTGTTCTAGATTAACGCCAGCGGTTACGCTCCGGCGAAACGCACGCTCGAAGGGGGCCGCGCATGACCGCCGAGGCCGTAGAGGCAGGCCCCCGCCAGGGCGTCACCGATCCCGGTGACGGCCCGTTGCGGATCGCCCTCCTCACGTACAAGGGGAACCCCTTCTGCGGGGGCCAGGGCGTCTACGTCCGGCACCTCTCCCGCGAACTCGCCCGCCTCGGCCACACCGTCGAGGTCATCGGCTCGCAGCCGTACCCCGTGCTCGACGAGGGCGTGCCGCTCACCGAGGTCCCCAGCCTCGACCTCTACCGCTCGCCGGACCCCTTCCGGACCCCGAAGCGCGACGAGTACCGCGACTGGATCGACGCCCTCGAGGTCGCCACCATGTGGACCGGCGGCTTCCCCGAACCGCTCACCTTCTCCCTGCGGGCCCGGCGCCTGCTCGCCGCCCGCCGCGGCGACTTCGACGTCGTCCACGACAACCAGACCCTCGGGTACGGCCTCCTCGGCGGCCCCCGGGCGCTCGGCGCGCCCCTGGTCACCACGATCCACCACCCCATCACCGTCGACCGGCGGCTCGAACTCGACGCCGCCACCGGCTGGAAGCGCCGCGCCTCCGTCCGCCGCTGGTACGCCTTCACCGGCATGCAGAAGAAGGTCGCCCGCCGGCTGCCGTCCGTGCTCACCGTCTCCGGCACCTCCCGCCAGGAGATCGTGGAGCACCTGGGGGTGCGCGAGGACCGCGTCAGGGTCGTCCACATCGGGGCCGACACCGACCTCTGGTCCCCCGACCCGTCCGTCGCCGAGGTCCCCGGCCGGATCGTCACCACCTCCAGCGCCGACGTCCCCCTCAAGGGCCTGGTCCACCTGGTCGAGGCGCTGGCCAAGCTCCGCACCGAGAACCCCGACGCGCACCTCGTCGTCGTCGGCAGGCGCGCCGAGGACGGCCCGGTCGCGCGGGCCATCGAGCGGTACGGCCTCGACGGCGCCGTCGAGTTCGTCAAGGGCGTCACCGACGCCGAACTCGTCGACCTCGTGCGCTCCGCCCAGGTCTCCTGCGTGCCCTCGCTCTACGAGGGCTTCTCGCTGCCCGCCGCCGAGGCCATGGCCACCGGCACCCCGCTCGTCGCCACCACCGGCGGAGCGATCCCCGAGGTCACGGGCCCCGACGGCGAGGCCTGCCTCGCGGTGCCGCCGGGCGACGCGGGCGCGCTCGCCGCCGCCCTCGGCCGGCTCCTCGGCGACCCCGCCCTGCGGGCCCGCCTCGGCGCCGCCGGCCGCGCCCGGGTCCTGGAGCGCTTCACCTGGGCCCGCGCGGCCCGGGGCACCGAGGAGCTCTACCGCGAGGCCGTCGCCCGCCAGGCCCGCCGGTGACCGCCGTGCACGCGCACGAGGGGCACCGCCCCCGCAGACACCGTTCCCACCCGCGCCACCCCCGTCCCGACCGCGAAGGCAGGCCCTCGTGCTGACCGTCGACTTCACCCGCTTCCCGCTCGCCCCCGGCGACCGCGTGCTCGACCTGGGCTGCGGTGCGGGCCGGCACGCCTTCGAGTGCTACCGGCGCGGTGCGCGGGTCGTGGCCCTCGACCGGAACGGCGAGGAGATCCGCGAGGTCGCCAAGTGGTTCGCGGCCATGAAGGAGGCCGGGGAGGCCCCCGCCGGGGCCACCGCCACCGCGATGGAGGGCGACGCCCTCAACCTGCCCTTCCCCGACGAGTCCTTCGACGTCGTGATCATCTCCGAGGTCATGGAGCACATCCCGGACGACAAGGGCGTGCTCGCCGAGATGGTCCGCGTCCTCAGGCCGGGCGGCCGGATCGCGATCACCGTCCCGCGCTACGGCCCCGAGAAGGTCTGCTGGGCGCTCTCCGACGAGTACCACGAGGTCGAGGGCGGCCACATCCGCATCTACAAGGCCGACGAACTCCTCGCCAGGATCAGGGAGGCGGGCCTCAGGCCGTACGGCACCCACCACGCGCACGCCCTGCACGCGCCGTACTGGTGGCTCAAGTGCGCCTTCGGCGTCGACAACGACAAGGCGCTGCCGGTCCGGGCGTACCACAAGCTCCTGGTCTGGGACATCATGAAGAAGCCCGCCCTGACCCGGGTCGCCGAGCAGCTGCTCAACCCGGTCGTCGGCAAGAGCTTCGTGGCGTACGCGACCAAGCCCCACCTGCCCGGGGCCGAGCCGTCCGGAGCGGACACCCCGTGACCTCCCCCGAGCACATCGCCGAACACCTCCTCCTGCCCGGCGTGCTGACCGCCGAGCAGGCCGCTCGGACCGTCGCCGGAATCCTCGCCGCGCAGCGCGAGGACGGCGCCATCCCCTGGTTCCGGGGCCACCACCTCGACCCGTGGGACCACACCGAGGCCGCCATGGCCCTGGACGCCGCCGGGGAGCACGACGCCGCCGCCCGCGCCTACGCGTGGCTCGCCCGGCACCAGAACACCGACGGCTCCTGGTACGCGGCCTACGACGACGGCGACCCGGAGCGGGTCACCGACCGGAGCCGGGAGTCCAACTTCGTCGCGTACGTCGCCGTCGGCGTCTGGCACCACTACCTGTCCACCGGCGACGACGCCTTCCTCGACCGGATGTGGCCCGTCGTCTACGCGGCCGTGGAGTTCGTCCTCGGCCTCCAGCAGCCCGGCGGCCAGATCGGCTGGAAGCGGGAGCCGTCCGGCGGGGCCGTGACCGACGCGCTCCTCACCGGCAGCTCCTCGATCCACCAGGCCCTGCGCTGCGCCCTCGCCGTCGCCGAGGCCCGCGAGGAGCCGCAGCCGGACTGGGAGCTGGCGGCCGGGGCGCTCGGCCACGCGATCCGCCGCCACCCCGAGCGCTTCCTCGACAAGTCCCGCTACTCGATGGACTGGTACTACCCGGTCCTCGGCGGCGCGGTCACCGGCGAGGAGGCGAGGGCCCGCATCGACGCGTCCTGGGACGCGTTCGTCGTGCCCGGCCTCGGCGTGCGCTGCGTGGTCCCCAACCCGTGGGTCACCGGCGGCGAGAGCTGCGAACTCGCCCTCGCCCTCTGGGCGGTGGGGGAGTCCGACCGGGCCCTCACGATCCTCCAGGACATCCAGCACCTGCGGGCCCCGAACGGCATGTACTGGACGGGGTACGTCTTCGAGGGCGACCGGGCCGTGTGGCCGGAGGAGCAGACGAGCTGGACCGCCGGCTCCCTGCTGCTCGCGGTGGCGGCCCTCGGCGGCGACGAGGCCACCGTCGCCGTCTTCGGCGGCGACCGCCTCCCCGCCGGCCTCGAACCGGACTGCTGCGGGACCTGATCCCCTCCGGGTCCCGCGACGGGCGGGGCCCGGCACCCGTACGGGCCGCCCGGGTGGCGGCCGCACGGCCCCGGGGCGAGGCTGGCGCCACACCCCAGGGAGGTCCCCGCCGTGTCCGGAACCCTCGTGCGCCCGGCCGTGGCGCTGCCGCTGTGCTGCGCCCTGCTCCTGACCACCGCCGCCTGCGGCGGCGACGACGGCACGCCGGGCGCGAGCGCCACCGCGACCCCGTCCGCCTCGGGCGGCGCCGAACGGCAGAGGCTGGCCAAGACCCGGTTCGTGGCCAACGCAGGCCTGGCGGCGGGCGCCACGTACCAGTGGATCGTGAAGCCGTACCGCGCGGGCGCGTTCAAGAAGGGCGCGGACGGCCGGACCTTCGCCCTCGTGAAGGCCGGACTCGCGGGGGCGTTCACCTACAACCGGCTCAGGGCGGCGGTCGACAACGCCAAGGGCGACCCGCTGCTCTCGAAGGCGGTCGCGCCCCTCACCGCGGGGATCGAGTCGCTCAAGGACCTCGGGACGAAGTTCCGCGCGGGGGAGGTGGGCGCCGGGGACGTGGGTGCCTTCGAGAGCGTGATCAACAGCGTCAAGGACGCGGGGAAGAGCGCCGGCGCCGAGGTCAGGGACAAGGTCCCCAGCACGTCCCAGCTCGGCGGGTGAGCGGACGGGCCACCCGCGCGGACACGGCGGCGGCCCTTCTCCGGAAGGGATTCCGGAGAAGGGCCGCCGTGCGGGTGCGTGCGCGGGCCGTCAGCCCCGCTGGATGCTGGTGGTGTCCTGGAGGACGCCGCGCCGGCCGTCCTGCGTCTGGGCCACCAGGGCCTGGCCGCGCTGTTCGACCGCCAGGTACCAGGTGCCCGGCGCCAGCTCGGCGATCGGGGCCTGGGAGCCGTCCTCCGCGTAGAGCGGGCGGGCGACCGGGACGGCGAACCAGAACGGCGCGAAGTCCGGGGACGGCTGCGCCTGCGCCTGGGCCTGCGGCTCGGACGGCCTCGGGTCCTGCTGCTGCGGGGCGGCGGCCGCCTGCGCGCCGAACGGCTGGCCCGCGCCGTGCGAGGCGTCCGGCTGCGCGCCGTACGGCTGCTGCGCGCCCGGGTAGCCGTAACCGCCGGGAACGCCCTGCACGCCGTGCTGGCCCCCCTGCGTGCCGTACGGCTGCGGGGCCTGCGGACGCGGCGCGCTCACCAGCGGGGCCTTGAGGGCCGGGACCATCGGTCCGGCCACCGCGGCGGCGGCGAGCACCAGGGAGGCGATGAGGCCGAGGATCAGGGCCGGGCCGGCGTTGCCCGCCTCGAAGACCCACATGAGCAGGGTCCAGGCGGCGGCGATGGTGAACGCGGCGCCGACCTGCCCGAGCTCCAGACCGGCGACCTTGCGCTGCTGCGGCAGGGCGTGGGAGGCGACGACCAGGGCGGCGCCGACGATGCCGAGGAGGAAGGTGCCCCAGCCGAGGTAGGACAGCTCCCACGGGTTGGGGTATTCGACCTGGTCGCAGACCGCGTTGGGACCGTCGCAGCCGTAGATGTCGAGGAACGAGGCGATGAACAGCACCACCGCTGCGCCGATCAGCACGCCATCGCCTCGGGTGAGGGAGCGGATATTCACGTAAGAGTCCTTCGTCGGTTCGTCGTCGCGTCGGGTGGCGCTCAAGGCCGTGGCACGGGGGGCGGCCCCATGGTACGGAGGGAATCTATCGTTCGCGGGTTCTACCCCACGAGGTAGGTCGCGATGCCGTCCGCGATGCCCTGGGCCGCCTTCTGCCGCCACGCCTCCGACGTGAGCAGCAGCGCGTCCTTCGGATCCCGCATATTGCCGCATTCGACGAAGACCTTGGGGACGGTCGAGAGATTCAGTCCGCCGAGGTCGTCCCGCACGACCAACCCCGCACCGGAGCCGAGGTAGTTGGCGGGGGCCGTCCCGGTGGCGCGCGCGAACCGGTCCGCGATCCGTTCGCCCAGCTCGCGGGAGGGGGCCACGATCTCCGTGGTGTCGGCGGAGCCCTCCCGGACGCGTGCGGGCAGGATCACGTGGAATCCGCGGTGCCCGGCGGCCGAACCGTCCGCGTGGACGGAGACCGCGGCGTCCGCGCGGGCCTCGTTGCCGATCCGGGCCCGTTCGTCGACGCAGGGCCCCCAGGGGCGGTCGGCGTCGTGGGTGAACACCACCTCGGCGCCGCGCGCGGTGAGCAGGTCCCGCAGGCGGCGGGAGACGTCGAGGGTGAAGTCGGCCTCGGTGCCGCCCGCGTTCGTGGACGTGCCCGTGGTGTCGCACTCCTTGCTGTTCGTCCCGATGTTCACCTTCCGGGCGATCTCCTCCGGGTGCCGGAAGTTGCCGGGGTTGTGACCGGGATCGACGAGCACCGTCCGTCCGGCGAGGGGGCGGCTCCCCGTGGGGGAGGGAGGGGCGGAGGAGGCCGGGGGCGAGGAGGGGGCGCGGCCCGGCAGCGCACCGCTTCCGGCCGGGGAGGCCTCCGGCGGGCCCGGGGCCTTCCCCGTGGACGGGGGGCCCTGCGGGGCCCCGCACCCGGCGAGCGCGGCGCAGCAGCCGGTGGCGGCGAGGGCGAGGGCGAGGGTACGGCGGGCGGTCTTCCGGCGGTCGTTCGGCACCCGGCGACTTTAGGCCTTGCGGGCGGCGAAAACCCGCAGGGGTAGGTCGCAGGTTGGTCACCGCCTCCCCATAACGGTGGACGCGCGTGTCCGGACGGTGAAGGGTGGGCCACAGGAAGCGACGGTGGGGTGCCACCGTGCATGGATCCACGAGGGGGACCCGTGGTGGGGGAAGAACCGAACGACGCACGTCCCGAACCGCAGGACGAGATCCCGCGCGGAAAGGAACCGGACCGCCCGGACCCGGCGGACCGCCCGGACCGGCGGCAGGACCGCCCGGACCCGGCGGACCCGCGGCGGGACCACCCGGACCCGGCGGACCCGCGGCGGGACCACCCGGACCCGTGGGCCGCGCCGGCCCCCGGGACCCCGGCTCCCGACCCGCGCGTGGCCCCGCCCGCGACGGCCCCGGCTCCTCCGGCGGTCCCGCCGGCCCCTCCGGCCCCGGAGGCCTCCGTCCCGGCGGCCCCGCCCCCGCCGGACCGGGCCCCGGCGGCGCCCGCGCCCGCCTTCGGACCGCCGCCCGGCGCGGTGCCCGCCGGGACGGGCGCGGCCCCGGCCGGCGGCGCGGCGCCCGGCCCCGCGACCGCGCCCGCCTACGGCCCGCCCGGGTACGGTCCCCCCGGCTACGGCCCGCCGCCCGGACACGACCCCGGGCCGCCCGGCCCCGCGAACCCGGCACAGGCCGCCGCGATCGGCCTGCTCAACCTGTCGGGCCTCGGCCTGGGGTACGTGCTCCTCCGCAACTGGGTCGGCGCCGTGCTCTGCTGGCTCGCCACCGCCGCCCTCCTGGTGGCCGCGTTCCCCGCCGACGTCGACGGCGTGCCCGCCGGCGTCCTCATCGGCTACGGCGTCTTCCTGCTCGCCGTCGCCGCCGACGGCTTCCGGCGCGGACTGCGCGCCACCCTCCGCGTCGGCGCCTCCTTCCGGCGCCTCGCGCTGCCGCTCGCCCTGGTGCTGCTCGCCGTGCCGGCGGGGGGCACCCTGGCGTACGGGGCGGCCCGCGACGAGGCCAGGGAGCAGGCCCTCCTGGAACGCCTCGCCGCCGCCGACGACCTGGTGAAGTCCGCCGACGGCCTTCCCTTCGACAAGGCCGAGCCGATCTACCGCAAGGCGCTCGGCACCTACGGGGAACTCGGCACGAAGCACGCCGGGTCGCGGGCCGGGAAGCTCGTCCCCGCGCGCCTCGACACCTACTACGAGCGGCTGTCCGCCCCGTACGGGAAGAAGGAGTACTGCGAGGCGGTCCCGCCGCTCAAGCACCTGCGGAGCCTTCCCGAGACGGTCGACAAGAACCTGCTCGGCTCCCGCCCCGCCAAGACCGACGAGCCGCTGGCCGAGTCGCTCTACGCGTGCGGGACGGCCGCCCTGGGTGTCCAGACCGCCCGTCCGACCGCCAGTGAGAGCCTCAACGCGCTCTACGACACCTTCCCGAACTCCGCTCAGACCGCCCGCGTCGAGCCGGCCGTCCGGGCGGCGATCAGGACGCGGACCACCGCCCTCGACGGCGGTTCCTCGCCCTGCGACACCACGGTCGAGCTGCGCACGCTCCGCTCCTCCCTGGACAACATGCCGCACCCGGTGCTCGAAGCCGCCACGAAGGAGGCCGGGGAGGCGGTCCAGAAGGGCGACTTCGCCTGCGGGACCTCGCAGTTCAAGAACAAGGACTACGACGACGCGGTCACGACCATGACGCAGTTCGCCAAGGACTACCCGTCCAGCCCGCAGGCCGCGTACGCCCGCACGATCGCCATCGCGGCGGAGATCGCGGACGAGGAGCCCGAGGCCGGCAGGAACCTGCCCCCGGCGACGGTCCCCGGCGGCTCCCGGATGGTCATGGTGGTGAGCAACGACGGCCCCGGCGAGGTCGAACTGCTCTACACGGGCCCGATGACCGGCAGGGTGACGCTGAAGGCGTGCACGACCTGCACCAAGTACCCGGGCCCGCTCCGCCTGGGCGGCGAGAAGGTCAAGGCGTGCACCGGGCCGTCCTCGAAGTACCCGAAGGCGACCCTGATGCTGCCCGCCGGCGACTACCACTTCCTCCAGAAGCGGGCCGGGACCGGTACGGCGTCGGCCGGGGACACCAAGTCGAGCAAGGCGAAGATCGAACCGGGCTACACCTACACCAACTGCCTGTACGTGACGTCCGGCTTCTGACCCGGACGCGACGCGGGCCCCGTGGCCGCCCCCTCACGGCGAGGGGGCGGCCACGCGCGTCCACCGGGCACGGGGCGCTCAGCGGCGGCGCAGCACCCGCAGCGAGCCGGTCACCGAGACCTCCTCGAAGCCGCCCGACTCCAGGGCGCGGAGGTAGATCCGGTACGGGGCCTGGCCGCCGTCCGCCGGGTCCGGGAAGACGTCGTGGATGACCAGCAGACCGCCGGGGGCGACCTTGGGGGCCCAGCCCTCGTAGTCGTTCGCGGCGTGCTCGTCGGTGTGCCCGCCGTCGACGAAGACCAGGCCGAGCTGCCCGGCCCACACCTTCGCCACCTGCGGCGACCGTCCGACGACCGCGATCACGTGCTCCTCCAGACCCGCCCTGCGCAGGGTCCGCCGGAAGGTCGGCAGCGTGTCCATGAGGCCGACCTCGGGGTCCACCACGGCCGGGTCGTGGTACTCCCACCCCGGCTGCTGCTCCTCGCTGCCCCGGTGGTGGTCCACGGTGACCGCGACCGTCCCCGCCTCCCGGGCCGCCTCCGCGAGCAGGATCGTGGACCGCCCGCAGTACGTCCCGACCTCCAGGAGCGGCAGCCCCAGCTTCGCGGCCTCGGCGGCGGCCCCGTACAGCGCCAGCCCCTCCCCGACGGGCATGAACCCCTTCGCGGCCTCGAAGGCGGCAAGGATCGCGGGGGAGGGCTCGGACATGGTGACTCCTACTGGCGGGTACGCGGTTACGGGCGCCCATCGTGCCCTACGCGTCGCACTCGAACCACACCGTCTTCCCGCCGGCCGTCCCCGTCACCCCCCACCGGTCCGTCACGGCCTCCACCAGGACGAGTCCCCGGCCGCCCTCGTCCAGCTCCCCGCCCGCCTTCGCGACCACGGTCCCGGGCATCCCGTCCGCCACCTCGACCCGCAGCCCGTACGGCTCGCGCAGGATCAGCACGGAACACCGGCGGCCCGGCACGTGCCGGACGACGTTCGCGACCAGCTCGGTGAGGGCGAGCGTCGCGGCGTCGGACAATCGGACGAGCTCCCAGCGCACGAGGAACATGCGCAGGATGCGGCGCATGTGACCGGCCGAATGCTCACCCACGGTGAACCCCATGCGGTAACTCGACGTAAGTTCCGCAGGATAGAGGTCTGTTGCCTGATTCATGCCCCCAGAGTGGACGCGCTTCGTTACGCTCGGCAACGGCACGAACACAACGCCTCGTCGCGTCGATCTGGGGGTGACCTCGCCGTGGTCAACATCCGCAACCTCGACCCCAGCGCCTCGCCGCTGGACTACTACGGAGCGGAATTACGCCGTCTGAGGGAGGCGGCCGGGCTGAACCAGGCGCAACTCGGCGCGGTCGTCTACTGCACGGGTTCGCTCATCGGCCAGATAGAGACGGCGAAGAAGGTCCCCACCAGGAAGTTCTCGGAACAACTGGACGCCGCGTTGATGACGGGCGGGACGTTCTCACGTCTGGTGGGCCTGGTGCTGAAGAGCCAGTTGCCGACGTGGTTCCAGCCGTACGCGGAGATGGAGGCGCGGGCGACGTACATCTCTTCGTTCCAGCCCCAGTTGGTCGTAGGGTTGCTCCAGACTCAGGAGTACGCGCGTGCCGTACTGGGAGTCCGGACGGAAGGGGATTTGGACACCAAGATCGCCGCCCGGATGGATCGGCAGCGAATCCTGGAGCGGGAGACGCCGCCTCTGGTGTGGGTCGTCCTGACCGAGGCGGTACTCCGCCAGGAGATCGGTGGCAAGCAGGTCATGAAGGAGCAACTCGCCCACCTGCTGCGGATGCAGGAGCACGACTGGGTCAAGATCCAGATCCTGCCGTTCATGGCCGGGGCGCATGCCGGCCTGCCGGGTGAATTCAACCTGCTGCGGTTCGACGATGACCCCGACCTCGTCTACACCGAGGACTTCGTCCAAGGTCATATGACCGCTGATTCAACCGCGTTCAGGGAGGGGTCGCTCCGTTACGATCACCTGCAAGCAGCCGCGCTCTCGGTGGAGGACTCGGCCGCACTGATCGCCCGCATCATGGAGGAGCAGTATGGGGACCAACCAGAACCTGACGGGCGCGCACTGGCGTAAGTCCTCGTACAGCTCGGACACCGGCGGCAACTGCGTCGAGTGCGCACCGCTCGGCACCGCCGCCTGGCGCAAGTCCTCGTACAGCGGCGACACGGGCGGCAACTGCGTGGAGGTCGCCGACCTCGCCGCCCACGTCGCCGTCCGCGACTCCAAGAACCCCGAAGGCCCCGCCTTCCTCGCCGCCCCGGCCGCCTTCGCGGCCTTCGTGACGGCCGCCGCCGAGGGGCGTCTCGGCCGCTGACCGTGGCGACCCTCGTGGGGATGGTGATCCTCGCCCTGGCGCTCTCCGCCTGGGCGGGGATCACGTACGTGGGCCTGGTCCGGGCCCGCAGGGGCGGCGAACCACCCCCGCTCCAGTCGCCCCGACCCCCGCGTACACCTGCCAGGAAGGCCGCCTGGATCGCCGCGTTCGCGTACCTCGCGGGCGGCGCACTGCACCTGTACGGCCTCTCGTACATGCCGTTCCTCTTCCCCGAGGACGCCTGCTGGTTCAAGGCGGGGACGAAGGTCCACCCGGACCACAGCGGCGCGCTCCCCGTCAGCCTGGTGTGCCGGGGCACGGAGATCGTCCCGTGGTGGGTCAACCCGGGACTCCTCGTCCTGGCGGTGGCCGCCGTCGCCGCGACCGTCACGAGCATCGCCCTGGTGATCACGTCCTCTCCGGGAAAGTCCTCCTGAAAGGAATCCGTGAGTGGTGACGCTTCCGGAGATAACAGCACTGCTGGGCGAGCCCCGGTTCCACTGGACCGATCCGGCGCCCTGGACCGCACTGGAGCGGGAGATCGGCGTCGAACTCCCGGCGGACTTCCGGGAGATCGTGGACGCCTACGGTTCGGTCCGGGTCAACGACCAGCTCTACCTGAAGCACCCGGCCGGTCACCTCCTGCACCGTCTGGGGAGGGACATCGGGGAAGACCTCGCGTTCTGGAGCGAGGAGGACATGACGGAGTTCCTGCCGGCCCCGGTCGGGGGGAACCCGGGCGAGCTGCTGCCGGTGGCGTCGGCCACGACGGGAGAGGCGGTCTTCCTCCGCGTCCCCGACGGACCCTCGGCGCCCTGGCGGGTCGTGGTCCAGGAGATGGACAGCCCGTCCTGGACCCTCTACGAGATGACGTTCGGCGAGTGGCTGCTGGCCTACCTCAAGGGCCGGGACGTGACGCTGTGCTCCCGCGACCGCGCGCCGGACGGGCCGTTCTACGCGTTCCTGCCGTGAGACGGGGACGGTACGGGGCATCCGTACCGCTCACAGGGACGCCACGTACGCGTCGACCACGGAGGCGGGGATGCGCCCCCGGTCGTTCACGAGGTGACCGTGCGCGCGGGCCCACCGGCGTATCGCCCCGGCGTCGTGGCCCCGGACGCGCACGGGACCGTCGGGGGTTCCGCTCCGGTCTTCCGGCGGGACCCCCTCCAGCCGGTCCGCCACGGCGTCGAAGAAGGCGGACAGGGACGCGTACTCCCCTTCCACGGGACCGGACCCCTCGCTCCGGCGCCCGACGCGGCCGGTGCGCGCGTCGAGGAACCTTCCGTGGAAACCGTCGCTCTCGGAGGAGACCGGGACCCACTCGCGGCGCCAGGAAGGGTGGCCGGGGTCCCCGGACGGTTCCGACTCCTCCGCGGCCGTCATGTGGAGGTGGACGCGCTCGACGCCGGCGAGCCCCAGCAGGAGACCCCCGTCGGGGAGGACCCCTTCGCGGCCGGACGCGAGCGGACCCCCGGTGTCACCGGGCCGCCCGGCGGGGCCGACGCCGTTCGTCAGGAGCCACTGCCGCATCTCCTCCGGCAGCCGCACGCCCATGCGTTCCCCGGCGGCGGCGACGACCGCCGGGTCCCCGGGGCCGCCGAGGGAGGCGAAGACGGCGGGGGAGTGCCGCTCCAGCCACCCGGTGATCCGCCCCCACGCCCGCCGCACGTCACCGGCCGGGGGGAGCGGCGGCCTCTGCTCGTCCATGGGCGGAGCGTACGCGGGGCCCGGACCGGGCACCGTCCGGGGCGGCCCGTCCCGGACGGGGGCGGCCCGTCCGGGGCGGCCCGTCCCGGACGGGGGCGGCCCGTCCGTCGCCGCACGCAGCCGCCGGCGAGTTCCGCCACCTCCGCAGCGGTTCACGTGTGCTCCCTCTCGGTGCGCTCGAACCCGGCGGCCGCGGAAGGCGGCCGAGGACGACACTGCCGGCAAGGCGGCCGGCCGCGCCGACGCCGCCGACGCCCCCAGGCCGCACAGGCCGAGCCGTGACGTCGTGTTCGCGTCCTACCCGCTTCCGGTCGAGAAGTGGTGCGGTGAGCGGCCGATTGCTCGGGAAACGGGCCGGGTGATACGGAACGGGCATCCCCTCGCCGGAACGCCCGTTCCCGAAATGAGGTTCGCCTTCGACCCCGTGCCTGATCTAGGCCTCTGGCTGTCCTAGTTGAGCCCTAGGTTCGTCACGTCGTGAAGGAGCACGAGGGGATGAGACCGATGAGGCACACCGCACCCGAGGGTTACACCAGCGTCGCACCGTGGGTGGTCACGGACGACACCGGCGCACTGCTCGACTTCATCACCGCCGCGTTCGACGGCGAGGAGATCGCACGGGTGCCGGTCGAGGACGGCACCATCGGCCACGGCGAGATCCGTGTCGGTGACACGGTGGTGCTGGCCTTCGACCGGCGGCCCGACTGGCCGGTGATGCCCGCACTGCTGCGGGTCTACGTCCCGGACGCGGACGCCGCGGTGGCGGCCGCGGTCGCGCACGGGGCGCAGGTGATCACCGAGGTCACCGACAGTGCGTGGGGGGACCGGGGTGGCCGGGTGCGGGATCCGTTCGGCAACATCTGGTGGGTGATGAGCCGGGTCGAGGACGTAGCGCCGGACCGGGCCTGGGAACGCATGGCCGAGCCGAAGTACGCGGAGTCGATGCGCAGGGCCCAGGAGACACTGGACGCCGCACTGAGCGGCCGGGGATCGGGGGTGGCGAGCGCCCCGCGGCGCCCGAGTCACTGAGTCCTTGATCAACCGGCCGCGAAGGGATTCGAGCCGGATCGGATTGCCGAGTTCCGTGTTCCGTACCGGGTGAAGTCCCTGCCCGGTACGTGCTCCTCATCACGGTCGTGCACACGCCGTAGGGGGAGACGCGTCGGGTACCGGGGCGGTCACCGCCCCGGTACCCGACGGGGCGAGAACGGAGGACATGCCCATGGGGTACGGAGTTTCCCTGCACCGGTTCGCCGGCGGCGAGCCGGAAGTACTGGACGACCGGGTGATCCAGGACGTGCTGGCTCCCCACACCGCGAACGCGGGCCCGGACACCGGGGAACTGCTGATCCGGGCGGCCGACGGCGGAGAGGCGGAAGTGGACGTGAGCGCCACCGGCGTCAGCGTGCACCGTTTCCCGCCCGGCGGCGTCGTGGACCTGATCGCCGAACTGGCCGGCCGCCTGGGAGCCGCCGTCGTCCTTCCGGACGGCGTCCTCGTGAGCAGTGAGGAACAACGGGCGAACCTGCCGGACGGATTGCGGGAGACGGCCGTCGTCGTGGAGATGACGGGACCGGGCCTGCGGGAGGCGCTCGACGGCTGAGGGCAGCGACCCGACCGAGACCGGCTCGAAGAGCGGGCACCCGGCCTGTTTCCCTCGCGGAACGTGTGCGTGACAGAGGAGGCGAGGTCCGCCCACGGGCTCTCACCGGCCGGCCCCGGGCTGCGGGGACCCCGGCGTATGTACGGGGCTGAGGGCGTCTGCGACCATGACGGCCATGCCCCGGACCGACTCCGCCCCCCGCACGTCCCCCGCCCCCTCCATACCCCCCTCCCGCTCCTGGGCGGTCGTCCTGATCGCCTGCGCGGGACAGTTCCTCGTCGTGCTCGACGTCTCCGTGGTGAACGTGGCGCTGCCGTCGCTGCGGGCCGACCTCGGCCTCTCGTCGCTCGGCCTGCAGTGGGTGCTCAACGCGTACTCGATCGCCTTCGCCGGGTTCATGCTGCTCGGCGGGCGGGCCGCCGACCTCTACGGGCGCAAGGCGATGTTCCTGCTCGGGCTCGCGGTGTTCACCGCCGGCTCCGTCGCGGGCGGCCTCGCCCAGGAGGGCTGGCAACTCGTCGCGGGCCGCGCCGTGCAGGGCCTCGGCGCGGCCGTCCTGTCGCCCGCCACCCTGACCCTGGTCACCGACGCGGTCGCCCCCGGGCCCGCCCGGACCCGGGCCATCGGCACCTGGACGGCGGTCGGCGCGGCCGGCGGCGCGGCGGGCGGCTTCGTCGGCGGACTCCTGGTCGACCTGCTGTCCTGGCGCTGGGTCCTCCTCGTCAACGTCCCCGTCGGCGTCCTCGTCCTCGCGGGCGCGCTGTTCCTGCTCCGCGAGAGCCGCCCCGGCACCGGCCGCCGCCTCGACCTGCCCGGCGCGGTCCTCGTCACCGGCGGGCTCGCCACCCTCGCGTACGGCATCGTGCAGACCGAGGAGGCGGGCTGGGGCGCCCCGAAGACCCTCCTGACGCTCCTCGGCGCGCTCGTGCTGCTGGCCGCGTTCGTCGCCGTCGAGGCCCGTACGGCGGCCCCGCTGATGCCCCTGAAGATCTTTCGCACGCGGACGGTGGCGGCGGCCAACACGGCGATCCTGCTGTTCGGTTCGAGCTCCTTCGGCATGTGGTTCTTCATGACGGTGTACGCGCAGAACGTCCTCGGCCACACCCCGCTCCAGGCCGGTCTGGCCCTCGTCCCCAGCTCCCTCGCCGTCGTCCTGGGCTCCAAGGCCGCGCCCCGCCTGATGCCGGCCGTCGGCGCCCGCCGCCTCGCCGTGACCGGCGCCCTCGTCGCCGCCTCCGGCTTCGCCTGGCAGTCCACGATGACCGCCGACGGCACCTTCCTGACGACGATCCTCGGCCCCGGCATCCTCATGATGGGCGGCATCGGCCTGGCCACCACCCCGCTGGCCACCCTCGCCACCTCCAGCGCCGCCCCCGGCGACGCGGGCCTCGTCTCCGGCCTCGTCAACACCTCCCGCACGATGGGCGGCGCCCTCGGCCTCGCGACCCTCTCCACGGTCGCCGCCGCCGTCACGGGCCCGGTCCACGGCGCCCCGGACCCGGTCGCCCTCACCGCGGGCTACGCGGCGGCCTTCCGCGTCTCGGCGGCGATCCTGCTCGGCGCGACGCTCCTGATGCTGCTGTGGCTGCCGGGGGACGGCACGAAGAGGGCTTCCCAGGAGGACGTGCGCCGGGCGCCGTCGGGCAGATGACGCCCCTTCCGCCACCCGCCCTAGAGCCAGCCCTGCCGCCGGGCCGCCCGCACCGCCTCCATGCGGTTGCGGGTGCCCGTCTTGCCGATCGCGGAGGACAGGTAGTTGCGGACCGTGGACTCCGAGAGGTGCAGGACGGCCGCGATGTCCGCGATCGTCGCGCCGTCCACCGAGGCCGCGAGCGCGTCCCGTTCGCGGGCCGTCAGCGGGTTCGGGCCCGCGCCGAGGGCCGCCGCCGCGAGGGCCGGGTCGACGACCGTCTCGCCCCGCAGGACCTTGCGGACCGCCTCGGCCAGTTCCTCCACGGGCCCGTCCTTCACCAGGAATCCGGCCGCCCCCGCCTCCATCGCCCGCCGCAGGTAACCCGGCCGGCCGAACGTCGTCAGGATGAGGACCCGGCAGTCCGGCACCTCGTCCCGCAGGTCCGCCGCCGCGTCGAGCCCCGAGCGTCCCGGCAGCTCGATGTCGAGCAGGGCCACGTCCGGCCGCGCCCCGAGCGCCGCGTCCACGATCTCGTCCCCGCGCCCGACCTGCGCGACCACCTCGATGTCCGGTTCCATGCCGAGGAGCAGGGCCAGCGCCCCGCGCATCATCCCCTGGTCCTCGGCGAGGAGAACTCTCGTACACCGTGCGGGCCGGTGGTCCCGCGGCATCTCGTCCACGGGGAACAGCGTAGGCCCGGCGTCCTGTTGGGGCACGTCCGGACGTGCCCCGCCCGGCGCCGGGTGAACCGCCCGGCCGGGCCGGCGCCGCCGGCCGGTGGCGGGGCGGACGCCGCCCGACACGGCACCGGCGCTCCGTACGCGGAACGCGATCGGGCGTCGTGAGACGCTGCCCTCATGATGGCCAAACTGCAGTGTGTGGTGCTGGACTGTGCCGACGTCGCCGAGCTGTCCCGGTTCTACCAGGCGCTCCTCGGCGGCGAGGTGAACCGGCCGGACCCGCGGTGGTCGCTCGACGACGGCTGGGCGACGCTGCACACCGCCGGGCTCGTGCTCGCCTTCCAGCGGGTGGAGGACCATCGGCCGCCACGGTGGCCGGACCCCGCCCGGCCCCAGCAGTTCCACCTCGACCTGGGGGTCGAGGACCTGGAACGGGCCCAGGAGGACGTCCTCGCCCGGGGCGCGACCCTGCTCGACGCGGGCGACGGGGAACGGAGCTGGCGCGTCTTCGCGGACCCGGCGGGCCACCCGTTCTGCCTCGTCCGGGACTGACGGGGCACCGGGGAAGGCGGCCCGTACGGCATGCGGCATCCGCTGTGCGGCACCCGCTGTGCCGGGCCTCCCGGGACGCCGGAGCCGTCCGCGGCGATGCGAAGAAGGGCATCCGCACGGCGGGACCGCCGGGGCGTGCGCCGGAGGTCCCGCCCGCCCTCCGGGCGGCCGACGCCACCTTCGGCACATGCCTTAGCGCACCGGAGCGAAGCTGCCAAGGGGCCGTTCCGTCGCGGTCATGGCCAGAACGTCGAACTTCCCTCCCTCTTTTTGTACGCATACGTCTCATGACGGCCCCGGGGGCAGGAGCGATAGGTTCTTCCCGGGACCAGCGCGATACGGCGAGGGGGCGCCGAGGCGTTCCGGAACCGGCTCGGAGCACCCCGACCCCCGGAACCCCGCCGGTCGGGGCGTCACGGACCGGCGTACGGGACACGTCGTGACCGGTGCCGGTCCGGGCGTTCCCACCCGGCCCGCTCCCGGTCCGGCCGGGTGCCCCGTGTCGCGGCACCGCGTTCCTTTCCTCCCCACCGACGACGCGCGACGGCGCGCGACGGGAGTCCTCGACCATGCCGGCCGCGACGACCGAAGCCCATCGAGAGGACCGTGAACCATGACGACGACCCGAGACACCGACGGCGAAGCGCGACACCCTCACCTCGAACTCCGGATCGGAGGACTGCACTTGACCGTCCAGCGCGTTCCCGGATGGCTCGTGGCCCTGGTCACCACCGCCGGCGGGGCGGGGATGACGTGGTGGACGCAGCGCTGAGCCGCCGACCCGGCCCCCGCACCCCTCCAGGACCGGGCGCGGAGCCGGTACCGGGCGGGGGCCCGGCCCGGGGGCCCGGTCGCGGCCGGATACGCTGAACGGGCCCCGGAGGGCCGGGGCGCGAGTTCGGATGGGGTGGGAGATGCCGAAGCACCGGTTGTCCAGAAAAGGCCGCTACGTCGCCATGGCGGCGACGGGCGTCGTCGTCGCCGCCGGCGCCGGGATCGCGGCGCAGACCTCGATGGCCGCCCCCGCGTGGCCCGCGCAGAAGACCTACACGGGCCGGGCGTTCGACGCCTGCACCGCGCCCTCGCTCACCGCGATGAAGGCGTGGAAGAAGGACGGCTACTACGGCGGCGTCGCCGTCTACATCGGCGGGAAGAACCGGGGCTGCGCCCAGCCCAACCTCACCAGGTCCTGGGTGAAGTCGGTCGACACCCTCGGCTGGCGGGTCATCCCCCTGTACGTCGGGGCCCAGCCGCCCTGCCAGAAGAGCGGCAACAAGGAGCGGTTCACCGCGTCCACCGCCGCCTCGGTCGGAGTGAGCAACGCCAACGACGCGGTCGCCAAGGCCTCGGCACTCGGCATGAAGGCCGGCAGCCCGATCTACCTCAACATGGAGTCGTACAACACCGCCGACAAGGCGTGCAACGACGCGACCCTGGCCTACGTGCGGTCCTTCAGCAAGACCCTGCGCGCCAAGACCTACCGCGCAGGCCTGTACGGCTTCAGCAGCTCCGGCGCCAAGGCCATCGCCACGGCCAAGGACCGCACCGACCTGCCGGGCAACCTCTGGTACGCCCAGTGGAACGGCCTGGAGACCACCACCAGGGACTGGCCCTGGAACCCGAAGCTGTACACCGACCACAGCCGCGGCCACCAGTACAAGGCCAACAGCAAGGAGACCCGCGGCGGTCACACCATCAACGTCGACCGCAACGCCTGGGACGCCCCGGTCGCCATCGTCGGCTGACGCCCCATCAGCGGCGGCCGGCCCGGACGTCCCCGGCGTCCGGGTCCGGCGCGGCGGGTTCCACGGGAAGCTCCGCGACGACCCTGAACCCGCCGCCCGGGACCGGCCCCGACTCCAGGGTGCCGCCCGCCGCCGCGAGCCGTTCGCGCAGGCCGCGCAGACCGCTGCCGGGCACGCCCCCGGCCGGCGCGGCGGCCCCCGCGCCCCCGGGAGCGTGCCCGCCGCCCCGGCCGTCGTCGGTGACCGTCAGACGGGCCCGGTCGGCCGGGCCGGAGAGCTCGACGACGCAGCGGGACGCCCCGCTGTGCCGCACCGCGTTCGTCACGGACTCCCGCACCACCCAGCCGAACAGCGCCTCCGCCGACGGTTCCAGGAGCGGGCCCGAGCGGCGTACGACCGGCTCGATGCCCGCCGAGGAGAGCGCGTCGCGCGCCCGGTCCAGCTCGGCCGCCAGGCTGCCCTCCCGGTAGCCGGTCACCGCCTCCCGGATCTCGGTCAGCGCCTGCCGGCCCACCGACTCGATGTCCGCGACCTGCGCCAGGGCCGCGTCCAGGTCGCGCGGGGCGAGCCGCCGGGCGGCCTCCGACTTCACCACGATCACCGAGAGCGTGTGGCCCAGGAGGTCGTGGAGGTCGCGCGAGAACCGCAGCCGCTCCTTCTCCACCGCCGTCCGCGCCAGTTCCTCCCGGGTCGTCCGCAGTTGCTGGACCGTCTCGTTCA
Source organism: Streptomyces sp. NPDC014907 (assembly GCF_055562975.1). NCBI lineage: Bacteria > Bacillati > Actinomycetota > Actinomycetes > Kitasatosporales > Streptomycetaceae > Streptomyces > Streptomyces sp. NPDC014907. The sequence goes on along the minus strand of NZ_JBVHEG010000002.1, from coordinate 227,662 downwards.
GGGCGAGGATCGCCGCCGTCACCATCACCGAGATGAACGTCCCGTACACGATCCCGAACGAGTCCCAGCCGTCCCGCCAGAACGTCACCGCCCCCGCCCCGGCGACCAGCGGGAAGGTGATCCGGGGCAGCAGCTTCCCGTGCCGCACCACCGCCCCGACCGCCAGGCCCAGGAGCGGGAAGAGCAGCAGCCACTCCCTGCCGTAGCCGATCGCGAGCCCGAAGGTGAGCGCGGCGAGCGCGCCCAGGAGCCACCAGGTCGCCGGCGCGTTCCGGGTGCGCGGGTCGAAGGCGCGCAGGACGATCCCGATGTACAGGGAGTTGAAGGCGAACAGGCCCAGGCCGCCGATCCACGGGTTCGGGGCGTCGCCCCCGAGCAGGTGCGAGAGCGCGCCCAGGCCCATGAGGAGCCAGGGGAGGAGGCTGAGCCCGCTCGGCCCCCGCTCGCGCAGCCTTTCCCTCCGCCGCCGCCGGATCTCCATCGCCGCCCGTCCCCTCCCGTGCTTCCGGGCCGTCGTGCCGCCCGTGCCGCTCATGCGCCCGTGCCGTCCGTACCGGTCACGCCGTCCGTACCGGTCACGCCGTCCGTGCCGTCCGTGCCGGTCACGCCGTCCGTGCCGAACGACGGTACGAGACCGCCGCGTACGCGCCGAACAGTGCCGCCCATCCGGCGAGCACCAGCAGGGCCGCCGCCCCCGGGAGCCGCCCGTCCGTCACCGTCACGCCCAGCTCCGCGAAGCGGTTCGTCGGGGTGTACTCCGAGAGGGCCCGGAGCCAGCCGGGGAAGAGCGCGACCGGGAACCACAGGCCGCCGACGACCGCGAGCCCCAGGTTGCAGGTGATGTTCACGGCGCCGGCGGTCTGGGCCGTGAGCCGGTAGCCGTTGCCGATGCCGAGCAGCGTGAAGGGGAGCGAGCCGAGCCACAGCGCGACGGCGACGGCCGCCCACTGCCAGGCCGCCATCCGCACCCCGTTGACGAGGCCGCCCGCGAGCAGCACCCCCGTGAGGGCGGGCAGGACGACCACCGAACCGGTCAGGGCCCGGCCCGTCACCACCTGCCGGGGCGTCATCGGGGTGATCCTCAACTGCCGCAGCCAGCCGGTGGACTTGTCCTCGGCGACCCCGGTGCCGAGCGAGAGCGCGGCGCCCAGCGCCCCGTACGCCGCCATGCCGACCATCGAGGCCGTCCGGTACGCGCCGTCCTCCGTGCCGCCCAGGTTGGTGAAGAGGAGGTACATCAGCACGGGGACGCCGATCGTCGAGATCGTGAATCCGGTGTCGCGCAGGGTGCGGCGCACTTCGAGGCGTACGTACGCGGTGATCATCGGGTCGTCTCCGGGGTCGTGGCGGTCGTGGCCGTCGTGGCCGTCGTGGTCTTCGTGGGCGCGGTCCCGGTCGTGGCGGCCGGCTTCCGGGTGAGGGCGAGGAAGGTGTCGTTCAGGGAGGCCGGGGCGACCTCCAGGCCCCGGATCGCGTTCCGCTCCGCCAGGGCCCGGACCGTCGCGTCGGAGTCGGTGGTGCGCAGCCGGGCGCGGTCGCCCCGGATCTCGTACGAGGTCACGCCGGGCAGCGAGCCGAGCGGGCCGGACGGCACGCCGGCCAGGTCGAAGGAGACCAGGCCGCCGTCGCCCGCCCGCTTGAGCTGCTCGCTCGTGCCGTCGGCGGCGACCCGGCCGGAGTCGAGGACGACGATCCGGTCCGCGTACGCGTCGGCCTCCTCCAGGTAGTGGGTGGAGAACAGGACGGTGTTGCCCCGGCGCGCGTAGCCGCGCGTCGCGTCCCAGAACTCCTGCCGCGCCTCGACGTCGAGCGCGGCCGTCGGCTCGTCCAGGACGATCAGCTCCGGGTTCCCGGCGAGGGCCACGGCGAACCGGACCCGCTGCACCTGGCCGCCGGAGAGCCGGTCCACGCGGCGGTCGGCGAGACCGGTCAGACCGGCGAGCGCCAGGGCGTCCGCGACCGGCATCGGGGCCGGGTGGGCGCGGGCGACGAAGCCGACCAGCTCGCGGACCGTGACCCGGGAGACCGGCCGGCCCTCCTGGAGCATCGCCCCGACCCGGCCGGCCGCGACGGCACGGGCCGGAGGGCCGCCGAAGAGTTCGACCCGCCCACCGTCGGGCTCGTCGAGGCCGAGGAGCAGACCGACGGCGGTGGACTTCCCGGCGCCGTTGCGCCCCAGCAGCGCCACGACCTCGCCCCGCCGGACGGTGAGGTCGAGCCCGTCGGCGGCGCGGACGGCGCCGTACGTCCTGGTCACGTCCCGGAAGGCGATCGCGGGCGCGCCGGCCGGGCCGTTCTTTCCCTGCTTCTCCTGCTCCTGCTGCTTCATGCCCACGACGTTACGGAGCGTCAGGAGGGCGCGGCAGAAACGGATGTACGGACCCCGCGGTGACAAATGTCCCGGGTGCCTTCCCCGTTCGGCTCCTGACGCGGTGTCAGCGAGGGTTCCCAAGCCCTGCCGCCTCGGCTATACAGGAGGGCCACCGAACTGGAACGCGTTCCAGGACGATCGCGGTCCGGAGCCGTCGCGTTCCGGGGCGATCCCGTGAGGAGCAGCCCGATGCCCATCGACGCAGCCAAGGCCGTCGCCGCCGAACCCCGCAGCACCGAGATCTCCTGGGACCACAAGGACGTCCAGCTCTACCACCTCGGCCTCGGCGCCGGGGTGCCCGCGACCGACCCCGCCGAACTCCGCTACACCCTGGAGTCCCGGCTCCACGTCCTCCCCAGCTTCGCCACCGTCGCGGGCGGCGGCATGGGGATCGTCGACGGCCTCTCCGCCCCCGGCGTCGACGTCGACCTCATGGCCGTCCTGCACGGCGCCCAGTCGATCACCCTCCACCGGCCCCTCCCCACCGGCGGGCGCGCCGTCTCCACCTCCCGCGTCGCCGCCGTCCACGACAAGGGCAAGGCCGCCGTCCTCGTCCTGCGCTCCGAGACCGCCGACGCCGACGGCCCGCTGTGGACCAGCGACGCCCGGATCTTCGTGCGCGGCGAGGGCGGCTGGGGCGGCGACCGGGGCCCCTCCGGGCGCCTGGACCCCCCCGACCGCGCGCCCGACCGGACCGTCGAACGGCACGTGCGCGAGGAACAGGCCCTGCTCTACCGCCTCTCCGGCGACTGGAACCCGCTGCACGCCGACCCCGAGTTCGCGGCCCTCGCCGGTTTCGACCGGCCCATCCTGCACGGCCTCTGCACCTACGGCATGGTCCTCAAGGCCGTCGTGGACACCCTGCTCGGCGGGGACGTCACCCGCGTCCGGGCGTACCACGCGCGCTTCGCCGGGGTGGTCTTCCCCGGCGAGACCCTGCGCGTCCGGATGTGGGCCGGGGAAGGCCGCGTCCAGGTGACGGCCACCGCCGTGGAGCGCGACGACGCCCCCGTGCTCGCGGACGCCCTCGTGGAGCACGCGTAGGACGTCCGGGAACGACGGAGGGCCCCGGGAGGTCTCCCCGGGGCCCTCCGGCCCGTTCGACCGTCAGAACGCTCCGGTCACTGCCCGTCGGGCTCGCGGCGGTGGCGGCCGTGCGGGGAGGACGAGGAGTCCTCCGCCGGCGAGGGCCCGCCACGATGCCGTCCGGAGCCGTTCGACTCCGTACCCTCCGTGCTTGCTTCCGACATGGTGCGACTCACCCCGTAGAACTCGATCGTGCCGTGCGGCCCGCGAGTCTAGCCAACGGGCCCGCGGTCGGTGAGGGGGGCCTGCTGGAGCGGTACGGGACGGCACACCCGGGGCTCCCCGGGAACCTCCTCCGGCCCCGGCGGGACCTCCGGCTCCGGCCGGGCCTCCGGCTCCGGCGGGACCTCCAGGGCCGCGAGACCGCACGGCACCTCGGGCGTCGCGTACGGCAGCCGCAGCACGCCCCCGGCCGTCCACAGGCCCGTGCCCGCCAGCCAGCCCCGGGGGGCGGCGAGCTGGTCCATCCGGCGGGACGAGGGCCGCCAGACCCCCACCCAGCTCCCGGCCGCCGCGTCGATGCGCAGCGCCACCGCGCAGCTCTCCGGCATCAGCACCTGCCCCGGCTGCACCGCGAACGGCGTCACCGCCGCGTCGTCGAGCCGCAGGCACTCCGGGAAGCGCACGGGCAGCAGGCTCCCGAGGACTCCCCAGCCGAGCCGGTCGTGCCCCGGCGACGGCGCGTCCGAGCGGATCAGGAGCAGCCCGCTGTCCGGGTCCGCGAGCAGCAGCCGGTCGTCGCTGTCCTCGGCGATCTGGAGCAGCGGCGTCACCTCGCCGCCCCGCTCCAGGTCCACGGCGACCGCCTTCACCGGCCCGTCGCCGACCCGCCGGTCCAGGGCCAGCATCCGGCCCGTGCGGTCGAGCCAGACGCCGCCCGCGCAGTGGCCCCGGACCTCCGCCACCCGCTCCGGGCCGAAGGCCCCGCCCGCCACCAGCCAGAGCGTCGTGGTGTCGGGACCGACGCACATCGCGTACGCGCAGATGCCGTCCGGCGAGGGCGGGAGAAGGACGAGCCGTTCGGAGCCGGGCGCGTCCACCGAGCCGAGCCGCAGCTCGCCGGTGGCCGGACCGGTGGGGTAGAGCAGCGAGAACGTGTGCCGCCGCCCGTCCACGCGGCGGCAGACGAGGACCCGGCCGTCCGCGAGGGGCAGCAGCTGCGCGTGCGGCTCCTCCGGCTGGTCGAGCGGGAGCGGAACGGCGTACGGCTCCGGACCGTCGAGGGTCCACCTCTCCGCGTACAGGGCGTCCCCGGTCCCCGCGAGCCCGGCCGCGTACGCGCCGTTCGCCGTGATCGTGAAGCCCGCCGGCCGTCCGGCGCTCCCGTCGTACTTCCCTTCGGCGTCGTCGTCCTCGGCCGGGGTCTCGATGGCACAGGCTGTCATCGACTCGTCACCTCCGGCGACGAAGCTAGTTTTCGCGCTTCCCGGCGGACAACACGAGCCCGGTCACTTCACACATAAGGGTGGCCCTCCGGCGGTTCTGCTGAGCGGGAGAGACCCCGTGTGCTGGAGTGACGCGCGGTGGCGGGGAGTAAGGCAAGGCTCACCGGAGCGGGGGACTCCGGGGCGGGGCCGGCGGACGGGGGAACACCGGGGCGGGGAGCGCGGGACCGCGGGGCACGGCCGGCCGGGAACCGGGGCCGCCCGCCGGCCGGGGCCGCCCACGGGCCAGGACGGCGGGGCGCGGGGGACAGGTAGCCTTTCCCCCGTGCCCCGTCTGTCTGAAGTCATCGCCGAACTCGACGCCCTCTGGCCGCCCGACCGGGCCGAGCAGTGGGACGCCGTCGGCACCGTCTGCGGCGACCCCGACGCCCGGGTCGGCCGCGTCCTCTTCGCCGTCGACCCCGTCCGGGAGATCGCCGACGAGGCCGTCGCCCTGGGCGCCGACCTGATCGTCACCCACCACCCGCTCTACCTGCGCGGCACGACGACGGTCGCGGCCGGCCACTTCAAGGGCCGCGTCGTGCACGACCTCATCAAGCACGACATCGCCCTCCACGTCGCGCACACCAACGCCGACACCGCCGACCCCGGCGTCTCCGACGCCCTCGCCGGCGCCCTCGGCCTGCGGGTCACCGGTCCGCTCGTCCCGGAGAACGGCCTCGGCCGGATCTGCGAGCTCGACCACCCCGAGACCCTCGCCGAGTTCGCCGCCCGCGCCGCCGCGCGGCTGCCCGCCACCGCCCAGGGCGTCCGGGCCGCCGGCGACCCCGACATGACCGTGCGCCGGGTCGCCGTCAGCGGCGGCTCCGGCGACAGCCTCTTCGACGCGGTCCGGGCCGCGGGCGTGGACGCCTTCCTCACGGCGGACCTGCGCCACCACCCCGCGTCCGAAGCCGTCCAGCAGACCCCGCTGGGTCTGGTCGACGCCGCCCACTGGGCCACCGAGTGGCCCTGGTGCGAGCAGGCCGCCGCCCAGCTCGACGCGATTTCCGACCGTCACGGCTGGGACCTCCGCGTCCACGTCTCGAAGACGGTCACCGACCCCTGGTCCTCCCACCACACCTCCCCTGGAGCCCCCAACTGAACGCCGCGCCCGCCGACCAGATCCGCCTCCTCGACGTCCAGGCCCTGGACACCCGCCTCCAGCAGCTCGCGCACAAGCGCCGCTCGCTGCCCGAGCACGCCGAGATCGAGGCACTGACCAAGGACCTCAACCAGCTGCGCGACCTGCTCGTCGCCGCGCAGACCGAGGAGAGCGACTGCGGCCGCGAGCAGACCAAGGCCGAGCAGGACGTCGACCTGGTGCGCCAGCGCGCCGCGCGCGACCAGCAGCGCCTCGACTCCGGTGCCGTCTCCTCCCCGAAGGACCTGGAGAACCTCCAGCGCGAGATCGTCTCCCTCGCCAAGCGCCAGGGCGACCTGGAAGAGGTCGTCCTGGAGGTCATGGAGCGCCGCGAGTCCGCGCAGGAGCGCCTCACCGAACTGACCGGACGGGTCTCCGCCGTCCAGGCCAAGGCCGACGACGCCGCCGCCCGCCGCGACGCCGCCGAGGCCGAGCTGGACGCGGAGGCCGCCTCCGTCGCCAAGGAGCGCGAGCTGATCGCGGGCTCCGTCCCGGCCGACCTGCTCAAGCTGTACGAGAAGCTGCGCGAGCAGCAGGGCGGCGTGGGCGCGGCCCGGCTGTACCAGCGCAGGTGCGAGGGCTGTCACATCGAGCTCAACATCACCGAGCTGAACGAGGTCCGCGCCGCCGCCCGGGACGCGGTCGTCCGGTGCGAGAACTGCCGCCGCATCCTGGTCCGCACCTCGGAGTCCGGCCTGTAATGACCTCTGCGCGCGCACTCGTCGTCGAGGCGGACGGGGGCTCCCGGGGCAACCCGGGGCCCGCCGGCTACGGGGCGGTGGTCCTGGACGCGGTGACGGGCGAGACGCTCGCGGAGGCCGCCGAGTACATCGGAGTGGCGACGAACAACGTCGCCGAGTACAAGGGCCTCGTCGCCGGCCTCAAGGCGGCCCGGGAACTCTTCCCGGACGCCACCGTGCACGTCCGCATGGACTCCAAGCTGGTCGTCGAGCAGATGTCCGGCCGCTGGAAGATCAAGCACCCGGACATGAAGCCGCTCGCGGCCGAGGCCGGCCGGGTCTTCCCGGCGGGCCGCGTCCGGTACGAGTGGATTCCGCGCGAGCGGAACAAGCACGCGGACCGGCTCGCGAACGAGGCGATGGACGCGGGGCGGCTCGGCCGGCGGTGGGAGCCCTCCGGCTCCACGGCGGCCCTCGACGCCTCCGCCGCCCGCAACGCCGCCGCACCGCCGCCGTCGGGCCCGCCCGGCGACGCGGCGGCGGGAGCCGCGCGGGCGCGGGCGGCGCTGTTCACGGCCGGGGGCTCCGGAGGCGCGGTCCCCGGCACCTCCGGCGCGACGGCGGCCGACGCCTCCGGCCCCGGCACCGTGACGGGTATGGACGCCGACGCGGGTACGGGTGTCGGCGCGGGTACGGGCACGAGCACGGGTGCCGGTGCGGGCACGGGCACGCGCACGGGTGTCGGCGCGGGCACGGGTGCCGGTGCGGGCGCCCGTCCGGAGGCCGGCCCACGGCCCCCGGGTCCTTCGGGAACGGCCCTCCCCGGAGGGTCCGGCGACACCCCGTTCCCGTCCGGCGGGGCCACCGGCGACTTCGGGGCCGAAGCCGCCGCCGTGAAGCACGCGGAGCCCCCGGCCCCGGCCGCCACCGCGCCCGGACGGGGCTGGACCGCCCCCGACATGGGGGCGCCCGCGACCTTCGTGCTGCTGCGGCACGGGGAGACCGCGCTCACGCCCGAGAAGCGGTTCTCGGGGAGCGGGGGGAGCGACCCCGGACTGTCGGCGGCCGGACTGCGGCAGGCCGAGGCCGTGGCCGGGGCGCTCGCCGCCCGGGGCACGATCCAGGAGATCGTCAGCTCGCCCCTGACCCGCTGCCGCCAGACCGCCGCCGCCGTCGCCGCCCGGCTCGGACTCGACGTGCGGATCGAGCAGGGACTCCGCGAGACCGACTTCGGCGCCTGGGAGGGACTGACCTTCGGCGAGGTCCGCGCACGGTACCCCGAGGACCTGGACGCCTGGCTGGCCTCCCCGAAGGCCGCGCCGACCGGCGGGGGCGAGAGCTTCGCGACCGTCGCCCGCCGCGTCGCCGCGACCCGGGACCGGCTGACCGCCGCCCACGCGGGCCGCACCGTCCTCCTCGTCACCCACGTCACGCCCATCAAGACCCTGGTCCGGCTCGCCCTCGGCGCCCCGCCGGAGTCCCTGTTCCGGATGGAACTGTCGGCCGCCTCGCTCTCGGCGGTCGCCTACTACGCCGACGGCAACGCCTCCGTGCGCCTCCTCAACGACACCTCGCACCTCCGGTAGGCGCGGCCGTCGCGTCCGGCGGCGCGCAGGCCGGTGCCCGCAGGGCCGCCGCGCCGCGCGCCAGGGACTCGACCCGGGCCCAGTCGCGGGCCGCGAGCGCGCCGGGCGGCACCATCCACGTACCGCCGACGCATCCGACGTTCGGCAGGGCGAGGTAGGCCGGGGCGGAGGCGGGGGTGATGCCGCCGGTCGGGCAGAAGCGGACCCCCGGGAGCGGGCCCGCGACGGACTTCAGGTACGGGACGCCGCCCGCCGCCTCGGCCGGGAAGAACTTCATGGCGTCCACGCCCCGTTCGAGCAGGGCCACGACCTCCGACACCGTCGAGACCCCCGGCAGGAACGGCACCCCCGACTCCCGCATGGCGCCGAGCAGCCGCCCGGTCCACCCGGGGCTCACCAGGAACCGGGCCCCGGCGCCGACCGCGTCCGCGGCCCCGGCCGCCGAGACGACGGTCCCGGCGCCGACGACCGCCTCCGGCACCTCCTCCGCGATCGCCCGCAGGGCGTCGAGCGCCGCCGGGGTGCGCAGGGTGATCTCGATCAGCGACAGCCCGCCGGCCACCAGGGCGCGGGCCAGGGGGACCGCGTCGGCCGCGTCCTCGATCACCACCACGGGGACGACGGGGCACTCCGGGGCAAGGTCGAACACGCTCGTCATGGCCTCATCCTGCCGACGGCGGGCACCAGCCGCAACGAGCGTTGCGCGGAGCGCAACGGCGGTTCAGTGGATCTCGTCCACCAGCACGTCCAGGGCCCCCGGCCTCCCGCCCTCCTCCACCACGTACCGCAGGTCCCGCAGCGCCTCCACCAGCTCGGCGGGAGAGCCCGGCGCCACGCCCGACTCCAGGAGGCTCCGCACGATCCGGCCCTTCGTCGCCTTGTTGAAGTGACTGACCACCTTCCGGGTCGGCGCGTGCAGGACCCGCACCGTCACCGTCCGCGCCGCGACCTCCCCCTTCGGCCTCCACGCCGCCGCGTACGCCGCCGACCGGAGATCCAGGACGGGACCGTCCCCGGCCACCCCGGGCAGCACGGAGGCCATCGCGCCCCGCCAGTGCGCGCCGAGCGCGCCGAGGCCCGGCAGCCTCACCCCCATCGAGCAGCGGTACGACGGAACGCGGTCGGTCACCCGCACCGCGCCCCACAGCCCCGAGAAGACGAGCAGCGCGTCCGCCGCCCGCTCCCGGGCCGCCGCGTCCAGGGTCACCAGGCCCAGCGCGTCGTACAGGACGCCGGTGTAGATCTCCCCGGCCGGCCGCGCGCCCGCCGTCCGCAGCTCCGCGTTCTTCGCGACCTCGCCGCGCAGCCCCTCGCTCAGGCCGAGCACCTCGCGCGCCTTCTCCTCGTCGGCGGCGCACAGCTCGACCAGCTCGTCCAGGACCGCCGCCCGCGCCTCCGCGAGCCCCGGCAGGGACAGCGCCTCCGGCTTGAGCGGGGCCCCGCCCCCCGACGGGGCCTTGCCTTCGGAGGGCGGCAGCAGGACGAGCACGGTGGTTCTCCTTCGTACGTACGGGGCCGGGGGCGCGGCCCCGGCGGCCCAGCCTACAAAGGGCCCGCGCGCACCCCCGTACGGCGAACGGACCGTGAGCGCCCCCGTACCGCGACGAGAACGGCGGGGCCTCCCTCGCGCGTCCCTCCCGACATGACGGAACCGCCCCCGCCCCCTACGCTCTGTCCATGCCCCGCCGCCCCATCCACGTGACCGGCGCAGCCGAGGCTCCCCTGCGGGCCGCCCTGCGCGCACTCCGGACCGAGCTCGCGATCCCCGAGGACTTCCCGCCCGCCGTCCTCGCCGAGGCCGAGGCCGCCGCGAAGGCGCCCCGGCTCCCGGCACACGACGCCACCGACCTGCCGTTCCTCACCGTCGACCCGCCCTCCTCCACCGACCTCGACCAGGCGATGCACCTGTCCCGCAGGGCCGACGGCGGCTACCGCGTCCACTACGCCATCGCCGACGTGGCCGCCTTCGTCACGCCCGGCTCCGCGCTCGACGCCGAGGCCCACCGCCGGGTCCTCACCCTCTACTTCCCCGACACCAAGGTCCCCCTCCACCCCGCCGTCCTCTCCGAGGGCGCCGCCAGCCTCCTCCCCGGCGAGGTCCGCCCCGCCGTGCTGTGGCGGATCGACCTCGACGCCGAGGGCCGCAGGGTCGCCACCGACGTCCGCCGCGCCCTCGTCCGCAGCCGCGCCAAACTCGACTACGCGGGCGTGCAGCGGCAGATCGACTCCGGCACGGCCGAGGAACCCGTCGCCCTGCTCCGCGAGATCGGCCGCCTCCGCGAAGCCCTCGAGACCGAACGCGGCGGGATCTCCCTCGACGTCCCCGAACAGGAGGTCGTCGAACGGGACCACGGCTACGACCTCGCCTACCGGGCCCCGCTCCCCTCCGAGGGCTGGAACGCGCAGATCTCCCTGCTCACCGGCATGGCCGCCGCCGACCTGATGACCGCCGCCGGCACCGGCGTCCTGCGCACCCTGCCCACCGCGCCCGACGACGCGGTGGCCCGGCTCCGCCGCTCCGCGCGGGCCCTCGGCGTCGACTGGCCGCCCCACGTCCCGTACGCGGACGCCGTCCGCTCCGCCGACCCGACGAACCCGCGCCACGCCGCCTTCCTCCAGGAGTGCACCACCCTCCTGCGGGGCGCCGGGTACACCGTCTTCACCGACGGCCACGTCCCCGTCCCGGCCGTGCACGCCGCCGTCGCCGACGAGTACGCCCACTGCACCGCCCCGCTGCGCCGGCTCGTCGACCGGTACGCGAGCGAGCTGTGCGTGGCGGCGGTCGCGGGGGACGAACCGCCCGAGTGGGTACGGGCCGCCCTGCCGGCCCTGCCCGAGGAGATGGCCGCGGGCTCGCGCCGCGCCGGCGCCGTGGAACGCGAGAGCGTCGACATCGTGGAGGCGGCGCTCCTGAAGGACCGGGTCGGCGAACTCTTCGACGCGTACGTCATCGACGTCAAGGAACGCGAGCCGTCCACCGGCACCGTCCACCTGGAGGACCCGGCGGTGGTCGCCCGGATCACGGGCGGCGACTCCGCGCTGCCCCTGGGGGAGTGGCTGCGGGTCAGGCTGGCGGAGGCGGACCCGGGCCGGGCGAAGGTGCTGTTCGCGCCTGCGTGAGCGGGGCCCCGCGCTTGTGGCCCGTGCCCCGTCCCCCGCGTCCGGGCCCGTGCCCCGTGTCCGCGCCCCGGGCCCGTGTCCGCGCCCCGGGCCCGTGTCCGCGCCCCGGGCCCGTGTCCGCGCCCCGGGCCCGTGTCCGCGCCCCGGGCCCGCGTCCGCGCCCCGGGCCCGCACCGGCCGCCCCGGGGGCCCGGGGCGGCCGGTGCGGCACCGCAAGGTCGAGCACGGGCCGGCGCGGCGGGTAGCATGGGCGGCACGGCAGACGAGCCGGGCGGGCGGCCGCGTGGGGATCTCCGGATCTCCCCGAGGAACGTCCGGGCTCCACAGAGCAGGGTGGTGGCTAACGGCCACCCGGGGTGACCCGCGGGACAGTGCCACAGAAAACAGACCGCCGGGGACTTCGGTCCCCGGTAAGGGTGAAACGGTGGTGTAAGAGACCACCAGCGCCTGAGGTGACTCAGGCGGCTAGGTAAACCCCACTCGGAGCAAGGTCAAGAGGGGACACTCCGGTGTCCCTGCGCGGATGTTCGAGGGCTGCTCGCCCGAGTCCGCGGGTAGACCGCAGGAGGCCGGCGGCAACGCCGGTCCTAGATGGATGGCCGTCACCCCGACGACCGCGAGGTCCCGGGGTACAGAACCCGGCGTACAGCCCGACTCGTCTGCCCCTCAGGCTTCCGGACCGCGATGCGCGGGGCGGAAGCCTTTCTCGTGGAACCACGGGCGCCGGCCGGGCCGGGCCCCTCCATGGCGCCCGACCGGGCGGGGCCGGCCCCGGAGCCGTGGCGCGGGCCGCTCCGGCGGAGGCGTCAGGACGCCGGAGGCTTGCGGTGCCTGCCGGTCCCGGGGCCGAGCTTCGGCGCCGCCCCGGGCGCGGGGGCGACCTCGGAGCGGGGAAACAGGACGCGTCTCGCCTCCGCGAGGTTCGCCGCGAAGCCGTACGGCTCCCAGAGGTGACCGTTCCACCGCTGGATCGCGCGGGGAGCGTCGGGGCGCAGGTGCGACGCCCTCGGGCCGTCGCCGGTCACCATGGGTACGGCGCGGAGCTGCCCGATCCTCGCGTTCCGGCGCTCCGCCCACTCGGCGAACGGTTCGTCGTCCATGCCCGGAGCGTAGTGGGCCGGACGGTCCGGTGCTCCCGGCACGGGGAAGGAGCCCGGCCGATCCCGTACCGGTGGGCACGGGCGTCACACGGAGCGCGCGCCCGGACCGGCCGGCCGGTCGAATCCGGGACTCATCGGCAAGAAGCCGGACGGGCTTCGGGGGCGTCTTGCCCCGCTCATGTCCGATGACCGAGTCTCGACTCTTGATCACCGAATCGCGGCGCTTCCGCGCACCGCACGACGAGAGGGACACGCGCATGAGTGACGGACGGATCTTCCGCGAGGCGTGGATCGCCGGTGTGAACAAGCACCATCCCGGCGAGCCGAAGCCCGGCTACGTCGCGCCGTGGGACGAGACGCCCGCGTGGGAGCGCGAAGCCGCCGCCGTGTACGGGCAGGTGCGCGACTTCATCCAGGTCAGCGGCGGACACGCGGCCCGGCTCACCCGCGAGCAGAAGGGCCGGTTCGTCGCCATCTGCTGGACCGCCCAGATGTTCCGGCACTTCGAGGACCCGAAGCCCGGATACGTCGCCGACTGGGCCGATCTGCCGGCCTGGCAGCGGGAGACGGACGCGGACGTCTTCGAGCACATCGAGCAGACCCTCTGACCACCGGAACGGCGAGGCCTCCGTCCGGTGCGGCACCCGGGCGGAGTCGTCTCTCCGCGCGGCCGGGAAGGGCGCCACGGCAGCGCCCTGCCCGGATGCCCGTGCGGGGCATGGCGCTGCGGTGACCGTTCCCGGCCCGTTCCCGGCCCGTTCCCGGCCCGTCTGCCGCTGTCTCCTCCCGGTCGGGAGATCCTCCGCCCGGGGGTCCCGGCCATGTATCCGGGTGGCCCCGGACGGGCTCCCCGGGACGCCGCCCGGCCGGGTGGGTGCCCGGGCCACCGGGGTTCCTCAGCGGCCGGCCGGGTCCCTTCAGCAGTCGCCGGGCCCCCTCAGCAGGCGCCGGGCCCCTCAGCGGCCGCCGGGCCCCCTCAGCGGCCGGCAGGGACCGCGGCCACCACCCGGCCGCCCCCGAGGAAGCACAACCGGTCCACCTCGTCGGGGAACGGCCAGTCGTTGTCCCGGTAGAAGCACAGGTCGCCCGGTACGGGGGCGGTGCGCAGGTCGGCGGCGCGGCTGCCCGCGGGCAGTCCGGCCGCCTCCGCCAGGAGCGGGTCGGCCGAACCGTTCCACTCGGTCACGTCGACGGGGCGCGGCCCCGGGTTTCCGGTGTTGAAGAAGAGCCAGCCGCCGCCGTCGGCGACCCGGCCCGCGAAGCCGGGTTCGGCCGTGGCCCGGCGGGCGCGCCGGGCGTACTCGAGGAGCAGGGCGGGCAGCGATTCCGCGAGCAGCGTCACCTCCGGGTACTCCCGCAGGGACGCGACGTCGCCGGGTACGGAGACCGCGTACCCCCACTCCCCGGTCTCCGGGGCGAGGCGTATCTGCACCAGGGCGCCGACGCTCCGGCCGTGGACTTCGGCCAGCGGCCAGTACGTGCCGTCGCCGCCCAGCATCCGGTGCACGTCCGGGTCCACCCCGGCCCCGGCCTCCCGGGGGCGCATCCACAGTCCGGGCATGCCCTCGGCCGTCACCCCGCCGGTCTCCCGCAGCACCCGGCGGACGTCCTCGGGCACCGTGACGGGCCACCCGTCCATCTCCGGGTCGTCGCAGCCGGGGGCGATCGTCACGAAGCCCGGGAACTCCTCGGCGAGCGCGCGCAGTTCCGCCAGTGCCCGGGTCGCCGCGTCCGCCGGGACCGCGTGCCGCCGCACCGGCCGGACCAGGAAGTCCCCGACGACCTCGCTGTGCAGCAGCATGGCCCGCCCGTCGCCCGCCAGGCCGTAGTGGACCACGCTGTTTCCGGTGCCGGGCGCGTCGTCCGCGGTGGAGAAGTACGGCTCCCAGTTCACCCGGCACGGATAGCCGGGCAGGGCCCGCAGGTCGACCAGGTCGGTCAACGGGTCGCCCTCCCCGACCAGTCCGGCGAGTTCCGCGTCGGTCCCCCCGGCCACCTCGACGCTCGCCACCGCCCCCACGGACGCCTTCGGCCCCGGCCGGCCCCGCACGCCGGACACCAGACGTTCGGCACGGCCGGTGAGCCAGCCGAGGAAGTCGGGCGCCTCGACCGTCACCTCGCACACGTCGCTCCACTGGTCCGCGCTCACCACCGGGCCCCACCCGGAGGCCCGCGCGCCCACCAGCAGCGAGCCCTCGCCGGTCTCCATGGTGCCCAGGCGCCAGAAGCCGTCGAGGGTCTCGATGTGGCGGTGCGGGCCGAACCGGTACGTCTCGCCGGGGGAGCCGTCGAGGCTCACGCCGCCGATCTCCCGCAGCACGGCCCGTACCTCCGCCGGCACCGGCACTCCCCAGCCGTCCATCTCCGCGTCCGTGAAGCCGCCGGACAGCTCGCATCCCTCCAGCCCCCGCCGGGCCGCCTCCCGCAAGGTCCGGACGACGGCCTCCGCCCGGTCGAATGTCCGCCGGTTCATGCGCACGCTCCTGAATCCGCCCATCACGACGGGCCGAAGCGTAACCACCGCCGTCACCGTGACGGGAAGCCGCGGTCCGGTCACGGCGGAGCCGCGGCCTCCCGCGTGCGGGACCCGTTCCGATCGCCCGGGTGGCCCAGCCCGGCCGCTGACACGCGCGCGCGTACGGCCGGGTTCCCCGGGGCCGGCGGGGCGGACGGTGTACGGGTGGGACATGACCCTTCCCGTGGAGCAGCTCACCGACCCGGCCGTGCGCGCCTTCGTCGCGGCCCTCAACGCCAACGACGAGGAGGCCTTCCGGAAGGCCCTCGCGCCCGGTGCCACCATGTCCGACGACGGTTCCGAGCGGGACCTCGACGCGTGGGTGGAGAAGGAGGTCTTCTCCTCGCGCGGGCACATGGAGATCGAGTCGCAGAAGGCCGACGGCCGGGACCTCGTCGCCCGCTACCGCAACGACACCTGGGGCGAGATGCGGACCCGCTGGCGGTTCACCGTCGAGGACGGGAGGATCGCCCGCTTCGAGACCCGGCAGGCGTAGGACACCGGGGGCCGGGGCCCCGGGCGGGACCTCCGGGCGGGCTTCCTGGCAGGACCTCCGGGCAGGACCTTCGGGCCGGGGTCTTCGCGCGTACGCCCCGGGGCCGGTCGCCGCTCGTGCCCCGGCCGGCCCCCTCCTCTCCGGCCTTCCCGGCCTTCCGTCCGTCCCGCGCATACCTCCCCCGAACCCGGGCACGAGGAGAACGCCCCCGACCGGGGCCGTACGTCGGCCGGGCTCAGCCCCGGCCGACGTACGGCATCGCCGTCGCCATCACCGTCGCGAACTGCACGTTCGCCTCCAGCGGCAGGCCCGCCATGTGGACCACCGTCGCCGCCGCGTCCGCCGCGTCCATCACCGGCTCCGGGGCCAGGTCGCCGTTCGCCTGGAGGATGCCCGTCCGCATGCGGGCCGTCATGTCGGTCGCCGCGTTGCCGATGTCGATCTGACCGCAGGCGATCCGGTACGGACGCCCGTCCAGGGAGAGGGACTTCGTCAGGCCCGTCACCGCGTGCTTCGTCGCCGTGTACGCGATGGAGTGCGGGCGCGGCACATGGGCCGAGATCGAGCCGTTGTTGATGATCCGGCCGCCCCGCGGGTCCTGCTCCTTCATGCACCGGAAGGCCGCCCGCGCGCACAGGAACGCGCCCGTCAGGTTGACGTCCACCACCGACCGCCAGACGGCCGGGTCCAGGTCCTCGACCGGGACGCCGCTCCCCGCGAACGTCCCCGCGTTGTTGAAGAGGAGGTCCACGCGCCCGTACCGGTCCCGTACCGCCGAGAAGAGGGCCGTCACCTCGTCCTCCGAGGTCACGTCCGTCGGGACGCACAGGAAACGGCCCGCCGGCAGGGCCGCCGCCGTCTCCTCCAGGGCGTCCGCCCGGCGGCCCGCGAGGGCCACCGTCCAGCCCGCCGCCGCGAGGGCGAGCGCCACGCTCCGGCCGATTCCCGAACCCGCTCCCGTCACCACTGCGATGCTCATGGGGGCGCAGCGTACGCGAGACGCGTGCCCCATGAACTCATCCGTCCGACACGTGGAATCCCCGCGCCCGACAGCGCCAGGTCGTTCCGTTCCCCTGGGATGACGGTCGCACAGCAACCGTCAGGGGAGGGGCACATGACCCACATGCACCAGCATTCCGGGGAATTCCGGGCCGCCGCGAAGCACTTCGGCAGACGGCGGTTCCTCACCACCACCGGTGCCGCCGCCGCGCTCGCCTTCGCCGCCCAGCTGCCCGCGGCCGGTTCGGCCGCCGCCGCCGAACTCGACGGCCGGCGCATCACCGAGGACCCCTTCACCCTGGGCGTGGCCTCCGGCGACCCGCTGCCCGGCTCCGTCCTGCTCTGGACCCGGCTCGCGCCCCGTCCCTTCGAGCCCGACGGCGGACTGCCCGCCCGCCGGGTCGCCGTCCACTGGGAACTCGCCCGCGACGAGCGCTTCCGGCGGCCCGTGCGGCGCGGCCCGGCGACCGCCCACCCGGAGTTCCGCCACACCGTGCACGTCGAGGTCGAGCACCTGGAGCCCGGCCGCGTGTACTTCTACCGCTTCCGCGCCGGCGCCTGGACCAGCCCGGTCGGCCGGACCCGTACCGCCCCCGCGCCCGGTGCCGACAACGCGTCGCTCTCGCTCGCGGCCGTCTCCTGCCAGGCGTACCACGACGGCCACTTCACGGCCTACCGCCACCTCGCCCAGGAGGACGTGGACGTCGTCCTCCACCTCGGCGACTACCTCTACGAGTACGCCGTCAACGCCACCGGCGGCGCCCGCGCGTACACCGACCGCACCCTTCCCGCCGTCTTCAACCGCGAGACGGTCACCCTGGAGGACTACCGGCTGCGCTACGCCCTCTACAAGACGGACCCCGACCTGCGGGCCGCGCACGCCGCCCACCCCTTCGTCGTCACCTGGGACGACCACGAGACCGAGAACAACTACGCGGGCGGCACCCCCGAGAACGACGTCCCGCCGGAGGAGTTCCTGCTCCGCCGCGCCGCCGCCTACCGCGCCTACTGGGAGCACCAGCCGCTGCGCCGCCCCCAGCTCCCCGACGGCCCCGACATGCGGCTGTACCGGAGGCTGACCTTCGGGCGCCTCGCCCAGTTCGACGTCCTCGACACCCGCCAGTACCGCTCCGACCAGGCGTACGGCGACGGCTGGCAGGTCCCGGGCCCCGAGTCCGAGGACCCGTCGCGCACCCTGACCGGCGCCACCCAGGAACGCTGGCTGCTCGACGGCTGGCGCCGCTCCCGGGCCCGCTGGAACGTCCTGCCGCAGCAGGTCGTGTTCGCCGAGCGCCGCGACCGCCCCACCGCCGACTTCAAGCTCTCCATGGACTCCTGGGACGGCTACCCGGCCTCCCGGCGGCGCGTCCTGGCGGGCGCGGAGGCCGCCGGCGTCGAGAACCTGATGGTGCTCACCGGCGACGTCCACGTGGCCTACGGCCTCGACCTGAAGGCCGACTTCCGCGACCCGTCCTCCCGGACCGTCGGCACCGAGATCGTCACCACCTCGATCACCAGCGGCAAGGACGGCGCCGACCGGCCCGCGAACTACGACAAGCTCATGCGGGCCAACCCCCACCTGCGGTTCTTCCACGGGCGGCGCGGCTACGCGAAGGTCTCCCTCGGCCGGGAGAGCGCCCGCGCCGACTTCCGTACGGTCCCGTACGTGACGGTTCCGGGCGCTCCCGTCACGACCGCCGCCTCCTTCGTCACGGAGGCGGGCCGTCCGGGCCTCACGCCCGCGTGAGCGGAGCCTCTCCGGGGTAGCGGACGCCGACGCGGTCCCGTACCGCGTCGAGCGTCCGCATCACCGCGAGCGAACCGTCCAGCGGCACGAGCGGGGACTCCGCCGCGCCCGCCCGCAGGCAGCGGATCACCTCGGCGGCCTCGTGCCGCATGGTGTGCGGGTCGTCCGCCGACACGAACTCCTCCGGCTCGCGGCCGTCGCGGTGCAGGGTGAACCGCTCCGGGGCGAAGAAGGAGCGCGGCACGTCGATCCGCCCGAGGGTCCCCGTCACGGAGGCGGTCAGCGGCGTGTCCGCGACGATCGAGCAGGACAGCAGGGCCGACGCCCCGGACCCGGACCAGCCCAGCAGCACGCCCGTGTTCAGGTCGACGCCCTCCGGCGAGAGCAGGGCGTGCGCCCGGACCGTGTCCGGCTCCCCGAGCAGCAGGTGTGCGAACGACACCGGGTACACCCCCAGGTCGAGCAGCGCCCCGCCGCCGGTCTCCGGGTCCCGCAGCCGGTGGTCCGCCGCGAACGGGCCCGCGATCCCGAAGTCCGCCTGGACGGTGCGGACCTCGCCGATCGCGCCGTCGCGCACCAGCTCCACGATCCGCCGGACCAGCGGGTGGCAGTACGTCCACATGGCCTCCATCAGGAAGAGGCCCCGGTCCCTGGCGAGCGCGACCAGCTCCTCCGCCTCCCGGGCGTTGAGCGTGAAGGCCTTCTCGCAGAGCACCGCCTTCCCCGCCTCCAGGGCGAGGCCGGCGGCCGCCCGGTGCGCGTGGTGCGGGGTCGCCACGTACACCACGTCGACGTCCTCGTCCGCGAAGAGACCGGCCCACTCCCCGTACGCCCTCGGTATCCCGAACCGCTCCGCGAAGGCCTTCGCGGGCGCCTCGCTGCGGGACGCCACCGCCACCACCTCGGCGTCGTCGAGGGTCAGCAGATCGGTGGTGAACCGCTCCGCGATGCCGCCCGTCGCCAGGATTCCCCAGCGCACCCTCTCGCCCATGTCCCCACCCGTCCCCATGTCCCCGCCCGTCTCGCAGAGGTCTCGACCATGCCGGCCGAGCTGAGAGCATAGGCAAGGATTCAACGAAATGGAGCTGTCGATGCCGGAGAGCGGCCGGAAGACACCACAGGGAAACACCACCGAGAAGGCACCCGTCGCCCCCGACGCGGCCGGTGCCTCCGCCGGGATCGCCGTCCCCACGGGGGCCACCGTCCCCACCGGGGCCGCCGCCCCCGCCACCCCCGGCGTCGCCGCCGCCCGGCGGACGGGGCTGCTCGTCACCCTCGTCCTGGGCGGCCTCACCGCCCTCCCCCCGCTCTCCATGGACATGTACCTTCCGGCGCTGCCGGAGGTCACCGGAGCGCTGGGGGCGCCCGCCGCCACCGTGCAGCTCACCCTCACCGCCTGTCTCGCGGGCATGGCCCTCGGCCAGCTCGTCGTCGGCCCCATGAGCGACAAGTGGGGACGCCGCCGGCCGCTGCTCACCGGCATGATCGTGTACGTCCTCGCCACCGTCGCCTGCGCCTTCGCGCCCACCGCCGGGGCGCTCGTCGGCTTCCGGCTGCTCCAGGGCCTCGCGGGCGCCGCCGGCATCGTCATCGCCCGCGCCGTGGTCCGCGACCTCTACGACGGCGTCGAGATGGCCCGCTTCTTCTCCACCCTGATGCTGATCTCCGGCGTCGCCCCGATCGTCGCGCCCCTCGTCGGCGGCCAGATCCTGCGGATCACCGACTGGCGGGGCGTCTTCCACGTCCTCGCCGCCGTCGGCGTCCTCCTCACCGTCGTGGTCCACCGCTTCCTGGGGGAGACGCTGCCGCCGGAGCGGCGCCACGAGGGCGGGGTGGGCGAGGCCCTGCGCACCATGCGGGGCCTCCTCGCGGACCGGGTCTTCACCGGCTACATGCTGACCGGCGGCCTCGCCTTCGCGGTCCTCTTCTCCTACATATCGGCCTCGCCGTTCGTGGTGCAGACGATCTACGGGGCCTCGCCGCAGACCTTCAGCCTGCTCTTCGGCCTCAACTCCGTCGGCCTCGTCGTCGTCGGCCAGGTCAACGGCAAGCTCCTCGTCGGCCGCGTCAGCCTCGACAAGGCGCTCGGCTGGGGCCTCGCCGCCATCCTGCTCGCCGCGACCGCGCTGCTCCTGATGACCACCGGCGTCTTCGGGAAGGCCGGGCTCGTGCCCGTGTCCGCCGGGCTCTTCGTCCTGATGTCCGCGATGGGCCTCGCCATGCCGAACACCAACGCCCAGGCCCTGATGCGCACCCCGCACGCCGCCGGGTCCGCCTCCGCCCTCCTCGGCACCTCGTCCTTCCTCGTCGGCGCCGTCGCCTCCCCGCTGGTCGGGATCGCGGGCGAGCACACGGCCGTCCCGATGGCCGTCGTCCAGCTCACCTGCGCCGTCCTCGCCCTCGCCTGCTTCCTGGGCCTGTGCCGCCCGTGGCGGTCCGGCGCACACGCGGAACCCGCCCCGGCGGCCGGGGAGGCACGGGGCCCCGCCGCCTAGACTGTCTCGGTGAACGCCTCCGCTCCCTCCGCCGACTCCCTGCGCGCCGCCCTCGCCGGGCTCCTCGACGGCCTCCCGCCCCACCGGGCCGCCCAGGCCGTCGAGCGGCTGATCGCCAGCTACCGGGGCACCACCCCGACCGACGCCCCCGTGCTCCGCGACCGCTCCGACGTCGCCGCGTACGCCGCGTACCGGATGCCGGCGACCTTCGAGGCGGTACGGGGCGCCCTCGGCGCCCTGCGGGACGCCGCGCCCGACTGGGAGCCGCGCACCCACACCGACGTCGGCGGCGGCACGGGCGCGGCGAGCTGGGCCGTCGCGGAGGCCTGGGGCGACCGGCCGCCCCGCACGACCGTCCTCGACTGGGCCGAGCCCGCCCTCGCGCTCGGCCGCGAGCTGGCCGGCGGCTTCCTGGACGCGGAGTGGCGGCGCGAGCGGATCGGCTCCGCGCTGCGCCTCGCGGACACGGACCTGGTCACCGTCTCGTACGTCCTCAAGGAACTGACCGAGGCCGACCGCGCCGCGCTCGTCGCCGAGGCGGCCCGCGCCGCGCGGGCGGTCCTCGTGGTCGAGCCGGGCACCCCGGACGGCTACGAGCGGATCATCGCGGCCCGCACCCTGCTCGTCGGGGCCGGGTTCACCGTCGCCGCGCCCTGCCCGCACAGCGGGGCCTGCCCGATCGCGCCCGGCACGGACTGGTGCCATTTCTCGGCCCGGGTCAGCCGCTCCTCGCTGCACCGGAAGGTGAAGGGCGGTTCGCTGGCGTACGAGGACGAGAAGTACGCGTACGTGGCGGCCACCCGGTTCCCGGTGGACCCCGCCGCCGCCCGGATCGTCCGCAGGCCGCAGATCCGCAAGGGCCTGGTCCTGCTCGACCTCTGCGACCCCGGGGGCCTCTCCCGCGAGACGGTCACCAAGCGCCACGGCCCCCTCTACAAGCGGGCCCGTGACGTGGAGTGGGGCGACGCCTGGCCGCCGGAGACGGCCGGGGACTCCGGCTGAGGCGTGTCGCGGGAGCGGCCCGGCCACCCGCGGGCGGCGCGGGCCGGACGGGACGTCCGCGACACGTTCCGGGAGACGGCTTCCGGAACGCCGCCCGGGAGACGGCGCCGGCCGCCGCTCCCTCTCCCGCTCGGTTCGCGACGGTGCCGGCCCGCTCGGCCAGGTGGGCGGGGGCCTTGGTGCCGGCGGGCAGCAGCGGGTCCGGCTCCGGTTCGCCCCAGGTCGTGCGCAGCGGCAGGACGCCGGCCCACAGGCCCTGCCGGGCGTCCTCGCCGTCGTCGGGGGCCCCGGTGCGTATCTTCACGGACGCCTCCTCCAGGGAGAGGGCCAGGAGGGCCGTGGCGGCCGGAGTGGAGGGAGCGGCCGGGCGGCCGGGGCGCGCCGGTGTGAACCGGCCGTCCGGCCGTCCGGTTCAGGCCCGCAGCTCCTGGGTGCAGCACTTCACGCTGCCGCCGCCCTTGAGGAGTTCACTCAGGTCCATGCCGACCGGTTCGAAGCCCCGCCGGCGGAGCGGCTCGAAGAGGCCCACCGCCGCCTGCGGCAGCAGGACGTTCCGGCCGTCGCTCACCGCGTTGAGGCCGAGGGCCGCCGCGTCCTCGGCCGTCGCGGTCAGGGCGTCCGGGAAGAGCCGGGCGAGCACCGCGCGGCTGCCGGGGGAGAAGGCGTCCGGGTAGTACATGACCTCGTCGCGGGCGTCGTCCAGGACGCACAGCGCCGTGTCCAGGTGGTAGTAGCGCGGGTCCACCAGGTCCAGGCCGATCACCGGCCGGCCGAAGAACTCCTGCGCCTCGTTCTGCGCGAGCGGGCTGGAGCGGAAGCCGCGCCCGGCGAGGACCCAGGACGCGGTGACGGCGAAGTCGCCCTCGCCCTCGTTCACGTGCTCCGGCGCGCGCAGGTCGTCCTCGGCCCAGCCGTTGCGGCGGAACCACGCCAGGTGCGCGCCGGCCTCGGCCGCGCGCTCCGGGTGCGCGAACCTGGCGCCGAGGACCCGGCCCCCGACGACGGTGGCGCCGTTCGCCGCGAAGACCATGTCGGGGAGCGCCGGGTCCGGTTCCAGGAGCTCCACGGTGTGGCCGAGCGCCTGGTAGCGGTCGCGCAGGTCCTCCCACTGGGCGAGGGCGAGGGGGACGTCGACCGGTTTGGTGGGGTCCATCCAGGGGTTGATGGAGTACGTCACCGCGAAGTGCGTGGGTGGGCACATCAGGTAACGGCGGGGCGAGGACGTGCGCGGAGTGGGGCGCAAGAGGGGCTCCTCACGGACGGGAGGACGGAAGGGCCGGGATTCGGTGGACCCCATGGTCCGCCTTCGGAGCCCTTCGCGCAGTGGACCGTTCGGGTGGTTCGCGGACCACCCGGCGTGGCGAGACGTGTCGTCTCGTCGGATGGTAGGTTCGGGCCCATGTCCAGGACCGGGCCCGCCAAGGCCGCACCCGACGCCTCCCGCCGCAGCGAACGCTCCCGCCGCGCCATCTTCGACGCCGCCCTCGCGCTCGTCTCCGAGAACGGCTACGCGAGGACCACCGTCGAGGGCATCGCCGCCCGCGCCGGGGTCGGCAAGCAGACCATCTACCGCTGGTGGCCCTCCAAGGCGGCCGTCCTCCTCGACGCCTTCCTCGACCTGGCCGCCCGGACCGGCGCGGCGGCCCGCGCCGGCGACGCCCGCGACGCGGAGGACGGGGACGGAATTCCCGACACCGGCGACCTCGCCGCCGACCTCAAGCGGGTCCTCCGCGCCACCGTGGACGAACTGAACGACCCCGCCTTCGACGGCCCCACCCGCGCGCTCTCCGCCGAGGGGACCGTGGACCCCGAGCTGGGCGCCCGCTTCACCGAGGCGCTGCTCGAACCCCAGCTCCAGGTGTACGCGCGCCGCATCGAGGCCGCCCGGGCCGCCGGGGACGTCGCCCCGGACACGGACCCCCGCCTCGCCGTCGAACTCCTGGTCGGCCCCCTCCACCACCGGTGGCTCCACCGCACCCTGCCGCTCACCCACGCCTACGCCGACGCCCTGGTCGACCAGGTCCTGCGGGGCCTCGCCCCGAGGGCCTGACGGCCGGACGGGCACCCCGGTTCCGCACTCCGGTCACCCGGAGCGCAGGATGGTGGGACCATGGGCGGAGCCGAACGGGCGAGCACGAGGTGTGAGGGGATAGATGGGCGACGGCATCGACCGCTACCGCGGCACGGAGGGCAGACTCGCGCAGTGGCTGCGCAGGCGCCCCAAACGCACCGCGGCCGACGACGAGGGCGACCGCGAGCGGCTGCTCCTGGCCGCCGCCGCCGCCGGGCTGCCCCTGGCCCCCGCCGCGTACCCCGTCGGTTACAGCTGTTCCTGTGAGCGGATCGGCTGTCCCACCCCCGCCCGGCACCCCGTCTCCTTCGCCTGGCAGACCCAGTCGACCACCGACCGCGCCCAGATCGAGCGCTGGGCCCGCAACGAGCCCGCGGCGAACTTCGTCACCGCCACCGGCATGGTCCACGACGTCCTCGACGTGCCGCTGGCCGCCGGCCGCGCCGCCCTGGAGCGCCTGCTCGCCGAGGGCGTCGAGGTCGGTCCCGTCGCCGAGTCGGCCGACGCCCGCCCCGACGCCGGGCGGATGCTCTTCTTCACCGCCACCCGCGGCACGCCCGAGGACGAGGACGAGTGGTGGCCCTGCGAGCTGGACTGCCACCCGGAGACCATGGACGAGCACCCGGGCCTCCGCTGGCACTGCCGCGGCAGCTACGTCCTCGTGCCGCCCGCCCGGCTCCCCGGGGACGAGGACGCCCACCCGGTCGTCTCCTGGCTCCGCGGCCCCGAGCACCCGCTGCCCGACCCGCTGAACCTCCTGGAGACCCTCCAGGACGCCTGTGCCCGCCACGCGGCCGAGCGCGGGGCGGACGGCGACGACGGGCACGCGGCCCACGAGATCGCCTGGCCGCTGACCCGCTGACCCGCTGACCCGCTGACCCGCCGACGTGTTCGACCCGTGACCCGCCGGCCCGCCCGGCCTGCCGATCGGCCCGACCCGCCGACGTGTTCGCCCCGCCGGCCCGTACCGGTCCGCCGGGGCGCCGGCCCGGGCGGGCGGGGAGAGCGGGAAGGACGGACGGGGAGCGCGGGAGCGGCGCCGGGCCGCCGTGCGCCGGGGCGTTACGAGCCCACCGCCCCCACCACGCCCTGGAGCCGGCCCACCACCGTGACCGCGTCCCGGTCCGTGCCCGCCGGCTTCACCAGGGCCGTCTGGCCGGACACCCACTCCCGGGTGACCGTGTCCTCGACCGTGCCGGTCATCAGCGCCTTGACGTCCGCGCTCACCTTGGGCCGGTAGCCCCGCGCCGCCGTCTGCCGCTCGAAGTACCGGGTCGCGAAGAAGACGAGCGCGCCGCCGTCCCGGGTCCGCAGCCCCAGCGGCGCGAAGTCCCCCTGGTCGGCGGTCCGGTCGGCGTACTGGGTCGCGAGGCCGGGCCGCTCGGCCGTCTTCCGCCGCTGCGCCCGCCACTCCGTGGTGTGCGGGCCCGCCGCGAACGGCCCCGGCGTCCCGTCCGTCCCGTCCTTCAGGTACGCCACGTACCGCGCGCCCAGCTTCCCGGGCGCGACCGCCAGCGCGTCGGCGTCCGGGGCGACCGGCACCGCGTACCCCTCCTCCTCCGCGAACGCGGGGATCTCGCTCCGGGCGAGGACGGCGAGGTGGGCGGCCTTCCACCGCTGCTCGGGCCCGTTGCGCACGAAGACCAGGAGCCAGCGCCGGCCGGAGCTCCGGTTGGAGTCGGCGTCCGCGACGAACCAGCGCGGCCAGCCCGCCTTGCGGGGCAGCAGGAAGCGCGCGTCCGTCAGCTCCAGCGGCTCGTGCCGCGTGTCGCCGCCGGGCGCGAGGACCGAACGGGCGCGCAGGCCCGCCTGGTTGATCTCCCCGAACGGGCCGGTGACCCGGTCCGCGTCCAGGGCCGGGTCGTGGGCCTTGTCGGCGCGGTTGAAGGCGCTCGTGAAGTCCGCCAGGGCCCGTGCCGCCTCGGCCTCCGTCGCCGGCGGCACCAGTGCCGTCTCGCCGTGCACCGTCACGCAGCCGCTCGCCGTCAGCGCCAGGACGGTCGCGGCGGCCGCCGTCGCGAGCAGCCCCGCCGGCCGCCGCTCAAGCGGTCTTCCCGGCGCTCGCCTCAGCCTCAGCCTTCTCATCGGTCGCCTTCTGCTTCTTCACCCGCGTGGACGCACCCGACCCTATCGGGGCGAGGAAGAGCGCGAGCGCCGGGACCAGATACAGCGCCCACACCGTGACCTGGAGGACCGTCGGGTCCGGCTGGAAGTTGAAGACGCCCTTCAGGAGGGTGCCGTACCAGCTGTCCGGGGGGATCGTCTCCGAGACGTCGAAGGCCTTGTCCGTGAGGCCGCCGAGGAAGCGCGCCTCCTGCAGGTCGTGCACGCCGTACGCGAGGACGCCCGCCGCCACCACGACCAGCATCCCGCCGGTCCAGGTGAAGAACTTCGCCAGGTTGATCCGCACCGCGCCCCGGTAGAACAGCCAGCCGATCAGGACCGCCGTGAGCAGGCCGAGGAGGACCCCGGCCAGCGGCGCGTACGTGCCGTCGGACGAGGCCCGCACCGACGCCCACACGAAGAGCGCCGTCTCCAGGCCCTCGCGGCCCACCGCGAGGAAGGCGGTGGCGACCAGCGCGCCCGTGCCCATCCGGAGGGCCGCGTCCAGCTTCCCGTGCAGCTCCGACCTGAGGTGCCGGGCCGTGCGCCGCATCCAGAAGACCATCCAGGTCACCAGGACCACCGCGACGATCGACAGCGAACCGCCGAGCAGCTCCTGCGCCTCGAAGGTCAGCTCCTGGGAGCCGAACTCGAGCCCGGCCCCGAAGGCCAGGGCGACGCCGACGGCCACGCCGACGCCGGCCCAGACCGGCTTCAGCGCGTCCCGCCGCCCGGTCTTCACCAGGTACGCGACGAGGATGCAGACGACCAGACTGGCTTCGAGGCCCTCGCGCAGGCCGATCAGATAGTTACCGAACACGTCGGCTCCCTCCCAGGGGTGCGTGGACCGGAGTGGCGTGGGTCGTGGGGGCGGGGGGTGCGTGGACCGGGGTCACGAGAACAGGCCCCGGCCCCACCAGTCGTCGCCGTCCCGGACGCCCGGCGGGATCGCGAACACCGCCGAACCCACGTGCTGGACGTACTCGTTGAGGGCGTCGGCGCGGGCCAGCGAGGTCTGCACCGGCAGGAAGCCGGTGCGGACGTCCCGCTGGTACGCGAGGAAGAACAGCCCCGCCTCCAGGCGTCCGAGACCGTCCGTGCCGTCCGTGAACGAGTAGCCCCGGCGCAGGATCGTGGCGCCCCCGTTGCTGTCCGGGTGGGCGAGCCGGACGTGCGCGTCCGGCTTCATCCCCTTCAGGAACGGCTCGTCGTGCTCCTTCGCCCTCCCGGCCGGGGCGCCCTCGCGCTTGTCGCGGCCGAAGACGTCCTCCTGTTCGGCGAGCGAGGTGCGGTCCCAGGTCTCGATGTTCATGCGGATGCGGCGGGCGACGAGGTACGAGCCGCCCTCCATCCAGGCCGCCGGGCCCCGCGCGTCCTTCCCGGAGACCCACACGTGCTCGTCGAGACGGGCGGTGTCGGTGCCCGCGATGTTGCGGGTGCCGTCCTTGAAGCCGAAGAGGTTGCGCGGGGTCTGGGCGTCCGGGGTCGTCGAGGACGTCTTGCCGAAGCCGAGCTGGGACCAGCGCACCGCGACCCTGCCGAAGCCGATCCGGGCGAGGTTGCGGATGGCGTGCACCGCGACCTGCGGGTCGTCCGCGCAGGCCTGGACGCAGAGGTCGCCGCCGCTGCGGGCCGGGTCCAGGTTGTCGCCGGGGAAACGGGGCAGGTCGATCAGGGCTCCGGGGCGCCGGTCCTTCAGGCCGAAGCGCCCGTCGAAGAGCGAGGGCCCGAAGCCGATCGTGAGGGTGAGCCGGGAGGGCTTCAGGCCGAGGGCCTCGCCGGTGTCGTCCGGCGGGGCCTCCGGCAGACCGCCGTACGCCCCCTCGCCGACCTCGGAACCGGCCGTCATCCGCTCGGCGGCCCGCGTCCAGTCCTTGAGGAGCCGGACCAGCTCCGCCCGGTCCTTCGTCTTCACGTCGAAGGCCGCGAAGTGCAGCCGGTCCTGCACGGCGGTGGCAATGCCGGCCTGGTGCGGACCGTGGAAGGGCACGGCCGAACCGCTGTCGGCGACCGGCTCGGTGCCGCCCCCGTCCCGGGTCAGCGCGACGGCGCCGCCGGCCGCGGCGGCACCGAGCGCGAGCCCGGCACCGCCCCAGCCGATGACCGTGCGGCGGGAGGGCGCGGCGGTCTCCCGCGCGGCGTCCTCCCGGGCGGCGGTCCTGTCGGTCCTGTCGGTGGGCTCGCTCATGTCGGGGCCTCCGGTCACTTGACGACGGCGGCGGCCAGCTTGGAGAGCGGCTCGGCCAGCGCGTTGACGCCGTCCGACAGCTCCTTGCGCTGCTCCTTGCCGACCTTGTCGTACGAGGTGAAGTCGTAACCGTTCTTGTCCGCCCGGTACTTGTCGAGCAGCGCGTTCAGGGCGGCGAACTGCTTGTCGAGTTCGGCGACGAGCGCGGGGTCGTTCTTGGACGCGACCGGCTTCAGCAGGCCGAAGGACATCTGCGCGCCCTCGACGTTCGCCTTGAAGTCGACCAGGTCGGTGTGGGAGTAGCGCTCCTCCTCGCCCGTGACCTTGCCGCTCGCGACCTCGTCCAGGAGCTCCTTGGCACCGTTGGCCATGGAGGTCGGGGTGATCTCGGCCCTGCCGACCCGCTTCACCCAGTCCGCGAGGTCCTTGTCCAGGACGTCCGCGAGCTCCTTCTCCCGGGTGCCGATCTTCTTGTCCTGCCAGAGCGCCTTCTCCAGGCGGTGCCAGCCGGTCCAGTCCTTCGCCGGGTCCTGGCCGTCCTCCAGGCCGTCCTCGCGGACGTCGACCTTGGGGTCGATGTCGCCGAAGGACTCCGCGACCGGCTCGGTGCGCTCCCAGCCGACGCGGGAGAGGGCGTAGGCCTTCTTGGCGGCCTCGACGTCCCCGGCGCGGACGGCGTCGGTGAAGACCTTCACCTTGGGAAGGGTCTCCTCGGCCTGCGCCTGGACGTACTGGCGGTAGGCGGCGACGGCCGCGTCCATCTCGGGGGAGCGCCCGGTGCCCGCGGCGCCGCCGGTGACCTTGACCGGCTGCCGGATGCCCGCGCCCTTCATGCCCGGCTTGCAGGCGATCGCGTAGTCGCCGGCCTTGATCTCGGCGGTGAGCGTGGCCTTGGTGCCGGGGCCGATGTTCTCGCGCTCGGTGACGATCCGGTCGTCCGGGTGGAGGACGTAGACCTCGGTGACCTTGGAGCCCCGGTTCTCGACGGCCAGCTTCACGTGCCCGGCCGGGAACTCCTTCTTCGACACCTCGCAGGAGTCGTCCTTGGCGACGACGGTGATCGCGCCGTCCTTCGCGTCGCCCTCGCCCTTCTCGGCGCATCCCGTGACGGCGGCCAGGGCCGCGGCGGTCGCTGCGGCGGTGACGACGGAGAGGCGGACGGCTCGCATGGGGACTCCAGGAACGACGGGACACGGAACTGAGGCGGACCTAACTTAGCGGAGGCTTACCGCACGCATACCGGTCCGTCCAGTGATCCGGCTCTCATCCCCGGCACATCGGACACGGAGAGGTCACGGCGGCTCCAAGGACGGTTCAGTCCCCGGTCAAGAGCGGGTCAAGAGGGGGCGGGGGCCGGGCGCGCCGCCCCGTCGTCCCGGCGGCGCGGGGAGCGCCCGGATTCCGGATGCCGCCCTGCCACCGGGCGGCCGGGTGGTTGAATCCCGGCATGAACACGACCGCCACTGACATCGACGTCCTGCGGGTCTTCTGTGCGGGCGACGGCCGGTACGGGAACGCCCTGGGCGTCGTACGGGACGCCCGTACCCACCCCGACGAGGCCTCGCGGCAGGCGCTCGCCAAGGAACTCGGCTTCAGCGAGACGGTGTTCGTGGACGACCCGGAGCGCGGGACCGTCGACATCTACACGCCCGGCCTGCGGCTGCCGTTCGCCGGGCACCCGCTCGTCGGCGCGGCCTGGCTCCTCGACCTGGAGGTCGTCCACCCGCCGGCCGGCGAGGTGTGGGTGCGCGGCGACGGGGAGTTCACCTGGATCGAGGCGCGCGCCGAATGGGCCCCGCCCCGCACCCTGCGCCGGTACGCCTCCGCCGCCGAGGTCGAGGCCCTGGAGGTGCCCGAGCCGGGAGAATGGGTCTACGCCTGGGCCTGGGAGGAGGAGGCCGCCGGGCGGATCAGGGCGCGGGCCTTCCCGGGGCGCGGCGACGGCATCGACGAGGACGAGGCGACCGGGGCGGCGGCGCTGCTCCTCACGGCGGAGCTGGGGCGGGCCCTGAACATCACGCAGGGCCGGGGATCGCAACTGCTCACCGCTCCCGGCCCCGGCGGCATCGTGGAGCTCGGCGGCCGCGTCCGCCTGGAGGGCACGCTCACGCGCTGACCCCGCCCGGCCCTCACGCGCTCAGCGGGAACTCGTCCCCGAGCCGGCGGAGGACCGCGCCGTTGAAGGCGAAGGCGCGCCGGCACTCGTCGACCATCCGCTGCCTCTCCAGGTCGTCGGCGTTGACCCCGTCGAGCAGCTCCCGGTACGCCCGCTTGAACGCGGCCGGGTGGGGGATCTCCTCGAAGACGTAGAAGCGGACCCCGTCGCCCTTGCGCGCGAAGCCCCAGGCGCGCTCCGCCCCGGCGCGGATGACCTGGCCGCCCGAGAGGTCGCCCAGGTAGCGCGTGTAGTGGTGCGCCACGTAGCCGCCGGGCCAGTCGCGGGCGCACTCGGCGACCCGTTCGGCGTACGCCGCGGTGGCCGGCAGCGGCGCGAGGCCGGCCCGCCAGTCCGGGCCCCGCAGATGGGCGAGGTCCCGCTCCAGGGCGGCCGTGCGGAACAGCTCGGGCCGGACGAACGGCCCGGCGACCGGGTCCTCGCGCAGCGCCTCCGCGTCCTGCTCCAGGGCCCGGTACACGAACCAGAGCTGCTCCGTGTAGCGCGCGTAGGCGTCGACGCCGAGGCGCCCGCCCAGGAGGCGGCCCAGGAAGGGCGACGACTCCGCCTCGGCGTGCTGCTCGTGCGACGCCGTGCGGAGGAGCGTCGAGAAGGGCGTGTCCAAGGCGTGCCTCCGGGTCCGGGAAAACGGGAACCAGTGACGATCCTGTCGAGTGCGGCCCGCCCGGTCAACCGGTTCCCGACGCCCTGTCGGCAAGAGGGGTCACCCGCTTCCCCGGTCAGGGCAGCGTCAGGATCTCCGCCCCGTCCTCCGTCACGACGAGGGTGTGCTCGAACTGGGCCGTCCGCTTGCGGTCCTTGGTCACCACGGTCCAGCCGTCGTCCCACATGTCGTAGTCGTGGGTGCCGAGCGTCAGCATCGGCTCGATGGTGAAGGTCATGCCGGGCTGGATGAGGGTCGTGTGGTGGGGGGAGTCGTAGTGCGGCACGATCAGACCGGAGTGGAAGGACGTGTTGATGCCGTGCCCGGTGAAGTCGCGCACGACGCCGTAGCCGAAGCGCTTGGCGTACGACTCGATGACCCGCCCGACGACGTTGATCCGGCGGCCCGGCTTCACCGCCTTGATCGCCCGGTTCAGGGCCTCCCGGGTCCGCTCCACGAGCAGCCGCGACTCCTCGTCCACGTCGCCGCAGAGGTAGGTGGCGTTGTTGTCGCCGTGCACGCCGTGGATGTAGGCCGTGACGTCCAGGTTCACGATGTCGCCGTCCCGCAGCACCGTGGAGTCCGGGATGCCGTGGCAGATCACCTCGTTCACCGAGGTGCACAGGGACTTCGGGAACCCCCGGTAGCCGAGGGTGGACGGGTAGGCACCGTGGTCGCACATGTACGCGTGCGCGACCCGGTCGAGCTCGTCGGTGGTGACCCCCGGGGCGATGTGCTTGGCGGCCTCCTCCATCGCCCGCGCGGCGATGCGGCCGGCGATCCGCATCCGCTCGACGGTGTCGGAATCCTGCACCTCGGGGCCGGTGTACGGGGCCGGGGCGGGCTTCCCGACGTACTCGGGGCGGCGGATGGAGCCCGGGACGGAGCGGTGGGGGGAGAGTTCCCCCGGGACGAGGAGCGACTGGCCAGACATGCCAGCGAGTGTAACGACCGGGTCCGGGGCACCATGATCTCCGGAGGAAGGAGCCGACGATGGCCCTGTTCAAGAAGCGCGTCACGGGCAAACCGGGCGAGTGGTACTACTGCCTGGAGCACAAGAAGGTCGAGGAAGGCCCCGACTGCCCCGCGAAGAACCGTTTCGGCCCGTATCCGAGCCGTGCGGAGGCCGCCCACGCCCTGGAGACCGCCCGCGAGCGGAACCTGGAGTGGGAGACCGACCCGCGCTGGCACGACCGCGCGGGGAAGGACGAGAACCCCGAGTGACGGCGGCCCCGGCCGGGCCGTCCCCGGCCGGGGCCCCGGCGCCTCTCCGCGGACCCGTACGGGTCCGCCCCGCGCCCCCGGCCGGGGTCCGGCGGCCGCGCGCGGCTACTCGCCCCCCGCCGGGCCCCCCGTACGGGCCTCCTCGGCCGCCGCCTGCTGCGCCCTCCGGCGCAACGAGTCCTCGTCCGTCCGGGAGTCGTACGTCATGAGCTTCGGCAGGGTCAGGCAGAGCAGCCCCACCGAGGCCACACAGGCCACGCCGCCCGTCCAGACCGCCGTCCGGGTGCCGGTCCAGCCCGCCGCCACGCCCGCCCGCACCTGCCCCAGCTGCGGGCCGACGCTGTAGGACAGCACCTCGATGCCGGCGAGCCGGCCCCGCAGCTCCTCCGGGATCGTCTGGTTCCAGATGGTGGAGCGCCCCAGGCCGCTCAGCATGTCGCCCGCGCCCGCGAAGGACAGGCACAGCAGCACCAGCCAGACGTTCCCGAACCAGCCGGCCGCCGCGATCGCCAGGCCCCAGGCCGCCGCCCCGCCGGCCACGAGCAGGCCGTGCCGCCGCACCTTCGAGGTCCAGCCGCTGGTCAGGCCCAGGACCAGCGACCCGACCGAGCCCGCCGCGTACATCAGGCCGAGCGACCAGTCCGCGTCCAGGTCGTCCGCGAGGAACGGGAAGATCGTGTTCGGGAAGGCGAAGAACATCGCCGCCATGTCGATCGCGTACGTGCCGAGCAGCACGGGCCGCGACCAGGCGTACCGCGCCCCCTCCGCGATGCCCCGCAGCGACGGCTTCTCCGCGTCGTGCGCGGGCGGTGCGGGGGAGAGGCGCCGGCACATCAGGACCGACACCGCGAAACCGCCCGCCGTCACCGCGTACGCGGGCGCGTGACCCGCGTACGCCACCACCAGACCCGCGAGCGACGGACCCGCGACGGCGCCCATCTGCCAGCGCAGCGAGTTCAGCGCCGCCGCCGCCGTCTGGTGCTCGTGCGGCACGATCCGGGCGAACAGCGAGTCGAGCGCGGGCCGCTGGAGCCCCGCGAGCGCCGACACCCCGGCCGCGACCACGTACAGCGGCCAGAGCGACGGCTCCGGCAGCAGCGCGTTGGCCAGCAGGACCACGGCGAGCGTGCCGAGACCCGCCTCGGTCCACAGGATCACCCGCCGCCGGTCCACCGCGTCCGCGAGCGCCCCGCCGTACAGGCCGAACACCACGAGCGGCACCAGCTCGACCGCGCCCATCGCCCCGACCGCGAGCGGCGAGTTCGTCAGCTCCTTGATCTGGAGCGGCAGGGCGACCATCGCCATGGCGCTGCTGAAGAACGTCACGAGCCCCTGGACCCACAGGAGCCGGAAGTCGCGGGAGGCGCGCCAGGGCGCCGGATCGGGCAGAACGGCGGAAAGCTTCGAGAGCACGGAGGACACGAGGGGTCATGTTCCGTCCGGAGGATGCCGAAGGCAACCCGATAATCGGGAAGGCGAACCCGGGCCCGGGGGCGGTGAGGGGGCCCGCAGGGGGCCCGCCCCGGGGCGGCCCCCTACCAGCGCGGTGGCGGCGGGGCCGTCAGGCGGTCCGCGAGCTCCGAGAGGCGGTCCCGGAGACGGCGGCCGCCGCGCGGCGGCGGCAGGGTGTTCTCCCCGGCCGCCGCGCTCACCAGGTGCTGCACCGTGTCCAGATCCACCTCCGCCCCCTCCGCCACCGCCAGCGTCTCGTGCGCCAGCCCCCGCACCTCCGCGTCGCCCCCGTCGAGGGCCAGCACCGTGGCCCCCGCCCGCCGGGCGTCGTGCACCCGCTGGAGCAGCCCCGCGTCCGGCCGCTCCGGCGCCACCATCAGGAGCGTCGCCCCGCGCCCCGCCGCCTCCAGCCGGTTCAGGCCGACCGCCAGGTGCGCCGGGGCGCCCGGCCGCACCCGGTGCCGCACCAGCGTCGGCGCCAGCTCCGGAAGCCCCGACCAGGCGGACTCGTCCACCAGGTGCGCCGCCAGGTGCCAGGGCTCGTACTCCTCGGTGCCGACCAGGAGCAGCCCGCCCCGGTGCGACACCACCGAGGAACGGAGTGCCCCCGCGAACCGGCGGGCCGCCCCCGGCCACTCCGTCCCGGCGAGCACTTCCCGCAGCAGCGCGACCCGTACGGCGTCCATGCGCCCGCATCCTGCACGACGCCGGGCCCGCCCGCGGGCGATCCCGGCGGTTCCACCCGTACGGGGGGCCCGCACGCGCTCCCGAGGGTGTCCCCCCACGGCCCACGGGCTCCCTCGTGGCCTTGGGAGCCTCGGGGCCTCGGGATCTCGGGGTGCGCGTTCGCTCCCGGGCTCCCTGGCTCCCGACTCCCCGGCCCGAGCCCCGGGCTCCTGGTCCGCCGGCCCCCAGCCCGAGCTCCGGGCTCCCGGCCTCTAGGCCCCGGCCCCCCAGTCCGGCCCCGAGCCCCGCTCGCGGGCTCGACCCCGGCCCCCGGGCTCCCCCGGCTCTCCCCGTACGGGTCCGGCCCGGACGCCCGGACGCTGGGTAATGTCGGGCCCATGACTTCGCACCCCTCCAGCGCGCCCCAGGACCCCACCGCCGCCAAGGCCTCCCGGACCCCCAAGGACCCGTGGGACCTCCCCGACGTCTCCGGCCTCGTCGTCGGCGTCCTCGGCGGCACCGGCGAGCAGGGCCGCGGCCTCGCCTACCGCTTCGCCCGGGCCGGCCAGAAGGTGATCATCGGCTCCCGCGCCGCCGAGCGCGCGCGGGAGGCCGCCGGGGCGCTGGGCCACGGCGTCGAGGGCGCCGACAACGCCGAGACCGCCCGCCGCAGCGACGTCGTGATCGTCGCCGTGCCGTGGGAGGGCCACGCCGCGACGCTGGAGTCGCTGCGCGAGGAACTGGCCGGCAAGCTCGTCGTGGACTGCGTCAACCCGCTCGGCTTCGACAAGAAGGGCGCCTACGCCCTCAAGCCCGAGGAGGGCTCCGCCGCCGAGCAGGCCGCCGCGCTCCTCCCCGGCTCCCGGGTCACCGCAGCCTTCCACCACCTCTCCGCCGTCCTCCTCCAGGACGCCTCCGTCGAGGAGATCGACACCGACGTGATGGTCCTCGGCGAGGAGCGCGCCGACGTGGAGATCGTCCAGGCCCTCGCCGGTCGCGTCGCCGGCATGCGCGGCGTCTTCGCCGGCCGGCTGCGCAACGCCCACCAGGTCGAGTCGCTCGTCGCCAACCTGATCTCGGTCAACCGCCGCTACAAGGCCCACGCGGGCCTCCGGATCACCGACGTCTGAGGCCGCCGGAAGGGGGCGTACGCGCGGGAGGAGCGAGCCGGAGGACGGAAGCTCCCGGGCATGGGGGACACTGGACGGGCACCGTCAGCCGTACCCGGACAGGAGCCGACCCCCATGCCCCGCCTCGCCCTCTACGCCCTCGCCGTCTGCGCCCTCGCCGTCGTCGCGGCCGTCGTCTCCTTCGTCGAGGGCAGCTTCCTCGGCGTCGTCTGGGTCCTCCTCGCCGGCCTCTCCTCGAACATGGCCTGGTACTACCTCCGCCGCGCCAGGGCCGGGAAGACCGCCGCGCAGGGCTGACCCGGCCCCTCCCCGGAGCGCGCGGAGCGCGGGTGCCGGGCGCAGTGCTCCGGGACCGCACCCGGACCCGCCCGGCCGCCACCACGAAAACCGTCGCGGTACCGGCTCGTCGCCTCATGACGACCGGCCGGGCGCCCCCCGCCTCGTGCGGCGGCTCAGCGGGTCTTGCGGCGTTGCTGGTGGTGGAGCCTGTCGGGTGAGTCCGGCAGGGGGTGGCCGAGGGCGACGGCCCCGCAGTACACGCCGTCACCGAACACGTGGTGGAAGTGGGACCGGTTCGGGTCGCGGATGTTCGGGTTGACGTAGGCGGTCGCCAGCCCGAGGTCCGTGGCACGGAGCATGACCTGCTGGATGATGCACCCGGCGTCGAGGTACGGCATGAACTCGATCTCGTCACCGGCTTTGTAGGCGATCGGGTCCGCCATCATCAGCAGCACGAGCGGGGCACGGTGGACCCAGCCGGTTCCGCCGACGAGGAGGCCCCCGAGGAGCGCGAGCCGGTCGCGGTCGTCCACGGGCACGGCGCGTACGCCTCGCCGGTCACAACTGGACGGGGCGAGGCTGACGGCCTCTTCCAGCGCGGCCCGATCCTCGGCCCCGACGGGCCGGCTGTCGTACATGCGGTCGCTGTGACGGCGCCGCATGATCTCGACGAGGGTGTGCTTCTTGCGTTCCTGGTGGGCCAGGTAGCGGGCCTGGTACGGGTCCCCACCGGAGCCGGCCGGGGGAGCGCCCTTCTCTGAACTCACTGTGCGTTATCCCGATGTGAGCACCTGTGACCACCTGTGACCACCTTGCACGGTGATCAACGCGGAGATCGGGCGAGGGTTACGTTTCCGCGCCCCGGCATGCCGCCCGCCCGCTGTACCGGACCGGCGATCCCGCGCCGCACGCACCGGACGCCGCCGGGCCCGCCCCCCCCCGGGCGGACGACGCCGCTTCCGGCACGCGCCTAGACCCCGCAGAACTCCGGCGCCCCCTCCCAGAACCGGAACAGCCGCGCACCGCAGTACCGGCTCGCCTCCGGCACGCCGAGGGCTCGCATCAGCGCGTCGATCGCGTCGAAGAAGGCGCCGTTGACCGCCGGGACGAACAGCAGGGCGATCACGACGAAGAAGCCGTACGGCGCGTACGGCTCGATCCGCCGCTTCACCCCGTACGACAGCCAGGGCTCCACCACCCCGTACCCGTCGAGCCCCGGCACCGGCAGGAAGTTCAGGAGCGCCGCCGTCACCTGGAGGAACGCCAGGAACGCGAGCGCGTACCGGAAGGCCGGCGGCACCCCGTCCAGCGCGTCCAGCCAGAACGGGGCCGTGCAGACCAGCGCGAAGAGCACGTTCGTCAGGGGGCCCGCCGCCGAGACCAGGCTGTGCTTCCAGCGGCCCCGGATCCGCCCCCGGTCGACGAAGACCGCGCCGCCCGGCAGGCCGATCCCGCCCATGATCACGAAGAGCACCGGGAGCACGACGCTCAGCACCGCGTGCGTGTACCTCAGCGGGTTCAGGGTCAGGTAGCCCTTCGCGCCCACCGTGACGTCCCCGCCGTACAGGGCCGTCCGGGCGTGCGCGTACTCGTGCAGGCAGAGCGACACCACCCAGGCCGAGGTCACGAAGAGGAAGACCGCCAGGCCGGGCAGGGCGGCGAAGTCCGTCCACACCGCCCAGCCGGTGACGGCCGTGACGGCGAGGATCGCCACGAAGACGGGGCTGATCCGCCGCTCGCGGTTCCGGGCGGTGACCGTGGTCATGCGGGACTCCCAGGGGACGGGGACGGGGACGGTGCGGGGTGGTCATGCGGCGACGGCGCGGAGTGGTGTGCGGGGGCGGGGACGGTGCGGAGTGGTGGACGGGGAACGTACCGGGGGGCGGATTCGGTTCCGGGGCCCCTCCCCGGCTCCCGCTCCCCCGGGGAGAGGGGGTCCGCGCCCTCACGGAGAATGGGCCCGTGCGCTACTCCGTCCTCGGCCCCACCCTCGCCCACGCGCCCGACGGCACCGACGTGCCCGTCGGCGGCCCCCGGGTCCGCGCGCTGCTCACCGTCCTCGCCCTGCGGCCGGGCCGCACCGTGCCCGTGGCGGACCTCGTGGACGGGATCTGGCACGGCGACGAGCCGCCCGCCGACGCGGTCGCCGCGCTCCAGGCCCTCGTCGGGCGGCTGCGCAGGGCCCTCGGCCGGGACCGGGTGGTCTCCGCGGACGGCGGCTACCGGCTCGCCGCCCGGCCCGAGGACGTGGACGTCCGCCGCTTCGAACGCCTCACCGCCGAGGGCGTGGCCGCGCTCGGCACCGGCGACCCGGCGCGCGCCGCCGCCCTCCTCGACGAGGCCCTGGGGCTCTGGCGCGGTCCCGCCCTCGCGGACCTGCCGGACCGGGACGCGGAGGCCCCCCGCTGGGAGGCCCGCCGCCTCGACGCCCGCCGCGCCCGGCTGGAGGCGGCCCTGGCCCTCGGGGACGCGTCCGCCGTCCTCCCCGAACTGACCGCCCTCTGCGCGACCCGCCCCCTGGACGAACCCCTCCAGGCCCTCAGGGTCCGCGCCCTCCGCGACACCGGCCGGGCCGCCGAGGCCCTCGCCGCCTACGAGGAGGTCCGCCGCGCCCTCGCCGGCCGCCTCGGCACCGACCCGTCCCCGGCCCTGCGGGCCCTCCACACGGAACTGCTCGCCCCGGCGCCCCCGCCGGCACCGGAGCGCGCCCCGGCCTCCGTGCCCGCCCCCGTCCCCGGGAACCTGCGCGCACGGCTCACCAGCTTCGTCGGCCGCGACGAGGAGATCGCCGCACTCCGGGAGGACCTGCGGACGGCCCGCCTCGTCACCCTGCTCGGGCCCGGCGGCGCCGGGAAGACCCGCCTCTCGCAGGAGGCCGCCGAACGCGGGGCCGGGACCTGGCCGGACGGCGTCTGGGTCGCCGAACTCGCCCCCGTCACCGCCCCGGAGGCCGTGCCCGAGGCCGTCCTCGCGGCCGTCGGCGCCCGCGAGACCGTCCTGCGCGGCGCGGGGGCCGGGGAGCTGCGGGCCGGGAACGACCCCCTCGCCCGGCTCGTCGAGCACTGCGCCGGGCGCCGGATGCTGCTGCTCCTCGACAACTGCGAGCACGTCGTCGGCGCCGCCGCCGCGCTGGCCGAGGCCCTTCTCGCCCGCTGCCCGGACCTGCGGGTCCTGGCGACGAGCCGGGAGCCTCTGGGGGTGCCGGGGGAGGTGGTGCGGCCACTGGGCCCGCTGCCGGCGGGAACGGCGCTGCGGTTGCTGGGGGAGCGGGGCGCGGCGGCGCGGCCGGGGTTCTCGGTGGGGGAGGACCGGGAGGCGGCGGAGGAGGTGTGCCGGCGCCTGGACGGGCTGCCGCTGGCGATCGAGCTGGCGGCCGCGCGGCTGCGGATGCTGTCGGTGCGGCAGATCGCGGACCGGCTCGACGACCGCTTCCGGCTGCTGACGGCGGGGGCGCGGACGGTGCTGCCGCGCCAGCAGACGCTGCGGGCGGTGGTGGACTGGTCGTGGGAGCTGCTCGACGGGGCGGAGCGGGCGGTCCTGCGGCGCCTCGCGGTGTTCACGGGCGGGTGCGACCTGGCGGCGGCGGAGGCGGTGTGCGCCGGCGACGGGACCGGGGACGTGCTCGGCGTCCTGGGCGCGCTGGTCGACAAGTCGCTGGTGGTCGCCTCGCCGGGCGAGGAGGGGATGCGGTACCGGCTGCTCGAAACGGTGGCGGAGTACGCGCGGGAGCGGCTGGAGGAGGCCGGGGAGCGGGCCGGGGTGGAGCGGCGGCACCTCACGTACTACCGGGAGCTGGCCCGCCGCACCGACCCCGAACTGCGCGGACCGGACCAGGTCGCCGCCGTCGCCCGCTTCGGGACCGAGTACGGCAACCTCCGCACCGCCCTGCGCCGGGCCGTCGACGCGCGCGACGAGGACGAGGCGCTCGTCCTCGTCCACTGCCTGATCTGGTACTGGCAGATGCGCGACCTGCGCACCGACGCCCTGTACTGGACCGAGGCCGTCGCGGCCCTCGGACCCGACCCGTTCGTGCCGCCCGCCGCCCCCGTCGTGCCCCTGTACGAGCCGTGCACGGCCGCGCCGCCGCCGCTCTCCGAGGAGCAGCGGTGGGAGGCCCGGCGCGGGGTGCGGCTCGTCGAACTGATCAACATGAGCCACCAGACCGGCCGCTGGACCAGCCCCGAGGGGGTGCGGCGGCTGCGCGAGATGACCGCCGTGTACGACCCCGGCCTGCCCCAGTCCTGCCGGCTGCCCGGCACCTACGCCTTCTTCGCGCTCCTCCTCGCCGGGGAGGCCGACCGGCTCGGCGAACAGCTCGACGTCACCGTCGACGCCTGCCGCCGGTACGGCTACGACTGGGACCTCGCCAACGTGCTCCAGCTGCGCGCCAACCTGCTCGCCAACCGGGGCGACCGGGCCGCCGAGGCCGTCGCCGACGCCGACGAGAGCCTGGAGCTCTTCGTCCGGTTCGGTGACGCCTGGGGCGCGGCCGAGGCGCTCTCCTCCCGCGCGGAGGCCAGGGAACGGCGGCTGGAGTTCGAGGAGGCGGCCGCGGACTTCACCGCCGCCATCGGCTACGCCGAACGGGTCGGCGCCCAGGCGCAGGTGCTGCTCCTGCGGGCCCGGTACGCCGGCACGCTCGTCGAGACCGGCCGGCTCGACGAGGGCGAGGCGATCCTGCGCGAGATCCTGGCGGACGACCACGGCCTGGGCCACGAACCCCGGGTCGGCGCCCGCATGTTCCTCGGCGTGGCGCTCGGCCGCGCGGGGCGCACCGCCGAGGCCCGCGAACAGCTCCTCGTGCTGCGGAAGGAGTTCGACACCGAGACCCTCGCCCTCTTCGAGGGCTTCACCCTCGGCGGCCTGGGCTGGCTGGACGTCCTGGACGGCCGGTACGGCTCCGGGTTCGCCCTCGCCGCGGAGGCGTACGAGCGCTCCCTGGCCCCGCTGTCCATGATGATCGGCCCGCAGATGCCGGCGGCGCACCTGGTCGTCGCCGCCTGGGCCCTCGCCGGGCTCGGGGGGCCGGAGGCGCGGACCGGTGCGGTGCTGCTCGGGGCCAGGGACGCGCTGCTCCCGCCGGGGCACCTGGCGCCGCCGACGGAGCTGGAACAGCTGGAGCGGGCCACCGCGCTGGTCCGTTCCGCGCTCGGCGAAGAGGAGTTCGAGACGGCACGCGCCGAGGGCGGCGGCCTCTCCTTCGAGGAGGCCACCGCCCTGCTCGGCCGCGCCGCCGACGCGATCAGAGAGCGCGCCGAGTCCTGACCCCCGCGAGGGGTTCCGCCGGCCGGTTCAGGTCTTCCGGCGGAACTTGGAGACCGCGAGGGGCGCCGTGACGACGGTGATCAGCACCGACCAGCCGAGCGTCATCCACACCGAGTGGGCGACCGGTCCGCCGTTGACCAGGTTCCGCGCGGCGTCCGCGAGGTTGGAGAGCGGGTTGTAGTCGGTGAAGGTCTCCAGCCAGCCGGGCATCGAGGTCGGCGGGGCGAAGATCGACGAACCGAACTGGAGCGGCATCAGGACCAGCATGGCCATCCCCTGGACGGCCTGCGCCGTCTTCACGGTGAGCCCGAGCAGGATGAAGATCCACATCAGCGAGGCGCCGAAGACCATCGACAGGCCGATCGCGGCGAGGAGGCCGAGGACCGAGGTCTTGATGTCCAGGCCGAGCAGGAAGCCCATGCCGAGCAGGATCGCGGTGGCGACCAGCATCCGGCCGACCTCGACGACGATCTTGGCGATCAGTACGGAGGACCGGGCGATCGGCATCGTCCGGAAGCGGTCCATGACCCCCTTCTTGAAGTCGTCGTTGATGCCGACCCCGACGGCCATCGCGATGTTCATGCCCATCATCGCCATCAGGCCGGGCGTCACGTAGTTGACGTACGCGTCGTTGTTGCCCTTGCCGGCGATCGCGCCGCCGAAGACGTACACGAACAGCAGGATGAAGATGATCGGCATCAGGACGGCGTCGAACATCGACTCCGGGTCCTGCTTGATCTGGAGGGCGTTGCGGCGGGCCAGGGCGCCGATGTGGCGCAGGTTGGCCCGCAGGCCGATCCGGCCCTCGTCGGGCAGCGCCCGGACCCGGTCCGCGCCCGTGTCCGGGCCGTCCGCGGGGGGCTTGGAGAGCGGTGTGGTCGTGGTGGTGGCGCTCATGCGGCGACCTCCTCGGGGAGCGCGTCGGACGCGGACGTCTTCTGGCCGGTGATCGCCAGGAACACCTCGTCCAGACTGGGCAGGTGGGTGCCGATGTGGGCGATGCCGAAGCCGCGCGCGCCGAGCAGGCCCACGACGGCGGTCAGCTGCTCGTCGGCGAGGATCGGCACGTACAGCGCGCCCTCGTCGGTGACGACGGTCGAACCGGCGACGCCGTCGAGACCGGTCTCGCGGAGCGCGGCGGCCATGGCGGTCAGGTCGGCCGGGTCCGCCGGGCGCACCTTCAGGGTGCGGCCGCCGACCCGGGCCTTGAGGTCGTCCACCTTGCCGCTGGCGATGACCTTGCCGCGGTCGATGACGGTCAGTTCGCTCGCGAGCTGTTCCGCCTCCTCCATGTACTGGGTGGTGAGCAGGACCGTGGCGCCCTCGGAGACCATCCGCTGCACCTCGTCCCAGACCTCGTTGCGGGTGCGGGGGTCGAGGCCGGTCGTCGGCTCGTCCAGGTACAGGACGGCGGGGTTCCCGATCATCGAGGCGGCGAGGTCGAGCCGCCGGCGCATGCCGCCCGAGTAGTCCATCGCGGGCCGCTTGGCGGCCTCGGTGAGGGAGAAGCGCTCCAGGAGCTCGTCGGCGCGGCTCCGGGCGTCCTTGCGGGAGAGGTCGAGCAGCCGCCCGATCATGTAGAGGTTCTCCCAGCCGGACAGCTTCTCGTCGACCGAGGCGTACTGGCCGGTGAGGCCGATGGTGCGGCGCAGCTGGCGGGGCTGGCGCACCACGTCGTAACCGGCGACGAAGGCGGTCCCGGCGTCCGGGACGAGCAGGGTGGACAGGCAGCGGACGAGGGTGGTCTTCCCGGCGCCGTTGGGGCCGAGGACCCCGAGGACCGTGCCCTCCCGGACGTCCAGGTCGACCCCGTCGAGGGCCTTCGTCGCGCCGAAGTGCTTCACGAGGCCCCGTACCTCGACGGCGTTGGTGTGTGATCGCGTCATGTCCACCAGGAAACAGGACGCCACCGACAGTCCCCCGACAGACGGCCGACAGCCCGCCGACACGCGCGGTCGGCGGGCTGTCGCGGTGCGGCGGCTCCCGGATTTCCCGGAGGTGCCACCGGCCTGGGTTCCTAGTGGAAGGTGTGCTCCTCGGCGGGGAACGCCCCGCCGGAGACGTCCTCGGCGAAGGCGCGCGCGGCGTCGCCGAGCGTCTCGCGGAGGTTCGCGTACTGCTTGCTGAAGCGCGGCACCTTGCCGCCGGTCAGACCGGCCATGTCGGTCCAGACGAGGACCTGCGCGTCGGTTCCGGCGCCGGCGCCGATGCCGATGGTCGGGATGTTCAGCGAACGGGTGACCTCAGCGGCCAGCTCGGCCGGCACGAGTTCCAGGACGACCGCGAACGCGCCCGCGTCCTGCGCGGCCTTGGCGTCGCGGAGCAGCCGGTGGGCGGCCTCGTCGGAGCGGCCCTGCACCCGGTAGCCCATGGTGTTGACGGACTGCGGGGTGAGGCCCAGGTGGGACATGACGGGGATGCCGGCCTGGACGAGCAGTTCGGTCTGCGGCAGCGAGCGCTCGCCGCCCTCCAGCTTGATCGCGCCGACACCGGCGTCCTTGACGAGCCGGGTGGCGTTGCGCAGGGCCTGGACGGGTCCTTCCTGGTACGAGCCGAAGGGGAGGTCCCCGACGACGAGGGCCCGCCGGGTCCCGCGCACGACGGCGGCGGAGAGCAGGGTCATCTCGTCCATCGTGACGGGCACGGTGGTGTCGTAGCCGAGGTGGCAGTTGCCCATCGAGTCGCCGACGAGGATCACGGGGATGCCGGCCTCGTCGAAGACGGAGGCGGTCATCGCGTCGTAGGCGGTGAGCATGGGCCACTTCTCGCCGCGCGCCTTGGCGGCGGCGATGTCGTGGACGGTGATGCGGCGGGTGCCCTTCCCCCCGTACAGCGACTTGTCGCTGCCGCCGTGGTCGGCGGGCGTCTTCCGGGCAGCCTGAAGCGTCATGGCGAACGGCTCCTTGTCGTCATCTCGAGGCGCCCTCACGGCGTCCCCGGACCGCATCCATGGTGGCACTTCGGCGGGCGGAGGGGGAAGTGGGCCGCAGTGGCGCTGTTCACACCGCCGCCGCGGTGCCCGGGGCCCGCACCGGCCGGGCCGCGCCCCGGGCACCGCGGCGGAGGCCCCGGCCCCGCCT
Organism: Streptomyces sp. NPDC014907; assembly: GCF_055562975.1. NCBI lineage: Bacteria > Bacillati > Actinomycetota > Actinomycetes > Kitasatosporales > Streptomycetaceae > Streptomyces > Streptomyces sp. NPDC014907. The sequence continues at coordinate 183,620 of NZ_JBVHEG010000002.1, read as the reverse complement.
CCGCCGCCGGGGACGGCGGGAGCCCGCGAGGCGCGCCGGCGGGGGCGCCTCCCCGTGCCCCGGCACCGGGGCACGGACCCGTACGAATGTGCGCGTTCTGTCACAACCGCTCCGTACCGGCCCCCCGCAGGAACTCGCCACGCACGGCCGTCGTCCCTGGGGGAGTGCTGCCGTCCCGTGATCGCCTAGGGTCGGATCGGGGCGCGGCAGCGAGGCAGTACGGCGCACGGCGGCAAGGCAGTGAGGACAGGCGATGACGCGGGTGGACATGACGGAGACCGAGTACGACGGCACGGACGGCGGGCGCTCCCGCTTCCGGACCGCCCTCGCCCGGCTCCGCCGGGACCGGGGCGTCTGGCGCCGGGGCATCCTGCTCGCCCTGACCTCCCTCGCCCTCACCCTCCTGATGGTCTTCCACGCCGAGGTCCCCAACCGGGTCGGCAACCTGGGCAGCCTCACGGAGACCTTCCTGCCCTGGTTCGGCCTCCTCCTGCCGCTCCTGCTCGTCCTCGCCCTGCTCCGCCGGTCCGCCACCGCGCTGATCGCCCTGCTGCTGCCGGGCGCGGTGTGGCTGAACCTCTTCGGCGGCCTCGTCGCCGACAAGTCGTCCTCCGGCGGCGACCTGACCGTGGCCACCCACAACGTGAACGCCGACAACCCGGACCCCGAGGGGGCCGCCCGGCAGCTCGCCGGGTCCGGCGCCGACGTGCTCGCCCTGGAGGAGCTGAGGGGCGACATGGTCCCGGTCTACGAGAAGGGCCTCGCCGAGGCCTACCCGTACCACTCCGTCCAGGGCACCGTCGGGCTCTGGAGCAAGCTCCCGCTGCGCGCCGCGCAGCCCGTGGACATCCACATGGGCTGGACCCGCGCCATGCGGGCCTCCGTCGTGACCCCGAAGGGCGAGCTGGCCGTGTACGTCGCCCACCTGCCCTCCGTGCGGGTCAGGATGGACGCGGGCTTCACCGCCAGCCAGCGCGACACCAGCGCCAACGCGCTCGGCGAGGCCATCTCCCACGATCCGCGCGAGCGGATCGTCCTCCTCGGCGACCTCAACGGCACCATGAACGACCGCGCCCTCACGGCCGTGACCTCGCAGCTCCGCTCCACGCAGGGCGCCGCCGGCGACGGTTTCGGCTTCAGCTGGCCGGCCTCGTTCCCGATGGCCCGCATCGACCAGATCATGGTCAAGAACGTCGAGCCCGTCTCCTCCTGGGCGCTGCCCGCCACGAGGAGCGACCACCTCCCGATCGCGGCCCGCGTGCGGCTCTGAGCCCGCCCCCGGGCGCGCCGGACCCCGCGCCGGGCCCCGTGCCCCGGCCCCGCGCCGGGCTCCGGCGGGGCCCGTACGGACCCCGCGCGGGGCCTTCGCCCGGCCCCGTTCCGGAACCTCCCCTTCATCCCCCCGAAGTCTCCGGGAACACGGCGTGCGGGACACTTTGTTCCGCAGAAGAACTATTTTCCGGAAAGGCTTCCCCATGCCCCTGGCGCTGTTCGCGCTCGCCGTCTCCGCCTTCGGCATCGGCACCACCGAATTCGTGATGATGGGCCTCCTGCCCGAGGTCGCCGGCGACCTCGGCACCTCCGTCCCCACCGCCGGACACCTCGTCTCGGCGTACGCGATCGGGGTGGTCGTCGGCGCCCCGCTGCTCACCGCGCTCGGCTCCCGCGTCCCGCGCAAGCGGATGCTGCTCCTGCTGATGGCCCTCTTCACCGTCGGCAACCTCGCCTCCGCCCTCGCCCCCGGCTTCGGCTGGCTCGTCGCGGCCCGGGTCCTCGCCGGCCTCCCGCACGGCGCCTTCTTCGGCCTCGGCGCCGTCGTCGCCGCCCGCCTGGTCCACGAGGGACGGCAGGCGCGGGCCGTGGCCACCATGTTCCTCGGCCTCACCGTCGCCAACATCCTCGGCGTACCGGCCGCGACCCTCCTCGGCCAGCACCTCGGCTGGCGGGCCACCTTCCTGGTGGTCTCCGTGATCGGCCTGCTCGCCGTGGCCGCGCTCGCCCGCCTCGTCCCGCACGTCCCCTTCGACGAGCGGCGGGGCCTGGGCCGCGAGGTGCGCGCCCTCGGCCGCCCGCAGGTGCTGCTCGGCCTGCTCACCGCCGTCTTCGGCTTCGCGGGCGTCTTCGCCGTCTACGCGTACCTCGCCTCGATGACCACCGAGGTGATGGGCTTCGGCGACTCCGCCGTCACGCTCGTCCTCGCCCTCTTCGGCCTCGGGATGACCGGCGGCGCGCTCGCCGCCGGACCCCTGACCGACCGGGCGCCGCGCCCCACCCTGTACGGCTCGCTCGCCGCCCTCGTCCTCGCCCTGGTGGCCTTCCGCCTCACCGTCCACGTGCCCTGGCTGGCCCTGGTCACGGTCGTGGTGCTCGGCGCGGTCGGCTTCATGACCACCACCCCGCTCCAGATGCTGGTCATGAACAAGGCCAAGGACGCGCCGACGCTCGCCTCCGCCTCCAACCACTCGGCCTTCAACCTCGCCAACGCGGGCGGCGCCTGGGCGGGCGGCGCGGCCGTCGCCGCCGGCTGGGGCTGGACCTCCCCGGCCCTCGTCGGCGCCGCCCTCACCGCCGCCGGCCTGGTGGTCGCGGTGGTGGCGGGCCTGCTCGACCGCCGGGCGCCGGAAGGGGCCTCCCGCGTCGTGACGGGAAGCCCCTCCCGGGCGGCCGGGCCGGCCGTCAGCCGGCGGGGGACTCCCGCCAGCGGTTCGTGACCGGGAGGCGCCGGTCCTTGCCGAAGCCCTTCGCCGAGATCTTGGTGCCCGGCGGGTACTGGCGCCTCTTGTACTCCGCCGCGTCCACCATCCGCAGCGTCCGCGCCACCAGCTCCTCGTCGTACCCGGCGGCCACGATCTCGTCCCGCCCCCGGTCCCGGTCCACGTACAGGGCGAGGATGCCGTCCAGGACCTCGTAGTCCGGCAGCAAGTCCGTGTCCACCTGGCCCGGACGCAGCTCGGCGCTGGGCGGCTTGGAGATCGAGCGCTCCGGGATCGGCGGCGTCCGGTCCCGCTCCACGGCGGCCCGGTTCCGCCAGCGCGCCAGCCGGAAGACGTCCGACTTGTAGACGTCCTTGAGGGGCCCGAACGCGCCGACGGCGTCGCCGTACAGCGTCGAGTACCCCACCGCCAGCTCGGACTTGTTGCCCGGGGCGAGCACCAGGTGTCCCTCCTGGTTGGAGAGCGCCATCAGGACCGTCCCGCGCAGCCGGGCCTGGAGGTTCTCCTCCGCGACCCCGGTGAGGTCGAGCGCGCCCGTGTACGCGTCGAACATCGGCTCGATGGACACCGTGCGGAAGTGGAGCCCGGTCCGGCGCGCCAGCTCGGCCGCGTCGTCGCGCGAGTGCCCGGAGGAGTACTTCGACGGCATCGACACCCCGTACACGTTCTCCGCCCCGAGCGCGTCGCAGGCGATCGCCGCGACGAGCGCCGAGTCGATGCCGCCCGAGAGGCCGACCAGGACCGAACGGAAACCGTTCTTCGCGAGATACGCGCGCAGTCCGACGACGAGCGCCGAGTACACCTCCTCGTCGTCCTCCAGGCGGTGCGCGACGCCCCCCGTCAGCTCCGGCTCGTACGCGGGCAGCGGCTCCCCGGAGAGCACCACCCGGTCGATCCGCAGCCCGTCGTCCACCTCGCCCTCCGGGGCCCCGGGGTCGAACGCCGGCAGCTCCAGGTCGAGGACCACGCTGCCCTCGACGAACTGCGGGGCCCGCGCGATCACCTCGCCGTCCGCGTCCACGACGATCGAGTCCCCGTCGAAGACCAGCTCGTCCTGGCCCCCGGTCGTCGCCAGGTAGGCCGTGACGCACCCCGCCTCACGGGCCCGCGCGCGGACCAGTTCGAGCCGGGTGTCGTCCTTGTCCCGCTCGTACGGCGAGGCGTTCACCGACAGGAGCAGCCCCGCCCGCGCGGTGCGCGCCGCCGGCACCCGGCCCCCCTCCTGCCACAGGTCCTCGCAGATCGCCAGGGCCACGTCGACGCCGTGGACCCGGACGACCGGCAGGGTGTCGCCCCGCACGAAGTAGCGGTACTCGTCGAAGACGCCGTAGTTGGGCAGGTGGTGCTTGGCGAACCGCAGCGCCACCCCGCCTCCGTGCAGGACGGCCGCGGCGTTCTCCGGCGACCCGGCGGGCAGGCCGGGCCCCGGCCTCGCCCGCTCCGAGCGGTCGAGGTACCCGACGACCACCGGCACCTCCCCGAACCCCTCGTCGGCCAGTCGCCGGGCGAGCGCGCGCAGGGCGGTCCGGGACGCCTCCACGAAGGAGGAGCGCAGTGCCAGGTCCTCGACGGGGTATCCGGTCAGCGCCATCTCGGGGAACGCGACGAGGTGCGCGCCCTGCCCGACGGCGTGCCGGGTCCAGTGCACGATCGCCTCGGCGTTCCCGGTGAGGTCGCCGACGGTCGAGTCGATCTGATTGAGGGCGAGACGTAGTTGAGGCACCCGCCCAGTCTAATCGTCAAACCGACGCTATGGGGGGGGAACGAGAAGCCCGGCACAGGGACCGGACGCAGGGGAACGGCCCGGACGAAGAGGTCCGGGCCGTTCTCCGGGCCCCGAGGGCCCCGGAGAGAGCCCCCGGAGGGAACCGGCGCAGGGAGCCGGCGGCGGGGCCACCGGCGGGGTTCGGGCCCGCGTCCGGGTTCGGGCTCGGGTCCGGGCCCGCCCGCCCGGGGCCGGGCCGCCGGCACCGGTGCGTCAGGACTCGGCGTAGACGCTCATGCAGAACGCCTTGATCTGCTCGTCCGACAGGTGCTGCGCCAGCTCGGCCTCGCTGATCATGCCGACGAGCCGCTTGTCCTCGATGACGGGAATCCGCTTGATCCGGTGGCTCTGCATCTCCTCCAGGACGGCGCCCACGTCCGCGCCCGCCTCCACCCAGCGCGGAGTGCCCTTGGCCATCTCGCCGCACGTGACCTTGGCCGGGTCGTGGCCCATGGCCACACAGCCGACGACGATGTCGCGGTCCGTGATGATGCCGCAGAGCCGCTCGTTCTCGTCGGCGATGGGCAGCGCGCCCACCTTCAGGTCGCGCATCAGCTGCGCGGCGCGGTCGAGCGTCTCGTGGGCCGGGATCCACCGGGCCCCGGAGTGCATGATGTCCTTCGCCGTGGTCATGGGGTCGCGTGCCTTTCGTCGAACGTCGTCGTACGAGTCCCCGAGTCCCCCTCATTGTCGGCGCACGGCACGGCCCCCGCGACCGCAGCGGGTCACGGGGGCCGTGGAGCCGTGCGGGGTCCGGACGATCAGGCCCCGCGCTCCTTCAGCATGTCCGCCATCAGCAGGATCTCGGACTTCTGCGCGTCGACCATGCCCTGGGCGAGCGCCCGTTCGGCGCCCACGGAGCACTTCCGGACGCAGCCCTCGGCCATGTGGACCCCGCCCCTGTGGTGCTCGGTCATGAGCTTCAGGTACAGGACCTCGGCCTCCCGGCCCTCCGCCCTCCGCAACTCCTCGATCCGCGTCTTGGTCGCCATGCCCGGCATGAGCGCCCCGTCCAGCGGGCCGGTGCCGCCCGAACCGCCCATGCCCATCCACGTCATCGGCTCGACGCCGGACTCGTTCTTGGGCAGCCCCCACAGGTCGAGCCAGCCGAGCATCATGCCCCGCTGGTTGGCCTGCGTGTTGGCGATGTCGTACGCGAGCCGGCGCACGGCCTCGTCCTTCGTCCGGTCCCGGACGATGAACGACATCTCGACGGCCTGCTGGTGGTGGACCGCCATGTCCCGGGCGAAACCGGCGTCCGCCGACGTGGAGACGGGCGTGGCGGGGGCCTCGTCGCGGTCCGCGGAGGCGACGGTGACGGCGCCCCCGGCGAAGAGCAGCGCGAGGACGACGGCGGCGACCGCCGCGCCCTGCGTGCGGCCGACCCTCACTGTCCCATCCCCGCGCCGCCCGCGCCGCTCGCGTCGAGCCCGCCCGTGCAGGCGGCGCCCGGCTCCGGGGTCTGCGGCCCCTGCACGTACTTGGTGAAGAAGGCGTCCACGCGCGGGTCGTCCGCCCCGTCCACGGTCACCTGCTTGCCCCAGGCGGACAGCGTGATCGCGCCCGCCTGGTCGTCCACGGGGCTCATCAGCGAGTACTTGGTCCTGCCGACCTTGGCGGCCAGCTTCTTCACGTCGCCCTCGGGGGCCTTCTTGTTGTACGTCACCCAGACGGCGCCGTGCTCCAGCGAGTGGACGGCGTTCACCTCGGGGATCGCCTTCGTGTAGACGTCGCCGTCGCAGTTCATCCAGACCGGGCTGTGGTCGCCCCCGACCGGCGGCTTCATGTCGTACTTCACGGCCGTCTCGACGTGGTTGCGGCCCAGCTTGGCCGGGTCCCAGCTCTTCTCGGCGGAGATCGGGGCCTTGGCGGCGGCCTCCTTCTTCTCCCGCTCGTCGGACTTCTTCATCAGGACGACGGAGCCGAAGCCCACGAGGCCCAGCACGACGACGGCGGCGACGCCGATGGTGATCAGACGGTTGCGGCGCTCGCGGGCCTGTTCGGCGCGGCGCATCTCCTCTATTCGGGCACGGCGGTCGGCGGTGGCGGAACGGTTGGCGGCCATGGTGGTGTCGTCCTTCTTCGGGAAGTCTTCGGGAGGCCTCGGGAAAGGTCCCGGGAGTTCTTCGGGGATTCTTCGGGAACGGGCGGAGTCCGGGGACGGACGTGCGGCGGGGGCGGGGCCCGCCGCCGCTATGTCCGGAGAACTTGAAGGACGTGCAGGTCCGGCGCGCGCGGCCGGACGCCCGAACGGCGCGCCGGCCCGTCGCCGGAGACCGGGGCGAGGCGCGGGAGCCCGTCCGTCGCGTGGAGCGGGGGATCGAGCGGGGGCGCGCCGAGCACCGCGGGGGAGGGGGAGGGGAAGAGGGAGCAGCCGCCCCGGTCGTGAGGACAGACGTACTCGGCGGAGACCGCGGTCACCGCCCGCGCCCGCTGCTCCCCGGCCGCCCCGTGACGGTCCTCCGGACCCGTCCCGGAACAGAAGAAGAGCGCGGCGAGGAGCGTCGCCACGGCACTCACCAGTGCCATGGGACGTGCGTGCCGGAACGGGCGTACGAGCCGCGGGCCCCCCATGGGCGCAGATCGTAGTGGGCGAAGGCCCTCCGTGGGCCGAACGGGGTACCGGCGGGTACCGGCGGCCGGGCGGGGAAGGGGGAAACGGGGGCCCGGATCAGGCCCTCCCCCGTTACCCGGGCCACGGCCGAGCGGGCACTATGGGTGTGCAACGTGCGCGAAACCATGTGGTGGGATGCTCAGGTGCCCCCCGATGAACCCGAGGCGGTGGGATCAGGCGGCCTGACCAGCGAGGATGGGTGTGGAAATGGACAAGCAGCAGGAATTCGTGCTCCGTACGCTCGAAGAGCGCGACATCCGCTTCGTGCGCCTGTGGTTCACCGACGTGCTCGGCTTCCTCAAGTCGGTGGCCGTGGCCCCCGCCGAACTGGAGCAGGCCTTCGACGAGGGCATCGGCTTCGACGGCTCCGCCATCGAGGGCTTCGCCCGCGTCTACGAGTCGGACATGATCGCCAAGCCGGACCCGGGCACCTTCCAGATCCTGCCGTGGCGCGCGGAGGCCCCGGGCACGGCCCGGATGTTCTGCGACATCCTGATGCCGGACGGCTCCCCGTCCTTCGCGGACCCGCGCTACGTCCTCAAGCGGGCCCTGGCCAAGACCTCGGACCTGGGCTTCACCTTCTACACCCACCCCGAGATCGAGTTCTTCCTCCTGAAGGACAAGCCGCTCGACGGCTCCCGGCCCACCCCGGCCGACAACTCGGGCTACTTCGACCACACGCCGCAGAACGTCGGCATGGACTTCCGCCGCCAGGCCATCACGATGCTCGAATCGATGGGCATCTCGGTGGAGTTCTCCCACCACGAGGGCGCACCGGGCCAGCAGGAGATCGACCTCCGCTACGCCGACGCGCTCTCCACCGCCGACAACATCATGACCTTCCGCCTGGTCATGAAGCAGGTGGCCCTCGAACAGGGCGTGCAGGCCACCTTCATGCCCAAGCCGTTCTCGGAGTACCCGGGTTCGGGCATGCACACCCACCTCTCCCTCTTCGAGGGCGACCGGAACGCCTTCTACGAGTCGGGCGCGGAGTACCAGCTCTCCAAGGTGGGCCGCTCCTTCATCGCGGGCCTCCTGAAGCACGCCGGCGAGATCTCCGCCGTCACCAACCAGTGGGTCAACTCGTACAAGCGCATCTGGGGCGGCTCCTCCCGCACCGCCGGCTCGGGCGGCGAGGCCCCCTCGTACATCTGCTGGGGCCACAACAACCGCTCGGCCCTCATCCGCGTCCCCATGTACAAGCCGGGCAAGACGGGCTCCTCCCGCGTCGAGGTCCGCTCCATCGACGCGGGCGCCAATCCGTACCTGACCTACGCGGTCCTCCTCGCCGCCGGCCTCAAGGGCATCGAGGAGGGCTACGAACTCCCGGCCGGCGCCGACGACGACGTCTGGGCCCTCTCCGACTCGGAACGCCGCGCGATGGGCATCGAACCCCTCCCGCAGAACCTCGGCGAGGCGATCGCCCTGATGGAGAAGAGCGAACTGGTCGCGGAGACCCTGGGCGAGCACGTCTTCGACTTCTTCCTGCGCAACAAGAAGCAGGAGTGGGAGGAGTACCGCTCCGAGGTCACCGCGTTCGAGCTGCGGAAGAACCTGCCGGTGCTGTAGGCGCGGGTCAGGGCGGGTAGAGCCTGGAACTGGGACTGAGGGCCGACGGTCGTGAACCGTCGGCCCTCGGCCGTCCTGCTCGGCCGGGGCCGTCCCTGGGCCGTCAGACGTCGAACCGGGCCCTCGTAGAGGCCGTCCAGTGCCGCCGCCCCGGAGCCGGCGAACGCCCGCGATGGTCGACCCGGCGGCTCCACGCACCCGGGTCGCGGCAGGCTGCCCCGCACCGCCCGCCGCCGGTCGCGTCGGCGGGCACTCCCGGTCGGGGAGCGCCACGGGCGACCGGGCTCAGCCGCCACCCGAGTTGGCCGAGGCCGAACCGCCCGAGGTCCAGCGGGAGTGGGGCTGCGGCCGTTCGCGCGTGCTGCGCTCGGTACGCAGCAGCACCACAACCCCAGCCGGGACGAGCAGATCCTTCAACGCGTCGGCGAGCCGTCGCGAGTCGCCGCCGAACGGGATCTCGATCCGCTCCCGGGCACCCCCTAGGACGAGTTCCAGCGCGAGCGTGGAGACGGCCGGCTTGTAGTCCCCCTGGTACGGCTCCACCACCTTGTGCGTCAGCCACACCTCGCGCAGGGTCGTGACGGGCAGCCAGGCGTCCGGCCCGGCGGCCCGGACCAGCCGCAGGGACGCGGGCGCACCGGCCGGCGCGAACTCCACCCGCAGGATGTCCCGGGCCCGGGAAAGGGCCGTCACCGGCCAGCCGATCAGATACTCCAGCCCGACGATCACCCCCACCACCACGAACACGGTCGACGCCCGCGCCCCGGCCATCGCCATCCAGAAGGCGACGATCAGGGTCGGCACACCCAGGGCGAGCGGAACGAGCAGCGCCGGCCCCACCGACATCAGCGCGTTCCACACCCGCCCGGCCGGCCCCGCGCGCAGGACGAGTTCCGTCGAGTCGGGGCCTTGTCTCAGCAAGGGATCGGTGGCCATGGCTCCAGCGTAGGGCCGGTCCGCAAGGGTGTCTCGTCTATAACTGCCTTATGAGGCACGGTTTTTGACGGCCCATAGCCCTCGGTCGGCGGGCCCGAAGGCGCCGGCGGTCTCGTCCGGGTACTCGCGGGAGGGCGGAACGAGAGGAACCGGCGCGAAGGAGAACCCATGCTCGGCCTGTCGCAGGAGGCCGTTGACCTTCATGTCGTTGACGTGCCGGCACGGATAGCCCTCCAGCATTCCCCCGTAGGTCGTAGGCATCCGCAGCTCGGTGAGTTCGATCGAACGACCGGTAGCGCGCGGCCCTCGGGGGCAATGGAACCATGGCCCGAGGGGACCGCCGCTGATCCGGAAGCCGCCCGGGAACGTTATGCCGCTGATCTGTGGGCGGAGCGCAAGGCTCTGCGCGAGGTGATCAGGGCCGACCTGCCTGCCGCGCACGCCGGCCCGGGCGAACCGGGGACCGTCTCTCCCGCGCCGTCCGTTGCCGACCGGGCGTCATGCCGAAGAAGACCGTCCCGGACACCGGGGGCGGCCCGGGGCGCGGGCCGCCCGCCCCGTGGGCCCGGCCCCCACCGGAGCGGGCCACAATGACGGCATGACCGACGGAATGACCTGGCTCGCCGCTCCCCGGGCGATCGCCTACGGCGGCTACAGCGTGCTGTTGACGCGTGGTGTGGGCGAGGAGGAGCTGGTGTCCCGGCTCGCGGAGGCGGTGTACGGGGACCGGCGTACCGTGCGTCCGCTGGGCGAGCTGACCGGCGCGGACCTGATCGAGGAGTTGGAGGACGCGTACGACTCCGAGGAGACGGCTCTGCGTCTCGGCCGGGACGGCACGTGGGTCTTCGCCGTCATGTACGGGCTCTGGCAGGGCGAGTTCGAGGGCCTGGAGCCCGTCTCGCGCGGCGGTGCCCACGTCTTCCACCTGGAGTTCGAGGAGGAGAACGGCAAGCCGGTACCGCCGTTCTTCCGGTACTTCCACGACGGGCGCGTCATGTGCGACCTCAACCTCCACCTGGACCGCTCGTGGGGCTCCGCCGGTGTGGAGGGGGACCCCGGCGTCGCCCCGCATGTCGAGCGGTTGCTCGCGGAGGCCGGCCTGCCCGACGAGAGCCTTCCTCCCCGGGACGTCCACCGCACCTCACTACACGTTCTGGAACGCCACTTCGGTCTCTCCCTGCCCCGTGCCCGGGTCCTGGAGGAGCCGCTTCCCTCCGTGGCCCTGGAGACCGGGTAAGGGGGCCCTCCTGGGCTTCCGCACATGAGTAACCGGGTCGGGGTCGGGCAGCCCACCGGGGTCCACAAGAACCTCGCCCGGGGGATCGTCGCCCTGGTGTTCCTTTGCCGGCCCGCGGGCGGGGGCGAACGGACCTCCGACGGGGCCACCGCCGTCGAGTGACTCACTCCCGCCGAGGTCCGGGAGCGGATGGCCGAGGTGTACGCCGTGCGGCTCCTCGATGCCGTCGACGGGGGCGGGCCCCATATGCGCGCCCATGACGGGCGGCGGTTCGTCGCGTAGAACGGTGAGCGGCGGTTATTCGGTGGACCTGGCCGAGGCCCGTCAATACCGTCCGGGACGTGTGCACGTACGCCTCTTACTACAAGCTGCACTACGCGTGCGTCTCCTGCCGCGTCAGCTTCAAGCGGTACTCCCATGGTGCCGCGCCCCCGTGTCCCCGCTGCTCCGAGCCGATGCTGTGCGCCGGACACGACTTCGCGGCGCCCCGGCGCGGCAACCGGAAGGCGTGGTCGGTCGTCGCGGTGGTCCTCGGGGCCGGACTCCGCTACGAGGGGTTCGAGGCGTGCGGGTGCGGACGGGAGCCGAAGTTCCGGCCCCGGACGCGGGCCCAGGTGCGGGCCCGGCGCATCGCCGCCGCGCGGACCGGAGTTCCGCTCGCGGAGGCACTCGGGCGGATCGAGCCGTCGGAGCCGCGCCCGTCCCGGCCCGCCCGGCGGCGGTGACCGCGCCCGTCCCGGCCCGCGCGGTGCCGCTCCCGCGCCGGTAAAAGCCATTGTCCGGTGCGCGGGCGGGCGTTCACACTTCCGGGATGAAGATCCCTCCCGTCACCACCGCCCGGCTCCTGCTGCACCCGCTGACCGTCGGGGAGGCCGAGCGGATCGTCTCCCGGACGCCCCCGGCCGGGGCCCGGTGGGGCGACGGGTATCCCCAGGACGGTGACGTCCGCGCCTGCGCCGGCTTCCTGCGGGGGGTCGCCGAACGCGGGGACCCGGGAGTCTTCCGGCCGTACGAGATACGGCTCCGGGACACGGGCGCCGCCGTCGGCGGGATCGGGTTCCACGGGCCGCCCGACGAGATCGGGGTCGTGACCGTGGGATACGGGCTCGCGCCCGGCGTACGGGGCAACGGGTACGCCTCCGAGGCGCTGCGGGCGCTCGTCGAGGTGGCCCGGGTGGCCGGCGTCGCCGGGGTGAAGGGCGACGCCGGCCTGGACAACCCGGCCTCGCACCGGGTCATGGAGGCCGCCGGGATGCGGTGCGTCGCGGAGGACGCCGAACTCCGGCACTTCTACCTGGGGTTCTGAGGCCCGCCCGCCCGGCCGGGGCGCCCGGGTCCGCACGGACCCCGGGGGTTTCGGGACCCCTCCGGCCGCCCGGGGTTCCCGGGTCCCATGTCCTGTACGGCTCCGGGGGCCAGGTCTCCCGTACGGCCCGGGGGGCCAAGTCCCCCCGTACAGCCCCCGGACCCACGTCCCGTACGCTCCCGGCCTCCCCGGCCCCGCCCGGTTCAGCGTTCCGGCAGTTCCGACGGGGCCTCCTGGACCACCCAGCCGTTGCCGTCCGGGTCCTCGAAGGTCATGAACGAGTTCCAGGTGGCGCCCCTGCCCTCTTCCCAGCCCGTCGCGCCGACGTGCATCACCGGGGAGACCTCGACGCCCCGGTCCACCAGCTCCTTCCGCGCCGCCTCGATGTCCGTGACGCAGAGCTGGAGGCCGTGCAGGCCGCCCGGGGGCGTCTCCTTCGCGCCCGGCATCACCGGCATCCCGCTCATCAGCGTGATCGAACAGCGCGAGCCCGGCGGGGTCGCCTGGACGATCCGCACGCCGGGGGCGACCTCGGCGTCCAGGTCGACGGTGAAGCCGCACTTCTCGCCGTAGAACTCCTTCGACCGGTCCACGTCGGTGACCGGGACCGGGACGACTTCCAGTGTCCAGTTCATGAGGTTCCTCTCTCCGTCCTCCGCCGGGGGTTTCCGCGGGGTCGGCCCCACCCTCGCCCGGGGAACGGCCTCCGCACACGCCGACCCGCCGGTGCGGCCCCTCCGGCCGCCGTTCGTTCCGGCCCGTCTCCCGGTACGTCCCCCTTCGTTCCGTACGACGGGAAGAACCGGCCGCGACCGTGGGCCCCCTGGACGCGCAACGCCCCTATAGTGAGCCCGCGTTGAGCACGCGAACGCGGCACTTCCGGCCACCGGGCCGGGAGTCCGGGGCCCGTGGGGCGCCCTCCTCCCGCCGGGCCCGCGCCGCTCCCGCCGCCTTTCCGCGCGGAACGCACGCCGCTCCCCGTCCGCACCGCACCGTCCCGCCCGTACGACAGGAGCCTCCCGTGACATGTCCCCACACCGCCGCCCGGACCGGAGGGACCGTCGTCGTCGACCCGATGGTCCGGGACCTCGACGGCGAGACGGCGCGGCTGCGCGACGCCGGGCCGCTGGCCCGGATCGACCTGCTGGGCGTGCCCGCCCTCGCCGTCACCCGGCACGCCGACGCCCGGCGGCTCCTGGTCGACCCCCGCCTGGTGAAGGACCTCGACGCCTGGAGCCTGTGGCGGAGCGGCGAGGTGACGCACGCGTGGCCGCTCATCGGGATGATCGACGCCGGACGGTCCATGTTCACGGTCGACGGCGACGAGCACCGCCGGCTGCGCGCCCACATCTCCCAGGCGCTCACCCCCCGCCGGCTGGAGGCGATGCGCCCCGCCGTCGAGGGGTTCACCGCCGAACTCCTCGACGCGCTGGCCGAGGGCGGCCGTGACGGGGCCGTCGTCGACCTCAAGTCCGTGTTCGCGCAGCCGCTTCCGATGCGGGTCGTCGGCATGCTGATGGGCGTCGACCCCGCCGAGAACGCCATGCTGACCCGTCAGTACAAGAAGTTCTTCTCCGTGCTCACCCCGCAGGACGAACGGCTCGCCCTCCTGGCCGACCTGGACGCCTTCTACGCCGGACTCGTCCGCGAGAAGGCCGCGCGGCCCGCGGACGACCTGACCTCCGCGCTCCTCCTCGCCGACGGGGGCGGCGGGCCGCTGACCGAGGAGGAGGTGGCCGGCAACCTCAAGGCGATGGTCGCCGCCGGGCACGAGACCACGATCGGGCTCGTCCTCAACGCCGTGCGGGCCCTCCTCGCCCACCCCGGTCAGCTGGGGAAGGTCCTGGACGGGGAGGTCCCCTGGGAGGCCGTGATCGAGGAGACCCTGCGGTGGGACACCCCGACCACCCACCTCCTGATGCGGTTCGCCACCGAGGACGTCGAGGTGGGGGACGACGTCATTCCCGAGGGGGAGGGCGTGGTCGTCTCCTACCGGGCGATCGGGCGCGACACCGGACGGCACGGCGACGGCGCCGACGCGTTCGACGTCACCCGGCCCGCGCCCGCCCGGCACATGGCGTTCGGGCACGGCCCGCACATCTGCCCCGGCGCGGCCCTCTCCCGCGTCGAGGCCGGCATCGCCCTGCCCGCCCTCTTCGCCCGCTTCCCCCGTCTGCGGCTCGCGGTGCCGGACTCCGCCCTGCGCAGGCTTCCCGTGATGACGCAGAACGACCTGGAGGCGTTTCCCGTCCTCCTCGACGCCTGACGCCCGACGCCTGACGCCCGACGCCTGACGCCCGACGCCTGACGCCCGACGCCTGACGCCCGACCCCGGGCCCGGCGCCCGGGATCACGCACCGGGGCCCGGCGCATGACGCCGGACCCCGGTGGTACGGTTCCGCGCTCCGCTCAGTGGCCCGCCGGCGTCCAGTGCAGCCGGCCGTCCAGGCCGATCGCCGCGACGCCTTCCGTGCGCGCGTCCGGCGCCCCCGAGAAGAGGAACGGGTCCAGCGTCCACATCGGCCGCGCCCCCGTCCTGCCGTACGAGGCGGTCGCCAGGAAGCCGGTGCGGGAGCGGACCGCGAGGATGCCGTCGCCGCCGCTCACCGGGCCGAAGCCGGCGACCCCGGTGCCCGGGAGCTCGGCGAACGGGGCGACCGGGTTCGGTCCCTTGAAGTCGGCGCTCCGCAGGTCGCCGGAGGCCGGCTTGCGGAACCAGAGGCGCACCCCGTCGCCGTCCGGCAGCGCGGTCGCGCTCAGCGCCAGCGTCGTCGCGGGCAGGCCGGTCCGCACCGGGCCCGTCACCGGCCCGCCGGGGAATCGCTGCGCCCAGGTCAGGACGGTCTTCGGGGTGCTCGCGAAGACGTATCCGCGTCCGGCCGCGTCCGTCGCCGCCACCGGGTCGCCGGTCACGCCCGTGCCCCCCAGGGGGCGCCACGGTCCCCAGCCGCCGTCGGCGCGCTGCTCGCGGACGGTGAGCTGGTGGCGGCTGTTCCGCAGGAACAGGGACGCCCGGCCGTCGGTGCCCACGGTCACGGCGGGCGCGCTGATGTCCGAGGTGCCCGTGACGTCGTTCCGCTCGGGCGTGCCGAGCGGGCGCCACGGGCCGAAGGCGCCGCCCGGCGTCTTCTGGGTCGTGCTCACCACTTCCCGGCGGTAGTTCACGAGCACCGTCCGGGTGCCGTAGACGGAGATGCGGCCGTCGGGCAGGGTCACGGAGGTGATCCCGCTGTCGATGCCGTCGCCGGGCAGCAGCTCCGGGCCCCGCCAGGCGGTGGCGTCCGCCGCCTTCCGCCAGACCGCGAGCCGTCCGTCCAGGACGGAGAAGGCGTGGAGGCCGCCGGCCGGGTCCTTCTGCACCCAGGAGGTGGAGGTGCCCCGGGCGTACCGGACGGTCTTGGTCCAGCCCCGCCCGGCGGGCCGCGCGGCCACCTTCAGGTCACCGCAGCCCGCGAGGGTCCCGCAGTCCCTGACCTCGTCCATCCACGCGTACGTCTTCAGGGTCTTCAGCTTCGTGCCCGCCGCCTCGGGGTCGAGGGTGTGCGGCAGGGTGCTGGTCGGGTAGCCGAGGTAGTTCTGCACGCCGACGTGCGGCCGGCCGGGCTTCTTCGCGTACCGGGCCAGGGCCGCCTGCGTGAACCGCGCCCCGTAGAGGTGGTCCTGGTGGTCCCACAGCTTCCCCGTCTTCGGGTCCTTGCCGGGGCTCGGGTCCTGCATCCGGACGAAGGTCGGCCGGAAGCGCTCCAGGAGGCCGGTCAGCGTCGCGACGACCTGTTCCTTCGTGTACGTGAAGTCGGCGGGGACCGGGGTGCCGACGGAGCGCTGGGACGTGAGCCTGGTGATGCGGCCGTTCCAGAGGCCGTTGAGGCTGTACGGGCGGTTGCCGCTGATGGAGCCGGCCTCGCGTATCTGCAGCCACACCAGCTTGACCTGGGGCTTCGCCCGCAGGGTGTCCAGCTCGGCCCATCCGCCGCCGGCCGTGGGTATCGCCGTCCGGGTCCACGGGCTGGTCCTCTTGCCGGTCACCATCTCGGCGTACGCGGCCCGGATGCCGTTCTGCCGCGCCTCGGCGTAGCCCGCCTTGTCGGGTTCGAGCCGGGGCCGGCGCAGGCGCGAGTTGACTCCGTCCGACTCGCCGCTGGTGAGGTAGACGGAGGTCAGGGGGCTGCCGGAGCGCAGCGACTGGGATATGTCGGGGTTCATGAAGAACAGGTCGTCGTCCGGGTGCGCGACGACCTGCACCACCGAGACCGGGGCCGCGGGGGTCCGCGCGGGCCTCACGCGTATCTCGGACGGCCGGACGCCCCGGAGGGCGGGGTGCGCCGCGCCCTTCGCGGGCACCTCGGCCTCCGGGACGGCCCGGGCCCCGCGCGGCTCGGAGACCGCGTGCGCCTCTCCCGTCTCGGGCGTTCCCGTCATGGTGAGGGCTCCCGCGGCGGCGGCGCCCAGCAGGGCGGCGGTGACCACGGTCACGGTCGCCCTGCGGCGGGACCGGAGGGCGGAGCGGCGGAAACGGCGAAGGCGGGTGGGCATGGGTCGGCAACGCACTTTCGAGAGGTCGGACGGGCGGGCGAGCCCCGGCGGGGTGTGCCGGTCGAACGGATGGGCGGGTCTCGCGATCAGGTAGACGGACTTTCAAGAAATACGGTTTACTCACCGCGAAAAGCCACCAATGTGCGGGATGTCACGTGTGTCCGACTCTGTTCCGAGGGCCGTGGCGCCACCGCGCCCCGCGCCGGATAGGCTCGAACTCCCGGGTCGGCCCCAGGGCTCGGACCCGTCTCGGACCTGTTCGGAGGGAGCGGCGGAATGACGGTGCCCGGACGCAGGAGCAGTACGTTCACACGCCTGCTGCGGCACGGATTCACCGACCCCTCCGGGGCCGAGCGGCTGCTCGACGTGCCCGAGCTGTCCGAACTGCGCGGCGACCCCGTGCTCCTCGACGCCCTCGGGGCCACCGCCGACCCCGACCTCGCCCTGCGCGGCCTGGTCTGGCTCGTCGAGGCGCAGCCCGACGCCGAGCGGCACACCTTCACCTCCACGCTGCTCTCCGCCAAGCCCTTCCGGGACCGGCTCCTCGGGGTGCTCGGCGCCTCGGAGGCGCTCGCCGACCACCTGGCCCGCCACCCCCGCGACTGGGAGACCCTGGTCACCTACGAGGCGACCGATCTGCACCCGGGGGTCGAGGAGTTCGAACGGCGCCTCGCCGGCGCCGCCGACCCGGTCGCGCTGCGGGTCGCCTACCGCCGCTGCCTGCTCGCCATAGCGGCCCGCGACGTGTGCGGCACCACCGACGTCGCCCAGACCGCCGCCGAACTCGCCGACCTGGCGACGGCGACCCTGCGCGCCGCGCTCGCCATGGCGGAGGCCGGCGCGCCCGAGGACGCCGCCCGGTGCCGGCTCGCGGTCATCGCGATGGGCAAGTGCGGCGGCCACGAGCTGAACTACGTCTCCGACGTGGACGTGATCTTCGTCGGGGAACCGGTCGACGGGGCCGACGAGGGGGAGGCGATCAGGGCCGCGACCCGGCTCGCCTCCCACCTGATGCGGATCTGCTCGGAGACCACCGTCGAGGGGGTCATCTGGCCCGTCGACGCCAACCTGCGCCCGGAGGGCCGCAACGGCCCCCTCGTCCGCACCCTCTCCTCCCACCTCGCCTACTACCAGCGCTGGGCGAAGACCTGGGAGTTCCAGGCCCTCCTGAAGGCGCGCGCGGTCGCCGGCGACCCGGAGCTGGGCACGCGGTACATCGAGGCCGTCTCGCCGCTCGTCTGGCAGGCCGCCGAACGCGAGAACTTCGTCCCCGACGTGCAGCGGATGCGCCGCCGGGTCGTCGACAACATCCCGGCCGCCCAGATCGACCGCGAACTGAAGCTCGGCCCCGGGGGCCTTCGGGACGTCGAGTTCGCCGTCCAGCTCCTCCAGCTGGTGCACGGCCGCAGCGACGCCACCCTGCACAGCGGCACCACCCTCGACGCGCTCGCCGCCCTCGCCGCCGGCGGCTACGTCGGCCGGGCCGACGCGGCCCAGCTCGACGAGGCGTACCGCTTCCTGCGGACCATGGAGCACCGCATCCAGCTCTACCGGCTGCGCCGCACCCACCTCGTCCCCGAGGGCGAGACCGACCTGCGCCGCCTCGGCCGCTCGCTCGGCCTGCGCACCGACCCGGTCGCCGCGCTCAACAAGGAGTGGAAGCGGCACGCGGCCGTCGTCCGGCGGCTGCACGAGAAGATCTTCTACCGCCCGCTGCTCGACGCGGTGGCCCAGCTCGCCCCCGGCGAGATCCGGCTCAGCCCGAAGGCGGCCGGACAGCGGCTCGAAGCGCTGGGATACGCGGACCCGGGCGCCGCCCTGCGCCACCTGGAGGCGCTGTCCTCCGGGGTGAGCCGGAAGGCCGCGATCCAGCGGACCCTGCTGCCCGTGCTGCTCGGCTGGTTCGCGGACTCGGCCGACCCGGACGCCGGACTCCTCGGCTTCCGCAAGGTCTCCGACGCCCTCGGCAAGACCCCCTGGTACCTGCGGCTGCTCCGCGACGAGGGCGCCGCCGCCGAGAACCTCGCCCGGGTGCTCTCCGCCGGCCGGCTCGCCCCCGACCTGCTGCTGCGGGCCCCCGAGGCGGTCGCGATCCTCGGCGACCCGGAAGGCCTGAGGCCGCGCGACCGGGGCCACCTGGAACAGGAGGTCCTGGCGGCGGTCGGCCGCGCGGACGACGCCGAACAGGCGGTCGCCGCGGCGCGCGGGGTGCGCCGCCGGGAGCTGTTCCGCACCGCCGCGGCCGACCTCATCGGCTCGTACGGCACCGAGGAGAGCCCCCGCGAGTCCGACCCGGGCGCCCTCGTGGACCGGGTGGGGGAGGCCGTCACCGACCTCAACGCGGCCACGATCGCGGGCGCCCTGCGGGCCGCCGTGCGCGCCGGATGGGGCGACGAGCTGCCGACCCGGTTCGCGGTCATCGGCATGGGCCGCTTCGGTGGCCACGAGGTGGGGTACGGCTCCGACGCCGACGTGCTGTTCGTGCACGAGCCCCGCGAGGGCGTGGACGAGCAGGAGGCGGCCCGGGCCGCGAACCGGGTGGTCACGGAGATGCGGCGGCTCCTCCAGCTGCCCACCGCCGACCCGCCGCTGCTGATCGACGCGGACCTCCGGCCGGAGGGCAAGAGCGGCCCCCTGGTCCGCAGCCTGAAGTCGTACGAGGCCTACTACCGCCGCTGGTCGCTCGTCTGGGAGAGCCAGGCGCTGCTGCGCGCCGAGCACGTGGCGGGCGACCGCGACCTGGGCGAGAGGTTCGTCGAACTCGTCGACCCGCTGCGGTACCCGGCCGGGGGGCTCGGCGAGGACGCGGTCCGCGAGATCCGCCGCCTCAAGGCCCGGATGGAGTCCGAGCGGCTGCCGCGCGGCGCCGACCCGACGCTCCACGCCAAGCTGGGGCGCGGCGGCCTGAGCGACGTCGAGTGGACGGTCCAGCTCCTCCAGATGCGCCACGGCCGGTCCGAGCCGGGGCTGCGCACGACCCGTACCCGCGAGGCGCTGGCCGCCGCCCACGCGGCCGGGCTCATCCCCGCGGAGGAGGCGCAGACCCTGGACGAGGCGTGGGTGCTCGCCACCCGTGTCCGCAACGCGGTGATGCTGGTGCGCGGCCGGCCCGGCGACACCTTCCCCACGGAGCCGCGCGAGCTCGCGGCGGTGGGCCGGTACCTGGGGTACGAGTCGGGGCACGTCGGCGAGATGGTGGACGACTACCGCCGGATCACCCGCCGGGCCCGCGCGGTCGTGGAGGAGCTGTTCTACGGGGCGTAGGGCCCCGGCGCCCGCCCTCCCCGGCTCTCCCCGGTGCGGCGGCCCCGCCCGCCGCCGCCCCGGCCCGGCACGGGCTCACGGACCCGACGGCCCCGGAGGGGACGGCCGGGCGCACGCTCCGGGACGTGCGTGCCGGGCAGGCGGGACTTGCGCACGCGCCTTAGCGGCCGCCGGAGCCGACCGGTCGCTCCGCGTCCGTCCCGCGGTCCGTCCCCGGGTGCGGACCGCCGTGGGCGACGACCCCGGCGGGCTCCGCGGGGCCGATCAGCTTCGGCAGCCGGTGCGGCCGGGAGCCGTACCAGAAGTACGAGACCAGGAAGCCGAAGGACACGCAGGCCATCCCGCCGACCGCGTCCAGCCAGAAGTGGTTGGCGGTCGCGACGATCACGACGAGCGTCGCCGCCGGGTAGAGCAGGCCCAGGACGCGCGCCCAGGGCGCCTTGGCCAGCAGGAAGATCGTCAGGCCGCACCAGAGCGACCAGCCGATGTGCATCGACGGCATCGCCGCGTACTGGTTCGACACGTGCTTGAGGTTGCCCGAGGCCATCGAGCCCCAGGTGTGGTGGACGAGGACCGTGTCGACGAAGTCCTGGCCGTTCATGAGGCGGGGCGGCGCGAGCGGGTACAGGTAGTAGCCGACCAGGGCCACGCCGGTGGTGGCGAACAGGACCGTGCGGAACGCCGCGTAACGGCCCGGCTGCCGGCGGTACAGCCACACCAGCACGCCGATGGTGACGACGAAGTGCAGCGTCGCGTAGTAGTAGTTCATCGACACGATCAGCCACGTCACCGAGTTCACGGCGTGGTTCACGGTGTGCTCGAAGGCGAGCCCCAGGGACTCCTCGGCCCGCCAGATCCAGTCGGCGTTCCGCAGGGCCTGGGCCTTCTGCTCCGGCACCGCGTTGCGGACCAGGGAGTACGTCCAGTAGCTCACCGCGATGAGCAGGATCTCGAACCAGATCGTGGGGCGCCGGGGGACGCGCGGCCGCGACGGCCTGTCGCCGGCCGCGATGGGTGACGACGGGGTCGTCCGGTTGTCCACACTCTTCACGGTCGTTTCACCCATGGGGAGAGAGTCTGCCAGATGGCCGCCCCCGACAGATCATCCCTCGGTCGGGTCCCGGGCGCACCCGGTCAGTCGGAGGTCGGAGGCCTGAGGGGGGACGGCGCGGAGGCGGTGGAACCCCGGACGACCAGCTCGGGCATGAAGACGAACTCGGAGTGCGGGGCCGGGGTGCCGCCCACCTCTTCGAGCAGCGCGCGGACCGCGGCCTGCCCCATCGCCTGCACGGGCTGCCGGATGGTGGTCAGCGGCGGATCGGTGAACGCTATGAGGGGGGAGTCGTCGAAACCGACGACGGAGACGTCCCGCGGCACGTCGAGCCCCTGCTGCCGGGCCGCCCGGATCGCGCCGAGCGCCATCATGTCGCTCGCGCAGACGATGGCCGTGCAGCCCCGGGAGAGCAGCGCCCCGGCCGCCGCCTGGCCGCCCTCCAGGGTGTAGAGGGAGTGCTGGATCAGCTCCTCGGACTCCTCGGGGCCGAGGCCGAGCCGCTCCTCCATGCCCTTCTGGAAGCCCTCGATCTTGCGCAGCACCGGCACGAACCGCTTCGGGCCGACCGCGAGCCCGATCCGGGTGTGCCCCAGCGAGGCCAGGTGCGTCACGGCGAGCCGCATCGCGGCCCGGTCGTCGGGCGAGACGAAGGGCGCCCGGACCTTGGGGGAGAAGCCGTTGAGGAGGACGTACGGGACGCCCTTGCCGCGCAGCTGGTCGTAGCGCGTCATGTCGGCCGTCGTGTCCGCGTGCAGTCCGGAGACGAAGATGATGCCGGCGACGCCGCGCTCCACCAGCATGTCGGTGAGCTCGTCCTCGGTGGACCCGCCGGGGGTCTGGGTGGCGAGGACCGGCGTGTATCCCTGCCGGGTCAGCGCCTGCCCGATGACCTGCGCCAGGGCGGGGAAGATCGGGTTGTCCAGCTCGGGGGTGATGAGGCCGACGAGCCCCGCGCTGCGCTGCCGCAGGCGCACGGGCCGCTCGTAGCCGAGCACGTCGAGCGCGGCGAGGACGGATTCACGGGTGGCGGTGGCCACGCCGGGCTTTCCGTTGAGCACGCGGCTGACTGTGGCTTCACTGACCCCCGCCTGGGCTGCGATGTCGGAGAGCCGCGCGGTCATGGGAGTGGACTGTACCGGTCACGACGCGTATTGCCCACCGGCCCGGCGCCCTCGTCTCGGGCCCTTCCCGCAAGGACTTGCAGCCCTTGCGGGCCGCCTTGCGGGCGCGGGGAGGCGGGTAGGGGGGCGTTCGCCCCTGTCAAGCGGCCCGTCGGCAACCTTAGGGACACGCGGATGTAACGATCCTCGGCTCTTGCAGAAAATTCACGCAAGGTCTTTCGGCGCGTTTTCATCCCTGTTACGTTCCTGCCAACCCGGAGCGCCGCGAGGGAGCGGTCGCATGAGGAAGGTTCCAGCCCCTCGTCCCCCGGGATCAGTTGAAGGAGTTCACATGCGGCGTGGCATAGCGGCCACCACGCTGGTCGCGGCCCTGGGCGTGACCCTGGCGGCGTGCGGAAGCGGCAACGATTCGAACGGCGGCTCGAAGGGCTCGGGCGAGCTCTCCGGCACCGTCACCTGGTGGGACACCTCCACGGTCGGCTCCGAGGACAAGGTCTTCAAGA
Source organism: Streptomyces sp. NPDC014907 (assembly GCF_055562975.1). Lineage (NCBI taxonomy): Bacteria > Bacillati > Actinomycetota > Actinomycetes > Kitasatosporales > Streptomycetaceae > Streptomyces > Streptomyces sp. NPDC014907. Next base: position 161,004 of record NZ_JBVHEG010000002.1, on the reverse strand, counting down.
AGCTCGCCGAGGACTTCACCAAGAAGCACCCCAAGGTCACGGTCAAGTACGTGAACGTGCCCTTCGGTGAGGCGCAGAACAAGTTCAAGAACGCCGCGCAGTCCGGCTCCGGCGCTCCCGACGTCATCCGCTCCGAGGTCGCCTGGACCCCCGAGTTCGCCGACCTCGGCTACCTGGCCCCGCTGGACGGCACCCCGGCCCTCAAGGACACCGACGACTTCCTCAAGCAGGCCGCCGCCTCCATCAAGTACAAGGACAAGACCTACGCCGTCCCGCAGGTCATCGACTCCCTGGGCATCTTCTACAACAAGAAGATCTTCAAGGACGCCGGCGTCGCGGTCCCCAAGAACATCGACGAGCTGAAGACCGCCTCCGCCAAGATCAAGGAGAAGACCGGCAAGACCGGTCTCTACCTGCGCGGCGACGACCCCTACTGGTTCCTGCCCTTCCTGTACGGCGAGGGCGGCGACATGGTCAACGCCGACCAGAAGAAGGTCACCGTCGACGACGAGTCCGGCGTCAAGGCGTTCAAGACCGCCAAGGACCTGGTCGACTCGAAGGCCGCGATCACCGACGCGACCAACGGCTGGGACAACATGCAGGCCGCCTTCAAGGACGGCAAGGTCGCCATGATGATCAACGGCCCGTGGGCCGTGGCCGACACCTACACCGGCAAGGAGTTCGCCGACAAGGCCAACCTGGGCATCGCCCCGGTCCCGGCCGGTTCGGCCGGCCAGGGTGCCCCGCAGGGTGGCCACAACCTCGCCGTCTACGCGGGCTCCAAGAACCTCGACGCCTCCTACGCGTTCGTCGAGTACATGACCTCGGCCGAGTCCCAGGCGAAGGTCACGAAGGAGCTGAGCCTCCTCCCGACCCGCTCGTCCGTCTACATCAAGCCGGACGTCGCGACCAACGAGATGATCGCCTTCTTCAAGCCGGTCGTCGACAAGGCCGTCGAGCGCCCCTGGATTCCCGAGGGCGGCAGCCTCTTCGAGCCGCTCAAGGTCGAGTACACCAAGGTGCTCACCGGCCAGACCACCCCGGAGGCGGGAGCGAAGGCGGTCGGCGACCGCTACCGCAAGCTCCTCAAGGACTGGAAGTAAGAAGGAAGGCAGACCGGCTGATGGCTGTGGACACCACCGGCCAGTCGGTGGCGAAGGCCGCGGGCGACAGCGTCGCCCGCGGCCGGAGCCGCGGAACTGGCAAGCGCCGGAGCGTGCGCAAGCGCTCCCTCGCCACCCACTGGTACGCCTGGGCGATGGTCGCCCCGGTGGTCGTCGTGATCGGCGTGATCATCGGCTACCCGCTGGTTCGTGGCATCTACCTGTCGTTCACCGACGCGAACGAGCGGAACGTCGCCCGGTCCATCGGCGTCAACCAGATCCCGGCCACGTACGAGTTCGTCGGGGTGGACAACTACACCGAGGCGCTCACCGGGACCCAGTTCCTCGGCACGCTCGTCTGGACCGTCGTGTGGACGGTGGCCTGCGTCTCGATCACCTTCGCCCTCGGCCTCACCCTCGCCAACGTCCTCAACCGCAGGATCGCCGGCCGCTCCGTCTACCGGATGCTGCTGGTCCTGCCCTGGGCCGTCCCCGGCTTCGTCTCCGTGTTCGCCTGGCGGTTCCTCTTCGACGAGCGCCGCGGTCTGCTCAACGAGATCCTGGCGGGCGGCGGCATCTCGGCCGTGCCCTGGCTCAACGACCCGCTGGTCGCCAAGTTCGCGGTCATCGCCGTCAACGTCTGGCTCGGCGTCCCGTTCATGATGGTCGCCCTCCTCGGCGGCCTCCAGTCCATCCCCGGCGAGCTGTACGAGGCCGCCGAGATGGACGGCGCCAACGCCTGGCAGCGCTTCCGCAACATCACCATGCCGGGCCTCAGCTCGGTCTCGACCACGGTGCTGCTGCTCTCCACCATCTGGACCTTCAACATGTTCCCGGTGATCTTCCTGCTCACCCGGGGCGGTCCCGGCGAGGCCACCCAGATCCTCGTCACCCAGGCGTACAAGTTCTCCTTCGAGATCAGCCCGCGCGACTTCGCCCAGTCCTCCACGTGGGGCGTGCTGATCCTGATCCTCCTGATGGTCTTCGCCGCGATCTACCGGCGCGTCCTCCGCAAGCAGGGAGAAGTCTGGTGACCACCACGACCCCCGCCCCCCAGGCCCTGAACGCCCCGGTGCGCGGACGCCGTTCGCCGCTCGCCTCGGCCGGGCTGCACCTCACCCTGATCGTCGCCTCCGTGATCGCCGTCTTCCCGGTGCTCTGGGTGCTGCTGACCTCGCTGAAGCCGGCGGAGTACGCGACCACCACGGACTTCGTGAAGGAGACGACCTTCGAGAACTACACGAACCTGCTGAAGGACACCCCCTTCCTCACCTGGTTCGGCAACTCGCTGCTCGTCGCCGGCCTCACCACCGTCGTCGGCGTCTTCATCTCCGCCACCACCGGCTACGCCGTCAGCCGCTTCCGCTTCCCCGGCAAGCGCGGCCTGATGTGGACGCTGCTCGTCACCCAGATGTTCCCGGTCGCCGTCCTGATCGTGCCGATCTACAACATCATGGCGTCGATGGGCCTGCTCAACCAGCCGGCCGGCCTGGTCATCACGTACCTGACCATCGCCGTCCCGTTCTGCGCCTGGATGATGAAGGGCTTCTTCGACACCATCCCGCGCGAGATCGACGAGTCCGGCTACGTCGACGGCCTCACCCCCTTCGGCACCTTCTGGCGGCTCATCCTGCCGCTCGCCAAGCCGGGCATCGCCGTCACCGCCTTCTACTCCTTCATCACCGCCTGGGGCGAGGTCGCCTACGCCTCCGCCTTCATGGTCGGGGACGAGAACCTCACCCTCGCGGGCGGACTGCAGAAGTTCGTCAACCAGTACGGCGCCCAGTGGGGCCCGATGTCCGCGGCCTCCGTGCTCATTGCCATCCCCGCCGCCCTGGTGTTCCTCTTCGCCCAGCGGCACCTGGTCACCGGCATGTCCGCCGGCGCCGTCAAGGGCTGAGCCCGATCACCGCCTCCGTACGCCCCTCCATACCTCCCAGGGAAGACATGACCCAGCATCTTGCCGCCCCGGCCGCCGCCCCCACCACCGGCACGCACACGGGCTGGTGGAGAGACGCCGTGATCTATCAGGTCTACCCCCGCAGCTTCGCCGACGGCAACGGCGACGGCATGGGCGACCTGGAGGGCGTCCGCAGCCGGCTGCCCTACCTCAAGGAACTGGGCGTCGACGCCGTCTGGCTCTCGCCGTTCTACGCCTCGCCGCAGGCCGACGCCGGCTACGACGTCGCCGACTACCGGGCCATCGACCCCATGTTCGGCTCCCTGCTCGACGCCGACGCGGTGATCCGGGAGGCCCACGACCTGGGCCTGCGGATCATCGTGGACCTGGTGCCCAACCACTCCTCCGACCAGCACGAATGGTTCCAGCGGGCGCTGCGCGAGGGCCCCGGGTCCCCGCTGCGCGAGCGCTACCACTTCCGCCCCGGCAAGGGCACGGACGGCGAACTCCCGCCCAACGACTGGGAGTCCATCTTCGGCGGCCCGGCCTGGACGCGCACCGAGAACCCGGACGGCACCCCCGGTGAGTGGTACCTGCACCTCTTCGCCCCGGAGCAGCCCGACTTCAACTGGGAACACCCCGCCGTACGCGACGAGTTCCGCTCGATCCTGCGCTTCTGGCTCGACATGGGCGTCGACGGCTTCCGCGTCGACGTCGCCCACGGCCTCGTCAAGGCCGACGGCCTGCCCGACATCGGCGCCCACGACCAGCTCAAGCTGCTCGGCAACGACGTCATGCCCTTCTTCGACCAGGACGGCGTCCACGAGATCTACCGCTCCTGGCGCCAGGTCCTCTCCGAGTACGACGGGGAGCGCATCCTCGTCGCCGAGGCCTGGACCCCGACCGTCGACCGCACCGCCAACTACGTGCGCCCCGACGAGATGCACCAGGCCTTCAACTTCCAGTACCTGGGCACCCACTGGGACGCGGCCGAACTGCGGGCCGTCATCGACGCCTCGCTCGCCGCGATGCGCCCGGTCGGCGCCCCCGCCACCTGGGTGCTCTCCAACCACGACGTCACCCGGCACGCCACCCGCTTCGCCAACCCGGCGGGCCTCGGCACCCAGCTCCGCGAGGCCGGCGACCGCGCACTCGGCCTGCGCCGGGCCCGCGCCGCCACCCTCCTGATGCTGGCCCTGCCCGGTTCGGCCTACGTTTACCAGGGCGAGGAACTCGGCCTGCCGGACGTCACCGACCTGCCCGACGAGGTCCGTCAGGACCCGTCGTTCTGGCGCGCCAGCGGCCAGGACGGCTTCCGCGACGGCTGCCGGGTGCCGATCCCGTGGACCGTCGGGGGCGGCTCGTACGGCTTCGGCAGCGGCGGCTCCTGGCTGCCGCAGCCCGCGACCTGGGGCGAGCTGAGCGTCGAGGCGCAGACCGGTGACCCGGACTCCACCCTGGAGCTGTACCGCGGCGCCCTCGCCGTGCGCCGCGCCCAGCCCGGTCTCGGCGCGGGCTCCGGCGTCGAGTGGCTGGAGGCCCCCGAGGGCGTCCTCGCCTTCCGGCGCGACGGCTTCGTCTGCACCGCCAATACCACCGGCCGGGCCATCTCCGTCCCGCTGCCCGGCCGGTTCCTCCTCTCCAGCGCGCCGGTCTCCCCCGGGGACGACGCGGTGGAGCTGCCCGCCGACACCACCGTCTGGTGGGCGGTGTGACGATTCCCCTGCCGCGGGGCGTCGTTCCCGGCGCCCCGCGGCTCGCGGACATCGCGGCCCAGTCCGGGGTCAGCGAGGCCACCGTCAGCCGCGTCCTCAACGGCAAGGCGGGGGTGGCCGGCGCGACCCGGCACAAGGTGCTCGCGGCGCTCGACGTGCTCGGCTACGAGCGCCCCGTACGCCTCAAACGGCGCAGCGCGGGTCTCGTCGGCCTCGTGGTGCCCGAGCTGACCAACCCGATCTTCCCGGCGTTCGCGCAGGTCGTCGAGCAGGTGCTCGCCGGCCACGGCTACACCCCGGTGCTCTGCACCCAGATGCCCGGCGGCGCCACCGAGGACGAACTGGTCGAGCAGCTCGTGGAGCGCGGGGTGGCCGGCATCGTCTTCCTCTCCGGTCTCCACGCGGACGCCACCGCCGACCCGACCCGCTACGACCGGCTCGCCGCCCGGGGAGTGCCGTTCGTCCTCGTCAACGGCTACAACGAGCACATCGACGCCAACTTCGTCTCCCCGGACGACCGGGCGGCGGCCCGGATGGCCGTGCGGCACCTGGTCGAGCTGGGGCACGAACGCATCGGCCTCGCCATCGGCCCCACCCGGTACGTCCCCTCGCGCCGCAAGGCCGAGGGCTTCGCCGCCGAGCTGTACGAACTCCTCGGCATCGGCCGCGCGGACGCCGAACGGTTCGTCCGCCCCACGCTCTTCGGGGTCGAGGGCGGCCACGCCGCCGCCGACATCCTGCTGCGCGAGGGCTGCACGGGCATCGTCTGCGGCTCCGACCTGATGGCGCTCGGCGTGATCCGCGCGGTCCGCGCCCGGGGCCTCGACGTGCCCGGGGACGTCTCCGTCGTCGGTTTCGACGACTCGCCCCTGATCGCCTTCACCAGCCCGCCGCTCTCCACCGTCCGCCAGCCCGTCCAGGCGATGGCCACGGCCGCCGTGGGCGCGCTCCTGGAGGAGATCGAGGGGAACCCGGTGCAGCGCACGGAGTTCGTCTTCCAGCCCGAGCTGGTGGTGCGCGGTTCGACCGCGCAGCCGCCCGCCCGGGGCGAGCGGCCGAAGCCGCTTCCGTAAAAACTCGCGCGGCGGCGTCCGGAGGGTTGACCGGGCGCCGGGGCACTCGTACGGTCACGGCTGAAAACGGTTGCTGAGCTTTTCGGCAACTTCTTGCGACGGTGAGGTCGTACAGGAGGAAGCATGGCCAGAAGAACCGTGGCCGCCGTACCCGCCCCCGTGGCGGGGGCCGCTCCGGCCGTCACGGAAGAGGCCCCGCCGGCACGGCCCGGCCCGCCCGGCCCACCCGGCGAGAACGCCCTCACCGCCGTACCGTCCGCCCGGAAGTCCGCCCCGTCCGCCCGGCGCCGCCCCGGCCGCCCCGGGAACCCCACCGCCCCCGCGCACCCGTCCGGTCGCCGCCCCACCGCCCCCGCGCCCCCGGCCGGCCCCCGTCCCGCCTCCGGTGACACCGCGCGGGAGTGAGTCCGGCGCCGACCGCGCCGCGACCGCCCCCGCCACCGGACGGCCCGCCCCGAACGCCACCCCCCCCACGGCCGACCCCCCCCCGCTCCACGGCCGACCCCCCCCGCTCCACGGCAGATCCCCCTCCGCACCGCAGGGCCCCCCACCCGGGGCGGCCCCCTCTTCCCGTACCTCCAGGGAGCTTCCCCGTGATACGCAAGAGAACGGCGGTCGCACTGGCCGCCGCCCTGTGCGCGGCCCTCGTGCCCGCCGTCCCCGCGACCGCCGCGCCCCGCCCGCCCGCCCCGCCGTCGGACCGCGCGCTCGCGGCCCAGCCGGCCCGTCACGACCTGACCCGCGAGCAGTTCTACTTCGTGCTGCCCGACCGGTTCGCCAACGGCGACCCCTCCAACGACCGGGGCGGTCTCACCGGCAGCCGCACCGAGACCGGTTTCGACCCCACGGACAAGGGCTTCTACCAGGGCGGCGACCTCAAGGGCCTCACCCAGCGGCTCGACTACATCAAGGGCCTCGGCACCACCGCCATCTGGATGGCGCCGATCTTCCGGAACCGGCCCGTCCAGGGCACCGGCAAGGACGCCTCCGCCGGCTACCACGGCTACTGGATCACCGACTTCACCCGCGTCGACCCCCACTTCGGGACCAACGACGACCTGCGGAAGCTGATCGCCGCCGCCCACGCCAAGGGCATGAAGGTCTTCTTCGACGTCATCACCAACCACACCGCCGACACCGTCGGCCACGCCGAGAAGAAGTACGGCTACCGCCCCAAGGGCGCCTACCCCTACCTCGACAGGGAAGGCCGCCCCTTCGACGACCGGACCGCCGTCGGCAGGGTGGACGCGGACTCCTTCCCCTACACCCCCGTCGCGGAGAAGGACGCCAAGAAGCCCGCCTGGCTCAACGACCCCACGATGTACCACAACCGGGGCGACTCCACCTGGGCCGGCGAGTCCGCCGAGTACGGCGACTTCGTCGGCCTGGACGACCTGTGGACCGAACGCCCCGAGGTCGTCGAGGGCATGAAGAGGATCTACGAGACCTGGGTCCACGACTTCGACATCGACGGCTTCCGCGTCGACACCGTCAAGCACGTGAACCTGGACTTCTGGACCCAGTGGGCCACCGCCCTCGACGCCTACGCCAGGAAGCAGGGCCGCGAGGACTTCTTCATGTTCGGCGAGGTCTACTCCTCCGACCCCGCCGTCACCGCCCCCTACGTCACCCGGGGCCGCCTCGACGCCACCCTCGACTTCCCCTTCCAGGACGCCGCCCGCGCCTTCGCTTCCCGGGGCGCCGGAGCCGACAAGCTCGCCAGGGTCTTCGCCGAGGACCACCGTTACACCACCGACAAGGCCAACGCCTACGAGCAGGTCACCTTCCTCGGCAACCACGACATGGGCCGCTTCGGCGGCTTCCTCGCCCAGGACAACCCGGACGCCCCCGACGCCGAACTCGTCCGGCGCGCCCGCCTCGCCAACGAGCTGATGTTCCTCTCCCGGGGCAACCCGGTGGTCTACGCCGGCGACGAACAGGGCTTCACCGGCGCCGGCGGCGACAAGGACGCCCGCCAGCCCCTCTTCGCCTCCCGGGCCGCCGACTACCTCGACGACGACCAGCTCGGCACCGACCGCACCCACGCCACCGACGCGTACGACACCGGCCACCCGCTCTACCGCTCCATCGCCGCCCTGTCGAAGCTCACCCGCGAACACCCCGCCCTCCGCGACGGAGTCCAGCGGGAACGGTACGCCGAGGGCTCCGTCTACGCCTTCTCCCGCACGGACGCGAAGGACCGCACCGAGTACCTCGTCGCCGCCAACAGCGCCACCACCGACAGGACCGTCACGATCCCCGTCGACTCGGAGGACTTCCGGACGCTGTACGGAGGCAGGGGCACCGTCACCGCCACCGGGGGCCGGGTCACCGTCACCGTCCCCGCCCTCTCCTCCCTGGTCCTCCGGGCCGACCGGGCCCTCCCGGTCCCGGCCGTGCGGCCCGGCATCACGCTGAGGCCCCCGGCCGCCGGAGCCACCGGCACCGTCGAACTCTCCGCCGGCGTCACCGGCGACGCGCTCGGCCGGGTCGTCTTCGCCGCCCAGGTCGGCAACGGACGCTGGCAGACCCTCGGCACCGCCGACCACGCCCCCTACAAGGTCACCCAGCACGTGACCGCCCCCGCCGGCACCGCCCTGCGCTACAAGGCCGTCGTCGTCGACGGCTCCGGCCGCACCGCGAGCGCCACCGCCGCCACCACGGCGGGCGCGCCCCCGGTGACCGGGAAGCCGGTCGCCGTCGAACGCACCCACGCCGTCGTCCACTACAAGCGCGAGGACGGGAACTACGACGGCTGGAAGCTGAGGGCCGCGGGCCAGGAGGCCCCCTTCACCGGCCGCGACGCCCACGGCGCCTTCGCCTGGGTCGACGTCCCCGAGGGCGCCTCCACGATCCCGTACACCGTCGAGAAGGACGGCACCGCCGACGGCCCGCAGCGCACCGTCGACCTCGGCCGCACCGGCGAGGTCTGGATCACGCAGGGCACCGACGGCCAGTCCGACACGAACCCGGCCCCCGCCGTCCCCGACCGGACGAAGGCCGTCATCCACTACCAGCGGCCCGACGGGAACTACGAGGGCTGGGGCCTCCACACCTGGACCGGCGCCGCCCGGCCCACCGACTGGGCCAAGCCCCTCCCGCCCACCCGCGTCGACGCGTACGGCGCCGTCTACGAGGTCCCCCTCGCCGAAGGCGCCACCACCCTCTCGTACATCCTCCACAAGGGCGACGAGAAGGACCTGCCCACCGACCAGTCCCTCGACCTCGCCACCCACGGCCACGAGGTCTGGCAGCTCTCCGGGCGGGCCGAGTACCTCCTGCCGACCACCGGCGGCGCCCCGGACCTCGACCTCGGCAAGGCCGGGGCCCAGTGGATCGACCGGAACACCGTCGTCTGGAAGGTCAAGGCCACCGACGCCACCAGCCAGCAGCTCGTGTACGACGAGGACGGCGGGATCACCGTCACCGGCGGCGCCCTGAACACCGAGGGCCGGTGGCTCCGGCTGAACCCGGCCGCCCTCACCGACGCCCAGAAGGCCGCGCACCCCCACCTCCGGGACTACCCGGCCTTCACCGTCGACCCGCGCGACGCCGACCGCGTCCGCGACTCCCTGCGCGGCCAGATCGTCGCCACCCAGCGCGCCGCCAACGGCGCCCTGCTCGCCGCCACCGGCGTCCAGACCGCCGGCGTCCTCGACGACCTGTACGCGAGGAAGGCCACCCGCGCCGCCCTCGGCCCCGTCTTCCGCGACGGCCGGGTCACCCTCTCCGTGTGGGCCCCCACCGCCCGGACCGTCGCCCTCGAACTCGACGGCCGGACCGTGCCCATGCGCCGCGACGACGCCTCCGGCGTCTGGTCCGCCACCGGCCCGCGGTCCTGGACCGGCAAGCCCTACCGGTACGCCGTGACGGTCTGGGCCCCCACCGTCCGGAAGGTCGTCACCAACAAGGTCACCGACCCCTACTCCACCGCCCTCACCACCGACTCCGCCCGCAGCCTCGCCGTCGACCTCACCGACCCGAAGCTCGCCCCCGCCGGCTGGAAGACGCTGAGGAAGCCCGCGCCCGTGCCGCTGCGGGACGCCCAGATCCAGGAACTCCACATCCGCGACTTCTCCGTCGCGGACACCACGGCCCGCCCGGACCACCGGGGCACCTACCTCGCCTTCACCGACAAGGACAGCAAGGGCTCGAAGCACCTGCGCGACCTCGCCGCCTCCGGCACCTCCCACGTCCACCTCCTCCCGGCCTTCGACATCGGCACCGTCCCCGAGAAGAAGTCCGCGCGGACCGAACCGGCCTGCGACCTCAAGGTCTACGCCCCCGACTCCGAGGAGCAGCAGGCCTGCGTCACCGCCGCCGCGGCCGGCGACGCCTACAACTGGGGCTACGACCCGCTGCACTACACCGTCCCCGAGGGCTCCTACGCCACCGACCCCGAAGGCACCCGCCGCACGGTCGAGTTCCGGCGGATGGTCCAGGCCCTCAACGGCGACGGGCTGCGCACCGTCATGGACGTCGTCTACAACCACACCATCGCCGCGGGACAGTCCGACAAGTCCGTCCTCGACCGGATCGTGCCCGGCTACTACCAGCGCCTCCAGGCGGACGGCTCCGTCGCCACCTCCACCTGCTGCGCCAACACCGCGCCCGAGAACGCCATGATGGGCAAGCTCGTCGTGGACTCGGTGGTCACCTGGGCCAGGGAGTACAAGGTCGACGGCTTCCGCTTCGACCTCATGGGCCACCACCCGAAGGAGAACGTCCTCGCCGTCCGCAGGGCCCTCGACGCCCTGACCCCCGCCAAGGACGGCGTGGACGGCAGGGCGATCGTCCTCTACGGCGAGGGCTGGAACTTCGGCGAGGTCGCCGACGACGCCCGCTTCGTCCAGGCCACCCAGAAGAACATGGCCGGCACGGGCATCGCGACCTTCTCCGACCGCGCCCGCGACGCCGTGCGCGGCGGCGGCCCCTTCGACGAGGACCCCGGCGTCCAGGGCTTCGCCTCCGGCCTCTTCACCGACCCCAACCCCTCGCCCGCCAACGGCACCCCCGAACAGCAGAAGGCCCGGCTCCTGCACTACCAGGACCTCATCAAGGTCGGCCTGACCGGCAACCTCGCCGACTACACCTTCACCGACACCTCCGGGCGCACGGTGAAGGGCTCCGAGGTCGACTACAACGGCGCCCCCGCCGGATACGCCGCCGCCCCCGGTGACGCCCTGGCCTACGCCGACGCCCACGACAACGAGACCCTGTACGACGCGCTCGCCTTCAAGCTCCCGGCGGACACGTCCCCGGCCGACCGCGCCAGGGCGCAGGTCCTCGCCATGGCGACGGCCACCCTCTCGCAGGGCCCGGCGCTCTCCCAGGCCGGTTCGGACCTGCTGCGCTCCAAGTCCCTCGACCGCAACTCGCACGACAGCGGCGACTGGTTCAACGCGATCCACTGGGACTGCCGCGACGGCAACGGCTTCGGCCGGGGCCTGCCGCCCGCCGCCGACAACCGGGCCAAGTGGGACCACGGCAGGCCGCTCCTGGTGAACCCGTCCCTCACGCCCGGCTGCGCGCAGATCGACGGGGCCTCGGCCGCGTACCGGGACCTCCAGAAGATCCGCACCACCGAACCGGTCTTCTCCCTGGACACCACCGACCGGGTGCGGTCGGCCCTGTCCTTCCCGCTCTCCGGCCCCGGCGAGGCCCCGGGCGTGATCACCATGCGCCTCGGCGACCTCGTCGTCGTCCTCAACGCGAGCCCGCGGACGCAGACCCAGGAGGTCACCGGCCTGGCGGGCACGGGCTACCGCCTGCACCCGGTCCAGGCGGAGGGCTCCGACGCGGTGGTGAAGACCGCCGCCTACGAGAAGGACTCGGGCACCTTCACGGTCCCGGCGCGGACGGTGGCGGTGTTCAAGGCCGGGTGACCGGCCCCCCGGGGAGCCCCCGCTCCCTCGGGGCGACCCCGTGGCGCGTGCCGTCGGCGGCGGGCCTTCCCGGCTCCTCGCCGACGGCACGGTAGCCGGCGGCCCCGTAGTACGCCTCCGCCGGCGGACCGGGATCGCGGCCGTCCGTCCGCCGGAAGGCCACCCGTGCCGGTGCCGTCGTCACGGCGCCCGCCGGCCCGGTACGGCGGGCAGCGCGTTCGGGGCCGCCGGGACGGCCGGTGCGGGCACGAGCGCGGCGAGGCGGGACACCAGGTCCCCGAACGGGCCGTCGGCCGGCTCGTCGGCGAGGATGCCGACCAGGACCTCCGCCATCCCGGAGTCGTACGCGGCGCTCACCGCCGCCAGCGCGGCGAAGTCGTGCACGAGCTGCAACTCCAGCTCCGCGCGCGGCACCCGCCGTCCGTCCAGCCAGAGCAGCGCCGTCGTCTCGGCGAGGGACACCCAGGAGCGGACCACCAACTCCAGGCGCGCGGAAGGCTCCTCGACCCCGAGGTGCGTGAGGATCTGCTCGTACGCGGCCTGCCGGACCTCGTCGATCATCGCGTTCGCCGTGGACGACCCGGCCGCCGGGCCGCCGCGCATCAGCGCCGTGAAACCCGGGCCGTGACCCTCCACGAAGTCGAAGAAGCGGCCCATCACCCGCAGCAGCCGCGCGCCCAGCGGCCCCCGGTGCGGTTCCGCGAACCGGGCCGCCAACTCGTCGGCGGCCCGCCGCAGGGCGGCCTCGTAGAGGCTCTGCTTGCCGGGGAAGTAGTGGTAGACCAGCGGCCGCGAGATCCCCGCGGCCGCGGCGATCTCGTCGATGGACACCTCGTCGGGCGAGCGGTGGCCGAAGAGTTCGAGGGCCACCCCGATCAGCTGCTGCTTGCGCTCCTCGACGCCCATTCTGCGGCGCACCCCGGTCGTCATGCGAACAGCCTAACGGGGTCGGTTACGCTCCTGCCCCATGAGCGCTCCCGACCAGGACACCCCGTTGGCCGAGTCCCCGAAGGCCTCCGGGGCCCCCAGGACCCCGAAGACCGCGAAGGCCGGAGGGGCCGCGGCGACCCCCGGCGTCCCCGCGCCGCGCGGAACGTCCGGAGGGGCGCCGGAGGAGACGGAGAGGCCCGCCGGAGAACCCGGCGGGAAGCCCGGTGCGGAGAAGCCGGCGGGAAAGGCCGCCGGTGCGGAGCGTGCGGCCGGGAAGCCCGGTGCGGAGAACCCGGTCGGGAAGTCCGGTGCGGAGAGGCCGGCCGAGCCGGCGGCACCCGCCCGGGGGACGGCCGGGAAGGCCGCCGGAGCGCCCCCGCGGAAGGACTCCGGGGACGCCGGTGAAGAGGGCCCGGCCGAGGAGTTCGCGGGCGAAGAGGACGGCGCCGGTGAGGACGGCGCCGGCGGCAGCACCGTCGGGGGGCTCACCCCCCGGCAGGCGAGGCGGCTGCGCGTCGCCGCCGCCTCGGTCCTCCTCGTCGCCCTCGCCGCGGTCCTCGTCGTCCGTCTCGCGAGCCGTACGTCCGTCCTGGTCGTCGGCGTGTACGGACTCGCCATGATCCTCTGCGGGATCGTGATCGAGCTGTCCCGCAACGGCCGTACGCGGCTCGCCACCTGGCTCCTGGCGGGAGGCCTCGCCACCGCGCTCGCCCTGGACTGGCTGGTCCTCCCGTAGGGCCGGTCCCGGGGCTCAGAGGTCGAGCACGAGCCGCTTCCCCGCGCAGCGCGAGACGCAGATCAGCATCGAGTCGTCCCGCTCGGCGTCGGTGAGCAGCTCGTCCCGGTGGTCGATCCCGCCCTCCAGGACCCGCTGCCGGCAGGTCCCGCAGAAGCCCTGGCGGCAGGAGTACGGCACGTCGGGCAGTTCCGCGCGCACCGCGTCCAGGAGCGACTGCCCGGCCGCCACCGCCACCGTGCGCCCGGAGCGGCGCAGTTCGGCCTCGAAGGGCTCGCCGCCGGCCGTCGTGGCGGCCGTGAAGCGCTCCAGGCGCGGGGCCCGCCCCCCGGGCATCGCCGCGCCCACCGCGTCCATCAGCCCGTCGGGACCGCAGCAGTAGACGGCCGTCGCGTCCGGTACGCGCGCGAGGAAGCCCAGGTCGGGGAGGCCCGACTCGTCCTGGGCGACGACGGTCACCCGGTCGCCGCCCAGCGCCTCGACCTCGGCGAGGTACGGCATGGTGGCCCGGCTCCGCCCGCCGTACACGAGCCGCCACTCCGCCCCGGCGGCCTCCACGGCGCGCAGCATGGGCAGGACGGGGGTGATGCCGATGCCCCCGGCGACGAAGACGTACGCGGGGGCCCCGACGAGCGGGAAGCGGTTCCGGGGGCCCCGGACCTCGATCTCCACGCCCTCGCGCAGCCGTTCGTGGACCTCGCGCGAGCCGCCCCGGCCGCCCTCCCCGGCGCCGATCAGCCGGGTCGCCACCGTGTACGCGCCGGTGTCGGCGGGGTCGCCGCAGAGCGAGTACTGCCGGACGAGCCCGGAGGGCAGGACCAGGTCGACGTGGGCGCCCGGCCGCCAGGCGGGCAGGCCGTCGCCTTCGAGGCGCAGTTCCACGACGCCCTCCGCGGGCGTGGTGCGGCGGGTCACCGTGACCTTGCGGGGGACGGTGCGGCCCCGGCCGTATCCGGACACGGGCACGTCGAGGGCGGGCATCGGCCACAGCGGGGCCGTGGACATGCGGTCGCGGACGGCGCGGCGGACCAGCAGGGCGGCCCCGGCGGCGAGGGCGACGGCGGCGAACCGGGGCATCAGCGGCCCCCGTTGGCGCCGGGGGAGGAGGCGAGGTAGGCCAGCGCCTGCGCGGTGCTCCCCTCCTGGGAGGGGTGGTAGGAGCGGCTGAGGTAGCGGGGGGCGGACCGCAGCACGGCCGGGGTGGACGGCAGCAGGCCCCGCCGGCCCCTGCGCACGAAGTCCGCCGGGGAGGCCTTCGCGGCGGTGAGGGTCGGGTCGTTCGCCATGAAGAAGCGGATGCCGCGCTGCCAGAGGAAGACGAGCGCGGAGAAGGCGATCGCCCAGGTGCGGACGCGGCGCCGGTAGCCGCCGTCGAGGTGCATGAAGAGTTCGAAGGCGACCGCGCGGTGTTCCACCTCCTCGGCGCCGTGCCAGCGCAGCAGGTCGAGCATGGTGGGATCGGCGCCGGCCCGGTCGAGGGCGTCGGCGTTGAGGACCCAGTCGCCCAGGAAGGCGGTGTAGTGCTCGATGGCGGCGATCATCGCGACCCGTTCCCTCAGCCACCAGCGGCGCGGCCGGCCGGGCGGCAGGGTGCGGTCCCCGAGCAGCTTCTCGAAGAGCCAGTCCACCTGCGCGGTGTAGGGGGTGGGGTCGAGGCCCAGCTTCCGCAGGTGCGGCAGGACGTCGTCGTGGGCCTGGGAGTGGACGGCCTCCTGGCCGATGAAGCCGATGACGTCCTCGCGGAGCCGGTCGTCCGTGACGTACGGCAGGGCCTGCTTGTAGACGTGCACGAACCAGCGTTCGCCGGCCGGGAGCAGCAGGTGCAGCACGTTGATGGTGTGCGTGGTGAACGGATCGCCCGGAACCCAGTGGAGCGGCGTCCCCTCCCAGTCGAAGGAGACCTTGCGGGCCCTGAGTCCGGCGTGCTCCGACGCCACCGGCGCGGGCTGCTTATGAGACATGGTGTCAATGTACTGAGGGGTACGCCGGAGGAACAGGCACGGGCGGGGCTCTTTTCGCGGGCGGGGGTGCGGCGGTCCTCCGGGGAGGGCCACGGGCGGCACCGGCCGTACTCCCGCGCGCGGACGGGCCGTTCGCCGTCACTCCTCCCGCGCGGCCGTCAGCCGCTCGCGCATCCGCCCGACCGCCTCGTCCGGCACGCCCAGCCCCTCCCGCACGTACGTCTCCATCGACCCGTACCGCACCGCCACCTCGTCGAGCGCCGCGTCCAGGTACTCCGGCAGCACCCCGATCAGGTCGAGCGTCAGCTGCGGGTCGCCGCCCTGGGCCGTGAACCCCTGGATCATCGGCGCGAACGCCTGCCGCACCGCCGGGTTGACCGACAGGTACTCCTCCCGCACCGTCTCCTCGTCCGCCCCGAGCAGCGACAGGACGACCGTCGCCGCCCACCCCGTCCGGTCCTTGCCCGCCGTGCAGTGGAAGAGCAGCGGCCCGGCGTCCGGCGCGCCCAGCTCCATGAGGAGGGCCCCGTAGGCGGCGCGGGCGGAAGCGGTGGAGACGAAGGCGCGGTAGGTGTGGGCGAAGGCCTCCCGCATCCGGCCCCCGCCCAGGTGCTCCTCGGCGAGCACCGGATCGGTGAGCAGCGTCTTCAGGCGCGCGGCCGGCGGCAGCCCGTTCGCCGCCGGCCAGTCGGCGAGCACGTCCGCGACGAGCAGCCGGGCGCCGGCGGGCAGCCGGTCCGGCCGCTCGGTGCGCTCGGGCTCCGTCCGGAGGTCGACGACGGTACGGACGCCCGGACCGGCCAGGGCGGGTTCGGCCGGGTCGAGCCGGTCGAGCATCGCGGAGCGGAGGACGAGGCCGGGCCGGACCGCCCGGCCGCCGCCGAGCGGCAGGCCGCCGAGATCGCGGAGGTTGGCGACGGTGGCGGCGGGGATGGCGGGCATGGCGTCGGCTCCTCCGGTTCGTACGCGTTCGTGTCGACGGTAGTGGATCGCCCGGATTCGGGCAGTTCCTCACGGTCCGCGACGTCCGCCGGGCGGGCGCGCCCCGCCCCCTCCCGCCGGGCTCGGGCGTCCTGCCTCCTCCCCTCCCCGCCGCGCGCCCCTCCTCCCTGCTCCCGCCGTACGCGCGTTCCGCCGTACGCGCGCCCCGCCCCGCACGTGCGCTCACCCCTTCGCGAGCGCCGCCAGGACCTCCGCCTCGCGTTCCGGGGAGAGCCCGGCGCCCGGACGGTCCGGGCGCCGGGGCGCGACGCCGCCGAGCGACTCCAGCCAGGCCCAGGTGTCCGCGACCGTCTCCTCCACCGGCCGGCAGCGCAGCCCGGTCGCGAGCGCCCGGGAGACGTCGGCGGTGTGCATCGCGTCGTACGCCTCGCCCGGCGGCAGCCACACGGGCAGCTCCGTCCAGGGCGCCACCCCGGCCGCGAGCAGCGCCTCCGGCTCCGTCCAGCGCAGCTCGGCCCCGCCGCCGGTCACCCGTACGCAGGCGTCGAGCAGCTCGCCCATGGTCGTGTGCCCGGGCGGCGAGACCAGGTTGCAGGGCCCCGAGAGCCCCGCCGCCACCGCGTCCAGCGTCCACGCGGCGAGGTCGCGCACGTCGACGTACTGGACCGTCGCCCCGCGCGGCCCGGGGGCGAGGACGGGGCCGCCGCGCGCGGTCCTGCCCAGCCACCAGGGGAGCCGGCCGACGTTCTCGTACGGGCCGAGGATCAGGCCCGCGCGGACGAGCAGCGTCCGGCCGGGGCCGAAGGCGGCCGTCGCGGCCAGTTCGCCGCCCCGCTTCGCCTCCGCGTAGGGCACGTCCCCGTCGTCCGGGGAGCCCTCCACCAGCGGGCCGTCCTCCGCGAGCCCGGCGGCGGGCGGCCAGGCGTACACGGAACGGCTCGACACGTACGCGTACCGCCCGGCCCGGTCCGCGAGCAGCCGGGCCGCGTCCCGCACCGCGGAGGGCGCCGCCGACCAGGTGTCCACGACGGCGTCCCAGGCACCGGTGGCGAGGGCGGCGAGCCCGCCGGGGGCGCTGCGGTCCCCGGTCAGCGACGCGGCCCCCACCGGGACCGGGTGGCGGCCCCGGTGAAAGACCGTCACCTCCCAGCCCCGTCCGAGCGCGGCCTCGGCGATCGCGCGGCCGACGAACTCCGTACCTCCGAGCATCAGCAGTCTCATGGCCCGAGCCTGCCCCGCCGGGGAGGACGGTGCCAGGGGGTTCCGCTCCGGGAGGATTCCGCCTCGGGAGGAACGGGCGGGGAGTCGGACGGGAACGGCGGGGCGGGCCCGGCCGGGGCGTCAGGGCGCGTACTTGTAGCCGACGCGCCGCACGGTCTGGATGGTGTGGCGGTGCTCGGCGCCCAGCTTGCGGCGCAGCCGGGCCACGTGGACGTCGACCGTCCGCCCGTCGCCCACGTGTCCGTACCCCCACACCGTGGTGACCAACTGGTCGCGGGTGTGCACCCGGTGGGGGTGCGCCACCAGATGGGCGAGGAGTTCGAACTCCAGGTACGTGAGGTCGAGCGTCCGGCCGTCCACGACGGCGATCCGCCGTTCCCCGTCGACGGCCACCGGCCCCCGCTCCCCGGCCGCGCCGGGGAAGGTCCCGGCACCGGCCCCGGTGTCGGCCCCGGTCCCGGTTTCGGTCCCGGGTTCGGTCGCGGGGGAGGGGGCGGCGGTCACGGACGGGTGCGGCCGGTGGTCGGCCGGGACGAGGACGAGGTACCCGACCATCGGCGGACGGCCCGGCAGCACCGGCAGCACGTGCTGCGGCGCGGGCAGCAGGGTGGCGCCGGGCGGCAGGAAGCCGGCCACCCGGGAGAGGTCGACGGCCTCGTCCGGGGAGACGGCGCGCAGTCGCTGCCTGCCGGGACGGACGGCCGTGAGGGAGGCGCTCTGGGTGTGGGCCATGGGGAATCAGCTCTTTCGCGCGGAGAAACGGACGGACAGGCGTCGTACGTCGTGCGCGTCGGCCGGAGGCCGGGGATCGGACCGGACCGATCGGGGCTTTAGAGGGCCGACGCGTTCCTCGCGCGGCAACACACCCGGTCGAAGTCGTGATGCTGACGGGAAGGCCAGAACGGCTCGAGGTCGTGACGGCCCGTCACGGTGTCGTTCTGCGGATCGGCCATATCCCTATTGAACCAGAAGGGAAACGCGGGGACGACCCCCGGGAGGGCCCCGATCCGGTCACGCGCGTCCCGGACGCGGGAAGGGGCGCCCACCGTGCGGAACGGCGGACGCCCCTTCCGGGAGCGGCGGGATCAGACCTGGCCGGCCTTCTCCAGGGCCTCGCAGCAGGTGTCCACCAGGAGGCGGGTCACCACGTACGGGTCCACGTTGGCGTTCGGGCGGCGGTCCTCGATGTAGCCCTTGCGGTCCCGCTCGACCTGCCACGGGATGCGGACCGAGGCGCCGCGGTCCGAGACGCCGTAGGAGTACTCGTCCCACGGCGCGGTCTCGTGCAGGCCCGTCAGGCGCTCGTCGATGCCGGCGCCGTAGTTCTTGACGTGGTCGAGCGGCTTCGAGCCCTCGCCCAGCGACTCGCACGCGGTGATGATCGCGGCGTACCCCTCGGGCCCTTCGCGCATCGCCTTCGTGGAGAAGTTGGTGTGCGCGCCCGCCCCGTTCCAGTCGCCCTTCACCGGCTTCGGGTCCAGGGTCGCGGCGACGCCGAAGTCCTCGGCCGTGCGGTACAGCAGCCAGCGGGCCACCCACAGCTGGTCGGAGACCTCCAGGGGCGCCAGCGGGCCGACCTGGAACTCCCACTGGCCCGGCATGACCTCGGCGTTGATGCCGGAGATGCCGAGACCGGCCTTGAGGCAGTTCTCCAGGTGCGCCTCCACCACCTGGCGGCCGTGGATCTCGTCCACGCCGACGCCGCAGTAGTAACCGCCCTGCGGGGCGGGGAAGCCGTTGACCGGGAAGCCGAGCGGACGGGTGCCCTCGAAGAAGGTGTACTCCTGCTCGATGCCGAAGATCGGCTCCTGCGCGGCGTACCGGTCGAAGACCTCGGCCAGCGCGGCGCGCGTGTTCGACTCGTGCGGCGTCATGTCCGTGTCGAGGACCTCGCACAGGACCAGGACGTCGTCACCGCCGCGGATCGGGTCCGGGCAGACGAAGACCGGCTTGAGGACGCGGTCCGAGGCGTGGCCCTTGGCCTGGTTCGTGCTGGAACCGTCGAAGCCCCAGACCGGCAGCTCGCCGAGCGCCGGGGACCCGTCCGTGATGATCTTCGTCTTGGAGCGGAGCTTCGCGGTCGGCTCGGTGCCGTCGATCCAGATGTACTCAGCCTTGAAGGTCACGGGGGCTCATCCTTAGGGCGCGTGGCGTGCTGCTGGGGTTCCCCGCGCCCGGAGGCGGACGAGGGCGGCTGCCCGCGGCGGCTCGCGGCGCTGCGAGAAGCTGCGGTCTCCGCACGGACCCGCCCGGGGGCGTTCCGTGCCGGTGCTTTCGGACCGCAGCTTCGCAACCCGCGGTTTCCCGTCGGTTGCCCGTGTGTGAACCCCGTGTTACTCGGCCCTCCCGCGCTTCCCGCCCCCTCCGCGCGACGGCGCCCGCACCCGGGAGCCCCCGGGCCCGGCCGCCCGGGCCCGGCCGCCCGGGTCCGCCGGGCCGGGTCCGCCGGATCGGCCCGGCGTACGGGGTGCCGGACGCGTCCGCCGCCCGCCCGGACCCCGGTGTACGATCCCGCCGCGCGCCGGACGGCGACCGCGTCCCTCCGTACGGTGCACGGGCCCTTCCGTGCGGCGGCCGGACCTCCCCCCACGGCGCACGGGCCTTCCCGTACGGCGGCCGGGTCCTTCCGTACGGCGCACAGGCCCTTCCGTACGGCGGCCGGGCCCTCCCGCCCGTACCGCCGGGCCACCCGGCAGACTGGGATCATGGCCAAGCAGCTCGGGGCACGGCCCCGCATCGGACTCCTCGGCACCGGCCCCTGGGCCGGTCGCACCCACGCGCCCGCGATCGCCGGGCACCCCGACGTCGAGTTCAGCGGGGTGTGGGGCAGACGCCCGGAGGCGGCGGAGGCGCTGGCCGCCGCGTCGGGCACGCGCGCGTACGAGGACGTGGACGCCCTCTTCGCGGCGAGCGACGCCGTGGCCATCGCCCTCCCGCCGGACGTGCAGGCACCGCTCGCGGTGCGGGCCGCCGCCGCGGGCTGCCACGTCCTCCTCGACAAGCCGGTCGCCACGACGGTGGCCGGGGCCCGCGAGGTGGCCGGGGCGGTGGAGGCGGCCGGGGTCGCCTCCGTGGTCTTCTGCACGCTGCGGTTCGCGGAGGCGACGGCGGCCTGGATCGAGGAGCAGGCGGCGGCGGACGGCTGGTTCCTGGGCGAGGCCCACTGGCTGGGGTCGCTCTACGGCCCCGGCTCGGCCAGCGCCTACGCGGCATCGCCCTGGCGGCGCGAGAAGGGCGGCCTGTGGGACGTCGGCCCGCACGTCCTCTCGGTCTACCTGCCGGTCCTCGGCGACGTCACCGGGATCACCGCCGCGCCGGGCCCGGGCGACACCCACCACCTGGTGCTGCGCCACGCCTCGGGGGCGAGCAGCACGGCGACCCTCACGCTCGGCGCCCCGCCGGAGGCGGCGGAGGCGGCCCTCGCCCTGTACGGCACGCGGGGCCGGGCCGAACTGCCCCGCTGGGGCGGCGCGGTGGAGGCCTTCGGCGCGGCCGTCGACGCCCTGGTCACGGCGGCCCGCACGGGCGTCCCCCACCCCTGCGACGCCCGCTTCGGCCTGCGCCTGACGGAGATCCTGACGGAGGCGGAACGCCAGACGGCCGCGACGAGGACGGAGCCGGGCGCGACGGGAGTCTGAGCCCCCGGAACACCCGCCCCCGGCCACGGCGGGCCGTCCGCGACCGTCCGTGACCGGGGGCGGTGACCGGGGGCGGACGGCCCGTCCCCGTCACGGACGGGTCCCCAGCCGGCCGCCACCCGTACCCGGGCCCCAGGCCTACAGACCTACCGGCCCACGGACCCACAGACCACAGGCCCACAGACCCCCAGGCCCACGGACCCACAGGCCTCAGGCCCACAGACCTCAGCGGGACAGCGCGTCCCGTACGGCCTCCTCGGAGCGGCCCACGACGGCGGTGCCGTCCTCGGCCGTGATGATGGGCCGCTGGATGAGCTTCGGGTGCGCGGCGAGCGCCTCGATCCACCGGTCGCGGTGCTCCGCGTCCCGGGGCCACTCCTTCAGCCCCAGCTCACCGGCCTCGGCCTCCCCGGTCCGGGTGATGTCCCACGGTTCGAGCCCGAGCCGCCCGAGCACCTCCCGGATCTCGTCCGGCGAGGGCACGTCCTCCAGGTAGCGCCGCACGGTGTACTCGGCGCCCTCGGCGTCGAGGAGGGTGAGGGCGCCGCGGCACTTGGAACAGGCGGGATTGATCCAGATCTCCATGGCGCACAAGGTACCCCCGGACCCGCGCCCGCGTCCCCGAAAACCCGGTCTGGCCAGGGCCGATTGTCAGTGGGGGGCAGTAAAATCGGGGGTGAAGGTGAGGGTCCCGAGGAGGGCCCGCACCCACCGTTCGCCAGGAGGTAGCCCATGGCTCTCGCCGTGATCCGGACGCCGTCCCTCGAACCCTGGAAGCCGCTCCGGAAGCAGCCGCTCCCCGCGGGCCGGCCCCGCGAGTGGTACGTCACGCACAACCGGCGCCTGAAGGCCATGCGCCTCGCGATCGCCCTCCTCGACGCCGGCGTCTACGTCCCGTCGAAGGCCACGAACGCGACGATACGCACCACGGCCGAGCAGCTCGGCATCCACCCGCCCTCGGACACCACCTGCCGCATGGTCCGCACCCTGATCCGCTACGGCCGCTGACCCGGAGAGCACGAACGAACGGCGAAGGCCGCCGCCCGGAACCTTCCGGGCGGCGGCCTTCGCGGAGCGTCCCGGCCCGCGGGCCGGAGTGCGGCCCGTACCGGGGCCGGGGCGGCCTACAGGTCGAAGTACAGCTCGAACTCGTGCGGGTGCGGGCGCAGCTGGATCGGGGCGATCTCGTGGGTGCGCTTGTAGTCGATCCAGGTCTCGATCAGGTCCGCGGTGAAGACGCCGCCGGCCTGGAGGTACTCGTTGTCCTCCTCCAGGGCGGTGAGGACGGCCTCCAGGTTGGTCGGGACCTGCGGGACGTTGGCGTGCTCCTCCGGAGCCAGCTCGTACAGGTCCTTGTCGATCGGCTCCATCGGCTCGATCTTGTTCTTGATGCCGTCGAGGCCCGCGAGGAGCAGCGCCGAGAAGGCGAGGTACGGGTTCGAGGACGGGTCCGGCGCGCGGAACTCGACGCGCTTGGCCTTCGGGTTCGAGCCCGTGATCGGGATGCGCATGGCGGCGGAGCGGTTGCGCTGCGAGTACACCATGTTGACCGGGGCCTCGAAGCCCGGGACCAGGCGGTGGTACGAGTTCACCGTCGGGTTGGTGAAGGCGAGCAGCGACGGGGCGTGCTTGAGGATGCCGCCGATGTAGTAGCGGGCGGTGTCCGAGAGGCCCGCGTAGCCCGTCTCGTCGTAGAACAGCGGGTCGCCGTTCGACCACAGCGACTGGTGGACGTGCATGCCCGAGCCGTTGTCGCCGAAGATCGGCTTCGGCATGAAGGTCGCGGTCTTGCCGTTGCGCCAGGCGACGTTCTTCACGATGTACTTGAAGAGCATCAGGTCGTCGGCCGCGGCGAGCAGCGTGTTGAACTTGTAGTTGATCTCGGCCTGGCCGGCGGTGCCGACCTCGTGGTGCTGGCGCTCGACCTGGAGGCCGACGTTCTCCAGCTCCAGGGAGATCTCCGAGCGCAGGTCGGCGAAGTGGTCGACCGGCGGGGCCGGGAAGTAGCCGCCCTTGTAGCGGACCTTGTAGCCGCGGTTGTTCTCCACCGCGCCGGTGTTCCAGGCGCCGGCCTCGGAGTCGATGTGGTAGAAGCCCTGGTTCGCCGAGGTCTCGAAGCGCACCGAGTCGAAGACGTAGAACTCCGCCTCGGGGCCGAAGTAGGCGGTGTCGGCGATGCCGGTGGAGGCGAGGTACGCCTCGGCCTTCTTCGCGATGTTCCGCGGGTCACGGCTGTACTGCTCGCCCGTGATCGGGTCGTGGATGAAGAAGTTGATGTTGAGCGTCTTGTCGCGGCGGAAGGGGTCCACCCGGGCCGTCGACAGGTCGGCGCGGAGCGACATGTCGGACTCGTGGATCGCCTGGAAGCCGCGGATCGACGAGCCGTCGAAGGCCAGCTCCTCCGCCGGGTCGAAGGCCGTCGCCGGGATCGTGAAGTGCTGCATCACGCCCGGAAGGTCGCAGAAACGGACGTCGACCATCTTGACGTCGTTGTCCTTGATGAACTTGTTGACCTCGTCGGCGTTCTGGAACCCGTGCTTCTCGGACATCCCACTCCTCCTGGTCCCGGCCCGGGGAGGGCGGGGTTGCGGCTCGGTCGTGCGGCCGGTGCGGTGGCACACGCTGGTCCCGACCATAGGCAGGCGGGATTTCTCCAGCATGACCCATTTGTTTCGTGGACGTTAACCGGGAGGGGTGCCGCCGGTGACCCCGCCACGCCCCGCGGGCGCCGTCACCCCGCCTCCCACCCCCCGGAACGGAGTGATCGAAAACGGGCACAGTACCGTGGTCGGGTGGACAACAGGCACGTACTCGGATCATGGCTCTCCGGCCCCCGCGCGGCGGCCGAGGAGGCCGGCGTCGACTTCGGCTACCGCGGTCAGCAGCTCGGACTGCCCGAGGAGGGGCCCGGTTCGATCGCCCGTCCCGGGCGGCGGCTCGGCGCCCTCGCCGTCGACTGGGCCCTCTGCACCCTGATCGCATACGGCCTGATCACCGACGGCTACAGCCAGGCCACGGGCAACTGGGCCCTCGTCATCCTGTTCGTCCTGAGCGCCCTGACGGTCGGCACCGTCGGCGCCACACCGGGCAAGCTGCTCTTCCGCCTGCGGGTCGTCTCCGCGAACGGCGGCCGGCTCGGGGCGCCGCGTGCGGTGCTCCGCTCGTTCCTGGTCTGCCTGGCGATCCCGGCCCTCATCTGGGACCGCGACGGCCGGGGCCTCCACGACCGCCTCTCCGGCGCCGTCCAGATCCGCGTCTGACCCCCCCGTACATGGGGAGGGCCCCGGACCGAGCGGTCCGGGGCCCTCCCCATGTACGGGGGGAGCGTCAGCGCATCTTCCCGCCGCGGGGCATGCGCATGCCCTTCGGCATCGGGCCCTTCGGGAGGGGCATGTTGCTCATCAGGTCGCCCATCGCCCGCAGCCGGTCGTTGGCCGCGGTGACCTGGGGGCCGGTGAGGACGCGGGGCATCTTGAGCAGGGTCGTGCGGATCTTCTTCAGGGGCACCTGGCCCTCGCCGTCACCGACGATGATGTCGTGCACCGGCACGTCCAGCACGACGCGGTTCATGCGCTTCTTCTCCGCCGCGAGGAGCGTCTTGACCCGGTTCGGGTTGCCCTCGGCCACCAGCACGATGCCGGCCCGGCCGACCGCGCGGTGCACGACGTCCTGGCTGCGGTTCATCGCGACCGCGGGGGTCGTCGTCCAGCCGCGCCCGACGTTCTGCAGCACCGCCGCGGCCGCGCCCGGCTGGCCCTCCATCTGCCCGAAGGCCGCGCGCTCCGCACGCCGCCCGAAGACGATGGCCGCCGCCAGGAGACCCAGGACGAGGCCCAGGACGCCCAGGTAGACCGGGTGACCGATGAGGAAGCCGATCGCGAGGAGGACACCGAGTACGCCGATGCCCACGCCCGCGACGACGAGACCGACCCGGGGGTCGGCCTTCCGGGTCATCTTGTACGTGAGGGCGATCTGCTTCAGTCGCCCGGGATTGGCAGCGTCAGCGCTGCTCGTGTGTGCCTTCCTCGCCATGCTGTGAAGTTTACGTGGCCCGGGAAGCCCGGCCGGACGCGACCTCCATCACGCGCTGGGCCTCCACCCGGTCCCTGGCGCGGCGGCGGTCCTCCAGGACGGAGTTCCAGGCGTTGCGCCGGGCGGTGCGCTGCCCGGCGCCCAGGAGCAGCGACTCGACGGCCCTCAGGGCGTCGGTGACGGACGGGATCGCGGTGACGCGGACGTGCGTCGGTGCGGCCGGCATGACGGGGTCCTCCCTCGATGGCGGGTGAGACGAGGCGGGGTGCGAGCGGGTGGTGGCGCTGTGTGGAACCAGGCTCACAGATCGGTGTTACCAGGGCGTGACCCGGGGGTCAAACACGGGTGAAACCGCCGTGCGGCCGGACGGCCCAGCGGGAGAACGCCGACGCGGTCCGGACGGCCCCGCTGAGCTGCGGGGGCGTCCGGACCGCGTCGAATCCGTCGCGTGCCCCCCGGCGGGCGCCTGTGCCGGGGTTCACACGGGCCTACGCGCTCGGCGCGGCGGCCCGCTTCTCCATCGCCTGCTGGTACAGCCGTCCGGCCCGGTACGAGGAACGCACCAGCGGGCCCGACATCACGCCGGAGAAGCCGATCTCGTCGGCCTCCTCCTTCAGCTCCACGAACTCCTGCGGCTTCACCCAGCGCTCCACCGGGTGGTGGCGGACCGAGGGGCGCAGGTACTGGGTGATCGTGATCAGTTCGCAGCCCGCGTCGTGCAGCTGCTGGAGCGCCTCGCTGATCTCCTCGCGGGTCTCGCCCATGCCGAGGATCAGGTTGGACTTCGTGATCAGACCGTAGTCGCGCGCCCGCGTGATGACGTCCAGGGAGCGCTCGTAGCGGAAGCCGGGGCGGATGCGCTTGAAGATGCGCGGCACCGTCTCCACGTTGTGCGCGAAGACCTCGGGGCGGGAGTCGAAGACCTGCTCCAGGAGTTCCGGCACCGCGTTGAAGTCGGGGGCCAGCAGCTCGACCTTCGTGCGGCCCGCCTCGCGGTCCGCCGTCTGGTGGTGGATCTGGCGCACGGTCTCCGCGTACAGCCAGGCGCCGCCGTCCTCCAGGTCGTCGCGGGCGACGCCGGTGATCGTGGCGTAGTTCAGGTCCATGGTGACGACGGACTCGCCGACGCGCCGGGGCTCGTCCCGGTCCAGCGCCTCGGGTTTGCCCGTGTCGATCTGGCAGAAGTCGCAGCGCCGGGTGCACTGGTCGCCGCCGATGAGGAAGGTCGCCTCGCGGTCCTCCCAGCACTCGAAGATGTTGGGACAGCCCGCCTCCTGGCAGACCGTGTGCAGGCCCTCGCTCTTCACGAGGCCCTGCATCTTCGTGTACTCGGGCCCCATCTTCGCCCGGGTCTTGATCCACTCGGGCTTGCGCTCGATGGGGGTCTGGGCGTTCCGGACCTCCAGGCGCAGCATCTTGCGTCCGTCGGGTGCGACTGCGGACACATCGGCTCCTGTAGCTTCGATTCTTCGGCGTACACCAGGGTACGCCCGTGGCTTCCATGCCTTGCCTACGTCCGGCCAACCCGTGGCCAGAGCCCCGCATTCCCGGGGCCGCCCGTGCCTCAGGCGGACGCGGGCTCCACGGCCCGCGGCGCGAGTTCCGCGTGCTCCAGGACCTCCCGCAGGTGCTTCTCCACCACGGGCAGCACCTCCTCGACCGTGACGTCCCGGCCCAGCTCGCCGGCGAGCGAGGTGACGCCCGCGTCGCGGATGCCGCACGGGATGATCCGGTCGAACCAGACGTTGTCCGGGTTCACGTTGAGCGCGAAGCCGTGCATGGTGACGCCCTTGGCGACGCGGATGCCGATCGCCGCCAGCTTCCGGTCCTCGCGGCGCTGGCCGGCGTTGGAGGGCGCGTACTCCGGCCCGTTCAGGCGCGGGTCGAACTCCTCGTCGGTCAGGCGCGGGTCGAAGTCGAGCGAGAGCCCGCCGGGCGACGGCCGCCGCTCGACCGGGTCGCCCAGCACCCACACCCCGCTGCGGCCCTCGATCCGCGTCGTCTCCAGACCGAAGTCCGCGGCCGTGCGGATCAGGGCCTCCTCCAGCCGGCGCACGTGCGCGACGACGTCCACCGGGCGGGGCAGCTTCATGATCGGGTAGCCGACCAGCTGGCCGGGGCCGTGCCAGGTGATCTTGCCGCCCCGGTCGACGTCCACCACCGGCGTCCCGTCCAGCGGGCGCTCGCTCTCCGCGGTGCGCCGGCCGGCGGTGTAGACCGGCGGGTGCTCCAGGAGCAGACAGGTGTCCTCGATCTCGTCGGCGAACCGCGCGGCGTGCACCTCGCGCTGCTTCTCCCAGGCCACCCGGTAGTCGACGGCCCCGTCGCCGAAACCGAGACGGACGAATCGCAGCTCACTCACGGCCATGCCTCCTCCTGGGTGCCGGGAGCGGGGGACCGGGGATCGTCCCGGGCCGGCTCGGCACCCTGCGTCATTCGCGCCCCTGCCACTGTACGGCGGCGCCGGGAACACCCGTACGGGGGTGCGGCGGGCCGTCCCCCTTTCGGTGGCGGGCCGTCCCCCTCCCGGTGGCGGGCCACTCCCCTCCCGGTGGCGGGCCGCCCCGGCCCGCCACCGGGGGCCCGCGTCAGGGGGCCATCGATCCTCACACGATCGGATGAATGTGGGGCGAAGGCGGTGGTACGGGCCGTGGGGGCCGCTAAATTCACGCCGTTCCATGGGGGTCCGAGGGGGCTGCCGCCCGGGCCCGGAAGGCAGGAGACCGCACAGCTGATGACGGAACGACCCCCGCAGCGCATCCCGAACCGCCAGCTCGCCGCGCTCATCGCCGAAGCGGGGTTCTCCCACGCGGGCCTCGCCAGACGGGTGGACCAGCTCGGTCTGGAACACGGGCTCGACCTGCGGTACGACAAGACCTCCGTGACCCGCTGGCTCCGCGGCCAGCAGCCCCGCGGCACCACCCCCGCCCTCATCGCCGAGGTCTTCACCCGCCGCCTCGGCCGCCGGCTCTCCGCCCAGGACCTCGGCCTCGACGCCTGCGCCCCCGTCTACGCCGGCCTGGAGTTCGCCGCCACCCCCGAGGAGGCGGTCGACATCGTCAGCGGCCTGTGGCGCAAGGACTCCGGCAGCCACGCCGAACTCCGCAAGATCGCCTTCACCCCGGCGGGCCTGGTCGTCCCCAGCCGGGACTGGCTGATCGGACGCGCCGACGAACGGGTCGCGCGCGGGGAACCCGTCCCCCGCTCCGCCGCCGGGACGCCCCCGCGCGACCCCCGGGTGCCGGCCCAGGGCCGCTCCTCCGTGCCCCGCCAGCGCGGCACGGACCGGGGCCCCGGGCAGCGGGTCTCCGGCGGCGACATCGCCGCCCTCCGCTCGGTCGGCGACCTCTTCCGCACCCTCGACCACGCCTACGGCGGCGGCCACGCCCGCCAGGCCCTCGTCCGCTACCTGGAGCACGAGGCCGAGCCGATGCTGCGCGGCACCTACGGGGAGGCCACCGGCCGCCGCCTCTTCGCCGCCGTCGCCGACCTCACCCGGCTCGCGGGCTGGACCTCGTACGACATCGCCGCCCACGGCCTCGCCCAGCGCTACTTCGTGCAGGCGCTGCGCCTCGCGCAGGCGGCCGGGGACCGGGCGTACGGCTCGTACGTGCTCCTCACCATGAGCTGCCAGGCCGTCTACCTCGGCCACGGGCGGGAGGCCGTGCAGCTCGCCCGGGTCGCCCAGCAGGGCGTCGGGCCCGCCGCGCCGCCGGTCGTCCAGGCGATGCTGCACGCGGTCGAGGCGCGGGGCCACGCCGTCCTCGGGGAGGCGCGCGCGTGCGGCGCCTCCCTCGTCCGGGCCGAACGGGCCCTGGAGACGGCCCGCCCCGGCGACGAGGTGCCGCA
Source organism: Streptomyces sp. NPDC014907 (assembly GCF_055562975.1). NCBI lineage: Bacteria > Bacillati > Actinomycetota > Actinomycetes > Kitasatosporales > Streptomycetaceae > Streptomyces > Streptomyces sp. NPDC014907. The sequence continues at coordinate 132,019 of NZ_JBVHEG010000002.1, read as the reverse complement.
CTGGGCCAGGCCGTTCGACGAGGCGCAGCTCGCCGGCGAGGCCGGGCACTGCCACCGCGACCTCCAGCAGTACCGCCTCGCCGCCCAGCACGCCGAACGCGCCCTCCAGCTCCGCGCCCCCGGCTTCGCCCGCAGCCGCCTCTTCTGCCGGGTCGTCCTCGCCACCTCCCGGCTCGCCCTGGGCGACCTCGAACAGGCCTGCGCGCTCGGCGCCGAGGCCGCGGGGGAGGCCGCCGAGATGCGCTCGGCCCGCGCCGCGGAGTACGTGCGCGACTTCGAGCGCCGCCTGGAGCCCCACCGTGACGCGGCCGCGGTCCGCGCCTACCGCGACCGGGTCGCCGCCCTCGGCTGACCCGGCCCGGCGCGGTCAGGCCGTCTCCCTCGCCCCCGCGTCCCGCGCGGGCGGCCGCACCCCCAGGTCCCCCAGGAGCGCGCGGGCGGCGCGCCGGCCCGAGAGGAGGGCGCCCCGGGGGGTGCTCGTGGCGCGGTGGTCGCCGCAGACGTAGAGGCCCGCGAGCAGCCGGACCGGACGGTGACCGTCGTGCGGGGGCCGCATCGACGGGACCGCGTCCCGGGTGTGGTGGAGGGCCAGCAGCTCCCACTCGTCGGTCGACGCGCCGTACAGGGTGGCGAGGTGCTTGCGCACCCGGCGCTCCGTGTCGTCCGGCGGCGTCCCGAGCACCGTCGAGGTGATCAGCGCCCGGCCCGCCGGGGCGCGGCGCGGGTCCACCGCGCTCATCACGGCCGTGTGGGCCACCGGCCCGCCCGGGTCCGACTCCAGGAGCAGCACCGGGTCCCCGGTGGGCGCGGCCGGCGCCGTGTGGTGGAGGACCGTCACGGTGTGGAACGCGGGCGTCCGCAGGCCCGGCAGCAGTGCCGCCGCCGTACGCGCCCCCGTGGCGACGACCACCGACCGGCAGCGGAACACCCCGTGCTCCGCGGTCGTGACCCGGGAGACGGACACCCCGGTGACCCGGACGCCGGTGCGGACCGTGCCCGGCGGCAGGGCGGCGGCGAGCCGTTCCGGAAGCGCCGCCGAACCGCCCTCCGGGACGGCGAGCCGGCCCCGTGCGAAGGCGCGCAGCGCGAGGTCCGCCCGCCTGCTGGAGGTGCCGAGGTCCGGGTCGGCCAGGAGCGCCGCGAGCAGCGGCCGCAGCACCCCCTGGACCGTCCGGGAGGGCAGCCGCGCGTTCAGGGCGTCGAGCGCGGTCCGCTCCGGGCGGGCGAGCAGCCGCTGTGCCGGGGTCGCGGCGAGCCGGACGAGGGACGCGCCGAGGCGCGCCTGGTCGAGCGGGGTCGCCGGATGCCGGGGGGCGCTCGCGAGGGCGCGCGCCATGCCGTGCGCTCCCCCCGCGCTCCGTCCGCCCGCCGTCCGGGACGCTCCGGCCGCCCGGCGGGGGTGCGGAGCGCCCCATCGCGCGTACCGGCCGTCGCTGTGCACGAGGACCCCCGGCGCGAAGGGGCGCAGCGCGAGACCGGCGAGCCCCGGAAGGGCCCGCAGCTCCTCGTGCGAGAGGGTGAGCAGCGGCCCCACCCGGTCGAGCAGGAAGCCGTCGGCGGACTCGGTCGCCATCCGGCCCCCGATCCGGGGCTCCGCCTCCAGGACGGCGACGGAGAGCCCGGCGCCGGTCAGCAGGCGGGCGGCGGCGAGGCCCCCGGTCCCCGCCCCCACCACCACGACGTCGACGCTCTCCGCGGAGTCCGCGCGGCGCGCGCTCCCCGTGCCGGCGGTGCCGGCCGTACCGACGGTGCCGGCTGTGCGGTGCGTGCCGCCCGTACCGGCTGTGCTGGTTGTACCGGCGGTGCTGGTCGTGCGGTGCGTGCTGGCTGTGCGGTGTGTGCTGTCTGCGCTGGCGGTGTCGTCCGTGTTGTCTGCGCTGCTGAGCACGTTCCCCTCCCCGGGTCGGCGCGGCCGGTGGGAGGCCTATTCCCCCAACGGCCCGCCGGGATACCGGAGTTCACGGGTCGCATCGAGCCCGTCCGGTGCTTCCGCCCGTGCCCGCCGCCCGCGCCGGGACGCGTGGCGCGGGGAAGGGCGGAGGGAGGGGCGCGGAGGGGGCGGCGGGAAGCGGGTCAGCCGGCCGCCGCCCGGATCGCGTCGTCGACCGTCGGGAACGCGAAGTCGAAACCGGACTCCAGCAGGCGTCCCGGCAGGACCCGCTGACTCCCCAGCACGTCCTGCGCGAAGTCCCCGAGGACGATCCTCAGGGCCGGCGCCGGGACGGTCAGGAGGGTCGGCCGGCGCAGGACCCGGCCCATCGCCGCCGTCACCTCGCGGTTGGTGACCGGCTCGGGGGCCGTCAGGTTCACCGGGCCCGACAGGGACGGGGTGTCCACGAGGTGGCGCAGGGCGGCCACCTCGTCGTGGAGGGAGATGAACGACCAGTACTGGCGGCCGTCGCCCAGCCGGCCGCCGAGCCCGGCGCGGAAGAGCGGGAAGAGCCGGCCCCACGCCCCGCCCTCGCGCGCCACCACCAGGCCGGTGCGGGCGTACGCGACCCGGATGCCGGCCTCCTCGGCCGGGGCCGCCGCGGCCTCCCACTCCACGCACACCGACGGCAGGAAGCCCGTCCCGGCCGGGGCGCTCTCGTCCACGGCGCGGCTCCCGGTGTCCCCGTACCAGCCGAGCGCCGTGCCGCACACCAGGACCTCCGGCGGCTCCGCGAGCGAGGCGAGCGCCCGCGCGACCGCCGTCGTGCCGAGCACCCGGCTGTCCCGGATCTCCTTCTTGTACGCCTCGTTCCAGCGCCGTTCGCCGACCCCGGCACCCGCCAGGTGCACGACCGCGTCCACGCCGACGAGCCCGGCGGCGTCCACGTACAGCCGCCCCGGGTCCCACTCGACCTCGTCGGCGGTGCGGGCCGGCCGGCGGACGAGGCGGAGGACGTCGTGGCCGTCGGCGCGCAGGGAGCGGACCAGGGCCGAACCGATGAGGCCGGAGGCGCCGGTGACGGCGACGCGCTTGCGGGGGGCTGAAGGCTGCATGGGACCCATCCTGCCCTCGTCGCGCGGGACGTGGCACAGTGACGGCCATGAACGCCCCGGAGACTCGGATACGCACCGCCGGACACGAGGACGACGCCGCGCTCGCGGCGCTGGACCGGGACACCTGGTCCCCCCTGCACGCGGTGGTGCCCCCGCCCGTCCCGCCGTACGGGCCCTTCTTCGACGAGCGGCACCTGCCCGGGGACTACCTCGTGGCGCTCCGCGGGGGCGTGCTCGTGGGCTACGTCCGGGTCGTCCAGCCGATCCCGCTGCCCTCCCACGCGCACGTCCGCCAGATCCAGGGGCTCGTGGTCGCCGGTGCCGCCCGGGGGAAGGGCGTCGCGCGGGCCCTGCTGCGGGCCGCCGCGGACCGGGCGCGGGAGGAGGGCGCCACCCGGCTCACCCTGCGGGTCCTCGGCCACAACGCGCCGGCCCGCGCGCTCTACGCCTCCGAGGGGTTCGCGGTGGAGGGCGTGCTGCCGGGCGAGTTCCTGCTCGACGGGGAGTACGTGGACGACGTGTGCATGGGCCGGTCGCTGACGGCCTGAGGCCTCACGCGCCGGGGCCCGCCCCTTCGCCTTAGCCTTCCCCTTTCTCTTTCCCTTCCCTTTCTCCTCCTGCCGCCCCCGGCAGCCCCGTTCCGCCCGTCAGCCCGCGCAGGCAGCGCACCGCGAGACCGGCCGGGGCACCCTCGCCGCGCAGCGGCGCGTCCGGGCGCGCCCCGGCCCAGCTCTCCAGCGCGATCCGGATCGCACCGGTGGCCGCCGCCGCCGCGAGCCGCACCTCCAGCGGGTCGGCGTCCGGTCCGGCGAGCCCGGCGAGGACGTCGCGCAGCCGTTCCTCGGACTCCTGGTTCACCCGGTACCAGACGGCCCGCAGGGCGGGGTCCCCGGCCGCCGCCCGGAGCAGCCCCCGCGTCCGGCGCAGGCCCTCCTCCGCCTCCGCGTCCTCCGGGGTGAGCGCGGCGGCGACGGACCGCTCCAGGGCGGCCGCCGGCGGCGTGCCCGGCGGGGTCGCGGCCAGCTCGTCCCGCCAGCGGTCGGCCCCGCCCGCGAGGAGCGGGGCGACGGCCTCCTGCTTGGAGCGGAAGTACCGGTAGAAGGTGCGCAGCGCGACCCCGGCCCGCAGGGCGATGTCCTCGGCCGTCGTGTCGTCCGGCCCGCGTTCGGTGAACAGCTCGGCGGCGGCGCGGGCGATGTCCAGTTGTGTGGCGGCCTTGCGGCGCTCCGTCAGGGAAGGGGCCCGCGTCGTCGGCGGGGAGGGCGTCCGCGGGGGTGTCTTGTCGCTCACGCCACCCAGCGTACGCCCCCGACTGCCAGGAGTGCACAACATGCAGACATGGCAAAACGTGCCACTTGGGCGTACGGTGGCAGGACATTCGAGGAAACCGCCGACGAGAGGCCGCCCCCATGAACCAGCTCACCCGTTACGAAGGACGCCGTGCCCTCATCACCGGCGGCGGCTCCGGCATCGGCCAGGCCACCGTCCTGCGCCTGCTCGCCGAGGGCGGCCGGGTCGTCGCCGCCGACATCAGCGAGGAGGGGCTGAAGGACACCGCCGACAAGGCGGACGCCGCCGCCCCCCGCCTCACCACCGTCCTCCTGGACGTCGCCGACGAGGCGTCCGTGCGGGCCGGCGTCGCCGCCGCCGTCGAGACGCTCGGCGGCCTGGACGTCCTGGTCAACGCCGCCGGCGTCCTGCGCTCCTCGCACACCGCGGAGACCACCCTCGACGCCTTCGAGCAGGTGCTCCGGACCAATCTGACCGGCACCTTCCTGGTGATACGCGAGGCGATCCCGGCCCTCCTGGAGGGCGACGGGCCGGCCGTCGTGAACTTCTCCTCCACCTCCGCGGCGTTCGCCCACCCGTACATGGCGGCCTACGCGGCCAGCAAGGGCGGCATCCAGTCCATGACGCACGCGCTCGCCGCCGAGTACGCCGGGCGGGGCGTCCGCTTCACCGCCGTCCAGCCCGGCTCCATCTCCTCCGGCATGACCGACGGCACCGGCGCCAGCCGCCGCAGCGTCGGCCCCGGCCTCCCCGCCGACGCCGACATGGCGCTCTTCGCGAAGCTCGCCCCCGCCCTCGGCCAGGGCTTCGCGGGCCCCGAGACCGTCGCCGGCGTCGTCGCGATGCTGGCGAGCGAGGACGGAAGGTTCGTCACCGGCACCGAGATCCGCGTCGACGGCGGCACCCACTTCTGAGCCCGCCGCCCGCCGCCCGGCTCCGAGGAGCCCCGGACCGCACGGCGAAGGGCTCCGCCCGGCCCCGGAGCACCCGCGACCGGGGCGTCACCCCGCCCCGAAGCGCTCCCACAGCCGGGGGAGGCGGGCCGCCAGGGCCTCGTCGTCCTCCAGGTCGAGGGGGGTCCCGAGCGGTTCCCCGTCCGGCATCGGGATGCCCAGGTCGGGGGTCTCCGCGCCGGTCAGCCGCTCGTAGGCCTCGTCCGCCGCGAAACCGATCTCCTCGCCGTCCCCGTCGATCTCCACGTCGAAGTCGCCGAGCAGCTCCGCGAGCGCGTCCGGATCGTGCACGGCTCCCTCGTACACCTCCCGGCCCCGGCCGATCAGCCAGCACCGGAAGGAGTCGAAGGCCTCCTCGCCCGCCCCGTCGAACAGCACGGCCGCCGCGCCCCACAGGTCCCAGAGGTACGCGCGGTTGTAACGGGCCTCGAAATGGCGCGCGTAGTCGAGAACCGCGTCGGGGTCCAGCCGGGTCAGCCGTTCCACCAGCAGGTCCGCCTGCTCCTCGGCGTCGCCCTCGGCGTCCTCCCGGGCGGCGTCGATGATCTCCCAGAACTCGGTCTCGTCCATCACGGGACCAGCATCCTGCCCCGGCGGGCGCGACGCACCCGGAAAACCCGAAACGAATCCGGACAGAAGGTGTCGGGGTTTCCTGCCAGCCTGGGTTCCATGACGACCGAGACAACCGAGAACACCCCCCTGCGCGGACGGATCTGCCTGGTCGCCGGGGCCACCCGGGGCGCCGGGCGGGCCATCGCCGTCCAGCTCGGCACCGCCGGGGCCACCGTCTACGTCACCGGGCGCACCACCCGCGAGAAGGTCAGCGAGGTCGGCCGGGCCACCGAGACCATCGAGGAGACCGCCGAACTGGTGACGGCCGCCGGCGGCGAGGGCGTCGCCGTCCCCACCGACCACCTGGAACCCGACCGGGTCCGCGCCCTGGTCGACCGGATCGACCGCGAACGGGGCCGCCTCGACGTCCTCGTCAACGACATCTGGGGCGGCGAGCACCTCGTCGTCGCCGGCTTCGGCAGGAAGATCTGGGAGATGGACCTCGCCGACGGCCTGCGCATGCTGGAACTGGGCGTGAAGAGCCACCTGATCACCAGCGCGGCGGCCACCCCCCTGCTCACCCGGCACCCGGGCGGCCTCCTCGTGGAGGTCACCGACGGCACGCAGGAGTACAACGCCACCCGCTACCGCGAGAACGTGTACTACGACCTCGCCAAGAACGCCCCGATCCGGATGGCGTTCGGCCTCGCGCGCGAGCTGGAGCCGTCCGGCTGCACGGCGGTCGCGCTCACCCCCGGCTGGCTCCGCTCGGAGCAGATGCTGGACCACTTCGGCGTGACCGAGGACAACTGGCGCGACGCCGCCGCGAAGCTCCCCGACTTCGCCGTCGCCGAGTCCCCGGTCTACGTCGGCCGCGCGGTCGCCGCCCTCGCCGCCGACCCCGGCCGGGCCCGCTGGAACGGCCGTTCGCTCTCCAGCGGGCAGCTCGCGAGGGAGTACGGCTTCACCGACGCGGACGGCTCCCGGCCGGACGCGTGGGGGTTCGTCATGGCCAAGGAGACGGACGGCGACGTGTCCGTGGACGACTACCGGTAGGGAGCGCGCCGGAAGCCCCGCCCGGCCTCCGGGCGGACGGCGCCCCTTCCGGCGCGCGCCCCGGGGCTCACCCGTAGAGCCGCGCCAGGCCCCGCGCCGTCTCCGCGAACCTCTCCCGGAGCGAGGCCGGGGCCACCACCTCCGCCTCCGGCCCCAGGCCCAGGAGCTGGCCGAGGGCGACCTCCTCGTTCTCGACGCGCAGGGTCGCCCGGAGCCGCCCGTCGGGCTCCGCGACGGCCGCCGCCAGGGCCTCCCCGGCCGCCGCCCGGTCCGTCACGTGCGGCAGCCGCCGCGCCCCCTCCCCGGTGAGGAGCAGCACGGCCTCGGCCCGCAGCAGGGAGCGCGCGAACTCCCCGGACCGCTCGGACCAGAACGCGGGCAGGTCGAAGTCCGGGTCCCGCTCGAAGCGTTCCCCGTCCACCGTGACCGCCGTGAAGCGGTCCACGCGGTACGTGCGGAACGAGCCGTCCGCCCACGCGCACGCGTACCAGACGCCCGCCTTCAGGACGAGTCCGTACGGCCGCAGTTCCCGCTCCACCTCCGTGCCGTCCCCGCGCCGGTAGCGGACCCGGGCGCGGCGGTCGTCCCAGACGGCCTCCGCGAGCACCGGCAGCAGCTCCGGCGTCACCGGCTCCCGGTACCAGGCGGGCGCGTCCAGGTGGAAGCGCTGCGCCGCCGTGCGGGGCGCGTCCCGCAGCGACGGGAGCAGCGCGGCCGACACCTTCAGGCGGGCCGCCGAGGCCGCGTCCTCCAGGCCCATGTCCCGCAGCGCGCCCGGGAGGCCGGACAGGAACAGCGCCTCCGCCTCGCCCCGGGCGAGCCCGGTGAGGCGGGTGCGGTAGCCGTCGAGGAGCCGGTAGCCGCCGGCCCTGCCCCGGTCCGCGTAGACCGGCACCCCCGCCTCCGACAGGGCCAGCGCGTCCCGGGCGACCGTCCGTTCCGACACCTCCAGCTCGGCGGCGAGTTCGGCCGCCGTCATCGACGGGCGGGACTGGAGCAGCAGGACCAACTTGATGAGGCGGGCGGCACGCATGACCCCATCATGCGTGCCGCCCGCCTCCCGGGAACGGGTCCCCCTACAGGCCGTAGCGCTCGCGCGCCTCCTTCACGGCCGTCGCCCGCACCTCGCCGCGCCGCGCGAGCTGCGCGAGCGCCGCGACGACGATCGACTGCGCGTCGACGCCGAAGTGGCGGCGGGCCGCGTCGCGGGTGTCCGAGAGGCCGAAGCCGTCGGCGCCGAGCGAGGACCAGTCCTGCTCGACCCACTGCGCGATCTGGTCCGGGACCTGGCGCATGTAGTCGGAGACCGCGAGGACGGGGGAGTCCACGCCCTCCAGGGCCTTGCGGAGGTACGGCGTGCGCTCCTCGCCGCGCAGCAGCGCCGCGTCCGCCTCCAGGGCGTCGCGCCGCAGCTCCGTCCAGGAGGTCGCGGACCACACGTCGGCGGCCACGCCCCACTCGGCGGCGAGCAGCTTCTGCGCCTCCAGGGCCCAGTGGATGGCCGTGCCGGAGGAGAGGAGCTGGATGCGCGAGGGGTTCGCGGGCAGCTCCAGGCCGGCCGACTCGGCCGTGTTGAAGCGGTAGAGGCCCTTGATGATGCCCTCGTCGACGCCGGCCGGCTTGGCGGGCTGCGGCATCGGCTCGTTGTAGACGGTGAGGTAGTAGAAGACGTCCCGGTCCTCGCCCTCGGCGGCCTCGCCGTACATCCGGCGCAGACCCTCCTTGACGATGGCCGCGACCTCGTAGGCGAACGCCGGGTCGTACGTGAGCGCCGCCGGGTTGGTGGCCGCGATCACCGGCGAGTGGCCGTCGGCGTGCTGGAGGCCCTCACCGGTCAGGGTGGTGCGGCCGGCGGTCGCGCCGACGAGGAAGCCCCGGCCGAGCTGGTCGCCGAGCTGCCACATCTGGTCGGCGGTCCGCTGCCAGCCGAACATCGAGTAGAAGATGTAGAACGGGATCATCGCCTCGCCGTGCGTGGAGTACGCGGTGGAAGCGGCGATGAAGTCGGCCATCGAACCGGCCTCGGTGATCCCCTCGTTGAGGATCTGGCCGTTCGTGGCCTCCTTGTAGTACATCAGCTGGTCGCGGTCGACCGGCTCGTACGTCTGGCCCTTCGGCGAGTAGATGCCGAGGGACGGGAAGAGGCTCTCCATGCCGAAGGTGCGGGCCTCGTCCGGGACGATCGGGACCCAGCGCCTGCCGGTCTCCTTGTCGCGGATCAGGTCCTTCACCAGGCGGACGAAGGCCATGGTCGTGGCCATCGACTGCGAGCCGGAGCCCTTGTCGAAGGCGGTGAACGCCTTCTCGGCCGGGGCCGGCAGCGGGGCGAGCGGGTGGACGCGGCGGGCCGGGGCCGGGCCGCCGAGGGCCGCGCGGCGCTCCTGGAGGTAGCGGACCTCGGGGGAGTCGGCGCCGGGGTGGCCGTAGGGCACCTGGCCGTCGGTGAACCGCGCGTCGGAGATGGGGAGTCCGAGCAGGTCCCGCATGTTCTTGAACTCGTCCGTGGACAGCTTCTTCATCTGGTGGTTCGCGTTCTTCGACGCGAAGCCCTCACCGAGGGTGAAGCCCTTGACGGTCTGCGCGAGGATGACCGTCGGCGCGCCCTTGAACTCCAGGGCGGCCTTGTACGCGGCGTACACCTTGCGCGGCTCGTGACCGCCGCGCGAGAGGTGGAAGCACTCCAGGATCTTGTCGTCGCCCAGCAGCTTCGCCATCTCGACGAGCGCCGGGTCCTTGCCGAAGAAGTCCTGGCGGATGTAGGCGGCGTCGCGGGTCTGGTACGTCTGGACCTGCGCGTCCGGCACCTCGCGGAGGCGGCGGACCAGGGCGCCGGTGGTGTCGAGCGCGAACAGCTCGTCCCAGGCGTTGCCCCACAGCGACTTCACGACGTTCCAGCCGGCGCCGCGGAACTGGGCCTCCAGCTCCTGCACGATCTTGAAGTTGGCGCGGACCGGGCCGTCGAGGCGCTGCAGGTTGCAGTTGATGACGAAGGTCAGGTTGTCCAGGCCCTCGCGGGCCGCGAGGGCGAGGGCCGCGGTCGACTCGGGCTCGTCCATCTCGCCGTCGCCGAGGAAGGCCCACACGTGCGAGGCGGAGACGTCCTTGATGGAGCGGTTGGTGAGGTAGCGGTTGAAGCGCGCCTGGTAGATCGCGGAGAGCGGGCCCAGACCCATGGAGACGGTCGGGAACTCCCACAGCCAGGGGAGGCGGCGCGGGTGCGGGTAGGAGGGCAGGCCGTTGCCGCCGGACTCCTGCCGGAAGTTGTCGAGGTGGGCCTCGTTCAGGCGCCCGTCGAGGAAGGCGCGGGCGTAGATGCCGGGGGAGGCGTGGCCCTGGATGTAGAGCTGGTCGCCCGAGCCGGGGGCCTCGGGGGACTCCTTGCCCTTGAAGAAGTGGTTGAAGCCCGTCTCGTACAGCCAGGCGGCGGAGGCGAAGGTGGCGATGTGGCCGCCGACGCCGTGCTTCGAGCCGCGGGTGACCATCGCGGCCGCGTTCCAGCGGTTCCAGGCGGTGATCCTCCGCTCCATCTCCTCGTCGCCGCCGGTCTCGGTGACCGAGGGTTCGGCGGAGGTGGGGATGGTGTTGACGTAGTCCGTCTCCAGCAGCTTGGGGAGGGCGAGGCCCGCGCCCTCGGCGTGCTGGAGGGTGCGGCGCATCAGGTAGGCGGCCCGGTGGGGGCCGGCGGCCTTGGTGACGGCGTCCAGGGAGGCCGCCCACTCGGCGGTCTCCTCGGTGTCACGGTCCGGGAGCTGGTCGAGCTCGCTCGGAGTCTTGCCTACGGGATCGGTCATGATCGCCGCCTTCCGGACAGGTGGGGTGGAGATGGCCCTTGTCTGGCAGGACAGGGCGGAGAGCCGGGTACGGCCCGCCGAAGACTGTAAACCGACGATCGATGATCGATCAAAGGGTTGAAGCGGAAAACCTCTTCAGATCGAGAAAGTCGGCACAGGGTGCCGCGAAAAAGGGCACCCGGTGCCTTGTTTTCGCAGGTGAGGGAGGTTCCCTGAGAGGGAGCGCGCACGGATGAGCGGGCGTGCGGACGGGAGGGGACGGGCGTACGGACACGAGGAAGCGGGCGTACGGACACGAGGAAGCGGGCGTACGGACACGAGGAAGCGGGCCCGCCGGAGGACGGACCCGCTCGTGTTCCCGTACGGTCAGGCGCGCGGCGCGCAGCCCAGGACGTGGGCCTTCACCAGGGCGCCGATGTTCGGATCGCCCCTCCGGAAGGCCTCCACGAGGTCCTGGTGCTCCTCCGCGTACGACTTCTGGACCGTGCCCAGCCAGCGGATCGACAGGGCCGTGAAGACCTCGATGCCCAGCGTCTCCCACGTGTGCAGCAGCACCGCGTTCCCGGCCGCCTTCACCAGCTCCCGGTGGAAGGCCACCGTGTGCCGCACCTGCGCCGTCCCGTCCGCGGCCGCGTCCGCCTCGTAGAGGGCCGCCACGTGCGGCTCCAGGGCCGAGCAGTCGGCCGCGAGCCGCCCGGCCGCCAGCTCGGCCGCGATCTGCTCCAGGCCGGCCCGTACGGGGTAGCTCTCCTCCAGGTCGGCCGCGGTGAGGTTGCGGACCCGGACGCCCTTGTTGGGCGCCGACTCGATCAGCCGCAGCGACTCCAGCTCCCGCAGCGCCTCGCGGACCGGGGTCTGGCTGACCTCCAGCTCGGTCGCGATCCGGCGCTCCACGATCCGCTCGCCCGGCTTCCAGCGGCCGCTGACGATCCCCTCCACGATGTGCTCGCGGATCTGTTCGCGCAGCGAGTGGACGACGGGGACGGTCATGAAGGGCTCCTCGGGGAGTATCGACCCTAAGACAATACGGCGGCGCCCCCGCCCGGAAACACTTCCGGGCGGGGGCGCCGCAGGTGAGGCTCGTTACGTTGCGGTCCGGCCGGAGCCCTCCCGCGAACGCCTACAGGCCGAGGTCGACCTCGAACTCGCCGGCCTCCAGGATCGCCTTGACGGCCGACAGGTAGCGGGCGGCGTCGGCGCCGTCCACCAGGCGGTGGTCGTAGGACAGCGCGACGTACGTCATGTCGCGGATCGCGATCGTCTCGCCCAGGTCCGGGTGGTCGACGACGACCGGACGGCGCACGGTGGCGCCGATGCCCAGGATGGCGACCTGGTTCGGGGGCACGATGATCGTGTCGAACAGCGCGCCGCGCGAACCGGTGTTGGAGATGGTGAAGGTCGCGCCGGCCAGGTCGTCCGGCGTGATCTTCCCGGCGCGCACGGCGCCGGCCAGCTCCGCGGTCTTCTTCGAGATGCCGGCGATGTTGAGGTCGCCCGCACCCTTGATGACCGGGGTCATCAGACCCTTCTCGGAGTCCACCGCGATACCGATGTTCTCGGTGTCGAAGTAGGTGATCGTGCCCTCGTCCTCGTTGATCCGGGCGTTGATGACCGGGTGGGCCTTCAGCGCCTGGGCCGCCGCCTTCACGAAGAACGGCATCGGGGAGAGCTTGACGCCCTCACGGGCGGCGAAGGCGTCCTTGGCGCGGGCGCGCAGCCTCATCAGCTTGGTGATGTCGACCTCGACGACCGAGGTCAGCTGGGCCTGGCCGTGCAGCGCCTTCATCATGTTGTCGCCGATGACCTTGCGCATGCGGGTCATCTTGACGGTCTGGCCGCGCAGCGGGGAGGCCTCCAGGGCCGGGGCCTTCGGGGCGGCGGCGGCCGGGGCCGCGGCCGGAGCCGGAGCGGCCTTCTTGGCCTCGGCGGCCGCGAGGACGTCCTGCTTGCGGATGCGGCCGCCGACGCCGGAGCCCTTGACGGAGCCCAGGTCGACGCCGTTCTCGGTGGCGAGCTTGCGGACCAGCGGGGTGACGTACGCGCCGTCCTCCGCCGGAGCGGCGGGAGCCGCCGGGGCCGGGGCGGACGGGGCGGGAGCCTGGGCGGCCGGCGCGGGAGCCGCCGGAGCCGGGGCCTGGGCGGCCGGAGCGGCGACCGCCGGGGCCGGGGCCTGGGCGGCCGGAGCCGGAGCCGGAGCGGCGGGGGCGGCCGGCGCGGGAGCCGGAGCCGGAGCCGCCGGGGCGGCGGGGGCCTGCGGAGCCGGAGCGGCCTCGGCGGCCGGAGCCGGGGTCTCGGCGGGGGCCTGGGCGGCCGGGGCCGAACCCGCGGCACCGATGACGGCCAGCTTGGCACCGACCTCGGCGGTCTCGTCCTCGTTGACGACGATCTCCAGGAGGACACCGGAGGCCGGGGCCGGGATCTCGGTGTCGACCTTGTCCGTGGAGACCTCGAGCAGCGGCTCGTCGGCCTCGACGGTCTCGCCGACCGACTTCAGCCAGCGGGTGACGGTGCCCTCGGTGACGGACTCGCCCAGCGCCGGCAGCACGACGTCGGTGCCCTCGGCGGAACCGCCGCCGGAAGCGGCCTCGGCGGTCGGGGCCGGGGCGGGCTGCTCGGTCTCGGTGGACGGCTGGGCCTGCGGGGCCTCCGGAGCGGGGGCCTCCTGCGCCGGGGCGGACTCGGCGGCCGGGGCCTGGGCCTCGGCGGAGGCGCCCGAACCGTCGTCGATGACGGCCAGCTCGGCGCCGACCTCGACCGTCTCGTCCTCGGCGACCTTGATGGAGGCCAGGATGCCCGAGGCGGGGGAGGGGATCTCGGTGTCGACCTTGTCGGTCGAGACCTCGAGCAGCGGCTCGTCGGCCTCGACGCGCTCGCCCTCGGCCTTGAGCCAGCGGGTGACGGTGCCCTCGGTGACGCTCTCGCCGAGCGCCGGCAGGGTTACGGAAACCGACATGGTTTCAGTTGCTCCTAACGAATTGCGGGAAGTGGTCGTCGCGCCCTGTGATGACGTCAGCGTCAGTCGTGGGAGTGCAGGGGCTTGCCGGCCAGGGCCAGGTGGGCCTCGCCGAGCGCCTCGTTCTGCGTCGGGTGGGCGTGGATGAGCTGCGCGACCTCGGCCGGCAGCGCCTCCCAGTTGTAGATCAGCTGCGCCTCGCCGACCTGCTCGCCCATGCGGTCGCCGACCATGTGGACGCCGACCACGGCACCGTCCTTGACCTGGACGAGCTTGATCTCGCCCGCGGTCTTCAGGATCTTGCTCTTGCCGTTGCCCGCGAGGTTGTACTTCAGGGCCACGACCTTGTCCGCGCCGTAGATCTCCTTGGCCTTGGCCTCGGTGATGCCGACGGAGGCGACCTCGGGGTGGCAGTACGTCACCCGCGGCACGCCGTCGTAGTCGATCGGGACGGTCTTCAGGCCGGCCAGGCGCTCGGCGACGAGGATGCCCTCGGCGAAGCCGACGTGCGCCAGCTGGAGGGTCGGGACGAGGTCGCCCACGGCCGAGATCGTCGGCACGTTGGTGCGCATGTACTCGTCGACCAGGACGTAGCCGCGGTCCATGGCGACGCCCTGCTCCTCGTAGCCCAGGCCGGCGGAGACCGGGCCGCGGCCGATGGCGACCAGGAGGACCTCGGCCTCGAAGGTCTTGCCGTCGGCCAGGGTGACCCTGACGCCGTTGTCGGTGTACTCGGCGGACTGGAAGAAGGTGCCGAGGTTGAACTTGATGCCGCGCTTGCGGAACGCGCGCTCGAGGAGCTTCGAGCTGTTCTCGTCCTCGACCGGCACCAGGTGCTTCATGCCCTCGATGACGGTGACGTCGGTGCCGAAGGACTTCCAGGCGGAGGCGAACTCGACGCCGATGACGCCGCCGCCGAGGATGATCGCGGACTCCGGGACCCGGTCCAGGGTCAGCGCGTGGTCCGAGGTGATGATCCGGTTGCCGTCGATCTCCAGGCCCGGCAGCGACTTCGGCACGGAGCCCGTGGCGAGGAGGACGTGACGTCCCTCGACGCGGCGGCCGTCCACGTCGACGGAGGTCGGGGAGGAGAGGTGGCCGGTGCCCTCGATGTAGGTCACCTTGCGGGAGGCGACGAGACCCTGGAGACCCTTGTAGAGCCCGGAGATCACGTCGTCCTTGTACTTGTGCACGCCCTTGATGTCGATGCCCTCGAAGGAGGCCTTGACACCGAACTGCTCCGCCTCGCGCGCCTGGTCGGCGATCTCGCCGGCGTGGAGCAGGGCCTTCGTCGGGATGCAGCCGTTGTGCAGGCAGGTGCCGCCGAGCTTGTTCTTCTCGATCAGTGCGACGTCCAGGCCCAGCTGCGCTCCGCGCAGCGCCGCGGCGTAACCGCCGCTACCGCCGCCGAGGATCACTAGGTCGAAAACGGTGCTGGCGTCGTTCGCCACGTCACGTCCTCCATGCATGTGCGCTCGTCGCCGGTCGTCCATGACCGGGCGGCGGCTGGTGTTCGGCCGCTTATTTTCGGCCCTGTGATGGGGGCCCTGTCCTGCCGGGAACCCATCTTCGCACTTGTTGGCGGGCGACGGGACGCGGGGCCGTGCTCCGGGACGGCCGATCGTCCGTACGGGGGGCCCGCAGGTCGTACGAACACGCGGATTTCGTCGTCCCGCCGCCCCGGCACCGGCACGGATTCCGTCACGGGCGAACGGCGACGGCCCCGGGCGCGGAGCCCGGGGCCGTCACCGCCGTACGGAAGCCGTACGGAACCGGGCCGGTCAGAAACCGCCCTCGGCCAGGCGCTCGGCCAGGCGCACCAGGGTGCGGACCGAGGAACCGGTGCCGCCCTTGGGGGTGTAGCCGTACGGGGCGCCCTCGTGGAAGGCCGGGCCCGCGATGTCCAGGTGGGCCCAGGTGATGCCCTCGCCCACGAACTCCTGCAGGAAGAGGCCGGCGACCAGGCCGCCGCCCATCCGCTCGCCCATGTTCGCGATGTCGGCGGTGGGGGAGTCCATGCCCTTGCGCAGGTCCGCGGGGAGCGGCATCGGCCAGGACGCCTCGCCGACCTCCTCCGCGACCTCGTGGATCGTGGAGCGGAACTCGTCGTCGTTGGCCATGATGCCGAAGGTGCGGTTGCCGAGCGCCAGGACCATGGCGCCGGTCAGGGTCGCCACGTCGACCATCGCGTCCGGGTTCTCCTCGGAGGCCTTGGTCAGCGCGTCGCCGAGGACCAGACGGCCCTCGGCGTCGGTGTTCAGGACCTCGACGGTCTTGCCGCTGTACATGCGCAGCACGTCGCCGGGGCGGGTGGCGGAGCCGGACGGCATGTTCTCCGCGAGCGCCAGCCAGCCGGTGACGTTGGCCCGCAGGCCGAGGCGGGCCGCGGCGACGACGGCGGAGAACACGGCGGCGGCGCCGCTCATGTCGCACTTCATCGTCTCGTTGTGGCCGGCCGGCTTCAGGGAGATGCCGCCCGAGTCGTAGGTGATGCCCTTGCCGACCAGGGCGAGGGTCTTCTCCGCCTTCGGGTGGGTGTAGGCGACGCGGACCAGGCGCGGCGGGTTGGCGGAACCGGCGCCGACGCCGAGGATGCCGCCGTAGCCGCCCTTGGCGAGGGCCTTCTCGTCGAGGACCTGGACCTTGAGGCCGTGCTCCTTGCCGGCGGTCTGCGCGGCGGCGGCGAAGGCGGCCGGCGTCAGGTCGTTCGGCGGGGTGTTGATCAGGTCGCGGGCGCGGTTGATCTCCTCCGCGACGGCCTGGGCGCGGTCGGCGGCGGCCTTGTGGGCCTTGTCGCGCGGCTTGGCGCCGAGCAGGGCCACCTCGCCCAGCGGCTTCTTGGCGTCCTTGCCGCTCTCCTGGTACGCGGTGAAGGCGTACGCGCCGAGCAGGGCGCCCTCGGCGACCGCGGCGACGGCGGCGTCGCCGTCGACGGGCAGCGCGAACCCGGCCTTCTTCGTGCCGAACAGGGCGCGGGCCGCGGTGCCGGCGGCGCGGCGCAGCGTCTCCGTGCCGAACGCCTCGCCGTCCGCGGGCGCGGAGCCCAGGCCGACGGCCAGGACGACGGGGGCCTTGAGGCCGGAGGGGGCGGGGAGCTTCGTCGCCTCACCCTCGGCACCCGAGGCACCCAGGGTCTCCAGGACGGCGGCGAGCCGTCCTTCGAAGGCCTTGTCGACGGCCTCGGCGCCCGGGGCGACGATCAGCTCCTTCCCGGACTTCGCGACGCCGACGACGAGGGCGTCCGCGCGCAGCGTCGCCGCGCCGGCAGTGCTGAGAGTGAGAGCAGTCACGGTGGTGAAATCTCGCTTCCTGTGAGTCCTGTGTCGGTCGGTGGATGGGCCGACCGTGCCCGCCGCATCGTATTTCGGCCCGGAGAGCGCCGGGAACGAGCCTACGCTCGCCCGTCCGGTTCGCCCACGGCGGCGTTGGTTCACCCGTCCGTGGTGTCCCTTCCCGTGGAACCGCCCGGTCCGGGGGTCTTCCCCCGTGCTCGTCCCGTCCGGCCCGGGGTCTTCTCCCGCGCCCGTGCCGCCCGGCCGGGGCGACGTCCTCGCCACCACGCCGGCGGCGGCACCCGCGGCGGCGTCCGTACGGCGGCTCCGCCCGGTCCCGCTCCTTCCCGGGGCGGCCCCGCCGGGGGAGGACACCGGCGGGGGAAACGGGCCGGAACCGTACGCGCGGAACCGCCCCGCGCCGTTCCCGGCGCCCGCGCGGAGGCCGGTCACCCCAGCGTCAGGGCCACCAGCGCCGCCGTCGCCGCCGTCTCCTCCACCGCGCCGAACACGTCCCCCGTCACCCCGCCGAACCGCCGTACGCACCGGCGCAGCAGCAGCGCCGCCGCGCCCAGGGCGACGCCGGCCGCCAGGACGTGGCGGATCGCGTCGTACGGGGAGAAGAGCAGGCCCGCCGCCGCGCACAGGACCAGGAAGGCGGCCGTCGCGAGGGTCGCGGACCGGACCGGGACCGTCGCGGCGACGATCGCGCCGAGCCCCTCGGGGCGGGCCGCGGGGACGCCGTGGCGGGAGGTGTGGGTGAGGGCGAGACGGGCGACGGCGGCGGCGAGGACGGTGGCGACGGCGCCGCGGGCCCCGTCCTCCCCGTACAGCCGGAAGAGGGCGGCGACCTGGGCGAACAGGACGAGGACCACGGCGATCACGCCGAACGGGCCGATGTCCGACCGCTTCATGACGCGCAGCGCGTCCTCGGCGGGCTTGGCGCTGCCGAGGCCGTCCGCGGTGTCCGCGAGGCCGTCCAGGTGGAGGCCCCGGGTGAGCGCGGCGGGGACGGCGACGGTGACGACGGCCGCGAGGAGCGGGCCCGAGCCGAGCAGAAGAAACGTTACGCCGAGGGCTGCGGAGGCCAGGCCGACGACCAGGCCGGCGAGCGGGGCGCAGAGCATGCCCGCGCGCGCCGCGTCCCGGTCCCAGCGGGTGATGCGGGCGGGGAGCACCGTGAGGGTGCCGAAGGCGAAACGCAGGCCGTCCATCCGGGCAGGGTAATCGCCGCTCCCGGACGGTAGATTGCGCATCACGCGCATCACACACATTCCGGACGGGGGTGGCATGGGTCACTGGTTCTCGCGCAACATCCTCGAACCGGGCAAGCTCCCGATGCTCCTCGCCCTGGCCTCGTTCGTCGTGACGTTCCTGGCCACCCGCACCGTCACCCGCCTGATCCGGGCGGGGAAGGGCCCCTTCCGGAACGTCTCCGGCTCCGGCGGCCTCCACATCCACCACGTGGTGCCGGGGGTCGTCCTCTCCGTCGTGGGCGGCTTCGGCGCGGTGGGCAGCGGCCGGCACGGCGTCGGCGCCGCCGTCTCCGCCGTCGTCTTCGGGATCGGCGCGGGGCTCGTCCTGGACGAGTTCGCGCTCATCCTCCACCTCGACGACGTGTACTGGAGCGAGGACGGCCGCAAGAGCGTCGAGGTGGTCGTGCTCACCGCCGCCCTGGCCCTGCTCGCCCTGGGCGGCTTCTCCCCGCTCGGCGTGGACAACGTGTCCGTCGCCGAACGCCAGGACCGGGCCGCCTTCGTCCTGACCACCGCGCTGAACTTCCTCCTCGCCCTGGTCACCCTGGTGAAGGGGAAGTTCCGGATGGCCGTGATCGGGGTCCTCGTCCCGTTCGTGGCGATCGTCGGCGCCGCCCGCCTCGCCCGCCCCGACTCCTGGTGGTCCCGGCACCTCTACCGCCGCCGCCCCCGGGCCAGGGCCCGCTCCCGCGTCCGCGCGTACCGCCACGACAAGCGCTGGACCAGGGTGCGGCGGCGCTTTCAGGACCTGATCGGCGGCTTCCAGGAGCGCGTCCACGGACCCGGCGCGCCCCCGCCCTGACGCCGCTCGCGCCGGGCCGTGAAGGCGATCAGGACCAGGACGGCGGCGATCGCCGCCAGGTGCTCCTTGCCCGCCAGGTTCGGTTTGACCACCACCTCCACCACCATCGCCAGGATCACCAGGCCCCCGGTCGCGTACGCGCGGTACCGCCAGCAGACGTAGACGGCGAGGCCCACCACGGCCGCCGACGGGCCGGTGTCGACCACCCGCGCGTCGGAGGCCGGAAGGCCGAGCGGGCCGTCCGGGCCGAGGGCGATGCCCACGCGCGCCCAGAGCGTGCCCGCGAGGGTCGACAGATAGGCGACGGCGAGCGTCCGCCACCGGCCGAGACAGATCTCGGCGAGCCCGAACACGAGCAGGACCTGCGCGAGCGCGCCCCAGACCGGCAGGTCGAGCGCGGGCACGAAGAGCGAGAACGGGGTCCGCAGCAGCGCCAGCCAGAGCGGGTCCTCGGCCCGGACGAAACCGATGGCGCGGACCGGCCGGTACCCCCAGTCCTGGTTCTGCACGAGCTGGAACAGCGCCGTCAGGCAGACCGACGCCAGCGTCAGCGGGACCGCCCTCCACCGCTCGGTGACGAGCGCCGTCCGCACGGTGGTGAACAGCGGCCCCCACTCGCGGCGGGCGAACCGCCGGGCACCCCCCTCCCGGGAGGACCCGCTCAACGCCCGCCCCCCAGGTGTCTGCGGTGCAGCCACTTCGGCAGTCCGGGTGCCTCCAGGAACCCTTCGGCCCGCCCGGCGGCGAGACCGATGCGGAGCAGGTCCGCACTCTTCTCGAAGAGCATGAATCGGGGCTCCCAGATCGGTCGGTACTTGGCGTTGGCACGGTACAGCGACTCGATCTGCCACCACCGGGAGAAGAAGCTGAGCAGCGAACGCCACATCCGCAGCACCGGTCCCGCCCCGAGTTTCGAGCCGCGTTCGAAGACGGAGCGGAACATCGCGAAGTTCAGCGAGACCTGAGTGATCCCGATCTCCCCGGCCCGCTGGAGGAGTTCGATGACCATGAACTCCATCAGGCCGTTCTCCGACTCCCGGTCACGGCGCATCAGGTCCAGCGAGAGCCCCTTCGGCCCCCACGGCACGAACGAGAGCAGGGCCCGCAGCTCCCCCCGCCCGTCGGTGCACTCCAGCATCACGCAGCGGCCGTCCCGGGGGTCGCCGAGCCGGCCCAGCGCCATCGAGAAGCCCCGCTCGGTCGCCCCGTCCCGCCAGTCGTCCGCCCTGCGCACCAGCGCGGCCATCTCCTCGGCGGGGATGTCCTCGTGGCGCCGGACGCGGACCTCGTACCCGGCCCGCTTCACCCGGTTGTACGCCTGCCGGACCGTCCGCATGGCGCGGCCCTCCAGGGTGAACTCGGCGGTCTCCACGATCGCCTCGTCGCCCAGCTCCAGGGCGTCCAGGCCGTGCCGGGCGTAGATCGTCCCGGCCTCCTCGCCCGCGCCCATCACCGCCGGGACCCAGCCGTGCTCGCGGGCCTCGGCGAGCCACGGCTCGATGGCGCCCGGCCAGGCCTCGGGGTCCCCGATAGGGTCGCCGGAGGCCAGCGACACCCCGCCGACCACCCGGTAGACGACGGCCGCCTTCCGGCTCGGGGACCACACCGCGCTCTTCTCGCGGCGCAGCGCGAAGTAGCCGAGCGAGTCGCGGTCCCCGTACTTGTCCAGCAGGGCCCGCAGCCCCTCCTCGTCCTCCTCGGTCAACGGATCGACGGCCCGCCGCGAGCGGAAGGCGGCGTAGAGCACCGCGACCAGCAGCAGCGTGGACAGGACGTTGATGACGACGTCCACCCAGCCCGGGGTGGAGATCCCGGTGAAGCGCGAGTCGTCCGAGGCCAGGGTGATCAGGCGCATCACGCCGTACCGCCAGCGCTCGGTGAAGGGGGCGTGGGCCGGGGAGGTGTCGGTGACCGTGACCAGGACGGCGGCGAGCAGCGAGGTGACGAGCAGCCCGCCGACCGCCACGACCGCCGCGAGCGGCGGGTTGGAGCGGTCGCCCTTCGCGTAGAACTCCCGGCGGCCGAGCAGCAGCGCGGCGACGAAGGCGGCGGTCAGCCCCAGTGAGATCCAGTTCTGGGCGTGTTCCCGGACCTCCGGGAAGAGCATCACCAGGGCGAAGAGCAGCAGGAAGAGCCCGCCGAGCACCAGGTTCAGGATCCACGCGGCCCGCTTGCGGCGGCGCATGGTGATCGCCAGGAAGAGGGTGAAGAGCCCCGAGGCGAAACCCGCCGTGAGCAGGTACGGGGTGAAGTAGTCGTCCTCGTTGTGGCGGCGCAGGTCCTGTCCGAACGAGACCCAGACGGCGCTCAGGAAATTGACGAACGTGACGGCGCGCAGATACCAGACGGCGCACGCGGCGCCGCGCCGCGAAAGGGCGGTGGTGCCCCGGGGCGCTCCTTCGGCGGACAAACGGACCTCTCCCATGAAAAGCGATCATATGGGGCACCGCTTGCCGTGCGGCGACGCCGAAGACGGCCGCACGCGCGTCGCGTGCGGCCGCCCGGAGTCGGTGTGAGTCCGCCGGCGCCCCCGTCAGGCCCCGGGCGTCTCCGGGGCACCGCCCTCGCCGTCCGGGGTGGTCGCGTCCGGACGCTCGGGCAGTTCCGCGGCGAACGCCGCCGCGGCCTGGACCAGGGGAAGCGCGAGCAGTGCCCCGGTTCCCTCACCCACATGGACGCCGTGGTCGAGCAGCGGGTTGAGCGCCATCCGGTCCAGCGCCTTCGCCTGCGCCGGCTCACCGCTCACCTGGCCCGCCAGCCACCAGTCCGGGGCCCGGAACGCCGCCCGCTGCGCCACGAGCGCGCAGGCCGCGCCCACCACCCCGTCCAGGATCACCGGCATCCGCCGCACCGACGCCTGGAGCAGGAAGCCCGTCATCGCCGCCAGATCCGCGCCGCCGACCGCCGCGAGCAGCTCCAGCTGGTCGCCGAGGACCGGCCGGGCCCGCCGCAGCGCGTCCCGGATCGCCGCGCACTTGCGCATCCACGCCAGGTCGTCGATCCCGGCCCCGCCGCGGCCGGTCACCACCGAGGCGTCCGTCCCGCACAGGGCCGCGATCAGGGTGCACGCCGGGGTCGTGCCGCCGACGCTCAGGTCCCCGAGCACCACCAGATCGGTGCCCGAGTCCGCCTCCTCGTCCGCGATCGCGACGCCGAGCCGGACCGCCGCCTCGGCCTCCCCGGCCGTCAGCGCGTCCTCCACGTCGATCCGGCCGCTCCCGCGCCTGATCCGGTGCCGCACCACCCCGGCGGGCAGCAGCCCGGGATCGCAGTCCAGGCCGGCGTCCACGACCCGCACCGGCACCCCCGTGGAACGGGCCAGCACGGCCACCGGGCTCGCCCCGTCCAGGACCGCCCGCACCAGCTCGTGCGCGGTACCGGCCGCGCGGCCCGACACGCCCAGTGAGGCCACCCCGTGGTCGCCCGCGAACAGGACCGCCTTCGGCTGCCCGATCGTCCGCACCCGGGCCGAGGCCTGCGCGGCGGACAGCCACTCGCCCAGCTCGTCCAGCCGGCCGAGCGCCCCCGGCGGCACGACGAGCCGTTCCCGGCGCTCTTCGGCGTCCCGCCGTATCCCCCCGTCGGGGCGCTCGATCAGATCGGAGAAGTCGTCCAGGTTCACGGTTCCGCCTTGTGACAATCAGCGAGGTCCACAGGTGTTCGCACCCTACCCGCGCAGCACGAGGACCTGTCCCGCGACCACCAGCAGCACCTGCTCGCACTCGTCCGCGAAGGCCGCGTTCAGCCGCCCCAGCTCGTCGCGGAACCGCCGCCCCGCCGCCGTCGCGGGCACCACGCCCGAGCCGGTCTCGTTCGTCACCGCCACGACCGTGCGGCGCGTCGCCCGCACCGCCGCCACCAGCTCCGCCGTCCGCTCCCGCAGCGCCTTCCGGCCCCGGGCCTCCCACTCCGCGTCGTCCCAGGCGCCCACCCGGTCCATGGCGTCCGTCAGCCACAGCGACAGACAGTCGACCAGGAGCGCCGGACCGTCCTCCGCGAGCAGGGGCACGAGGTCGCAGGTCTCGACGGTGCGCCACGAGGCGGGCCGCCGCTCCCGGTGCAGGCCCACCCGCTCCGCCCACTCCGGGTCGCCCTCCCGCCGGCCGCCGGTCGCCACGTACACCACCTCGGGGAAGGTCTCCAGGCGCCGTTCGGCCTCCACCGACTTCCCCGACCGGGCCCCGCCGGTCACCAGGGTCCGCCGCGGCACGTCCGGCACCTCGTGGTACTCGCCCACGTACAGCGTCGTCCCGTCCGGCACCGCCCGCGCGCCCGCCGCCGCGAGCCGCCGGTCCAGTTCGGAGCCCACCGGCGCGCCGTGGTCCAGGTGCGCCGCGACCACGTCGGTGGCCGGACCCACGGCCCCGCTCGCCCGCAGCCGGGCCAGCGCGTCCGGGCGGCCCGTCACATCGGCCACCACCAGGTCGTACGGCGTCCGGTGGTCCTCCGGGAGCCCCGCCGGGGCCCCGCCCGGCGGCAGGTAGAGCAGCCGCTCGCCGTCCGCCGAGGTCACCTCGTACCCGGTCCCGGGGGAGTCCATCGGCACCGCCCGGACCCGGTGGCCGCTGATGAGCGTCAGCTCCCGTCCGTCCGGCACCCGCCCGGCCGTCGGGAGCCCCGGCGGGAGCTCCAGGGGCGGCCCGTCGTGCGGATGGGTGAGCAGCACCTGCCGGACGCCCACGAGCGAACGGCCCGACCGGGCGGCGGCGAGCACGGCCCCCGGGGTGAGGTCCAGCAGCAGGGCCCCGTCCACGAGCAGCGCGGTCGCGGCCCGCGCGCGCGGGCCGCGGGAGAGCGCGCACACGGCGCAGGGGCAGTCGGGGCGGGGGAGGCCGCGCGGGGCGCCGGTGCCGAGCAGAGTCAGTTCCACCCCCAGATCCTCCCGCGCCACCGCGAGGCGTGCGCGCCCGGCTACGCTGCGGGCAGGAAACCGATCATCCAGTGGGCTCCAGGAGGCTTGCATGGCATGGACGTGGCGGTTCGAGAAGGCCGACGGCACGGAGGTCGAGCCGGTGGTGACTCCCGAGGAGTTCACCACCCAGGGCGACGCGGAGAGCTGGATCGGGGAGCACTGGCGTGACCTCCTGGGCGGCGGCGCCGAGCAGGTGACCCTCTCGGAGGACGGCACGAAGGTCTACGGCCCGATGCCCCTGAACGCGGAGGGATAGGGCGCCCGTCCGGCGGCGGAGGGCGCGGGGCCGGAGTCCCGCGCCCCTTCCGGCCCGGTCACATCTCGCCCAGCGTGACCTCGGTCTTCTTCGTCTCCGTGCCCCGCACGTACGTCACCGTCACCTTCTCGCCCGGCTTCCGCGAGGCCAGCGCCTCCGACAGGGAGGTGATGGTCGTGATCTCGTCGTCGCCGAGCCGCGTGATCACGTCGCCCGGCCTGAGGCCCGCCCGGCCGGCCGCGCCGCCCGCGGGCGCCTCGACCACCGCCACGCCCGCCGGCTCGTAGTCGTCGCTCAGGACCGTGCGGCCGGTGACGTTCAGGGCCGCCCGGCCCGAATCCGTCACCTTGCCGTTCTTGATGATCTGGTCCGCGATCGTCCGCACCGTCGAGGCGGGGATCGCGAAGCCGATGCCGGGCGCCGCGCCCCCGCCCAGCTCCGGGTCGGACGCCGCGAGGGTCGGGATGCCGATGACCTCGCTGTCGAGGTTCACCAGGGCGCCCCCGCTGTTCCCGGGGTTGATCGCGGCCGACGTCTGGACCATGTTCGCGATGGTCGCGCCCGTGCCGCCGCCGGTCCGCCCCTCGCTGACCGTCCGGCCGGTGGCCGAGACGATGCCCTGGGTCACGCTGCCGGACAGCCCCAGCGGGGAGCCCATGGCGAGCACGATCTGCCCCATGTCCACGGTGGAGGAGTCGCCGAACCTGGCCGCCTTCAGCCCCTGCGGCACGGTGCTCAGGCGGAGCACCGCCAGGTCCTGCTCCGGGTACGAGGCGACGAGCCGCGCCGTCACCGGCTGCCCGCCGGTGGCCGCCGTGACCTTGAAGCTCTTCTCCTGGCCGACGACGTGCGCGTTGGTGACGATGTGGCCCTTGGCGTCGTAGACGACCCCGGAGCCGAGGCTGTCCGACGCGTCGATCTGCACGACGGACGGCAGGACGTCCTTGATGGCGGCCCGGTAGTCGTCCTGGAGCCCGCGGGCGGCGAGCGGCGCGGCCGCCCGGGTGGGCCGCTCCGGCGCGGAGGCGTCCCCCGCGGCGGAACAGGCCCCGACGAGCGCGGCGGCGCAGACCCCGGCGGCCGGCGGAAGGAGGAGGCGGCGGACACGGGTACGGGCGCGGGCACGGGATACGTCCATGTCCGGAGTATCCGTTCCCTCCCGTTCCCGGGCCCGGCGAGCGCACCCGATCAGGGGGAGCCCCGGGAGGGGCCCCGCCCCGGGCCCGGAGCCGAGGGGTGGCGCACAAGGCCCTGAGCCGGGGAGCGCGCAAGGCCCGGAACCGGGCCTTCCGCGACGTCCTTCAGCCCCGCACCCCGCACAGGTGCAGCAGCGCCGCGATCCGCCGGTACGGGTCCGTGCGGCCCGCCCGTTCCTCGGCGGCGAACAGCCGGTCCAGCTCGTCGGCGGCGGGCAGGCCCACCTCGGCCGGGACGCCGTCGGTGAAGATCCGCACCCCGTACCAGGCGTGCAGCGGCGCCGCGATCCCCGAGAGCGTCGACGTCAGCGCGTCCAGCCGGTCGGCCCGCACCTTCACGCCGTCGTCGTCGGTGTATACGTCGGAGTCGAAGCCCGCGAGCGCCCCCGCCCAGTCCCCGGCGATCCCCGGCCGCATGGCCAGGGCGTCGGCGTTCCGCACCACCAGGGAGAGCAGGCCCCCCGGGGCCAGCATCCGGGCCAGGCCCGCGAGCAGCGCGTCCGGCTCGTCCGCGTACATGAGCACGCCGTGGCAGAGGACCACGTCGAAGCTGCCGGGCAGGAAGTGCACCCCGGTCTCGCGCCCGTCGCCCTCGATCAGCCGGACCCGCTCGCGGATGCCGGCGGGCTCGGTCGACAGCGACTCGCGGGCCGCCTTCAGGAGGTCGGGATCGGCCTCCAGACCGGTCACCGTGTGCCCGGCCCGCGCCAGGCGCAGGGCCTGGACGCCCTGCCCCATCCCCGCGTCGAGGATGCGCAGCCGCTGCCCCACGGGGTACCGGCCCGTTATCTGCTCGTCGAGCTGGCGGGCGACGATCTCCTGGCGAATGGTGTCGCGCAGCCCGCCGGTCCCGGCGGGCCAGTGCGTGACGACGGGCAGGACGGGGCCGCCCGTACCCGGCGTCGCTCCGCCGGACACGGACCCGCCGGCTTCCGGGCCGTCGGTGCTCAGGGCCGCTCCCCGCGCTTGACCTGCGGCTTCGGCAGCCGCAGTCGGCGCATCTGGAGCGTGCGCATCAGGCCGTAGGCCACGGCCCCGCGCTTCGGCTCGTTCGGGAAGCGCTCGTGGAGCTGCTTCCGCAGGCGGAGCCAGATGCCGATCGAGTCGATGACGATCAGGACGATCACGCCGAGCCAGAGGAGCAGCGAGATGTTCTGCAGCCCCCGGTTGGCGTTGCCGAACAGCGACAGCACGAGGATCACCACGGCCATCGGCAGGAAGTACTCGGCGATCGCGAACCGCGAGTCCACGAAGTCGCGCACGAAGCGGCGGACCGGACCCTTGTCGCGGGCCGGCAGATAACGCTCGTCGCCACTGGCCAGCGCCTCGCGCTGACGGGCCAGGTCCGAGCGGCGTGCCTCGCGCTGGCGCTTGGCGGCCTCCTTGCGGTCGGTCGGCACCGTCGCGGCACGACGGCGCTGGGACTGCGCCTCGCTCCGCTTCGGCGTCGGGCGGCCCTTGGGGGCCTGGGGGTCGCGGGGCTGCTGGGTGGAGAGGTCCGCCGTCACCTTGTCGGTGGGGGCCTTCTCTTCCTTCGAACGGCTACGGAACACAAAACCCAAGGGTACGGGGTGGGGGGCATGAACCCCATGCCGGGCGGGAACGATCCGCTAACGGACCGCGTCCTCGGCGGTGGGGGAGGGGACGGGTGCGCGTCTCCCCGGGATGCGCCTACTCCCTGCGCGGGAGGCAGCGCCGCGCGCAGTCGTCCTTGGGGAGGAGCGCATCCCGCTCCGAACAGTGCGGTAATGGAGTCGGGGCCCGTACTGTGGACCTTGTTGGAAGAGTCGGCCGAGTCCGTCAGAAGGGGGCGCGCGAAGCCCATGAGCGGTGTCATGAAGCGTATGGGGATGATCTTCCGCGCGAAGGCGAACAAGGCCCTTGACCGGGCCGAGGACCCGCGCGAGACGCTCGACTACTCGTACCAGAAGCAGTTGGAGCTGCTCCAGAAGGTGCGGCGGGGCGTCGCCGACGTCGCCACCTCCCGCAAGCGGCTCGAACTCCAGCTGAACCAGCTGCAGGGCCAGTCCGCCAAGCTGGAGGACCAGGGCCGCAAGGCGCTGGCGCTCGGCCGCGAGGACCTGGCGCGCGAGGCGCTGTCCCGGCGGGCCGCGCTCCAGCAGCAGGTCGGCGACCTGGAGACGCAGCACCGGACGCTGCAGGGCGAGGAGGAGAAGCTCACCCTCGCCGCTCAGCGCCTCCAGGCCAAGGTCGACGCCTTCCGCACCAAGAAGGAGACGATCAAGGCGACCTACACGGCGGCCCAGGCGCAGACCCGGATCGCCGAGTCGTTCTCCGGCATCTCGGAGGAGATGAGCGACGTCGGCCTGGCGATCCAGCGGGCCGAGGACAAGACCGCCCAGCTCCAGGCGCGCGCCGGGGCGATCGACGAACTGCTCGCCTCGGGCGCCCTGGACGACCAGTCCGGGCTCGCGAAGGACGACATCCAGGCGGAGCTCGACCGGCTGTCCGGCGGCACGGACGTCGAGCTGGAGCTCCAGCGGATGAAGGCCGAGCTGGCGGGCGGGCCGTCGGCGCAGCAGCAGGCCATCGAGGGCGGCGGGACGGCGGCGCCGCAGGACCGCGACCGGCAGCAGTCCCACCCGCGCTTCGAGAAGTAGGAGAACGGCCGGCGGTTCCCGGCGGCCCCGGAGAACAGGACGCGTCATGATCGTACGGATCATGGGGGAGGGCCAGCGGAGGCTGGCCGACGGCCACCTCGCCGAGCTGAACGTGCTCGACGAGGAACTGCTCGCGGAGACGCGGGCGGGGGACGAGGACGGGTTCCGGCGGACGTTCGGCGCCCTCCTCGACGCCGTCCGGCGGCTCGGCGAGCCGCTTCCCGACGACGCCCTGGAGCCTTCGGAGCTGATCCTCCCGGCTCCGGACGCGAGCCTCGAAGAGGTCAGGGCGATGCTCTCCGGCGACGGCCTCATCCCGAACTGACCCGCCGCGACCGGCTCTTTCCGCACGGAGGTCCCGCCACCCCGAGGGGTGGCGGGACCTCCGTTCTCTTCGCGCCCTCCGTGTTCCCCGGCTCCCGGTCTCCCGGGCGGGGAATCGTTACGGCAGTGCCAGCATCCGCTCCAGGGCCAGCTTCGCGAAGCTCTCCGTCTCCTTGTCGACCCGGATCTGGTTGACGAGGTTGCCCTCGGCCAGCGACTCCAGGGTCCACACCAGGTGCGGCAGGTCGATGCGGTTCATGGTCGAGCAGAAGCAGACCGTCTTGTCGAGGAAGACGATCTCCTTGCCCTGGTCGGCGAATCGGTTCGCCAGCCGCCGGACCAGGTTCAGCTCCGTGCCGATGGCCCACTTGGAACCGGCCGGGGCCGCCTCCAGGGTGTTGATGATGTACTCGGTCGAGCCCACGTAATCCGCGGCGGCGACGACCTCGTGCCGGCACTCGGGGTGGACGAGGACGTTCACCCCCGGGATGCGCTCGCGCACGTCGTTGACCGACTCCAGCGAGAAGCGGCCGTGCACCGAGCAGTGACCCCGCCACAGGATCATCTTCGCGGCGCGCAGCTCCTCGGCGGTGAGCCCGCCGTTCGGCTTGTGCGGGTTGTAGAGCACGCAGTCGTCCAGGGACATGCCCATGTCGCGGACGGCGGTGTTGCGGCCCAGGTGCTGGTCCGGCAGGAAGAGCACCTTCTCGCCCTGCTCGAACGCCCAGTTCAGGGCCCGCTCGGCGTTGGACGAGGTGCAGATGGTGCCCCCGTGCTTGCCGGTGAAGGCCTTGATGTCGGCCGAGGAGTTCATGTACGAGACGGGCACGACCTGCTCGGCGATCCCGGCCTCGGTCAGCACGTCCCAGCACTCGGCGACCTGCTCGGCGGTGGCCATGTCGGCCATCGAGCAGCCGGCCGCGAGGTCGGGCAGGACGACCTTCTGGTCGTCGCCGGTGAGGATGTCGGCCGACTCCGCCATGAAGTGCACGCCGCAGAAGACGATGTACTCCGCCTCCGGCCTGGCGGCCGCGTCGCGCGCGAGCTTGAAGGAGTCGCCGGTGACGTCGGCGAACTGGATGACCTCGTCGCGCTGGTAGTGGTGGCCGAGCACGAAGACCTTGTCCCCGAGCTTCTCCTTGGCGGCGCGGGCGCGCTCCACGAGGTCCGGGTCGGAGGGCGACGGCAGGTCGCCCGGACACTCCACGCCGCGCTCGCTCTTCGGGTCGGCCTCGCGGCCGAGCAGGAGCAGGGCGAGCGGCGTCGGCTGGACGTCGAGCTCATGACGGGTTTGGGCCGTGGTCACGTCACGCACCCTTTCTTCGGGGAACCTTTTCGTCTAAATGACGCTATCTATCATAACCTCTTCGCGTCACGTTGACGACGGCCATAGTGTCCATGTGACGAATTCGCCGCCTCCGCGTCCGGCGCGGGGTGTGCGAGCATGAAGGAGGAAGACACACTCGGCCCGGAATGAATCCGGGGCACCGCCGGTTGCAACCGGCGGCAAGCAGTCTCCGTACACACCGGGAGAGAAGCAGATGTCCGTATCGGACGAGAAGACCACTGTCAGCGACGGCATCCTCCTGTCCGACGCCGCCGCGGCCAAGGTGAAGGCCCTCCTCGACCAGGAAGGCCGTGACGACCTGGCCCTGCGCGTCGCCGTTCAGCCCGGCGGCTGCTCCGGCCTGCGTTACCAGCTCTTCTTCGACGAGCGTTCGCTCGACGGCGACGTCGTGAAGGACTTCGACGGCGTCAAGGTCGTCACCGACCGCATGAGCGCCCCGTACCTGGGCGGCGCCTCCATCGACTTCGTCGACACCATCGAGAAGCAGGGCTTCACCATCGACAACCCGAACGCCACGGGCTCCTGCGCCTGCGGCGACTCGTTCAGCTAGTCCGTACGAACCGGAGGGCGGCGGCCCGGGACTTCCTCCCGGGCCGCCGCCCTCCGGCGTGCGCGGGCGGACGTCAGCGGCGCGGCACCGTCCCGCCGCTCGCCGCGTCCACCACCGGCCGCGAGCCGAGCGGGGCGTCCAGGGCCACCGTCCTGGTGACCTCCACCGCGGTGAGGACGCACACCCGGCCGGGATCGACCGGCGCCTCCTCCATCCGGACGGAGACCCGCTCCGGACTCTCCTCCGCCGTGACCGTGTACGTGCTGCACACGCCGCCCCAGAAGGTGACCGCCAGCTTCCGGCCGCCGTCCTCCACCCGGTACGACTGGACGCGCCGGGGCACCGCCGTGTCCTCGCCGGGCGCCGGCGGGGACGTCACGGGCGGTGCCGGGCTGCGCGGCTCCACCGCCGCCCGCGCCACCGTGTACGGCGCCGCGTCCACCGGGTCCGCCGTGAACAGCCACGCCGGCACGAGCTGACGCTCGCCGTCCACGTCCTGTGCGGCCAGCCCGAACACCGCGCCCGTCACCGGCACCTCGACCGGCGCGGCGGGTTTCCCGGCCGGCGGGCAGGGCGCGGCGGTCCCGGCCGCCGGCCTCCCGGAACCGGGCACCCCGGCCCCCGGCCCAGCCGGCTCCTCCCGCCCGGCGGTCCCGGCACCCGGCCCCTCCGGCCCGGACGCCCCGGCACCCGGCTTCCCGGCGCCGGTCCCGTCCTCCGCCGGCGCGCCCGTGCCGCAGCCGCCGGCCGGACCCGTGCCCCTGCCCGCCTCCTCGTTCAGCGCGGCGAGCGTCTTCTCCGCCCCGAGCACGGGGTACGAGGCGCCCGCGACCGGCTCCTTCAGCGTCCCGCTCCCGGAGAGCACCCGGCCGTCCGGCCCGACGCGCAGCCCCGTCGACCAGCCGTGGGTCGGAAGGCCGCCCACCACCGGATCGGCGTCGACCACGCGCACGGACCCGTTCGTCACCCGTGCGGCGTCCACCTTCGCGTCGTCCTGGCCCAGGACCTTCAGGACGGGGGCCGCCGCGGCCCTCGCCGCCGCCTCGCTCACCGGCGAGCCGCCGCGCGGGGGCTTCACCTCGCCCGGCGGGGGACACGCCTTGCCCTTGAGACAGGTGTCGCCGACCGGTCCGCCGTCGTACCAGGAGTACGTCCAGTTCCCCGGGGCCTTCCGGGACACGTCGAGACGCGGCCCCGAACCGTCCTTCTCGGGGCGGATCGTCCAGACGTCCCCCACCGCCACGGGACGGCCCGTCATGCCCAGGGCCCCGGCGAGGCGGGTCACCTCCGCCGGGGCGACCGGGCCCCCGGGCCGGTGGACGGCGGCCGAGGAGGGGCCTTGGGGGAGGGGACCCACGGCCTTGTAGACGATCCCGCGGGGGCCGCCGGGATCGGGCTCGCCGGGCGCGATCCCCGGGCCGCCGCCGTCACCGCCCTCCGTGCGCGGGGCGGACGACGCCCCGGCCGGGGCGGCACCGGCCCGGCCCGCGCCGCCGTCACCGGACGCGGCGGTGGCGAGGTACACCCCGCCGCCCCCGGCGAGCAGCACGCCCGCCGCCACCGAGGCGGTCAGCAGTGTCCGCCGCCTCCGACCGTTCTCCGTACCGCTCACGGCATCGCTCCTTCGGCCCCTGCCCCCCTTCTGGAGGACGGGGGTGGGACGGGACGGACGCCCGGACGGTTCCGTCAGCCGCCGTACTCGGCGGTGGCGTCGATCAGCCGGGCCGACGCGGCCGGCACGTCGACCCCGAGGATCAGCGCGGGGGAGACCGGGGCGGGAGCGGGCCCGGCCGGCGTCACCCAGTGGGGGGCCATCCGCGCGCCGTCGCCGCACAGCTGGGCGAGGCTCGGTTCGGACTCGTATCGCTCACCGGGAGCGGGGAAGAGGGTCATGGCCGCACCGTACGCACCCCGCGCCTCCGGGGAAAAGACCTACTCTGGGGTAGTTTCAACTGTTCGGCAGGGCGACCGCCACCGGGTAGCGTGAACTGTCATTACCGCCTTCCCGCAGGAGCGCCCCGTCGTGCGTATCGCAGTCACCGGCTCCATCGCCACCGACCACCTCATGACCTTCCCCGGGCGGTTCGCCGACCAGCTGGTGGCCGACCAGCTCCACACGGTGTCCCTCTCCTTCCTCGTGGACAACCTGGACGTGCGCCGGGGCGGCGTCGCCGCCAACATCTGCTTCGGCATGGGCCAGCTCGGCGGCCGCCCGCTCCTGGTGGGCGCGGCGGGCTTCGACTTCGACGAGTACCGGGCCTGGCTCGACCGGCACGGCGTGGACACCGGTTCGGTGCGGATCTCCGAGGTCCTGCACACCGCCCGCTTCGTGTGCACCACGGACCGGGACCACAACCAGATCGGCTCCTTCTACACGGGCGCGATGAGCGAGGCCCGGCTGATCGAGCTCAAGGCCGTCGCCGACCGGGTGGGCGGGCTGGACCTGGTCCTCATCGGCGCCGACGACCCCGAGGCGATGCTCCGCCACACCGAGGAGTGCCGCACCCGGTCGATCCCCTTCGCCGCCGACTTCTCCCAGCAGATCGCGCGCATGGACGGCCAGGAGATCCGCACCCTCCTGGACGGCGCCACCTACCTCTTCTCCAACGAGTACGAGAAGGGCCTCATCGAGTCCAAGACGGGCTGGACCGACGAGGAGATCCTCTCCCGCGTCGGCCACCGCGTCACCACCCTGGGCTCGCGCGGCGTGCGCATCGAGCGGGCCGGCGGGGACCCGGTCGAGGTCGGCTGCCCGGAGGAGACGGCCAAGGTCGACCCGACCGGCGTGGGCGACGCCTTCCGCGCCGGCTTCCTCACCGGTCTGACCTGGGGCGTCGGCCTGGAGCGCGCCGCGCAGGTGGGCTGCATGCTGGCCACCCTGGTCATCGAGACCCTGGGCACCCAGGAGTACACCCTGCGGGGCGCCCACTTCATGGAGCGCTTCACCAAGGCGTACGGCGAGGACGCGGCGGCGGAGGTCCGGTCCCACCTGGTCTGACTCCGGGGACCCGCCCGTCCGGCCCTCGCGCGGGGGCCGGACGGGGCGCGGGCTCACACCAGCCGGCGCACCACGTACGCGCTCCCGCCTCCCGCCGAGCCCTTCTCGCCCACGTACTCCTGCCCCCGCATCTCGCACCACGCCGGAATGTCCAGCCGGGCCGCCTCGTCGTCCGAGAGGACCGTCAGCGTGCCGCCGACCGGGACGCCGCCGATCGCCTTCGCCAGTTCGATCACCGGGACCGGGCAGCGCCGGCCCCGCGCGTCCACGACGGGCGAGGCGGGGCCGGCCGCCGGGGCCGCGACCGGGGCGCCCAGCCGCTCCCGCACCTCCGCCACCACCCCCGGCAGCACGTCGAGGAAGCGGTCCACGTCCTCCTCCGCCGTGCCGGCCGGCAGGGACACCCGGACGTTCCCCTCGCTCAGCACCCCCATCGCCCGCAGCACATGGCTGGGCGTCAGCGTCGAACTCGTGCACGACGAACCGGACGAAACGGAGAAACCGGCCCGGTCCAGCTCGTGCAGCAGCGTCTCCCCGTCGACATAGAGACAGGAGAAGGTGACCAGATGGGGAAGGCGCCGCACCGGATCGCCCACCACCTCCACGTCCGGCACCAGCTCCGGCAACCGCGTCCGGAGGCGGTCCACGAGCCCCCGCAGCCGCGCCCCCTCGGCCTCGGCCTCCGCCCGGACCGCCCGCAACGAGGCCGCCGCCGCCACGATCGCCGGCAGGTTCTCGAAGCCCGGCGCCCGGCCCGACTCCCTCTCGTCCGCCGGGCCTTGCGGGGCGAACCGCACCCCCTTCCGCACGGCCAGCAGCCCCACCCCCGCCGGACCGCCCCACTTGTGCGCGCTCGCCGCGAGCAGCGACCAGCCCTCCTCCACCGGGCCCCAGGCGAGCGACTGGGCCGCGTCCACGAGCAGCGGCACCCCCGCCTCCCGGCAGGCCCCGGCCACCTCCGCCACCGGCTGCGCGGTCCCCACCTCGTGGTTGGCCGACTGGAGGCACGCCAGGGCCGTCCCCCCGGCCAGGGCCGCCGCGAAGCCCGCCGCGTCCACCGCCCCGGTCCGGTCCACCGGCACCTCCGTCACCGTCCCGCCCGCCGCCGCGTGCGCTTCGGCCGCGTGCAGGACGGAGGAGTGCTCGACCGCCGACACCACGATCCGGTTCCCGGCGCGCCGGCGGCCCGCGAGCGCTCCGGAGACCCCCGCGTGAACCGCGCGTGTCCCCGAAGGAGTGAACACGAGCTCGTCCGGGCGGCAGCCCACGGCCTCCGCGGCGGCCTCCCGCGCCGCGTCGAGCAGCATCCTGGCCCGCCGCCCCTCCCGGTACAGCCGGGCCGGGTCGGCCCAGCCCTCGTCCAGGGAGGCGAGCAGCGCCTGACGGGCGACGGGGTGCAGCGGGGCGGCGGACGCGGCGTCGAAGTACGGCATCCGCCCACGGTAGAACGTGCGGGAGCCCCGCCCCCGCGCGCCCCGCCCCGCCTCCGCCCCCGCGCAGCCCGCCCCGCCTCCGGTCCGAGCCACCTCGCCCCGTCCCGGGCCCGGGACGCCCCGCCCCGCCCCGCCTCCGGTCCGAGCCACCCCGCCCCGCCCCGGGTCCGGTCCGCCCCGCCCGCCGCCGCTCCGGTGAACTCCCGTCAGAACCCCCGCCGGCCCCGGCGCCAGAGCGCCGAACGGGTGAGCCGGACCCTCTCCGGAACCCCGGACTCCACCCCTTCGGGGAGTCGGACGGCGCGTTGGGCACCCTCCCCGCGCGACCCCAAATAGCGTCCAGTAGGGTTTGGTCCGCATAAACATCCAAACCCCTGCCCGCGGCACGGGGCGGCGACCGACCAGCGAGACGGACGGCCGTGGCCGACCAAACGCGGGCCGAGACTCTCGGGAAGGCGCTACGTGAGTCCCAACGGCTCCGACCGCTCGTCGCGGCGCCCGATGCGGCGGAAGCTGCCGCAGGTGCTGACTGCGGGCCTGATCCTGGCGACAGCCACCGGCTGCTCGTACAACTGGGAAGATTTCCCCCGCCTCGGTATGCCCACCCCCGTCACGGAAGAGGCGCCTCGGATCCTCTCCCTGTGGCAGGGCTCGTGGGCCGCCGCACTCGTCACCGGCATCCTGGTGTGGGGCCTGATCCTCTGGGCCGCCATCTTCCACCGGCGCAGCCGGACCAAGGTCGAGGTACCTCCGCAGACCCGTTACAACATGCCCATCGAGGCGCTGTACACGGTCACCCCCCTCATCATCGTCTCGGTGCTCTTCTACTTCACCGCGCGCGACGAGTCGAAGCTCCTCGAGCTCTCCCCGAAGCCGGCCCACACCATCAACGTGGTCGGCTACCAGTGGAGCTGGGGCTTCAACTACGTCGAGAGCGTGCCCGGAGTGAAGGGCGACGCCAAGACGGACAAGAACCTGGAGACTGTGCCGGAGCGGTACAAGAACCAGTTCCCGGACAACGCCGGCGGCGTCTACGACGCGGGCATCCCGGGCGACCGCAACCCCCAGACCGGCAACCCGGGACCGACCCTGTGGCTGCCGAAGGGTGAGAAGGTCCGGTTCGTCCTGACCTCCCGCGACGTCATCCACTCCTTCTGGGTGGTTCCCTTCCTGATGAAGCAGGACGTCATCCCGGGGCACCCGAACGCCTTCGAGGTCACTCCGACGCAGGAGGGCACGTTCCTCGGCAAGTGCGCCGAGCTGTGCGGTGTCGACCACTCCCGGATGCTCTTCAACGTCAAGGTGGTCTCTCCGGAGCGCTACCAGCAGCACCTGAAGGAGCTGGCGGAGAAGGGGCAGACCGGCTACATCCCGTCGGGCATCGACCAGACGGCCCCGGCCAGGAACGCGGAGAAGAAGCAACTGTGAGCATCCTCAACGAACCCCAGGGTGCGGCCGCGGCTGAGGAGCCTTACGAGAACGAGGTTCCGGTACGCCGCAAGCAGCCCGGCAATGTCGTGGTCAAGTGGCTGACCACCACCGACCACAAGACGATCGGCACGCTCTACCTGGTCACGTCGTTCGTCTTCTTCTGCGTCGGCGGACTCATGGCGCTCTTCATGCGCGCCGAGCTGGCCCGTCCGGGTACGCAGATCATGTCGAACGAGCAGTTCAACCAGGCGTTCACGATGCACGGCACGATCATGCTGCTGATGTTCGCGACGCCGCTGTTCGCCGGTTTCGCCAACTGGATCATGCCGCTGCAGATCGGCGCGCCCGACGTGGCGTTCCCGCGGCTGAACATGTTCGCCTACTGGCTCTACCTCTTCGGGTCGATCATCGCGGTGGCCGGCTTCCTCACCCCGCAGGGTGCGGCCGACTTCGGCTGGTTCGCCTACTCCCCGCTGTCGGACGCCGTCCGCTCGCCGGGCGTCGGCGCCGACATGTGGATCATGGGTCTGGCCTTCTCCGGCTTCGGCACGATCCTCGGCTCGGTCAACTTCATCACCACGATCATCTGCATGCGCGCCCCGGGCATGACGATGTTCCGCATGCCGATCTTCACCTGGAACGTGCTGCTGACCGGTGTCCTGGTCCTGCTCGCCTTCCCGGTCCTGGCGGCCGCGCTGTTCGCCCTGGAGGCGGACCGGAAGTTCGGCGCCCACGTCTTCGACGCCGCCAACGGCGGCGCGCTGCTGTGGCAACACCTCTTCTGGTTCTTCGGGCACCCAGAGGTGTACATCATCGCCCTGCCGTTCTTCGGCATCATCTCCGAGGTCATCCCGGTCTTCAGCCGCAAGCCGATGTTCGGCTACATCGGTCTGGTGGCCGCGACCATCGCGATCGCCGGCCTGTCCGTGACCGTGTGGGCGCACCACATGTACGTCACCGGTGGCGTGCTCCTCCCGTTCTTCTCCTTCATGACGTTCCTCATCGCCGTTCCGACCGGCGTGAAGTTCTTCAACTGGATCGGAACGATGTGGAAGGGCTCGCTGTCCTTCGAGACCCCGATGCTCTGGGCCGTCGGCTTCCTGATCACCTTCACCTTCGGTGGTCTGACCGGCGTCATCCTGGCCTCGCCCCCGATGGACTTCCACATCTCCGACTCGTACTTCGTGGTGGCGCACTTCCACTACGTCGTCTTCGGCACCGTCGTCTTCGCGATGTTCTCCGGCTTCCACTTCTGGTGGCCGAAGTTCACCGGCAAGATGCTCGACGAGCGCCTCGGCAAGATCACGTTCTGGACGCTGTTCATCGGCTTCCACGGCACCTTCCTGGTGCAGCACTGGCTCGGTGCCGAGGGCATGCCGCGCCGTTACGCGGACTACCTGGACGCCGACGGCTTCACCGCGCTGAACACGATCTCGACGATCTCCTCGTTCCTGCTCGGCCTGTCGATCCTGCCGTTCCTCTACAACGTCTGGAAGACCGCCAAGTACGGCAAGAAGATCGAGGTCGACGACCCGTGGGGCTACGGCCGTTCGCTCGAATGGGCGACGTCCTGCCCGCCGCCGCGGCACAACTTCCTCACCCTGCCGCGGATCCGTTCCGAATCCCCGGCGTTCGACCTGCACCACCCTGAGATCGCCGCTCTCGACCAGCTCGAGAACAAGCCGCACGAGGCCGAGGCCCTCACGGGCAGCAAGGAGGCCGGCAAGTGAAGATCCAGGGCAAGATGTTCATCTGGCTGAGCGTCTTCATCCTCGGCATGGCGATCCTCTACGGCGTCTGGTCGAAGGAGCCCGCCGGCACGACGGCGCTGTTCCTGGCGTTCGGCCTGGCCCTCATGATCGGCTACTACCTGGCCTTCACGGCCAAGCGTGTCGACGCGATGGCGCAGGACGACAAGGAGGCCGACGTCGCGGACGAGGCCGGTGAGGTGGGCTTCTTCGCCCCGCACAGCTGGCAGCCGCTCTCGCTGGCCATCGGCGGCGCGTTCGCCTTCCTCGCCGTCGCGATGGGCTGGTGGCTGCTGTACTTCTCCGCCCCGCTGATCCTGGTCGGCCTCTTCGGCTGGGTCTTCGAGTTCTACCGCGGCGAGAACCAGAACCAGTAGCGGTACCCCGCTCCGCACCGGAGCGCACCGAGGGGCCCGGAAGCTTCGTCACCGAAGCGTCCGGGCCCCTCTTTTGCAGCACTCGGCGCGCCCGGCCCGGGGATTGTTCTTACGGTGAGTCCATGAACGACACGCCGCGCATCCGGATTGTTGTGAGCTGTGCCCTGCTGGCCGCGGCCGTCACCGCGAGCGCCACCGGGTGCACGGCACGGAACGAACGCCCGCTGACGCCGAAGGCGTACGACGCGGCCGGTCCGCTCACCGTCAGCGCCCCCTCCGACGGGACCAGGGCCGACCCCGAGAAGCCCCTGGAGATCACCGCCGGGGACGACGGGGACCGGATCGCCGACGTCACCGCCCTCGACGCCGCGGGGCGCCACCTGGCGGGCGACCTCACCGCGGACGGGCGTCGCTGGCGCTCCACGGCCTCCCTGGCGGCCGGCACCCGCTACACGGTCCGGGTGACCACGGAGGACGAGGAGGGCGCCCCGGGGGTCCGTACGTTCACGTTCGAGACGGCTCCGGCCCAGCGGGCCCTGACCGCCGTCTTCGGGCCGGAGGCGGGCACGTACGGCGTCGGGCAGCCCATCACCGCCGACCTCAGCCTCCCCGTCAAGGACAGGGCCTCCCGGGCGATCGTCGAACGGGCCCTCAAGGTCCGCTCCACGCCCTCCGTCGAGGGCTCCTGGTACTGGGTGGACGACAAGAAGCTGCACTTCCGCCCGAAGGAGTACTGGCCCGCCGGCGCGCGCGTCACCGTCAGCGGCAACCTGGACGGCCTCAAGATCGGCGACAAGCTCTACGGGGGCGCCTCCGCGCCGCTGAAGCTCACCATCGGCGACCGGGTCGAGGCGATCGCGGACGCCGGGTCGCACCACATGACGGTCAAGCGCAACGGAGAAGTGATCAACACCATTCCGGTGACCACCGGCAAGCCCGGCTTCTCCACCCGCAACGGCACCAAGGTGGTGCTCGGCAAGGAGTACTACGTCCGGATGCGCGGCACCACCGTCGGCATCTCCGAGGGCAGCTCGGAGTCGTACGACCTGCCCGTGTACTACGCCACCCGGGTGACCTGGAGCGGCGAGTACGTGCACGCCGCGCCGTGGTCGGTCGGCTCGCAGGGCGTGGCGAACGTCAGCCACGGCTGTGTCGGCATGTCGACCGGGAACGCGGCCTGGTTCTTCGAGAACGTGCGTCCCGGCGACGTCGTCAGGACCGTCAACAGCGAGGGCGACACGATGGAGCCCTTCGGCAACGGCTTCGGCGACTGGAACCTGACGTGGGAAAAGTGGCGTCAGGGCAGCGCGCTGGTGGAGGCCGCCGGGGAGCCGGTGACCTCCACCCAGAAGGCCCGCCTGCGGCCCTCGCTCTGATCAGCTCACGCGCCGACCGGGAGCCGGGAGCGCAGCAGGGAGGCGAGGGAGGCCGCGAGGTCGACGGGGTCGACGGGGAGGGTGACGGCGGCGTCGGCGCGGCTCCAGGTGGCCAGCCAGGCGTCCTGGGGGCGTCCGATGAGCAGCAGGACCGGGGGGCAGTGGAAGACCTCGTCCTTGATCTGGCGGCAGACGCCCATGCCGCCGGCGGGTGCGGCCTCGCCGTCCAGGACGCACACGTCGACGCCGCCCTCGTCCAGGCGTGCGAGGAGCGCGGGCAGGGTGGCGCACTCCACGAACTCGACCGGGGGGACGTCGGCCGCGGGCCTGTTCCCGGCCGCGAGGCGCACCTGCGCGCGGGTGTTCGCGTCGTCGCTGTAGACCAGGACCGTGGCACTCGACTGCATCGTTCCTCCGTGGGGAAGTCCGTGGGACGGTCGTCGACCGATGCGGCGGATGCTACTCCGCTCCACTGCCCGTCAACACCCGTTCGCCAACCGTTCGAAGGGTGGTTCCCGCCCCTCCCACTGGGCCGTTCGGGCTGGACACACCCCCCTGACACTCCGAACGGCACCCCCCGGAGTGAGGGCGGGATAAGCGACCGACATAATGTCGGTCGTGGCGACAGTAACGACAGTAGAAACAGGGCACGCGCACCCGTCGGTCAATCGACCGAACCTCACCAGCGTCGGAACCATCATCTGGTTGAGCTCCGAGCTGATGTTCTTCGCGGCCCTCTTCGCGATGTACTTCACCCTGCGATCGGTGACGGGTGCCGAGTTCTGGGCAGAAAAGGCCTCGGCGCTGAACTTCCCGTTCTCGGCGACCAACACCACGATCCTGGTGCTCTCCTCCCTCACCTGTCAGCTCGGCGTCTTCGCCGCCGAGCGGGGCGATGTGAAGAAGCTCCGGACGTGGTTCATCATCACGTTCGTGATGGGTGCGATCTTCATCGGCGGACAGGTCTTCGAGTACACCGAGCTGGTCAAGAAGGACGGGCTCTCCCTGTCCTCGGACCCGTACGGCTCGGTGTTCTACCTGACCACCGGCTTCCACGGTCTGCACGTGACAGGCGGTCTCATCGCCTTCCTGCTGGTCCTGGGCCGGACGTACGCCGCCAAGAGGTTCACCCACGAGCAGGCAACCGCCGCCATCGTCGTGTCCTACTACTGGCACTTCGTCGATGTCGTCTGGATCGGCCTCTTCGCCACGATCTACATGATCAAGTAATCGGATCCGCCACCACGGCGGACCGAGACATCCAGCAAGCACCGACGCAGAAGATCCTGACACCGGGGTAATCCGTGAAAAAGCTCTCCGCACGACGACGCCATCCGCTGGCGGCGGTCGTCGTCCTACTTCTCGCGCTGGCGGCCACGGGGGGGCTGTACGCCGCGTTCGCGCCCGCGGGCACGGCGAAGGCCGACGAGACCGCCCAGTCCCTCGCCATCGAGGAGGGGAAGAAGCTCTACTCCGTCGGCTGCGCCAGCTGCCACGGAACCGGCGGTCAGGGCACCACTGACGGCCCCTCCCTCGTCGGCGTGGGTTCGGCCGCCGTGGACTTCCAGGTCGGCACGGGCCGCATGCCGGCCCAGCAGCCGGGCGCCCAGGTCCCGAAGAAGAAGGTCATCTACTCGCAGGCCGAGATCGACCAGCTCGCGGCGTACGTGGCCTCCCTCGGGGCCGGCCCGATCACGCCGACCGGGCAGCAGTACGACCCCGCGGGCGCCGACAAGGCCAGGGGCGGCGAACTGTTCCGCACCAACTGTGCCCAGTGCCACAACTTCACCGGGGAGGGCGGCGCGCTCACCCACGGCAAGTACGCCCCGAGCCTCGAGGGCGTGAGCCCGAAGCACCTCTACGAGGCCATGCAGACCGGCCCGCAGAACATGCCCTCCTTCCCCGACACGACGATGCCGGAGAAGGAGAAGAAGGACATCATCGCGTACGTCCAGGCCGTCAACAGCGACGAGGCCGACAACCCGGGCGGTCTCTCGCTCGGTGGACTCGGTCCCGTCAGCGAGGGCCTGTTCGCCTGGATCTTCGGTCTGGGTGCGCTCGTCGCAGTTGCCATCTGGGTCGCGGCCCACACCGCTAAGGCCAAGAAGTCATGAGTAGCCAAGAGATTCCAGAAGAGAACCTGCCGGCCGTGCAGGACACCGCGCACGGCGCGGTGAAGGTCGCCGACGACCCGTTCGCCGACCCGGGCCTCCCGCCCCACAAGCCCCGCATCCAGGACATCGACGAGCGGGCCGCCCGCCGGTCCGAGCGTGCGGTCGCCTTCATGTTCGCGCTGTCGATGCTGGCCACCATCGGCTTCATCGCCTCGTACGTGATCTTCCCGGTGGACAAGATCGTGTACATCTGGCCCTTCGGCCGGGTGTCCGCGCTCAACTTCTCCCTGGGCCTGACCCTCGGTGCCTCCCTCTTCTTCATCGGCGCGGGGGCGGTCCACTGGGCCCGCACCCTGATGTCCGACGTCGAGGTCGCCGACGAGCGGCACCCGATCGAGGCGTCGCCCGAGGTCAAGGCGAAGGTCATGGCGGACTTCGCGGCCGGTGCCGCCGAGTCCGGCATGGGCCGCCGCAAGCTCATCCGCAACACGATGTTCGGCGCGCTGGCGCTGGTGCCGCTCTCCGGCATCGTGCTCCTGCGCGACATGGGCCCGCTGCCCGAGAAGAAGCTCCGGACCACCCTGTGGGCCAAGGGCAAGCAGCTCATCAACATGAACACGCACGAGCCGCTGCGTCCCGAGGACGTCGCGGTCGGTTCGCTGACCTTCGCGATGCCCGAGGGCCTCTCGGAGCACGACCACCACTTCCAGACCGAGATCGCCAAGGCCGCCCTGATGATCGTCCGCATCCAGCCGGACGACATCAAGGACAAGCGCGAACTCGAGTGGTCGCACGAGGGCATCGTCGCCTTCTCGAAGATCTGCACCCACGTGGGCTGCCCGATCTCCCTGTACGAGCAGCAGACGCACCACGTCCTCTGCCCGTGCCACCAGTCCACCTTCGACCTCTCCGACGGCGCCCGCGTCATCTTCGGCCCGGCCGGTCACGCCCTTCCGCAGCTGCGGATCGGCGTGAACGACAAGGGCTTCCTGGAGGCGCTCGGCGACTTCGACGAGCCCGTCGGCCCTGCCTTCTGGGAGCGCGGATGAGCACCGTGACCGATACCGAAAAGAAGGCACCCGCCGGCGAGCGGGTCGCCGACTGGGCCGACGGCCGCCTGGGGATCTACACGCTGGCCAAGGCCAACATGCGGAAGATCTTCCCGGACCACTGGTCCTTCATGCTGGGCGAGGTCTGCCTCTACAGCTTCCTCATCATCATCCTGACGGGCGTCTACCTGACGCTGTTCTTCCACCCGTCGATGAACGAGGTGGAGTACGCGGGACCGTACGTCCCGCTCCAGGGACAGCTGATGTCCGAGGCGTTCAACTCGACCATGCACATCTCGTTCGAGGTGCGCGGCGGTCTGCTCATCCGGCAGATCCACCACTGGGCGGCGCTGATCTTCCTCGCCGGCATGTTCGTGCACATGATGCGCGTCTTCTTCACCGGCGCGTTCCGCAAGCCGCGTGAGATCAACTGGCTGTTCGGCTTCCTGCTGTTCTTCCTGGGCATGTTCACCGGCTTCACCGGTTACTCGCTCCCGGACGACCTGCTCTCCGGCACCGGTGTCCGCTTCATGCAGGGTGCGATCCTGTCCGTGCCGGTCGTCGGCACGTACCTCTCGATGTTCCTGTTCGGCGGGGAGTTCCCCGGCGGCGACTTCGTCGCCCGGTTCTACTCGGCGCACATCCTGCTGCTGCCCGGCATCATGCTGGGCCTCGTGGTCGCCCACCTCATCCTGGTGTTCGTCCACAAGCACACGCAGTTCGAGGGCCCCGGCCGCACGAACAAGAACGTCGTCGGCATGCCGCTGCTGCC
This sequence comes from Streptomyces sp. NPDC014907, assembly GCF_055562975.1. Taxonomy (NCBI): domain Bacteria; kingdom Bacillati; phylum Actinomycetota; class Actinomycetes; order Kitasatosporales; family Streptomycetaceae; genus Streptomyces; species Streptomyces sp. NPDC014907. The sequence continues at coordinate 88,604 of NZ_JBVHEG010000002.1, read as the reverse complement.
CGTGTACATGGCGAAGGCCGGAGGCTTCTTCTTCCTGGTCTTCGGCGTCATCGCGGTCATCGCGGCGATCGCCTCGATCAACCCGATCTGGGCCCTCGGCCCGTACCGCCCGGACCAGGTGTCCACCGGCGCCCAGCCCGACTGGTACATGGGCTTCGCGGAAGGCCTGATCCGCGTCATGCCGGGCTGGGAGATCAACCTCTGGGGCCACACGCTCGTCCTGGGCGTGATGATCCCGCTGGCGATCTTCCCGGCGGTGCTCGGCGCGATCGCGGTCTACCCGTTCATCGAGTCCTGGATCACCGGCGACAAGCGCGAGCACCACATCGCGCAGCGCCCGCGCAACGCCCCCACGCGCACCGGCTTCGGCGTCGCCTGGATCACCGCGTACATGATCATGCTCGTGGGTGGTGGAAACGACCTCTGGGCGACCCACTTCCACCTGTCGATCAACTCGATCACCTGGTTCGTGCGGATCTTCTTCTTCGTCGGCCCGGTCATCGCGTTCATCGTCACCAAGCGGATCTGCCTCGGCCTCCAGCGCCGGGACAGGGACAAGGTGCTGCACGGCCGCGAGTCGGGCATCATCAAGCGCCTGCCGCACGGTGAGTTCGTCGAGATCCACGAGCCGCTCAGCCAGGGCGAGCTGCACCGCCTCACGGCGCACGAGCAGTACGAGCCCGCAGCGCTGCCGCCGGCCGTGGACGAGAACGGCGTGGAGCGGAAGATCGGCCGCATGGAGAAGCTCCGGGTCAAGCTGAACAGGAGCTACTACGGCGGGGACAACCAGATCCCCAAGCCCACCGTCGAGGAGTACAAGGAGATCCAGAGCGGCCACGGCCACCACTGATCGCCTGACGTCCACGACTTGCCGAAGTCGCCACGGCGAGAGCCCCGTCCGTACGCCGGACGGGGCTCTTCGCCGTCCCCGGGGATCGATAGGGTGGTCCCGTATCCGTCAGGCGATGATGACCGGGAGCTGCCATGGGCGCTGTGACCCCCGCTGGAGGACCCACCACGGCGGGCCGCTCCTGGCCCGTCGTCCTGGACGGCCTGCTGAGCGGCCGCGACCAGAGCGCCGAGGACACGGCCTGGGCCATGGACCGGATTCTGCGCGGCGAGGCCACCGACGCGCAGATCGCCGGGTTCGTCGTCGCCCTGCGCGCCAAGGGCGAGACCGTCGAGGAGATCACCGGCCTCGTCCGGACGATGTACGAGCACGCCCGCACGATCGAGGTGCCCGGGGCCACCGTCGACATCGTCGGCACCGGCGGCGACGGCGCCAGGACCGTCAACATCTCCACCATGTCCGCGATCGTGGTCGCCGGCACCGGCGCCAAGGTCGTCAAGCACGGCAACCGCGCGGCCTCCTCCGCCTCCGGCGCCTCCGACGTCCTGGAGAAGCTCGGCGTCAACCTGGACCTGACCCCGGGGCGGGTCGCCGAGGTCGCCGAGGAGGCCGGCGTCACCTTCTGCTTCGCCGTGAAGTTCCACCCGGCGCTGCGTCACGTCGCGACGGCCCGCAGGGAACTCGGCATCCGCACGGTCTTCAACTTCCTCGGCCCGCTCACCAACCCGGCCCGGGTGCGGGCCCAGGCGACCGGCGTCGCGGACCCGCGGATGGCGCCCATCGTCGCCGGGGTGCTCGCCGGACGCGGCTCCTCCGCGCTCGTCTTCCGCGGCGACGACGGGCTCGACGAGCTGACCACCACCGCCACCTCACGGGTCTGGGTGGTCCGGGACGGCGCGGTGCGGGAGGAGACCTTCGACCCCCGGGACGTCGGCATCGACCTCGTGCCGGTGGAGGCGCTGCGCGGCGCCGACGCCTCGTACAACGCCGACGTGGCCCGCCGGCTCCTCGCCGGCGAGACCGGGCCGGTGCGGGACGCGGTGCTGCTCAACTCGGCGGCGGCGCTGACCGCGCTGGAACCGGGGGAGGGCACCCTCGCGGAGCAGCTCCGCGCGGGCATCGCGAAGGCCGCCGAGGCCATCGACTCCGGCGCCGCCCGGCGGGTCCTGGAGCGCTGGGTCGCGGCCAGCAACGCGTAACGCGTTCCGCCGCGCGGCCCCGGTCCAGGATGCGGACCGGGGTCGTGCGCCGCGGCGATCATGTGGCAGGATGCTGCGCAGGTCACGAGTGACAGCGTCAAGGCCCCGGCTCGCTGTCCGGCAACCCTCCGTCCGTGGCGGGGTGCCCCGGGTGATGACCAGGCCGTGGGCAGCGAGGTCCGCGGCAAGCGCGGACCCCTCGAACACCAGGGGTCCTGGTCTCTCGAGGAGCGTTTTCCGTGAGCAAGCGAATGCGATAGGGCGAGTCCGCCCCTTCTTCACCCCTCGGAACAGGGTCCCTTCCGCGTACCCGCACACCCGCGCGCGCCCCCTCCTCTCCGAGGCGTCACCCGTACCCCGCCGTGTCCGGCCGCGTACGGGACCACCGAAGCCGTTCCGCACCGCCCGCCGGGAGATACCGCCATGTCCGCACGCCCGAACGCCGCCACCGTCGAGACCGCCGCCCCCGGAACCGGCGGCCCCCGCCCCGCCGCCCCGCTGCCCGTCCTCGGCCGGGACGTCACCGTCCCGCTCGTCACCGGCGGCGAGGTGACCTACGCGGCGCTCGACTACGCGGCCAGCGCGCCCGCTCTCCAGCGCGTCTGGGACGACGTCGCCGCGTACGCCCCCTACTACGGCAGCGTCCACCGCGGCGCCGGCTACCTCTCCCAGCTCTCCACCGACCTCTTCGAGAACAGCCGCGCCACCGTCGCCGGGTTCCTCGACTGCCGCCCCGGTGACCAGGTCGTCTTCACCCGCTCCACCACCGACTCGCTCAACCTGCTGGCCGCCGCCCTCCCCGCCGGCTGCGAGGTCTTCGTCTTCGAGACCGAGCACCACGCCTCGCTCCTGCCCTGGCGCGACGCCCGCGTGACGTACCTCGACGCGCCGCGCACCCCGGAGCAGGCCGTCGGGACCCTGGAGCGCGCCCTCGCCGGACGCGACCCCCACGGCCCCGCCCTGGTCTGCGTCACCGGCGCCTCCAACGTGACCGGCGAGCTGTGGCCGGTGAGGGAGCTGGCCGCCGCCGCCCACGCGCACGGCGCCCGGATCGTGCTCGACGCCGCCCAGCTCGCGCCCCACCACCCGGTCTCCGTGACCGCCCTCGACGTGGACTGGGTCGCCTTCTCCGGGCACAAGCTGTACGCGCCCTTCGGCGCCGGCGTCCTCGCCGGCCGCGCCGACTGGCTCCGGGACGCCGATCCCTACCTCGCGGGCGGCGGCGCCTCCCGGAAGGTGGCGCGCCGGGCCGACGGCGGCGTGGACGTCGAGTGGCACACCAGCGAGGCCCGCCACGAGGCCGGCTCCCCGAACGTCATCGGCGTCCACGCGATCGCCTCCGCCTGCAGGGCGCTCGCCGAGGCCGGCTTCGACGCCCTCGTCGCCCGCGAGAACCAGCTGATCGCCAGGGTCCGCGAGGGCCTGGCCGGGGTCCCCGAGGTCAGGGTCCTCTCGCTCTTCGGGGACGACGCCCCACGCGTCGGCGTCATCTCGTTCGTGGTGGAGGGCTGGAACAGCTCCCACTTCGCCGCCGCGCTCTCCGCCGAGTACGGCATCGGCGTCCGCGACGGCCTCTTCTGCGCCCATCCGCTGGTCCGCACCCTGCTCGGCGGCGACCCGCGGGACCCGGGCGAGTGCGGCGCCCCCGAGGCGGCGCCCGGCGAGCCTTCCCTCAACGCCGTCCGGGTGAGCTTCGGCGCCGGAACCCCCGACGAGCACGTGGAGCGGTTCGTCGGCGCCGTGAAGGAACTGGTCCGGGACGGCGCCCGCTGGAAGTACCGCACCGAGGACGGCCGTTGCGTCCCGGACCGCGGCTGAACGCTCACTCGTACGGGTGAAGGGGGCCTCCCGTCCGGGAGACCCCCTCCGTCCGCGGCCGCGAAGGACCTCAGGACTCCAGGCCGATGGCGAAGGCCGCCTCCAGGTCGTGCTGCGAGTACGTGCGGAACGCGACGTGGGTGTCCGTCGCCTCGACGCCCGGGATCTTGCTGATGCTGCCGGGGATCACGTCCGCCAGGTCGTCGTGGCGGGGGACCCGGACCATCGCGATCAGGTCGTACGTGCCGGTCACCGAGAAGACCTCGCTGACGCTGTCGAGCGCCGCGATCGACTCGGCGATCTCGGGGATGCGGTCCACGCTGGTCTTGATGAGCACGATCGCGGTGATCACGGCTGGCTTTCTCCCTCGGTGGCCGCGGCTGGGGCTTTCACTCTATCCCCACCCCGGTGGCGCACCCAGGCGTAGAGGAAGCCGAGCGAGAAGCCCACCACGTGGGCCAGGTACGCGACGCCGGGACCGGCCCCGGCCGTCCGCGCGGCCAGCCACTGGAGCGCGAACCAGAAGATCAGCACGATCCACGCGGGGAAGCGCAGCGGGAGGAAGAAGAGGAAGGGGAAGAGGCTGGTGACCCGGGAGCGCGGGAAGAGGAAGAGGAAGGCCCCGAGCACCCCGGAGATCGCCCCCGACGCCCCCACCAGGGTCTGCTCGCTGTCCGCGTGCGCCACCGCGTAGCCGACGAGGGCGAGACAGCCGGTCCCCAGGTAGAAGAGGGCGTACTCGACGGGCCCCAGGCGCTCCTCGGCCATCGCGCCGAAGACGTACAGGAAGAGCATGTTCCCCAGGAGGTGGAGCCAGCTCCCGTGGACGAAGAGCGCGGTGAACGGGGTGAGCAGGGCGCGCGGGTCGCCGCTCACCAGCTCGGCGGGGACGACGCCCCAGCGGCGGAAGTGGGAGCCCTGGGCGGCGAGGAGGGCGTCGCCCGTGCCGTGCGCCGGGTTGAGCCCGGAGACCGGACCGGCCACGAAGAGGAGGCAGCAGGCGGCGATCAGCCCGTACGTCACCGCGGGACCGCCGCGGACGCCCCGCAGGGCGCCGCGGGCCGCGCTTCGCCAATCGATCACGGACAGATCATGGCGTACCGGCGGCGAAGTGGACAGAGTGCCTCGCCGTGCTCCGGCCTCCCCGCGAGGCCGTAGTGTGGCGGACAGTACGACCGCAGTTCGACGGCGCACCGCGGCTCCCGCACCTGGTACCCCACCACAGGAAGAAGGACGGCACGATGACGACGGTTCCCCTGCCGACCGCCGAGACCCGCTGGCGCTGCACGCTCTGCGGCAACCTCACCCGCTTCGACGTGACCCGCTCGTCCAAGGTGGTCGAGTACGTCCATCTGGACCTCGCCGGAGAACCGACGGTCGAGGAGCGGCAGGTGGTCAGTGAGACCATCGAGTCGGTCCGCTGCCGCTGGTGCAACGCGGTGGACCGGATCGAACTGGTGGACAGGCCGGGCGCCGCTTCCTGAGGACGGCGCGGACGACATAGGGGTGACGGATCGTGGAGCAGCCCGCGCACGGTGGAGAGCCGGCCGGCGCGGCAGGTGACGCTGCCGAGACGTTCGACCATCCACTGCCGGAAGGCGTGCGGCGGAAGGTCGTCGCGCTGGTCGCGGACGCCTTCGGCGGGCTGACCGTCGCCGAGCTGCCCCCGCCCCTGCGGCAGTACGCCCGGTTCACCGCGAGCCGGCGGGCCAAGTTCGCCGGGAACGCCATGGCGTCGGCCCTGGAGAGCGACCCGGTCTTCCGGCAGCGGATCGGCGAGCGGTTCAAGCAGGGCCACCCCGAACTGGCCGGAGCCCTGGAGAGCGGCACCCCGCCCGCGGCGGCCGACCCCGTCGACGTGGCGGCGGCCGCCTATGTGCTGCGCCCGCCCGGCTGGGTCAAGCTGGTCGCCGCCGCGGGCGAGGAGGCCCAGCGGGCCGACGCCGAGCGGGCCGACGAGGCGGGCCGGCGCGAACTGGAGCGGCTGCGCCGGGAACTCGCCGCGGCCAGGGACCGCTCCCGGGACGAGACCGAGCAGTTGAGGCACGACCTCGACGCGGCCCGCCGGGAGGCGGAGTCGTTCCACCGCAAGCTGCGCAGCGCCCTGAGCGACGTGAAGCGGGGCGAGGCGGCGCTGCGCAGGGTCCAGGGTGAGATCGAGACCGTGCGGGCGGACGCGGCGGCCCGGGTGTCGGCCGCCGAGAGCGAGAGCCGGCGGCTCAGGGCCAGGCTCGGCGAGGTCGAGGCGGCCCTGGAGGCGAGCCGCAGGAGCGCACGCGAGGGCCGTTCGGTGGAGGACATGCGGCTGCGGCTCCTCCTGGACACGGTCCTCGACGCGGCGCAGGGGCTGCGCCGCGAACTGGCGCTGCCGCCCGTCTCGACGCATCCGGCGGACACCGTGGACGCGGTGGAGCCGGGGCGGATGTCCCCGAAGGACATCGCGGCGCGGGCGCTCTCCGAGACCGATCCGGCCCTGCTCGACCAGCTCCTCGCGCTGCCGCAGACCCATCTGGTGGTCGACGGCTACAACGTCACCAAGACCGGCTATCCGACGATGCCGCTGGAGAAGCAGCGGCTGCGGCTGCTCGGCGGCCTCTCGGCCCTCGCGGCCCGGTCGGGCGCCGAGGTCACCTGCGTCTTCGACGGGGCGGAGCTGGCGGCCCCGGTGCTGCTCGCGCCGCCGCGCGGGGTGCGGGTGCTGTTCTCCAAGGCGGGCGTCACGGCGGACGAGTTGATCCGGCAGCTGGTGCGGGCGGAGCCGCCCGGCCGGCCGGTGGTGGTGGTCTCCACGGACCGCGAGGTGGCCGACGGGGTGGCGAAGGCGGGTGCGCGGCCGGTCCCGTCCGTCTTGTTGCTGAAGCGGCTTTCGCGGCTCTCGTGACCCGTGTCAACCCGTGGGCCTTATGACCGGTTTCTGGATGGCGCACCGTCAAGTCCCCCTCACTGCCCGTACGGTGCGTGTGAACAAAGTGCCGGGTGGGCGAGATTTTTGCCGTCGGGATTTGAACTGATCACAAGTTGGTCACTAGGGTCAGGGCTCGAACCTTCGCGCGGTTGGTCACCCATCCGGGGTGACGGCGGAGGAACCGCCCGCCCCTGACCGGCCGGGCGGCTCTGAGGAAGAAGGAGCTCGCCTTCGTGGCGTCCCACCGTCGACCCAAGCAGCCGAGCCGCACCCGCGTGACCGTGCTCACGGTGACCGCGGCCGCCGCCGTCGCCTTCACCGCACAGTCCGGTGCCCAGGCGGCCCCCGCCAAGCCCAAGATCGACGAGGTCAAGTCGAAGGTCGACAAGCTGCACCACGAGGCCGAGGAGGCCACGGAGCAGTACAACCAGGCCGACGAGCGCCGCGGGAAGCTGCAGAAGGAGGTCGGCGACCTCCAGGACAAGGTGGCCCGGGGCCAGCAGGAGCTCAACGTCCTGCGCGACCAGATCGGTTCGGTCGCCAGCGCCCAGTACCGCTCCGGCGGCATCGACCCGGCGCTCCAGCTCTTCCTCTCCGCCGACCCGGACACCTACCTCGACAAGGCGTCCGCGATCGACCAGCTGAGCGCCCAGCAGGCCGACGTCCTCACCTCGATCCAGGCCAAGCAGCGCACGCTCGCGCAGCAGCGCGCCGAGGCCACCGCGAAGCTCGCCGACCTCGAGGACGTCCGCAAGACCCTCGGCGAGAAGAAGCAGAAGTTCCAGAGCAAGCTCGCCGAGGCCCGGAAGGTCCTCGACACCCTCACGGCCGCCGAGAAGGCCAGGCTGAAGCAGGAGGAGCGGGAGAAGGAGGAGCGGGCCAGCCGCGACGCCGGTCGGCGGACCGACCTGACCGGCGGCGGCGCCCCGGTCGACCTGGGCTCCGTGAGCGGCCTCGCCGGCAAGGCGCTCGCCGCCGCCGCCACCCAGATCGGCAAGCCGTACGCCTCTGGCGAGGAGGGCCCCGGTTCGTACGACTGCTCCGGCCTGACCCAGTGGGCCTACCGCCAGGCGGGCGCCCGGATCAGCCGCGTCACCTACACCCAGCAGAACGACGGCACCAAGATCGGCCGCAGCCAGCTCCAGCCGGGCGACCTGGTCTTCTTCAACGGCCTGTCGCACGTGGGCCTCTACGCGGGCAACAACACGATCCTGCACGCCCCCAAGCCGGGCGCCTTCGTCCGCTACGAGTCCATGGACTACATGGGCACCTTCCAGTTCGGCGTCCGCGTCGGCGGCTGATCCCCCGCCGACCCGCGCGGCATGCCGCCCGAACGGGTGGTTCGCCGAGAACGGAACTGACCTGACGCCCCGCCGGTGACCTGTGGTCTCCGGCGGGGCGTCACTGTGCGTGCCCGTCGCCCTCGTTGGACGCGGAGGTGGCAGCGGCTACTGTCTGCCGCGCCAGTCTGCGTCGAGCCGAACGGAGCGCGATCCGTGGCGTCCCACCGCCGATCCGCCAGGGTCACCGTCCTCACCGCCGCCGCGGCCACCGCGGCGGCGTCCCTCGGGGCCGTCCCCGCGAGCGCCGACCCGGGAACCGGCGCCGAGACCGCCCGGGCCGCGGTCGACCGCCTCCTCACGGAGGCGGAGCGGGCCACGGAGGGCTACAACCGGGCGGACGAGAAGGCGGACGAGCTGCGCCGGACGGTCGCCCACGCCCAGGACGGCCTCGCCCGGGGCCAGGAGCGGGTCAACCGCATGCGGGGCGTCCTCGGCGCGGTCGCCGGGGCCCAGTACCGCTCCGGGGGCATGGACCCCGCCCTCGCGCTGCTGCTCTCCTCCGACCCGGACAGCTACCTCGACCGGGCCTCCGCCCTCGACCGCGCCACCGACCGCCAGAACGACGCGCTCGGCGCGCTCCGGCGGGAACAGCGCCGGCTGGCGCAGCTGCGGAGCGAGGGCCGCGCGGCCCTCGCCGAACTGGAACGCGGCCGGGACGAGGTCGCCCGCCACAAGCGCGCCGTGGAGGGCAAGCTCGCCGAGGCCCGCCGGGTGCTCGCCTCCCTCACCGCCGCGGAGCGCGCCGACTTCGACCGCGCCTCCCGCACCGGCGGCCGCGGGGCCGCCCCCGACGGGGGGAGCGCCGGGAGCGGCCCCGGCGGCGGGCCGTCGTTCCCCGGGGACCCGGGGCCGGTCTCCTCCCGGGCCGCCGCCGCGGTGGCCGCCGCCCGCAGCGCGATCGGCAGGCCGTACGCGTGGGGGGCGACCGGCCCCTCCGCCTTCGACTGTTCGGGCCTGATGGTCTGGGCGTACCGGCAGGCCGGGGTCAGCCTGCCGCGCACCTCCGCCGCGCAGCGGTACGCGGGCCGCCGGGTCCCCCTCGCACAGGCGCGGCCCGGCGACCTCGTCACGTACCGGGGCGACGCCAGCCACGTGGCCATCTACGCCGGGAACGGGCAGGTCATCCACGCCCCCTACCCGGGCGCGCGGGTGCGCTACGACCCGGTGGACATGATGTCGCACGTGACGGTGACCCGGGTCTGAGCCGGGCGCGCGGCCCCGGCCGCGCCGGTTCGTGCCCGCCCCGCGCCCGTCCCGGCCCCGACCGCACCGGCCTCGGCCCCCGCCCGCACGGGTCCCGGCCGGCTCCGTCCCCGCCCCGCCCGCCCCGGTCCTGTCCCGGCCCGCACCGGTCCCGTCCGGCTCCGCGCCGGCCCCGGCCGGGACCGTTTCGCACCGGCCGGGAGCCACGACCGCCGTTCGGATCGTACGATCGGACGCGTGGCAGGTCAGCGGTGCGGAGCGCGACGGCCGGCAGCCGTCTGTCTGCTGGCCCTGCTGCTTGCCCTGACGGGCCCGGTCGGCTGCACGAGGACCGGGGGACCCGCCGACACGGCCTCCCGGGAGATCCAGACCCTCCTGGACCGGCACGCCAGGGCCCTCCTGGACCGCGACGAGCCCGGTTACCGCACCGCCCTCGACCCCGCGTACGCCCCGGCCGGCCTCACCCTCTACCGGCGGCTCGCTGCCGTGCCGCTGGAGGGCTGGTCGTACCGGGTCACCGGCGTCGACCGCGCCGCCCCCGGCCGGGCCACCGTCCGCGCGGACCTCGGCTACCGGCTCCGGGGGTACGACCGGCGGCCCGTCACCGGGGCCCGCGTCCTGGACCTCGCCGAACGGGACGGACGCTGGTACGTGACCGGCGAGCGGCCCGCGAAGGGCACGCCCCGGCAGCTGTGGGAACAGGGGGACGTCGCGGCCGTCCGGAGCGCCCGCTCCCTCGTCCTCGGCGTCGGCCAGGAACCGGCCCGGCTCCGGGAGATCGCGACGGCGGCCGACCGGGCGGTCCCCGCCGTCACCGGGGCCTGGCACGCGGACTGGGCCCGCCGCGTGGTCGTCCTCGTCCCCGGCTCGCTGAACGCGATGGGGGAGCTGCTGGGGGAGCCGGGAAGCTCCTACCGGGGCATAGCGGCCGTCACCACGGGCGAGACCGCGGGCGGGACGGACGCGCCCGCGGACCGGGTGATCGTCAACCCCGAGGCGTACGGCGTCCTCGGCGACTTCGGCCGGCAGCTCGTCCTCACCCACGAGACCGTCCACGTCGCCACCCGGGCCCACACCACTCCCTCGACCCCGGTCTGGCTCTCCGAGGGCTTCGCCGACTGGGTCGCCTACCGGGACGCCGACCGCACCCCCGTCCAGGCCGCCCCCGAGCTGACCCGCGCCGTCCAGGACGACGGCCCGCCCGCCCGGCTCCCGGAGGACGGCGACTTCGCCTTCGGCGGCGACACGGAGGTCCTGGCGCGGGCGTACGAGAGCGGCTGGCTGGCCTGCCGCATGGTCGCGGACCGCTGGAGCGAGGAGAAGCTGGTGGCCTTCTACCGGGCGGTGGGCGCGCACCCGGGACGCAAGGGCGCCGTGGAGAAGGCGCTCCACGAGGTCCTGGGCACCACGCCGGAGGACTTCACGCGGGAGTGGCGCGTGTACGTGGAGGAGCAGCTCGGCTAGGAAGCCTCCCGGCTCCCGCCTTGTCCGGTTCTTGCCCGGTCCGGCCCCCGGCCCGTCCGGCCCCCGCCCCGCTCCGGCCCTCGCTCCGTCCGGCCCGGCTCCCGTCCGGCCCGGCTCCCGTCCGGCCCGGCTCCCGCCCGGTCCGGCCCCGCCGTTCCTCAGCGCGAGCCGGTCAGGGTCTTCCCGGTCTTCTCGCGGTCCGGGTGTCCCGCCTGCGCGGGGATGGCCGCGACGCCGGCGGGGCGCGGCTCCGTGACCGTCTCCCGCCACAGGATCCGGCAGGCGAGGAGGGCGGCGGCGATCAGCAGGCCGTTGCGCGAGAACAGCGCCGCCATGCCCAGCGGATCGCTCCGCGTCACGTGCGAGAACCACACCGGGAACTCGAACTGGGTCACCGCCGCCGCCAGGAGCACCAGGTGCGCGGGCCGCTCCATCCGGCTCGACCGGAAGGCCAGGCACACCGCCGCCAGGCCGACCAGCCACAGCATGTACTGCGGGGAGAGCACCCGGCTCGTCAGCGTGAACAGCAGCACCGCCACGAAGGCCGCGTCCGCCACCGTCGACGAGGTGAAGCGGCGCGCCCTGACCCGCCACAGCAGCAGCCAGGCGAAGGCGGCGAACGTGAGCGCCATCGCGGCCGTGGAGACCGTGGACACGTACGGCCCGAGGAACTCGATCGAGCCGTAGTTCATCCGCGCCTCGCCCTCCCAGCCGAAGTGCCGGGCGACGTGGAAGACCATCGAGCCCAGGGACTCGACCTCGGTGCCCCGGTCGCGCTGGAAGGAGAGGAAGGCCAGCGCCCCCGGCATCCACAGCACGCAGAACAGCAGCACCGCCGCCGCCGCGCCCGCCGCCGCCGGCCACGAGCGGAACGTCGCCCGCCCCTTGGGGGTGCCCGCGAGGATCAGCACCGGCCACACCTTCAGGACCGCGCCGAAGCCGGCGAGCGCGCCGAGCACGCGCGGGCTCCGGCCCGCCGCGAGCAGCCCCGCCACCGCGACGGCGGTCACCATCACGTCGTACCGGGCGTACGTGATCGGGCCGAGCAGCGGGACGGCCGCCAGCCAGAACCAGGCGCCCCGGGACGTCCGGCCCGCCCGGCGGCCGGTGTGGAGCAGCAGGCCGAAGACCAGGGCGTCGCAGAGGAGCGCGAGGAGGAAGAAGGCGGCCGAGTAGCCGAGGAACGGCAGCAGCGCGGGGGAGAGGATCGCGAACGCCGCGGCCGGCGGGTACTGCCAGGTGACGTCGTCCAGCGGGTACGTGCCGGTCCGCAGGACGTCGTACCAGCCCTGGTAGATGTTCTCGATGTCGAACGTGATGTCCGGGCCGGGGATCACCACGACCTTGAACACGACCAGCAGGAGGATCGCCCGGCTGAGGCCCCAGAGGCCGAGGGGGAGTCGCAGGTCCGCGCGTGATCCCTTACCCACTGCGCCCGTCGTCACTGTCTCGTCCTTGTTCTGTCGGCCCGCTGGCGCGGGGGGTGGTGGTGCCGGGCGGAGGATGTGATCGCGTACTGTCGGCCCCGATGCACAAGACCCTGATCGTAACCAACGACTTCCCGCCGCGTCCCGGGGGAATCCAGGCCTTCCTGCACAACATGGCCCTGCGCCTGGACCCCCGGCGGGTCGTGGTGTACGCCTCCACCTGGAAGCACGGCCGCGAAGGGGCCGGGGCGACGGCCGCGTTCGACGCCGAACAGCCTTTCACGGTCGTCCGGGACCGCACCACCATGCTGCTCCCCACCCCCCGGGTCACCGCCCGCGCCACCGCGCTGCTGCGCGAGCACGGCTGCGAGTCCGTGTGGTTCGGCGCCGCCGCCCCGCTCGGCCTGATGGCCCCGGCCCTGCGGCGGGCGGGTGCCCGGCGCCTGGTCGCCACCACCCACGGCCACGAGGCCGGCTGGGCCCAGCTCCCCGGCTCCCGGCAGCTGCTCCGCCGCATCGGCGAGGGCACGGACACGGTCACCTACCTCGGCGAGTACACCCGGTCGCGGATCGCGGAGGCCCTCACGCCCGCCGCCGCCGGCCGGATGGTCCAGCTCCCGCCGGGCGTGGACGAGAAGACCTTCCACCCCGGTTCGGGCGGCGACGAGGTCCGCGCCCGGCTCGGGCTCAGCGACCGCCCCGTCGTGGTCTGCGTCTCCCGGCTCGTGCCCCGCAAGGGCCAGGACACCCTGATCAGGGCCCTGCCGCGGATCCTGCGCCGGGTTCCGGACGCCGTCCTGCTGATCGTCGGCGGCGGCCCGTACGAGAAGGACCTGCGCCGCCTCGCCGCCGGGACGGGCGTGGCCGGATCGGTGCGGTTCACCGGCGCCGTCCCCTGGGCGGAGCTGCCCGCCCACTACGGGGCCGGCGACGTCTTCGCCATGCCCTGCCGCACCCGGCGCGGCGGCCTGGACGTCGAGGGCCTCGGCATCGTCTACCTGGAGGCCTCCGCCACCGGCCTCCCCGTCGTCGCCGGCGACTCCGGCGGCGCCCCCGACGCCGTTCTCGACGGCGAGACCGGCTGGGTCGTCCGGGGCGGTTCCCCCGGGGACACCGCCGACCGCGTCACCGCCCTCCTCCTCGACCCCGAACTGCGCGCCCGCATGGGCGAGCGCGGCCGGGCCTGGGTCGAGGAGAGGTGGCGCTGGGACCTGCTGGCGGAACGGCTGCGCGAGCTGCTCTGAGCGCCACGGACGGAGAGGGGCCCCGGGCGGATCGCCCGGGGCCCCTCTCCGTCCGCGCGTCCGCCGGGCTCAGCCCCGGTAGAGCGCCTCGATCTCGTCCGCGAAGTCCTTCGCCACCACGTTCCGCTTCAGCTTCAGGGACGGGGTGATGTGGCCCGCCTCCTCCGTGAACTGGGCGGGCAGGACGCGGAACTTGCGGACCGACTCCGCCTTGGAGACCGCCGCGTTGCCGTCGTCGACCGCCCGCTGGACCTCCGCCAGGAGGTCGGCGTCCTCGCACAGGGAGGCCGCCGTCGAACCGGCCGGCTTGCCGTGCTCGGCGGCCCAGCGGCCGAGGAACTCCTCGTCGATCGTGACGAGCGCGCCCACGAACGGGCGCCCGTCGCCGACCACCATGCACTCCGCGACGAGGGCGTGCGCCCGGATGCGGTCCTCGATGACGGCCGGGGCGACGTTCTTGCCGCCCGCCGTGACCAGGATCTCCTTCTTCCGCCCGGTGATCGCGAGGTAGCCGTCCTCGTCGAGGGTGCCGATGTCGCCCGTGTGGAACCAGCCGTCCGCCAGCGCCTCGGCCGTCGCCGCCTCGTTGTTCCAGTAGCCCGTGAAGACGTGTTCGCCGTGCAGCAGCACCTCGCCGTCGTCGGCGATCCGCACCACGGACCCCGGCAGCGGCTGGCCGACCGTGCCGATCTTCGGGCGGTCCCACGGGTTGAACGCGGTCGCCGCGCACGACTCCGTCAGGCCGTAGCCCTCCAGGACCGTGAAGCCGATGCCCCGGAAGAAGTGGCCGAGCCGCTCGCCCAGCGGCGCGCCGCCCGAGATCGCGTACTCGCCGCGCCCGCCGAGCACCGCCCGCAGCTTCCCGTAGACCAGCTTGTCGAAGAGGGCGTGCTTCAGCCGCAGGCCGAGGGACGGGCCCTGCGGGGTGCTCAGCGCCCGGCTGTACGCGATGGCCGTGTGCGCGGCCCTGTCGAAGATCCTGCCCTTGCCGTCGGCCTGCGCCTTCGCCCGCGCCGAGTTGTAGACCTTCTCGAAGACCCGGGGCACGCCCAGGATCAGCGTCGGCCGGAACGAGGCCAGCTCGTCCGTCAGGGACTTGATGTCGGGCAGACAGCCCAGGCGGATCGGGGCCATCACCGAGGCCACCTCGATCAGCCGGCCGAAGACGTGCGCGGCGGGCAGGAAGAGCAGCACCGAGGACTCGCCGGTACGGAAGAGGGGCTTCAGCCGCTCCACCACGTTGCCGCACTCGGCGAAGAAGGCCCGGTGGGTCAGGACGCAGCCCTTGGGGCGGCCCGTCGTGCCCGACGTGTAGACGATCGTCGCCGGGTCGTCGGCGGTCGCCGCCGACATGCGCTCGTCCAGCAGCTCGTCGGAGACGCCGGCCCCGTCGGCCGTGAGCCGGGCGACGGCACCGTCCTCGATCCGCCACACGCCCGTGAGCTCCGGCAGGTCGTCCCGGACGGAGGACACCGCCTCCTCGTGGGCCGCGCTCTCCACCAGGACGAGCTTCGCGCCCGAGTCGCCCAGGATCCACCGGATCTGCTCCGGCGAGCTGGTCTCGTACACCGGCACGGTCACCGCGCCCGCGCTCCAGATCGCGAAGTCCAGGAGCACCCACTCGTACCGCGTGCGGGAGAGCAGCGCGACCCGGTCGCCCGGCTCCACGCCGGAGGCGATCAGCCCCTTGGCGGCGCCCCGGACCTCGGCGAGGAACTCGGTGGCGGTGACGTCGGCCCAGCCGCCGTCGGTCTTGCGCCCCATGACGGCGACGTCTGGGTGCTGGGAGGCGTTGCGGCGGATGAGATCCGTCAGGTTGCCGTCCGTGGGGACCTCGTACAGGGCCGGAAGGCTGAACTCGCGCAAGACTGCTGCTCCTCATCGGGCGCCGGCGCCACGGCTCTGTGTGATGCACCGGTGTAGTCCACGTCCGGGCGGGTGCTCAGTGGGGGTGAGCACGACTGGACTGCCCGGACGTTACCCACCAGTACATGGTTCCCGATAGGGGGTCCCGGCCAGATGTTCCCTGCGTCACACACCCGTGACGGTGCTCTGCGCACAGTAATCCACCGCGTTCCCGACTCGGAAGTAACCGCAGGTAGGGGGGTGCGGGAGCCGTCCCGCGCACCCGGTCCGGCCGCACCCGGCCCGGGTGCGCGGGACGCCCCCCTAAGGTGGGTCCATGCGAGTCCACGTGGTCAGCGACGTACACGGCAACGCGGCGGACCTCGCCGTGGCGGGGGAGGGCGCCGACGCCCTGATATGCCTGGGGGACCTGGTCCTCTTCCTGGACTACGCCGACCACGGCCGGGGGATCTTCCCCGACCTCTTCGGCGTCGAGAACGCCGACCTGATCGTCGAACTGCGCACCGCCCGCCGCTTCGACGAGGCCCGCGCACTCGCCCGCCGCCTCTGGGCCACGCTCGACGTCGACCGCGAGACCGCCGTCGAGGCCGCCGTGCGCCGCCAGTACGCCGAACTCTTCGCGGCCTTCCCCACCCCCACGTACGCCACCTACGGCAACGTCGACGTCCCCCGGCTCTGGCCCGAGTTCGCCCGTCCCGGGACGACCGTCCTCGACGGACGGCGGGCCGAGATCGGCGGCCTCGTCTTCGGCTTCGTCGGCGGCGGCCTGCGCACCCCGATGCACACCCCGTACGAGATCTCCGACGAGGAGTACGCGGCGAAGGTCGAGGCCCTCGGAGAGGTCGACGTCCTCTGCTCCCACATCCCGCCGGACGTGGCCGAGCTGACCTACGACACGGTGGCCCGCCGCTTCGAGCGCGGCAGCCGGGCCCTGCTCGACGCGATCCGGCGCACCCGCCCCCGCTACGCCCTCTTCGGCCACGTCCACCAGCCGCTGGTCCGGCGGATGCGGATCGGCGCCACCGAGTGCGTGAACGTCGGCCACTTCGCCTCGACCGGCAGGCCCTTCGTCCTGGAGTGGTGACCCGCCCCTTGCCGTGCGGGGCCCGGCCCCGGGCGCGATAGCCTTCCGTCGGCACGTCTGTGCCCCTGACTTCCGCCGGACCGCACAGTGGAGGAGCCACCGCGATGGCCGAACACACCAGCTCGAGCATCACCATCGAGGCGGCGCCGGCCGACGTCATGGGCGTGATCGCCGACTTCGCCCGCTATCCCGAGTGGACGGGCGAGGTGAAGGAGGCCGAGGTCCTGGAGAGGGACGCCGCCGGCCGCGCGGAGAAGGTCCGGCTGCTCCTCGACGCGGGCGCGATCAAGGACGACCACACCCTCGCGTACACCTGGACCGGGGACGACGAGGTCGGCTGGACGCTGGTCAAGTCCCAGATGCTCCGCTCCCTCGACGGCTCCTACCGGCTCGCCCCGCTCGACGGCGGCAGGCGCACCGAGGTCACCTACCAGCTGACCGTCGACGTCAAGATCCCCATGCTCGGCATGATCAAGCGCAAGGCCGAGAAGGTCATCATCGACCGCGCCCTGGCCGGCCTGAAGAAGCGCGTCGAAGCCGGCGCGTAGGCGCCGCGCGGCGGGGGCGCGGACCCCGGCGTCCGCCGTCGCGGGCGGGCGGTAGCGTCCTCCGCATGCGGATCATCCTTGTCACCGGCCCCGGCGGCGCCGGTCGCACCACCGTCGCCACCGCGACCGCCCTCGCCGAGGCACGGGCCGGACGCCGGGTCCTGCTCGTCTCCGAGGAGGCCGAGGAGGCCGCGGAGAGCGCGGGTGCGGGGCTCCCGGGCGGGGAGTTCCCGGACGGGGGGCTCCGGACCGGGCGGCTTCCGGGCGGAGGGGACCTCCGGGTCCTGCGGCCCGCGCCCGCCGCCGACTTCCGCCGCGAGTTCCTCGCCCTCCAGGCCCGTTCCGCCGCCGCCCTCGACCTGCTCGGCGCCGCGCCCTTCGAAGAGGCCGAACTCACCGAACTCCCCGGCAGCCGCGCCTTCGCCCTGCTCCGGTGCCTCCGCGACGCCGCCGAGGGCGACCACGACCTCGCCGTCGTCGACCTGCCCCCGCTCGCCGAGGCCCTCGCCGTCCTCGCCCTGCCCGGACAGCTCCGCCGCTACCTGCGCCGGCTGCTGCCCCCGGAGCGGCAGGCCGCCCGCGCCCTGCGCCCGGTGCTCGCCCAGCTCGCCGGGGTCCCCATGCCCGCGCAGTGGCTGTACGGGACCACCGCCCACTGGGAGGCGGGACTCGCCGCGGTCCAGGCCGTCGTCGAGGACCCCGCCACCACCGTCCGGATCGTCCTCGAACCCGGACCCGCCGCCGCCCGCGCCCTGCGCACCGCCCGGCTCGGCCTCGCCCTCCACCGGCTCCCCCTGGAGACCGTCGTCGCCAACCGGCTGCTGCCCGCCGGTTCCGGGGACCCCTGGCTCGCCGGGCTGGCCGCCGAACAGCACCGGCACCTGGAGGGGCTCCGCGCCGCCGCCGGCGACGCCCTGCACGAACTCCCCCACCTCGGCCGGACCCCGCGCGGGGCCGGCGACCTGGCCCTCCTGGCCCCGGCCCGGACCGGGACCGCGCCCGCGCCCGTGCCCGCGTGGGCCGTCGAGGACCGGCGGGAGGAGGACGGCGTCCTCGTCTGGCACCTCGCCCTGCCCGGCGCCGTCAAGGAGGAGCTCTCCCTCGTCCGGCGCGGCGACGAGCTGCTGCTGGGCGCGGGACCGTTCCGCCGCGCCCTGCCCCTGCCCGCCGCCCTGCGCCGCTGCTCCGTCACCGGCGCCGGGCTCGTGGACGGGGAGCTCCGCGTCCGCTTCACGCCCGACCCCGGACTCTGGCCCCGCACCCCGTGAGGGGCGCGCCCCGCCGCCGGAGCCCGCGCCCCCCGGCGTCCGTGTACCGTCGGAGTACCAGCCGACCGAGGAGTGCCCCATGAGCGATCAGGACGCCTGGGCCGAGGCGTGCGCCGAGGACCTGGAGGCGGAGAGGGCCCGCCGCCGGGCCGAGCGGGGAACCGGCCCCGGACCGGCCGCCGAGGAGTTCCGCAAGCTCTTCGAGGCGGTCGCCGGCAAGGTCTCCGAAGGCCTCGGGAACCCGCTCCTCGCGGCCGGGGCCGAGCAGACCGTACGGCGGTTCGTCGACCGGGCGAAGGCCGTCGTCGAACCCGTCGTCGAGCGCAACCCGCAGGTCTTCGACCACCTCGCCGCCGCCGGGAACGAACTCCTCGCCGCCTACCGCTCCGCCGTGGAGGGGCACGAGGGCCGCTGGACCCGGGGCGGAACCGCCCCCGCGGACCCGTCGCCCCCGGATTCCGGGGCGTCCCGGAAGGACGACGGGGGCCCGGGAACCGGGCAGCACATCGACCTGGACTGACCGGGGCGCGCCTCTCCCTCGGGTACGGTGGGCCCTAGCGGGGCTCGACCGAAAACTGAGGGACACATGGGACTCACCATCGGCGTCGACATCGGCGGCACGAAGATCGCGGCCGGCGTGGTCGACGAGGAGGGCAAGATCCTCGACACGCACAAGGTGCCCACCCCGCCGACCCCCGAAGGCATCGTCGACGCGATCAGCACGGCGGTCTCCGAGGCCGGCAAGGGCCACTCGATCGAGGCCGTGGGCATCGGTGCCGCCGGCTACGTGGACGACAAGCGGGCCACCGTCCTCTTCGCGCCCAACATCGACTGGCGGCACGAGCCGCTGAAGGACAAGGTCGAGCAGCGCGTCGGTCTGCCCGTCGTGGTCGAGAACGACGCCAACGCGGCCGCCTGGGGCGAGTACCGGTTCGGCGCGGGCCAGGGCCACGAGGACGTCATCTGCATCACCCTCGGCACCGGCCTCGGCGGCGGCATCATCATCGGCAACAAGCTGCGCCGCGGCCGCTTCGGCGTGGCGGCGGAGTTCGGCCACATCAGGGTCGTCCCGGACGGCCTGCTGTGCGGCTGCGGCAGCCAGGGCTGCTGGGAGCAGTACGCCTCCGGGCGCGCCCTCGTCCGGTACGCCCGGCAGCGCGCCGCGGCCACCCCGGAGAACGCCGAGCTGCTGCTGGGCTTCGGCGACGGCACCCCCGAGGGCATCGAGGGGCGGCACGTCAGCCAGGCCGCCCGCGCCGGCGACCCGGTCGCCGTGGACTCCTTCCGCGAGCTGGCCCGCTGGGCCGGTGCCGGCCTCGCCGACCTGGCCTCGCTCTTCGACCCCTCGGCGTTCATCGTCGGCGGCGGCGTCTCGGACGAGGGCGACCTCGTCCTCGACCCGATCCGCAAGTCCTTCCGGCGCTGGCTGATCGGCGGCCAGTGGCGTCCGCACGCCCAGGTCCTCGCGGCCCGGCTCGGCAACAAGGCCGGTCTGGTCGGCGCGGCGGACCTGGCCCGCCAGGGCTGACCCCTACGGGGACGACCGGCCCGCACGAAGAGGTGCGAAGACACGCGTGTCCGCCCGCCGCGTCCCCCGGGACGCGGCGGGCGGCCGTCGTATGTTGACCGTCATGGCGATCACTGAGCTGCCCAACTCCCGCACCGAGGAGGACGGTTCGGCCGTCCTCCGGGTCCTGAGCTACAACGTCCGCTCGATGCGCGACGACGAGGACGCCCTCGTCCGGGTGATCCGGGCCTGCGCCCCCGACGTCGTCTTCGTCCAGGAGGCCCCGCGCTTCTTCCGCTGGCGCAAGCACGCCGCCCGGCTCGCCGCCAGGAGCGACCTCGTCGTCCTGAGCGGCGGCGCCACCGCGGCGGGACCGCTGCTGCTCTGCTCCCTGCGGGCCACGGTGGAACGCACCGAGGACGTCCTGCTGCCGCTCACCCCCGGCCTGCACCGCCGGGGCCTGGCGACCGCCGTCGTCCGCTTCGCCGGGGCCCGGGTGGGGCTGGTCAGCTGCCACCTGAGCCTGCGGAAGGACGAGCGGTACGCGCAGGCGGGCATGGTCCTCGACCGGGTCGCCGCGCTCGGCACCCCGCACGTCCTCGTCGCCGGCGACCTCAACGAGCGGCCCGGCGGCCCCGCCTTCACCCGGCTCACCGGGGAGCTGCGGGACGGCTGGGCCGTCGCCCCGTGGGGCGGCGAGTTCACCTCGACCCCCGACGACCCGCACCAGCGCATCGACGCGGTCCTCGCGACCCCGGGCGTCGAGTTCCTGGGCTGCGGGGTCCCGGCGGACCTGGACCCGGCGGACCTGCGGGCCGCCACCGACCACCTTCCGGTGCTCGCGGCGGTCCGCGTGCCCGCCTCCTCAGGCTGAGGACCTACACGACCGCCCCGCGGCCCGGGTCGTCGAAGCCGTCGTCATCGTCGTCGTGCTTCATGCGCGCGACCAGGGTCGCGAAGCCGCCTAGGAAACCGCCCACGCAGAGCGTCGTCAGCCACCAGGTCATGTCCCACTGGAGCAGGACGGCCAGGAGCAGCAGCACCGGGCCGCCGACCACGCCGAGCCAGGCGAACTTGGCCGTCGCGTCCGCCTCCGGCAGCGGGGGCGGCTCCGGCGGGACGAAGTGGCCCTCCCCGGACTCCCCCGGCCCGTCGCCGGGTCCGTCCCGGTCCTCCGGGTCGGCGGGGGAGTAGTCCCGGGGGCCCGCGGGCCGCACCCCGGGCGCGAACACGACGGAACTGCCGAGCGCGGGCCTCTCCGGGCCGGGCTCGCCGCCCGCCCCGGGCCCGTTCTCCGGCTCCCCGGCCGCCGCCTCCCCGTCCCCCGCGGGCTTTCCGCCCGTCCCGGGAGCGGAGGCGGCGCCGGACCCGAACGTGTCGCCCTTGTCCCTCCCGCCGGACCGGCGGCCTCCGCCGTCCGAACCGTCCGGGCCGTCCGAACCGTCCGGGCCGTCCGAACCGTCCTCCGGCTCCGGCAGGGACAGGTTCTCGACGGTCCTGAACGGCCTCGCCCCCGGGGGGTCCGCGGGCTCCTCGCCGTACCCGGCGACGATCGCGGCCCAGGCCGCCTCCTCGTCGACGGGCCGCGGCTCCCGCTCCCCGCCGTCCTGCTGCTCAGCCACCGCTCCTGTTTCCCTTCCCGCCGGCCGTCTCGGGGGCGAGACGCCCGACGAAGGCCAGGCTCTCGTCGAAGATCCGCTCCGCGTCATGGTCCAACGTCGCCACGTGGTAGCTCTGTTCCAGCAGGACCTCCCGGACGTCCGCCGAGGAGACCCGGCCGAGGATCCGGGCCGAGTCGGCCGGTGGCACCACGTGGTCCTGCGGGCTGTGCAGGAGCAGCAGCGGCTGCGTGACCTGCGGGAGCTCCGCGTCGACCGTACGGAAGAACTGGCGCAGGGAGTGCGCGGCGTGCAGCGGCACCCGGTCGTAGCCGACCTCGGTCGCGCCCTCCTTGGCGATGTCGTTGGCGACGCCCTTCGTGGTCGGGACCAGGTGCCGGACGACCGGCAGCGCGTGCGCGGCCAGGCCGTGCACCTTGTTGCCCGGGTTGACGAGGACGAGCCCGCGCACCGCGTCCCCGTGCCGGGCGGCGAGCCGCAGCGCCAGCGCCCCGCCCATGGAGAGACCGAAGACGAAGACGGTCCCGCACCGCTCCCGCAGCTCGCGCAGCGCCCGGTCCACCTCGGCGTACCAGTCGTGCCAGGTGGTGAGCCGCATGTCCTGCCAGCGGGTCCCGTGTCCCGGCAGCAGCGGCACCGACACCGTCAGGCCGTGCTCCGCCAGGTACTCGGCCCACGGGCGCATCGACTGCGGGGAACCGGTGAATCCGTGACAGAGAAGGACGCCGACGTCCCCGCCCTCACGGCGGTACGGCTCGGCTCCGGGAAGGACCGGCACCGGGGTCTCCTGTTCGCTCGGCTTCGCGTCCGCCTTCGGGTGCGCTCCGGGGTGCGCCCTCGGTGCACCGAAGCGACGGAAAGATGTGGGGAAGGACCTTCACCGTACGCGACCGGGCCGACACCGACCAGGGCCGTAACGGGGGGCGTGCGCCGGTACGGGATAAAGTCATGGCCACGGCACACGGAAGGCATGGCGAGTTGATCTACGGCGCAATGAAGTTCTCCATCGGAGGCTCCCTGAAGCTCGCCTTCCGGCCCTGGGTGGAGGGCCTGGAGAACATTCCCGCCAAGGGACCCGCGATCCTGGCGAGCAACCACCTGTCGTTCTCGGACTCCTTCTTCCTGCCGGCCGTCCTGGACCGCAAGGTCACCTTCATCGCCAAGGCCGAGTACTTCACCACTCCCGGCGTGAAGGGCAAGCTCACGGCCGCCTTCTTCAAGGGCGTCGGCCAGCTCCCGGTGGACCGTTCGGGTGCCCGGGGCGCGGGCGAGGCCGCCATCAAGGCCGGCATCGAGGTCATCGAGGGCGGCGGCCTCTTCGGGATCTACCCGGAGGGCACCCGTTCGCCGGACGGGCGCCTCTACCGGGGCAAGCCCGGCGGTCTGGCGCGGGTCGCCCTGGCCACCGGCGCGCCCGTGATCCCGGTCGCCATGATCGACACCGAGAAGATCCAGCCGCCCGGCAAGGTCGTCCCCAAGCTGATGCGCCCGGGAATCCGGATCGGCAAGCCGCTGGACTTCACCCGGTACCAGGGCATGGAGGGCGACCGCTTCATCCTCCGTTCGGTGACCGACGAGGTCATGTACGAGATCATGAAGCTGTCCGGCCAGGAGTACGTCGACATCTACGCGACCGCCGCCAAGCGGCAGATCGCGGACGCGGAGAAGGCGGCCAAGGAGGCCGTCAGGGCCGAGATCGCCGCCCGGGAGGAAGCCGGGGCGTAAGTCCCCGGGGGCCGGTGTACGGAGGCCCGGAGCACGGGTTCACGGGGGGCCCGGAGCACGGGTTCGCGGGGGTCCGGGACGCGAGGTCCCGGGGCCCCGGGCACGGAGGGCGTCCCGCCGGGGCGCACGGAGGTGGGGGAGATGGCCGAGCGCGAGCGCGTCGTGCGCATGTCGGTCGAGCAGCCGCTGTGGCGGGCGCTGACCGGCTACCGCGTCCTGACCATGGTCTACGCGGTCCTGATCTTCGCCTTCGGGCGGGAACGGTACGAACGGCCCTGGATCGGCGTCGCCTACCTGGCGGTGCTGTGCGTCTGGACCCTCGCCACCCTCCCCAGGGTGGCGAACGAGGCCGGCTGCACCCGGCGCTTCCTCGGCGCCGACCTCGCCGTCGCCCTCGCCGGCATCCTCCTCACCCCGCTCGCGGACGCCCACGCCCAGTCGGTCGACGGCCCCACCCTGCCCTCGATATGGACCGCCGGCTCCGTCCTCGCGTTCGCCATCAAGGGCGGCTGGCGCTGGGCCGGCGTCGCCTCCTCGCTCGTCGCCGTCGCCAACATCGTCGAACGCGGCCACCCCAGCCGGGACACCGTCCACAACGTGATCCTGGTCTGGGTCGCCTCCATCGCCATCGGCTACGTCGTGGAGGTGGCCCGCGCCTCCGAGCGCACCCTGGCCCGCGCCCTGGAGATCGAGGCCGCCACCCGGGAGCGCGAACGGCTCGCCCGCGACATCCACGACGGCGTCCTCCAGGTCCTCGCCATGGTGCAGCGGCGCGGCACGGCGCTCGGCGGCGAGGCCGCCGAACTCGGCAGGATGGCGGGCGAGCAGGAGGTGGCCCTGCGCACCCTGGTGGCGGGCGGGATCGTCCGGCCCAGCCTGGTCTCCGAGGACGCGTCCGAGGGCGCCGTGGTCCGGGTCGCGGAGGAGGACGACGGAGCCGGCGGGTCCGCCCCCGTCGACCTGCGGGCGCTCCTCGCCCCGCGCGCCGGGTCCCGGACCACCCTCTCCGAACCGGGCGCGCCCGTCCTGCTGCCGCCGCCCGCGGCCCGCGAACTGGCCGCCGCCGTCGGCGCCGCCCTGGACAATGTGAGGGTGCACGCGGGCGAGGGCGCCCACGCCTGGATCCTGATCGAGGACTGGCCCGACGAGGTGGTCGTCACCGTACGGGACGACGGCCCGGGCATCCCGGAGGGCCGCCTCGCGCAGGCGGAGGGCGAGGGCCGGATGGGCGTCGCCCTCTCCATCCGGGGGAGGCTGCGGGACCTGGGCGGCACGGCCGAGGTGATCTCGGTCCCCGGGCAGGGCACGGAAGTCGAGTTGAAGGTCCCACGGGGGAAGGCAGGGGAGAGATGAACGAGCAGCGGATCAGGGTGATGGTCGTGGACGACCACCCGATGTGGCGGGACGCGGTCGCCCGCGACCTCGCGGAGGCGGGGTTCGACGTGGTCGCCACCGCCGGGGACGGCGAGCAGGCCGTGCGCCGCGCCGCGGCGGCCCGTCCCGACGTCCTCGTCCTGGACCTGAACCTGCCGGTCATGCCGGGCGTCCGGGTCTGCAAGGAGCTGGTCGGCGCCCGGCCGGACCTCCGGGTCCTCGTCCTCTCGGCCAGCGGCGAGCACGCCGACGTCCTGGAGGCCGTGAAGTCCGGGGCCACCGGCTACCTCCTCAAGTCCGCCAGTACGGAGGA
Organism: Streptomyces sp. NPDC014907; assembly: GCF_055562975.1. NCBI lineage: Bacteria > Bacillati > Actinomycetota > Actinomycetes > Kitasatosporales > Streptomycetaceae > Streptomyces > Streptomyces sp. NPDC014907. The sequence goes on along the minus strand of NZ_JBVHEG010000002.1, from coordinate 63,847 downwards.
GCTGATCGACGCCGTGCGGAGGACGGCCGTCGGCGACCCCGTCTTCACCCCCGGCCTGGCCGGTCTGGTCCTCGGCGAGTACCGCCGCCTCGCCTCCGAGCCGGTCCCGGCCGCCGGCACGGACGAGCCGAAGGCCCCGCGGCTGACCGAGCGCGAGACCGAGGTCCTGCGGCTGGTCGCCAAGGGCCTGAGCTACAAGCAGATCGCGGAGCGCCTGGTGATCTCGCACCGCACGGTGCAGAACCACGTCCAGAACACCCTCGGCAAGCTCCAGCTGCACAACCGGGTGGAGCTGGTCCGGTACGCCATCGAGCGCGGTCTCGACGACGCCTGAGGCCCGGCGGCGGCACGGGCCGCGCCGGGGGCCGGATGCCCGGCGCGGTGCCGGGAGGGGCCGTATATTCGCGCGTACGAGGCACATATGTCCACAGAGGCGCGCGTACGCGGCCCTTCACCGCAGCGAGGGAACATTCGTGGAAATCCTGGCATTCGGCGTGCAGGCGGACGAAAGGCCCCTCATCGAGCAGGCCTTCCGGGGGCATCACGACATCCGCTGCCTGGACGTCTTCCTCACCGAGGACACCGCCCCCCTCGCGGCCGGCCACGAGGCGATCTCCACCAGCGTCAACGCCGTCCTCGACGGCCGCGTCCTGCGGATTCTCGCCGACGGCGGGACCCGGATGGTCGCCCAGCGCTCCACCGGCTTCAACAACATCGACCTGGAGGTGGCCGAGCGCCTCGGGCTCACCGTCGCCCGGGTCTCCTCCTACTCGCCGTACTCCGTGGCCGAGTTCGCCTGGACCCTCGCCATGGCCGTCAACCGGCGGATCGTCCGCGCCTCCAACCGGACCCGTGACTTCGACTTCCGGCTCGACGGGCTGATGGGCCGCGACCTGCGGGGCCGTACCGTCGGCGTCCTCGGCACCGGGAAGATCGGCGAGGCCTTCACCCGGATCGCCCACGGCTTCGGCACGCGGCTCCTCGGCTGGGACGTCACGGAGAACCCGGCCTGCACCGCCCTCGGCATGACGTACGTCGAGAAGGAACGCCTCTTCGCGGAGGCCGACCTCATCAGCCTCCACGTGCCGCTGCTCCCCGCCACCCGGCACCTCGTGGACGCCGCCGCCCTCCGGGCGATGAAGGACGACGCCATCCTGGTGAACTCCAGCCGGGGCGGGCTGGTCGACACCGACGCCCTGGTCGCCGAACTGCGCGCCGGCCGCTTCACCGGCGTCGGCCTGGACGTGTACGAGGCGGAGGCCGGACTCTTCTTCCTCGACAAGTCGCTGGAGGCCGTCGAGGACGACACCCTGGCCCGCCTGGTCACCTTCCCCAACGTGGTGGTCACCTCCCACCAGGCCTACTACACCGTGGACGCGGTCACCCAGATCGTCGGCGCCACGCTCCGCAACGTCCTCGACTTCGCGGCGGGCCGGCACAGCGAGAACGTCCTGATCCCCCGGGAACCACTCGGCCGGGCCGCGCATCCTCAGGCGTGACCGACACGCGCGGCCACCGGGCCGCGCGCCATCTCAGTGGGGGAAACGTTTCCATGGGGAACCACACGCTCTCGTCCGCCGGGCGCCGCGCCGCCGCCGCGCTCGCCGCCTCCGTCCTCGCCGCCACCGGGTGCGTGGCGGCCGTCGCGACCCCGGCCGCCGCCGTCCACGGCGGCCGCTCCGCCTCCGTGACGGACCACCCGTACGCCATGCTCATCGAGACCCCGGACGGCACGCAGTTCTGCGGCGGCACCCTGGTGGCACCCACCAAGGTCCTCACCGCCGCGCACTGCGTGGCCGACGCCGAGAAGCCCCGCGAACTGGTCGTCATCGGCGGGCGCACCACCCTGGGCAGCGGCAAGGGAACGGTCCGGCACATCTCCTCGATCAAGGTCCACCCCAAGTTCGAGCAGTCCACCCTCTCCCACGACGCGGCGGTCCTCACCCTCGACCGGGCCATGCCCCACAAGCCGCTGCCGGTCGCGGGACCGAAGGACAAGGCCCTGTACGCCTCCGGCACGAAGGCGACGACCGTGGGCTGGGGCCGCACCGGCCCCGACACCCTCGCCACGCGCCTCAAGTCGGCCGAACTCCGTCTCGCGCCGCTCGGGAAGTGCGATCCCTTCACCTTCCCCACCGACACCCCCGCCCTGCGCGTGTGCGGGATCTCCGCGCCCGGCACCCGCGACAGCGTCTGCAAGGGCGACTCCGGCGGTCCGCTGACCGCCGGAGGGAAGCTCATCGGCGTCGTCTCCACCGGCAACAAGTACTGCGACGACACGTTCCCGGTCTCCGTCTTCACCCGGGTGAGCGCGATCGCCGGAGACCTGGGCCTGCCGGTGGCGTGAGGGCGCGCCCGGCGTTCAGACCAGCACGCCGGCGAGCAGCGAGGCCGTCAGCTCCGCGCCCTCCGTCGTGAGGACCGACTCGGGGTGGAACTGCACCCCCGCGAACCCGGGGCCGCGCAGCGCGTGCACCTCGTCCGTCGCCGGGTCGCGGCTCACCTCGACCCGGTGCAGCGCGAGTTCGGTGGCGGTCCGGTCGTCGCAGCGGGCGGTGAAGCTGTTGTAGAAGCCGACCGTCCGCTCCTGCCCGAAGAGGTCGATCCGCACCTGGGCCCCCTGGAAGGGGACCCGCTTGCGGACGATCTCCAGGCCCAGCTCGGCGGCGATCAGCTCGTGGCCCAGGCAGACGCCCAGGAGGCCGTGGCGGTGCTCCCGCACCAGCTCGGCGGTCAGGCCGCGCAGGAAGCGCATCTTCGGGTCGGCCGCGTCCGACGGATCGCCGGGCCCCGGGCCGAGGACGACCGGCCCCTCGTGGGCGAGCGCCAGCTCCCGCAGCCCCGGCTCGTCGTAGCGGAGCACCGACACCTCCAGGCCGGAGGAGCGCAGGACGTGCGCCAGCATCGCCGTGAAGGTGTCCTCGGCGTCGATCACGAGGGCGTGCCCCGACAGCTCGGCCGAACGGACCTGCATCCTCAGCCAGAACGGGGCGAGGTCCGCCCGGCGCGCGTCCAGGGCGGCCCGCACCCGGGGGTCGTCGGCGAGCCGGGGCGCGGCCGGCGCCTCCGCCTCCGGCCTGCCCTCCCGCACGCCGAGCGCGGTGAGGACCCCGGCCGCCTTGGCGTGGGTCTCGGCGACCTCGCCCGCCGGGTCCGAGTGCCGCACCAGGGTCGCGCCGACCGGCACCCGCAGCCGCCCGTCGGCGGCGATGTCGGCCGTGCGGATCAGGATGGGGGAGTCGAGGGTCTGGGCGCCGTTCCCGTCCGTGCCGAGCAGCGCCAGGGCCCCGGCGTAGTAGCCGCGGCCCCCGGCCTCGTGGCGCTCGATCACCCGGCAGGCGTTCTGCACCGGCGACCCGGTCACGGTCGCCGCGAACATCGTCTCCCGCAGCACCTCCCGCACGTCCAGGGAGGAACGCCCCCGCAGCTCGTACTCGGTGTGGGCGAGATGGGCCATCTCCTTCAGGCGGGGGCCGATCACGACCCCGCCCCTGTCGCCCACCGTGCACATCATCTTCAGCTCCTCGTCCACCACCATGGACAGCTCCTCGGTCTCCTTGCGGTCGCCGAGGAAGGCGAGCAGGTCCTCCGGGGCGGGGGCGGCGCCGGCCGGGTAGCGGTACGTGCCGCTGATCGGGTTCATCACGACCGTGCCGCCCGCCATCCGCACGTGCGCCTCGGGGCTCGCCCCGACCAGCGTCCGCTCCCCGGTGTGCACGACGAAGGTCCAGTACGCGCCCCGCTCGCCCGCGAGCAGCCGCCGGAACAGGGCCAGCGCGTCGGCCCGCCCGAACCCGGGGATCTGCCCGGTGTAGGTGCGCCGGACGACGAAGTTCGCGCCCTCGCCGGAGCCGATCTCCTCGTCGATCACCCGCCGCACGGTCCCGGCGTACTCCTCGTCGGAGACGTCGAACCCGCCGTCCTCGACGGTCACGTCGTGCGCCGGGAGCTGCGCCAGGGCCCGCGCGAGCGGCAGTTCGTACGTCTCGTCGGCGACGAGCACGGAGAGCGGCGTGCCGTCGTCGCGCACGTCGAAACCGCGCTCCCGGATCTGCCGGAAGGGCACGAGCGCGAGCGCCGGCGCCGGGCCCACGGGCAGGTCCGCGAGGCGTTCGGCCTCGTGGACCGGGCCGATCAGCACCTCGACGGTGTCGTGGTCGCGGCCCGGGGTGCGCCTGCGCAGCAGGGCGAAGGGAGGGCAGGAGTCGTCGAGCAGACGGGAGAGGTCCATGGGGTCCGTCGTTCCTTCCGTGGGTGTAGCGGAGAGGAACGGCCCCGGATGCGGGAAAGGCCGCCCCTCGGGCGGCCTTCGCGTGTGTCGGTGTACGCGCGTTCAGTGGGCCGCCGGATGAGCGGTCCACCACCAGTTCTGGTTCAGGGGCGCGTACACGTGAGCACTGTAACCCGGCCGGACGCGGAGACGGGGCCCGGTCCGCACCATGGACGGTGCGGACCGGGCCCCGTCGGGCCCGCGAACCGATCAGAAGATCATGTTGTATATCTGCCAGCCGCTGCCGACCTGGACGCGGTCGCCGAACGGCGCGGTCGCGCCGCCGGTGCCCTTGTACAGCCACAGGCCGCCGGAACCGTCCCGGCCGATCAGGTCGCCCCGGCCGTCCTTCGTCAGGTCGCTCGGGCCGACGATGGCGTTGTACGTGTGCCAGCCGGTGCCGATCCTGACGCGGGGGCCGAACGGCACGGCCGCGTCGCCGGTGCCCTTGTACAGCCAGAACGCGCCGGACGGCTCGCGGCCGAGGAGGTCGGCCCTGCCGTCGCCGGTGAGGTCACCGGTGCTGACGATCGCGTTGTACACCTGCCAGCCCCCGCCGACCTTCAGCCGCGGCCCGAGCGGGGCGCTCGGGTTGCCGGTGCCCGGGTACAGCCAGAGCACGCCCGAGCTCTCCCGTCCGAGCACGTCGGGCTTGCCGTCGCCGGTCTGGTCCCGCACGCCGACCACCTGGTTGAAGATCCCCCAGCCGCTGCCCGCCTTCACGCGCGGCTTGAACGGCATCGAGGGGTTTCCGCTGCCCGGGTAGTACCAGAGCGCGCCGGAGGTGTCCCGGGCGATCAGGTCGCCCGTGCCGTCGGCCCTGAGCGCGGTCAGCGGCGTGACCACGTTGTAGCCGCCCCAGCCGGTGCCGATCCGGTAGCGCGTCAGGAACGGCGCGGCCGGGTTGCCGGTGCCCTGGTACTGCCAGAGGCCGCCGGAGCCGTCGCGGGCGACGAGGTTGTAGCGGTTGTTCGCGGCGACCGGGGCGACGGCGGGCGCCTCCACGATGTCGGACTGCTTCACCCAGGTGATCTTGTGGTGGAAGCGGACCGGCACGAAGAGCGTGCTGCCGACGACGTTCCGCTGGGCGGTGCCGAACCAGTCGTCGCCCTTCACCGCCGGGCCGGCCTTCACGTAGGCCTGGCCGGCCGGGAGCGAGAACTTCGACAGGGAGGCGTTCTCGTCACCGGGGGCCTCGAGACCGGCCGCGGTGTAGGCGGCGGTCTCGGGGAAGGAGCGGCCGAAGACCTTGGCCGAGGCCAGCCCCGACTTCACCTTCACGGTCGTGGCACCGCTCAGCGGCACGGTGTACTGGTTGCCCGGGTTCTGGAACCATGCCTTCTGCCCCGCGTACCAGATCGCCGTCCAGTCGTTCCTGGTCTCGGCGACGACGTAGAGGCCGCCGGCGCGGACCTTGTTGCCGTAGTTCGATCCCTCGGTCGGGAGCGAGCTGAAGTAGGGGTCCTTCAGCGTCGTCGCGGTCGTCGAGGGCGACGTGTACAGGTAGCCGAAGTTCGACGGGCGCGCGGGGGCGGCCGTGCCGCCGACGGTCAGCTTCGGCTGGTTCGCCGTGGTGAACGGCGGGACCACCCGGACCACCTGGCCGGCCGCGAGCGGGGCGCCCGCGCCCTTGTCGCCCTGGGGGGCGCCCAGGAGCGACATGTAGTAGTTCCAGTCCCAGTACGGGCCCGCGTCCCAGTGGAGCTTGTCGAGGCTGCCGTCCGTCTGGAGCGCCACCTCGTCGTGGCCGATGATGTGCTCACGGTCGATCGGCACGCCGTACTTGGCCGCCAGGAACTTCACCAGCGCCGCGGAGGAACGGTACTGCGGCTCGGTGTACCAGCTCCCCTCCTTCATGGCGAAGCCCTCGTGCTCCACGCCGATGGCGTGCATGTTGTGCGTCCAGTTGCCCGCGTGCCACGCCAGCTGCTTGTTCTCGAGCATCTGGGTGACCTGACCGTCCGTGGCGCGGATCAGGTAGTGGGCGCTGCCCGGGACGTTCGGGTTGGTGAGCGCGTCGAGCGAGCCGTCGTACCCGCCCTCGGTGTCGTGGATGACGATCTGGCGGATGTCCACGCCCTGGTTGGGGCGGTCGCCGAGGGTGTAGTTGCGCTTGTTGGGGTTCGCGGGGTCCGTGCGGACCGGCACGAAGTTGCAGTTCAGGCCCGAGGGGCACTCGGGGGTCGGCACGGCCGTGGTGCTCGCGGGGGTCGCGGCCAGCGGCACGTTCGACGGCTTGACCGGCTCGACCGAGGGATCGGCCGGCAGGGCCACCCGCTCGCCGTCGAGGGTGACGGCCCGCTCGCCCTCCCTGATCGACTCGAAGACGCGCTTCGCGAAGAGGTCGGCGCCCGTCTTCTGGGGGGACTGGCTGTAGCGCGCCACGGCCGGGTACCAGTCGCCCGGGTCGTCGGACAGCTCGGCGCCCGCCTGCTTCTGGTAGTCGGCGAGCAGCGCGGCGCCGGCCCGGACCGAGGCCGCGGTGTCGTTCTGCACGGTCTCGGCGGAGCTGCCGATCAGCTCGGCGGCCTTGTCCAGCGTGTGGAGCCGGGGGTCGTCGGTGTCGACGACCGCCTTCTCCAGGACGCGGCGGACCTTCTCGCGGTCGAAGGTCTTCTCGATCTCCGGCCGGCCGCTGCCGTTGAAGTGGTCGATCTGCTCGTCGGTGACCTTCTGCTCGACGTCCTCGGGGTCGACCTTCGTCAGACCCATGACGTTGTACGCGCCGGTCGTGCTCGGCTCGCCGTCGTGCGACTCCCACCGGGTCTGCTGGTACGACACCGCCATCAGCACGCTCTGCGGCACGTCGAACTCGCGCGCCGCGTTTGCGAACTGGGCCTGGAGGGAAGAGTCCCCCGCGGGCCCCTGGCCCCCCGCTCCGAGGAGACCCGGCGAGGCGACCGCGAGGGTGCCGATCGTGGCCGTGGCGACGACCGCGGCCGCCGCTCCGTACAGGAGTCGTTTCTTCTTGCGGTCTCTGCGGTGTCCCTGCGTCACGCCCACCCCTGTGTTCGCTGTGATGTTGTGAAACGGGGCCGAGGGTAGCACCACCGGGCGGCGCGAAGATCACCGGCGGACATACCGGTCACCGTCTCAGCCATTGGGCGGTGGGACAGGACCGGACGAAGAACCCCGTAATGTGGTCCGTGTGACCGTGAACGCTGATTCCCACGCCGTCGCCGGGGCGACCTGGCGAGACCTGCCCGCGGCGCAGCAGCCCGAGTACCCGGATGCCGAGGCTCTGCGCGACGTGATCGCGGACCTCGAGTCGTATCCCCCGCTCGTCTTCGCGGGCGAGTGCGACCAGCTGCGCGCCCGGATGGGAGCCGTCGCCCGTGGCGAGGCGTTCCTGCTCCAGGGCGGCGACTGCGCCGAGGCCTTCGACGCCGTGTCCGCCGACCACATCAGGGCCAAGCTCAAGACGCTGCTCCAGATGAGCGCCGTCCTCACCTACGCGGCCTCCGTGCCCGTGGTGAAGGTCGGCCGCATCGCGGGCCAGTACTCCAAGCCCCGCTCCAAGGGGACCGAGACCCGCGACGGGGTGACCCTGCCCACGTACCGCGGCGACTCCGTCAACGGCTTCGCGTTCAACGAGGCCGCCCGCATCCCGGACCCCGAGCGCCTGAAGCGGATGTACCACGCCTCCGCCTCCACGCTCAACCTGGTCCGGGCCTTCACCACCGGCGGCTACGCCGACCTGCGCCAGGTGCACGCCTGGAACCAGGACTTCGTCAAGTCGTCCCCGTCGGGCCAGCGCTACGAGGCGCTCGCCCGCGAGATCGACAACGCCCTGAACTTCATGAAGGCCTGCGGCACCGACCCGGCCGAGTTCAAGGCCGTCGAGTTCTACGCCTCCCACGAGGCGCTGCTGCTCGACTACGAGGGCGCCCTGACGCGCACCGACTCGCGCACCGGCAAGCTGTACGACACCTCCGGCCACATGGTCTGGATCGGTGAGCGCACCCGCCAGCTCGACCACGCGCACGTCGAGTTCGCCTCGCGGATCGCCAACCCGATCGGCATCAAGCTGGGCCCGACCACCTCGGTGGACGAGGCCCTGACGTACGTCGACCGCCTCGACCCGGAGCGCGATCCGGGCCGGCTGACCTTCATCGTCCGCATGGGCGCCGACAAGGTCCGCGACAAGCTTCCCGAGCTGGTCGAGAAGGTCACCGCCTCCGGCGCGGTCGTCGCCTGGGTCACCGACCCGATGCACGGCAACACCTTCGAGGCCGCCTCCGGCCACAAGACGCGCCGCTTCGACGACGTGCTCGACGAGGTCAAGGGCTTCTTCGAGGTCCACAAGGCGCTGGGCACCCACCCCGGCGGCATCCACGTGGAGCTCACCGGCGACGACGTCACCGAGTGCGTGGGCGGCGGCGACGAGATCTTCGTCGACGACCTGCACCAGCGTTACGAGACGGCCTGCGACCCGCGCCTGAACCGCAGCCAGTCGCTCGACCTGGCGTTCCTGGTGGCGGAGATGTACCGCGATCAGTAGGTGTCTTCGCACGACGGCGGGGCGCGGATTCTGTGATCCGCGCCCCATCGTCGTTTCCGGGCCTTTTGCGGCCCCGGACCGCCGGGTAAGGTTAGGTTAACCTAATGGATCTCGGCGGGAGGTGAACCGCGTGTACGTCTGCTCATGCTTCGGTGTCACGGAGAAGCAGGTCAGGGCCCACGCGGACGCGGGTGCCTGCACGCCCCGCCAGATCGCCTCCGCCTGCAAGGCCGGCACGGACTGCGGCTCCTGCGTCCGCCGCATCCAGGCCATCCTCGGACGCGGCGCCTGCCCCCGCCGCGAACTCGCGGACCAGGGGGTCCCCGCCCTGGCGGCCGAGACCGCCGTGCCCGTCACCGGACTCGGGGAAGCCGCCTAGGCGGGCCGGGCCGCCGGCCCCGCGGAGCCGTCCGGTCCGGGACGCCCGGGGTGCGTGCCGGGCGCCGCCGGGCGGGACCTCCGGCTCGCGTCCTAGCTCGGCTGTTCGATCAGCGTCGAGATGTACAGCGCCTCGCCCAGGGACTCGATCAGCTCCAGCTGCGTGTCGAGGTAGTCGATGTGGTGCTCCTCGTCCGCGAGGATCTCCTCGAAGAGGTTGGCCGACGTGATGTCGCCCTTGGCGCGCATGACCTCGATCCCGCGCCGGAGGCGGTCGATCGCCTCCACCTCGACCTGGCGGTCCGCCTGGAACATCTCGGTGACGGTCTGGCCGACCCGCACGTGGAAGAGCCGCTGGTAGTTGGGCAGGCCGTCGAGCATCAGGATGCGCTCGGTCAGCTTGTCCGCGTGCTTCATCTCGTCGATGGACTCTTCGCGGGTGTACTTGGCGAGCTTCGTCCACCCCTTGTTGTCCTGGATGCGGTAGTGCAGCCAGTACTGGTTGATGGCGGTGAGTTCACCGGTCAGCTGCTCGTTCAGGAACTCGAGAACCTCGGGGTCGCCCTGCATCGCAAAGGCTCCTTCCACTTCCACGCTGTGTGTCCACGCCATGACCGGTCAGGATGGCGGCATCCTCGCACCCCGGATGGGGGGCGTCCAGTAAGTGCAGGCTTAGTGGGAGTTGTCCCGGCGGCGGCCCCGGGGAGGTCACCTGGTCGCGACCACCCCTTGCGGTCTGTCACCATGGACGGCATGGGTCAGCCGGAGAGCGGAGCACACCGGGAAGAGGGTCGGCCGGATCGTTCGCCGGACCTCCCGGCGGATCTTCCGCCGGGGCAGCGGCTCCAGCGCGGCTGGCCGGTCACCCATTACGGGCCCGTACCCAAGTTCAAGCCGGACCGCTGGGAGTTCCGCGTCTTCGGCGCGACGGCCGACGGCGACAAGCGCTGCTGGAACCACGAGGAGTTCTCGGCCCTCCCGTTCTCCACGGTCGTGGCCGACCTGCACTGCGTCACCAAGTTCAGCATGATCGGTGCCGAGTGGGGCGGCGTCGCCGCCCGCACGGTCCTGGAGCTGGCCCCGCCCGCGCCCCGGGTCACCCATGTGATGGTCTGGGCCGAGTACGGCTACAGCGCCAACATGCGGCTCGCCGACTTCGCCGCGGACCGCACGATCTTCGCCACCCACAAGGACGGGGAGCTGCTCACCGCCGAGCACGGCTTCCCGCTGCGGCTGGTCGTCCCCCACCTGTACGCCTGGAAGGGCCCGAAGTGGGTCCGGGGCATCGAGTACATGACCGCCGACCGGCGGGGCTTCTGGGAGGAGCGCGGCTACCACAACGTCGGTGACCCGTGGCGGGAGCAGCGCTACTCGTACCAGGAGGAGCCCGGGGACGGCCCCGAGCTCTGACCGGGGCCGCGCCGGGGGGCCGTCAGTGGTGGTACTGGTGGACCACCGCGTGGCCCTTGCCGCGGCCGATCATCCACTTGTTGACCGGTGTGGTGATCACGAAGGCGGCGGCCAGCGCCAGGGCGAGGACGATCCAGAAGAGCGCGTCGGACAGGTGCGCGTCCATGGCGCCGGGCCAGAGGGCGATGACGCCGTTGTCGATGACCTCCATGACGGCGATGGAGAGGGTGTCGGCGGCGAGGGCGACCCTGAAGGCCGTCCGGAAGTCGACGCCCGAGGACAGGACGCCGCGCAGCGTGAGCGCGTAGCCGAAGAAGAAGGCCAGGACGACGGCGAGGACCATCGTCGGCGTGTTGCCCCAGCCGAGCGCGGTCCCGACGGTCATGCCGAGGATCTCGCCGATGGCGCAGCCGGTGAGGCAGTGCAGCGTGGCCCTGGCGGCGGCGGCCCAGGTGACCCCGCCGGGGGAGCGGTGGTGTCCGTGGTCGTGGCCGGCCTGTTCCCCGTGGCCGGAGTGGCCGGAGTGGCCGATGCCGCCGGTGTGGCCGGAGTCGCCGGAAGGGTCGGTGTGACGGGTGTGACTGGTGTCGCCGGTGTGCTGCCCGTGCCCGGCGTGTTCGCCGTGTCCGTCCTCGTGCTCGTGTCGGGCGTGTGCTTCGTGCCGCATGAGGGCCCCCAGCGTCGGGTGACGGTTCCTGTCGATACGGGAACCGTATACCCCCCAGGGGTATTCCTCAAGGGCGTAGCCGCTTCAGCAGGTCCACGTCCGCCCGGTGTCCCTCCTTGCCGCCGGGCGTCTCGATGACCAGGGGCACCCCCTCCGTCGCCGGATGGCGCAGCAGCGCCCGGAAGGCGTCCTCGCCGATGTGGCCGGCGCCGATGTTCGCGTGCCGGTCCTTGTGGGCCCCCACGACGTCCTTCGAGTCGTTCGCGTGGATCAGTTTCAGCCGTCCTTCGCCGACCGTCCCCACCAGCAGGTCGAGCGTCCGCGCCGCCTCGCCCGGGTCCGCCAGGTCGTGCCCGGCGGCGAAGACGTGACAGGTGTCCAGACAGACGCCCAGCTTGGGATGGCGGTCGAGCACGTCGAAGTACGGACCGAAGTCCCAGGTCCGCGAGCAGAGCGAGGAACCCTGGCCGGCGGTCGACTCCAGGAGCAGGTCCGGGTCGTCCGGGCGCGTCAGCTCGTCGAGCAGCGGCAGCAGCCGCTCCCGCACCTGGGCGAGCGCCACCCCGCGCGGGCGGCCCCCGGTCGCGGAGCCGGTGTGCACCACCACGCCCTTCGCGCCGATCTCCCGGCCCCGCCGCAGCGAGTGCCGCAGCGACTCCACCGACCTCTCCGCCGTGGCCTCGGTGTCCGAGCCGAAGTTGATCAGGTACGGGGCGTGGACCCAGGCCGAGACCGAGGCGTCCGCGCACCCGGCCCGGAACAGCTCGTCCTGGACCGGGTTCCCGGCCGGGGTCGCCCAGCCGCGCGGATTGGCCACGAAGACCTGGACGGCCTCGGCGCCGAGGTCACGGGCGTAGGCGAGACCGGTCCGGGCGAGGCCACCGGCCACCGGGACGTGGCCGCCGACGGGGTTGCGCATCGGTTCCCTACAGTCCCTTGATCGTGAGGGTGATGGTGGAGCCCTCGGGCGCGGTGGAGCCGCCCTCCACGGACTGGTCCGCCACCGTGTCGCCGAGGTACGGGAAGGTCTTGTCGACCTTCACCTCGAAGCCCGCCTCCTCCAGGGCCGCCCGCGCCTCCGCCGTCGACTCGCCCGTGACGTCCGGGACCTCGACCCGCGCGGGCCCCTTGGAGACGGTGAGGGTGATGGTGTCGCCCCCGGCGGCGCGGCTGCCCCGCGCGAGGGACTGGGCGGCGACCGTGCCGGCGGCCTCGGGGGAGTGGACGCGCTCCGGGGCGACCCGGACGGTGAGCCCGGCCTCCTGGAGCGCGGCCGTGGCGTCGGGAACGGTGTCGCCGGTGACGTCGGGCACGTCGACGGGCGCCCCCTTGCTGACCACCAGGGCGACGGCCGAGTCCGGGCTCCGCTCGGTGCCGGGCTCGGGGTCGGAGCCGATCACGGCCCCCCGGGCGACGGAGTCGCTGAACTCGCGGGTGACCACGCCCGCGACCAGCCCCTCCTTCTCCAGGGCGCGCTTCGCCTCCGCGAGGGGCTTGTTCCGCAGGTGGGGCACCTTCACGACCCGCGGTCCCCGGGAGAGGGTGAGGGTGACGGTGGCGTTGCCCCGCAGACGCTCGCCGGGAGCGGGATCGGCGGCCATGACGGTGCCGCGCTCGTACACGTCGCTGAAGGCGCGCTTCGTCGTGCCGACCGCCAGACCGGCGTCGGCGATGCGCTTCGACGCGGCGGCCTCGGTCTGGCCGAGGACGGCCGGGACACGGGTGAACTGGCCGGAGTTGATGTACCAGACCCCGGCGCCCAGGCCCAGGGCGAGCAGGACGGCGGCCACGACGAGCAGCGGGCCGCGCGGAGGCCTGCGCCGGCCGGCCCCGGGGGCGGCCGGGGGCTCGGGCACCGGCAGCCGGCTCGTGTGCGACACCCCCGGGCCGCCGGTCTCCGCCGGTACGGGCGGGCCGGTGCGCTCCCCGGCGGGCGGCACGGCGCGGGCGATCACGCTCGTCCGGTCCTCGGCGGTGTCCCGGGCGCCGGACAGGGCCCCCGGGGGCACCGCGTCCAGCTGCTCCTCGCCGAGCGCGGCACGGGCCTCCAGGACCAGGCCGAGCAGGACGGCGGCGTCGTGCGGGCGGGCCCCGGGGTCGCGGGACGCGGCGGCGGCGACCAGCCCGTCCAGCTCCGGGGCGAGGCCGGGGACGGCGGCGGACGGGGCCGGCACGTCCGTGTGCAGGTGCTGGTGGAGGACCTGGGCGGGGGTGCCGCCGGAGTGGGGCTTGCCGCCGGTCAGCATCTCGTACAGGACGACGCCGCAGGCGTACACGTCGGCGCGGGTGTCGGCGGTGCCGTGCTCGATCTGCTCCGGCGCCAGGTAGGAGACCGTGCCGAGGACCGAGCCGGTGGTGGCGGTCGCCGACCCCACGGCCCGTACGAGCCCGAAGTCCGCCACCTTCACCCGGCCGTCGTCCCCTATCAGGACGTTCTCCGGCTTCACGTCCCGGTGCACGAACCCGGCCCGGTGGGCGGCGCCGAGCGCGGCGAGCACCGGCTCCAGGATGTCGAGGGCCGCGCGGGGCGGGAGGGCCCCGCGCTCGCGCAGCACGTCGCGGAGGGTGCAGCCGGCGACGTACTCCATCGCCAGGTAGACGTACGCGCCCTCGGCGCCCTGGTCGAAGACCCCGACCACGTTGGGGTGGGCGAGCCGGGCGACGGACTTCGCCTCGCGGATGAACCGCTCGACGAAGGCGGCGTCGGCCGCCAGCTGCGGGTGCATCACCTTGAGCGCGAGGACGCGGTCGAGGCGGGTGTCGAGGGCCCGGTAGACCGTGGCCATCCCGCCGACGGCGACGCGCGCGTCGACGCGGTAGCGGCCGTCGAGCAGCCGCCCGACGAGGGGGTCCTGAAGGGTCGTGTCCACGCCGACGAGTCTACGAGCCGCCGGCACGCGCCCCGCCCGGCCGTCCCGCACCGCAGCGGACCTGTGACGTGCGGCGGGGCGCCCGTCCTCAGAACGCCGGGCGCTCCGGGTCCAGGTGCGCGAGGCCCTCCGCCGGGGACGAGGCCTCCGCGAAGTGGCGGCGCGGGATGCGGCCCGCCCGGTGGGCGAGCCGGCCCGCCTCGACCGCGTGCCGCATCGCCGAGGCCATCAGGACCGGCTCCTGCGCCCGGGTCACCGCCGACGCCAGCATGACCGCCGCGCACCCCAGCTCCATCGCGAGGGCCGCGTCCGACGCCGTGCCCGCCCCCGCGTCCAGGATCACCGGCACCCCGGCCCGCTCCGTGATCAGCCGGAAGTTGTGGGGGTTGCGGATGCCGAGCCCGGACCCGATGGGGGACCCCAGCGGCATGATCGCCGCGCACCCCGCGTCCTCCAGCTTCCGGGCGAGGACCGGGTCGTCGTTGGTGTACGGCAGGACGGTGAAGCCCTCGTCCACCAGGGTCTCCGCCGCGTTCAGCAGCTCCTCCCCGTCCGGCAGCAGGGTCCGCTCGTCGGCGACGACCTCCAGCTTGATCCAGTCGGTGCCGAGCGCCTCCCGGGCGAGCCGGGCGGTCAGGACCGCCTCCCCGGCCGTGAAGCAGCCCGCCGTGTTGGGCAGCACCCGGATGCCGAGCCGTTCCAGGACGGAGAGGACCGACCCCCGCACGGTCGGGTCCAGGCGCCGCATGGCGACCGTCGTCAGCTCCGTGCCGCTGGCGACCAGGGAGCGCTCCAGGACGTCGAGGCTGGGCGCCCCGCCGGTGCCCATGATCAGGCGGGAGGAGAACTCCGTGCCGCCGAGGACGAACACGTCGTCGGACATCGCGCTCAGCCCCCCTGCACCGCGGTGAGGACCTCCACCCGGTCCCCGTCGCCCAGCGGCGTCGAGGCCCACTCGCCGCGCGGCACGACCGTCTCGTTGACGGCGGCGGCTACGCCCGAGCGGGCGGTGGTGAGGGTCGCGACGAGGGCGTCGAGGGAGACGGGGGCGGGAAGCTCGCGCGCCTCCCCGTTCACGAGCACCTTCACGAACGCGTTCAGGGGCGCGTTCGCGGATGCTCCGGCGGGTGCGGCGGCGGACCTCTCGGCGGGCACGTCGGCGGGCACGTTCATGCGGGCTGCTCCTGTCGTACGGGCGGGGCGGGGGAGAAGCGGCGGGGCGAGAAGGGGCGCGCCTCGTCCGGCAGCGCGCCCGTGGTGAGCACGTCCGCCATGACGTCGCCGGTGACGGGGGCGAGCAGCACCCCGTTGCGGTGGTGCCCGGTGGCCAGGTGCAGGCCGGGCAGGACGCTGGGACCCAGCAGCGGCGCGTTGTCCGGCGAGCCGGGGCGCAGCCCGGCCAGGGTCTCGGTGAGCGGCAGCTCGGTGATCCCGGGGACCAGCTCGTGGGCGTCGCGCAGCAGCTCGTACACCCCGCCCGCCGTCACGGTCGTGTCCCAGCCCAGCTCCTCGCTGGTGGCGCCGACGACCAGCTCGCCGTTCTCGCGGGGCACCAGGTAGACGTGGCTGCCGCGCACGACGGCCCGGACGGTCCGGGAGAGGAAGGGGGCGTACGCGGGCGGCACCCGCAGCCGCAGGACCTGGCCCTTCACGGGCCGTACGGGCGGCAGCGCCTCCTCCGGCACCCCCGCGAGCCGCCCGCTCAGGCTGCCCGCCGCGAGCACGGTCTGCCCGGCGGCCAGCTCCCCGCCCCCGGCGAGGAGGGCGCCGCGCGCCCGGCCCCGCACCACCGTCAGGCGCTCCGCGAGGGCCCGGTGGAAGACCACCCCGGCCCGCTCGCAGGCGACGACGAGGGCGGCGGCGAGCCGGCGCGGGTCCACCTGGTGGTCCCCGTCGACCCGGAGGCCGCCGCGCACCCCGGGCGCCAGCATCGGTTCGAGGCGGCGGCACTCGCGGCCGCTCAGCCACTCGGAGGAGAGCCCGCAGCGGGTCTGGAGGGCGTGCAGTTCGCGCAGGTGCGCCCGGTCGTCGGCGTCGAGGGCGACGGCGAGGGTGCCGCAGGCGCGGTAGCCGACGTCGAGGCCGGCGGCCTCCTCCAGCTCCGCGACGAAGGCCGGGTAGCGCGCGGCGGAGGCGAGGCCGAGACCGAGCAGGGTCTCCTCGCCGTAGTGCAGTTCGGTGACGGCGGCGAGCATCCCGGCCGCGACCCGCGCGGCCCCGCCGCCCGGCTCGGGGTCGGCGACGGCGACGCGCAGCCCGCGCCGCGCGGCCCGCCAGGCCGTGACCAGGCCGATGACACCGCCCCCGATCACGAGGACGTCGGCCCCTCGGGCCTCGGAAGAACGCATGGGCGTCCAGCCCCTCCCTTCGCCGGCATGACCCGGATCAGGTTCGTACGGTCGGAGGCCGCCCAGCCTCCCTCTCAGTCCGGTGCGTCCGGACTCCCGCGAGTGCTTTACGCCCGCCAGACTAGCTTCCGCCCGGCCCCCGCCACGAGGGGGCCGCCGGCCCCGCCCTCCCTGACGCTCCGTCAGGTGCGTAAGGTGGGCGGGTGAGCGAGCAGAAGCGGACCCCGCGGCGGGTCGTGGTCGTCGGTGCCGGAATGGCGGGCGTGCAGACCGCCGTCGCCCTGCGGGAGCGGGGCTTCACCGGCCCCGTCACCCTCATCGGGGCCGAACCCCACCAGCCCTACGACCGGCCTCCGCTCTCCAAGGCGGTCCTCCTCGGAAAGGCCGAGGGCTCCGCCTTCGAGGTCGACTTCGAGGAGCTGGACATCGAACTCCGGCTCGGCGTCGACGTCACCGGACTGCGCGCCGCCGACCACGAGGTCGACACCGGGGCCGGGCCCGTCCCGTACGACACCCTGGTCGTCGCCACCGGCGCCCACCCGGTCACCCTGCCCGGCTCCGAGGGCGTGCCCGGCGTCCACCTGCTCCGCACCCTGGACGACGCCGTGCGCCTCGGCCCCGTCCTGGAGGACCGCCGCGCCGTCGTGGTCGTCGGAGCCGGCTGGATCGGCGCCGAGTTCGCCACCGCCGCGCGCGGGGCGGGCTGCCCCGTCACCGTCCTGGAGGCCGCGGACCTGCCCCTCGCCGGGACCCTGCCCGCCGAGGTCGCCGCCCCCATGGCCGAGTGGTACGGGCGGAGCGGCGCCGAACTCCTCACCCGCGCGCGCGTGGAGACCGTCGAACCCGGCCGCGTCGTCCTCGCCGACGGCCGCGAACTCCCCGCCGGAGCCGTCGTCGTCGGCATCGGCGCCCGCCCGGCCACCGCGTGGCTCGCCGGCTCCGGCGTCGCCCTCGACCCGGACGGCGCCGTCACCGCCGACGACCGGCTGCGCACCTCCCTGCCCGACGTGTACGCGGTGGGGGACTGCGCCTCCTTCCCCTCCGCCCGCTACGGCCGGCGGCTCCTCGTCCACCACTGGGACAACGCCCTCCAGGGCCCCCGCGCGGTCGCCGCCGCGATCACCGGCGCCGACGCCGGGCCGTACGACCCCGTGCCGTACTTCTGGTCCGAGCAGTTCGGCCGTTTCGTCCAGTACGCGGGGCACCACGCGGACGCGGACGAGCTGGTGTGGCGCGGAGACCCGGCGGACGAGGCCTGGTCGGTGCTCTGGCTGCGCGCCGGGGTGCCGGTGGCGCTCCTCGCGGTCGGCCGCCCCCGCGACCTGGCCCAGGGCCGGAGGCTGATCGAGGCCGCCGTCCCGGTCGACCCGGTCCGGGCGGCCGACCCGTCCGTACCGCTGAAGGCGGCGGTCCGGGAGGCCTGAGGGCCGCGTTCCGGCGGGTCCGGGGCGCCGCCGACCTCTCGGAGGCGGCGGTCCGGCGCGCCCGGGGACGCTCCCGGTCCCCTCGGAGGCGGCGGTCCGGCGCGCCCGGGGACGCTCCCGGTCCCCCCGAAGGCGGCAGTCCGGCAGGCCCGACTACCGGCTGTCGGTCCGGGATGGCAGGCTTGTCCCGTGACCGAGATTGACGCAAAGATCGATGCTCTCGTCCCCGCCTGGCTCTACCTGCCCGACATCGCGGAGATGCTCGATGTCGAGGTGACGCGCGTGCGGCAGATGGTCAAGGAGGGCCAGCTCATCGCCGTGCGCCGCGGAGAGAACAACGCACTTCAGGTGCCCGCCGCCTTCATCCAGGGCGACAAGATCGTCAAGGGCCTCGTCGGGACCCTGACGCTGCTGCGGGACGACGGCTTCACCGACGAGGAGATGCTGGAGTGGCTCTTCACTCCGGACGAGAGCCTGCCGGGCACGCCCGCGCAGGCCCTCGGCGAGAACCGCGGCACGGAGGTGAAGCGCCGCGCCCAGGCGCTCGCCGTCTGACGCAGACACCGAAGACACCACCAGCCGGGGGGGGGGGGGGGGGGGGGGGGGGGGGGGGGGGGGCGCGCCCGCCCCCCCCCCCCCCCCCCCGGGGGGGCCGGGGGGGGGCGGGGGGGCCCCCCCCGGCCGGGTGCGGGCGGGTGATCAGTACTGCCGG